>NZ_JBITZS010000004.1:0-649820 GCF_044547045.1 Streptomyces sp. NPDC053048
TCAACACCGACATGATGCTCGCCGCCGCCACCGCCCTCGCCGACGTCGTCACCGACGACGAACTCAACGCCAACTACATCATCCCCAGCGTCTTCCACCCGGGAGCGACCGAGGCGGTCGCCTCGGCGGTGAAGAAGGCCGCCCTCGCCCTCGGCCAGGCGCAGTGACGGACGCGGTGGAGTGACCGACGGCGTGAGGCGACGGACGCGATCAAGTGACCGGCGCGACGGGGGCCTTGGGGGCCCTCGCCGGTAGGATCCCGCCATGCTGAAGGCCTTCGCGGATCTGTCCACACCCCTGCTCGCCGACGCCTGCGTCCGCGAGAACGTACCGCTGCGCGCCGCACCGCCCGGCATCGGCGCGGTCGTCCCGGGACAGCGCGTCGCCGGGCGTGTGCTGCCGGCGCGGCACTACGGCAGCGTGGACGTGTTCCTGGAGGCCTTCGGCCGGGCGCGGCCCGGTGACGTCCTGGTCGTCGACAACGGCGGGCGGCAGGACGAGGCGTGCGTCGGCGACCTGGCGGTCCTGGAGGCCGAGGCGGCGGGGCTGGCGGGGCTGGTGGTGTGGGGGTTGCACCGCGACACTCCGGAGCTCGTCGAGATCGGCGTTCCGGTGTTCAGCTACGGCAGCTTCCCGCCCGGCCCGATGCGGCTGGACGAGCGGGAGCCCGAGGCCCTGGAGACGGCGCGTTGCGGACCGCACCTGGTGAGCGCGGACGACATCGTCTTCGCGGACGACGACGGTGTGCTGTTCATCGGCGCCGGACACGCCGAGGCGGTGCTGGAGACGGCACACCGGATCCGGCGGACCGAGCGCGACCAGGCGCGCAGGATCCGCGCGGGCGAGACCCTGCGCCGGCAGACGGCCTTCGACGACTACCTCGCGCGGCGGGCCGCCGACCCGTCGTACAGCTTCCGGCAGCACCTGCGGCGCGTGGGCGGGGCGATCGAGGAGTAGCGGTTCGCCGGGGAACAAGCAGCTCAAGCCGGCGTTCCGTCGCGGCGCCGGACGAGCAGGCTGCCCAGGGCGGTGCGCCGGTGCGCGACGGCCCGTCCGGCGCGGACCGTGCTGATCAGTCCCGCTCGGCGCAGCGCGGTGGCGTGGGCGGACGCGGTGGCGTTGCTGACGCCCAGTCGCCGGGCGAGCTCGCTGGTGGTGTGCTCCCGGGCGAGCAGGAGCAGCATGTCGGCGCGGCTGCGGCCGAGCACCGCGGACAGCGCGTCGTCGCTGCCGTCGGGCCCGGCCGGCTGCGGCGGCAGGCCGGGACCGGCCGGGTAGGTCAGGTACAGGGGGCCCTCGGGCGGGTCGGCCACGACGGGGTGGCCGGTCCAGTGGAAGGTGGGCTGCAGCACCAGGCCGCGGCCGCGCGGGTGGACGTCCCGCTCGCCGGGTGCTTCGAGGCCCCAGACGCCGTCGTGCAACCGGCTGCCGGGGACGAGGGTGGTGAGGGCCGTGCCGATGCCGTGCTCGGCGACGGTCAGGGCGTGGCGGGTGAATTCCGCCTGGTGCAGGTCCTGCACCAGGGACCAGACGGGGCGCAGGGCGGTCTCGAAGGCCGCGTGCTGTGCGCGGCGCAGTACCTGCCAGGCGTCGGCGTCCCCGCGGTGCAGGCCGCGGATCCACCGGGGCGCGGGGACAGGGGACTTGGCGTACACCCGCTCGAGTTCGGAGCGGACGAACCGCGGGCTCGAGGCCCGTACGGAGTCCAGCCCCTCCCCCAGGTCGTCGCTGAACTCGTCGAGGAAATGGGGGGCTTGTCCGGCGGGCACCAGGTCTCCCAGTGGCTCGGCGGCGGCCGGGAGGGAGCGCAGCAGCCGGTGTCTCCAGTGGCCGAGGAGCAGGTCGTCGTCACGGTGGAAGAGCGTCATGAAGACGGTGTTCAGCTCCTGCAGCGGGGCCGGCCGGGAGGCGAGGCGGACCCGGGCGAAGTCGTCGGCCGTGAAATGGATCCGGATCACTGCTCTCCCCTGCCCGGCACGCACGTCATGCCCTGCGCATTCACTCAGGGGCCGCCGACGGGCGCAAGGAGCGACGTCACAGGGAACGCGAGGGGAGAGGGAGAGCGTGCGGCCGGTGGGTCACGGCAGCGCGAGGACGCTCGCCGCCAGCAGGAGGCCGATCACGCTGCCCGCCTCGGCAACGGCCCCTGACCGCGCGGCACTCACGGCGTCGGCGAGGGGCATCCACCGCACGGTCATGCCGGCCTCGGCGGGATCCCTGCGCACCTCGCCGCGGTGCAGGTCGGTGGCGAGGTAGAGGTGGGTCACGGCGGACGTCCTCGAGGGAAGCGGATAGTAGGTGGTCAGCAGGCGGAGGGTGGCCGGGCGCCAGCCCGTCTCCTCCTCGCACTCGCGACCCGCCGCCGCCCGCGGGCACTCCCCCTCGGCGACGGCCCCTCCCGGCACATGGAGGAGACGCTCCCCCAGCGGGTAGCAGGCGTCCTCGACGAGCGCGGCCCGGCCGCTCGCGTCGACGGCGACGATCCTGGCGCCGTCGGCAATCGTGAGGTGTTCGTATGTGCTCTCCGCGCCGTCGGGCTGCAGGACCCGGTCGCGGTGCAGGGTGAGGTGCTCGCCGCGATGGACGGCGTGGCCGCTCAGCCGCGTCCATCCGCGCCGCGGCCCGTGGTGGTCGTCCGTCATCTCCCCCGGCCGTTCCTCGTCCCCCGTGCCGGCGCACTCTCGCGCCGCACTGGTGTAACGCCCCGGGACGGGATCCGTTGCGCGCGGAATGGTTGGCTCCGCCCCGGGCCGGCGGTGTCAGTGGTGGCCCGTAGGGTGTGGCCCGACGATCAACGCAACGGGGAGAAGGACCATGGGTCGGCGTGTCGAAAAGGACGGCTACACCGCGGAGCTGACGGACGATCTGGACATCGTCTACCGCAATCCACGAGGACGGAAGCTCCAGCAGTTTCCCGATCGGATCTCCGGTGCACCGGGCCTCGGCGCGATGGTCAGCGCTCAGCAGCACCTGAGGAAGCAGCGCGAGACGTGCCGCGACCGGGCGCGTGAGTGGGCGTCGGAGGGCGTGAGCGTCCCCCGCGCGCTGGCGGACGCCGACGACCAGTGGCGGGAGGCGCTGGCGGACGAGGGCGTCCAGCTCACCGGAGATCCGGGCGAGGGCGGGCTGTTCGCCCGTACCTACACCGGGTTCGACGGCCGCACGGTGACCCAGCTGCTTCCCGAGCAGCTGATCCGCTACCGCGACCTGCTGATGCGCGAGGAGGGGTGGGAGCCGGACGGCCTCTTCTCCACGGGCATACCGGACCGCTCCGACGGTGAGCTCCCCTTCCCCGAGCGGGTGATCGCCGCCCACCCGGGCCGGGAGGAACTCGCCGCCCAGAAGCTCCACGCCCTCAAGCGCGAGACCATCAACTGGAAGTACGTCTTCAAGGACGACGTCAACAAGGTCCTGCTCCCGCTGGAGACGACCGCGCCCGCCCTGCTGGTCTCCCTCCTCGACGAGATGGCCGACTTCGCCCTGCGCGAGAACGACAAGCCCACGGCCACCGCCTGGTTCGGACGTGCACGCAAGACCGAGCGCCTGCAGATGCTCGAGCCCGACCCCGCATGGCTGCGGGACCGCTACCTCGCCTGGGCCGGGAAGGGCGTCCTCTCCGCGACGGCCCTGCGGGCCTGGGCGCGCGAGCTGTCCGTCGCGGGAGTGACGACCGAGGCCGATCTCCGGCGCTTCCGCGAGGTCGCGCTGTGTCACGCCCGAACGACCGGCGAGGCCTACCCGCAGCTGGCCGTCGACGTCCGCAAGCTCGCCAAGGCCGCCGGCCTCGATCCCGAACGGGAGCTTGCCACGCTGCTCTCGGAAATCTTCGCGTCCGGCCCGGTGTCGCTGTCCGACGAGAAGTTCTGGACCGACTGCCTCAAGGGCCGGGCCATGGACCTGCTGGTCGATCGCGGCCCCGAGGCCGCCCGGCGGGTGCTCGGGCTGCGTCCGGGCCGCTTCGGCGACAGCCGCGAGCTGTGGCCGAAGCTCCTCGAGCGCACCGGCGCGCTGGCGCTGCTCACCGGCGAGGTCCCGGGTCTGCCCGACGGCGAGGCCGCCGCCTGGCTGAGCGACTGCGCCCTCAAGGGCGGTGAACGGGACGTCCTGTGGGCCGTCGTGTACGAGCTGGCCGAGAGGATCGCGCCCCGCCTGGCCGCCGACGGCGTCCCCGTCGAGTTCCGCTTCTCCCGGATGGAGGTGCGGCACACCGGGAAGACGCCGCTCGACCTCATCGACCTCCTGCTCGAGCGCGGCGTTCCGGTCGCCGATCCGCCGGCGGCTCTCGGGCCGGCCTCCCTGCGGTCCCTCACGGCGGACCGCCGGCCGGAGCTCACCTACCTGCTCGCGGACGAGCGTTTCGCGCGCGAACTGCGGGCCCGGCTGCGCGCCGTTGTGGAGATGACCATCGTGGACACCGCGTCCAACCGCTGGTACGAGCCGCAGCAGACCAAGGGCTGGCAGCGGATCCCGCAGCTGTTCGACAACCCGGTCGGGCACGAGGAGTTGCGCGCCTGGTGCGAGCGGGAACGCGCCGCGCTACGCGGGGGCGTGGACCTCGACGGGCTGGTCCTGCTGCTGGGCCGCTTCGTGCACGTCGGCGTGGCGGTGGACCTGCTGCTCAAGGACGCCGGGGCGGCGGCCCAGTTCGCGGCGGTGGACGTCCTGCCGCTGGTCATGGCCGAGCTGCCCGAGGGCGTCACGCGTGCGCAAGCGGAGGAGCTGCTGCGGCGGCTCCGGCCCGAGCAGACCACCGGTGACCGGGTGAGCAACCGCACGGTGCTCGCCGCAGCGCTGCCGCAGCTTGCCGAGGCGGACCGCCGGCCGGCCGCCCAGGCCCTGGTCCAGGCCGTCAACTGCCGCGCCGGCCTCGAGCGGCTGGTCAGCCGCTTCTCACCCGCCGAGGAGGAGAGGAGCCCGGCGCCGCAGACGCGGACGGACGATCCCGAGGTGGCGGCGAGCCGCCGGCTGATGGAGCTGGCGACGTCCGACGGCCCTGTCTGGGCAGGCGACCTGTCCCGGCCCAGCGCCGAGTTCGACGGCATCGTCGGCTCCTTCCGGTTCCGCCGCACGCACGCCGATTCCGTGGCCCTCGCGCTGTGCGCCGTCTCGTCGGCCAGCCGCACCGGGACGGGAGGCGACGCGGCGCGGGCGCTGCTGAAGTACGCCGCCTACCCGTTCGTCTCCGGCGAGCCCGGCCGCTGGCGGGTCGTCGACTGCGAGGTGCCGGGCGACCGTGATCCGGTCCGCGATCCGGTCTCCGGCAGCGCGTTCAGGACGGCCACGTCCGCCGCCCTCGTCCTGAGCCGCGGTGGCGCCGACCCTCAGCGGACCCTGTGGGAGTACGCGCCCGACGGTGTGTTCCCCGAGGACGGTCCGCTGGCCGCGTCGGGCGCGAAGCTCACCCGCGCCTGTGTGCTCGAGCCCCGGCGCCCCGGCAGCTGGTTCGTCCGCTTCGCCGCTCTCTACCGCGAGCACGGCCCCGCGCCGGCCCGCCCCGAGCTCGCCCGCGCCCTCGCCGAGCGGCTGGGCCTGTCCGTGGTGGAGGCGACCGTCCTGCTGATGGCGTACGTCCCCGCCGCCGCGCACCAGGTGCCGGAAGCGGGCCCCTACACCCCTGGCCAGCGCTACTACGACTTTCAGCCGTGGGGGATCCGGGAGACGGAGGCCGATCAGGCGGTGGCCGCGCTGACCGCCGCCCTCCCTCCGGAGGCCGTCACCGCCTTCTACGACAGGCTGCTGCCCGACGACCCCGAGCAGCTGTGGACGGCAGGCCCCGACGTGGACCGGGCCGCCGCGTGGTGGCTGGGCGAGCTGGGCCGCCCTCTGCCGGTGCCCACCGCCCTCCTTCCGCTCGCCGCGAAGGAGACGCAGGCGCCCAAGGGCGAGGCCGCACACGCCTGGCGCCGGAGCGAGGACGGCTGGTGGCCGGCCCTGCGGCTCGCGGCGCTCACCGGCCGCGTCGCCGCCGGCGCGGGCTGCCTCGACGCCGACCCCTCGGGCCTGGCGGGCGAGCCCCGTCCCCTGGCCCTGCCGAGGATCGCCGCCTGGCTTGCGTACCGCACCCCGGCGGGCGACCCGCTGCGCCCGGCGATCGGCGCGGCCGTCACCCGGCTGCGGGAGGAACTGGCCTCGGGCCCCGGCCCGCTCACCCTCTTCTCGCTGCAGAGCAATTACCTCATGGGTTCCGCGCCCTCCACCGAGGCCCTCACCGCCCACCCGGCCGTCTCGGAGGTGAGCGACGTCAGCCACGCCATGCGCCACCTGCGGGTGGACCCCGCCCTGCTCAAGGGTGCCGACGACCCGCTGCTGGACGCCCTGGACGCCTACCTCGACACCCCGCTCCCCTCGCAGTGGCTGCCGAGCTCGTCCGGGCTGCCCGCCGTGGCGGATCTGCGGCTGCTGCTGAGCGAGGACTTCGCCGCGCTCGGGGAGCACCTGGCCGCCGACGGCAACCGGCAGCCGGGCTGGGAGCAGCACCCGGGACGTTCGGTGCCGCATCTGGTCGAGGAGTGTGCCGAGGTGTGCGGTCTGGGTGAGGACGCCGCCGCGCTGTATCTGATGCTGCTCGCCCTGCCGGACCCGACCGATCGCAACGTCAAGGTGTGGACGGGCTGGAAGCCGGCCCGCTTCAAGGCGGCGGTGGCGGAACTGGCCGGGGCGCCGGGCCTGGTCGTGCGCGCCGACCGCGCGCGGGCGGGCCGTTCCCTCTTCCTGCCGGGTGCCTGGCAGGAACGCAAGGCGCCGCGCCTGCCCGTCGAGTCGTCGAAGCTCGCCGTGCTGCCGCTGGCCCGGGAACACCGGTCGACGTCCCACATGGCCGCGGTGCCGTCCGGTCCGCTGCCGGCGTTGTTCGCGCGGGTGTGGAAGAGCCTGGGGCAGGGTCGGGCACGCGCGTGAACGGCGAGAGGGGCCGTCATCGCTGACGGCCCCTCTCGCCTTCGCTGTGGAGCTAAGGAGAATTGAACTCCTGACCTCCTGCATGCCATGCAGGCGCTCTACCAACTGAGCTATAGCCCCTTGTTCTGTTTTCGCCCGGTTTCCCCGGCGACACAGAGAACATTACACGGATCTCCCCGCCGTCCGCCAAACCGGGCCCCTCCACCGGCCGGGGCGGAGGGGCCCCGGCAGCAGCGGGGTCCGGGCGGGTCAGGAGGAGGGCGTCGGGCCCGCCATCCGGTCGCTGATCCACTTCATGGGGTCCGCCATGTTGGAGAGGTAGGTGGCGCCGTTGTGGGTGCCGCCCGGTATCTCCCAGAGCTGGGTGTGGACCGGCCCCTTGCCGTACGTGGCCATGAACTTCTTCACGCTGTCGATCATCGTCTTGTTCTCCTTCGTGCCGTACTGGAAGGCGATGTAGACGTCCGGTCCCTTGGCGGCCGCGAGCTGCTGGGCCAGCACCTCGGGGTTGTTCTCCGCCTTCTCCTTCTCGTGGCCCCTCCACAGCGGGGAGTCGGGGACGATGTCCGGGCCGTTGGCGATGGCGGTCTTGAACTTGTCCGGGTGCTTGAGCACCGCCTTCAGGCTCGCGAAGCCGCCGGTGGAGGAGCCCATGTAGCTCCAGCCGTCACGGGACTTGATGGTGCGGAAGTTGGCCTTCATCAGGTCCGGTACGTCCTCGGTCAGCCAGGTGCCCATCTTCGGCTGGCCGGGGATGTCACTGCCGTCCCAGTAGATGCCCTTGTCGTCCGGGCCGGGATTGAGGATCGGCATGGCCAGCAGGAACGGCTTGCTCCTGCCCTCCTGATACCACTTGGAGACGCTCTTCTCCAGCGAGATCTTGTCCTTGCCGAACTCGCCGAGCGACCAGTAGTTGCCGTCGTGGCCGGGGCCGCCGGGCAGGGCGATCATGACGGGGAAGCCGCTCGCGGCGAACTTCGGGTCGTCCGTGTACTCCTTGGGCGCCCAGACCCACACCTTGCCCTTGAAGCCGGACTTCTTGCCCTCCAGGGTGACGACGCTGACGTGGGTGCCGTCGCCCAGGGTCTTGACGTTCTTGAAGCCGGCCTTCGGCCCCGTGGGCATCAAGGTGCCGGAGTCGCCTGCCTTGCCGCCGTTCGATCCGTTCGACCCGTTCGCCCCGTCGTAGCTGACGGGGTCGCCCTTGTCGGTGAAGGGCGGTATCTCGTAGTAGCTCATCACGGGCCAGGCGATCAGCCCGAGCCCGACCAGGGAGGCCACCACGACCAGCCATCGTCTGGCGCGGGATGCACGTCGGTGGCCCCGTGACCGGTAGGCCGCCCCGGTGGGTGTGTTCGTCATCGCGTTGCTCCGGCTGCTGCTGCCCCGAGGGGGACAAGAGGATCAGTTCCGTCTTTCCGGATGAGCGAACCGAGGCCCTGGGTTCCCGACGTATCCGGCAATCTGTTCTTTGGCACGAAACCATCACATGGCGAGCGGCCGGCCTCGTCGTCCGTCGCTGAACCGCAGGGCGTGCTCAGCCGTTCTGCTGCTGCGGCTTCGCCTCGCTCGGCCGGACGATCACGAACCCCTCCCCCTCGAGCTTGAGCTGGACGACCTCGCCCGAGCCGCCGCGCAGCATGGAGCCGAGGCTCTGCGAGCGGTGCATGGAGGTATGGAGGGCGGCCGACCAGCCGACGACGGCGTCGGTGTCCACATAGACCGGGGACTGCGGGGAGACGGGGATGACGATGGGGTTGCCCTCGCATATGACGCCGAGCTTGCCGTGGCCGGTGAAGACGCTGTTGAACAGGCCGCCGCCGCTGATGCCCGCGCCCTTCACGACCTTGATCTCGTAGGAGAGGGTGGGGTCGAAGCACAGGACGTTGCGGCCGTTGACGGTCAGGCTCTCGCCGGGGGCGATGTCGACGACGAAGCAGTTGGCGGCCTCGTGCGCGAACCAGACCTCGCCCCGGCCGCGCACGGCCATCAGCGCCAGCCCCTCGCCGGTGACGGCCCGCTTGATGAACGAGCCCACGCCCTGGCCCAGCTTCTCGAACCGCAGATCGCCGCGGTAGGCGACCATCGACCCCTGCCGGGCGTAGCACTCGCCGTTGACGGCGTAGACGATCGACTTGGCGTTGTGGACCGTCATGCCGGGGGCGGCGGCGGGCTTGGCCATGTTCTCGTGAGCGAAAAGTTCACTATGCATGGAATGCATGATCGCCTGGGGCGCGGGTGTACGGCAACGGCGGACACTGGCGCTCGGGGAGCGCCGCCGGCCTCCCGCACCACCCCTGGGCCGACCGCCGTCTCACGCGTGGTCGTAGACGGTGACGGCGATGTCGCGGGCGCTCAAGGTCCTGCTGATGATCGGTTCGATGCGTTCCCACTTGCCGCCGGCGAGTCCGCAGCCGATGCGGGGCATGTGAACGGAGGCGCCGTGCTCGAGGGCGTGCTCGGCGACGGCGTGCAGGCAGCGCTCGAGGGCGTCGTAGCGGATGGGCGGGCCGCCGCTTCCGGTCTTCATACCGCGCTGGGCGACCATGTTGGCGACCCGGATGTCGGGACGGACCTCGACGACCTGCACCGCGCCGAGGGCGAAGTCATTGCCCGCGCGCTCGCGGTGCCAGCGGCGGTACTCGCGCTCCGGTCCGGGCCAGCGGCGGGAGATCGCCAGGACGAATCCCTTGCCCCATCCGCCGAGGTCGTTGCATATGTGGGCGATGACCTTCGGGCCCTTGGCCTGGGGGTTGGTCGCGTCACCCGCGATGATCTTCAGTGGCTGCACCGCGTCATGCTCGCCCGGCCCCCGTGGGAAGTCCACCGCTTTACCGCCCGGTGCGGCCGGGCGAAGGGTGGTCGTGTCAGCTGACCGCGTTGTAGCGCAGCAGGTAGCCGGCGAAGCGGTCGAGGTCGGTGTCGTCCCACTCGGTGAACCGCTCCTCGAACGCGGCGCGGCGCTGCCGGTGCGCCTCGGCGAGCAGCCTCAGTCCTCCGTCCGACGGGCGCAGGATCTGGCCCCGGCGGTCCTCCGGGTCCTGCTCGCGGACGATGAGGCCCAGCCGGTCCAGGACGGCGATCTGACGGCTGACGGTGGACTTGTCCAGGAGGAAGTGCTCGGCCAGGTCCGTGCCGCGGCAGCCGTCGCTCGCGTCCATGTGGTCGAGCATGCTGTAGGTCACCAGCGACAGTTCCGGGTGGATCTGGGCGGCCTTGTGCCGGGCCCGCCGGGCGAACGCGGTCAGTTCGCGCTGGATGGTGCTGATCGTCACATCGCGGTCGGGCATCGCGACTCCTCCCTATTCAGTTGCATAATACATCCGTAATTGGTTGTATTTACCAACAGAGGAGTCCCCCACCCCATGACAGCTCACGCCGCCCCCGGGCCGCGCCACCACCTCAAGCACGTCGCCGTCCACCTGCTGACCCCGCTCCTGATGTGCCTGGGCATGGGGCTGGCCTACCTGGGCGCCTTCCACGCACCGGAGCCGCACGGCATGAAGGTCGCGGTCGTCGGCGGCTCGGCGCAGGCGCACGCGCTCGCCCGGACCATCGAGGAGCGGGCCGGCGAGGCCCTGGACGTCACCACGGTCGCCGACCGCCGCGAGGCGGTCGGCCTGCTGGAGGACCGGGAGCTGGCCGGGGCCTACGTCCCCGATGCCAGGCACCCCGAGGCGCTGATCGCCAAGGCCAACTCCGACACCACCGCCGTGGCGGTCACGACCGTCTTCCGCTCGGTGTCCGACCGGCAGGGCGTGCCCCTGAAGGTCACCGACCTCTCGCCGCTCACCGAGGGCGACCCGACAGGCCAGGGCATCTTCTTCCTGCTCGTCGCGCTGAGCATCGGTTCGTACGGCAGCGTGGCCGCCATCGGCGCGGCCGGAGCGGCGCTCAGGCCGGGCCTGCGCGCGGCGGCGGGCCTCGCGGCCTCTCTCGCGGTGAGCGTCATCGGCATCGTGCTGGCCGCCCCGGTCTTCCACATCGTCGACCACGACTACGCGACCGTGTGGGCCATGTCCTGGCTCTACTCGGCGGGCGTCATCACCTTCGGCATCGGCCTGCACACCTTCCTCAAGCGCTGGACCACGCTGGCGATGGTGGTGCTGTTCGTGATGCTCAACTTCACCTCCTCGGGCGGCGTCTTCCGGCCCGAGCTCCAGAACGGGTTCTTCGGCGCCCTGCACGCCTTCTGGAACGGCGCGGGCTTCGTCGAGGGGGTGCGCAGCCTGCTCTACTTCGACGGCGGCGCGGGCTTCGGCGGCCGCCTCGTCTCGCTGGCGCTGTGGCTGGTCGCCGGCGCGGCGCTGCTGGCGGTGGCCGCCGCGGCGGAGCGGCGGCGGGCCGCGAGGGCGGTCGCCCCGGCGACCGCCTGACACCGCGGGCGGCGCGGGCGGCCCCGGTGGGCGCCGGGCGCGCTCAGGAGGTAAGCAGGAACCATGCCCCTTCCGCGGAGACGGTTCGGATCCGGCCAGTGGCGGCATGCCGGCCGCTCCCTGGTCTGGGTGCCGCTGGGCATCATCGCGCTGGTCGTGGTGGTCGATCTCCTGACGCCCCCCGACATCCACCTGGGACCGCTCCTGGTCGCCGCCCCGGCGATCAGCGCGGCGATCGGCGGCCCGGCGCTCACCGCCGCCGTCGGGGCGCTCGCCGTGACGGCCCAGGTGGTCGTCGGGATCTTCCACGGCGGCCTGACCACGCCGAACCACCAGGCGCAGGTCGTCGCCCTCCTGCTCATCTCCGTCTTCCTGGTCTTCTTCCGCCGCGTCCACGAGCGTCACGAGCGGCAGCTGAGCCGGGCGCAGTGGGTGGCCGAGGTCGCGCAGCGGGTGTTCCTGCGGCCGGTCCCGGAGCGGATCGGCCCCTTGCGGATCGCCTCGCTCTACGCCGCCGCCGAGGCCGAGGCCCGCATGGGCGGCGATCTGTACGCGGCCGCGCGCACCGAGCAGGGCACCCGCCTGATGATCGGCGACGTGCGCGGCAAGGGCCTCGCGGCGATCGGGGACGCCGCCCTGCTGCTCGGCGCCTTCCGCGCGGCGGCGCACCGCAATCCCCCACTGCCCCGGCTGGTGGCGCATCTGCAGAACGCCGTGTACTGGGACATGGCCGAGTACCCGCACGGCCGTGCGGACGGCGAGGGCTTCGTGACCGCCGCGGTCGTGGACATCCCCGACGACCAGCCGCTGATCCGGCTGGTCAGCTGCGGGCACCCGTCCCCGCTCCTGCTGAGCCGGGGCGAGGTCACGGCCCTGGACGTGACCGACCCGGCCCTGCCGCTGGGCCTGAGCGGCCCGCTGACGGAGGAGGACTACACGTCGGAGACGTTCCCCTACCGGGTGGGCGACGTCCTGCTGCTCTACACCGACGGGGTCGTCGAGACCCGCGACCGCGAAGGACGCTTCTACCCTCTCGCCGAGAGCGTCGCCGCCTGGCAGGAAGCCGGCGAGACCGACGTGCGACGGCTCGTGAAGCACATCCACCACAGCCTCCTCGTGCACGCCGGGGGCCAGTTGGACGACGACGTGGCCATCATGGCCATCGAACGCCTTCCCGCCGCCGGGCCGTTCGGGCAGCGCCCGTCGGCGGGGTTCATGCTGCCCCGGGTGGCGGCGGGCGAGGCCGGGCGGGCGCCCCGGCCCGGACCGGGCGCCGCGTAAGAAAGTTGTAACACGGTGCGTGATGACGTGCTCCGACCTGCGTGATTGGCTTCCGGCATCACCTGACCCGTCACGCTTTCCTTCCCCGGGAGTACCGTGTCCACCGTCTGTCGCCCTGTCCTGCGCCTGCCCGAGCACCGCGCCACCCTCGATGACGTCGTGTCCCACATGGGACGGCAGCACGCGGGACACCCCAGAATCGGCACGGCGTTACAGCTGATGCGCAACACCTCGGTGCGCACCAGATCGCTCGTCGACCCGTTCGAGGAGGTGACACGTCGCAGATCGTTCGGCGAACGCATGCGCCGCTATGCGGAGGCCGGTACGGATCTGGGCGCCGGGGCCGCGGAGGGCGCCCTCGCCGCCGCGGAGACCTCCCTGGAGGAGGTGGACCAGCTGATCCTGGTGTCGTGCACGGGCTATCTGCTGCCCGGCCTCGACGCGCACATCGCCAACCGGCTCGGACTGCGCAGGGACGTGCGCAGGCTGGCCTTCGGCCACGTCGGCTGTGCCGGCGGCGCGTACGCGCTGGCGCGTGCCCGCGAACTGGCCCTCGCCCGCCCGGGATCGGTGACGCTCGTCGTCGCGGTCGAGCTGTGCTCGTTGTCGTACCAGCCGGACGACGACACGATCGCCTCCTTCGTCTCCACCGCGCTCTTCGGTGACGCGGCCGCCGCGTGCGTGGTGCGGGAGGACCGGCCCGGCCTGCGGCTGGACGCCTCGTACGAGGACATGGCGCCCGGCACCCTGGCGCACATCTCCTACGACGTGGACGAACTCGGGTTCCACTTCGACACCAGCCCTCGGATATCGCGGGTGATAGCGGAATCGATGCCCCGTCTCAAGCGGTGGCTCCAGGAGGAGACGGCCGCGTTCGCGCCGCAGCCCGACGTCCTCATCAGCCACACCGGCGGACCGCGGGTGATGTACGAGGTCAGCAAGGGGCTGGGGATACCGCCGGCCATGTTCGAGCTGAGCGAGAACTCGCTGGCCCGGCGCGGCAACACCGCCGCCGTCGTGGTCCTCGACGTGCTGGAGCAGACCTTCGCCGAGCCGCCGCGGGACGGGGCCACGGCACTGCTCGTGGCCTTCGGACCGGGGGTCTCCACGGTCGCCCTGGTGGGCACCTGGACCGACTCCTGACGGGTCGGTCCGGCCGATGCGCGCGAAACGCCCGGCCGCCGTCCCCCGGTGGGGTCGGCGGCCGGGCGGGCCCGGAAAAGTGCGGGCCACCGGGTGCGTACTACCCGGTTACGGCACGACCTTGAGGAGCTTGTTGGGGGTTCCCGCGCCGGGGTTGGTCACCTTTCCGTCGGTGGCGCCCTGTGTCAGCGCGCCCGCGACCTGGTCGGGGGTGGCGTCCTTGTGGCCGCCGAGGTAGAGGGCGACGGCACCCGCGACGTGCGGGGTGGCCATGGACGTTCCGGAGATGGTCTTGGTCCCGGAGTCGCTGTCGTTCCAGTCGGAGGTGATGTCCGAACCGGGGGCGTAGAGGTCGACGACGTCCCCGTAGTTGGAGAAGTCCGACTGCTGGTCGTCCTTGGTGGTGGAGGCGACGGTGATGGCCTCCTTCACCCGGGCCGGGGAGCCCTTGCCGGCGTCGGTGGACTCGTTGCCCGCCGCGACGGCGAAGGTGACGCCCGAGGCGATGGCCTTGCGCACGGCGGCGTCGAGCGCCTCGTCCGCGGTGCCGCCGAGGCTCATATTGGCGACGGAGGGGCCCTTGTGGTTCTTGGTGACCCAGTCGATGCCGGCGACCACCTGCTCGGTGGTGCCCGAACCCTGGGCGTCCAGCACCCTGACGGCGACGATCCTGGCCTTCTTGGCGACGCCGTGCGTGGCACCGGCGATGGTGCCCGCGACGTGCGTGCCGTGGCCGTTGCCGTCCTCGGCCTTGTCGTTGTTGTCGACGGCGTTGAAGCCGTACGCGGCGCGGCCGCCGAAGTCCTTGTGGCTGATGCGCACACCGGTGTCGATGACGTACGCGGTGACGCCCTCGCCCCCGCCGTCGGGGTAGGTGTACTTGCCGTCGCCCTTGGTCTCGGCCTGGTCGATACGGTCCAGCCCCCAGGAGGGTGGGGCCTCCTGGCTGCCGTTGATGCTGAAGCGGTGGTTCTGGACGACCTTGTCGACGGCGGGGTCGGCGGCGAGGCGCTTGGCCTCGTCGCGGTCGAGGCCGCTGGCGGAGAAGCCGTGCACGGCGGAGCTGTACGTGCGGTTGAGCTTGCCGCCGTACCGCTCGGCGAGGTCCTTTCCTTGCGTGGATATGGAGTGCTCGGCAGCCGCCCGCTGACCGTCCTTCAGCAGGACGATGTAGCTGCCGTCGATGGCGCCCTTGGCGTTCGCACCGTAGACGGTGCCTTCGGCGGGCGCCGTGGCACCGGCGGGCAGGGCCAGTACGGTGGCTCCGCCCGCGACGGCCGTCGCCAAGGCTGTCGCCAGCACGAGCCGCCGTTTTCCGGTGCGCTTGTGAGTCGGCATAACGAGGGTTCCTCCTCGTGAGGTTGTGGGGGGGGAATCGCGCGTCGTGGCGTACTGCCGCACGACGTCACCCGGAGCGAAGGGCTCCGTTCCGGGTGTGCAAAACCCTGTCAGCCTTGACGCGCTCAGTTCAACTCCCGCCGGGAGGTGTGTGACATACGCAACGTCCCTGCGTAACTGCAAACACCAATGAACGACGGCAAATTGGACGGGCGCGTCAACGCCCTTTCCTCACAGGGGAATTGGGATCCGGCCAGGAGCGGCCGGATCTTTGTGTTCGCTCGCCGGTATGCGTTCGCCGGTGTCCGCCCGTCAGACCGTGGCGATCGCCGGGTCGCTCACTCCGGGCTCGCCGTTCTCGACATGGCCGGCGAAGCGGCGCAGGAAGGTGCCGTCCGTGTCGGACACCACCGACACGTCGTACCAGCGCTTGCTGCCCCGCAGGTCCACGGTGTGCACCACGCGTCCGCCCCGCCGCACCGTGAAGGTCTCGCGCCGCCCGCCGTAGGCGTTGGTGACCGTGAGGTGACAGTCGGCGCCGCCCGCGTTCGTCATCGTCAGCTCCACGCTTCCGCTCGCGGCGAGGTGACGGGCGGTCACCTCGGGGCCGGCGGTGGCGCCGGGGCCCTTGAAACCGCGCAGGAAGCCGTTCGGGCCGTACACCGTCAGGTCGTAGGCACCCTTGGAGTAGGCCGTGTTCCAGGTGTCGGAGATCTTCCGGCCGGCCTCGGTGGTGTACGTCCACGGGCCGTCCGTGCGGTTGGCGGACGTGACGGTGAAGGACGCGCCGGCCTCGTTCCCACCGCTGAAGGTCAGCGTGAACCGCCCGGTCGAGGGGGTCGCGGCACCGTCCACCAGCGGCGCGTAGCGCAGCGGCCGGGTGGGCCTGGTGCCCCGCTCCTGGCGGGGCAGCGAGGGGTTGGCGGGCGGCTTGGGCACGTAGTCGGGGTGCCGCTCGCGGTCCTTGGGCTCGTAGCCTCCGGTGCCGGGCAGCGCGGCGGCCCCGGTGTCCTTCAGCCCGAAGTCGAACGCCGAGGTGAGGTCGCCGCACACCGCGCGCCGCCAGGGCGAGATGTTGGGTTCGCGCACCCCGAAGCGGCGCTCCATGAACCGGACGACGGACGTGTGGTCGAAGACCTCGGAGCAGACGAATCCGCCCGTGCTCCACGGCGAGACCACGATCATGGGCACGCGCTGGCCGAGGCCGTAGGGGCCGGCGGCGTACCGGGCGTTGCCCCCGAACACGTCGAGGCGGGCGTCCGCGGTCGACAGGCCCTGGGCCGCGGAGGCCGGCGGGAAGGGCGGCAGGACGTGGTCGAAGTAGCCGTCGTTCTCGTCGTAGGTGATGAACAGGGCCGTTCGGCTCCACACCCCGGGGTCGGCGGTGAGGGCGTCGAGGACCTGGGCGATGTACCAGGCGCCGTAGTTGACGGGCCAGTTGGGGTGCTCCGAGAAGGCCTCGGGGGCGACGATCCAGGAGACGGCGGGGAGCCGGCCGGCCGTGACGTCGGCCTTGAGCACGTCGAAGTAGCCGTCGCCCTTCTTGACGTTCGTGCCGGTGCGGGCCTTGTCGTGGAGCGGCTCGCCGGGCTTGGCGTTGCGGTAGGTGTTGAAGTAGAGCAGGGAGTTGTCGCCGTAGTTGCCGCGGTAGGCGTCGTCGATCCAGCCCCAGGAGCCGGCCTGGTCCAGGCCGTCGCCGATGTCCTGGTAGATCTTCCACGAGATCCCGGCCCGCTCCAGCCGCTCCGGGTACGTCGTCCAGTCGTAGCCGGCCTCCTCGTTGCCGAGGACGGGGCCGCCGCCCTTGCCGTCGTTGCCCGTGTGGCCGGTCCACAGGTAGTAGCGGTTGGGGTCGGTGGCCCCGATGAAGGAGCAGTGGTAGGCGTCGCACACGGTGAACGCGTCGGCCAGCGCGTAGTGGAAGGGGATGTCCTCGCGCGTCAGATAGGCCATGGTCCTCGCGGACTTGGCCGGAATCCACTGGTCGTATCTGCCCTTGTTGCGGGCCTTCTGCCCGCCGGCCCAGTCGTGGTTGAGGCCCGCGATGAACTGCATGCCGAGGTTCTCGGCGTCGGGACGGAAGGGCAGCACGTCTCTGCCGCCGTCCGGCTGGTGCCAGACCGTCCGTCCGCTGCCCAGGGTCAGCGGACGGGGGTCACCGAAGCCGCGGACGCCCTTCAGCGAGCCGAAGTAGTGGTCGAAGGAGCGGTTCTCCTGCATCAGGACCACGATGTGCTCGACGTCCTCGATGGTGCCGGAGCGGCGTCCGGCGGGAATGGCCGCGGCACGGTCGATGCTGTTCGACAGCGCCGCGAGGCCCGCGGTCGCACCGGCGATCTGCAGGAAGCGCCGGCGGTTGAGTTCGGCCATGAGTCTCGAGACCTCTTGGAGTCGTGGGGAGGGGGCTGACCGTAATCAGCGGTGTGGTCCAAGACGAACGAGTGCCGGGGAAGGGCCGGTGTCGCCCGCATGACGGGACACGGTCATGGTGACGAACAACCGCGGCGGCGGAAGGACGAGCCGGCGGGCCGGGCCCTACGAGCGGTCGGCGCGGAGGAAGTCCTCCATGACCCGGATCAGTTCGAGGGGGGTCTCGTCCATGGCGTAGTGGCCCGCCGACGGCAGTTCGCGCAGCACGCCGTTGACGAACCACCGCATCCAGGTGAGGTGCGTCAGCTCGGCTGTCACCGCGGGGTCCAGCGCCCCGACGACCGCGAGGGCCGGGGCCTGGGCGCCCTCGACCTCGGTGTGGAAGTCCTCCGTGCTCCAGGACTCCAGCCAGGCGCGGAACGCCTTGGCGTCACTGCGCTCCAGTGAGCGCCGCACCATCCGGTCCAGCCAGTGGGCCGGGCGCTGGCCGCCGGTGGTGACGTCGATGATGACCCGTCGGTTCTCCGCCTCGTGCGCCGCCTCCGAGAACAGCTGCCGTTGCTCGGGCGGCAGCGGCAGTCCCGAGGCGGGGACGGGGGAGATCCCGACGATCCTGCGCGCGCGGCGCGGTGCCGCGGCCAGGACCCGCTGGGCGACGCTGCCGCCCATCGAATGCCCGACCACCGAGAACCGGTCCCAGCCCAGCCGGTCGGCGAGCGCCAGGACGTCGGCCGCTCCCTCGGCGGTGGTGTACGTCCCGCCGGCGTCCCTGGCCTCGCCGTAGCCGCGCAGGTCGACCAGCGCGTACTGGAACGCCACGGGATCCAGGTCCCGTACGACCACGTCGTAGGCCGATCTGTCGGCGAACCAGCCGTGCACGGCGACGACCTTGTGCGGACCGTCGCCGTGCAGGGTGTGGGGCAGTTCAAAAGGGGGCACCGTGACTCCCAACGCGTGAGGGGGCACCTGTCGAGGCGGCTCGCATCGCCGGCTCACCGTAGAGGGTCGGCCGACACGGAGGCGAGGTGCCATTCCGGCCACGCTGCCGGACGGGTGGAGTGTGTAGATCATCCTGTTCACACCTGGTGCGTCCCATTGGTGACCGGGCCACCGCGACGTCGTTAACGCAAGCATGACCAAGCGCATCGCATCCGCTGCCCTCGCCGTCGCCGCTGTGGCCCTCGCCGGGAGCGCCGCCTCGGCCACGGCCGCGCCCCAGCCCGCCCCGGCCCCCGCACCCGCGAATATCTCGGAAACCGCTCAGCAGGCCGCCCCGGCACCCGATGGCGGGCCCGAGAGCGCGCCTGAGGGCGCGCCTGACGGCGTGTCCAACCCCCTGGACCCGGTCCTCGGCCTGCTGGCCCCGGTCACCAGGATCCTGCCGTTCTAGTGCGGGAGCCGTCCCTCAGGGGATCCCGCTCCTGAGGCGGAACGCCCGCACCGTCGCCTCGAAGGCCGGGTCGGCGAAGTAGTTCGAATGCCCCCGGACGGCCGGGTACGACGGGTCTCCCGGTTGGCGCGCGAAGTGCCGCGGGTCGAGGAGTTGCCGGTCGACGGGGGCCGGAACGGGATCGACCGGGTCGCCGGCGCGCGGGAGCCTCGCCGGTTCGAGGACCCAGCTGCCGATCGGGTCGCTCGGACGGTAGAGGTTGCGCCACCGCCAGCG
The DNA here is from genome assembly GCF_044547045.1 of Streptomyces sp. NPDC053048. Classification (NCBI taxonomy): domain Bacteria; kingdom Bacillati; phylum Actinomycetota; class Actinomycetes; order Kitasatosporales; family Streptomycetaceae; genus Streptomyces; species Streptomyces sp. NPDC053048. The sequence goes on from NZ_JBITZS010000004.1 coordinate 19,072, forward strand.
GTCCGGGCCGTCGGCCGGGCCCGGGGCGGTGAGCAGCGCGCCGAGCCGCCCGAGGCTCGTCGCGTTGAAGTAGGCGGGGAAGAACCGGACGAACAGGGGGGTGATCGGGCTGCCGTAGGTGAGCAGACGGACCCGTTCGTCGGCTTCGGAGACGGTCTGCAGCACCAGGGCGGCCCCGATCACCGTCCCCTGCGAGTGGCAGGAGAGCACGACGTGCCCCTGCCGGCCCGGTGCCGCGTTCTCGCCTCCGGTCAGGTACTCCAGCCTGGACAGCAGGTCGGGGACGGTCCGTTCGGCGTAGCAGGGGGGCGCCAGCGGGTGGGTGGCGCGCGGCCAGAAGGTGCCGATGTCCCACAGGATGCCCACCGTCCGGCGGAAGCGGGGGCTCCGATATGCCTGCCGGCCGGCCCACAGCAGCGCCAGGACGCCGATGCTGAGCACGAGGTTGGCGACGAGCAGCAGCGCGGGGTGGTCGACGACGAGGCTCGGGCCGTGACAGAGGAACAGGACGACGCCCGCCACCGTCACGACCCCCGTCCCCACCAGGAAGCACCCGAGGGCTCGTTGCGCCGCTGATTCGAGGGTCTGTGCCCGCGCCCAGGCCTTGGCGATGCCCGTGCGCCGCCGGGGGTCGTCGCGCGTGCCGTCGTAGGCAGCGTCGACCTCGAGGGCGAACCGGCCGCGCGCGCCGCGCAGCGACCGGCACGAGGCCCCCACCAGGGCGATGGCGAGCACGATCAGCAGGAGGGCGCCGGTTCCCTCCCAGAAGTAGGCGTCCGGCACGGCCAGTCGGATCTGCTCGCGGCCGGCGTTCGCGGCGGCGGCCGGTTCGCCCAGGGTCTCGGCCGTGCGCAGCGTCACGCCCGCCGCCAGGGCCTGGGCCATCGCCCACCCCAGGAGCGCGGTGCCGGTGAGCACCAGCCCGTACCACGGTGACCGGGGCAGCCGGGGGAACGAGGGTGCCGGGGCGGGCCGGCGGACGCCGGTCTGCGAGAGGAGCAGCAGGAGCAGGAGTGCCAGCTGGGCGATCAGCAGCACGTGGATCCACGCCACCTCCCACGGCAGTTGCCCGGCGGTCGCCGCGTCCGTGCGCCCGGCGCCCCATGAGGCGGCCACCGCCGCGCCGACGACGAGGGTGAGCCCCGCCCAGGGCAGGATCCGGTATCCGTCGCGCTCGCGCTCGCCGGACCCCGGTTTCCCCGCTCGGGGCCGTGCGCGGTGCGCGGGGCCGGGGAGCGCCACCATGACGACGGCGCATGCCAGCAGCGCCAGGGCCAGGACCAGGGCCAGGCTGCGGAAGAAGGCGGTGCCCATGGTCCAGTTGGCGCCGTCGAGCACGGCGGCCGCGCCCCGCTCGGGTCGTTCGAGCAGCGGGGCGAGCAGGAAGACCGCTGTCAGCGCGAAGGCCCCCGACACGTGCAGCGCGCGCAGGCGGCGGACGGGGCCCCGGCCGTTCCACAGGCGGCGGTCCTCGAGCGGCGTGCGGACGTCGGGGGGCCGATCGCTCGTGCTCTGCGGCACGATCCGCGCCTCGGAGACGCTCCAGGTCTTGTTGCCCAGGTACCAGAGCAGGGCGACGAGGGCGACCGGTACGAGGGCGGTGGCGGCGAGGTGGCGGCCGGTCGTGTCGAGCCAGCCGTAGTGCAGCCACTGCAGCCAGCCCGCGCCTCCCGCGCACTGCGGAACGGGCGTTGTGCTCAACGCCGCGTGGCCGCACTGCCAGCCGATCAGGCCCATCGAGGCGGAGACCGCGGCGAGGACGTAGGTCCCGGTGAGGGAGAAGGCCAGCAGCCGCTGGACGCAGGCGCGCAGGCGCACCCGCCGGCTCGGGCGGTCGACGGTGTGGCCGGGGTCGGTGTAGTAGGCCATGTTGAGGAACATGAACGGCAACAGCAGCAGCCACAGCGCCCGCTGTCCGTTCCCCGAGGTCAGGCCGCCCCACGAATAGGCCTCGCGCCGGAACTCGGCGGTGTCCTGTGCCGTGTCCTTGTTCTCCCACTCACGGCGGTAGAAGCCCGCTCGCGCGTCGCCGGCGACGAGGGTGACGCGGGGGTGTCCCAGCGACGCCTCCGGCGGGGTGCCCGACACCCCGTGGACCCGTAGCTCGGTCCACTCGGTGGTGTCGTGATTGGTGTAAAGGTCCATGACCGCCTCCCGACGAGGCAGACCCCACACCTTCAGGCTCACGCACACCCTCCGTGCCCGCCAGCCGGGTCCGGTCCGGTGGGCCGGTGACGTGTGGTTACCGGCGGCCCGGCCCAGGGGTAGACCGGGCCACCGGGGGGCGTCCGAGGGGAGCGGACGCCCGAACGGAACACTGCCGGGCCGACTGAGGAGGGTTGTCGTCCCATGGCGTTCGTCCACTGGCCCCGGGGCTCGCCGTCGCGAGCGCATCTGCCGGCTGCAGCCCTTCGCAGGCCCGAGCGCCACGAGCAGTAAATATATTTACTGCCGAGTACGCAAGGGTATGAAAAATTTCATGCATGAGAGGGCCTGTGAAAACCCTTGCGGCGGAGCGGGCCGCAAGGGTCAGGGCTCGAGGAAGAAGTCGTGCTGGTCGGCCGCCTGCTCGTACTTCTCCAGCCGCAGCTGCGTGCGCTCGGGGTCGGCGTCCGCCATCGCCTGGAGGATCGCCGCGGACAGCACGCCCGGGGCCGCGTAGGAGTCGAAGACCAGGCGGGATCCGGGGCCGGCGGTGAAGGCGACGTCGGCCTCCTCGGCGAGCGGCCCGAGCGCCATGTCGGTGATCAGCGCGACGCGCAGCCCGGTGCTGCGGGCGGCGCGCAGGGCCGCCAGTGTCTCGTTGGCGTGCCGGGGCATCGCGAAGGCCAGCACCCAGGTGCCGCCCGCCTCCCGCGACTGCAGCAGCGCGTCGTAGGCCACGCTGCCGCCGCGGGAGACCAGGCGCACGTCCGGGTGGATGCGCTTGGCCGCGTAGGCGAAGTACTCGGCGAGCGAGACGGAGATCCGCAGGCCCAGCACGGTCAGGGGGACGGACCTGGCGAACTCGCGGCCGATGTCGAGCACCCGGTCGGTGTCGGCGAAGACCCTGCGCAGGCTCTCCAGGTTCGCGATCTCTGCGTCGACGGCGGCCTGCAGTTCGTTGCGACGGTCCTCCTTGCCCGCGCCGGGGGCGCCGGCGACCGCGCTCAGCGCGATGGGCTGCAGGGCCTCCCGCAGGGCGGGGTACCCGCTGAATCCCAGGGAGGAGGCGAAGCGGGTCACCGACGGCTGGCTGACGCCCACGCGGTCCGCGAGGTCCGTGATGGACAGGAACGCGGCCTCGGTGAGGTGGTCGGTGATGTACTGGGCGATGCGCCGTTGCGCGGGGGACAGCCGGTGGCCGCCGAACAACGCGCGAACCTTGTCCGCCGGGGGCGGCTCCACGCCCCGGGACGGCTTCCCCGGCGTGATCGCGGACGCCTGGGCCCGCGCCCGCTGCTGCCCTGCCGGCACCGTGTGCCCCCTTCTCGCATCTCCCGCTCAACATAGCCCACGGGCCGGCCCCACCGAGCGCGAGCCTCTCCCCCGGCCGTCTCGGCCCGGCGTCCCGTCGGGCCGTCGCCGAATTGCCCGGTCACCGGCCCCGTCCGACGGCCACGAGTGCGACGTCGTCGTCGAGGGAGCCGCCCGCGTGCGCGAGCAGGTCCTGGTGGATGCGCTCGACGAGCCGGTGGGGTTCGCTCTCGCGCCATGTGGCGAGGCGCCGGGCGAGGGGGTAGAAGAGCCCGTCCGCGTCGCGGGCCTCGACGACTCCGTCGGTGTAGAGGAGGAGCAGGTCGCCGGGCCGGTAGGCGAAGGACTCGGCCCGGTAGTCGTCCTCCGAGACATCACCGGCCAGGCCGAGCGGCAGGGCGGGTTCGCTCACCGTCAGGGTCAGGACCTCGCCGTCGCGCACGAGCAGCGGGGGCGGGTGACCGCAGCTGATCAGGTGGACGACGGGCTCGTCGTCCGGGATCTCCAGGACCGCGGCGGTCACGAAGCTCTCCCCCGCCCCGTCCCCCTCGTCGTCGACCCCTTCCACGTCCCAGTAGACGGTGTTCTGCAGGTGGGCGACGAGCCGGGCGAGGGGCGGGAAGCGATGGGCGGCCGCGCGGAAGGCGCCGAGCAGCAGGGCCGCGTCCCCGACGGCCGTCAGTCCCTTGCCGCGTACGTCGCCGATCAGGACGCGGGTGCCGTGCCGGGCGCGTACGGCCGCGTACAGGTCGCCGCCGATCAGGGCCTCCGCCTCGGCGGCGACGTACACCGACGCGATGCTCAGCGGACCGATCCGCGGCGGAAGCGGCCGGAGCAGGACCTTCTGGGCGACGTCGGCCACCAGGCGCGCCTGGTCCAGCTCCTGCTCGTGCCGTTCGTGGACGATGCGGAAGGCCACGATGAGGACGGTGGCCAGGAAGAGGGCACCGGTCTGCGCCAGGTGGTCGGGGGTCGTCGCGCGGCCGAAGACGAACCCCAGCATGATCTGGGCGGCGAGGGCGAGCGCGCCCATGACGGCGGTCAGCCGGGCGCCGCCGAACGCGGCGGTGAGGGCCGGGGCCGCGACGAGCAGGGGTCCGAGGTGGATGTCCGGGCCGGTCGCGAGGTCGATCGCCACAATCGCCACGACGGTCCCCACCGGCACCGCGACCAGTGCGGGGCGGTGCGGACGCGGCCGACCGGGGCGCTGCGGGCGGGACGGAAGGCGCATCCCTCCTGCTTACCTTCCCGGCCCCGGCGGTGCCCCCGCGACACGTCCGGCCGAAGTGTGCACCGTGCGCGGCGGGGCGGGTACCGCGCTGGTCCGGGGGTTTAGACCAGGGTTGAAACACCTGGCAGGGCCGGTGCCGCTCCCCCACCCTGTTGGCCGGGGCCGGGCCCTCCGGCCCGTCGACCGGTACATCCGGCATGTCCGGCACATCCCGAGGGGATCTCATGGCATTGCGCAAAGCGGCCGCGACCCTGTTCGCCGCCGGGACACTCGTGGGAGCGTCGTTGTTCGGTTCCGCTTCGGCTTCCGCCGAGCAGCGGGGCGGCGCCGCGAAGGTCAATCTGGACTGTCCCTACTATTTCGTCTGCGGACAGGCGGCCAACGGCAGCTATTTCCAGTTCAAGACCTGCAACTTCGAATTCCAGCTGCCCAACCTGGTCGGCTCGGGACCGCTCGTCAACAACCAGACCGCGGGCACGGTGGCGAGGTTCTACGGCAAGAACCGCAATCTCCTCTTCACCTCCAGGGCCTATGACTCGCGCACGGTCGACTGGACCCCGGTCTGGTACGTGAGAGCCTGCTGAGGCCACGACTGACGTCGTGTCCGCGCACAACACGCGGCGGGCCCCGCCGGAGGCGGGGCCCGCCGGTCGTGCCCGGGGGACCGTCAGGTGCGGTAGGCGTAGTAGACCGCGTCCGGGTTGGACGCGATGATGCTCGCCACCGACTTACGGTAGGTGTTGGTCGAGTGGTACGTCAGGTACGGGATGCCCGCCCTGCTGCGGTACGTGGTGATCATGGAGTGGTCCTTGGACCCGTCACCGTCGAAGTCCATCTGCATGATGTCGCCGACGTCCATCTTGTACACGTTCGACAGGTTGGTCGCCCGCTTGGCGTTCAGCGTGAACCACGACCACTCGTTGGCGCCCACCCAGGAGGTGGACTGGGCCTTGGAGTCGTACCACCAGGTGCGGTAGTCGGAGGCCGAGCCGGGCGCGTTCTTCCAGCCGCCGGCCCTGAGGGCCTGGCTGATGAAGTTGGTGCAGTCACCGCCGGCGTCGTTGAACTTCCGGTACTCCGGGTTGTAGTTCCGCCAGTACTTCTCGGCGTAGGCGGCCATGGCCCGGTAGTCGTAGCCCGAGCCCGCCTGCTTCCCGGACGGCGTGCGGCCGGGATAGCGGATGGAGGCGGGCGTCGCCTTCGGCATCGAGTTCGCGCTCGGTGCCGCCGCGACCTTCGCCACGGGGGCGTTGACGGGCCTGGGCCCCTGGTCGGTGGGGCGGATGGCCGTCAGCTCCCACTTCCCGCCGGACGCGGCGGTGAAGGTGAGCTCGTGGTGAGCCTTGAAGCCGGTCGTGGCCGGCTCGTCGCCACGGATCTTCTTGTACGTCAGCGTCGTGGTCTCGGTGACCTCGACCGTCACCCGTCCGTCCTTGACGCTGGTACGGCCCGTGGTGACCTTGGTGTCGGCGGCGGTGTACGCCTCCCCCAGGCCGGCGAGCCGGGACTTGCGGGTCCGCAGCGAGGACAGCGCGCCGTCCTCACTGTGCGCCAGGTCGGCGGAGAGCCGCACCTTCTTCTCGCGCTGCGGGGCTATTCGCCCCGAGGACCGGCCGTCCAGGAGCGCCGTCGTGCGGTCGGTCAGAACCGCGCCGGCGAGGCGGCCGAAGGAATCGACCGTCGCGTCGTCGACCTTGACGGGCTTTTTGCCCTCGGCGCCCGTACCGATGGCGGACGGCAGGAATACGGCCGAGACGGCCACGGTGAGTACCGCTCCGATTGCGCATCTGAGCGTTCTTTTGTTCACGAAGTTTCCCCTTGTCACCCGGCCCGAACGGCCAGGGGACGGAATCTTCGCACGAACTTCCACTTCTCCGTGTATGTGTTTGATTCACGCATCCAACGGGAAGTCAGCCGACATTCACGACACAGCCGCCGCGGGGATCTCGCGCCGTCCCACTGATGTCGCGCGGGCACTCTGGCGCCACGGGACCCCTCGCCCTACCGTGACCGCGGCGGACACGCCACCGCACTGGCTTGTCATGCCCCCGTCCGTACGTTCTCGTCAGCCGACCCCAGACAAGAGGTGAGTGGTGTCACCGCACCGCAGACCCGTCCGGCGATTACGCCGGCCGCTCGTCGTCGCCCTGCTCCTCGGCCTCCTGGCCACCGTCGCCGCCGGTACCGCGGGCGCGGCTCCCGACGTCCTCCCCCGGCCGCCGCGCCCCCTCGTCCAGCCGATCGACCCGCAGAACTGGCGCAACCCCGACGACATGACCTGGGCCGAGTACCGCCCGGTCCCCGGCACCGACTGGGCCAACCCCGCCGTCAAGCCCACCAAGCGCATGTTCAAGGGCGCCCTGGTGCTCCTGGACTATCCCGACGAGGAGTTCTCGGTCAGCAAGCCGCCCGGCTCGAGCATCTTCGGCAATCCGCTGCCCGCGGCCTCCAACGTCCCCCGCGACCGGCTGCCGCGCTTCTACCAGGACTTCCTCAACACACCCGGCGCGCTCAACCACGGTCACACCATCAACGAGTACTGGATGGAGGACTCCGGCGGCCGCGTCGGCGTCGACCTGACCGCCTTCGGCGTGTACCGCATGCCGTGGAAGTCCTACCAATACGGCATCGAGCCCGACATGAACCCCGGCGCCTGCCCCCGGGGCGACACCTGCGGCAAGGACATCCGCGCCGACGGCAAGCGCTCCTGGGTCGCCGACGTGGGCGCCGAGAAGGCCGGGCAGTTCGACTTCGTCTTCTACCTCACCGCAGGGGTCGACGAGTCCTCCGCCTGGCAGGAGTTCGGCGCGATGAAATTCGCCTCCGCGCAGGACGTGCCGGCCGCCTGGGGGCCGCCGTCCCCCATCGCCTCCGGGAGCAACGCCGCCAGGACCCGGTACGTTCCGTGGACGTCCTGGCGGGCGGCCGCCCGCATCTGGCCCAACGCCACGAGCGGCTCGTCCACCCAGGCCGAGAGCTCCGGCATGGCCACCTTCGCCCACGAGCTCAGCCACATCCTGGGCATCGGGGACAACTACAACAACCCCTACGGCACTCCGCTCAGCCGCGCGTACACCGGCATCTGGGGCATGCTCTCGCGCGGTTCGTTCAACGGCCCCGGCGGGCCGCACACCCGGTGGCGGATACCGGCCGCCGCCGGCGGCTCGATGGGCGCCCAGCACGTCCTGCGGGACAAGCTCAAGCTGGGCATAGTCGACGAGAAGAACGTCCTGCGCCTGGACCGGGACGCCCTCAAGGACTCCGGCCTCGTCGTCGCCCGCGTCACCGCGCGCTCCGCGCCGCCCGGCGAGAAGGGCCTGACCGGCGTCAACATCACCATGGGGCGCGACCTCTCCCCGGCCTGCGACCGCGCCACCGACCCCCTGTGCGACGGCGGCGGCTACGACAACTACACCGTCGAGGTCGTCGACCGGATGGGCATGGACTCGTTCACTCCGGACCACGGGGTGCTGCTGAGCAAGACCAAGAACGCGGACCGGGCCCCGTTCGCCTGGGTGATCGACGCACACCCCGAGGACATCGGCCTGGTGGACTTCACCCGCCCCGACGGCACCCAGCAGAAGATCACCATGGGTGACTACCGGCAGCTCAGCGACGCCCTCTTCCACGCCGGGGCCGACTCCGGCAGCTCGTACGAGTACGTGGACAAGGCCAACCGTCTGCACTTCTACGTCCTGGACGTGCGGCGCGACGCCTCGGGGGTGCTCTCCTACAGCGTCGGCGTCAAGTCCCTGGACGGCGCCGGGCCGCAGTCCCGCGGAGTGGCGCTGGGCAGGGGCTCGGCCAAGGGCAAGCCGGCCGGCGGCCGGGCCATGTGCACCTTCGCCCTCGCCAACACCGGACGCGCCGCCCCGGCCGGCGGGACCGACCGTCCCGGGTCCACCGGGCCGTACCTGAACTCCGACGTCTACCGGCTGTCCGCCGAGGCCTCCGGTAACGGCTGGTCCGCCTGGCTGCCCAACCGGCTGACCACCGCGGCGTCCGGCACCACGGTCCCTGTCGACGTCGCCGTGACCGCGAAGGCCGGGGCCGACCGCACCGGCAAGGTCACCCTGACCGCGCGCTCGGAGAGCGACCCCGGGAAGACGGCCGAGGCCACCTGCTCGCTCAGCGCGGCGGGCAGGTGAGAAGGCACCGTCCGGCCGGCTGACACCGGTCCGGCCCCCGGGAGGCTCGGGCAGCTCCCGGGGGCCGGTCGGCGGGCCGCGCCGCCACGCGTTCCCCTCGCGGTGACGGGACAGGTGGTGGGATAAAGGAACATGGCCCATGCGATCGAGGACGCCGACGTCGAGATCAAGTTCATCGTTCCGGACGAGGCGGCCGAGGCCGCGTGCCGGCTGCTCGGACTGGAGGCGGACGAGGGAAAGCGCTTCACCGTCTACTTCTGGGACAAACCGCGCGGCGACGGCGGCGAGATCCGGCTCCCGCTGTCGGAGGCCGGAGTCATCATCCGGCTGCGCAAGGCCGCCAAGGGCGACGATGACGACCTCACGGCCAAGCTCCGGCCGTGCGACGTGCACACGCTCCCCGACGGCTGGCGCGCGAACCGGGACGGCGAGGGGTGGGAATTCAAGATCGAGCAGGACTGGACCGGCGACAGCCGCGTCTGGTCGGCCTCGCTGAAGGTGGACGGCGCCTTCGAGCGGCCCGTCTCCCGTGACGGCGGACGGTCACGGCAGCCCCGGCTGACGGAGGATCAGCGCGCCTTGCTGATGAGTGCCGGAGCGGGAGGCGACACCCTGGAGGGGCTCGTGGCACTCGGGCCCGTCGAGGCGCTCAAGTGGAAACCGGCGCGCCGGGACCTGGTCCACCCGCTCACCGCCGAGCTCTGGAGCACCGGGGACGGGACGCGCTTCCTGGAGCTGTCCCTGCGGGCACGGCCCGCCGACGCCCCCGCCGCACAGGACCTGCTGCAGCGGGCGCTGCTGGAGCGGGGCCTGCGGCCGCCCTCGCGGCAGCTGTCCAAGACCCGCACCGTCCTGACCTCCCTGGCCCGCGCGCACCTGGGCACCCCCTAGCGGCGGGCTCAGGCACGCACCTTCAGCGACGTGCCGTCGCAGTGCAGGATCTCCAGGCGCCGGCCGGGGCGGTCCGTCCCGGGGAAGGTGATGTCGAGCGAGCGGCCGCCGGCCGTCGCCGTCCACCGGCCCGGAACGCTGCCGGAGACGTCGCGGCTGCCGATGGGGTGGTCGACGAAGGTTCCGTCGGCGGCGATCTCCATGCCCCGGCGGCCGCGAGCGGGCGGGAAGGGGTAGCCGGCCGGCCGGTAGAACGCCACGCCTTCCGTGTCGTCCTCGTAGGAGTGGACCCAGTGCTGGAAGAGTTCGGCGGGCAGCTCGCTCACGTCCACGTCCGGGCCTTCCTGTCCTCGAGTCGTCCTCTTCACATGATGAGGACCGTTACCGGCATAAGGTAAAGCCCACCATCGGCCACCGGTCAGCGAACCTGGTCGCTCTTGGGCCCGATGCCTTTGATCCTGGTCGGAGTTCCGTCCGGGGCGAACGGGTGGTGGAAGGTGAAGGCGTGCGGCGCGGAGCCGTGGTCGTGGAGGTGCTCCAGCCGGGAAACCCCGTCCTGCCAGGTGGGTATCGCGCCGTCGGAGACCCACCAGAACACGTAACTCGGGTGTCCTGTCCTCTCGAACCAGTCGTAACGCCTGTTCAGCGCCTCACGGTGCAGGCCGGTGTAGATGGCGTCGAAGGCGGGGCGCAGGTCGGTCCAGAGCGAGAGGGTCGCGTCCAGGGCGGCGGTTTCCACCGTACGGCCCTTGTCGTACCAGGTCGGTACGGCGAACGCTCCCCAAGCACCCCAGTCCAGGTCGAAGTGTGAGCCCCGGCTGCGGTCTGCCGCTGCAGCACGAGCGAGGTATCCGGGGTGCCGGCTGATCTTCCGGTAGACGGCCTCGCCGCTGTCGCGGAGTTCGCGCGTGAGAGGTGCGGGATCGGCGAGAGGTGACTTCAGGACGCCGAATGTGTACAGCGCAAGATGGGGCATGCGTCTCTCCCTGGTCGGGGGTGCCTGGGCGACCGTGGGCGATCGCCGAGGACCAGGTGAAGGTAGCTGCCTCCGCGGGCCATGTCGAAGTTGCGTTTTCCCTGTCCAAGTGCCCTCCTGCACCGGTCATTGCGGGGGCCGGGGCGGTGGCCGGCGAGGCGGTCAGGCCTCCTCGAGTGCCTGCTTCCAGTGGCCGGGGATGGTCGCGGTGCGGGCCAGGGCCGCGTCGTACATCAGGGCGCACCGCACGGTGTCCGGTGTGCGGGTGAGGGAGAGGTAGGTGGGCACGTTCTCCTGCATGTTGTAGAACATCGACGCCGCGGTGAGTCTCGCCCCGAAGCAGCTGAACGCCTGGGGGAAGGTGACGCTGCTGGCGCCGAGGGGGACCGACCGGCGGTTGCCCATCGTGCGGACCGTCCAGTCCGCCAGCCTCGGCACCAGCGGCCTGGCGAGGGCGGCGCGTGCGGCGTCGCGCCTGCGGGTGTCGCGGACGGCGGCGGTCTGCCGGTTCACTCGCCCGACGGCTTCCCCGAAGCCCTCCTCGGAGCAGGGCAGCAGCAACCGGTGCGCGGCCACGCGGTTGCCGGGGGTGTGGCGCTCGTGGGGCTGCCGGGTCGACATGGGGATCAGCACGGGCAGGTCGGGGCACGGCCGCGGGTGCGCCGGCTGTTCGTCGCGCCAGGAGCGGAGCGCCACCGCGAGGGCGGCGAGGCAGACGTCGTTGACGCTCGCGCCGTGGGCGTCGGCCAGAGAGCGCAGGTGGGATGCCGCGACGTCCTGGTAGGTCCACGAGGATCGTCCCGTCGACTCCGCTTGGAGGCCGGGCCATTTCCCCTCCGGGCGCAGTGACCGCAGCACGTCCCGCCCGGCGCTGAGCATGCCGGCCACGGTGGGGCGGCGGGCCGGGTGCAGGCGGGGGCCTTCCGTCGCCGTGTCGGCGAGGAGGGCGAGTACGGAGTACGCGGCGCCGACACCGTCCTGGACGGCGTGGTGAATGCGGAAGCAGATCCGGAACGTACCGGAGGTGTCGCCGGCAGGGGTCTCGGCGGGGGTGAGGAGCCAGACGTCCCAGCGGGGGTGGGGCGCGTCCGGCAGCTGTTGGTGCAGCAACTGCCCCGTCGCGGCGTCGAGGCCCCGCTGCCCGGTCAGGGCCGGGCGGTGGTGGAAGTGGACGGCCGGGTCGAGGGCGTCCCCGCCCGCGGTCCACCGGCGCCGGTCCGGGTCGGGGTGCAGCGCGTGCAGTGCCGGAAGGCTTCTGGCGCGGAGCAGGGTTCTGGCCGCCAGTTCTTCGGGGCCGGGCGGCGGGCCGTCGAAGTCGAGGAAGAACCCCGTGGTGGGCAGGTTGGTGCTGACGCGTGACAGGAAGCCCCGGTCGGCCGGCCCGATCCGGTAGCCGGGCGCGTCCCGCGCGTCCCGCGCGGCCCGGCGGCCCGGGGCGCCGGGCGGTCGCGCCGGGTGCCGCCGGTCGGGGGCCAGGACCGTCTCGTTCCGACTCACTGACATGGGCCATCCTCGCGTCGACGGAGATCAGCCCACTGTAGGACGAAATATGCCGATTATCGGTCAACGCGTGTCGCGTCACTCGTCCCGCCCACCCCTTTCGCCCCGCTCATTCCTCCGAGGCGATCGCCTCCTTGGCGACGATGTGGCCGGAGCCGCCGTTGACCCCGTGCCCCGGCCAGGTCGCCGCGCCGACCATGTAGAGGTTGGGCACGACGGTCCGGTGCGACGGCTGGCCCGGCAGCGGCCGCAGCAGGAAGCTCTGGGCCAGTTCGTGGCTTCCGCCGTACGGGTCGCCCGGCCCGCAGTTGGGGTTGAAGCGGGCCAGGTCGGCCGGTCCGATCACATGTCGTCCGGCGATCGTGTCCGGCAGGCCGGGCAGGTGCCGGGCGGCGAGCTCGAGGACCCGGTCCGCGAAGGCGTTCTTCACCGGCTCGCTCCAGCCGTCGCGCGTGTCGATCTCACCGGCCGCGTCCCCGCGCGGCCGCAGCGGCACGTCGAGGATCTGCAGCCTGGCCACGGCCGCCCCCGGTGGGCAGCGCGTCGGGTCGGCGGTGGAGGGGGCATCGAAGGAGATGGTCGGTTCGCCCGGGAGCAGGCCCCGCGTCGCCTCGTTGACCGAGCGGGACAGGGCGTCGAGGCCACCGGTGAGATGGAGCTGCCCGGTGCGGGCGAGCCGTTCGTCGGCGAAGCGGGGCGGCCTGTCGAGCGCGAGGTGGATCTGTACGCAGCCGCGTCCGTAGCGGTACTCGCGGGCCTGCCGCCGGAGTTCCGGTGGCACCTCGGCGTCCGCGTCGGCGAGCAGCTCGAGGTAGAGCTGGTCGGGGTTGACGGAGGCGATGACGGCCCGACCGGCGTGCAGCACCTCGCCGTCGGCCGTGCGCACGCCGGTGGCGCGGCCTTCGCGGACCAGCACGCGATCCACCCAGCGGCCGGTCTCGACGCGGCCGCCGTGCCGTTCGACGAGGGCCACCAGCGTCCGGGCGAGGCGCTCGCTGCCGCCTTCGGGGGTGGGCATTCCGGCCGAGGTCACGGCCAGCAGCACCAGCACCGTCCAGAAGGCGCTGTTCGCCTCGTCCGGACCTCGGCCGAGGTGCAGCGCCCACGGGGCCAGCAGGCCGTGCATCACGGGGGACGAGAAGCGGTGTTCGAGCAGATCCCTGGCGGTGCGCAGGAACAGCTGCGCGAACGTCGAGTAGTGCCCGTCCTCGTGCATCAGGTCGTGGATGACCCGCGCCGAGGCCGGGCTGCTGAGGTCAGCGGCGAACAGGCCGAACACCGGGCCGGCGTACGGCTCGAAGTCCCTCAGCAGGACCGCGAGGGCGGCGCCGTCGCCCGGTGCGAGGCGTTCGGCCTCGGCGATGTTCTCCTCGGTGTTCGTCGACAGTACGGCGGTCCGGCCGTCCGGCATCGACACACCGGTGCAGTAGCGGGAGTCGCGGTATGTCAGGCCCAGCCCGGTGAGCTCGGGGCCCAGCTCGGCATAGGCGGGGCCGCTGGTGAACAGGGGGTGTGCGGAGGAGTAGGTGTCGTGCAGGAAGCCGGGGACGGTGAGTTCGTCGGTGCGGACGAGCCCGCCGGGGCGGTCGTTGCCCTCCAGGACGAGGACGCCCCAGCCCGCACGGGCCAGATACGCCGCCGTGACCAGTGCGTTGTGGCCGCTGCCGACCACGATCGCGTCATATCGCCGCATAGTGGATTCTCGCCCCGGAGCGGCCACGCGGTGAATACGGCGATCGACGCACCCGGCCGGGCGCGCCCGTCCACGCGAAACGGCCGAGGACGACGACCGTCAATCCCCCTTGCGGAACAGCTCCGACATGCGGTTGCCGGTCTCGTGCGACAGCGGACCGGGCGACTCCATGCCGATCAGCCCCGCCAGCTCGCGGGCGTGCACGTCGGCGGCGGCCTCGACGAGGCCGGCCAGCGCCTCGAGGGCGTCCCGCGCGCGGAACCGCGCGACCGTCGCACAGGCCAGCGCCACCAGCGCTGCCGGCCACCACCAGACGGCGACGACCGCGTACATCAGGGCCCAGGCTGCCAGCCGCGCGCCGGCGGCGAAGGAGTCGCGCGCCGACGCCACCTGCTGCTGCGCGGACTCGGCCAGGACCAGCCACAGGCGCGGCCACAGTGCGGCGAGGTCCACCCCGTAGGCGGCGTCGACCCGGGCGGCGGCGGCCTCCATGCGGTCGCCGTACCAGGTGGGGCGGCTGGGCGGGACGAGCGCGACGCGGTCGCGGGCACGGGTGCGGCGTTCGATCCCGGCGCCATCGACACCGGGATCCCTGATGGCCTCGGTGCGTTCACGGTCCCTGCGCTCCCAGCGCGCCCGGCGCCGGCGCGCCTGGGCGCGGGAGAGCGGGTCGGCGGCATCGCGCAGCAGGCAGCGTTCGATGGCCGTGCCGAGGAACTGCGCGGCCATCGACGCCGCCGCGGAGAGCAGCAGGACGGCCGCGACGAGCAACGCGGCCGTGCCGGGCCGTTCGGCGGCGGGCCGGCCGGCCAGGTGGTCCAGGGCGGCGCGCAGCCGGCCGGCGTCGTGCCAGTGGCCGTGGCCCAGCGTCCGGCCGGCCACCGCGATGCCGAGGAAGAGCGCGCCGGGCAGCACGAGCAGGTTCAGCCAGCGCTCGGTCAGTTTGGTGCCGACCGTGGCGAGGAGCGGGTTCATGGCGTGGGCGCGTTCAGGGCGTCAGGGGGCTCGTGCGGAATCGGGGAGGTCATGGTGTCAGCGGTCCCGGGCCAGGCGTTCCTTGCGCATGCGGGCGCCGTGGAGCGGGCACTGGGGGGCCGGCCACAGGTCCCGGGCCGGTTCGCGCCGGGTGCACGGCACCTCCCCCGGGCACAGGGCGACCCTGATCGCCGGCCGGAGGCCGGGAAGCCCCGGTGCGACGACGGCGGCCCGGCTCACGGGCGCGCCGCGGAAGCGGCCGAGCAGCCCGCGCGCGTCGCCCGCCCTGCGCAGCGCGTCGTCCACCGCCCGGAACGCGACCGCCAGTTCCTCCTCGGATCGGGCCGGCGCCCTCAGCAGCGCCACCGCCCTCGCCACCGCTTCGCGCACCCGCGCGTCGCCGTGGCCGTGCCCGTCGGACTCCGCGAGCAGTCCGCACAACGCGGCTGTGCGTTCGGCAAGTTGAAGTTCCCCCTCTGGTGCCACCATGGTCACCAGTGTGCCGGAAAACGCGTGCGCCGGAATGCCGTTCGAGGGGAAGGCGAGGTGGCGGACATGACCGACACGGACCGGGACCGGTCGGTGCGCGCGGTCCACGACCGGGTGCGGCGGGCGGTGGAAGGGGAGGATCCCGGCGCGCTGTTCGGCCAGGAGGCGGACGCCGAGCTGCGCGCGCTGATGACCGCCGCCGACCTGCGGACGGACATGGAGGCGCGGTGGTGTGCCGGCTGGTTCTTCTGGTGCCGCTGCGCCGCGCTCGGCGAGGGGCGGGGCGCCGTCGAGGGCGGTTGCGCGGGCACCCTGCTCCTGCCCGTCTGGGCCGCCGATCCGGAGGCCGTACCGGAGGAACTGGCGGCGGGCTACGCCCGCGCGCCCCGGGACCGCATACCCGATCCCCGGGACGCGGACGGGCCCGGCGAATGGCACGGGCTCTGCGTGGTGTGCACGAGCGCGGTGGAAGGACGGCTCGCGGAACTGCCCTCCGAGGCGCACGGCCTCCTGGCGGAGCTCCGCGCGGAGGCCGAGGCGATCTCGCCTCCGGGGCAGGTGCCGGAGCAGCCCGAGGAGGTGACGGTTGCCATCGCCTGCGGCACCCTGGCCGCGCTCGCCACCCCCGTCGCCGATCCCGCCTATCCCGTCCGCGTCGCCGCCCTCGCCTCCGCCCTGTCGGCGGCCGGCCGCCTGCTGCGCGAGCCTGCGAGCCTCGACCAGGCCGTGCAATTCACCCATCACGCCCTCAAGCACACTCCCGCGACCGATCCGGAACGACTGGACCTGCTGAGCAATCTCGGGCTGGTGCTGCGGGAGCGCTACGAACTCGCGCACGACCCCGGCGACCTGGACGAGGCCATCGGCATCGCCCGCGACGTCGTCGCCCAGGCCGAGGACCACCGCGCCGAGACCCACCGCGCCGGCGACCGCCGCACCGGCCCCGGGCACCCCGGCCTCGCCCGGTACCTCAGCTCTCTGGCGTACGTCCTCCAGCTCCGGCTGCGGCACGAGGGCGACACGCCCGACCGGTACGACGAGGTCGTGGGCCTGTTCCGGCGTGCCGCGCCCGGCGATCCCAACGGCCGTGAGGCGGGCCTGCTGAACCTGGCCGGCGCGCTGGTCCAGCGCTCCACGCGCACGGGCTCGGTGCGCGACCTCGACGAGGCCGTCTCCTTGCTGACCGAGGCGCTGCGGCTGCCGTGCCGCGATCCCCGGCTGCGGGCCGGCCTGACCGGCACCCTGGCGATCGCCCTGCGGACGCGCCACGCGCGCACCGGCAGGGCCGAGGACCTCGAGCGGGCGGCCGCGCTGGTGGGCCCGGACGCGCGGAACGGCCACGCGCGGAAAGGCCACGCGCAGGCAGGCCCGGACGTGGTGGCACGGACGCCCGCGCAGCTGGCCAATGCCGCGCTCGTCCTGCGCGCCCGCTACGACCACGACGGCGACGTCGCCGCACTGCGGGAGGCCCTCGCGCTGCTGCGCGAGGCCGTCGGGGCGCTTCCCGCCGGGCACCCGGACCGGCCCTCCGCCCTGAGCAACCTGGGGAGCGTGCTCTTCTCCAGCCATCAGCACTCCGGCGCCGAGGAGGAACTGGCCGAGGCCGTCGACGTGCTGCGCGAGGCGGTGGCGCGCACCCCGCGGGGGCATCAGCTGCTGGCCGTCCGGCTGCTGAACCTCGGAGGTGTGCTGCGCCTGCGCCACGACCTGACGGGCGACTCGGCCGACCTGCGGGAGTCGCTGCGGTGCCGGCGCGATGCCGCCGGGCTGCCGGATCTGCCGCCCACGGAGCGGGCCGCGATCCTGTCGGCGACCGGCATCGCGACGCTGCGGAGCGCGGGACGGACGCAGGACCCGGCGGACGTCGAGGAGGCGATCGACCGGATGCGGGCCGCCGTGGAGCTGACCCCCGAGGGGGACCGGCGGCTGCCGGCGCGGCGGCTCAACCTGGCCGGCTGCCTCCTCGCCCGCTTCGGCAGAACGGGCCGCCGCAGGGATCTGCGGGAGGCCCGTGCGCTCGCGGACGCGGCGCTCGCGGCACTGCCGGCGGGCAGTGAGGAGCGCAAGGCCGCGCTGGTGGTGGCCGCCGAGGTCCGGGCGGCGGGCTTGCGGGTCCTGTGGTCGCCCGGCGCGCAGCAGGAGGTGACCGGGCTGCTGCGCGAGGCGGTGGACGGCACGCCGGAGGGGCACCCGGCGCGGGCACGGCGGCTGTACGCGGCGGGGAGGGTGCTGCGGGCCCGGCACGACCGTACCCGGCGGCCGGCGGACCTCGAGGAGGCGGCCGGGCTCTTCCGCGACGCGGCGCGGGCGGCGCAGTGCCCGCCCTCCGAGCGGCTGGAGGCGGCCCGGGAGTGGGCCGTCGCCTGCGGGGAACTGGGCCGGATGGAGGCTGCGTTGGAGGGCTGGGTCCTGGCCGTCGATCTGCTGCCCTCCCTCGCGCCGCGCCACCTGGTCCGTCACGACCAGGAGTTCTGGCTGGGCCGGGCCGTCGGGCTCGGCGCCGAGGCGGCGGCCTGCGCGGTCCGGTGCGGTGACCCGGCGCTGGCGGTGACGCTGCTGGAGCGGGCGCGCGGGATCCTGCTGGCGCAGGCCTTCGACGCGGACGTCGATCTCGCGGAGCTGCGGGCCGCGGCACCGGAACTGGCGGGTCGTTTCGTGCGGCTGCGCGAGTCGCTGGACGCCACGACGGGCGCCCACGACCTACTGGACGAGAAGGCCCCGGGCGCGACGGCCGAGGGGATGCCGAGCGCCGAGCCCCGCCGGCGGCTGGCGGCCGAGTGGCGGGAGCTGACGGCCCGTATCCGCGCCGAGCACCCGGAGCTGGGACTCTTCCGGCCGGTCGGCGCGGAGGACGCGGCCGGTCTGCGGGCCGCGGCCGCGGAAGGGCCGGTCGTACTGGTCAACGTCTCGCGGCTCGGCAGCGCCGCCCTGATCGTCACCGAACGCTCCATCGACGCCGAACCGTTGCCGGACCTGACGCCGCAGGAGGTGGCCGCGCGCACGCGGCGCTTCCAGGACGCCCTGGCCCGGCTGGAGTCGCCGGAGTGCACGGGGGACGAGGCCCTGCGGGCCCAGCGGGAGGTGCGGGGGACGCTGGCGTGGCTGTGGTCGGCCGTCACCGGCCCGGTCCTCGCCCGGCTCGGGCTGACCGCTCCGCCCGCCCCCGGCCGGCCGTGGCCGCGCCTGTGGTGGTCCCCGGGCGGGGCCCTGGGCACACTGCCGCTGCACGCCGCCGCTCCCCCCAACGCCTCCCCCGGCGCACTCGACCTGGTGGTGTCCTCCTACACGCCCACCGTTCGGGCGCTGCGGCACGCCCGTACCCGCGAGCGCAGGGCGGGCCGGGAGCCGGCCCGTCTGCTGGCGGTGGCGGTGCCGGAAGCGGAGGGGCTGCCCCCGCTGCACGAGGCGCGGGGCGAGGCGGCGTGGCTGGGCGGGCTGTTCCCCGGCACCACGGTTCTCGAGGGCGCCGCCGCCGGCCGCGCGGCGGTGGAGGCCCGGCTGCGTGACCACTCCTACGCGCATTTCGCCTGTCACACGGTCGGCGATCCGCACGGGCCGTCGGCCGGCCGGCTGGTGCTGCACGGACCCGCCGGGCAGTGGCCGACCGTCCGTGACCTGTCCCGGCTGCGGCTGCCCGCCGCCCGGCTCGCCTATCTGTCCGCGTGCGACACGCTGCGCACCAGCCCCGGCCTCGCCGACGAGGCCGTCCATGTCGTCAGTGCGCTGCAGATGGCGGGCTTCGCCCATGTCGTGGGTTCCCTGTGGCACGTGGACGACACGGTGGGGGCCCGCATCGCCCGGACGGTGTACGAGACGCTGGGCACCGGCGGCGGGGGGCTCGACGCGGGCCGGACCGCCTGGGCGCTGCACCGTGCGGTGCGCCAGGTGCGCGAGGAGTATCCGGCGACGCCCAGCCTGTGGGCGTGCCACGTGCACGCCGGACCGTGAAGGGCGCTGGGCCGGGGTCAGCCTTCGACGCCGGTGGCGTGGTGGGCGGCGCCGACGGGTTTCGATTCGGGTGAGCCGCGCTGGCGGAGGTAGATGGACAGGACGGCCATGGAGGCGACGGCCAGCAGCTCGGACTGCCAGTTCTGCAGGGTGCGGCTCCAGAACTCGGCGCGCAGCAGGTATTCGCTCCAGCTGAGGGGAGCCTGCAGCTGGCGCAGCTGGCGTTCGTTGAACGAGGAGGCGCCGGTGACGGACTGGCTGTACCAGGACAGCAGGAAGAGGCCGCCCATGACCAGGCCGAGCGAGCGGGAGTACACCGTCCGGCGCCAGCCCCGGGCGGCGGCCCAGCGGGGTGAGTCGGCGTGCGCGTGGTCGCCGACCATCTGCCGCTCGTCGGATTCGAGGCCGGCTTCGTGGGTCTGCTTGGACTCGGGTGAGCCGCGCTGGACGAGCCAGACGGTGACGAAGACGTAGAGGAAGAACTGCAGGTACTCCGACTGCCAGTTCTCGGTGACGTCGACCGCGAAGTCGGAGGACGTCAGATAGGCGCTCAGGCTGACCGGCTCGAGGCCGTCGACGATGAGTTCGCTGTTGAACTCGGCCCGGCCGGCGGCCGCCTGGCCCGCGATCGCCAGGACGAACGCGCCGCCGAAGGCGAGGCTGAGCCCGTTGTCGCGGAGGAAGCGCGTGACGCGGCTCATCGGTGCATCAGCCCGAGGGCGATGAAGTAGGCCAGCCCCACGGCGATGACCAGCAGGCACGAGCCGAACACCGTTCTCATGGCGGTGTCACCCCCCTTTGAGTGCGCATCGGTAGGGCTGTTCGCCGCGCGGCCGGCACCCCGCCGCGGTCACCTTCCATCCGTCGGTGAAGTGGGCGAGGAAGAGGGTGTCGTGTGCGAGGACCGCCCGTGCCTGGTCGCCGTAGACGTCGATGTGCCGGACGGGGCCGGCCGCCGGGAGGTCCTCGTCCTCCAGCGCCCGGTCGCAGGGGGTCTTGGCCGACTCCTCCAATTCCTCGCGGGTGCCGGGGGCGAGCTCGGCGCACATCACCGCCCTCTGCCGGGCCTCGAGGGCCTGTTCGAAGCGGTCGGCCGCCGCGCGTGCGTCGTCGCGCCGCTCGGCGACGGTGCCGCAGGCCGTCGTGGCGGCGAGGAGCGTTCCCGCGAGCACGGCGCCGTACGTCCTGGCGCGGCGGCGGGGCCCGTTCACGACGCGATCACGCGCACCACCCTAGAACGCGAGTCCCGGCATTCGGGACATCTCACCCGTGGAGCGTGGGGCCCGTGTCGCTGCTCACGGGCCCCCTGCCGGTCATGGGGTCAGCACCGGCCTCCGTTGACGCCGTCGATCCGGCCGCCGAAGTCGCCCCGGTAGGTGCGGCGCCAGTCGCCGTTGTGCACCTGACGCGTCTCCTTCGGGTTCCAGTTGATGAAGCAGGCGTCGGTGCTCGCCACGAAGGAGCCGACCTTGTCGTGGAGTGAGGGTGGCAGGTCGCGGTAGCCGCTGCTTGCCGTCCACTCCCAGCTGCTGCCGCTGAAGTCCGTTCCGCTGAAGAAGCAGACCGAGCCGCCCGGACAGGGTGGCGGGCCGGCGGGCGGAGCCGCCATGGCGTTCGCGGCCGGCATGAGCAGGGCGGTCAGGGACAGGGCGGCGGCGACGGACCACGTGCGCGGCGCGATGCCGAGGTTCCGCAGCCGGGTGCTGATCATTCTCATGTTCTCTTCCCTTCTGACGGCGGCTCACCGGGAAGCCGCTGGCGATGGAACCGTCCGCGAGTGACGAGGGGTGGCCTGGGGTCCACCCCCGCATCACGGACGGCAACATCCTCCCCACCCTCGGTGATGCCGGCGAAGGGCTTCGAGCGTGATCGAAGGGACGGGCCGCGGGCGGCGGCCCGTCCCCCCGGTGTCAGCGCCGGAGCCTGATCCGGTACACGCGCCGCCGCTCGGGGTGCTCGGCCAGGCACCAGAGCCTGCCCGCGTCGTAGCTGAGGTCCTCGGGCCCGATGGCGAGTGTTCCGCTCCTCGTCGGGCTGCCCCGGCGGCCCTTGTGCAGCCACAGCTGTCCGGCCTTGGGGGCGGCCGGCCCTCTGCCGTCCCCGGGGCCCTTCGTACCGCCGACGTTGGCGGCGTAGTAGGCGTCGTCGCCCACGGCGACCGCGCCCTGGACGTAGGGCTTGGACGTCCAGTCCTCGTCGGACTGCCCGTCGGTCAGGTAGCCGGACGGGCTCAGGTTCCAGCGCACGACCTTGCCCCTGCGGTCCTTGTAGTACTCGCTGACGACGAGGGAGTGGGGTGCGTCGCGGCGTGTGCGGTCCAGCGACAGCTGCGAGTGCCGCAGTGTGCTGCTGCCGCCCCGGTTCTCGTACAGGTGGTGCAGCGGCAGGATGTAGTCGTAGCCGAAGGCCTTGCGCTTGTCCGCCCCCTTCACCTTGACCATCCGGGCGAGGTCGAAGGCGCTCACCCCGCCCTGCTTGAAGGGGGAGAAGTAGCCGGGCAGGTTGGCGACGTAGAGGAAGTTGCCGACCCAGGCCACGCCTCCGGCGTGCATGATCACCGGGTTGAAGCCGGCGGTGTCCGAGCCGTGCAGTTGGGTGGGCTCGACCAGCAGCACATGCTGGTAGCGCGGCCGCTTCGGGTCTCCGGTCACGTCGATGAAGCTGATGCGGGCGCCCCGGTGTTCGTGGTTCTCGTTGCCGTACCAGCTGACCGCGACGATCTTCCTGCCGCCCAGGGTGCCGCCGTAGCCGTCGACAGTGGTGCTGATGCCCTGCGGGTACCACTGAGTGGTACTGCCGTCGAGCTTGCCGTGCGGGTCCTCGGTGTCCGGGTCCCAGGAGAAGCCGTAGTCGAAGCCGGTCGGCTCGATGCCGCTGCCGGGCCCGTCGCGCCAGTTGCCCACGGGGCCGCCGGCGCGCTCGGGACGGCGCAGCACGTCCCCGACCAGGTCAGCGGGTTCCAGGCGGCGGCGGAGGGTGTCGGCAGCGGCGGACCAGTTGCGGTGGTAGTCGTCCGTCGGGCCGAGCCGCATCACGAGGGTGAAGCCGCCGGGTGCGGCGTGTGCCGCGGACGGTGCGAGCAGGCCGCCGGCGGTCGCCGCCAGGGGTGCTGCGGCCAGGCCGCGCAGGATCGCTCTTCGTGTGGTGTCCATGGCGAGGCACCGTAGGGGCGGAGCCCGCCATTCGGTACGGGCGTGACGCCGGCGGCGTCGAGCGGCGTCAGGCCACCGGCGCGGCCCGTGTCACGGCTTGGGGCATTCCTTCCAGGCGAAGTGGTAGAGGGTGTTGATGCTGCCGTCCGTGGAGTCCATCGCCAGGAAGCTGGTGGTCTTGGTGGGGTCGGAGGTGCCCGCGTCGACGCGCAGTTCGGTGTTGATGTTGAAGTAGCGGATGGCTCCGCAGGGCGCGTAGATCAGCTGGTCGATCTCCGTGGTGTCGGTCGTCTGCCAGTTGTCGTTGAGCGGCCCGCCGAAGTGGTGGTTGACGTAGGCCGTCTGCGACATGCCCTGGAAGTAGTAGTTGGCCCGCTCCAGCCCCGTGGCGCCCTTCTCCAGGTGGGCGAAGCCTCGGTAGTCGGCCTGGGCGATGGCGTAGGTGAAGCCCTGGGGGACGTGCACGTTGAGGCTGAGCTGGCAGTTCTTGCGGAAGTCGGTGGGCTTGGCACCCAGCCCCACCTGGGCGACGTAGTTGCTGTAGGAGACGGTGAACGCGGTGTTGTCGGGTGAGACATTGACGTTCGCCGTCCCCGCGGGACAGCCCGATCCGTTGACCGTGACCACATCGATGACGATCTTGTCGGGCGGCGGTACGCCGTCCGTGGCCGCCGAGGGCGACGGGGTCGCGGTGGCCAGGAGCGCCACGGCCGCGCTGGTGATCACCGCCGGTCTGTACATGGCCGGTCCGAACATGGAGCTTCCTCCCACTGGCTGGGCCCGCGCGGCATGGCGCTGCTGACGTTGGGTGTGCCGTGCGGAACCCCGTCAGGGGCATTCCTTCCAGGCGAAGTGGTAGAGGGTGTTGACGCTGCCGTCGGTGGAGTCCATCGCCATGAAGCTGTTGGTCGTCGTCGGGTCCGAGGTGCCCGCGCCGACCCGCAGTTCGGTGTTGACGTTGAGGATCCGCTGCGAGCCGCAGGGGGCGAAGACGAGGGCGTTGACGTCGGTGATGTCGGACGTCTGCCAGTTGTCGCTCATGGGGCCGGTGAAGCGGTGGCTGACCGTGGTCGTGTTGGCCGAGCCCTGGAAGTAGTAGCTGGCCCGCTCCATGCCGGTGGCGCCCGGTGCGAGGTGGGCGAAGCCGCGGTAGTCCGCGCGGGCGATGGCGTAGGTGTAGCCCTGGGGGACGTGCACGTTCAGGCCGAGCTGGCAGTTCTTGCGGAAGTCGGTGGGGCCGGAGCCGGCCCCCACCTGGGCGAGGTAGTTGCTGTAGCTGACGGTGAAGGCGGTGTTGTCCGCCGCGACCGCGACGGCGGCCGTCCCGGCGGGACAGCCCGAGCCGTTGACGGCCACCACGTCGATGACCACCCTGCCCGGCGGGGGCCCGCCGTTCGGGGCGGCCTGTGCCGGGGAGTACGAGGCGGCCGTGAGCACGAGGGCCGCTCCGGCGGTCAGCGCCGGTCTGAGCATGGGAACCCCTCCCACCGTCTGTGCGGGGTCGATTGGTGCGGTCCATACGACCACCACCCTGGGGGCATGTACAGGTCAATGTTTGGCCGACCCCGTACGCCCCCGTCACCCCGCCGGAGCAGGCAATTCCGCCGGATCGGGCCGGAAAGGCACCCTTGCGTGCTACGACAGGGCCATGCCCTCCCCCCTCTCCTCCCGGCGGCGCTTCCTCCGCGCGGCCGCCACGGCCGCCGCCGCCCCGCTGACCCCGGCCGGCACTCCCCCACCGGCGGCCGCCCGCACGCGCGACGACGACCGGTGGACCGGCGACTGGCCGCACCCGCTGCGCTCCGCGGTGCTGCGGGCGATGCCCGCGGCCGTCGAGTACGCCCGCGCGTCGGCCAGATGGCGGTTCGGGGCGGTCCTGGTCGACGCCGCCACGGGCGCGGTGACGGCCGGGGCCGGCAACACCACCGAGAGCGGCGACCCCACGGCCCACGCGGAGGTGAACCTCCTGCGTTCGGCCTCCGCCGCCGGTCTCCACCTGCCCTCGCACGTCCTGGTCAGCACGGCCGAGCCCTGCCCGATGTGTGCCGGTGCCGCCCTGTGGGGCGGGGTGCGCGCCGTGGCGTACGGGACGTCGATCGCCAAGCTGATCGCCGTGGGGATGCCCCAGATCGACGTTCCGCTGACCGAGGTCGTCCGCCGCTCGCGCCTGCCCCGCCCCGCCCTGGGCCGCGATGTGCGGCCCGAGCTCACCGATCCCCTCTACCGCTGAGGCGGCCGACCGACGGCCCGGCCGTCGGTCGGCCCGGCGAACCAGATGTGGACCTGGCCGGTCCCGATGCCGTTCTCGTACTCGCCGTAGCGGCGGCCGGGCGCCTGGCACCCCTCGCCGCCCAACGCGCCCGCCAGCATCAGGTAGTGGCCGAAACGCGCCTCGGGGGCGAACCTCAGATACTCCGGCATGGACGCGATCACCCGGTCGTGCCGGCCCGCCTCGAGCCAGGCGATCCGCCGCTCGTCCGCCGCGCGCGCCTCGGGAGTGACGATGTTGCCGGGATCCCCCGCCATACGGCCGCGCAGCTCCGCCAGCGGCCAGAAGCGGTGGGACAGCCCGCCCGAGGCGATCAGCAGCACCTTGCGGTCGAGCCCGGCGACCGCCTCCCCGACGGCCTCGCCCACGCGCAGGAAGTCCTCCGTGGTGGCCGTCTGGCAGACCGACACCGACACCCAGGGCCTGCCCTCCTGGCCGAGGTAGGTCCACAGGTTGAGCGTCGCGTAGTGGATCGGCAGGTACGGGTCGTCGTTCGCGCTGACCCACAGCGCACGTTTCCGGCCCGTCGCGGCGACGGCGGCGGCCAGTTCGGGGTCGCCGGGGATGTCGTAGGGCAGCCGGCTGATCGCCCCGGGCATCTCGTCCGAGGTGAACAGGCCCGCGCGGCGCGGATGGGCGGTGATCACCACCTCGGTCGTGGTGGCCCAGTGGGAGTCGAACACCACGACGGTGTCGTAGTCGGCCGCCTCGATCTCCTCGGTCCGCAGCCGTCTCAGACCGGTCGCGAGCGTGAAGTCGCGGCCCTTGTTCTCCTTGATCCTCACCTCTTCGGGGAACATGATGACCGGTGCGTGCGAGACCAGGCCGGCACCGACGATGTCGCCCATGGAATGACCTCCTTCGCGGTCGGGGGCATGAGGGGACGAACGGCTACGGGACGAGCAGCAGCTTCCCGGTGGTACGCCGGGCCGCGAGGTCCGTGTGCGCGCGGTGCGCCTCCGCCAGCGGGTACGTGCCGCCGGCGGTGAACCTCAGCGTGCCGTCGGCGAGACCGGCGAACACCTCCCCGGCCCGCCGCTCGAACTCCTCGACGGTGGCCCGGAAGTGCTCGAGGTAGGGGCGCGTCAGCGTCAGCGAGCCGCCCCACAGCAGCCGCATCACATCCACCGGCGGCACCGGCCCGCCCGCGCCCCCGTAGAGGACGAGCGTGCCCCGGGTGCGCAGCGATGCCAGGCTCGCGTCGAAGGTGGGGGCGCCGACGCCGTCGTACACCGCGTGGACCCCCTCCCCGCCGGTCAGGCGGCGCACCTCGGCGGCCAGGTCCTCGGTCTCGGTGTAGCGGACGATCTCGTCGGCGCCGTTGTCCCGGGCCTGCTTCTCCTTCCACTCGGTGGAGACCGTGCCGATGACACGGACGCCGCGGCGCTTGAGGAACTGGGTGAGCAGCAGCCCCACTCCGCCGGCGGCGGCGTGGACCAGCACGGTCTCGCCGGTGCGCCCCGGGTAGGAGTCGTTGACCAGGTAGTGGGCCGTCATGCCCTGGACGAGCACGCCGCCGGCGGTCCGCAGGTCGATCGAGTCCGGGACGAGGATGGCCTTCTCCTGCGGGACGACCACCCGGGTGGCGTAGCTGCCCAGGACGGTGGTCCAGGCGACCCGGTCGCCCGGCTCGAACCGGGTCACGCCGGGGCCGACGGAGAGGACCACTCCCGATCCCTCCTCGCCGGGCACGCTGGGCAGGGGCAGCGGATAGCGGCCCTCGCGGCGGTAGAGGTCGATGAAGTTGACCCCGGCGGCGGCGAGTTCGACGAGTATCTCTCCCGCGCCGGGCCGCGGTTCGGGCTTCTCGACGTAGAGCTGGACCTCGGGTCCGCCGGTCTCGCGGATCTCGATGGCGTGCATCAGTTCGTTCCCTTCACTCCGGTCAGTGCGACCTGGTAGGTGCGTGCCCAGTCGTCCAGGCGGACGGTGGACTCGACGAGGATCCGCTCGAATTCCGACAGGCTGCCGGTGGCGGTGCGCCCGGTGAGCCGCCGCACCGCTTCGCCGTCGAGGAAGGGGCGCAGCGGTGCCCCCTCCTCGCCGGCGGCCGTGGTGAGGCCGGTGATCAGGGCGCGGTCGTAGGCGGGGTCCTGGATGGAGGGGTAGGCGGCCTTCTTGCGGCGCAGCACCGACTCGGGCAGCAGGTCGGCGGCGGCCGCGCGCAGCAGTGCCTTCTCCTCGCCGCTGAAGGTCTTCATCTCCCAGGGGACGTTGAAGACGTACTCGACGAGGCGGTGGTCGCAGAACGGCACCCGGCCCTCCAGGCCGCTCGCCATGCCCATCCGGTCCTTCTTGTCCAGCAGGATGGGCAGCCACCGGGTCAGGGTGAGGTAGCCGAGCTCCCGGGTGCGCCGCTCGGCCGCGTTCTCGCCGTCGAGGTGCGGGACCTCGGCGAGCGCGGTGCGGTAGAGGTCGGCCTCGTAGGTGCCGAGGTCGATGCCGTCGACGAACCAGGGGTGGAAGAGGGAGCGGGGGTCGAGGCCGCGGTGGGCGCCCAGCTTGAGCCAGGGGAAGGTCTCGGCGCGCCGCGCCTCGGGGTCGGAGAACCACAGGTAGCCGCCGAAGACCTCGTCGGCGCCCTCTCCGGACAGGGCGACGGTCGCGTGCTCGCGGACGGCGGCGAAGAGCAGGTAGAGGGAGACGTCGAGGTCCGCGAAGTTGAACGGCAGGTCCCAGGCCCCGAGGACAGTGCGGCGGACGTCCGGGTCGAGGAGCCGGGCGCGGTCCAGGACGACGGGGTGGTGGTCGCTGCCGACGTGCCGGGCGACCTCGAGGGCGTAGGGGCCGTCGGGGGTGGGGCGGATGGCGTCGGCCCGGAAGTTCTCGGTGTGGCCGGTGAAGTCGACGGAGAAGGTGGAAAGGCGGCCGCCCCCGGCGGCGCGGGTGCGGGCGGCGAGCGCGGTGACCGTGCTGGAGTCGAGCCCGCCGGACAGCAGCGAGACCAGGGGCACGTCGGCGACCATCTGGCGCGGGACGATGTCGTCGAGCAGGTCGCGGACGGTGGCGACGGTGGTCTTCAGGTCGTCGGTGTGCGGGCGGGACTCCAGCGTCCAGTACCGCCGTTCGGTGATGCCGGCGCGGCTCACCCGCAGGAGGTGGCCGGGCTTGAGCTCGCGCATGCCGCGGAAGGGCACGCGTCCGGGGGTGCGCAGGAACAGCAGCGCGTCGCACAGCTCCTCCGCTCCCGCCTCGGCGCTCGCCAGGGGGTTGGCGAGGATCGCCTTGGGCTCGGAGCCGAAGAGCACGCCGCCGGGCGTGGGGTGGTAGTAGAGGGGCTTGACGCCCAGCCGGTCGCGGACCAGCAGCAGTTCCTCGCGGGCGGTGTCCCAGATGGCGAGGGAGTACATGCCGTTGAGGCGGTGGACGAAGTCCTCGCCCCACTGCAGGTAGGCGCGCAGTGCCACCTCGGTGTCGCTGCGGGTGGCGAACCGGTGGCCGAGCAGGACGAGTTCCTCGCGCAGCTCGGGGAAGTTGTAGATCTCACCGCCGTAGGTGATCACCGCTCGTGGCAGGTTCCTCGGCCCGTGTTCGGGGGTGCGCATCGGCTGGGCGCCGTGTTCGAGGTCGATGACGGACAGCCGCCGGTGTCCCAGCGCCACGTGCGCGTCCAGCCAGGTGCCGCGGGCGTCGGGGCCGCGGGCGGCCAGGGTGTCGGTCATGGAGTCGACGACCGCGGCCGCCGAGGGGTCGTCGGTGAGGTCGCGGGTGAAGTCGACCCATCCGGTGATGCCGCACATTGCCTTGGTTGCCTCTCGTCTCAGTCGGTGTGCGCCGCGTCGCGCCACGGGCCCCGGCGCCAGCCGTCGAGGTCGTAGTCGTCGAGGCACTGCTGCACCAGCGCTTCGCAGCGGGCGAGGCCGCCGCGCCGGGTCGCCCACTTCAGGGCGTCCAGCCGGACCTGCTCGCCGTTGCCCGAGTAGTTGCGTTCGTAGAGCTCGTGGCGGCCGCCGAACTCGGTGCCGATGGCGTCCCAGGCCAACTTGAGCAGCTTGATCCGGTCCAGGGCGCCGGTGTCCGCGCCGCGGTAGAAGCGGTCGATGAGCGGGCGCAGTTCGGGGTTGGCCAGGTCGCGGGCGCTGGAGGGGACGGCGAGCGGCGCCCCGCCGAGGGTGGTCTCGAACAGCTCGTGGACGCGGTCCCACACCTGCGCGTTGTACATCCGCATCGCGGAGGCGTGCTCCAGGCGGGGGACGACGGTGCCGCCGCTGCCCGGTTCGGGGTCGTGGGCCATCGCCGTGGTCAGGGCCCACACCATGTCGCGCATCGTGAGGATCTCGCCGACGGCGGCCTGGACCCCGCGGAACCCGTCGGTGCCGTTGGCCCGGGTGCCGCGGGCGAGCAGCCCGGCCATGAGGTCGAGCTTGACGCTCAGCCGCGTTCCGGACTGGAAGTTGTAGAGGTTGGGGAAGCCGGAGGTGGCGTAGAAGCCGGTGGCCCGCTCGATGTCGCGGTGGACGAGGACGTCCTCCCAGGGGATGAGCGCCTCGTCGAGCAGCAGGACGCTGTCGTTCTCGTCGAAGCGGCTGCTGAGGGGGGCGTCGAAGGGGCTGCCGGCGTGCTGCGCGTAGGGGGTGCGGCAGACGAGCCTGACCCCGGGGTTGTCCATGCGGACGAAGAACACCAGGGCGAACGGCTCGGCCTTGCCCGGCGCGAGGGCCGCCGAGCCGACGGGTGCGACGAAGCCGGCGTTGGTGATCGCGGAACCGGTGGCCAGCATCTTCGCGCCGCTGACGACCACGCCGGCGTCCGTCTCGCGCACGGCGCGCACGAAGACGTCCTCCATGTCGTGGATGGCGCGCTTGCGGTCGACCGGCGGGTTGATGATGACGTGGTTGAGGTAGAGCGCCCTGCTCGCGAACTCGCGGTACCAGGCGGTGGCGTTGTCCGCGAACGGGCCGTAGTAGTCGGCGTTGACGCCGAGGCCGGCCATGAAGGAGGCCTTGTACTCGGGGGTGCGGCCGAGGAAGCCGTAGCTCATCCGCGCCCAGGTGGCGATCGCCTCGCGGGCCTCGACCAGATCGGCCGCCGACCGGCTGGGCCTGAAGAACTTGTGGGTGCGGATGCCGGTTGCGGCGTCGGTGCCGGTGAGCACGTCGGCGGTGGCCGGGTCGTGCAGGGCGTCGTAGAGGCGGGCGACGGACAGGGCGGAGTTGCGGAAGGCGGGGTGGCGGGTGACGTCCTTGACGCGGTCGCCGTCCAGGTACACCTGGCGGCCGTCGCGCAGGCTCTCCAGGTAGTCCTCGCCCGTCATCATCCGGTTCGTGGTGTCGCTCATCGGACCAGCCCCGGGTTGTCCAGCGGCGGGGTGCCGAGCACCTGGACGCGGCGCAGGTGGCGGGGGGCGCCGCTGGTGAAGGCGTTCCGGCCGTGCAGCAGCGTGTAGTTGTCGGTGACGACGAGGTCGCCGGTGCGCCAGCTGTGGGCGTAGAGGTGCGCCGGGTCGTACAGCGCGGCGCGCAGGGTCCGGTGCGCCTCGGCGATCCCGTCCTCGGGGAGGCCGGTGAAGCGGAGGTCGGGGTGGTTGACGAAGCCGTCGTCGTCGGCCGCCGTGGGCTCGTTGTAGCGGATGACGGGGGTGCCGGTCACCGGGTGGGCGGTGACGACGGGCGAGACGGTGACGCTGTTGTAGAACTCCATCTCGCGGTGGTACGTGCCGGTCACCGCGGACCATGTGGCGACCGTCTGCGGGTCGGTGTTCCGCAGCACGGTGGGGGTGTTGGAGAAGGTCGTCTCGCCGCCGTTGCCCTCGCCGGGCGCGTGGACGCACTG
The DNA here is from genome assembly GCF_044547045.1 of Streptomyces sp. NPDC053048. Lineage (NCBI taxonomy): Bacteria > Bacillati > Actinomycetota > Actinomycetes > Kitasatosporales > Streptomycetaceae > Streptomyces > Streptomyces sp. NPDC053048. The sequence continues at coordinate 49,572 of NZ_JBITZS010000004.1, forward strand.
GAAGACCTGGAACTCCGGTATCTGTTCGCGGTACATGCCGTCCCAGTGCATCGGCATGTAGCTGGAGTCGAAGATGTGGTCCTCGGGCTGTTCCTTCTCGACGAGTTCCAGTACCGTGCCGAACGGCCACACGCTGGGCTCGCCCCACAGCTCGCAGTAGGCGGAGAGCTCTTCGGGCGTGGCGAAGGTGCCGAATCCGCGGAGCAGCAGGAGGTGGTGCTCGCGGACGAGCGAGCGCAGGGTGTCGACGGGCAGTTCCGCTACGGGCGTGCCGGGTGCGGTCGCCCGTAGCGCGATGCCGAAGGGGGTTACGGGCGTGACCTCGTAACGGCTGTCGGTGAGGGGGTCTCGGTCACCGGTCATGGTGTGCTCCTGTGCGGGGAGTGGTGGGGGCGCCGGTCGTCTCCCGGCCGGGGGAAGGGGGCATTTCGCCGGGCTGGTCGAGGACGTAGTGGCTGGGGCGGCCGGCCCGGAAGGCGAGCCGGCCACCGGCCTGTTCGGCCTCGGCCCGCTTCATGAGGGTGAAGCCGTCGGGGGTCCGGACGGCGACGCTGTGCCAGGGCGTCAGCCAGGCGTCGGGGGTGTCCGCGAGCAGGATGCCGATCTTGTCCGTGCCGCACGGCTGGGGGTGGATCGACAGGCGGACGGCCGCCGGGAAGAGCTGGTCCAGCAGGCCGCCCCAGGCCCTGCTGCGCTGGATGACGCGGTAGGCGAGGTCGCGGCACTTGCGCTGCAGGGCGGAGCGGGTGCCCGTGTAGTGCGGGCCGGACAGGTCCTCGAGCATGAACCGGGTGATGCCGCGGTACATGGCCAGCGGGGCGCCGCCGGCGCGCACCTCCTCGCGCAGCTCCTCGAGCGTCGGGGCGTAGCCGGCGGACAGCATGGTGCGCATGTCCTCGTGCCCGGCGCGGCTGTAGACCTCGTCGAGGGTGAACTGCTCGAGGTGGCCGGCCCCGATGTCGGTGATCATGCGGTCGAGGGCGCGCACATAGCCGGTGACGTCCTCGTCGCTCACGCCGAGCAGGTCGTTGAAGACCCGTCCGTCGGAGCAGAGGAGGATGGCCGCGCCGGGTGGGTGGATCGCGGCGATGCGCTCGCACAGCGAGTTCAGGAAGCGCAGGGCCAGTTCCTCGGCCAGGTCGGGCAGGGGGCCGAGGACCTTGGCGGGGTTGGGCGACTTGGTGGGGAACGCCGGCAGGACGAATTCGATGCGCCGGCCGCTCTCCATGGCCGCGCGTACGGCGTCCAGGTGGTGCCGGACGCAGCGTGGGCAGACCTCTGAGGTGCAACCGCCCCCGCGCATTCTGCGCTGGTGGGCCAGGACCTCCCGGAGCACTTCGACGGCGGCCAGTTCGATATCGGGTGCGGCCAGGTCGGACACCGCGCCTCCCTTCGTGGACTGGGCACCACCGTGCTCCGTGAGCGCATGAGAAACGCACAAGGGCACGCGGCGCCCGGTCACCGACGGGCCGGGAGGCCTCCGTTCCCGGGGCCGGGGTAGGCGCCGGCGCGCGCGAGGTCGCTGATGGCGAGCCGGGCGCGGTCGGCCCAGTAGGCCATGCCCAGGCCGCGGCATCCGGCCAGTGCGGCGGCGAGGTGGCTGGTGGCGCGTCCGGGGTCGCCGAGCGCGGCGTGGGTCCTGCCCAGCCAGTAGGAGGTGAGGGTCTCGCCGCGGCGTTCGCCGAGGTCGGCGAAGATGGCGGCCGCCTCGCCGAGCGGGGCGAGCGCGCGCGGGGCCTGGTCGGGGCCGAGGCCGACGTGCATCCGGCCCAGGGTGAGCAGGGCGTAGGCCTCGCCGGGGCGGTGACGCACCATCCGGTATCCGGCCAGGGCCCGCTGGGTGCGGCGGGCGGCCCGTCCGAACCGGCCCCGGCCGAGTTCGGCCACGGCGAGCAGTTGCAGGACGTCGGCGAGGAGGAGGGGATGGCCGAGCCGTTCGGCGGCCTCCAGTGCCGGTTCCAGGGCCGCCGCGGCCTCGGCCTGGCGGTCGAGGGCGACGAGGGCGTAGCCGAGGCTGCGCAGGGCGAGGACGTGGCCGTGCGCGTCCCCGAGCCGGTCCATGGCGGCGGCCGCCGCGCGGGCGTCGTCGTGGGCGAGGTCGGCCATGCCGCGGTCGGCGACGGCGAAGGCGCGGTGGGTGCGCAGCCGGGCGGCGTGGTGACTCTCGCCCAGGGCGTCCAGTTCCTCGATGGCGGCCGCCCAGCGCGTCACCGCGTCGTCGACCCGGCCGCGGACGGCCGAGGCCCTGGCCAGGGACCCCTGGGCGACCGCGACGGCGACGGGGTCGCCGGCGGCCGTGCCGCTGTCGAGGGCGGCCTGGGCGACCCGGTCCCATTCGCCCCACCAGTTCCGCAGGTGGCAGATCTCCTCCATGGCGTGGGCGAGATCGGCCGCCTGGGGGGCGAACCCGGACCGTGCGGCGAACTCGACGACGGCGACGAGGCCGGCGCGCTCGCCCTCGAGCCATCCGACGAGGTCGGTCGCCCCGCCCCGTACGGCATCGCCCGTCCCGCCCCGGATGAGCTGGTCGCCGGCCGCCCGTATCCGGGTGAGCCAGCCGTCCAGGACCCGGACGACGGCCGCCCGGCGCCACTCGGGCGACTCCTCGGCCAGGGCGCGTCCGGCGGCGTGGGCGTGCGGCAGTTCGTGCATCCGGTAGCGGGGCCGGCCCTGGGCGTCGACGCGGTCGATCCGTACGAGGTGCGCCTCGAGCAGCGCGTCGAGCAGTGCGCCGGTGGTGGGGTCGGCGTCGTCGAGGCCCAGCAGGGCGGCGGTCGCCCATTCGGGGAACTCGGGCGAGGGGAGCGTGCCCAGGGCCCGGAACGCCCTGGCGGCGTCCGGTGCCAGGGCGCGGTACGCGGCGGTGACGCAGGCCTGGACGGCGAGGTCCTCCGCCGTCAGTCCGGGGTGCTCGGTGCGCGCGTCGGCGATCCTCTCGGCGAGGCAGCTCACCCGCCAGTGCGGGCGGGCGGCGAGCGCGGCTCCCGCGACGCGCAGCGCCAGGGGCAGTCCGGCGCAGCCGGCCAGGACCCACTCGGTGGCCTCCGGTTCCGCCGCGAGCCGCCGGTGCCCGGCGGTGCGCCGCAGCAGCAGGAGTGACTCCTCGTCGTCGAAGGGGGCGACGTCGATCAGGTGCGCGTCCGGTGGGCCGGCCGGCCGTTGCCTGCTGGTGACGAGGACGGCGCAGCCGGGGAGGCCGGGCAGCAGCGGACGGATCTGGGCCTCGTCGTGGGCGTCGTCGAGGAGCAGCAGCACCCTGCGGCCGGAGAGCACGGAACGGAACAGCGCGGCGCGGTCGACCGTCGCCTCGGGGATGGACGATCCGGCGACGCCGACGCTCAGCAGCAGGTCGGCGAGGATCGCGCCGGGCGGGCGGCGGGTGCCGCGGGCGCCGTCGAGGCGCTGGAACAGCAGGCCGTCGGGGAAGGAGTGGCGCAGGAGGTGGGCGAGCCGGGTGGCCAGGGCGGTCTTGCCGACGCCCGGTGGGCCGGTGAGGACGACGACGGGCGCGGCGGTGGGTGCCGTGGCGGGGGTCGAGGCCGGGGGCGGTGCGGCGGCGGGTTCGAGCAGTGCGGCGGCCCGCGACATCAGCAGGTCCCGTCCGACGAAGTCGGCGGTGTCGGGGGGAAGCCGGCTGACGGGCCGCCAGGCGGGTACGGGGCGGGTGGGCCGTACGGGGGGCGCGGTGCCCAGCGCCGGGTCTCTGGTGAGGACGGCGCGGTGCAGGTGTCTGAGCTCGTCGCCGGGTTCGAGTCCCAGTTCCTCGCGCAGGGCGGTGCGGGCGAGGGCGTAGGACTTCAGCGCGTCGCCGGGGTGGTGGCTGCGGTACTGGGCGGTCATCAGCTTGGCCCACAGCGATTCCCGCAGCGGGTGGCGGGCGGCCTGTTCGCTCAACAGGCCCAGCAGTTCGCGGTGTTCGCCGAGGGCCAGACGGGCTTCGGCGTAGTGCTCGAGCGCGGTCAGCCGGGCCTCGTCGAGGCGGGCGGCCTCGAGGTGCAGGGCGTCGTGGTGGGCCAGGCCGTCGAAGGCGCCGCCGCGCCACTGGTCGAGCGCCTTGCCCAGGACGCAGGCGGCTTCCCGGAGTTCGCCGTCGGCCAGGGCGCGGTGGCCGTGCGCGGCGAGGTCCTCGAACCGGCGCAGGTCCAGCTCGTCGGGCTCCACTCGCAGCTGGTAGCCGCGGTGGCCCTGGCTCAGCCGGTCGTCCCCGGCGGCGGGGTTGAGCACCCGGCGCAGGGCGGCGACGTAGCTGCGGACGTTGGCCTGGGCGGAGGCCGGCGGGCCGGCTCCCCAGATCGCGTCGCACAGGCGGTCCGCGGAGAGCGCGGTGCCGGCGTTGACCAGCAGCGTGGCGAGCAGGAGGCGTTGCTTGGGGCCGCCGAGCGGAAGGGAGTGTCCGCCGGCGAGGACTTCCAAAGGCCCCAGCACCTTGAACTCGACGCGCGGAAGCTCCACCGCGTGACCGCCCTTCAGTCGAACAAACGTGAGGCCGTCAACCCTATGGGCTATGTGGTGCACGAACTTCCACTTGGGGCTTCGACCCTGGCCGTCGCCCGGCCCGTGACGCCTCGCGGCGGCGGTCGTTCATCACGGCGGGTGCACGATTGCCTGCCGGGCCGGCGGAATGTTCTCCTGACGGCCCGGCAGGCGCCACCCGAATCGGCTCCGGCTCCCCGGGTGGCCGGCCTCGTCAGTCCTTCGTATCGCCCAGCGATTCCAGCAGACTTCGCAGCGCGCGGGAGATGGTCTCGCGCTCGGCGTCCGTCACGGCGGCGAGCAGCCGGTTCTCGGTGGCGATGTGGTCCGGCAGGACCCGGTCGACGAGGGCACGGCCGTCGTCGGTGAGGGAGACGTGCACGCTGCGGCCGTCCGACGCGCTGCGCGTGCGGAGGACCAGGCCGCGCGCCTCGAGACGGTCGAGGCGCTGGGTGATGGCGCCCGAGGTGACCATGGCCGAGCGCATCAGCTCGGCGGGTGTCAGGCGGTGCGGGGCGTCGCTGCGGCGCAGGGTGGCGAGGACGTCGAACGAGGCGGCGTCGAGGTCGTGCGCGGCGAACGTCCGGCGCAGCTCGGCGCCGATCAGCAGGGAGAGCCGTTGCAGGCGGCCGATGACCGCCATCGGCGAGACGTCCAGGTCGGGCCGCTGCTTCGCCCACTGTTCCAGCACTTGGTCGACGTGATCTGCCACGCCGCCATCCTAACCAATGCCTTAGCGGTGAGATAGATCACGAGGCCGGACCACCCCGGATCGCTTAGCGCTGAGATACATTGGCTTAGTGCTAAGCAATCAGATCAGGATCGCGTCGGCGACCGCGCTGGCCCCCGCCCTGTGGGGCAGCACCTACCTCGTCACCACCGAGCTGCTGCCCCCCGGCCGGCCTCTGCTGGCCGCGACGGTACGGGCGTTGCCGGCCGGGCTGGCGCTGGTGGCGCTCACCCGGCGGCTGCCCCAGGGGCAGTGGTGGTGGCGCGCGACGGTGCTCGGCGCCCTCAACATCGGAGTGTTCTTCGCCCTGTTGTTCATCGCCGCCTACCGGCTGCCCGGCGGGGTCGCGGCCACCATCGGCGCCGTCCAGCCCCTGATCGCGGCCGGACTCTCGGCCGCGCTGCTCGGTGAACGGCTGACACCGCGGACGGCCGTGGCGGGCATCGCGGGAGTGGCCGGCATCGCGCTGCTCGTGCTCCGCGCGAACGCCCGGCTGGACGCGCTGGGAATCGCGGCGGCGTTCGGCGGCGCCGTCGTCATGGCCACCGGCGTCGTCCTCAGCAAACGGTGGACCTCGCCCGCGCCCCTGCTGGCCACCACCGGCTGGCAGCTCACGGCCGGCGGCCTGCTGCTGCTCCCCGTCGCCCTGTTCACCGAGGGACCGCCGCCCGCGCTGAGCACCACCAACCTCGCCGGCTACGGCTACCTCGCCGTCATCGGCACCGCACTCGCCTACGCCCTGTGGTTCCGGGGCATACGGGCCCTGACACCCACCAAGGTCGCCTTCCTCGGGCTGCTCAGCCCCCTGGTCGCCACCGCGCTCGGCCTGCTCGTCCTGGGCCAGGAACTCACCACGCCGCAGGTCGTGGGCGGCCTCGTCGTCATCGCCTCCCTGATCGCGGCCCAGACCGCCTCCCCACGGGCCGCCCGGCCCGCGCCCGCCGCGTCCGCCACGGACGGCACCACCGCACACCGCACCACCACCGACATACGAAAGGGCTGACAGCCATGCGCATCACCGTCTTCGGAGCCGCCGGGAACGTGGGCAGCCGCGTCGTCACCGAGGCACTGTCCCGGGGCCACGAGGTCACCGCCGTGGTCCGCGACGCCGCCCGGGGCCGTGGGCTCCCCGCGGCCGCCACGGTCCGGGTGGGCGACGCGTCGAGCACGGCCGACATCGCCGCGCTCAGCACCGGCCAGGACCTCGTCATCAGCGCCACCCGACCCGCCCCTGGCAGCGAACAGGACCTGGTCACGACCACCCGTGCGCTGCTGGACGGACTCGCCCGCACCGGCGTCCGCCTGCTGCTCGTGGGAGGTGCCGGCCCCCTGACCGTTCCCGGCACCGGCGGCCTCGTCCTCGACGACCCCGCCCTGGTACCGCCCGCCTGGCGGCCCATCGCGCTGGCCTGCACCGAACAGCTCGCGGCCTGCCGCGCGGCGGACGGCGTGGACTGGACCTACCTCAGCCCGTCCGCCCTGCTGGAGCCGGGAACACGGACCGGCAGCTACCGGCTCGGCACCGACGAACTGCTCGTCGACGCCCACGGCACGTCGGCGATCTCCATGGAGGACCTGGCCGTCGCCCTCCTGGACGAGGCCGAGCGGCCCCGGCACCACGGGCAGAGGTTCACCGTCGGCTACTAGGGCCGGCGGCAGTGAACACGCGAAAGGGCGGCGACACCCCGTGACGGGGTGTCGCCGCCCTTTCGGCGTCGGTCCGCTCGGCCTGGATCAGTAGGCGGAGTTGACGTTGTCCATGGAGCCGTACTTGTCGGCCGCGTAGTTGCAGGACGCGGTGATGTTGGCGACCGGGTCGTAGATGTCCCAGGACGTGCCCTCGACGTGGTAGGCCTTGAACGTCGGGTCGATGATCTGCAGCAGGCCCTTGGACGGCACGCCGTTGACGGCGTTGACGTCCCAGTTGTTGATGGCACGCGGGTTACCGGTGGACTCGCGCATGATGTTGCGCTTGATGCCCTCGTACGAGGCCGGGATGCCCTTCGACTTCAGGACGTCCAGGGACTCCTTGATCCAGCCGTCCAGGTTGTCCGCGTAGGCCTTCTTCGCCGGGGCGGCGGGCTTGAGGGCCTGGCGCTCGGTGGAACGGCTCGCGCGCTCGGCGTCGGCCTTGGCGGCGTCGCCGGTCCTGGCTGCGGCGGCGGCCTTCGCCTGCTCGGCGGCGGCGTCCGTCAGCTGGGCCAGCTCGACGGCCTGCGTCTCACCGAACTCGTGGGCGTTCTGCGCGACGGGCTTCACGGCGGCCGAGTGCAGGTCGGCGGCGGAGGCGTTCGGAACGACCGCGAACGCCAGAGCGGCGGTGCCGGCGGCGGCGATGGCCGCGGCGGAGATCTTGTGGGCCTTGGGCAGACGGGTATAGCCGGAGATGGTGGAGCGCATGAAGAGCTGAACCTTCCAATCGCGAGAGTCGCAGTGGCCGTCATGGGCGCAAAAGAAGAGCGCCGTTTCTCGGTCGACGGCGCCGTGCGACTCGGCAATTGTTAGCGGCGGCGAAATCGCCTGGCAAAGGTGTGACCTACTACGGAACGCCGGAGGAGGGCCCGGAAAATCGAGATCAAATGCCCGGATTGCATGTCGGGCGCCGCCACTACCCGCTTTCGTATGTGATCTGGGCCCCATGAGGGGCCTCACAGACCCGTCACCGCTGGGTGGCCGCGGGGGTACGGTGCGTTACAGCCCGGCGAGGGTGCCGTCGACCGTGGCCAGCAGCAGCCGCCGGTCGTCGTGGACCCTGCTCAGGACGCGCAGGCCGTAGTACGTGCTCTGGATCTGGCGGGCCAGGACCCGCGCATCGGACGTCGCGCGGATCTCGCCCGTGTGCTGCCCCGTGGTGACGAGGGCGCACAGCTCGTCCTCCACGCGGTCGAAGTGCCGACGCACCTCGCTCCTGACGTCCGGGTCCATGCTCGCCAGCTCGATGGCCGCGTTGATGGCGAAGCAGCCGCGCGCCCGGGGCTCCCCCGCACCACCGTCGGCGTCGTCATCGGCCAGGTCGGCGTCGACGGCGTGCATCATCATCTCGCGCAGCCGGTCCTTGACCGGGCCGGAGCGGCGCAGGATGGCGATCTGTTCGGTGGTGGTCATCTCGTAGTAGCGGTTCAGGGCCCGCAGGTAGAGCTGCCGCTTGCCGCCGAAGGTGTTGTACAGGCTCGAGGGCCCCAGTCCCGTGCTCTCGCACAGGTCACGGGTCGAGGTGCCCTCGTAGCCCTGGCGCCAGAACGTTTCCATGGCCGCGGTGACGACGCGGCTCTCGTCGAACTCTCGTGGCCTGGCCATGGGGCCACACTAGAGGTTTTGGAACACCCGTACAAAATCTCGTCGCGGCTCGGCCGACCGGGCAGCCGGTATTCGAGCCATGCAGTATTCGGTGGCGCCCAGGAGCCTGGGCGCCGTGAGCGTGCCCGTGATGGGCTGAGCACGTCGAGGAGTACCTCGCCCGGGGCCGCGGCCCTCGTCCGGGCTCTCCTGTGTGCAGTGAGCCGGTGTGCACTCCCCGGCGTGCTGTTTGCACGTTCACCCGCTTTCCTTCCTGCCGGTGGATTAGCCCGGCACTCCTGGCTGTAGGTCACGCGGGTCTGCCTGACTGGACTGCAGGGGGTGGGAGTTCCGCCTCCATGTGACCGGAGGTGATCACTGTGGGGCAGACGCTGCAGGGCATGGAGAGTGAGGACGTCTACGAGCCGCCGCTGCTGGCCGAGGTCGGGCGGTACGCCGAGCTGACCCAGGGCGACATCGGGGACTGGCCCGACTTCCCGGTCGGCTTTTGGCTCTGATGAGCCTGGCGGGTGCCGGTTCGGGCCGTAAGGGCCTGGCCCGGCACCCGGCGCCGGCCCCCACGCTGTCACTCGCCCTCCCACCCTGGAGATGTTGATGGGCGCCACGCCGGCCTGCTGGTTCGTTGTCCTTCCCGACCGGGCTCACGCACCCGGTCTCCTCGATCGCCTGCGCAGCCTCGCCGGTCCGGCCGTGCTCCACCTCGTGCCGCATGCTTCCGGCCGTCCGTGGCTGGTGGGCTGCTGGCCGGACGAGGAGCTGACGATCTGCGTCAGCGGTGACGTGCGCCTGGCGGTCGCCGGGATGTCTTCCCTGCGGCCCGCCGAACTGACCGCGAGAGCTCGGCAGATCACGGACACCACGCACATCGAGCCGGCACTGTCGGGCGCCCATGGCTGCTTTCACGTGCTCGCGTCCGTCGCGGGGCACACGTACGTGCGGGGCAGCTTCTCCGGGCAGCGACGGGTGTACCGGGCCGAGGCCGCAGGCGTCACGGTCTGCGCCGACCAGGCCCGCGTCCTGGCCCGCCTGACCGGGGCGGAGCTGGACACCACGCAGCTGGCGCTGCAGCTCACCGCTGACACCGTTCCGCATCCGCTTGCCGAGGGCGCGCTGTGGCGTGGCGTGCACGTCGTACGGCCCGGCACTGCCATGGAACTGGCGCGCGGCGGCAAGGTGCGCACCCGGCGCTGGTGGCGGCAGCCCGCGGCCGGCCTTTCCCTGGGTGAGGCCGCCACCGGACTGCGGGAGGCACTGGAGCGGGCGGTCGCGTTGCGGGTCCGACCGGGTGAAGTGGTGGGCGCGGACCTGTCCGGCGGGATGGACTCGACCTCGCTGTGCTTCCTGGCGGCACACGCGGGTGCCCGGCTGGTCACCGTCACCCTGGACGCGGGCGCTGCCAACAACGAGGACCGTCTCTACGCCAGCCGGGCCGCAGAGCATCTGCCGGGCATCGAGCATCTGGTGTTCGCCTCGGCCGATCTGCCGGCCTACTTCAGCGGCCTGGACGACCGCGTGGAGGGCGACGAGCCGACCGCGGTCCTGCGTGCACGGGTGCAGCAGCAATACCTGGCCGAGCAGATGCGGGCGCGCGGGGCCCTACTGCGGCTGTCCGGCTTCGGCGGGGACCAGGTCGTCCAGCCCTCACCGGCCTACGTGCACGCCCTGCTGCGGCACTCACCCGCGGCCGGCCTGCGTCACGCGGCCGGATGGCGGGCGCGACACCGCCGGCCCCTCAAGATGATCGCAAGGACGCTGCTCGACCGGGGCTCCTACGCCGCCTGGCTCACCGAGGCCGCCGGGCTGCTGCACACGCCGCCGGCCGGGGACGACCTGCGCTGGGGACTGCGCCCGCATCTTCCGCCCTGGGCGAGCGAGCAGGCCCTGCAACTGTGCGGTGAGCGACTGCGCGCCGCGGCCAGGGACGCCGCCGAACCACTGCACCCCGAACGCGGCCGGCACGTGTGGACCGCAGCCGCGCAGCACGGGGGCCGTGTCGCCGGACATCTGGCCCACAGCGGGGCGCCGGCCGGGCTGCCGCTTCACAGCCCGTTCTGCGACGATGCGGTGATCGAGGCCGCGCTCGCCGCCCGCCCGCACGAGGCCGCGAGCCCCTGGTCCTACAAACCGCTCCTCGCCGCCGCCATGCACGGCCTGGTGCCCGAGACCATCCTGCGCCGCACCACCAAGGACCACTTCGGCTACGAGTGGCTGGGCGGCCTGCGCCGCAGCCGACACGTGCTCGCGACCTGGGCCGAGGACTCCCGCCTGGTGGCCGCCGGACTGGCCGACGAAGACGCGCTGCGCCGCGCCCTGCTCTCGCCCCAACTGCTGATCGGCCAGATCGCGGAGCTCGAGGCCACCCTCGCAGTGGAGGCGTGGCTGCGCGGCCTGGAGCACCAGCACACCCCGGACGGCACGAGGGAGATGAACAGTGCACCGACTGCACGATGATGTCACCGCCTGCGCCACAGGCGACGGCATGGTTCTGCTCGACGAACGCGCCGGGCACTACTGGCAGCTGAACGGCACCGGAGCCCTCATCGTGCAGGCACTGCTGGACGGCGCCACGCCCGCACAGGCCGCCGAACGGCTCGCCGCCACCCGCCCGGTCACCCCTGAGCGTGCCACCGCCGACGTCACGGCCCTGGTCGCACACCTTGCCACGGCGGGGCTGGTGACCGACTCGTGAGCCAGATCCTGGACACCGACGGCCACCGCCCCACGCTTGGCACCCGGCTCACCGTCCACACCGCCGTTGCCGCCGCCCGGCTCCTCACCCACCTGCCGCCGCGCCGCATCCGCGCGGTGCTGGGCCTGGCACGGCGCGGAGCCAGGCCCGCCCGCTACGACGAGGCGCTGCGGGCACGGCGGCAGGTGACAGCCGTCAGCACCCTGTGCGCGGGCCGCTACTGCCTCCCACGCTCCCTGGCCACCGCCCTGCTGTGCCGGATGCGCGGCCACTGGCCCACCTGGTGCAGCGGGGTACGCACCTCGCCGTTCGGGGCGCACGCCTGGGTGGAGGCCGAGGGCAGGCCCGTCGGCGAACCCGAGGACACCGCCACCTACCGGGCGATCATCGCCGTCGCGGATGCATCGGCGGACTCGGCACGGGGCGGCGGCCGATGAAGCAGACCAATGCAATTCATCCCGTTTGCCCGTTCCAGGCGGGCCGCCCACAGGACACCCGCGCATCCCGCGGCGGCCAGCGCGGCACCGACCCAGGCCACGGACGCGTAGCCGTACCCGGCGTCGATGGCGAGGCCGCCCAGCATCGGGGCCAGGGTGTTGCCGACGTTGAAGGCCGCGGTGTTGCCGGCGCCGACGAAGGTCGGGGCGTCGGGGGCCAGGGTGAAGACGCGGGACTGGAGGGCGGGGTTGGTCACATAGCCGGCCAGACCGAGGAGGAAGACGAGCGCGACGACCACTGCCGCGTGGCCCGCGGTCAGCGCGACAAGGGCGGAGGCGGCCACGAGGGCACCCAGCCCCCAGCCCAGGGTTGCCAGCGGCCGGGTTCCGGCGGTGCGCCCGCCGATCACCAGGCCGATCAGTCCGCCGACGCCGAACAGGGCGAGCACGCCGGGCACCCAGCCCTCGGGCACTCCGCTCACCTCGGTCAGCAGCGACGCCAGGTAGCTGAAGGTGACGATGACCGCGCCGAAGGCGAAGGCGGTGATGGCGTACGAGAGCCACAGCCGCGGCCGCGCCATGCCGCGCAGCTCGGCCCGGACCGACGCGGGCCGCCCGGACGCGCCGGTGCGCCCGGCGGGGACGGCGAACCAGGTGCAGACGAGACTGATCACGGTCGCGACGGCGACGCCCCAGAACGCGGCCCGCCAGCCGGAGACCTGGGCGATGACGGTGCCGGCCGGGACGCCCACGATGGTGGCCAGGGTCAGCCCGCCGGCCACCAGGGCCACCGCCCTGCTCTTGGCGGCCTCCGGCACCGCGGCCACCGCCGTGGCCACGGCCACGCCCCAGAACCCGGCGTAGGCCAGCGCGCCGATGACGCGGGTGGCGAACAGCACTCCGTAGCCGGGTGCGAGCGCACCCACCACGTGCGCCAGGACGAAGGCCGCCTGCAGGGACACCAGCGCCGTGCGGCGCGGCCAGCGCAGGGTGAGGACGGCCAGCAGGGGCGCCCCGACGACCATGCCGATGGCGAAGGCCGAGATGAGCAGCCCGGCGTCGGGAATCGACACCCCCAGATCGGCGGCCATCCCGGGCAGCAGCCCGGAGAGCATGAACTCCGAGGTCCCCTGCGTGAAGATGCCCAGCGACAGGACGTAGACGACCAATGGCATGCGAATACCCCTCCCAGTTATTTTGAAGCGACTGCTTCACAATCGGCGCGCGGCGTTCGCCCGCATCGCCCGGAGCCGGACACTAGCACGTTTTGAAGCAGTCGCTTCAAAATCCTGGACCGGCAACCCGGCCCGGGACCTCCGGCGTCTCATGGACCGATGCGCGGGACAGGCGGCGAGCGACGGAGGGCGGCGCCATGGAGCCGGACCGATACGGCACGGTCACACTCGACGACGAACGGTTCGGCCCGGTGACCGTCACGACCCCCCGCGCCACGCCGGGCCGGGTGTCGGTACGGGGCCCGCGGCTGCCGGCCACCACCATCGTCCGGTCCGACGGGGCACCCGATCACGGACAGGCCCCCATCGGCACCCGCGACGCCGCCCGCCTGACGATGACCGTGGGCGAGCGGACCGCCCGGCTGAAGCCCGGCAGCGGGCGCCTGCGCAAGTCGTCCTTCCGCGTCACCGTGGAGACCGCCGGCCTCGCCTACTCCTACGAGGTGCGCGACAAGTCCTCGAGCGTCCTGCGCCGCGACGGGCGGCGCGTCGCGGTCTTCATCTGGACGCGCGACAGCGAGTCCGCCGCCCACTGGTCTCCGGACCCGGACACGCCCCTCCGGGTGGAGGACGCCGCCGTCGGCTACGCCCTGATGGCCGCCTTCGGCACCGGCGCCGCGGGCTGGCCCGGCCTGATCGGCAACGCCCTCAGCGACGCCTTCGACGCCTTTCTGTAGGCCACCAGGCCACTCAATCGCCCCGACCGGCACACCAATCGCTTCATTCCTGCCCGATTCCGGGCAGGAATCTGGCAGTTCATCGCGTCGCGGCCCTACAGTCAGGCTCCATGATCACCATTTCCGCCCTGTGGACCTTCACACTGATCGTCGGACTGCTCACCCTCACTCCCGGCCTCGACACCGCCCTCATCCTGCGCACCGCGGCGCTCGGCCGCCGGCGGCGTGCCTGGGGTGTGGTCCTCGGCATACAGACCGGCACCCTCGTCTGGGGCGTGCTCACCGCGCTCGGCGTGACCGCGCTGCTGACCGCCTCCCACCTCGCCTACGAGATCGTGCGCTGGGCGGGAGCCGCCTACCTGGTGTGGATGGGCGGCCGGATGCTCTGGGCCGCGCGACGGAAGGGCGGCTCCGGCGGGACGGCGGAGCAGGAGGCGGCGGAGGCGGAGGCCGTCGGTGCCGGTGCGCCGGCCGGGCCCGACAGCGGCCGGGACACCCTGCGCGGCGGCTGGCGCCAGGGCACGCTGACCAATCTGCTCAACCCGAAGATGGGGGCCTTCTACGTGGCCGTGCTCCCGCAGTTCATCCCGTCCGGCTCCTCCCATCTGGCCGCCGGGGTGCTGCTGGCCGGGGTGCACATCGTCCTCGCCGTGATCTGGGCGTGCGCCCTGATCGCCTTCGCCCGCGCGCTGCGCGGCCGTCTGCAGCGGCCTTCCGCGCGCCGCGTGCTCGACCGGATCACCGGTACGGTCGTCGCCGCGTTCGGCTTCCGCCTCGCGCTGGGCGACTGAAGCGGCTGAAGGGACGGGTGACAGGGCGGCGGATCGTCACACAAGCCACACCCGTACCGTGCATCCGTGTCTGGAACAACAACCAAGCGGCGTGACCCGGGAGTCGCGCTCGCGCTGACCGCCGTCGTGACCACCGGGCTGGGCGTGGCCGACCCCTGGTGGGGGCTGGCGGCCGCGGCCGCCGCGTTCTTCGCGGGCAACCGCTCGGGGCGCACGCTGCCGATGATGGGCGCGCTGAGCGTGCTGGTCGTGGCCGGTGCCACCGCGCTGGTGACCGTGCCCGCGCTGCTGCCGCTGGGCGGCCTGTTCGTCGTCATGGTGGTGGGGGCCGCGCTGCTGCCGTGGTTCGCCGGGCGGGTCCTGCGCCAGTACCTGGAGCTGGTGCGCCTCGGCTGGAGCCGGGCGGAACAGCTCGAGCGGGAGCAGCGGCTGATCGCGGAGCAGGCCCGGCTGCGCGAACGGGCCCGGATCGCACAGGACATGCACGACGCGCTCGGCCACGACCTGAGCCTGATCGCGCTGTCGGCGGGGGCCCTGAAGCTCGCTCCCGGCCTGACGGACGATCACCGAGCGGCCGCCGAGGAGGTGCGGGCCCGTGCGGCGGGAGCCGTCGAGCGGCTGGGCGAGGTGATCGGCATCCTGCGCGAGGAGAGCGAGCCCGCTCCGGCGCAGCCGGCGGACTTCGGTATCGCGCGCCTGGTCGAGGGCGCCGCCGCGTCCGGTCTGGACGTCGCGCTGCGCGTCGAGGGCGCGCGGGAGGTGCCGGGGGTCGTCGAGCGGGCCGCGCACCGGGTGGTGCAGGAGGCGCTGACCAATGTCGCCAAGCACGCACCCGGCGCGCGGGCGACGGTCCGCCTGACGCACACGGCCGACGCCACCACCGTGTCGGTCGAGAACACCGCCACGGTGTCCCCCGCCGCGCTGCCCGGTGGCGGCCGGGGGCTGATCGGTCTGGACGAACGGGTGCGGCTGGCGGGCGGATCGTTCGCGTACGGCCCGCTGGACGACGGTTTCGCCGTCACCGCGCGGCTGCCGCACGATCCCGCGCGGCAGCCGCCGTCGCCCTTGGCCCGCAGTGCTCCGCGGGCCGTGTCGCCGGAGCACCGGCGGGCCGTCCGCCGGGCGGGCCGGGCCGTGGCCGCCGCGGTCGTCGTGCCGCTGCTCGCCACCGCGGTCCTGGCCGGCGCGCTGATCGCCTGGGCCTCGCTGACGCTGTCCCACATGGTCATCGCCCCTGCCGACTACGCCTCCCTGCGCGTGGGGCAGAATCGCCCGGAGGTCGAGCGTGTGCTGCCCGACCGTCAGTTGCCGTACCGGCCGAGGGCGGCCGAACCGAAGGGCTCCGGGGTCGAGTGCGAGTACTACGCGGTGACGGCCGACCGTTTCGTGGACGCCTCCGGGGACTCGTACCAGCTCTGCTTCCGGCACGGCCGGCTGGTCAGCCGCACCGTCCTGGCGGGGTGAGCGCGCGATGATCCGGGTCCTCATCGCCGACGACGAGCCGATGATCCGCGCCGGGGTGCGGGCCGTACTGGCCGCCGACGGCGGGCTGGAGGTGGTCGCGGAGGCCGGGGACGGGGACGAGGCCGTGGAACTGGCCCGCCGGCACCGGCCCGATGTGGCCGTGCTCGACATCCGGATGCCGCGCGTGAGCGGCATCGAGGCCGCGACGCGGATCCGCGAGGCGGCGCCCGGCACGGGCGTCGTGATGCTGACGACGTTCGGCGAGGACGACTACATCCTGCGGGCCCTGTCCGGCGGCGCCGCCGGCTTCCTGGTCAAGTCCGGGCCGCCCGAGGAACTGATCGCGGGAGTGCGCGCGGTGGCCGGGGGCGCCGCCTGGCTATCGCCCAAGGTCGCCGCCCGGGTGGTCGCCCATCTGGCGGCGACCGGCGCCGGTGGCGCCGCCGGCCGGCGCGCCACCGCCCGGGAACGCGTCGCCGCGCTCACCGCCCGCGAACGGGACGTCCTGGCCCACCTGGGCGCCGGGCTGTCGAACGGTCAGATCGCGCGGCGGCTGCATGTGGTGGAAGGGACGGTCAAGGCGCACGTCAGCTCCATCCTGGCCCGGCTGGGCGTGGACAACCGCGCCGCTGCCGCCGTCGTGGCCCATGAGGCGGGCATGACCGCCGCGCCGGGGCCATCCGGTCAGTGACACCAGCCGGACGGCGAGCCGCCGCAGGGTGAGCATCGCGGCCAGCGCCACGGCACTGCCGAGGACCGCGCCCGCCAGCACGTCGTGCGGGTAGTGCGCGCCGACGGCCACGCGCAGCAGCGCGGCGAGCGCGGCCACCGGCAGGGTCACGGCGGCGAGCCGCGGCCGCAGGACGGCCAGGCCGACCGCGAGGGCGGCGGCGAGGGTGGAGTGGTTGCTGGGGAAGGACCAGTCGCCGGGTTCGGGGCACTGCTTGACGGTGGTGACGCCCGACAGCGCACGGCAGGGGCGCTCCTCGTCCACCATCACCTTCAGGGCCTCGCTGGTCGCGTACGCGGCGACGGTGGCCGCGCCCGCCAGCAGGACGCCGGCGACGCCGGGCACGTCACGCCCGCGCAGGGCGGTCCAGCCCGTCCACACCAGCAGCAGGCCGAGCGCCACCAGCGTCCCCTCGGTGGCGAGCCCGAGCAGCGAGCCCAGCCAGGCGGGCGCGTCGGCGGCCGTTCCGGACAGCGAGCGGTAGGCGGACGCCGAGGGGCCGCCGGTGACCAGCGCCGCCCCGGATGCCCCCGTCCCGGCCGGTGCCAGCCACGCCAGCAGGGCGGCGGCGACCGCCAGCGCCCCCGCGGCCTTCAGCGGTCGCGGCGCCGGCCCGTGGGCGTGGCCTGCGCGTTGTCGTTCGGTAGTGCGTTTCATGCCGCCGAAGTTATGCGGCGGGGGCCGCCCGCACCCGACCCGAAGGGCAGGAGGCGACCCCTGACGATCGTCGGGGTTGCCGGGGACGGGCGGGCCTGCTACCTCGAGCGACGGGCCCGTCGCACGAGCAGCGCCGCGGTGACGGCGACGGCGAGGACGGCGGCCGCGGTGACGGCCATGGCGGCGGTGTCCTTGTCCGCGCCGCCGTCCGAGTCCTCCTCGGCCCGGGACGCGGACTTCGCCTCGGCGGAGCGCGGGGCGGGCGGAGCGGCGGACGGTGTGGAGGACGTGGACGCCGACGCGGACGGCGTGGCGGGCGCGGTGGCTCCGTCGGCGAGCGCGGGGACGTTCACGGTGGCCTCGCCGTGGCCGAGGTCGGGGAACCCGCAGTGCACGGTGATCTTCCAGGTGCCCGGGGTGAGTGCCTCCTTGGTGGTGTACGTGGCCTTGGCGCCCTCGACGGGGACCAGTTGCCAGGGGCCGCGGGTACGGCCGTTGGGGTCCTGGGCCGTCAGCGTGCCGGCGACCGGCTCGTCCACGGGATCGTTGTCGTTCTCCCAGGTCGCCACGGCTCGTACGTGCCCGTCGGGCCGGTCGCCGGTGACGGTGAAGGCGATGGTGTCGCCGTGCGCGGCGGCGGGGGCGGCCGTGCCCAGGACGAGCAGGGCGCCGAGCAGTCCGGCCGCCGGGGCGAGGGCTGTGGAACGGAGGGTCATCGGGTACTCCTGGCGGGGAACAGCGGGGAAAGCCGGGGTGGGGGAAGGGCCGGCGACCGCGTGTGGGGGTTGGTGGGGGTGGGTCGCGGTCGCCGGCCCGGTTCAGGGGATACGGGTTCGAGGGTGCTGTCGGACCGTCAGGAGACCTTGGTCAGCGTCCAGTTCTGGTAGCCCTGCTGGTTGCGCTGCTGGAGTTCGAGCAGCTTGCCCCCGTAGTACCAGCGCTGGCTGATGCCCAGCGCCAGGGAGGAGCCCTGCGGCTGCAGGACGTAGGAGCCCGAGCCGTTGGCGGTCGGCTTCCACTTCTGGGCGGCCGATCCGCCGCACGGCTGCTGGGCGATGTACTGCCCGGCCACCGCCCGGCCGTCGTTGCCCGGCTGCAGGCACTTGCCGGACTGGACCGACTTCACGCGGACGGTGCCGCCGCCCGCGTCCTCGAACGTCCACTGCTGGTTGGCGTAGCCGTGCCGCTGGTAGGCGATGGCGACCGTGCCGTTCGCGGTGGAGCCGCCCCACAGGTCGGCGGCCTGGCCCGTGAGGCTGTTGAGCAGCAGGAACTTGCCGCCGGGCTTGGTCGGGCCGTTGCCGGCGGGCAGGGTGCGGAAGGACGCGGTGCGTCCGGGCGCGGAGACCTTGCCGTTCGCGCCGCGCGCCGCGACGGCGACCTTGTAGGCGGTGTCGGGCGTGAGGCGGACGATCCGGATGGAGGTGTCCTTGACGTCGGCGTGCTTCTTGCCGTTGAGGAGCAGGTCGTAGCCGGTGGCGGAGGCGACCTTCGGCCAGCTGACGAGGGCCGAGTCGGGGGCGATCTGGGTGACCTGCGCGGCGGGGCCCGTGGCCGGGTCGGGGGTGGTGCTGCCGGTCGGGTCCGGCTTGGGGGTGGGGCTGGGGTTGGGGTCGGTGCTGCCGCCTCCCGCTATGAGGAAGCGGTTGTTGGCTATGTTCCAGTGCGTGGCCAGGTAGCTGCCGGGCCGCGGGTTGGTGTGGAAGTAGTCGTCGTGGCCGCAGTCCAGGCGCGCGTCGCTGGTGCGCTCGGGGCAGATGATCTGCATCTTGGGGTAGTGCGGCGCGTCCGAGTAGCACATGATGTCCCACTCGTCGACGCAGTGCGCGGCCTTGCTGGTGTGCGGGGCGCTGTTGTTGACCGCGCCGAGGTTGTGGCCCAGTTCGTGGGCGGGGGTGCTGCCGCCCCAGCAGCCGGAGTCCGTACGTCCGTAGGACGGGCCGAAGTTGCTGAGGTTGTCCGCGCCGGGGCGCTCGTCGCCGTTGAAGGTGCCGATGCCGCAGTAGACCTGGGCGTCGGCGAAGATCATGTACTTGCGGTCGCGGCGGTTGAAGCCCTTGGCGGCCAGCGCGTTGTTCATCGCGCCGAACTCGGCCATCGCGCCGTCGGTCACCTCGACGTTCAGCACGGACGCGGTGCAGTCGGCCTCGGTGACGTAGCGGACGTGGCGTTCGCCGCCGGTCTCCTTGGCGCTCGCGCTGTAGATCATGTCGGTCTCGGCCGCCCACTGCTTGAACGAGGCGGCGTACTGCCCGAACCGGTCGCGGCCGGGTCCGTGGACGTACAGCACCTGGACCCGGTTGCCGGTGGAACCGTCGCCCTCGCAGACGGTCTTCGAGCCGGAGCCGGCCTTGGGTGCGTCGGTGGCGGGGCCGGCGGCCGCGACGTCGCCGGTGCGGGCGTCGAGGGCGGGCGTCGCTCCGCGCAGGGCCTCGGCGGCCGCGGGCGCCTGCTTGCCGTCGCCGGTCAGGGCCGGGGGCTCGGACGTGCCCTGGGCCACCGGCTTGGTGTCCTTGGTGATGTCGACGCCCTTGGGCGGCGCGTCCGGGCCGTGGGTGCACAGGCGGGCGTCGGAGACGCGGTAGACGCCCACGCAGGGGTCGCCCTTGGGCGCCGGGTCGAGGCCCTTGTAGACCATGCCGCGGGCCTTGTCGGGCTTGGGCGTCTCGCTGAGCGGGGTGGGCGGGGCCTTGTGCACGGGCTGCGCGGCGACGGGGACGCCCTTGGCCTCGGGCTGCGGGGTGTCCGTGGTCGTCGCGGAACCGATGCCGATGACTCCGACGGCCAGGGCGGCGGCCGCGGCCGTCGCCGCCGCCGCGACGATCACCCGGCGCCGGGCCTTGCCCCGGCGGTGCCTGTGTCTGGTGCGGTCGTGCGTGGTGCGCATGGTGCAGTTCCCATTCGGTGGAGGGTCGTTACTGCGGGGGCCGTCCGGCCCCGGGAAACCGCCCGGCCCGCGCTCGGTGTGCGTGGGGGGTGGCCGGCCGGCGGCGTGCGGGGCACGCCGCGCCGGCCCGGCGGGCAGGCGGTGGCTCGAGGGGTGCGGTGGTCGCGGTCAGCGGGTGGCGAAGGCCTGGGTCCAGCGCGGTCCGCCGGAGTTGACGGCGACACCGACGCCTACGCCGAACTCGGTGCGCGAGCAGTCGAGTACGGCCTTGCGCTGGCCGGGGGTGTTCATCCACACGGTCACGACGGCGGCGGCGTCCGGCCGTCCCGTGAGCGTGTTGACCCCCGACAGGTGCCACCGCTGCCGGCCGGCGGCCCGGCCGGTGCCGAAGGCTCCCGGCGCGTCGGCGGAGTGGCGCAGTGCCGCGGCGCTCAGCTCGGCGTTGTGGCTCAGGGGGCAGCATCCGGCCCTGGCGCGCTCGGCGTTGACCAGGCGGACGACCTGCTGCTCGAGCCCTTCGCGCGGGCGGGGCGGGGGCGTGTGCCGCGGTGACGCGGTACGGGCAGGGGTGGTGGCAGGGGCCGGCGGGGTCGCGGGCGCGGTGGTGCGGGCGGTCGGCGTCACGGCTCGGCGGCCGGTGGCCGAGGAGCGGTCGGCGGCGACGTCGTCGGTGCGCGCGGGTGCCGGCGAGGAGGGCTCGGGGGTGGTGGCGAGCGGCAGGACGCGAACCTCTGCCGGAACGTTCCGGCTGGGGGCGGCGGCGTCCTGGGGCGCGGTCTGCTCCGGGGCGGAGGTGAGGTAGTCGCAGCCGCTGAGCACCCCGCCGGCGACGACGGCGAGGGCCGCGGCCGCCACGACGGGACGGGCGAGGGCGCGCCGGGGACCGTCAGCGGGGCCGTCCCCGGGCGCGTCCGGCTCTGTGGTGGGGGGCACGTCACAGGAGGTGGGGGCGGCGGGCAGCCGCCGGGTGACCCGGTCGAGGAGTTCCGCCGCGACGGGCACCAGGCCGAGGCCTGCCAGCAGCCCCTCGGCGGGAACCAGGGCGGTCCAGTGCCCGCTGCACCCGGCGCAGCCGCGCGCGTGCCGCGCGATGCGCTTGCGCCACAGCGGGGAGGGGACGCCGTCCCACAGACCCAGGACCGCCGCCAGTTCCCGGCAGCGCGGGGTGGTGGACAGGGCCCGTACGACGGCCCGTGCGGTCTCCAGCTGGATCTTGATGCGCTGGACGCGCACGGCGGTGTGCTGCGGGGAGAGTTCCAGGGCGGCGGCGACCTCGGCGCGGGTGAGTTCACCCGTGGTCTCGAGCCACCACAGGGACAGCACGGCCCGTTCCTCGTCGTCGAGCCAGCGCGTGGCCTCGGCGGCCTGTTTTCGCTGCCCTTCCAGGCTCAGCCGGACGATGGTCAGCCCCACGAAGTCGGCGTCGGGATCGTGGACGTCGCCGGCGTCCTGCAGCCCGGTGACGGGGGCGTCCTGACGCTCCGTGCGCCAGTGGCGGCGTATCTGGTTGACCGTGATCGCGACGAGCCATGACCGGAAGCGGGAGGGGTCGCGCAGTTTGCCGAGGCCGCCGACCATCCTGATCATCGTCTCCTGCACGACGTCGTCGACGTCCGCGTGCCCGTTCAGGGCGCGTCCGACGATGTTGTAGACCAACGGCAGGCACGCCGCCACGAGCTCTTCCCGCGCCTCCGCCTGCCCTGCCTGCGCCGCTTCGACCATGTCGGCCACGTTCGTTCCGGTCACGCTCCGCCCACCTCGTTCCTGCCACGCCACCTTGGCGTCCCGGCGTATGGGAGACCCGGTGCGGAGAGGCGGATAACAAAAAGGCGGCGATTCGATCGACTTTTTGTTCAGGAGGTGTGGCTCACCCGGCTTCTGACGGGGCGTAGTGGGTCTGTCACGGTGACCGCCGAAAGCGTGACGCGGCCCCATATCGGCTCCGACGGCCGTTTCGTCGGCTGTATCGTGCGGATCCGGCTATTTCACCCATCGGGTAATGGGGGGACATTGCCTTTCTCACGACGCCTGTCACGACGCCGGTTCGCCGGCCTCGGTGCGGGTGGCGCGCTGGCCGCCCTCACCGCCGCGACGCTGGGCTCCCCGGGGTCGCGGGCCTTCGCCGCCTCCGCCGCGCGCAAGCACTTCAAGGCCGTCGTCATCGGTTCGGGCTTCGGCGGTTCCGTCGCCGCGCTGCGGCTGGGCGAGGCCGGCGTCGACACCCTGGTCCTCGAGCGCGGCAGGCAGTGGGCGACGAGCCCGACCGAGGCCGTCTTCGCTTCCCAGGAGCGCATCGACGGCCGCATGTTCTGGTTCCGCAGGTTCGCCTCCTGGCCGGCCGTGCCGCCCGTTCCGGTGCGCCCCCAGCCGGGCGTCATGGAGCTCTCCCACCAGAAGCACCTCGACATCGCCTGCGGGGCGGCCGTCGGCGGCGGATCGGTCGTCTACACCGGGGTCACCCTCCCCCCGCCGCGCCCCTACTTCACATCCCTCTACCCCCGGGGCCTGCGGTACGACGAGTTCGCCATGCGCTGGTTCCCCCGGGCCGCGGCCGCGCTCGGGGCGAGCACCATGCCGAAGGACGTCTACGCGTCGGCACCCTTCACCCACTCCCGGCTGTGGGACCGTCATATGAACCGGGCCGGGTACGCCCCCGTCCCCGCCCCCTCGGCGTTCGACTGGGACGTGCTGCGCGCCGAGCTGCGCGGCGCGGTCCGCCCCTCGGCCATCGCCGGGGAGACGGACTTCGGCTGCTCCAACGGGGCCAAGAAGTCCCTGGACCGCACCTATCTGCCGCGCGCCCTGGCCACCGGGCACGTCCAGCTGCGCCCGCTGCACGAGGTCCGCTCCGTCTGGCGGGGGCGCCGGGGCAGCGGTTACGCGCTCGAGGTGCGGCGCATGGACGCCTCCGGCAGAACCGTGGACGTCGACGAGTACACCTGCGACCTGCTGTTCGTCTGCGCGGGCACCCTGAACACCAACCGCCTGCTGGTCGCGGCGCGCGAGCGCGGGGAGCTGCCCGACCTGCCCGCCGCCGTCGGCACCGGATTCGGCGGCAACGGCGACCAGGCCAGCCTGCGCACCAGCCTCACGGACCGCCCCGGACCCTCGCAGGGCGCCCCCTGCGCCTCCACGTACTTCTTCCACCGGCGCTACGCCCAGCCCCTGCGGGCCGAGAACTGGCAGCTGCTGGGCGCCCGCGGCCTGCCGGTCCTGGCCACCTTCATCGTGACCGTCGACCACGACCACCGGGGCACGTTCGTCCTCGACCGCCGCACCGGCTCGGTCGTCCTGTCGGGCTGGGGGCCGGAGCACCAGCGGGCGTCGGCGCGGGCGAGCCGGGAGCACAACGCGGAGATCCTGGCGGCCAACCCCGGCCTGTTGTCCGTCGCCCTCGACTATCCCTTCCCGTTCACCGGCCACCCGCTCGGCGGCTGCGCGGTGGGCCGCTGCACCGATCTCGAGGGGCGGGTGCGCGGCCACCGCGGCCTGTACGTCCTCGACGGCTCGCTGATCCCCGGCAACGTGGGCGGCGCCAATCCCTCTCTGACCATCACCGCCCTTGCCGAGCGCGCCCTCTCGCACATTGTCGCCGCCGGCGGCTGACGTACGACCGGCACCCCGCGCCCGCCCCCCGGGTGTCTCAGGCGGCGGGCAGGGCCTCGAGCCCGGCGGGCAGCGCCCCGGTGTGTATCACGCCCAGCCGCTGGGTCGCGCGGGTCAGGGCGACATAGAGGTCGCTGACCCCGAGTTCCGCCGGTTCCACCACGATGACCGCGTCGAACTCCAGGCCCTTGGCCTGCCGGGGGTCGAGCAGGACGACCGGGCTGGTCAGGTCGGGCGCGCGGCCCGCGGAGGCGGCCGGAAGGGCGGCGGACAGGGCCTCGTGGTGGCGGCGCTCGGCGATGACCGCCAGCCTGCCCTCCGCACGGGTCTCGCGTGCCACGGCCTCGGCCACGGCGCGCGGCAGGTCGTCGGCGCGGTGGGCCCAGGGCCGCACGCCCGTGGAGCGGATCGACGACGGCGGCCGGAACGAGGCGTCGGCGGACCGGGCGACCTCCGCCGCCACCTCCATGATCTCCATCGGTGTGCGGTAGTTGACGCCGAGCCGCACATGCTCCCAGCGGTCGCCGACGTAGGGGGTCAGCGCGGTCTCCCACGATCCGCAGCCGCCCGGTTCGGCGGTCTGTGCCGGGTCGCCGACGAGGGTCATCGAGCGGGTGGGACAGCGGCGCATCAGCAGCCGCCACATCATCGGGGACAGCTCCTGCGCCTCGTCGACGATGACGTGGCCGAACGCCCAGGTCCGGTCGGCGGCGGCGCGCTCGGCGGCGCTGCGGTGGTCGGCCTCCTCGTGACGCTCGGCGAGCCGTTCGGCGTCGACGAGGTCGTGCGCGGCCAGCACCTCGGAGTCCTCGTCCTCGAGGTCCTCGAACTCCTGGGTGCGCGAGCCGTAGGAGAGGTCGAGGACGCCCTGCGCGTAGGCGATGCGCTCCTGGCGTTCGGCCTCGGCGGCGGCGCGGGCCGCCGAGTCGTCCTCGCCGAGGAGTTCGGCGGCCTCGTCGAGCAGCGCCACGTCGGCCGGGGTCCAGTCGCCGCCGGTGCGGCGGATGGCGTCCGCGTCGGCGTCCGGGAGGTGGACGGGGTCGGCGAGGAAGTCGGCGACCAAGCGCTGCGGCGTGAGGACGGGCCACAGCTCCTCGATGGCGGCGTGCACCTCGCGGCTGGCCGCGACCGCCTTGCCGAGCTGGGCGATGTCGTCGGGGCCGAGGAAGTTGGGGCCTCCGTACGGGTCCGCGCCCAGCCGGTCGGCCAGTTGTGCGGTGAGGGCGTCGATGACGCGGAAGGCGAAGTAGGGGCGGGCGAGGTTGTGCGGCAACCGGGTCTCGCGCGCGTGGCGGCGGGCCTCTTCCACGAGTTCGGCGTGCAGCAGCAGTTCGCCGTCCTCGTGGTGGACGACGGTGGCCGGTTCGGGCAGGGTCTGGCGGTCGCGCACGAAGCGGGCCAGGGCGGCGGCCATGGCGGAGCCGCCCTTGACCTCGGCGGCCCTGGGGGTGTCGGTTCCGGTCGCCCGTACGCCGGGGAGGAGTTCGCCGGGCGTGGCGAGCAGGACGCCCGTCTCGCCGAGCGAGGGCAGCACCTCGGCGATGTAGCCGAGGAACGCCGGGTTGGGCCCGACGATCAGCACGGCGCGCCGGGCGAGCTGTTCGCGGTGTGCGTAGAGCAGGTAGGCGGCGCGGTGCAGGGCGACGACGGTCTTGCCGGTACCGGGGCCGCCCTCGACGACGAGGACGCCGTGGTGCGGGGCGCGGATGATGCGGTCCTGTTCGGCCTGGATGGTCTGCACGATGTCGTGCATCCGGCCGGTGCGCGCCGAGTCCAGGGCGGCGAGGAGGACGGCGTCGGCGTCGGTTCCCTCGTGTCCGGTGCGTTCGGTGTCGGTGAGGTCCAGGATCTCGTCGTGCAGGGCGGTGACCCGCCGGCTCTCGGTGGTGATGTGGCGCCTGCGGCGCAGCCCCATGGGGGTGTGTCCGGTGGCGAGGTAGAACGGGCGCGCCACGTCGGCCCGCCAGTCGACGACGAGCGGGGTGCGCTCGGCGTCGTCGCGCCGGATGCCGATGCGGCCGATGTGGTGGTCGCGGCCGTCGCGGAAGGCCAGCCTGCCGAAGCACAGGCCGCGCTCGCCGGCGTCGAAGGCGGCCAGCAGCCCGGACTGCTCGGCGACCACGACGTCGCGTTCGAGCCGGGCCTGGTGGGTGTTGCCGGCGGGCGACAGGGCGGTGCGCACCGCGGCTTCGGCTCCGGACCGCAGCTCGGCGAGGCGGCCGTACAGCAGGTCGAGGAATTCCTGCTCGTGCCGCGTTTCCTCGTTTGACAATTCGACTCCCGCCCGGATATGATGACTTCACAAAGCTTCCCCATGCCCTGATTCGGTCAAGGCATGGAAACCCCCAATATACGCAGGGAAATACCCCGGTCGTCAATGCGGCCGGGGTATTTCTTTATGGGCGCAGGGACAACTCCCGTTCGCCGAGCGGGGCGAAGAAGCG
Organism: Streptomyces sp. NPDC053048; assembly: GCF_044547045.1. Lineage (NCBI taxonomy): Bacteria > Bacillati > Actinomycetota > Actinomycetes > Kitasatosporales > Streptomycetaceae > Streptomyces > Streptomyces sp. NPDC053048. The sequence goes on from NZ_JBITZS010000004.1 coordinate 75,689, forward strand.
GGCCACGTCCTCGTCGGTGACCTCGGCGAGGGTGGCGGGCGACCAGCGCGGGGTGCGGTCCTTGTCGACGACCTGGGCGCGGATGCCCTCCACCAGGTCCGCGGTGGCCAGGGCCGCGCAGGAGACGCGGTACTCCTGTTCCAGCACGCGCTCCAGCGGACCGAGGTCGCGGGCGCGGCGCAGCGCGGCGAGCGTGACCTTCACGGCGGTGGGGGACTTCGCCAGGATCGTCTCCGCGGCCTCCTTCGCGGCGGGAACGCCCGTCTCGAGGAGGCGGTCCACGATGTCCTCGACGGTTTCGGCGGCGTAGCAGTGGTCGATCCACTCGCGGTGTCCGGCGAGTTCGCCGTCCGGTGCCGGCCGGACGTGGCCGGGCAGGACGTCGGCGGCCGCCTCGTGCGCGAGGCCGGCGAGGAGGGCCGGCAGCAAGCCGGACGGTACGTAGTGGTCGGCGAGCCCGCACAGCAGGGCGTCACCGGCCCCGACCGCGGCGCCGGTGAGGGCGAGGTGGGTGCCGAGCCCGCCGGGTGCGAGGGCGAGCAGGTAGGTGCCGCCGACGTCGGGTACGAAGCCGATGCCGGTCTCGGGCATGGCGACCTTGGAGCGTTCGGTGACGATCCGTACGCTGCCATGGGCCGAGACGCCGACACCGCCGCCCATCACGATGCCGTCCATGACGGCCACGTAGGGCTTGGGGTAGCGGGCGATGCGGGCGTTGAGCCGGTATTCGTCGCGCCAGAAGTCCGCCGAGGCCGCTCCCCCGCCCGAGCTCGCGTCGGCGTGGATGGAGCGTATGTCGCCGCCCGCGCACAGCCCGCGCTCGCCCGCGCCGGTGATGACGACGGTCTCGACGGCGGGGTCCGCCTCCCAGTCGGTGAGCGCCCGGTCGATGCGGCGGACCATGGTGTGGTCGAGTGCGTTGATGGCCCTGGGCCGGTTGAGGGTGAGGCGGCCGGCGCGCCCCTCGGTGTGTACGAGGACGGAGTCGTCGGTCATCGCACGGCCCCCTTTCCGGCCGGCCCACGGGCCACGATCAGGCGCATGATCTCGTTGGTTCCTTCCAGGATCCGATGGATCCGCAGGTCGCGGACGATCTTCTCGCTACCGTATGCGCTCAGGTGGCCGTGGTCGCCGTGCAGTTGAAGGGCCGGGCGCGACGGAGCGCGGTGGGCCGGCAATCCACCGCCGGGCCGACGGCCTGCACCGGCGGGAGTAGTGGAATGATCACTTCTCGCTCTTGAGTCGGATGCCCGGCCCGGCACGGCTGTCTAGCGTGTTGATCATGTTGAGGAAGACGTCCCGGCGGTCGTTCATGGCCGCTGCACTCCTGGCGGCCCTCGCCGCTCCCCAGATCCCCTCCGCCGCCGCGGCCGCACCCCGTCCCGCCGCTCCCGCCGAGGTGCCCGCGCCCACGACGAACACCCCGGTCGGCACCAGAACCCTGCACCTGGTCGACGGCTCACGCCCCGACCCGTGGAAGCCGGCCGCGGGCCACCGCGAGCTGATGGTCTCCCTGTGGTACCCGGCGGCGGTGCGCCACGGGAAGCCGGCGCCCTATGCCTCGAAGGAGCTGTCCAGGAAGATCACCGGCAAGGAGGACCTCGCCGGCGTCCGCACCCACGCGATCGTCAACGCCCTGCCCGCCCCCAAGGCCCGCCCCCTGGTCGTGCTGTCCCCGGGCTTCGGCCTGAGCCGCACCTCGCTCACCGCGCTCGGCGAGGACCTGGCGGCCCGCGGGTACGCCGTGGCCGCGGTCGACCACACCTACGAAGCCCCCGTGGAGTTCCCCGGCGGGCGCGTCGAGGACTGCCTGATCTGCGACAAGCCGAACGTGGGCGACGTCATCGGCAACCGGGCCAAGGACATCGGCTTCGTCCTCGACCGGCTGACGGCCCCCGGCAGCGGCCTGTCCGTCGACCGGCGCCGCATCGGCGTGGCCGGGCACTCCATCGGCGGCGCGAGCGCGGTGCGGGTGCTGCGCGAGGACCCGCGCGTGACCGCCGCGATCAACATGGACGGCAACTTCTTCGCCGAGCCGCCCGCCGAGGGCCTGGGGCGCCCGGTCATGCTGCTCGGCGCCCAGCGCCAGAGGTCCCCGGAGAACCGGGCCGACTGGGACCGCACCTGGCAGCGGCTGACCGGCTGGAAGCGCTGGCTCGACGTCGCCGACGGCGGGCATCTGAGCTTCACCGACTACCCCTGGGTCGTGGAGCGGTTCGGCATGCCCGACCGGATTCCGCCGGAGGCGGTCCCGGGGGCGTTCGGCACCCTGAAGGCGGACCGGGCGACCGCGCTCACCCGTGACTACGCCGCCGCCTTCTTCGACCGCCACCTGCGCGGCAGGTCCGGCGCGCTGCTCGACAGCCCCTCGGCGGCCTACCCGGAGGTCACCTTCCTCGGCTGACGGCGGGTGACGGCGGCACCGCGCGCGTAAACGCCGGAGGCGCCCACCGCGGTCGTGAACCGCGGTGGGCGCCTCCGTCAGGGCCCGGGGCCGATCAGTCGATATGGGGGTTACGACTGCTCGGTGGCCCCGGCCTTCTGCAGCTCGGCCTCGGCCTGGGTACGGGCGACCTTGCCCCGGACCATGAACCAGCCGCCGACGAGCATCGCCACGATGATCGGCAGGCACAGCACCGTGGTGCGGCCGGCGCCGGGCTCGGCGGCCATCAGACCCAGCACACCGGCCAGGAAGACCAGCGTGACGATCTGGGTGTAGGGCGCCCAGGGCAGCTTGTAGCCGGGGCGGGTGACCCGGCCGTCCTGGGAGCGGCGCCAGAACAGCAGGGAGCAGACCATGATCATGCCCCAGGTGCCGATGATGCCGATCGCGGCGAAGTTCAGCACGATCTCGAAGGCGTCCGCCGGGACGACGAAGTTCAGACCGACACCCAGCACACAGAAGAACGCGGTGAGCAGGATGCCGCCGTAGGGCACCTGGCCCTTGTTCATCAGGCCGGTGAACTTCGGCGCGGAGCCGGACATGGCCATCGAGCGGAGGATGCGGCCGGTGGAGTACAGGCCGGAGTTCAGGCTGGAGAGCGCCGCGGTGAGGACCACGAGGTTCATCACGCCGGCCGCGTACGGCACGCCGATCTTCGACAGGACCGTGACGAACGGGCTCTCGCCGGCGACGTACTCGCTGAACGGCAGCAGCAGCGCGAGCAGGACGACCGAGCCGACGTAGAACAGGCCGACACGCCACATGATCGAGTTGATCGCCTTCGGCATGATCTTCTCGGGGTTCTTGGTCTCACCCGCGGCCACACCGCACAGCTCGACGGAGGCGTAGGCGAAGACGACACCCTGGATGACCAGCAGCATCGGCATGACACCCATCGGGAAGACGCCACCGTTGTCGGTGATGTTCGCCAGGCCCGGGGTGCTGGAGCCGACCTCGTGCTGGCTGGCCAGCAGGAAGATACCGACGACCATGAAGAGGGTGATGGCGGCGACCTTGATGATCGCGAACCAGAACTCCATCTCACCGAAGTACTTCACCGAGATCAGGTTCACGGTGAGCACGACCGCGAGGGCGATCAGGGCGAGCACCCACTGCGGGATGTCGCTGAACATTCCCCAGTAGTGGGTGTAGGTGGCCACGGCCGTGATGTCGGCGATGCCGGTGGTGGCCCAGTTCAGGAAGTAGAGCCAGCCCGCCGTGAAGGCGCCCTTCTCACCCATGAACTCACGGGCGTAGGAGACGAACGCTCCGGAGGAGGGGCGGTAGAGAACCAGCTCGCCCAGCGCACGGACGACGAAGAAGGCGAAGAGCCCGCAGACCGCGTACGCGATGAACAGGGAGGGGCCGGCGTTGTGGAGACGGCCACCGGCACCGAGGAAGAGCCCGGTGCCGATCGCCCCGCCGATCGCGATCATGTTGACGTGGCGGGACTTGAGGTCCTTGCTGTAGCCCGCGTCACCGGCGTCGACGTGGGTGGACGTCGAGGCCGGGGCGGCGCCGCCGGGCTGGGTGTCGGCCGCAGTGAGGGTGCGGTCACTCATATATGTCTTCGCCTTCACTGGAGGGGGGAACAGCATGCTCGGGACCCGGCTGGCGAAGCCGAATCCCGAGGGTTGTTCGGAAGGTGCGGACCGGTGCCCATCGGCTATCGGACACGTGGCCCGATCCAGTCCATGAGGTGAATGGTGTGAGGCGCGCCTGTATGCCGTCAAGGCTTTACGGAGAGTTGACTTTATTAATTGCATACGCTAGCCGGGCGCAGAGCCCGGAAACTGGCGCCAAAGGAATCCTGTGTAACGAAAAGGCAACCGGCCGCTCTATGTGGCGACCGTAACAGCAGGAATTACCCTAAGTAATGCCACGCTGACCCTGAGGGGTGAATGTCGAGGCCACCTATTTTTGGAAACAAAAATCCGCAGGAGAGCCGGAACTCTCCTGCGGAGGGGCGCGGTAAGGGGCGCCGAGGGATTTGGCCTGTCACTTCAGCGCGGTGCGCTTCTGCCACTGCTCCCAGGTCTCCTGCCAGACCTCGAGACCGTTGCCGACATCGGTCTGCTTGGTGCTGGTGGTGTTCTTGACCTCGACGGTGGCGCCGATCTGCAGGAAGTCGTAGACCTTCTTGGCGTCGGCGGTGGTCATGCCGAAGCAGCCGTGGCTGTTGTTCTCCACGCCGATCGACTTGTTCCAGGGCGCGGAGTGCAGGAAGGTGCCCGAGGCGGTCAGGTGGGTGACCCACTTGGAGTCGAGCATCCACTCGTTGCCGTGGCCGATGGTGGACGAGTCCATGACCTCGTCCGCGTTCTTGCTGCGGACCGTGTGGATGCCGCCGCGGGTGGGGTCGACCGGGGAACCGGCGGAGCCCTTGATGTCACCGACCGGCTTGCCGTTCTCGTACATCGTCAGGGTGTGCGAGGGCACGTCGATCACGGCCTTGTGGTCGGCGCCTATGGTGAAGCCGAAGGTGTAGTTCTTGGCGAACCAGCCGCCCTCGCCGGAGTCGATGCCGGAGAGGTTCCCCTTCACCGAGACCTTGGTCCCCGACGGCCAGTAGGTCCTGGGCCGCCAGTCGATGCGGTCCTGCCCCGACCAGTCCTTCACCCAGCCCCAGGCACCCTCCACCTTCGGCTCGCTGGTGACCGTCAGGGCCTTCTCTATCTCCGCGCGCTTGCCCTTGTCGATGGGATGGTCGAAGAGGATCGAGACCGGCATGCCCGTACCGACGGTCTGCCCGTTGCTCGGGGCGTTGGTGAGCTTGTTGACGCTCGGGGCCTGCTGGGTGGTGAAGGTGGTGGTCGCCGAGGACTCCTTGCCCTTGCCGTCCTTGCCGCCCTTCGCGGTGGTGCGCACGGTGTAGGTGGTCCGGGGGCCGACCTTGCTGTCCGAGGTCCAGGACGCCCCGTCGTCGGCCAGCCTGCCCTCGACCTTCTGCCCCTTGTCGTCCTTGACCTCCACCCCGGTCAGACGCCCGCCGTCGGCCTTGACCGATATCGGCGAGCCGAGCTTGACGTCCTTGCCGCCCCCCGGCGTGACGGTGACGCGCGCCTCGGCCTTGGAGTCGGCGTCCGAACCCGAGCCCCCGGAACACGCGGAGAGCACCAGGGAACCCATGAGGGCGGATGCCAGCAGGACGGTACGACGGCCCGTTGCGACGTGCACGTGAGTCGACCTTTCTTACAGCAGCGACAGATACGACGCGGCGGGCCACAGCCTTGCCGCCACTGGCGCGACGGCACCCCCCACCACACTTCTAGAGATGATCGACAAGCTTGTACGGTTGCACGAAGAAAGAAACATTTGTTCAGTCCCGATCACCGTCCGACCTCGCTACGTTGCGTACCTGGACGGTCCCGCGAGCGTAATCTCGGGCCCATGGGAGATGACGCGCTGCGCAACGACGTCCTCGAGGAGCTGGGCGAGGACCGCATCCAGGAACTCGCCGGAGAGCTCGGCACCGACTCCGACGGAGCCAGACGGGTCGTCGCGGCCACCGTCTCCGCCCTTCCCGAGGGATTCGGCGACCGGCGCGGCGGCGAGCTGATGTCCTCGGTGCTCGCCGAGATCTCCGGCCCGGTGTCCGACTCCGTCGCGAAGGAGACCGGCCTGCCCGCCCCGGCCGTCGGCCGGGCCCTCGAGCTGCTGCTCCCCGTGATCGTCACGACTGTCGCCAAGCGCCGGAAGGCCTGAGTCCGCGGGCCGGCTCCCGTCCGGGCCCGCGGCGCACCCCGCGTGATCCCCCGTCACGAGTGCGGCGGATCATGGCGGGGTGAACAGCACCACCGCAGGTCGCAAGGTATGGATATGGGCGGCCGTCCGCGCGTCGACGGCCGGGATGGTCGTGGAGCTGGCCTTCGCCTCGGCCGCCCTGTTCCTCTGGGGGCTGGCGCACCCCGGCCCCGAGGGCGACAGCGGCGCGCTCGCCGTCTTCTTCCTGCCCGTCTGGCTGGTGATCGCGACCGCGGTGTCCCTGCTCCTCACGCTGACGCTCGTCATGCCCACCGCCTCGCTCGCGTTCCGGGCGGGCAGACGCTTCGGCGGTGACGACGCCTGGTGGTGGGTGCCGGCCGCGGCGGGGGCGGTGTCGGCGGCGGTGGTGACCGCGGTGGGCCTGTGCGCCGGACTGCTCGGCGGGCACGTGGGGGCGCCCCCGGTCTACGCCTGGTGGTGGCTGGCGATCGCCGTGCTCGTCGCCCCCGCCGGGCTGCTGGCCCGGCTGTCCGCCCACCGCGCGGCCCAGGGGCGGCCGGCGGGGCTGGTCCGTACCGTGCTGCTCAACGGCTGCGGCGGCGTCGTGGCGTTCTTCGTGGTGGTCCTCGTCGTGGCGATCGTGGCGGAGTCCGCCGTCGGGTGACGGCGGACTCCGGCCGGGCGGTCGCGGCGCGACGGACGCGCGTCACGAGGGTCAGTAGAGCTTGTCGACGGCCGTGTGGGTGGTCTTCCTGAAGTCGCTCACCTGTGCGTGCTCGAACGTCCCCATCTGCGCCCAGTGCACGACGGTGACGGTCCTGCCGTCCCGGCCGACCGAGAACAGGTGGACGTCGTTGCCCGTCCAGGCGTGGGTGGTGCGCACCCCGTGGACGCGGGCGCCTTCCTCCACGTCCACCGTGCCGTAGTTCCGCCACTCGGCGGTGGTGTCCGGATCCTGCTGTTCCACCCGTGCCGCGCAGGTCCTGACGGCCTGGTTCAGCAGCTCCGCGAGGGTCTTCGCTCTCGCCTCGTCGCGCTCGACCACGGTGATCTGCCGGGCGTTGGTGTCGAACTCCGTCCAGTACTGGCGGTAACGCGAGGTGGCGCCCGGCAGGGTCTCCCCCACACAGAACGGCAGCGGGTCCGGCACCCCGCTCGTCACCGGCCCTGCGTACCAGGCCGACGCCGGGTGCGGCGGCAGCTGCGCGGGCTCCAGGAAGGCGGGCACGGCGCCCCCGGCGGCGAGTGCCGGGGTTCCGGTCAGGGCGATGGCCGCCGTCGCGACGGCGGTGAGGGCGGTTGCTGCGGCGCGGCGCGCGGGCGCGCGTCCGGTCCGGTCGGTCATGGGGATCCCCCGCTGGTGATGGCGAAAGCCGGTACGACGAGTACAGCTTCCGACGACCGCGCCGCCCGGGACAATGGGTCGAACCGCCGATATCCGTTCGACACCGAGCACGGCATGACGGCTGATTGCCACCCGGTGCGAACGCGGCAACGATATGCGCCATGGCGAGCACGGAGAGAATCGATCCCGGGCGGGCCCGGGACACGGGGGAGTTCGTCGCGCTCATGCGGAAACTCAAGGAGCGCTCCAATCTGACGTTACGCCAGCTCGAACAGCGCGCGGCCGAGCGGGGTGAGGTACTGGCGCGCAGCACGCTCTCCGATGCCCTCGCGCGGGAGGCCCTCCCGCGCCCGGAAGTGCTCACCGCGTTCGTGCGCACCTGCGGGGAGGGCGAGCGGCTGGGGGCGTGGCTCGAGGCCCGGGACCGGATCGCGGCGGCCGAGCCCGCTGACGCCGTTCCCGTTGACCGGCGCCCGGAGCCTGAGCCTGAGCCGGGCCCGGAAGCAGAGGCGGAGGCGGAGGCGGAGGACGGGCCGGAGGAGGCCTCGGACGCGCAGGAGCCTGCGCCGAAGGCGGCGGCCCGGCGGGCCCGGCTGTTGCCGGTCTCGGCGGTGACGGTGCTGCTGGCACTGGCCGCCGTGGGCTACTGGCTGCTGAGCGGGGCGCGCCACCCGTCCTCCGGAGCCGCGCACTCCGATCCGTCCCGGCCGCCCGCGGCCTCGGCCGCCTCCGCCACCTCCGCGGCCGGGACCGCGAAAGGACGCGGCCCCGTCTTCAGCCTGTTCGAGGGCAGGAGCACCAACGGCACGACGCTCGCGAGCGTGGGGTACCGCTACTGGGACACCGGCGACGGCTGGTACGGCATCGAGTACGTCGTGCCGTACTCCAGGGACGACCGCGACGCCTACGGCGACGGCTGGGGCGGCCGGCTGCGAATGCACTACGAGGACCGGTACGGCGCTCACACGATCGATCTGACGGACAATCCGGACGGCGAGCAGGACGCGGGCAAGGACAACATCCGCTACGGCCTGAAGAACGCCTGGTTCGAGGTGTGCAACTCGGACGGGCGTGAGCTGCGCGCCTGCGAACGCCTGCGGAAGGCGCGCAGCTAGGGCGTGTCCGGGACCGGCGACCCGCTGATCATGAGCAGGTCGGCATCGGCGACAATTGGCGAGGCACTGACGGCCCGGAACTCCCGATCGTTGTGTAAGTGGTGGGCCCGCGCCATGGTCGGCAGGCGGGCCGCAGCACGGACTGAGGAGTACAAGTGGGGAATCCAGCGCAGACCGACGATCCCGTCGACGCGGGCGGCGACGCCCGGGACGACGGCGACCGGCCGGGCGGCAGGCGGGGCGGGCGGCGGACGGAGAGGAAGCAACGTTCCTTCTGGAAGGAGTTGCCGTTCCTCATCGGGATCGCCCTCGTGCTGGCGCTGCTCATCAAGACCTTTCTGATGCAGGCGTTCTCCATCCCGTCGAACTCGATGCAGAACACGCTGCAGATAGGCGATCGTGTCCTGGTCGACAAGCTGACGCCGTGGTTCGGCTCCAAGCCCGAGCGCGGCGAGGTCGTGGTCTTCCGCGACCCGGACCACTGGCTGCGCGGGGTGCCGACGAGCGAGCCCAACGCCGTGCAGAAGGCCCTCGGCTTCGTCGGTCTGATGCCGTCCTCCGACGAGGAGAACCTGATCAAGCGGGTGATCGGGGTGGCGGGCGACACGGTCGAGTGCTCGGGCACGGGACCGGTGAAGGTCAACGGCAAGGAGCTCGTCGAGCCGTACGTCTTCGCCGGGAACACCCCGTGCAGCGACGACAAGGGTGGCCAGTTCAAGGTCACCGTGCCCGAGGGCAAGCTCTGGGTGATGGGCGACCACCGCCAGGACTCGGCGGACTCCCGCTACCACCAGGAGGACAGGAACCAGGGCTTCGTGCCCGTCGGCAAGGTCGTGGGCCGGGCGTTCGTCATCGCCTGGCCGATCACCCGCTGGGACACCCTGCCGGTCGCCGACACCTTCGACCAGCCGGGCATCAACGCGGCCGCGGACGTCGCACCGGGGGCCCTGGCCTTCACGGCGGCCCTGCCGGTGATGCTCCGGCGCCGCCGGCGCTGAGATGCGACGGCGCTGACGGCGCCGCCTCTCCCGGGCGCCCCCCGGGAGTGGCGGACCGTGCGTCGGTGAGGTGACCCGATGTCAGGCCGCCGCCGGCCGGTTGGTGCTCTCGTGGCCACCGTGACCGCCGTGCCGGACCAGGTCACGGTCGGCGGGCCCCGCGGCCGGGGGCGCCAGGCGCAGGGCCGCCTTGGCCTCGGCCGCGTAGGTGTCGACGTACTCCTGTTCCGAGAGCTTCAGGATCGCGTACATGATCTCGTCCGTGACCGCTCGCAGCACCGCGCGGTGGTCCTCCATCCCGGCGTAGCGGGAGAAGTCCAGCGGCTCACCGAACCGGATGGTGATCGGCACGAGACGGGGCAGCAGACGTCCCGTCGGCTGCGCCTCGAACGTCCCGATCATGGCGCAGGGGATCACCGGTGCCCCCGACTTCAGGGCCATGGCCGCCACGCCGACCTTGCCCTTGTACAGCCGCCCGTCGTGCGAGCGCGTGCCCTCGGGGTAGATGCCGAGCAGCTCGCCCCGCTCCAGCACCCCCAGCGCGGTGTCGACCGCCGCCTGCGCCGCCTCCTTGCCCGAACGGTCCACCGGAATTCCGCCGATGCCGCGGAAGAACGCGGCGATCAGCCGGCCCTTGAGTCCCTTTCCGGTGAAGTACTCCATCTTGGCGAGGAAGGTGATCCGGCGTTTGACCATCACCGGCATCATGAAGTGGTCCGAGAACGACAGGTGGTTCCCCGCGATGATGGCCGCACCGGATTGCGGCAGGTACCCCATGCCTTCGACCTTCGGCCTGAAGACCCACCTCAACAGCGGTATCAGAACCACGTTCTTGAAGAAGTGATAGAACATTCCGGCATGCCCCTTGTCCGAGCGACCTGACCCCCGCGCCGAGGCACGCTAGCCAAAGAGCGGGATCATGAGGAGAGCGTCTTTTCGGCCGCGGCAACGGGATCCGGCTCCACCCGGCGCGGCGACACCAACCAGGCCGCATGGCGCAAACACCCGCGCAACGGCTCCTGCGGCGGCACGCTGGGTGCGTAGCGAAAGATCCGCACACCACTGGAGGCAGAGATGGCCGGATTCCTCGACCGCGCCAAAGAGCAGGCCCAGAACGCCCTCAACCAGGGAAAACAGAAGGTCGACGAGGTGCAGCAGCAACGAGCAGGCAATGAATTGCTGAAGCGTCTCGGCGCCGCCTACTACGCCGAGCAGCGCGGGACGGGGACCGGGCAGGCGACCCAGGACGCGCTCAACGCCCTGGAAGCGCACATCGCGGTGCACGGCGACGGGTTTCTGCGCGGGTGATCCGCGGCACCCGGTGAGTCACGGCGCCGGCCGGGTGTCCCCCGGCCGGCGACCGCACCGCACTGCACCGCACCAAAAGGCTGATATTTAGGCCGATTTAAGTGCGTGGCGATAGAAATCAGATCATGCATCAGGGGCGAATGAGTGAGCGTTCGAAACCTCGGGAGGCGGCCGGAGTTACCCAGGTGACTGCCCTTCCCCGGGTTGCCCTCACTGATCGAAGGACACAGACGTGCTCAAGAAAGCTCTCGCAACGGCCGTTCTGACGGCCTCCGCGGTCGGACTCGTCGGCGGCCCCGCCATGGCGAACCCCGGCGACAGGCGGGACACCCTCAACGGCAACGGCTCGGAGAGCGAGTACGGCAAGACGGAGACCGGGGGCAAGGAGAGCCCCCAGATCAGCGCGGTCCAGGGCTCGCTCAACAAGCTGTGCATCGGCGTCGGCAAGCTCGGCGTCCAGTCGCTGCTCGCGCTGATCAACGTCGGCGTCCAGGACGTTCCGGTCCTCACCTCTCAGCAGCAACAGCAGTGCACCGAGAACTCCACCATCGCCGACGGCGACGACCCGCTGTCGCACCTGCTGGAAGAAATCCCGATCATCTCGGGCAACGGATCCGCCAACGGCTGAGCCGGTACCGGCCACCCGCCACTGCGGGCGGGTGGCCGGCCCGCTTCCCACCGGGACCGCTTCCCACCGGGACTACGACTCCGTCGTCATCCGCGGCATCTCGCCCTTCGTCGACCCCGTGTCGATCACGGCGAAGGCCGCACCCTGCGGGTCGCTCAGCGCCGCGAACCGCCCGAACGGACTGTCCATCGGACCGAAGTGCAGCCGGCCCCCGCGCTCGGTGGCCTTCGCCACCGCCGCGTCGCAGTCGCCCACCGCGAAGAACACATTGATGTACGGCGGCACTTCGGGCGGGAAGTCGTCGGTCATCCGCATCCGCCCCAGGACCGACCGGCCGCCCAGGTCGAAGAGCTTGAAGTCGACCGCGTCGTCCTCCAGGCGCCGCACGGTGAAGGGGAACACGGCCGGGAAGAAGGCGTCCGCCTCCGCGGGCGCGCGCGTGAAGACCTCGGCCCAGCAGTACGACCCCGGTGTGTCGCGCTTCTCGAACCCCTCGTGCCGGCCCGGCTGCCAGACGCCGAACACCACTCCGCCGGGATCCCGCGCGACCATCAGGGAGCCGAACTCGCCCACCCGCATCGGCTCCACCAGGACCTCGCCGTCGTTGTCGCTGATCTTCCGGGCGGTCTCGGCGATGTCGGGCGAGGCGAAGTACAGGCACCAGGCCGACCGGTTGGGCTGGCCGGGCATCTGGGGGTAGACGGCGGCCACCGCCTTGCCGTCGGAGTAGGCCTGCGTGTAGTCGCCGTATTCCGCGTCGCTCTCGCCGAAGGTCCAGCCCAGCACGCCACCGTAGAAGTCCTTCGCGCCCTCGAGGTCGGCGAACATCGCGTCGGCCCAGCACGGCATGCCCTCCGGTGGTGCGGCCATCACGGCGGCCCCTTCCCGTTCGGTGGATGATCCGGCCTCACGCTAACCGGACAACCGCCGATCCCCGCGTACACACGACCGAAGCACCGATTCCCCTTGCCCCGTACGGGCGACACGGGGCTTGTCCGGAAGGGCGCGGGGGCAGGCACTGATATGTCAAAACCGATGACCGGATAAGAGGTACTTCATGCGCCGTACCGCCGTCATGACCCTCGGGACCGCCGCCGTACTCGGTTTGCTGGGCGGTCCGGCCGCCCCTGCGGACAGGGCCGGCTGTGCGCCCGGCATCCCGGCCGCCCGGACGCCGAGGGGCGATTCGGCCGACCGGTCCTTCGCCCCCGCCGCGGAGGCGAAGGACCGGCGCCTTGGGGCGTAGCTCCGGACGGCCCCGGCCGGGCCCCGCTAGCGGCCGTCCTCGCCGCGGATGAGGGTGCGCACCATCCGGCAGGTGATGTCGGAGGGCCGGTGCACCCCGATCTCGGCCGCGACGGTCCGTATCCTGCGGTTGCTGGCCGTCCTCGGGCGGTAGACGCCGGAGTGGAGCAGCGCGATGGCCAGGCGCATGGCCTTCAGCCGGCGGTTGTGCGACTCGTACCAATCGCGCGGGCGCCCGGCGGGCAGCCGCTTCTTCGGCAGGGTCGCAAGGCTCGGCAGCTCGGTAAGGGACGTTGCGGCTACAGCCATCGGCATCCTCCTGACGTGGTCGTGCGCTCTTTCTCAACTCCCTCCATTTTACGGCGGGGCACTGACAATCGACCTGGTCAGAGCGCGTCCCGGCCAAGCGGGAAGCCGCCCTTCGGCGCACCTCGTCCGGTGCGTTTCCCGGCGCGGTGACCGGCGCGTGTTCGGCACGGTGCGGAAGTGACGGCGTAGCAGGCCCGGGGTGCCGGGGTGCGGCGTACGGGTGAGGACGGGCGCGGACGGGCGTGCCGCCCGCGGCCTCGCCCGTCGGCGCCCGTATACCCGGGACACGACCCCCGACGTGGACGGAACGGTGAAGGAACATGGTGGTGCGGTGGGTGACGAGCCGTCCGTGGCGGGTGATCGTCGGGGCCGCTCTGCTGAGCGCGGCCCTCGGCCTGTGGGTCCTGGGGGCACGCCCCGGGTTCTCCGGCGGCGGTTACGCGGCCACCGGCACGGAGGCCGCGCGGGCCGACGCGGTGCTGGCCGAGTGGTTCCACGCCGGCCCGCCGGACCTCGTCCTGCGGGCCGACGCGGACGTGCCCGCCACGTCCGAACAGGCAGGCCGGGCCGGGCTCGGCCTGACCGCCGACCTCGCCCGGCAGCCGGGCGTCGAACGCGTCCGCTCCTACTGGAACACCGGCGCCCCGGAGTTGTTGAGCCGGGACGGGCGGGGCGCGCTGATCGTGGCCGACCTGGCGGGGGACGACGCGGCCGCGGCGCGGACCGCCGCACGCCTCGTCCCGCGCTTCACCGGCGTCCACGGACCGCTGCGGGTCTCGGCGACCGGCACGGCCCATGACTCCTCGCGGTATACCGACGTCAGCCGGCACGAGCTGCTGCGGGCGGGGCTGCTGGTCGTGCCGCTGACGGCGGCGGCGCTGGTAGTGGCCCTGGGCACGCCGGTCGCGGCCCTGTTGCCGGTGCTGACCGGCCTGTTCGCGGTGCTGGGCGGCTACGCGCTGATGTGCGCGCTCGGCGAGGCGATGCCGGTGTCCGCGCTCGCCACGAACGTGGTCACGGCGCTCGGCTTCGCGGTGGCCGTCGGCTACGGCCTGTTCCTGATCAGCCGCTACCGCCGGGAGCTCGGGGCGGCCGGTGGCGACGGCCAGGAGGCCATGGCGCGCACCCTGCGTACCGCGGGCCGCACGGTGTTGTTCTCCAGCGGCACGATCGCCGTCTGCCTGACGCCCATGCTGCTGCTGCCCGTTCCGTTCGCACGCTCCCTGGCCTGCGGGGCCATCGCGGTCGTGGTGTGCGCGGGGCTCGCCACGACGCTGGTGCTGCCCGCGTCGCTGGTGCCGCTGGGCCAGTGGCTCGACCGCGGTGACCCGTTCGCCCGGTGGCGCCGGGGGCGGACGGACGGGAGTCCGCTGTGGCGGCGCGTCGCCGGGGTGGCCACCGGCCGGCCCGTACTGGCCGCCGCTTGCTGCGTGCTGCTGCTCGCCGCGGCGGCGCTGCCCTTCACGCACACAAGTCCCGGTGTTGCCGACGACGGTCCGCCCTCGGCCGGGCCGGCGTCCCGCACCGTCGCCGCGGGAATCGCGCGGGACTTCGCGCTTCCCTTCGACCGGGCCGTCACCGTCGTGCTGCCGTCCACCGACGCCGTCGAGCAGGAGGCGGAAGTGGCCGACTACGCCCGCCGGTTGTCCCTGCGCCCGGACGTGGCGCGCGTGGTGACGGGGCTGGGCACGTACGCCGACGGGCGTGAGGCCGCCGGTCCCACGCCCGGGTCGCTGGTGCACATCACCATGGGTGCGACCTGGCTGGCGGTGACTGGTTCGGGTCCGCCGTCGGACGACGCCGCTCTGGTACGGACGCTGCGCGCGCTGCCCGCCCCGGGCCCGCACCTGGTCACCGGTTCCCCGGCACGGGAGCTGGACACCGGGGCGGCCCTGGCCCGCTCACTGCCCGTCGTCGGCGCCCTGCTGATCGGCGGTGTGCTGGTGCTGCTCCTGCTGTTCACCGGTTCGGTGGTCGTTCCGCTCAGGGCGGTCGTGCTGGCCGCGCTCGGTATGGGCGCCGGCCTCGGCGTGACGGTCCGCCTCTTCCAGGAGGGCCGTCCGCTCGGGCTGCCGGTCCCGTTCGCGGTGCCGGACGGGCCGGCGGCGTCCATGGTGGCGGCGGTGATGTTCTGCTTCGCCTTCGGGGCCGCCGTGGGCTACGAGCTCTTCCTCGTCGCGCGCGTCCAGGAGGAGTACCGGGCCGGTGCCGGCTGCCGCGACGCGGTGGTCGGCGGCATCGCCCGTACCGGACGGGTGGTCACCACGGCGTCGGTGCTCGTCGTGATCGCGGTGCTGCCGCTGCTGGCCTCCTCCGTGGCCCTGCTGCGGATGGCCGGCTGCGGCATCGCGCTCGCCGTGCTCGTGGACGCCACCGTTGTACGCGGCGTCCTCGTGCCCGCCCTCATGCGGCTGGCCGGCCTGGCCAACTGGTGGGCGCCGGCGCCGCTGTCGCGCCTGCACCGGCGGCTGGGGCTGGACACCGCGTTCCTGCCGTCCGCGCCCGCGGGTGCCGTACCGGCGCAGCAGAAACAGACCGAGAGGAAGAGGATCCCGACATGACCGTCACCCAGCGTCCGCGCATCGCCGCCGTCCTCTCGGCCGTCGGCGTCCTGCTGCTCGGTGTCCTGGCCACCACGACCGGCCAGAGGGCCGGGGCCGCCGCGGCCGCGCCGGCGCCCGCGCGGAGCCTGGCGCGCACCGCCCTGACCTGCGCCCTGCAGACCGCCCCCGGACGGCCCATCACCTTCCGCCCGAGCGTGACGGGGCGGCTGCGCCAGGTCTCGGCGACGGGCACGGTCCTGCTCGACCGCTGCACCTCCCCGGACGGCAGCCAGCGCGGCGTCCGGTCCGGACGGCTCGTCCTGCACGGCGCCGGCATGGCCAACTGCCTCACCGCCGACCGGCTCGAGGGGTCGGGCACCATCACCTGGTACCACGGCTGGGACCGGCGCGGCTACAAGGCCGGCACCACACGGTTCACGCCGGCCGGGCGCGGCAGCGGCTACACCCCCGCCGACGCGTTCCTCAGCGGGAACGCCGTCGCGGGGCGGATGGCGCACCGCCACGTCCACGGCCGGGCGGTGCCCACCGCCGATGTGACCGGCTGCGCGGCCCGCGGTCTGCGGGCTGTCGCGGGGCGGGGCAACATCTCCTTCGGCTGAGGTTGCCCCGGCCGGTCGTCCGTCGTCCGGTCAGCCGCAGGCCTGGGTGGCGCAGAGTTCCCACGTGCCCCAGGACCGGAAGCGCTCGCGCTCGGTGATCTGCCAGTAGCGGTCGCGGTTCCACTCGCGGGCGACGACGCGCAGCCGCCCGTCGGACAGTTGGACGACGGAGGACGGCGCGCCGAGGCCCACGAAGGGGTCGGGCACCTTGCCCAGGCTCCGCACCGGCCCCCACGCGTCGGAGGAGGCGTCCTCCTGGCTGCGCACCTGCATCGAGTCGGCGCCGGTGGAGCCCGACGCGAAGGCGTGGAGCCGCCCGTCGGCCTCGGTGAACAGCACGACGCCGCCGTGGTAGGGGGCGGGGTTCAGCCCGAAGCCCTCCGTGGGGCCCCAGCCGTCCTCGTCCGGATCCTGCACGGTGTGGCAGAACGCGCCGTAGGAGGGGAAGAACACCTCCAGCCGTCCGCCGCGGTTCTCGGCCGCGGTGACCTGGTAGAGCTTCGGCCCGACGGGTGTCGCGCCGACGCGCCGCCACGGGCCGTACGAGCCGCCGGGCTCGTCCTGCGCCTGGTGCCAGACGAAGGGCAGGTGCGAGCTCGGGCCCGGGGTCTCGTAGAACAGCTGGAGGCGGTCCACGCGGCCGTCGTCCCGTCGTACCTCCACCGGGTCGCCCGACGCCTGGGCGCGGTGGCCCTGGGCGGTGGGGTCCGGCGCGCACACGGCCGCGGCCTGGGCCGCGGGGGCCGCGGCCACCGCTCCCCCGCAGGCGAACACGGCGGCCATCAGGCCGTACAGCAGTCCACGTAACGGTCTTCGGTACACGATCGGCGAACCTCCGGAGCCGGTGGTGCGGGCGGAAAGATCCGAACTGACGCGGGAACATCCTCACGCACGGCGACGGCTCTGGCCAGAGCGCCGCCGGGCGTCGTGGCTCGTTCTCCATGTCATGAAGAAGTCCGTCTCGCAACGCGCCCTGCGGGCATCCGCCGTGGCCCTCGCGCTCGCCGCGCTCTTCACCTCGCCGTCGGGAGCCGCCCCGGCCGCCGGGCCGCCGCGCGTGGTGGACGTGCGCCCGGCGCGGGCACTGGACGCGGCGTTCGGGGCGTACGCCGACCGCGGCCGCTCACCGGATCACTGGACGGGCGGGGACAGCACGTACTCCGTGCCGACGCCGGCGGGTGAACTGTGGGTGTTCTCGGACACCTTCCTCGGCACGGTACGGCCCGACGGCTCCCGCTCCCCCGTCGTCGGCGAGGGCGGGACGACCCCCTTCGTGCACAACAGCTTCGTGCTGTGGACCGCGCACGTGCCGCGCACGGTGACCGGCCGGGACCGGACGGGCCGGCCCGCGGCGCCCGTCTCCGTCCCCGGCTCCGGGCACTGGTACTGGGCGCGGGCCGGCATCCCCGACGGGCACGGCGTGAGCGTCGTCTACGCCCGCTACGCGCGTACCGGGAGCGGGCCGCTGGACATCGCCTGGCGCGGCAACGTACTGGCCAGGTTCCGCGCGGGCGCCTACGCCCGGCCGGTGTCGCTCACCCCCCTGCCGTCCTCGGCCCGTATCGCGTGGGGCGCGTGGCTGGAGCGGCAGGGCGGGCACACCTACATCTACGGGACGGAACGCACTCCTGAAGGCAGCAGCCACCTGCGGCTGGCCCGGGTCTCCGGCTCCGACCTGCGGCGGCCCTGGCGGTATCGGACCGCGCGCGGCGGCTGGTCCGGCCGCGAGGCGGACGCCGCCCGGCTGGCCGGCCCCGGGGGTGTCGCGCTGCGCACCTCCGACGAGGTGAGCGTGGTGCGGCACGGCTCCTGGTACGCGCTGGTGACCCAGCGCGCGGACGTGTCGTTCAGCGCGGAGACGCAGATCGCCTGGTCCCGCTCGCCCGGCGGCCCGTTCACCCGGCCGCTGACGGTGTACACGGCGCCCGAGGCCGGGCCGCGGGGCACGTACCGCGACCCGGACGTCTTCGCCTACAACCCCCACGAGCACCCGGAGCTCGCGCGCCGCGGCCACCGGGAGCTCGTGGTCTCCTACAACGTCAACAGCCTGGACCCGGGTGACGTCATCCGCCGCGCCGGCATCTACCGGCCGCGGTTCCTGCGGCTGACGCTCTCCCGGGCCACCGGGGCCCGCTGAAGGGGTCGGCTACTTGGCCGTGCCGAGCTCGGCAGCGCCCGCGCGGGCGTACTTCTCGTCCAGGTCACCGCTGGGCGCGCCCGCGACGCCGATGCCCGCGACCGGGGCGCCCTTGGCCTGGACCGGGGTGCCGCCGGGGAGGAAGAGGGTGCCGGGGATGTCCTTGAGGTTGGGGGCCTGCTGCAGGCGCTTGACGAGCTCGGACGTGGGGGCGTTCCAGGAGACGGCCGTGTACGCCTTGCGCTGGGCGGACTCGTAGGACTGCGGGCCCGCGCCGTCGCCGCGCAGGGTCACCAGGGTGTTGCCGTTGCGGTCGACGACCGCGACGGTCACCTTCTGCCCGTCCTTCCTGGCGGCCGCCAGCGCCGCCTGGGCGACCTTGGTGGCCGCGTCCACCGACAGGTGCGAGGACTGGGTCAGGGCGCCGCCGCCGACCTGCACGGGAGCGGCCTGGTCCGCCGCGGGGGAAGCGGTCGCCGAGACGGCGCCGAAGGTGCCGGCGCCGACGGCGGCGGCCGCCGCGATGCCGGTCAGCACGCGGGCACGGGTGGACAGACGACGGGAGGAACGCCGGGTGGTCTGCATGGGGACTCCTTGTCCGAGGGACCAACGAAGGGAACGTCTTCATCCTCGGAGCCGGGCCACCCCTGGTGGATCATCGTTCCGGCTGCTCCGCCGAGGCGGAACGGACGACGCCGTGTCAACCGATCGGATGATGCGGACGGGCTCCGCACGGTTTAGGACAGAGACGGAGGCATCGGCGGGACGGCCCGCCGGGAAGCGAAAGGAGACGACGTACGTGCACGCCGACGCAGCGCACACAGCCGGCCGGGAGCCGGGTCCGGGCCGGGAGCCCGACGCCTGGTGGCTGGCCGCCGTCCGGCACACCGCGTTCTTCCTGCTCCTGGGTGCCTCCCTCGTCCGCTTCCTGATGCGCCACCCCGGCGACCCGCGGACGCTGTGGGTGATCGCCCTGAGCGTGGTCCTCGCGCTGCTGTACGCGGCCGGCCGGGACGGCACCGGCGGGGTCCTCGACGCACGGCTGTGGCTGGGGGCGCTCGTCGTGGTGTGGGTGGTGCTCGTCGTGCTGGCGCCGAGCTTCGCGTGGTGCGCGATCCCGCTGGTCTACACGGGCCTGCGCGCGCTGCCCACGCGCGCCGCCCTCGCCCTGATCGGCGTCCTGACGCTCTTCGTCGTGGCCGCCCAGATCAGCCTGTTCGGCTTCGACCCCAACCTCGTCGTCGCCCCGCCCACGGTCGCCGCAATGGCCACGGCTGTCTTCGTCCACATGGAACGGCAGGCGGCCCGGCAGCAGGCGCTGATCGACGACCTGCTGCGCACCCGCCGCGAACTGGCCGCGACCGAGCGGCGCGAGGGCACGCTGGCGGAGCGGCAGCGGCTCTCGATGGAGATCCACGACACGCTGGCCCAGGGCCTGTCCAGCCAGCGGATGCTGCTGCAGGCGGCCGACCGGGTCTGGGACGCCGACCCGGCGACGGCCCGCGCCCATGTCCGCACGGCCGCCGAGGTCGCCGCCCGCGACCTGGCCGAGGCCAGGCGCTTCGTCCACGACCTGGCGCCGCCGGACCTGGCCGCCGGCGTACCGCTGGCCAGGGCCCTGCGGGCCCTGGCCGAGCGGGAGTCGACCGGCACCCTGACCGTGCGCTTCCACCTGGAGGGCACGCCCGGCCCGCTGCCGGAGCGCGTCGACGCGGCCCTCTTCCGCATCGCCCAGGGCGCGCTGGCCAACGTCCGTGAGCACGCCGGCGCCCGGACGGCCGCACTGACCCTCACCTGTCTCGGCGACCAGGTGGTCCTCGACGTGGCCGACGACGGACGCGGCTTCGACGCCCGCGCGGGGCGCCGGCAGGGCGGGGGCCGCGGGCACGGCCTGCCGGCCATGCGCGCCCGTGCCGAGCGGGTGGGCGGCCGGCTCAGCGTGGAGTCGGCGCCCGGCGAGGGCACGGTGGTCTCCGTCTGTGTCCCCCTGTCCGACCAGCCCTCCCCGGAGTCCTCATGAGCACGCCCGTACGTCTTCTGCTGTGCGACGACCACGTCGTCGTGCGCGCGGGCCTGCTGGCCCTGCTGGCCAGCGAGCCGGGCATCGAGGTGGTCGGGGAGACCGGCAGCGGCGAGGAGGCGGTGGCGCTGGCCGCGCGGCTGGAGCCGGACGTCGTGCTGATGGACCTGCAGCTGGGCCCGGCGGGTGCCGGTGCGGGGGACGGCATCGACGGGGTGGAGGCCACCCGCCGCATCACCGCCGAGCCCGCCGGGCCCTATGTGCTGGTGCTGACCACGTACGACACGGACGCGGACGTCAGGCGGGCGATCGAGGCCGGGGCCACCGGCTATCTGCTGAAGGCGGAACGCCCGGAGGAGCTGTTCGCCGCGATCCACGCGGCGGCCCAGGGACGTACCGCCTTCTCGCCGCCCGTCGTCGGCCGGGTGATGGCGCGGATGCGCGGGAGCGGCCCGGCGGCCGCCAGGCTCACCGAGCGGGAGCACGACATTCTCGGTCAGCTGGCCAGGGGGCTGGGCAACCGGGAGATCGCGCGGGCGCTGTTCATCAGCGAGGCGACGGTCAAGACGCACCTGGGCCGCATCTACGCCAAGCTCGGCGTGGACACCCGCGCGGGCGCGGTGGCGGTGGCCAAGGAGCAGCGGCTGCTGCCCTGACTCACGGCCGCGCCGCGCTCGCGTCGGGCAGCGGGTCGTGGTGGATACGGTCCGCGGGCAGTCCCATGCCGGTCAGTTGCCGCACGGTGGCGGCGACCATCCGGGGCGGACCGCTGACGTAGGCCGTCCGGTTGGACCAGTCGCCGCGCTGGCGCTCGAGGGCGTCGACCACGCTGCCGGTGCGGCCCGCTCCGGGGCCTTCACCGAGCACCGGCACCACGCGCAGCCAGGGGTTGGCCTTCTCGAGTTCGGCGAGCCGGTCCGCGTGGTAGAGGTCGGCGCGGTTGCGGGCGCCGACGAGGAGGTGGACCAGGCGGTGGCCCGACGGGCGGGCGGCGAGTTCCTCCAGCAGGGCGGTGACCGGTGCCAGGCCCGTGCCGCCCGCCACCAGCAGCAGGTCGCGCTCGAGCTCCCCGTCCAGCGTCATCGCGCCGGTCGCGGGCCCCAGCCGCAGGGTGTCCCCCACGCCGGTGCGGTCGACGAGCGCTTCGCTGACTCCGCCGGTGCCGGTGCGCCGGACGTGGAACTCGATGACGTCGTCCGGCCGGGGCGCGCACGCCATGGAGTACGGGCGCCAGGCGTGCGGCAGCAGCGGCGACTCCAGCGCGCCGTACTGTCCGGCCCGGTAGGGGTAGTGCTCATGGGTCCTGACGCGGATCACGGCGAGGTCCGGGCGGCGGAGTTCGTGGCCGGTCACCCGGCCGTGCCAGGAGGGCGGTTCGCCGATGGCGGCGTCCGCGCCGGCGACCATGGCCTCGACGGCGGTCCTGAGCATGCGCAGCCAGGCCTGTTCCAGCTCCACGGTCCACCGCGGGCCGAGGCGCAGCCGCAGGGCCTCGCACAGCGAGGCCTCGAAGGCCTCGTAGTGCGCCGGGCGGACGCCGAGTTTGCGGTGGTCGCGGCCCAACCGGGTGAAGGTGGCCGTCACTTCCTCGGGGCGTTCCAGATGGTCCGTCAGGTAGTGGAACATGCGGGCGAGGTGCTCCCGCTGGAAGGCCATGGACTCGGGGAAGAGGGACCGCAGGTAGGGCCAGCGGCGGAACATCACCTCGTACAGGTGGGTGATGAGCTCTTCGAAGGGCGTGACCAGCGGGAGCTGCCGGAGGATCAGCTGCCGGTCGGCCTCGTCGGGGGCGTCGGGCCGCGACGGGGACGGCGGGCCGGAGGGTAAGGACCCGGGCGAGAGCAGCCGCCGGCGCAGCCGCATCGCGTCGTGGCGCGCCAGCAGCGCGTAGTAGTCGTTGCCCCTGGTGGTGCTGTTCACAGGCCGGATCTCCGCTGACGGGGGGTGGGATGGCACCGCAGTATGCCAGCGCGCCGAAGTGCCCTTTCGGCCCGGGGCGAGGGGGCCGAACGGCCCTGTTCCGGCGGGCGCGCGCCGGTGGCCGGTGGCACGCTGGCCGGACACCGCCGAGGACTCCGGAGGCCACGCCATGATCACCACTGATTTCCGTCCGGGCTCCCCCTGCTGGATCGACCTGGGTACGCCGGACGTGGCCGCGACGGCGGCCTTCTACCGTTCCGTGTTCGGCTGGGAGTTCGAGTCGGCGGGCGCCGAGATGGCCGGCTACGGCGTCTTCAAGCTCGGCGGACGGACCGTGGGCGGGCTCGGGCGGCTCACGGAGGAGGGGGCCCGGTCGGCGTGGATGATCTATTTCAACACCTCGGACGTCCACGCCGTGGCACAGGCCACCGAGCGGGCGGGCGGCAGGGTGCGCGTCGCACCGGTGGACGCCGACGGCGAGGGCTGGATGGCACAGCTGACCGATCCGCAGGGCGGCCGGTTCGCGGTGTGGCAGCCCGGCACGAGCCAGGGCCTGGAGGCGGTCGACGAGCCGGGCACGCTGGCCTGGACCGAGCTGTACACCACGGACGACGCGTCGGCGAAGAGCTTCTACGGCTCCTTGTTCGGCTGGCGGACCTCGGACATCCCGCTGCCGGGCGGGGGTGGGACGTATTCGCTCGTCACGCCCGCGGGCTGCGGCGAGGAGCGCATGCAGGGCGGCATCATGCGGCTCGCCTCGAAGGACCTCGCGCTGAACAACGGGCTGCCGTACTGGCACCCGGTGTTCGCCGTGGCGGACTGCGATGCCACCGTCGCCGCGATCACGGGCAACGGTGGCAGCGTGCAGATGGGGCCGGAGGACGCGGAGGGGGTGGGGCGGCTGGCCGTCTGCCTCGACCCCTCCCGCGCGGACTTCGTCGTGCTGGCGCCCGCCTCAGAGGTCGGCGAGGGGTGAGCGGACGTAGAGCCGGCCGCTCGCTTCCTTGGGGATCTCGTCCTTGACCATCGAGGCGGCCTGGCCGACGGGCGCGGCGTCCACGGAGGTCAGGCGGGAGACCCGGTCGGCCAGCGGGGTCGGCGCGGCCCCGCTCTCGTCGGCCGCCTGAGCGGTGCCCGCGCACAGGGCGAGGCCGCAGGCGGCGAGGAGGACCGAGCCCGCCGTGACACGCATGGTGTGGTGATTCTTCATGCTTTGCTCAACGATCACCCCCCATTCCGGACACTGTCCGCGTCGCTCGCACCTCCTTCGCCGCTCCCGGCCCGCAGCACCCGCTTGTGCCGGGCGTCCAGGACCGCGATGACCGCGAAGGCGACGATCATCACGGCCACGGCCGCGATGTGGCACCAGGGAGCGGGCAGGTAGTTCACCGCCGTCATCACGCTGGGCTCCTTGTCGGTGAACACCCGGAAGACGATCGCCATCACGCCTTCCCAGAATCCCGCCACGAGCACGAGCAGCATGCCCAGCCTGTACCAACCCTCGTCCATTGCCGCCTCCGGCTCCCGTTTGCCGACGTCCTACGTTACGACCGTAACAATCACGGGAGTCGAAAGAGCGCCTTTTCCCTGCTCAATACCGTTTTGCGTCACACATTCTTGAAGTTATCCTGCGGGAGTGCGTGACGAAAAGAAGCCGGTGTGCCAGGTCTGCGGCACGCTCCTGCGCCCGGCGGCCCGCGGCCGGCCGCCCGCCTACTGCTCGCGCGGCTGCCAGGCCAGGGCCTACCGGCGCCGCAGGAACCCGCCCGTGCCGCAGGCGGCCGACGCCGGTACCGCGGCCGCGGCCGCGCCTTCCGGGCGGCGCCGGCAGATCGTCGAGGCGGTCTGGCGCGTCGCCGCCGAGCGGGGGCTGGACGCCGCCTCCCTGCGGACGATCGCCGCGGAGGCGGGAGTGTCCCTGCGCGTGGTCCAGTACCACTTCGACAGCAAGCACCAGCTGCTGGTCACGGCCCTGCGCATGCTGCACGAGGAGAACGACCGCCACGCCCGCGCACGGGCCGGGGCCCTGCGCGATCCCACCGACCCCCGCGCCCTGCTGCGCACGGTCCTGGAGGAGTTCCTGCCCCTGGACGACCAACGGCGCACGGCCCTGCGGGTGTTCGCCGCCTACTACGCGCGCAGCCTCACCGACGACCGGCTGGCGGCGGTCTTCCTGCACGACGCCCAGCCGCTGGAGGAGCTCGTGGCCGGCCTCATCGGGCCGCCGGGGTCCGGCGGGACCGCGCCCGACCCGCGCCGCGAGGCGGACCTGCTGGTGGCCGGCGTCACCGGCCTGGGCATCGACGTCCTCCACGGCCGCCGCACCCTGGCCGACGTCCGGCACACCATCGACTACCACCTCGACCGGATCTTCGCCGCGCACCCACGGTGAGAACGTCCCGCGCCGGGACGCCGACCCGAGAACGACAGTGAGAAACGGCACGAAACGGCCGGACCGGGAAACCGACCGGACCGTCGGAACGTCTCCCCAGCTGTCGGCACACCTGTCGACGACCGGCAGGGACAGGGGACGGCAGTGAGCGATACAGGCGGCTCGGCCACGGCGGTGGCGAGGACCGCGCCGACGGGCGAGCCGGGGTTACGTCCGCGCGGTCTGGTCGATCTGCGGGGGCCTGGGCCCGTACCCGGCGTACTGGCCTATCCACCCGGTGCGGTGGTCGTCGTCTCCGGACTGCCCGGCAGCGGCAAGTCCACCCTGCTGCGCCGCTGGTCCGCGGCCGCCCCGGTGATCGACCCGCGGACCGTGCACGTCGCCTGCGAGTCGGTGATGCCCGCCCGGCTGCCGTACGCGGTCTACCGGCCCTGGGCCCGCCTGGAGCACTTCCGGTGGCTGCGCACGGAGGTGCGCGCCGGCGGGCCGCTCCTGGTGCACGACTGCGGCGGCCGGCCCTGGATGCGCCGCTGGCTGGCGAGGACCGCCGGGCTCCAGGGCCGTGAGCTGCACGTGGTGCTGCTGGACGTGGGAACGGCCGAGGCCCTGGCGGGCCAGGAGGCGCGCGGCCGCCGGGCCCCGGCCCGCGCCTTCGCCCGCCACCGGCGGGGCCTCGACCGGCTGCTGCGCACCCTCGCCGGGGACGGCCGCCACCCGGCGGACGCGGCCCCGCTGCCGGAGGCCATAGCGGAGGCGGCCTCGGTGGTGCTGCTGGACCGGGCGTCGCGCGAGGGCGTGGCGGCGGTGGAGTTCGCCGGCCCGTAGTCACCGGGCCGGCGGGCCGTCAGCCGACGGGGGCGCGCTCGAGGACGAACACCGGGATCTCCCGGTCGGTCTTGGCCTGGTAGTCGTCGTAGTCGGGGTACGCCTCGACGGCGCGCCCCCACCACAGGGCCTTCTCCTCGCCCGTCACCTCACGGGCGACCATGTCGTGCTTGACCGGGCCGTCCTGCAGCTCGACGTGCGGGTTGGCCTTGAGGTTGTGGTACCAGACCGGGTGCCTGGGCGCGCCGCCCAGGGAGGCCACCACGGCGTAGTCGCCGTAGTGCTCGATCCTCATCAGGGGGGTCTTGCGCAGCTTGCCGGACCGCGCCCCGACCGAGGTCAGAACGATCACCGGCATGCCGCGCATCGTGGTGCCCTGTGTGCCGCCGGAGCTCTCGTACAGCTCCACCTGCTCGCGTACCCACTGGGCGGTACTCGGCTCGTATACACCGTCAAGAGGCATGTCCCCAGTGAACCTCACGTGCCGCCGGGCCACCAGTAGCCACACTCCGCGGCCGGCCCGGGGCGCCTGTCACAGGGGGTCACAGGGGTTCGTCCGGAGCCAGGCGGCGGACGCCCGGCAGGTGGTCGTCCAGTTCGCCGGGCTCGAACCGGCACATCCCGACCACGTGCCAGAACTCGCCCGCGACGTCCCCGTCGAACTTGTAGCCGCCCGAGGGGGACAGCGCCGCCCAGCCGCCCGGCACCCCGATCAGGGTGGCCCGCGCGGTCGGTGTGCCCTCGGCCGGGACCGTCCACAGCCGTACGGTGCCGTCCTCGCCGCCGCTGGCCAGCAGCGTGCCGTCGGGGCTGAAGGCGAGGGTGAGGACGCGGCCCGTGTGGCCCGTCAGACGGCCGGTCTCCCGGCCGGTCAGGGGATCCCAGAGGCGGATGCTCCGGTCGTCGCCGGCCGTGGCCAGCAACGGGCGGGCGGGGTGGGCGGCGGCGGTCCACAGCCTGCCGGAGTGGCCGCGCAGCCGGTGGCGGAGGACGCCGTCCTGCCAGACGATGGCCTGCCCGTCCCAGGAGGCGCTGGCCAGCCAGGCGTCGCCGGGGCCGTGGACCACCGCGTACACGCGGTCGGTGTGGCCGGGCAGTTCGGCGACCGGGCGGCTCGCGGCGAGGTCCCACAGGCGGACGAAGCTGTCGTCGCAGCCGGTGGCCAGCATCGAGCCGTCGGCCGTGAAGGAGATGGAGCGCACCCGGCCGCGGTGCTGGTCGAGGGTGGTCACGTGCGCGCCCGTGCTGCGGTACCACAACCGCACGGTGTCGTCGTCGTTGGCGGTGGCGAGGATCTGCCCGTCGGCGCTGAACGCCTCGGCCCAGACGTGGTCGGTCTCGGCGTCGATCTCGCGCTGGTACTCGCCCGTGGCGGCGTTCCACAGGTAGACGTCGCCGTCGCTGCTGGGCGTGGCGAGCAGGGGTGTGCCGGGGGTGAACACGGCCGAGACGAGGCGGTCGTTGTCCCCGGTGAGCTCGCGCAGCCCGCGGCCGGTGGCGGGCTCCCAGAGGCGGACCACTCCGTCGTTGCCGCAGGCCGCCAGGTGCGTCCCGCCGTCGTCGAACGCCAGGCCGACGACCTTGCGGCCGTGGCCGCGCAGGATGTTCCCGCCCCGGCCGGTGGCGGTGTCCCACAGCCGCACCGCCCCGTCGTTGCCCGCGGAGACCAGCAGCGGGGCGGGCTCCTGGCCGCCGGTGCCGCCGTGCGGGCGGAACCGGCAGGCCCATACGGACCCCTGGTGGTCGGCGGGCTGGCGGCGCAGTGCGGTGGCCGACCAGCCGGGGCCGCCCGCCGGGTCCTGGGTGACCCGCCACAGACGGACGGAGCCGTCGCTGCCGCCCGCGGCCAGCATGCCGCCCTCGGGGGCGAACACCACTTGGTAGACGGCCCCGTCGCTGCGCAGCGGGGCCCCGGCGGAACGTCCGGTGCGCGGATCCCACAGCAGGACGTGGCCCTCGGTGTCGCCGCTGGCGAGCAGTTCGCCGGAGGGGTGGAAGTCGAGGGTGTAGACGCGGCCGGGGTGGCCGGCGCAGGCGTGGCGCAGCCGGCGGGCGGCGACGTCCCAGACGCGGACGGTGCCGCGGCCGTCCTCGCCCATGTCGCCGGTGGCGAGCAGGGTGCCGTCGGGACTGAAGGAGGCGCGGAAGACCGCTCCCTGGTGGCCGGCGAGTTCGCCGAGCGGCCGGCCCGAGCGGGTGTCCCACAGGCGGACGGCCGCGGCGGCGTCGCCGGTGGCCAGGACCGAGCCGTCGGGGCTGAACACGGCGGTGTAGACCGGTGCCCGGTGGCCGGGCAGCCGGTGGACGGGCGTGCCGCTCGCGACGTCCCACAGGGTGACGGTGCCGTTGGCGTCGCCGGTGGCCAGGGTCGTCCCGGTCCGGTCGAGGGAGACCGGCCACACTCCGCCGGGGTGCACCTCGAGCCGGTGCAGGCAGGCGCCGGAGACCGGGTTCCACAGGCGTACGGTGCCGTCGGCGCCACCGGTGGCCAGGACCGAGCCGCGGAACTTCACCGCGTAGACGCGGCCCATGTGGCCCTGGAGGGTGCGCAGGGCGGTGCCGGTGGCGGCGTCGCACACCAGGACGCCGCCGTCCTCGCTGCCGAGGGCGAGGAGTTCGCCGCCGGGGCTGAAGGCGACGGGTTCCGGCAGGCGGCTGGTGCGCATGTCGAAGCCGTAGGGAACGCCGACGGCGGGGGGCCGGAAGCCGGGCTCGGCGGGCAGGCCGGGGGCGACGGCGGCGGCCCGCAGTTCGGGGGTGTCCAGGACGTCGGGGCCGGCGAGCGCGTTGATGAGGGCGGCGCGGTGCCATCGGCTGCCGGTGACACGGGCGCCGCGCAGGTCGGTGCGGACGAGCCGGGCCCGGCGCAGGTCGGCGCCGCGCAGGTCGGCGCCGGAGAGGTCGGCGTCGTCCAGTCGGGCTCCGGACAGGTGGGCCTCGCGCAGGACGGCGCCGGAGAGGTCGGCGCCGACCAGGCCGGCGTCGGTGAGGTCGGCTCGGGTGAGGTCGACGCCGGAGAAGTCGCGGTAGGAGAGGTCCTCGCCGGCCAGGACGGCGCCGCGCAGGTCGGTGTGGGCCGGCACCCGCAGCCTGCTGAGGATCTTGACGGCGTTGGCGCGGGCGGTCTCGCCGACGGCCCCGTCCGCCGTGCCCACCTCGCCGGCCAGCGCCCGTTCGGCCCACTGCTGGCAGGTGCGGTGGTCGGCGAGGTCGCACAGGAACTCCACGGCCAGCCGGCTCAGCGGGTGGCGGGCGAGGAGGTCGGCCTCCCCCTGGTCGCCGCGGCCGAGGCGGGCCCCGGCCTCCCGGGCGACCAGCCATTCGACGACGGAGCCGTGGATGAAGCGGAAGAGGCCGTCGTCGGTGCGCACCAGCAGGCTGCCGGAGCCGACGGCGTGCGCGGCCTGGGGCACGGACATCCTGGTGCCGGCGAGCTCGGTCAGCACCTCGGCCACGTCGTGGAGTTCGTCCAGTCGCAGGGCGCTCTCGCCGCTCTCCCACAGGCGCAGGGCGAGCGTGGTCACGGCTCGCCACAGCTGGGCCAGGGTCAGGCCGGGCGGGCTGCCGGGGGCGCCCTGGCCGCGCCGCTCCTCGAACCGCAGCCAGGAGGTGAAGACCTCCTCGTACAGCCCGGCCGGGCTCAGGGCGCGCCCGGCGCCGGCGACGGCGCGCAGCCGCTCGTGGTCGAGGTCGGCGACGAAGCTGAGCAGGCGGGGGTTGCGGCAGAGCGCGAGCAGGTCGGGGATGCCCTCCAGCAGCCGTACGCGGCGGTCGGCGGCGTGCTCGTCGCCGTAGCGGTTGACGAGGTAGGAGCGGATCTGTTGCGGGGTGAACTCCTGGACGGCCAGGACGCGGCGCTGCGGAAGCAGGCCGACGCGCTCGCCGAGGGCGGTCAGCACCTGGGCCCGGGAGCGGAAGTGCTGGGTGCGGCTGCTGACGACGATCTTCGCGCTGTCGACGGCGGCGTCGAGCAGTACTTGCAGGTGGTCGGCGGCGCGGTCGTAGCTGACCTGGTTGACGAGTTCGTCGAAGCCGTCGAAGAGCAGGACGATGCGGCCCTGGCGGAGCATGTAGCGGAAGGCGCGCAGGTCGATGGTGTCGACGCCGTGGCCGGCCAGGTGGGCGGCGACGAGGCCGTCGAGGGTGTGGGCCTTGTCGAGGGCGCTGAGCTGGATCAGCAGGGGCACGAGGTGGGGCAGTTCGCCGGGCAGGCGGCGGGCCAGCTCGCGCAGGGCGAAGGTCTTGCCGTGCCCGAAGTCGCCCAGGAGCAGCAGGAACCGGCCGTGGTCGGCGTCGAGCAGGCGCAGCATGTCGTCGACGAGGCCGTCGCGTTCGACGCCTGCGGGGCGCTCGAGTTCGCGGTAGCGCTGGGGGAGGTAGAGGGCGGGCCGGTACTGGGGGTCGTCGGCCAGCCGCCGGGTCTGGGCGGCGACGTAGCCGCGCAGGTCGAGCAGGCCCTGGAAGGCGGTGAAGCTGCGGACGAGGACGCCGCGGCGGCGGGCGCGTTCGCGCAGCGCGCGGTCGGGTGGCGGCCCGTCGTGGACGAGTTCGGCATCGGGTTCGGTGTCGGAGGCGTGGATGTGGTCGATGAAGCGGTCGACGTCCTCCTCGCCGGGGGTGCCGGAGCAGACGCCGACGCGCTGCTGGCGCACGAAGCCGGCCTCGGTCCAGGTGACGAGCAGGCTGGGCGGGTCGCCGGGGATGCGGCGCAGCTGGACGCCCTGGTGGCGGATGCGGCAGACGTCGGCGACGCGTTCGACGAGCGCGTCGAGGGGGCCCTGGACGGCGCGGGTCTCCGGCCCGGGGCCTGTCGCGGCGGCCTGCGCGGCGGGGTCGTCGGTGCCCGCGGGGTGCGTGGGGGTGTCGTCGCCGGAGGCGGGCGGGAAGGCGTGGTGGGCGGCGCGCCAGGCGACGGCGTGGGTGCGGGGTGTCCCCTCGGGGTTCTCCGGCCAGCGGGTGAGGCCGTCGCGGGTGAGCTGGAGGAGCCGGTGCCGGGCGGGGGCGGCGGTGCCGAGGACGGGCAGCTCGCGGGAGGCGAGGGGCAGGAGGGTGGCGGAGGCGGTGGGCGTGCCGGCGGTGCGGTGGTCGCCGGTGGGGCCGTGCAGCAGCAGGTGCAGGCGGGGGGCGGTGAGCCGGGCGAGGACGTCGGTGTCGCGGAGGGGCGGCGTCGCGGCTGGGCGCCGCCCGGGGCCCGCGCCGCGGCTGCCGTCGAGGCCCAGGGGGCGTCCGGGGCCGCGCGGGGTCCTGGGGCCGGTGCCGTCGGCGGGTTCCGGGCCCGCGTCGAGCGGGCGGGTGGTCTCCGGGGGGTGGCGCAGGGCGCCGAGGCGCAGCCAGCCCTCCTGTTCGTAGGGGCGCAGCGCCTGGGCGAACCAGGCGGCCTGTTCGGGGCCGATCCAGCCGTACTGGTCGTCGGTCCGGTGGCTGTAGGCCATCGAGGAGTTGATGCCGGCGACGACGGTGCGCAGGGCGGGGACGGGGAACAGGCTCCAGGGCTGGTCGCTGTCGAAGACGATGCCGAGGCCCTGGTAGAGCTCCTGGAACAGCCGTGCGTAGTGGCGCCACTTGGGCCAGTAGGGCGGGCGGGGCTGCATCTCGTCGGCTTCGCAGGTGCTGAAGTAGGCGCGGCAGGCGGCCTGGTTGACGTCCTGGCCGCCGGGTACGACGGCGAGCCGGTCGGCGGCGAGGCCGAGGCGGGAGCGCAGGCCGGTGAGGAAGTTCAGTGCCTGGTCGCACTCGCGGGGGCTGCCGGAGGCGGTGAGGTCGCCGGTGACGACAAGCAGGTCGGGTGCGGGGGCGCCGGCGTCGGTCAGTTCGACGAGGTCGCCCCAGATGGCGGCCTGGAGTTCGGCGGGGTCGGCGCCGCGGCCGAAGCTGGGCCCGGCGAGGTGGAGCACGGTGACGCCTTCCCCGGCGCGGCCTCCTTCGGGTGCCTGCGGGTAGCCGGGCGGGCTTGCGGGGCGGCGGCGGCCGGCCCAGCCGGGGCTGCCGGGCTGCCGGTCGGGCGGTGCCGGCGGGGCGCTCGGCACGGCGTGGGTTGGGTCGTTCGGGTGGCCGGGGAAGCGGGGGTGCCGTTCGGGGCGGGCCCGGCCGTCGAGGGCGTGGCCGACGCGGGTGAGCAGCAGCTCGCGGGCGGCGGCGGTGTCCTGGACGCCGACGAGGTCGACGTAGGTGATGGTGGCGAGCAGGCCTTCGACGGGGATGTCCTCGACGCGGACGGTGATGAGTCGGCGTTCGGGGGCGTCGGGGTCGGCGCGCAGCGCGGCCTGCCATTCCATCCGGCCGTAGCGGGAGCGCTCGTAGTTGCGGGAGAGGACGGCGATGACGGCGACGGACTCGCTGACGCCGCGGTCCATGAAGTCGACGAAGTTGGTGCCCGGCACGAAGTCCCAGGCCTGCAGGACCGTGCGGTAGCCGGCCTCCTCCAGGGTCCAGGCGATCCAGGCCGCCCAGCGTTCGTCGGCGGGCGAGTAGCTGATGAAGAAGTCCAACAGCCGGTGCTGCCCGGCGACTTCCTGGCGTGCGACCATGGCTCCCATCCTAGGAACGGTCTCCCCCGGGGTCACTGTGTTCGCACGAATGCGATGCTGTGCGATGCTCTTGCCCGTGTCCGCCTTACGACGTCTGCATGTGCTGGACTGGTTGGCCGGTGGGGTGCTGGTCTGCGGTCTGTTGTGCCTGGCCACGGGTCTGCTGCCGGCGGCGCCCGCGGGGGAGGCGATGGTGCGCATCGCCCCGCTGCTGGCCTTCCTCGGCACGGTGATCGTGCTGGCCGAACTGACCAGCCGTGCCGGGGTCTTCGACGTGGTGGCGGCCTGGGTGGCGCGGGCGGGGCGCGGGAGTTACCCGGTGCTGTTCGTGTTGTGCGTGGTGTTCGCGTCGGTCACGACGATCACGCTCAACCTCGATACGACGGCGGTGCTGCTGACGCCGGTGATGCTGGCGCTGGCGGGGCGGGTGGGGATCGCGGCGGTGCCGCTGGCGATGACGACGGTGTGGCTGGCCAATACGGCCAGTCTGCTGCTGCCGGTCTCCAATCTGACGAACCTGCTGGCCGCGGACCGGGTGGCGTTGTCGCCGATGGGCCTGGCGGCCAGGATGTGGGCGCCGCAGCTGGCGTCGGTGGCGGTGACGATGATCTGCCTGTGGCTGTTCTACTGGCGGCGCGGCGCCCGCGGTGCCGATGCCTATGTGCCGCCCGCGCCGCACCGTCCCGCGGACCGGGTGCTGTTCCGGGTGTGCGCGCTGGCGTGTGCGGGATTCCTGCTGGCCATCCTGATCGACGCGGTGCCGCTGTGGACAGCGTCGGGCGCGGCCGCCGTGGTCGCGGTGGGTGCCTTCGCGGTGCGGGAGCGGGCGGTGCTGCGGCTGTCCCTGGTGCCGTGGCGGCTGCTGGTGCTGGTGCCGGGGCTGTTCCTGGTGGTGGAGACCGTCGACGTCAACGGTCTGCACGAGGTGCTGGCGTCGGCGGTGGGGCCGGACGGCGGGCTGCTGGGCATGCTGCGGGCGGGGGCGGTGGGCGGCGGGCTGTCCAACGTGCTCAACAACCTTCCGGTCTATCTGGCCGGGGAGTCGGCGGTGCCCGTGGACAATCACGACCAGCTGCTGGCGCTGCTGATCGGCACCAATGTGGGGCCGGTGGTGACGCCGTGGGCGTCGCTGGCGACGCTGCTGTGGTTCGAGCGCTGTCACGCGCAGGGGGTGCGGGTGTCGTTGCGGCGCTTCACGGTCACGGGCCTGGTGCTGGCGCTGGCCGCGGTGCCGGCGGCCGTGGTGGCGCTGGCGGTCAGTGGATGACGGCGGCGGGGCGGCTGTTGTCCGTCCGGCGCGCGACCAGGTCGAGGAGGTAGGGGATGTCCTCGCGGCGGCCAGCGACGAAGCTGCGGTCGGTGTCGGGGCCGTGGACGCCGCCGTGGAACGCGCCGCCGTCCAGCGCCCGGATCTCCAGGCCCGCCTCGGCCGCCAGCAGCATGCCGGCGGGCAGGTCGATGGCCTCGGCGCGGTAGCCGACGAAGCCGTCGATGTCGCCGCGGGCGAGCATGGCCCAGGCCAGCAGGGGCGCCCACAGCTGCAGCACCCGGCGGCAGCGCCCCTCCAGCGCGTCCTTGAGGGCGCGCGCCACGGGGTCGCGGCGGGCGACGGAATGCCCCTGGGTCCAGGCGAGCAGCGGCCCGGCCGGCGACAGCGCACGGCGGGGGCCGGTCAGCCGGCCGTGGGGGCCGTACGCGCCGCCGCCCGCCGACGCCGTCCACGTCCGCCGGGTCACCGGGTCGTGGACGACGCCGACCACGGCGCGTTCGTCGACGCACAGGGCGACGCCGACGACGTAGGCGGGCAGGCCGATGACGACGTTGTTGCTGCCGTCGAGCGGGTCGACGAGCCAGGTGCGGCGGGTGTCCGCGGCGGCCGGGCCGACGGCTCCCGACTCCTCGGCCAGGATCCGGTCGTGCGGATAGTGCTCGCGGATGCGGCGCACCACCACGCGTTCGGCCATCAGGTCGAGGTCGGTGACGACATCTCCCCCGTCGCCCTTGGCCCGGACGCCGTAGTCGTCGTCGAAGCGCGAGCGCAGCAGCGTTCCGGCCTCGCGGGCGGCGGCCACGGCGACCCGGCACTCCGCCGCGAAGGGGTCGGAGGGGGAGCCGGGGTGCCGGGAGGGTGTGCCGTCGTCATCGGGAATGGCGCCCATCGATCCTCCTGAGGACAGTGCGGGCGGTCCGGGCGGTGTGCGCGACGTCGCATGTCTGTCGTACCACCCGGTGGAGGGTGCCATGCAGCGGCCCGAGGCTCAGGTCGCGGCGGCCGGGCAGCGACCGGCCGAGGAGGAGGGTGGCCGCGGCGGTGCCGGGCGGCACGACGGTGGCGTGGAAGTGCCCCGCGGGAAGGGTGTAGATCTCGCCGCCGGTGCTGGTCTCCTCGGGGCCGGCCTCGTACGTCACCAGCCGTTCGGTGGGCCGGATCTCGTCGGTCGCCGAGGCGTCGCTGCGCACTTCGAAGACGCGGTGGGTGGGGGCCTCGGGCCGGTCGTGCACCCGGACCCGCAGATTGCCGACCCTGCCGTACAGCACACAGCTGGCCAGGTCCCAGCTGTGCGCGTGCACCGGTGAGGTGGTCAGGCCCGGTGCCGCCCGGCGCGCCTCGGCGTCGAAGACGTGGACGCACACGCCCCGGTCGTCCTGCCGGTGCACGGGCAGGCAGAGGAATCCGAGCGGGTGGCGGACGGCCCGCAGGCCGCTCCGGCCGGAGGCGATCTCCTCGAGGGCCCCGGAGGCGGCGGCGAGGAGATCGCCGGGCGGCGCGCTGCCGTCGCGGGCCCGGCTCATGGTCTCTTCGAGCAGTCCGTAGTCCACGGGACGTCGCACGGGTCACCTCCGGTACGGGTTCTCCGCGTGCAGTGCCTTGTCGATGATGTCGCCGACGTCGCGGTCGGTGAAGGCCACCGGCAGCGGCAGGGCGAGGCCGTCGAAGAGCCGCAGGACCTCGTCGACGGTGGGTTCCTCGCTCAGCGGCGCGGTGCGGCTGAGGTCGAGGGTGACGGCCTGTTCGCGGCTCTGGTGGAGCTCGGTGACGTAGTAGTCGTAGAGCGGGCGGTCCCTTTCCACCAGCAGGTTGACGCGCTGGGGGTCGTCCTGGGTGATGATCAGGCAGGAGGCGGACAGGTCGAAGCGGAGCGTGGGGACGACCGAGGAGAGGTAGAGGTCGACCTCCAGCGTGTCCAGCCGCTGCCGGTACCAGCAGGCGGCGAGCACCGTGGCGAAGGCCTCCTTGCGGGTGCGCTCGGCGCTCCAGGCCTCGGCGGGCACGGCGTGCATCCGGTGGGCGAAGGTCTGGCGGAAGCGGGCGTAGGCCGCGCAGGCCTGTTCGTCGGCGGGATTGACGATGTCGATCTTCATGGTGAGGGAGCGGCGCTGGCGCTGGGCCTCGCGGACGCAGACCGGCAGGGTCACGGCGCGCAGGTAGGTGCCGGTGCCGCCCTTGAAGACCCAGCGGTCGGTGTTCTGGCGGGCCCGCTCCAGGGCGCTCTCGAGCTCGGCGCCGGAGAGGGAGCGGACCATGGTGAGGTCCTCGAGCGCGTGCCGGGTGCCGCTCATGGCCTGCCGGATGTCGGTGACCCGGCGCCGGCGTTCGGTCAGGGTGCCGAACACCAGCGCGGCCAGCACCAGCAGGATCGCGCCCGAGGTGATGTTGCTGTCGATCTTCTGGTCGAGGATGTCGAGGGTGCCGATGGTCAGGGCGGCGGCCATCGCGAGGACGCCGTCGAGGTTTCTCAGCGTCCAGGCGACGGCCTGCTCGACCCCGCGTCCCAGATCTCTCGCTCCGCGCGCCATCGGCCCCGCCCTTTCCCCCGGTTACGGCAATCGTAGGAGCGGTGCCCGGCCGGGGGCCAGGCTGTGGATCAGCCGTTGACGACCCTCAGGGTCGCCGGCCAGCCATTCCTGTCCAGGGTGCGGTAGAGACTTTTGATGTCCCGTGGGCTGAGCTTGACGCAGCCGTGGGAGGTGTAGTCGGCGTCGCCGTCCCAGCGCCGGTCCTCGGCGGCGCCCTGTCCGCCGCCGCGCGTCATCTCGCTGTGGATGAACAGCTCGGTGCGGTTGACGCCCTGATAGCAGAGCTTGTTGCCCAGTTCGACGGCGTAGCCCTTGATGAGGCTTCCGTCGTAGGCGGTGTGGTGCCGGCCGAGCGGGTACGTCCCGTTGGGCAGCCAGCCGCGGCCGCGTTGGCACTCCTTGTCGTTGACGCCCGACCCGGCGCGGTAGACCGCGATCGTCCGGTTGTTGCGCACGACGCTCAGCCGGGAGTCGGTCGGCGAGTACTTGGTGAACTGCAGCCGGGTGGCCTGCGGGGCCGCCCCCGCGTCGGCGGCGGGGGCGAGCAGGGCGACGGCGGCGAGCGCGGCGATCGCCGCGCCGCCCTTCACGACGGACGTCACCCGCGAGGGCGAGGTGGTGGGCATCGTCATCAACTCCTGGGGTCGACGCGGACGCGGAGGCTGCCGAAGGGGTCCCCTCACTCCCCCGTTTCGGGATGCGTGGGGGGCTCGGTGGGGGTCCACGGGGCGGGGCCGAACAGGACGGCACGGGCGACGGACGGTGCGAACAGGGCCGTGACCGGGGAGGTCAGGGACAGCACGCTGCGGAAGGCCTCGCCGACGACCGGGTCCCCTGTGGCACGGGCCTGCACGCGCCGCAGGTACCAGTCGGCCGGCCGGTCGACGGCGCGCGGGCGCAGGGCGTTGCCCGTGGCGCCCGGCATGTTCTTGTCGGCCCCCGCCGATATGTCCCAGGCCTGGCGGACGGCGCCGAACAGGGCCTTCTGGACGCGGAGCGTCGTGGGCACCCGGCGCCGGTCGGCCAGGGCGTCGCGCAGGACGACGGCGCTGAGCGCGGCCACCGACATGCCCTGCCCGTAGACGGGGTTGAAGGAGCACAGGGCCTCGCCGATGGCCAGGAAGCCGGCCGGGCGGCGGCCGGGACGGTCGTAGCGGCGGCGGATGTTGGACGTCTTGCGGAAGCCGTGGATGGGGGTGTCCGGTTCGGCCTTGAGCAGCCAGTCGTGCAGGACCGGGTGCGGCAGGCGGGCCGCGAAGTCGATGAACCCGGCCTCGTCGGTGGGCGGTTCGGCGCCGCGCAGCCCGGAGAGGATGACCGACCAGCGGCCGTTCTCCAGGGGCAGCAGGATGCCGCCCTGGAGCTGGGTGGGGTTGGGGACGACGTAGATGCCGCGGTAGTCGGGCTCCTCGTCGCGGCCGGAGGAGCGGTAGAAGCGCGTGGCGTAGGCGAGTCCGGTCTCGAGCGTCTCCTCGTGGGGCGGTTCGGCGCCGAGGCCGGTCAGCCACACGGAGGCGCGCGAGGAGCGGCCGGAGGCGTCCACGACGAGGTCGGCGGCCAGTTCGCGGGTGCCCTCCGTGCCCGTCCGCCCGCGTTCGCGCAGGCGGACGCCCCGCACGCGGGCGGCGGTGCCGAGCAGTCCGGTGACCTCGGCGCCCTCGACGGTGGTGATGCGGGGGCCGCTCAGGACGCGGCGGCGCACCAGCCAGTCGGTCAGCGGCCGGGAGCCGGTGAGGATGTGGGTGGTGGCCCGGGTTCTGCGGTACCAGTGGCCGGCCTGCCACTGCATGACGTCGGTGGGCATGGCCACGCGCGGGGCGCCGTGTTCGCGCATCTCGTCGAGGATGCCCGGCAGCAGGCTCTCGAGCGCGCGCTGGCCGCTCTCGAGCATCACATGGGTGTGCCGGTCCTGCGGCACACCCGGGCGGGTCCCGGGGCCGTCGGGGAAGCGGTCCCGCTCCACGAGGGTGACCTTGTCGGCGTGCGCGCCGATCACGTGCGCCGCGAGGAGGCCCGCGAGTCCGCCGCCGATGACGACGGCGTGCCGGGGCGCCCGCCCGCCACCGGCGCGCGGGGCCTCCTCGTGT
The DNA here is from genome assembly GCF_044547045.1 of Streptomyces sp. NPDC053048. Taxonomy (NCBI): domain Bacteria; kingdom Bacillati; phylum Actinomycetota; class Actinomycetes; order Kitasatosporales; family Streptomycetaceae; genus Streptomyces; species Streptomyces sp. NPDC053048. Next base: position 113,654 of record NZ_JBITZS010000004.1, read on the forward strand.
GACGCGACGTCCGCTCCCGTTGTGTTCTCCATGCCCACCCCATCCGGTCGTTCGGGCCCGTCGACTGCCCGTGCGGGCCACCGTACCGGTCGTGGCGCCGAGTTGGTCGCGGGCCCGGGAACGCCGACGGGATGTCAGGGGGCCTCGACGAGATGACACATGGTGTCCTAAAGTGCATGACGTTTCATCGGCAAAGGAGGAACGACCCATGACCGGCACACTCCGCACCCCGAAGGCCGAACTCGCGGCCCTCGCCCACCGGACGATGCGCGAGGTGATCCCCGACAACGACTTCACCCCCCGCCAGAAACTCGCCCTGACCTGCCGCATCCTCTTCGACGGCGGCCACGACTCCGGCCTCGCGGGCCAGATCACCACCCGCGCCGAGCGGCCCGGCACCTACTGGACGCAGCGCCTGGGCCTGGGTTTCGACGAGGTGACCGAGGACAACCTGCTGCTCGTCGACGAGGACCTGCGCGTCCTCGAGGGCACGGGCATGGCCAACCCGGCCAACCGCTTCCACAGTTGGGTCTACCGCGCCCGGCCCGACGTGGGGTGCGTCATCCACACCCACCCGGCGCACGTCTCGGCGCTGTCCATGCTGGAGAAGCCGCTGATGGTCTCCCACATGGACACCTGCCCGCTCTACGACGACTGCGCGTTCCTCGAGGAGTGGCCGGGCATCCCCGTGGGCAACGAGGAGGGCGAGATCATCTCGGCCGCCCTCGGCGACAAGCGGGCCCTGCTGATGGCCCATCACGGGATGCTCGTGACCGGCCGCACCGTCGAGGAGGCATGCGTCCTCGCCCTGCTGTTCGAGCGCGCCGCGCGGCTGCAGCTGCTCGCGGCCGCCGCCGGCACCATCCGGGAGATCCCCGCGCACCTGGCCAGGGAAGCGCACGACTGGATCTCGGTCGACAAGCGGAACCAGGCGTCGTTCGCCTACTACGCCCGCCGCGCGCTGCGCACGCACCCCGACTGCCTCACCACGGCCCCCGCTGACGCGAAGGACGGTTCCTGACATGGCACTCAACCGGCTCGAGGGCATCATCGCCTACCCGGTCACTCCCTTCGACCGCCGGACGGGCGAGGTGGACACGGCGACGCTCGGCACACTGATCGAGCATCTGATCGACGCCGGGGTGCACGCCGTCGCACCGCTGGGCAGCACCGGCGAGAGCGCCTACCTGTCGGACGACGAGTGGTGCGAGGTGGCCGAGTACACGGTCAAGACCGTCGCCCGCCGGGTGCCGACGGTCGTGGGGATATCCGACCTGACCACCCGTGGCGCGGTCCGGCGGGCGCGGTTCGCCGAGCAGGCGGGCGCCGACGCGCTGATGGTCCTGCCCATGTCGTACTGGAAGCTCGGCGAACGCGAGGTCACCGAGCACTTCGCCGCCGTCGCGGACGCCGTGGGCATCCCGGTGATGGTCTACAACAACCCGGCGACGAGCGGCGTCGACCTCTCCCCCGAGCTCATCGTGTCCCTGTGGCGGCGGATCGAGAACGTCACCATGGTGAAGGAGAGCACCGGCGACATCGGGCGGATGCGCCGCATCCACGAGCTGTCCGAGGGCGGCCTGCCCTTCTACAACGGTTCCAACCCGCTCGCCCTCGAGGCCTTCGCGGCGGGCGCCGCCGGCTGGTGCACGGCGGCCCCCTGCCTGGCTCCCGACGCCGTGATGGCGTTCCACCAGGCCGTACACGCCGGTGACGACGCCACGGCCCGGACGCTGTTCGAGCGGCTGGCGCCCCTGCTGCGGTTCGTCGTGGAGGGCGGGCTGCCGCGCACCGTCAAGGCCGGGCTGGCGCTGCGCGGCCTGGACGCGGGCGAGCCGCGCAGGCCGCTGCTGCCGCTCGGGCCGGAGGAGGCCGGCCGGCTGGCGCGGCTGCTGGAGGCGGACCCGGGCGCGTAGGCTCGGGCGGCCGCGGCTCAGGGCAGGGGCGCGACCGATCCGTCGGCGGTGCCGGCGGAGTCGTCGTGGATGACCACCAGGACGACGGCGCGCTCCCGCCCGACGCTGCGGGAGCGGTGCGGCACCTCGGCCTTGAAGTAGACGCTGTCGCCGGTGCCGAGGGCCACGGTCCGGTCGGGGAAGGCCAGTTCGACCTCGCCCTGGTGGACGAAGAAGAACTCCTCCCCCGGATGGGACTTGAACGACGCGTCGTCGAAGTCCGGTGGCGGATACATCACGAAGGGCGCGAGCGCCTTTCCGCTCACCCCCACCGCGATGCCCTCGTAGGCGGTGGCGGATCCGGTGCCGGCGGCGACGGGTGTGCGCTCGTCCGCGCGCACGACGGTGATGAGCTCGGGTTCGACCTCGTCCGAGAAGAGCCGGCCGACGTCCACGTTCAGCGCCTGGGCGAGCTTCATCGCGGTGGAGATCGAGGGCACGCTCAGCCCCCGTTCCACCTTCGACAGATAGCTCTTGGTCAGCCCGGTCCGCGCGGCCAGGGCATCCAGGCTCAGCCGGTTCTGCTTGCGCAGCACCCTCAGACGGCTGCTCATCGGGTGTCCCCCGTCCACGAACGCATGCCTCATTATCCCCGGCGCCGCCGCCCACCCGGGCTGCGGGCGCCGCGGGGCGCGACGGTGGGGTCGAGGCGATCAAGCCAGTGCACGGCGACCCACTCGAAGGACCGGTTTTCGGCGCCGTCGGAGCCCGGCTCGGCCCCCGGAGGGGTCGTAAGGGACAAGCTGTGACAACTGGCCCGTCATTGAACGCCACACACCGAAGGAACACCTCCATGCGCCAACGGGAAGACGACGCCGACCGCGCGCCGGTGCCCGCCGCCACCGTCGCTCCGGGTGAGCAGCTGCGCCGGCTGCGGCAGGAGCGCGGGATGTCGCTGGCCGGGCTGTCCGATCTGGTGCACTACACCAAGAGCTATCTGAGCCGGGTCGAGACGGGCGAGAAGCCGATGACGCCGGAGGTCGCGCGCCGGTGCGAGGGGGCGCTGCGCGCGGACGGGCAGCTGTCCGGGCTGGTGGCGCGGGCGGCGGAGCGGCGCGGCACGCGCGGGGCGGCGCTCGAGGTCTGCCCGTACCGGGGGCTGACGGCGTTCGGGACCGCGGAGGCGGGCTGGTTCTTCGGGCGCGAACGCGCGACGGCGGCGCTGGTGCACCGCCTGACCGAGCGGCTGGACGGTTCCGGGCCGACGGCGGTGGTGGCGGCGTCCGGTACGGGCAAGTCCTCGCTGCTGCAGGCGGGGCTGGTGCCCGCGCTGCGCCGCGGTGTGCTGCCGGTGAACGGTTCGAGCCGCTGGCCGGTGCTCGTCATGCGGCCCGGCGAACGGCCGCTGGAGGAACTGACGGCCCGGGTGGCGGAAGCCACCGGGGCCGGTACCGACGCGGCGCGGCTGCGGGAGGCCCTGGACGAGGGACCACGCGCCTTCGCCGGAGCCGTCCACACCGCGCTCAACGACGGGCGGCGCGACGAACGCGCGGGCGCGGGCACGCTCCGCAGGCGCGGCGGCGGGCGGACGCCGGGCGCGGAACCGGTGCGACTCGTACTCGTCGTCGACCAGTTCGAGGAGGTCTTCACCCTCTGCCCGGACGCCCGGGAGCACACGGCGTTCGTCCGCGCCCTGCACGCCCTCGCGACCGGCCCGGCCGTCGCGGGCGGCCGGCACGGCGGCTCGGCGGCGCTCGTGGTGCTGGGCATGCGGGCCGACTTCTACGGCCGTTGCCTGGCCTTTCCCGAACTGGCCGCCGCCCTGCGGGACGGCCAGCTGCCCCTGGAACCCATGCGGCCGCGCGAGATCCGGGACGCCGTGGTGCGGCCCGCCCGCGCCGTGGGCCTCGAGCTCGAACCCGGACTCGTGGAGATCGTCCTGCGCGACCTGGGCGCCGAGGCCTGCGGCGAGGGCCACGGGGACGGCCACGAGCCGGGCGCGCTGCCGCTGCTGTCCCACGCGCTGCTGGCGACCTGGCAGCGCCGCCGGGAGCGCACGCTGACCGTGGAGGGCTACCAGCAGGCCGGAGGGATCGCCGGGGCGGTCGCGGCGACAGCGGAACGGGCCTACGCGCGGCTGTCCCCGGACCGGCAGGAAGCGGCGCGCTCCCTCCTCCTGCACCTGGTGCGCGTCGACGCGGAGGGCAGGTCCGCGCGCCGCAGGGTGCCGCGCGAGCTGCTGGCGCGGCAGGCCGGGTCGGGGGCCGGGGCCGCGCTGGAGGTGGTGGAGGAGTTCACCCGGGCCCGGCTGCTGACCGCCGACGCCGACCGGGTCACCCTCGCCCACGAAGCGGTACTGCGCGCCTGGCCCCGGCTGCGGGAGTGGATCGAGACCCACGCCGCCCTGCTGCACGGCCGGCAGCAGCTGAGCGCCGCCGCCGAGCAGTGGGACGCCGAGGGCCGCGATCCGGCTCTGCTGCCGCGCGGCAGCCGGCTCACGGCCGTACGGGAGCTCGCCGGCCATCCCGTCGCCCCGGTGAGCGACGTCGAACAGGCCTTCGTGGACGCGGCGACCGCGCAGGCCGCCGCCGAGCTGGAGACCGAGCGCCGCCACACCCGGCGGCTGCACCGGCTGCTGGCCTGCCTGGCCGTGCTCCTGGTCCTGACCCTGGCCGGGGGCGCGCTGGCCTTCCACCAGAGCCGGCAGGCGCTCGCGGAGCGCGGCGCGGCCCGCGCCGCCGAACTCGCCTTCCGGGCCGCCTCGCTGAGCACCTCGCGCCCGGAGGTCTCGATGCTGCTGGCGACCGCCGCCTGGCGGCAGGCGCACACACCGGCCGCGGCCGGCGCGGTGCTCAGCTCGCAGGCGCAGTCCTACGCCGGGCGGCTGACGGGGCACCACGGGCCGGCGCTCGCCGTCGCCTGGCAGGCGGGTGGCCCGCGCGGCGGCAGGCTGCTGTCGGCCGGGGCGGACGGCACCGTCCGCGAGTGGGACACCACCCGGACCCGGCAGACGCGCGTCGTGGCGCGCGCCGGTGAGCCGGTGCGCGCGCTGGCCGTCGCACGCAACAGCGATCTGGCGGCGTGGGGGGACGACGCGGGTGCGGTGTCCGTGTGGGACGGCGGCAGCGGCCGTCCGGTCGCGACGGCGGCGGGTGCCGCCCACCGCGGGCCGGTGCGGGCCGTGGCGCTGTCCGGCCGCGGCGAATTGCTGGCGTCGGCGGGCCGCGACGGCACAGTCAGGCTCTCCCACCCCGCCGGGGGCGCGCCGGGCGCCGAGGTCAGGGACACCGGGCTCGGTCCGCTGTACGCGGTGGCCGTCACCGGCGACGGCAGACGGGTGGCGGCCGCCGGGCTGGACGGGCGGGTGTGGCTGCTGGACGTACCCGGCCGGCGGAGCAGAGTCGTCGGCAGCCGGGAGCACGGGCGGATCCGTTCCCTGGCGTTCTCCCCCGACGGCCGGCACCTGGCCACCGGCGAGTGGAACGGCACGGTCGGTCTGTGGAACTGCGCCACCGGAGCGCGGGAGGCGTCGCTGCGCGGCGCCCAGGACTCGGTGTTCGCCGTCGCGTTCTCGCCCGACGGCGGGCGGCTGGCCGCGGCCAGCCAGGACGACACCGCGGCCGTGTGGGACGTCGCCGGTCGGCGCAGGATCGCCGTCCTGTCCAGTCACCTCGGCCCCGTGCACGGCGTCGCCTTCGCGCCGGACGGCCGTTCGCTGGCGACGTCCGGCGAGGACGGCACGCTGCGCCTGTGGTCCCCGCAGTCGTCGGCCGGCATCCCGCTGCCCGGTACGGCCTGGCTGGACGCGGCGCTCAGCCCCGACCGGTCCCTGCTGGCGGCCGCCGGGCGCGACGGCACCGTGCGGCTGTGGCGGCCGCGGGAGGCCGGGCATCTGCCGGTGCGGACACTGCGGGTCTCGCGGGAGCCGGTGCGGGCGGTGGCGTTCAGCCACGACGGCGCGCTGCTCGCGGCCGGGGACGAACACGGCGGGGCCACCGTGTGGCGGACCGCCTCTCCCGAGCGCCCGGTGCGCCGCTGGCGGGCGCACGCCCGCGCCGTGACGTCGGTGGCCTTCCGGCCCGGGGACCGGCGGACGCTGGCCACCGGCGGCGAGGACCACACCGCCAAGGTGTGGCGGGCCACCGGCGGGGACGCGGGCGGAACGCCGCGGCTGCGGCGGACCCTGACCGGGCACGGTGACGCCGTCTACCGGGTGCTCTTCCTCGACGGCGCCACCCTGGCCACGGGCAGCCTGGACAACACCGCCCGCGTCTGGCGCGTCTCCGACGGCCGCGAGCTGCAGCGGCTGGCGGAGCACGCCGACACCGTGCTCGGCCTGGCCGTCGGCCCCACCGGCATCCTGGCGACCGCCGGACGCGACCACACCGTCAGGCTCTGGGACCCGCGCGAGGGCCGCGGCCTGCGCACCCTGGCGGGGCACACCGCTCCCGTCACCTCGGTCGCCTTCAATCCCTCCGGCACCCGGCTGGCCACGACGGGCCGCGACAACACCGTACGGATCTGGGACGCCCACGAGGGGAAGCTGCTGCTCACCCTGACCGGCCACACCGACCGGGTGCGGGCGGCGGCCTTCCTGGCCGACGAGGGACCGGTGGTGTCCGTCGCCGAGGACGGGTCCGTGCGCTGGTGGCGGCTCGACGTGCCCGCCGTGCTGGCCGGTACCTGCCGCGCGGTGGGGCGCGTCGACGCGGCCACCTGGCGCCGACTGCTGCCCGATGTGCCCTACGGGCCCGGTTGCCCATGAAGAACCCGCAGGTCACGTGGTGTTGCCCGGCGCCCACTCCGGTACGGGCAACGGGAAACCCCTCATGCCCGCCCGGCTCCCCGGCCGAAACTCACAGTGTCGGACGAATTGGTTCCGCATTCCTGCGGCCGCCACGGGAGGAAGCCCGCGCATGAACCCCAGCACCCGCCCCCTCGCCACCACCCCGCCCGTGCCGGGAACCGACCACCACGAGCTGTACGCCTTCGCCATCACCATGGCCGCCTGTCTCGTCCTGGCCCTCTCCGGGCGCAGTGGCCCCGCCGCCCTCACCGACTACGCCGCCACCCTGACCGGCCTCTACGCCGCCTGGCACAACCGGCCACGGCGGTGACCCGCCATGCGCCGCACGGCCCCCGATGGCACGCTGGAGCCATGGCCCGGCCCAATGAGGGGGTCGAGGCGCTGCTGCAGGAGTACGCCGACCTCGTCACGGTCACCGACGCCGACGGCAACACCAAGACCGTGACGACCGTTCCTGCCCGTGGAAATCTCCTGGGCCATGGACGCCGGCTCGAACTTCGAGGGCGTGCTGTCGGCCACCGGCGTCAAGCCCGGTGTGACGGTGGACTGGGACGACGGCTCCCCGCCGGCCACCCCCGCCGTCTCGGCCGGCAAGCTCACCGAACGGCACGCCTTCACCGCCGACGGCGAGAAGACCATCACGGTCACCGTGCCGTCGTGGACATCCCCGGAGTCGACTCCGCGGTGACCTGCCACCACACCTACGCCGGCACCACCACGCGCTTCGAGGGCACTTTCGAGGACCGTGCCGGCCGGCACTTCGCCTTCACCGTGACCCTGTCGGCACCGGCGGCCGAGGCGCCCAGGGACGGGCAGGTCTGGCGTGACGGCGGCGCGCCGAACGAGGTGCACGTGATGTGGCTGCCCGTCGAAGGGGCGGAGGACTACACCATCCGCATCTTCAAGAACGGCGACGTGATCCGCACCGTCACCGCCCCCGGCCGGCCCCCGAACGAGAACGGCTACCGGCAGGTGCACGTGGCCCCGGGGCCCTACCCCGTGGTGGGCCAGGTCTACGAGTACGACGTGTCGGTCAAGGGCACGGACGCCTGGTCGACACGCGTCGCCCACCGGGGGGCCGGCTCCTAGGCGTTTCTCTCAGACCATTTGCTGACCAAGTGAAGACGGCGGTGAGGTGGATGATGTCGGTCTTACAGTGCCCGCGGTTGGCCAACGCGTCGTCCGGGAGAGAGCCAGCGGGAACTGCGGCTCGTCCCGGTGTCCCTGACACGCTGGCCATGCCGGTGCCGGGCCCCGGCTCGCTGGCGCCCGCAGCTACGGCGTGGGGAGCTGGACCTCGCGGACGACCCTCGAATCCCAGGGGCACCAGTCGCAGCCCGGGAGGAATGCTCCGCATGCCTCAGGCAGGTGGTCTTCGACTTCCTGCATGTTGGCGTCGCAGACTTCGATCGCGTAGTCGAAGAAGTGGATGGTGTCCGGGTCGAGGTGGAAGGACCACCGCGGGTTATAGGGCGCCTGCCGCTTGATGATCCTCCCCATGACGTGCACGCGCTCACGCTCTTCGCCCGACACGATCCTTCGGGCGTGGGCGATCCTTTCATCATCATTGAGTTGGAAAACGAACTCCTGATCCGGCCGCTGCAGGAATACGAAGTACGCTGTCGCCACGTTCCCTCCTCAGCTCGTCCCCGTCTGTATGCCCCGTTCGAGGCTATTGACCCGTTCGGCCGATGGATGTCACTCGATCGGGTTGCCGGGAGGATCGACTTACGCGTGCGCTGGCCGTACGGCAGGAGAACAGCCTTGGGGACCAGCGGTACAGCGGTTATCGGTGAGGTTGACGAGGCAACAGGCGTGATCCGGGGGCGTTCCCACCATGCCGCAGGTCGGCGGCGTGAAGTCCACGGCTGGGCGGGACGTTGGCAACACCTCGCTGGAGAACGGCATGGACGGCGACGCCCAGCTCCTTGAAGTACTCGACCTCCACTTCGCCGCCCAGGCTTTCCTCTCATGACGCCACGAAACAGGAGAGATATGTTCACCATGCGCCCGGCCGCCGCCGCCGACGTCCCCGCCGTTGAAACCATGATCCTCGCCCGCTCCGCGTGGCTGGAGGAACGCGGCCTGCCGAGCTGGCGGGAGAACGCCGCCGACCTTGCAGGGCAGGCGGAGAACCCGGACGGTGACGTGTGGGTCCTCGCCGACGACGACACGGGGAAGGTCATCGGCTTCATCACCGTGCAGGACCAGACCCCGCAGTGGGGCTGGACGGACGAGGAACTGGCGGAGCCGGCGCACTACCTCTATTCCAGCGTCACCGACCCCGCGTACCGCCCGCACAAGCCCGGCACGACCATGGCGCTATGGGCCGTGGACCGGGCCGCGCATGAGGGGAAGGTGTGGGTACGCCGTGGCTGCACCTTCCCCGGACTCGTCGTTTACAACGAGACCCAAGGGTTCACACTGCTCCACGAGGTACAGCGCACCCACACCAAGGTCTATCTGATGAGCCGCCGAGCCGAAGCGGTCCCGGACCTGAGCGAACGGTTCGTGGCGCTCTGAGAGGCCCCTTCGAGGGGCTGCCCCGGCCGCGTTCCTTCGAGCGCCGGCCGGGGTCTTCCGCGTCTGGACGGCTGAGCCCTGCCCGCTCGTCCTCAAGGTCCAGCGCACCTGGCGCACGTTGTAGCCCGCCGCCCGGGGCGGTAGGTTCAGCGGCCCCCAGGCCGAAGGAAGCGGCGCAACTTCTGCATCGGCCAGGTGTTGATGACGTCGTCCTTCGTCAGCCAGCCGCGCTGGGCCGTTCCCACCCCGTACCGCATGTACGGCAGGTGCGTCACCGAGTGGGCGTCGGTACTGACGGCGAACTTCACGCCGTAGCGCTTGGCGCGCAGGATGTCCTCGTCGCACAGGTCCAGCCGCTGGGGGTGGGAGTTGATCTCCAGCGCCGTGCCGGTGCGGGCGCACGCCTCGAAGACCGCGTCGAAGTCGGCGTCGATGCCGGGGCGCTTACCGATCTGCCGGGTCGTGGGGTGGCCGATGATCGCCACGTTGGGGTTCTCGCAGGCGCGTACCAGCCGCCGGGTCAGCTCCTCCCGGCTCTGATTGAAGTGGGAGTGCACGGACGCCACGCACAGGTCGAAGCCGGCCAGGAAGTCGTCGGGCCAGTCCAGATCGCCCTCGGGGCCGATGTTCAGCTCCGTGCCGTGCAGGAGCCGCATCTTGCGGTGTTTGCCGTCCAGCTTCCGTACCTGTTCCCGCTGAGCGAGCATCTTCGCATCGGTCATCCGCTGCATGTACAGGTTGGGCGCGTGATCCGTGATCGCGTAGTACGCGTAACCCAGCTCAGCAGCGGCCGCGATCATGTCTTCCAGGGATGCCAGTCCGTCTGTGAGATCTGTGTGGGTGTGCAGGTCGCCCCGGATATCGGCCTCTTCGATCAACGTCGGCAGCTCGTCCCGGAGGCCGGCCGCTACCTCCCCACGGTCCTCGCGCAGGGTGGGCGGTATCCACGGGAGGCCCAGCTTGGCGTAGATCGCCTCTTCGGTCTCGGAAGTGATCTTCTTGCCACTCTTGCCGTAGAACAGGCCGTACTCCGAGAGCTTCCAGCCCTGCCTGACGGCGATTTCTCGTATCCGAATGTTGTGGGGCTTTGAGCCTGTGAAGTACAGCAGCCCCGCGCCCCACGCGTCGGGCGGCAGCACCCGCAGGTCGATCTGGAGCCCGTCGACGGTGCGGACCGACGTCTTCTTCGAGCCGCGGGCGATGACCTCCGCGGTGTACGGGAGGGTGCTGATCGCCTCCATGAACGGCTCGGCGCGGGCGGCGGCCACGAGGACGTCGATGTCCCCGATGGTCTCCCGCATGCGGCGCAGCGAACCGGCGAAGGAACAGCGCTCGCAGCCGTCGATTCGCGAGAGGTCGGCGACGATCCGCTCGGCGGCGCCCGTGGCGGCGGACAGCAGGATCCGGCCGCCCGCCTTCTTCATCAGCTCGATGCCGTGCAGGATGTTCTGCTCGGTCTTCTCGCCGAACCCCTTGAGGTCGCGCAGCCGTTCCTCGTGGATCGCGTCGAGGAGTCCGTCGACGGAGGAGACGCCCAGCTCCTCGTAGAGGACGAGGGCCTTGTGGGGGCCCAGGGTCGGGATGGTGAGCAGCTCGCGGACGCCCGCCGGGACGGACGTCCGGGTCTCCTCGAAGGCCGCGACCCGGCCGGTGCCCAGGAACTCGACGACCTTCTCGGCGATCGACTTCCCGACGTTGGGGATCTCGCGCAGGCCCTGGAGATCCAGCTTGGAGACGTCGGAGGGGTGGCCGCCGATGGCGCGGGCGGCCTTCTCGTAGGCGCGCGCCTTGAAGGCGTCGCCGCCGGTGATGGCGACGAGATCGGCGTACTCCTGGAGCACCGCCGCGACCTCTTCGTTGGGCCGGGCCATGGTTTCAGCGTGCCACCGGAGCGGTCGCGGGGCGAGGCGGGCGGGGGAAGTGTCAGACCCCGGTGCGAGCCGGGCAGAGCCCCCGCCCGGTCCGCCAGGTGGGGCACAGCCTCTGACCTGCGACTATCCTAGGTGTCGGAGTGTTACCGCCACCAAGGCCCATGCAGCGCATGACCGACGCCAAGATGCTCGCCCAGCGCGAACGGGTACGGGCCCTGGACGGCAAGCACCGCAGGATGCGGCTGCTGCAACACCTGGCCGTTGCAGAAGCTCCGGCGCTTCCTGCGCGCGGGCTGAAGCGGCGCCCCGTCACTGCTCCTGGTCGGTGCCGGCCGCTTCCAGCAGGGCCAGGCCCTTGAGCTGTTCGGCGGTGAGGTGGGCGGGGACGGGGACCGGGGGCGGGGTGCGCAGGGGTGGTTGCCAGCCGGACTCCTTGTCCCAGGTGCGGACGATCCTGGCCGGGGCGCCGGCGACGACCGCGTGGTCGGGCACCTCGCCGCGGACGACCGCACCGGCCGCGACCACCACGTTGCGGCCCAGCCGGGCGCCCGGGAGGATCACCGCGTTGGTGCCGATCCAGCTTCCGGGGCCGATCTCCACGGGACCGCTGCGGGGCCACTGCTTGCCGATGGGGACGTCGGGGTCGTCGTAGCTGTGGTTGGTGGTCGTCAGGTAGACGCCGGGGCCGAAGAAGCAGTCGTCGCCGACGGTCAGCGGCGCCTCGGCGACGACGTGGCTGCCGCGGCCGAGGACGACGCCGTTGCCCAGCCGGACGACGGTGTCCCGGCCGAGGTCGAGGTCGGGCATCATCCCGGCGGTCAGGGTCACGCCCTGGCCGATGATGCAGTGGTCGCCCAGTTCGATCCACTGTTCGCCGAAGATCGTGCCCTGCGGGAAGGCGAGTCTCGTGCCGGTGCCCAGGCAGCGGAAGCGGTACGGACCGGGGCGCTCCGCGCTCACGGCGCCGGCCTCCCGTACCCAGCGTGTGCCGCGGTGCACGGCCCGGGAGACGGCGCGGCGCCTGAAGGACGCGAGGGATTGGAACAGGTTCTGCTGAGTCGGCACCCGCTCACCGTACTCAGCGCTCCGCCGCCCGCTACCCGCCCTGACCTGTGATCTTCGCCCCACGCCCGGTGGCGTCCAGGATGCGGCGGGCCTCGCGCAGGCCGGTGAGCAGGGCGCCGTGGACGGTGCTGCTGTGGTCGGTGCTGGTGGCCTCGCCGGCGAAGTACAGACTCTCGCCGACGGGCTCGGCCAGGGTGTCGTGGTCGCCGAGGAGGGTGGTGGTGGCGGGGAAGGAGTAGGCCCCCCGGGCGTAGGGGTCGGCGGCCCAGCGGGTGAGGCGGTGGGCGACGGGCTCGGGCACGGCGTCGCCGTAGATGCCGCGCAGCGCGGTCAGTGCCTCGCGGACGACGCTCGCGTCGTCGAGGGACTCCAGGCGCCGGGCGACCGGGCCGCCGTGCAGGGCGGCCAGGACCGGGGCCCCGAGGACGTGCCGGAGGCTGAACCAGTTGGCGAAGGCGCCGTGCGGGGTGTCCTCCTGGCGGACGATGTCGCAGTCGTCCCAGAACGCTTCGGGGAAGAGCAGGTAGAGCTTGTCGTAGACGCCCATGCCGAGGCGTTCGACGGCTGCCCGCTTCGGCTCGGGGAGCGCGGGCGCGAAGGTGACGGTGCCGGCCTTGAGCACGCCGAGAGGGAGGGTGAGCAGGACACGGTCGGCGGTGAACGTGCCGTGGCCGTCGGTGTGCACGATGACGCCGTCGCTGCCGTGCTCGACGCGGTCGACGGGGTGGCCGAGCCGTACGTCCAGCCCTTGGGCGAGGTGGTCCGTCAGCTGCCCGTATCCCCGGGGGAAGACGACTTCCTCCCCCTCGTAGTCCTTGCCCCAGGCCATGGCCGCCAGGGCCAGCTCGCCGATGCCGGCTCCCCAGTCGTCCTCCGTCATGCGGCTGAACGCCTCGACGACCCGCCGGGAGCGCCGCAGGCCCAGGCCTCCGACGTGCAGCACGGCGGGCAGTCCCGCGGCGAGGGACTCCCCGGGTGCCGCGCGCCCGGCGAGCTCGTACAGCTCGGCGCCGGCGGCCGTCAGGTCGGTGCTCAGCTGCCGCGTCTCCTCGGGGGTCAGGCGCCGGCCGTCGGCCGCGTAGGAGACCGTGCCGGCCTGGTCGGCGTAGTCGAGGGTTCCGACGTCGTAGAGGGCTGTCGCGGCTCCCGCCTCCCGCGCCAGCGCGGCGACGGGGTTGTCGTCGACGCCGTGGATCCAGGAGGCGCCCAGATCGATGCGCAGGCCTTGCCATTCGCTGGTCCACAGCCTGCCGCCGACGCGGTCGCGGGCCTCGAGCACGATGACGCCGTGCCCGGCCCGGTCCAGCTCCCGGGCGGCGCGGAGCCCGGCCATGCCCGCCCCGACGACCAGGGTCTCGGTTCTGCGGGGAAGCGGCATGGCGGGGTACCTCAGACCTCTGACGGGGTGACAGCTGTGCGGATACTGCGGATGTTACGGATGTTGCGGATGTCCACAAACTACCCCCCGGTGGGAGCGGTGACCGCCCCCTGGACCTGGCACGCCCGTTCGGACACACTCGAGGCCATGCGATGGACTGACATCGACCAGATCGCGGCCGACCTCGCCGCGCAGCACCCCGGCACCAAGCCCCTCACCGTCAAGCCCACCGAAGTCCGCGACCGCGTCGCGCAGCTGAGCGGCTTCACCGACGACCCCACGCTCTGCAACGCGCGCATTCTCGAGTCGATCCAACTGGCCTGGAGCGACAGAGCCGGATGAGTCGGCGCGCCCGGCGCCCGGCGGAGGGAGCGAACGCTCGTTCCACCGGACGCCGGGCGCGGTCGTGGCCGTGGCCGTGGCCGTGGCCGTGGGGTCAGACGGCCGCCGGTGCCGGCTCGGCCGCCGCCGCTGCCGCGGCTGCCGCTTCTCCCCTGGCGCGGGCGCGCTTGCCGCAGGCGATGGTCCAGGCGATCAGGACGGCCGGCACGCCGTAGGCCAGTACGGAGTTCACGACGACCATGGCGCTCGTCGGCAGGGCGTAGGACAGCGCGATGCGGGCCGTCGCCTCGAGGACGTAGCCCACGCCCCACACCAGCGTGATCAGGGTCAGCGTGCGCCGGAAGCCCTCGAGCCGCCACATCCCGTTCCAGCGCTCGAGGCCCTCCTTGCTGCCGTCGGTGCCGAACTTGCGGCCCAGGTAGAACATCAGCGGGCGGGGTGTGGCCAGGCTGGCCAGGCAGACCACCCCGAACAGGCCCGTGATCGCGGAGTCCTTGACCAGCAGCAGATGGCTGGAGTGCGGGCCGACCGCGGTGACGACGAGGGTGAGCGTCATGAAGACGAGCGTCACCACGGCGAATTCGTCGATGCGCCGGTGCCAGACCAGGTACACCACGGTGTCCGCGACCGGCCAGAGGCCGGAGACGGCGAGGGCGGCGAACTCGCTCCAGCCCCGGTCGGTCAATTGGTTGTACGTCAGGATCGGCAGCACCACGTTGAAGACGATGGACACGATCCAGCTGAGCACGGTGCTCGCCCCGGCACGGCGGCCGGGCGCGTGTGGCTGAGCAGTCATGGAAGCCCCCCAAGGAAGATCAACAACAAACCGGAGGACGGTAAGGGGAACGCTGTCTTCCGGGCAACTCGGCTCATTCGGGCCGGGTCACCAGGCCACCCACAGCGCCTCGGGCCCCCGGTTGATCGAGCCCCGCCGCCACCGCATCTCCTCCGTGCCCGCCGCGAGCCGCAGCCCGGGGAAGCGGTCCAGCAGGGTGGCCAGCATGACCTCGGCCTCCATTCTGGTCAGCAGGGCGCCCACGCAGTAGTGCGCGCCGTGCCCGAACGACAGGTTGGGGGCCTCGTCCCGGGAGAGGTCGAGCCGGTCGGGCTCGGTGAAGACGGAGTGGTCCCGGTTGGCCGCCAGGTACGACACGTAGACCACGTCGCCGTCGCGGATCGTCGCCCCGCCCACCTCGAGCTCGCCGGTCGCGATGCGCGGCAGCCCGACTCCGTTGCGGTGCGGGATGTAGCGCAGCAGTTCCTCCACCGCCTGGGGCAGCAGCGCCCGGTCGGCGCGCAGCCGGTCGAGCTGTTCCGGGTGGGTGAGCAGCGCGTACACCATGTTGGAGACCTGGTTGCGCACCGCGTCCATGCCGTTGAGCACCAGCATCACGGCGAGCGAGACCAGTTCCGGCATGCTGAGGCCGCCGTCGGCCTGCGCGGCCACCAGGGCGCTGTAGAGGTCGTCGCCGGGGTGCTCGGCGCGGTGCCCGGCCAGCTCGCGGAAGTAGCCGGCGATCTCGCGCTTGACGGCGTCGCTCTCCTCCTGGGAGTGGTTGCTGGAGAGGATCACCGCGCGCCAGCCCTGCAGCCGGCCGATGTCGTCGGCGGGCACGCCGAGGAGGTCGCCGATCAGCTGGGCGGGCAGCGGTCCGGTCAGGCACTCCGTCAGGTCGGCGGGCGCGCCGTCCTCCAGCATCCGCGTGGTCATCCGTTCGGCGAGCTCCTGGGCCCTGGGCCGCAGGGCCTCCACCCGCTTGCGGCCGAAGGTCTGGGCGACCAGGCGGCGCAGCCGGGTGTGGTCGGGCGGGTCGGTGCGGCCGATACCGCCGGCGGGTGCCACCACGTGCGGGGTCATGCTGGTGACCGGGCGGTCGACCGTCAGGGCGCGGCTCATCCGGGGGTCGGCGGCGACGGTCTTGACGTCCTCGTACCGCGTCACGAGCCAGGCGTGTCCCTCGCCGAAGCGCATGCGGATGCGGGACACCGGCTCCTCGCGCAGCAGGCGGTGCAGGAGCGGGTCGAACTCCAGGGCGGGCAGGTGGTCCACGGGCCAGTCGTGGACCGCTTCGCCGGGCGCGCGCCGGGCGGGACAGGCTTCCTCGGTCATGCGGTCGCTCCCTGTCTCATGCCGGAACCGGTCATGGGCCGCGCAGCGGACAGCCCCGTACAAGATGGATATTCCCTCCTGTCCAGGGCATCCTCCCGCGACAGCGGATTACACCCACATGTGTGAGTCGATTCTCGCCACCGGGCGTCAGCGTGCGCTCCGGCGCACTCTGCCGGGGGTGGTGTCCAGTCGTTCGCGCAGCAGGGTGGTGAGCGTGGTGGTGTTCTCGTAGCCGACGCGGTGAGCGACCGTCTCCGTCGGCAGGCGGGTCGTGCGCAGCAGGTGCACCGCCTGTTCCAGGCGGACGCGCTGGGCGAAGCGCAGGGGCGAGACGCCCAGGACGCGGTCCACGGCGCGCTGCAGGGTGCGTTCGCTGGTGCCCAGCGCACGGGCCGCGTCGGCGATGCGCAGCGGTTGTTCGAGGTGGTCGCGCAGCCAGCGTTCGAAGGCGCCGACCGTGGGGTCGCTGCGGGCGAGATGACCGGGGACGGCGTAGTGGGCCTGGAGGGGGCGGTGGTCGGCGATCAGGTAGCGGGCGGTGAGGTCGGCCAGGGCGGGGCTCGCCTCGCGGACCAGGCCGAGCGCCAGGTCCAGGTGGGCCATGGCCGCTCCGGCCGTGGTGATGCCGGGCGCGTGCGCGAGCAGCCGGTTCTCGTCGAGGGCCACCCCGGGGTAGCGCCGGCGGAAGTGGGGGGCCAGCCACCAGCTGGTGGTGGCGGGCAGTCCCTCCAGCACGCCGCTCTCGGCGAGCAGGTACGTGCCGGTGCAGGCGGCCGCCAGCGGGATCCCGTCGGCGCGGGCCCGCCGCACCGTCTCCAGTGCGGGCCGCCGTTCCGGCGCGGTCAGCCACGCGGTGAGCGGATCCGGCCGCTTGTGCCCGACGCCGGGCACGACCACGGTCTGCGGTGGCCCGGCGGAGCCGGGCGCGACGGCGTCCACCAGATGACCCGCCGCCGTGCGGACCGGGCCGTGCGGGCTGACGCAGCTCACCCGCCACGGCGGCGGGGGCTGCGGAAGTTCCTCACGCAGTTCGCCGGCGGTCTTCAGGACGTCGAGCACCGCCGCGAGCCCGGAGTCGAAGACACCGTCCATGACCAGCACAGAGATTCTCACGGCGGGACGGTAAGCGATGGGCCGCGCCCGCCGGCGGGCGGCGCGGCCGGACGATCCGTAAGTTGATCACACCGGCCCGGTGAACTCACCCGGCCGACGGACCGGGGCGCCTCCGATGGGCCGGCGCGGCGCGGCGTACGGCCTTCGGCCCAGGCCGCCGGCCGTACGACGCCCGGCGTAGGGCTCTGGACCGTTACGCGACGGACAACCGGAGGCCTAGTCTCGGTTCATGGAAACGACGAGCGGCACACTCGACGAAGCCCTGCACCGACTCCACCTCCGCGGCCCCGAGTTCCGGGGCTTCCTGGCCAACCACGGCCCGATGGCCGTGGAGGCCCTGGTCCGGCACGGCCGGGCCGACACCGTCCACCGCTGGCTCGACACCTACGAGACCAAGCTCGAGGAGACTCCCCCGTTACGGGCCCGCATCACCGACGCCGACTGGCGGGAGGCGCTGGGCGACCCCGCCCGCGTCACCGACTGGACCGGCTACTTCGCCGAGCGGATCGCCGAACGCCCGTGGCGGGACGTGCTCGCCCAGTGGTGGCCGCGGCTGCTGCCCGGCATCGCCGGCGCGGCGACCCACCCGGCCATCCGCGTCGGCCACGTCGTCCGCGCCCTCACTCAGGACGGCGAGGACGCGCCGCGCCTGGCGGAACTGGCGCACGCCCTCGGCTACTGGGCGGCCCGCCACACCCTCCTGCCCGTCACGGTGACCCCCTCGGGCGGGGCCTCCCCGGCCGAGGCGATCGCCGCGCTCCCCCACGTCCCCGAGCGGAACGTCATGCCCCTGCGGGGATACGATCAGCTGCCCGGCACCCCCGGCTGGCTGGGAACCGTCGAATCCCTGCGCGTGCCCGGCACCCCCGAGGCGGTCCCCGAGCAGCTGGCCGCGCTCGTGGAGGCCGCCACCCTCCACTACGGCGCCCACGGGCACGGCAACGGCATCATGCTCGTTCACGCCGCCACCGCCCCGAACGCGGTGCTGCGCACCTTGCCGGCGCTGCCCCACGAGCTGTGGGGGCCGTCGCTGGCAGTGGCGTGGGCGGCGACCGCCGCGATCGTCTCGATCTACGCGGCGGACGAACCCGTGACCCCGCCGGACGCGTCCTCGCTGACCCCCGAGGAGGTCTTCGGGCTGGCCACGGCCCACGGCGACGAACACGTCATCAAGTTCGCGGACACCGCCCTGGACGTGGCCGCTGCCGCGCCGGACGGCGACGACCGCGCCCTGGCCGCCGCCCTCAACGCCGTGCGGCTGATCGAGTCCGGGGACTGACGCCGCCCTCCGTCCCGAGAAAGTCCTCCAGCGTGCGCCGCGGAGTCCAGCCGCGCGCCCGCGCCCTGCCGGTGTCGAGGACGACGGAGTGGGCGAGCTGGTCGACCGCGTAGCGCGACAGGGCGGCCTCGGCGCCCGGACGCAGACGGGCCACCGTCTCGGCGGCCCGTGCCGCCGACAGCGCGACGCCCAGGGGCAGATGCCGGATCCGCACGCGCACGCCGTTCGCGCCCAGCACCCGCCGCAGGGTCTCGTCGCGCCCGTACGGGGTGGCGTCGGCGATGTTGTACGCCCCCGGCGGCCAGTCGGCCGCGGCCAGGCAGGCGTCGGCGAGGTTCTCCACCGCCGTCAGGCTCAACTGCACGTCCGGGCCCGGCAGCAGCAGCGTGCCGGCGCGGACGCGGGAGCGCAGGCGGGGCAGCAGGTGCGGGTCGCCCGGACCGTAGACGGCCCGGGGCCGCAGGACCACCGCGCCGGCGTCGAGGGCGAGCCGTTCGCCGGCGGCCTTGGTGCGGCCGTAGGCGTTGAGCTGCCCGGAGACCGGATGGTCCTCGCCGACCAGGCTCCGGTCCCGGCGCGGGTCGTAGACGCTGGCACTGCTCACCCACACCACGGGGCGCCGCCCCGCGGCCTCCATCAGGCGCGCGGTGCCGTCGACGTTGACGGCACGCATCGCGGCCTCGGCCCATGAGCCGGGGGCGGGATCGCCGACGGCCGCCGCGCAGTGCACGACGAGATCGGCACCCGCGAGGTCGGGCACGCCGCGCGCCGCGTCCCAGGGGATGTGCCGGCCGACCGGACCGGGGCGGCGTCCGACGCAGACCACGTCGGCGAAGGCGGCGGCCGCGGTGGCGACATGGCCGCCGCAGAATCCGCTCGCGCCGGTCACCGCGATGCGCAGCGCCGGCTTCACGCCGCCTCCCCGGCGCGGACGACGAGCGAGCGCCAGCCGGGCAGCGCGGCGCGGCGGTCGGCGCGGGCGCTGACGACGACGGGCCGGTGCGGGGCCAGGGCCTCGAGGGTGTCCTGGAGCTGGGCGCGCGCCAGCCGGGCCCCCGGACAGGCGTGCGGTCCGGCGCCGAAGACCAGCTGGGAGACGGCGGGTTCGGCAGGGCGCCGGCAGTCGGGGTCGTCGCGATGGGCGCGTACGGCGTGGCGGGCGACGAGCAGCAGCCGGTCGCCGGCCCGTACCGGGCAGCCGCCGACCGTGCCGTTCCCGGCGGCCACGCGCGGCAGCAGCGGGGACGGGGCGGTGACCCGCAGCAGTTCGTCGGCCAGCACCGGGCGCCGGGCGTCGTCCGCGGCCAGGTCCCACCAGCCGGCGTCCGCGCACCACGCTGCGGCGCGCGGCAGGGCGGCGACGACGGTGGTGACGGCCGCGACAGCCAGCATGGCCCGCGCGGCGTGGTCGTCCGCGGCACCGGCCGGCCCGCCGTCGCCGAGCAGAGCCCGCAGCCGGTCCACGGGGTCGGCGGTGGCGCGGCGCCGTGGCCGGTGCGGGCCCGGCAGGTGTTCCCGTACGGCCGCGTAGGCGCTGTCGCCGGCCGCGGCGGCCAGCCGCAGCGGGTCGGCGTCGGTACCCAGCAGCGCGCCGGCCGTGGCCCCGGCGAGTTCCCGGGCGAGCGGCACCAGATCGACGGTACGCCCCTCGGCCAGGGGCGCGAGGCGGTGTTCGAGCACCGCGGCCCATACCGGGCGCAGCCGTTCCACGCCGGTGGACGACAGGTCGTCGGCCAGGGCGCGGCGTGCGGCGCGGTGTCCGGCGCCGTGCTGGTCGAACAGCATCCCGCCGGCGGGGCCTTCGTTGCCACCGAGGGCCGACCGGGCCGCCCGTCCGGTCGTGCCGGCGGCCTCGCGGTCGAGCGGCACCCGCGTCAGCGCCTGCCGGAAGGCGTCGGCGTCGTGGACGAGCACGGTACGGCCGAGGCGTACGACGGGCCGGCGGCGCGAGGCGGCGAGCAGGGAGAAGAGGAAGGGGTGCCCGGCGAGGTAGACGCGGCGGTCACGGCGGCGTGCGGCCGTCATCGCGGCCCTTCCTTCCGGCCGGCGGCGAGCCGGGCCGTGGCCAGGCGTGCCGCTGCCGCGCGGTCGGGTTTGCGGGAGCGGCCCGACAGGGGGATGTCCGCGAGGAGCACCGCGTCGGGGCGGGCGGCGCCCATGCGGGCCAGGGGGCCGGCGAGGGCGGCGCGCAGGGCGCGGTGGTCGGTGCCGGGGCGCGGCTGGACGAGGGCGGCGAGCCGTTCGTCGCCGTCCTCGCCGGGGACGCCGACGAGGACGGCCAGTTCGACGCCGGGCACGTGCAGGGCGGGCTCGTACAGGCCGGGGTAGATGTTCTCGGCGCCGCGCAGCACCATGTCCTTGCGGCGGCCCTCCAGGACGAGGCGTCCGTTCTCGAGGCGGGCCCGGTCGCCGGTGGGTATCCAGGGGTCGGGGTCCTCACCGAGGTAGCGGTGGCGGGCGGCGGGGCTGGACAGCAGCAGTTCGCCGGTGTCGTCGACGCGCGCCGCGACCGCGGGCAGGGGGGCGCCGACGAGGTCGCCGTCGCCGGTGAAGGCCGCCTTCTCGGCCTGTTCGACGGCGGCCGCCGGGAACAGCTCGGTCAGCGCGTACACGCCCCAGGCCCGTTCGGCGCCGGCCTGCCGGACGCGGGTGAGGAGTTCGGCGCTCGCGGGCGCGGAGCCGGTCCACACGCTGCCGGTGAAGCGGGCGCCGGCCGTCAGGGCGGCCCGCAGCTGGGGTGGTGTCAGGTAGGTGGCCTGGGGCCGCAGCCGTGCCAGTTGGCGGGCCAGGACGCGGGGCGAGCGGGCGGGCAGGGCGACCGGGGCGCCCTGGGCGAGCGAGGGGACCAGCACGAAGAACGTGCCGCCCAGTACGGGCCGGTGCGGGCGGGGCGCGACGAGGCCGGTGACGGCCTCCATGCCGGCCGCGAGGGAGGAACGGGTGTGGACCACGGCGCGCGGCCGGGAGGTGGTGCCGGAGGTGAAGACGACGACGGCGTCCGCGTCGTCGTCGGTGCGCGCGGGCAGGGCGGTGCGGGACGTCGCCAGGTCCAGGGCCGGGGCGCAGCCGGGCAGGCGGGGTCCGAGGGTGGCCACGGGGCCCAGCGCCGCGAGGTCGGGCAGGGCGAGGTGGGCGCGGCGGGCCAGCGGGCGGGCCCAGCCGGCGACGGCCTGGGCGGTCGCGTCGGCGAGCACGAGGGAGGGCCGGGCCAGGGCGAGGCGGGCGCGCAGGACGTCGGGGCCGGCGCCGGGGTCCAGGACGGCGGCGCGCAGCCGGAGCCGGTCGGCGGCGAGCAGGACGGCGAGGGCGCGCGGTCTGGGTCGTACGGCGACGCCGAGGGTGTCGCCGGCGCGCAGGCCGCGGGCATGCAGGGCGGCGGCGCAGGCGTCGGCGAGGCCGGCGAGATCGCCGCGGGTGGCGCGGACGCGTACGGCGCCGGTGCGGGTGGTGGCCAGTACGGCGGGGTGGTGCGGGTTCGCGCGCAGGGCGGCGTCGAGTCGGGCGAGCATCAGCGCGGGTCCTCCCCCAGGGCGCCGCAGCCCTTGTCGAGGTACCAGCGGGCGGTGCCGAGGATGCCGTAGGCGCGCAGGCGCCGGGTGGAGTTCTCGACGACCATCGCCGGGGCGTGGGTGATGTCGGCGGTGTGGCGGCGCACCCGGTTGAGGAAGGTGCGGTCGGTGGGCGAGGGGCGGCGGGGCATGCCGCCGACCCGCAGGTAGAGGCCGGCCGTGATGGCCATGTTGTTGCCCGCGTGCATGCGATAGGGGGCGAGGAAGCCGTGCCGGCGGGCGTGTGCGGGGCGCAGCCGGCCGAAGAGGGCGGCGGCCGCGACCATGGTCCGGAACGCGGCGCGGCCCAGCGGCCCGTGCTCGTCGCGACGGGCGTCGACGCGTCCGCACACCATGCGTTCGCCGGGTGCGCGGAGCGCGGAGCGCGCGGCGGCCGTCCAGCCGGGGCGGGGCAGGCAGTCGGCGTCGGTGCGGGCGATGGCGGTGGCGCCGCGGGCGATGGCGTAGCGGAAGGCGGTGTCGCCGGCGCAGCCCACGCCCTTGTCCGTCTCCTCGATGACGTGGACGGGGAAGGGGGCGCGGCCGGCGAAGTCGCGGGCGATGCGGCCGGTGCCGTCGGTGGAGGCGTTGTCGACGACGACGAGCGTGAAGTCGCGGTCGTGCTGGGCGGCGAGGGCGCGCAGCGTGCCGTCGATGCGGGCTTCCTCCTGGTGGGCGGGTACGACGACCCACAGGTCGCTCATGACTTCTCCCAGACCGTGGTCATGACGCTGGTGCCGCCGCCGAGTCCGACGAACAGGACGCGGTCGCCGGGCAGCAGATCGTCGTGGACGCGGTCGAGCTGGACGCCGAGCGTGGCGCTGGCGATGTTGCCCAGCTCCGGCACGGTGATCACCAGCTTGTCCTCGGGGACGCCGGTGAGTTCGACGAAGCGTTCCAGGTAGGGCAGCGTCACCTGGTGGACGAGGATGTGGCGGAAGTCGGCCCAGTCCAGGCCGGTGCGGTGGCGCATGCGGTCGAGGACGGCGGTGCCGCTCTTCTCGAAGACCTCGCGCAGTTCCCGGCCGTCGCCGTGGAAGTAGGTGTGCTCCTCGGAGCGGGGGTGGCGCGAACCGCCACCGAAGATGCCGCCGACTGCCCAGTGTTCGGAGTGGGTCTCGGTGCCGGTGTCGAGGATGCCGCCGCGCTCGACGGGTTCGAGGAGGACGGCGGCGCCCGCGTCGCCGAAGGTGTAGCCGGCGAAGCCGTCGCGGAACTGGGCGGGGCCGGCGGGTGCGCGCCGGATGGCGCGGCTGGGGGTCTCGCCGGTGACGACGAGCGCGCGGCGGGCGCGTCCGGCGAGGATCATCGCGTGGGCGGTGTCGATGCCGTTGACGAAGCTGTTGCAGGCGTTGCCGACGTCCAGCGCGTGGGCCCTGGAGCCGAGTTCGTCCTGGACGACGTGCGCGGTCGCCGGTTCGGCCACGTCGCGCGTGGCGGAGGCGTAGACGAGCAGGTCGATCTCGAGCGGGTCGGTTCCGCGGGCGGCGAGCGCCTTGCGGGCGGCGCCGACGGCGAGGGTGGAGGCGTATTCGCCGTCGGCGGCCACCCGCCGGGTGACGATGCCGGTCGCCCGCTCGAAGAGTCCCCGGGGCAGCGTCAGGCCGCCCGCACGGGCGACCTCCTCCTGCAGTTCCTCGGAGGTCAGGACGTGTTCGGGCAGGTACGACCCGGTGGCGGTGATGCCGACTCCGCCGCCGGGACGCGCCCCGGCCTTGCTGTGCTTGGACATGTGCCCAGCATCGGCGGGGCGGGGTGCGAGCGGCGTGAGTACTCGTACTCATATGCGACTGGGGAGATACCCAGCGGCGGTTCGTCACCTCGCACACGCGAGGGAATTCCTTCGTCAAGCTCCTTTCGCGTCAGGAAGACTGACGTCCGGTCGCGTTCCGGGACGGAAGATCGACCGGCTAGAACATGATCGTCGACCGACATCGTCATGTCCGCGCCCCACAAGGGAGAGATCATGAAGCGCCTCGGTGCCGCCGTCACCACGGCCGCCGCCCTCGTCCTCGCGTCGTCGCCCGCCGCCGGAGCGGCCGGCGCCACCGGCTGGACGGCCCCGTCCTGCAGCCGGGTCACGGGCGACGGCGGCGTCACCTTCACTACCGACGACGGCACGAGCCTGGCGCCGACCACAGGGACACTGCGGACCACCAGCTACACCCATGGCCTGGTCGCGCTGGACACCCCGAACACGCTGCTGGCCACCCGCAACGGCGAACTCCAGCGCTCGGCGGACGCCGGCTGCACCTGGAGCCGGGTGGCGGCGCTCGGCAGCGGCTCCACCCGCCTGACGGCCGCCCCCGGCGGGCGCGCCTACGCGTGGGAGATGAGCGGCAACTATCTGGCCCGTGTGGACGGCGGATCCGTCACCCGCCTCGCGGCGCCCACCGCGGACATCGTGGGTCTGGGCACCGACCGGGCGCGCCCGGACCACGTCCGCCTGGCGGGACGCGACGGGCGGCTCCATGACTCCACGGACGGCGGCGTCACCTGGAGCCGCGTCGGCACCCCGGCGTTCGGCGGCGGGACGAGCGTGTACTCCGTGGCCTTCGACCCGGCCGACCTCTCCCACGCTGTCGCCGGCGGCATGGCGCGCGGGGGCGAGGTGACCACGGACGGCGGCATCACCTGGCGACCGTCCACCGGCCTGTCCGCCTCCGGCGGGGCGGCGAACCTGTTCTCCGCCGCCGTCTCCCCCGCCGACCCCTCGGTGGTCCACGGCCTGGGCATCGACCTGGCGGAGGCCGTGCCGGGCTCGGGCAACGAGGGCCGCCACCTGTACCGTTCGGCCGACGGAGGCCGGACCTTCACCCGGATCGTCGACGACTCGGCTGACGCCAAGCTGACCAACGGCACGCTGCTGGCACCCAGCCCCGCCGACGCGAACGTCCTCTACTTCGAGTACGGCACCTACTACGCGAACTACGGCACCGACCTGTTTCGCTTCGACGCGGCGACGGGCAGGGTCACCAGGACCCACAACGCCTACGACGGCATCTCGGCCATCGCCTTCAACCCCGCCCGGCCGAACGTGATGTACCTGGGCGTGGAGGAAGTACGCGTCGACTGACGGCGAGCCGGCCGGGTCCCCGCGCTACTTGCCCTTGCCGGGCTCACCCGGGGTGTTGCGGGCGGTGACGGTGATGCCGGCCTTCGCGTTGGCGGCGGTCAGTCCGTAGGGGCCCAGGACGCGCCTGGCCGGCAGCCGGTAGCCCTCGGGCACGGCGGTCTCGCGCAGGTAGTAGGCGGCCGCCGGCTGGTTGGCGAAGGTGCAGCGGCCCTGCCGGTTCGTGGCACAGCCGTTGCCGACCCGGCGGTCGGCGCCCGCACCGCTGATCTGCAGACCGGGTCGGTTGTTGGTCTCGCGCCACAGCTCGAAGACCGCTCCCGCCAGCGCCCGCCCGGTCCGTGCGTCCCTCTTCACCAGATGGACCGCGCCCCGGGGCACCGGCCGGGCGTTGGTGACGTCGACCGAGACGCCCCGGGGCGCGTTGGCCACCGTCAGCGCCAGCGGCCCGAACACGTCCCGGGCCTGCCTGGGGTAGCCGGCCGGGGCCTGGAGCTCCTGCCAGAAGTACCGGCCGGGCTCCACGGTCCTGCGGCACAGGCCCTGGGCGTTGGTGACGCACACGCCGCCGGATCTCGTGTCGGGGCGGGCGCCGGTGGTCTGCAGGCCCGGCGTTCCGTTGGTGTCCCTCCACAGCTGGAAGCGTGCGCCGGGCAGGAGACGGGCGGTCGCGGCGTCCCTCTTGACCAGCGAGACGGCGCCGGTGGGCTGCGCCTTCGCGCTCGCGCTCGCGCTCGTGCCGGCGCAGTCCGGCAGGTTTCCGGTGAAGGGGTAGGCGTGGAAGGCCTGGCCGCCCGCGCCTGTCGGGGCGGAGGTGTGGGTCAGCGAGCCGGTGGTGAAGAACCGCCCGTTCATGCCGGGCAGGGTGACCGTCGACTCGCTGCCGGGCTCGCCCACCAGGACGCTGCCCTGGAACTGGCCCGTGCCCGCGAACTCGGCCCGCCGGGCCTCGGGGAGGTTCCACAGCAGCCGCTCGCGCAGCCTGTTGAACGGGCTGTCGTCGGTGATGCCGCCGCTGTGGGTGTTGACGACGCGGGCCGTCCCGTTGAGGTTGACCAGGACGGTGGCGGCCTCGGGTACGCGGGTGAAGCGGATGCCCTGCGGGGTGCCGCCGGGGCCGACGAGGTCGAAGTCGACGTTGAACACCTGCAGCGCGGAGGTGCCGTCGCCGGTGAAGAGCGTCTCGGAACCGGTGTTGCGGGCGGTGCCGGTGGCCGGGCGGCCCCGGCCGTCGGGGCCCTGGGCGTAGCAGCGGCTCGCGGCCGCCAGGCCCGCGCGCAGCGCGGTGTAGGGGCCGGCGGCGGCCGCGTCCCTGACGCCGCGCCGGACGATGGTTCCCTCGGCCGGGCCGGCGTGCCGCACGACGCCGCGTTCGGCGTCCAGGCGCTGGCCGGGGGCGACGGTGACGGCACCGCCGGTGGTCAGGAAGTCCGTGCCGTCGGCCGGGGGCACGCGGGAGCCGGTCGCCGTCACGCCCACGCCGTACTGGGGGCCTCCGGAGGACTTGTGCAGGTCGAAGCGGCCGAGGGTGACGACGCGGCCCTCGGCCCCGGCCGCCGCGCCGCGCACCCGGTAGTCGCCGCCGACGAAGACGTTGACGTTGTTGTCGCGCCCGGCGAACGGCCCGTTGCCGACGGCCGGATGGGAGGCGGGGCAGCTGCCGGGCAGGCACGGTCCCAGGCCGCCGGGCAGGGGGGCCGCCGTGGCGGGCACGGCCAGGCCGCCGACCGTGGCGACGGCGGAGACGACGCCGACCGCCGCACGCCACAGGCGGTGGGCGCGGTGGCCGGGGGGCCGGGGCGGGTGTGCGTTCACGGTGTCCTCGCCAGCTCGGAGTCGGTATGTCGACGTTTCCGTCGTACCGATCCCGACTATGACCACCGGCGGACCGTCGGCATCTCATCCGATATTCCGACGCGCCGGTCCGTTGCCCCGAACAGCCCAGCCCCCACCACCTCCGCGGCTCAGGTTCCGGGCTTGCGCCCCCACACCCACACGCCGTCGTTGAGTCCGATCACATCCCACAGCCGGCGTGCGTCGGGGACGGTGAGGTTGACGCACCCGGCCGACCCGCCGCCGTCGAACAGGCTGCCCGGACGGCCGTGGAACGCCTGGCCGCCGGAGAAGAACTGGGAGTAGGGCATGGGCGAGTTGGCGTAGAGGGTGGAGACGTGGTTCTTGCTCCGGAGGTAGACCTTGAAGCGCCCGGTGCGCGTGGTCTGCCCCGCCCGGCCGGTGCGCACCGGTACGGGCCCGAAGAGGACGCGGCGCCCCTGCTGCACCCACATCAGCTGCCGGCCGAGGTCGACGCAGGCGGTCTTCCGGGCGCTCACCGGGCACTTGCCGGCCGCGTTGGGATTGCCGCGTGCCTGGACGACGAGCATCGTGCGGTAGGTGGCCAGCCCGGCGTACCCGTCGGCGGGCCGGATGCCCTCCTTCCGCTGGAAGGCGGCGATGGCCGCGCAGTCCGCCGCCGACTGCCGCCCGTCCTGCGGCCGGTGGAGGAACGCCTCGAGCTGCCACTGGTACGGCCCCGTGTCCGCCCGGCACGCGGCCGCCGCGGCGCGGGCGGGGCCCGCGGCGGGCAGCACTACGGCCACGGCCATCAGCAGGGCCGCCGCGAGGGCGCCGGGCCGGCCGGCCCGGCGCACCGTCTGTCGGATGCTCATGAACGACAGCTACCGGCCGCGGCGGCGCCCCGCATCCCGCGCGGTCCGAACAGGTGCCGCGTTCACCGGGCCGCGCCATCGCGCCCGCACCGCACGTCGCCGTCCGGTGTTCCGAAGAACTATCCGCGCGGCTGGACCTCGGCCATGGCCGACCAGTCGGTGCCGGGCACCTCGACGTTGATGATCCGGGGCGTCTCGGCGACGGCGTCGGGCATCCAGGCCATGGCGGCCCTGAAGTGCTCGGAGTTCACGTGCGTCTCGCCCGCCGCGGCGTCCGCGAAGGCCTCGAGCAGGACGTACTCGTGCTCGTTGTCCACGCTCCGGGACCATTCGTAGAAGAGGTTGCCGGGCTCCTCGCGGGTGGCGCGGGTGAACTCCTCGACGTCCTCGAGCCACCGGGCGCTGCGCTCGGGGCGGATGACGAACTTGACGGCGATGAAGATCATGCGTGCTCCAGTCTTCGGTCGAGGCGTTCCGGGCGGAACCGGGCACCATCGTGCCGCCCCGGGGGCGGGCCCGCGAGCGGGGTCGCCGCCGATTCCGGCCCTGCCGGAAAATCCGCCGTCCGGCGGTCAGGTCGGCAGACTCCGGGTCAGGTCGTGAGGGCGGCAGCCTGGGCGCGCAGCGCGTCGAGGGCGAGGCCCAGCAGGGGGTGGCTCTCGCTGCCCCGGCGGACCGCGGTGAACACGCGCCGGGTGGGGCCCGACCCGCTGACCGGGCGGACGGCGGGGGTGAGCGCCGGGCGGATGCCGTGCAGCGCCGACCGGGGCACCAGGGCGACGCCCGCGCCGACGGACACCAAGGCGCACACGGCGGAGAAGTCGTCCGACAGGCACTCCACGCGCGGCTGGAAACGCGCCTCCTCGCAGGCGCGCAGCACCGCCTCGTGGACGGGGTTGCCGGGCCAGGGTGTGATCCACAGGTCGTCGCGCAGGTCGGCGAGGTCCACCTCGGGGGCCCCGGCCAGGCGGTGGCCGGGCGGCAGCACGGCGTCGAAAGGCTCCTCGTAGAGCGGGGTGCGCAGCAGTTGCCCGTCCGTCGGGCCGAGGGCGTCGCGCTGTTCGACGGCGACGGCGATGTCGACCTCGCCGTCCATGAGCAGGCGCGCGCTGGTGTGCCCCTCGGCGTCCTTGACCCGGACGCGGACCTGGGGCGCCCGCTCGCGCAGCGCGGCGACGGCCGGGGCGACGACCTCGGTGATGGAGGTGGCGAACGCGGCGACGGCGACGTCCCCGGCCAGTCCGGTCGAGCACCGGGCCAGGTCGGCCTCGGCCCGCTCGAGCTGGGCGGCGACCTCGGTGGCGTGCCGGGCCAGGACGCTGCCGGCGGCGGTGAGCCGGACGGTGCGGCCGCGGCGTTCGAGCAGGGTGTGCCCGGTCTCGGCCTCGAGGGCGGCCAGCTGCTGGGAGACGGCGGAGGGCGAGAGGTAGAGGGCGTGGGCGGCCGCGGTGACGGTGCCGTGGTCGGCGAGGGCGCGCAGCACCCGGAGGCGGCGGGGATCGATCACTTGTCCACTATCGCAGATCATGAAGCGGAGCTTCACAGGCAGTGCCGGGAATGGTTGATGGACTTCACAGTCATCAGGCGTCACAGTGATCCCTCATGAGGGCATTGGTGAAGACCGCCGCTGGACCGGGTCTCGAGCTGACCGAGGTGCCGACGCCGAAGGCCGGCGCCGGACAGGTGCTGATCAAGGTGCTGCGCACCGGCATCTGCGGCACCGATCTGCACATCGACAGCTGGGACGAGTGGGCGGCCCGTGTGGTCCGCGCCCCCCTCGTGCTGGGTCACGAGTTCGCCGGCGAGGTCGTCGAGACCGGGCCGGGCGTCGTCGGCGTGCAGCCGGGCGACATCGTCAGCGGCGAGGGCCACCTGGTCTGCGGCAAGTGCCGCAACTGCATGGCCGGCCGCCGCCACCTGTGCATCCGCACCGTCGGCCTGGGCGTGAACACCGACGGCGCCTTCGCCGAGTACGTGGTCCTGCCCGAGTCGAACGTCTGGGTCCACCGCCACGACATCGACATCGACGTCGCCGCGATCTTCGACCCGTTCGGCAACGCCGTGCACACCGCCCTGTCCTTCCCCGTCCTCAACGAGGACGTGCTCATCACCGGCGCCGGCCCCATCGGCATGATGGCCGCGGCCGTCGCCAACCACGCCGGGGCCCGCTCGACCGTCATCACCGACGTGAGCCCCTACCGGCTCGCCCTCGCGGAGAAGATGGGCGCGACCGTCGCCCTCGATGTCAGCAGCCGCCGCATCGCCGACGTCATGCCCGAGCTGAGCATGACCGAGGGCTTCGACGTCGGCATGGAGATGTCCGGCCGGGCCGACGCCCTGCAGGACATGATCGCCACCATGTCGCCGGGCGGCCGCATCGCCGCCCTGGGCCTGCCCGCCGGCGACGTGAGCATCGACATGGCCACCGTCGTCACCCGCATGCTGACCCTGCGCGGCATCTACGGCCGCGAGATGTTCGAGACCTGGTACGCGATGTCCGTCCTGCTGCGCAGCGGGCTCGACATCTCCCCGGTGATAACGCACCGCTTCGGGTTCGAGCAGCACGCCGAGGCCTTCGCCGTCGCCCGCTCCGGCCAGTGCGGGAAGGTCGTCATCGACTGGACCCGGCCGACCGCCCCCTGACGCCGCCACGACCACACGACGAGGAGTCCCCGTGTTCGACAGCATGCGCGAGCACCTGCGCACCGAGCTGCAGGACATCCGCGACGCCGGGCTGTACAAGTCCGAGCGCGTGATCACCAGCCCGCAGTCCGCCGGCATCAGCGTCGGTGAGGAGCGGGTCGTCAACTTCTGCTCCAACAACTACCTCGACCTCGCCGACCACCCCGACGTCATCGCCGCCGCCAAGACGGCGCTGGACGAGTGGGGCTTCGGCATGGCCTCGGTGCGCTTCATCTGCGGCACCCAGACGCCGCACAAGGAGCTCGAGCAGCGGATCTCGCGGTTCCTGGGTACCGAGGACACGATCCTCTACAGCTCCTGCTTCGACGCCAACGGCGGCGTCTTCGAGACGCTGCTCGGCGCCGAGGACGCGGTGATCTCCGACGAGCTCAACCACGCCAGCATCATCGACGGCATCCGCCTGTCGAAGGCGGCCCGCTTCCGCTACCGCAACCGCGACATGGCCGACCTGGAGCGCTGCCTGAAGGAGGCCTCCGGCGCGCGCCACAAGCTGATCGTCACCGACGGCGTCTTCTCCATGGACGGCTACATCGCGCCCCTGGACGAGATCTGCGACCTGGCCGAGCGCTACGGCGCCCTCGTCATGGTCGACGACTCGCACGCCGTCGGCTTCGTCGGCGAGGAGGGCCGCGGCACCCCGGAGCTGTTCGGCGTGACCGAGCGGGTCGACATCATCACCGGCACCCTCGGCAAGGCGCTCGGCGGCGCCAGCGGCGGCTACGTGGCCGCCCGCGCCGAGATCGTCGAGCTGCTGCGCCAGCGCTCGCGCCCGTACCTGTTCTCCAACTCCCTGGCCCCCTCGATCGTCGGCGCCTCGCTGCGGGTCCTCGACCTGCTCACCGAGTCCGGCGACCGCCGGGCCCGGCTGCGGGAGAACACCGCGCTGTTCCGCAAGGAGATGACGGCGGCGGGCTTCGACATCCTGCCCGGCGAGCACCCGATCAGCCCCGTGATGATCGGTGACGCGGCGCTGGCCGCCCGGATGGCCGCCGCCCTCCTGGAGAAGGGCATCTACGTGATCGCCTTCTCCTACCCCGTCGTGCCCAAGGGCAAGGCGCGCATCCGCGTCCAGCTGTCCGCCGCGCACTCGCGCGAGGACGTGCTGCGCACGGTCGCGGCGTTCCGCGAGGTCCGGGACACCCTCGCGGCCTGAGCCGGCCGCGCCACCAGGCACGAGGCCCCTCGCACACCGGTGTGCGAGGGGCCTCCGCCATGACGTCACCAAGTGACGTTGTGCACCATTCCGTTGAGGACGAGGACGATCAGCAGGGCCAGTACGGCGATCGTCACCTTCTCCCCGGTGGTCGCGGACAGCCGCCTCATACCAGGGCTCCTTCCCGGACGACGGAGACCGCAGGCGCACCGCCCACCTTGCGGTCACCACCGCCGCCGTCGCCGTCGTCGGCCGCGAAGAGGGCGATTCCGGCGATGGCCAGGGCCACCAGGACCGCGAGGATCACGGCCAGTACGGTGATGACCGTCTTTGCGGTCATGGTCATACGGTCCCCCTCGGATCAGATGTTCTTCAGGTACCCGCCCCGGTAACCGTACTCGTTGGCCCACACCTTCTGGCGCTTGTCGATCTGGATACCGAAGCCCTTGTAGATGATGCTGCCCTCCCAGACCACGGAACCGTTGGCGTAGGAGCCGTCCTTCCAGGCCTTGGGTACACCCATGGAGATGGACACGGCGGCGTTGAAGTTGCGCTTGGCGCCGTCGGCGAAGTTCACGCGCGTGATCTTGTTGCCGTCGGTGTAGTAGTTCACCCACACCTTCAGCTTGGTGACCGTGACGCCGAGGATCTTCTGGGAGGCCTGGTACCAGGACTCCCACGTGCCGCGGGACAGCTTGCCCAGGGCCGCCGAGCCGGCGGGGGCATCGGGGGCGAAGGTGGCCTGCTGACGGCTCTCCACGACGACGTCGCCGTCGAACATGGACGTCCGGCTCTCGGCCCTGTCGGCCCGCGGCGCGTCCTCCATCAGGGCCTTGAGCACCTTGGGGTCGTTGAGGTAGTCGAGGTACTTGTTCTGCTTGGCGACGGGAAGGGCCTTGAACTCCTTCAGGGTCTGCGCCGCGCCCTCCTCGCGGGAGGCGGACAGGTAGGTGATGTAGGCGGCCGGGGTGGCCGTCTGGGCGTTGCGGGTGGTGCCGGTCCCGGCGGTGTCGGCGGCGGTGGCCGTGCCCATGGTGCCGCCCGCGAGGATGGCGGCGGTTCCCAGCGCGGCGATGGTTCTGGCGGCGGTACGACGGTTCACTTGTTTTCTCCCCGTTCCCCCAATTGGTCATCCAGAGCGGTCCGTTGGGGGTGTCCGGCCCGCCTGCGGGAACGATCCTGCAAGGGGTGACCGACGGGGGACAAGTGATTTGAGAGCTATCTGAGAATCAAGTGGCGGTCCTCCGGTTCCGCTTCCGCCCGGCCACCCGGCGGCGGGCGCACTGGATCAACAGCACGGCACCGGTGGCCAGTACGGCGTTCGCGACGTAGTCCGCGGCCTGTTTGGGGGCCGATTCCGGCTGGGTGACGAAGCCGGTCCAGGCGTAGGCGAGCAGCGCGCCGGAGGCGAGGGCCAGGCGGTGGCGCGGCCCCCAGTCCGCACGCCGCGACCAGCGCGTTCCCCAGGCCACCGCGACGGCTGTGAGGCCCACCGCCACCGCGAAACCCCACCAGCCGGGCAGGAACTCGGTGACCAGGAACAGGCTCCCCGCCACCAGCGCCCCGGCCCCGGCGGCCCATGGAGCCGGCGCCGCCCCCGCACGGGGGCGAGCGGGCGGCAGCCGGAAGGCGGCGACCACCAGCGCCACGACGGCCAGGGCCGTTCCGCCCAGTTGCCAGGGCGTGGCGACGAAGCGCTCCTCGAGGTAGTGGCCGTAGCCCACCAGCGCCGAGCCGGCGACGAAGACCATGGCCGTGACGGCCAGTTGGCCCCGCCCCAGCCACGGCGTCTGCGCGTGCCGTGGAACCAGGGCCTCGACGAGGGCGATGGCGACGTTGATGCTCCACACGGCGTGCAGGGTCAGCACGGCCACGGTCAGCCATCCGCCCATGCCGAGCGCCGGTATGAAGGTGTCGCCCATCAGGTCGTGCCCGGCGTAGTACCGGTTGAAGAGCATCTGGTCGGCGAGCCCCTCCTCCACGAGGCCGTAGGCGACACCGAGCACCAGCATCGTCGCCGGCCCTCGCCCCGCCCGGCGGGCGGCCTCCCGCACCAGCAGCGCTCCCGCCCCGTACATCGGCGCGAGCAGGGGCAGCAGCAGCGCCATCTCGGACACCGTGAGGTTGCCCAGCAGCCCCTCGCCGATCAGCGGGGCGAGCACGAACAGCCCCAGGGCGGGGGCGAGTCGGCGCGGCGGCGAAGGCGTCATGCGACAAGGGTGGCGCGACGTCGGCCACTGCCGACAGCGCCGAAAGTCTACGGAGCCGCGACGAAGGTCTACGGCTCCGTAGCGGGGCGGTCGTCCGGAAGTCAGCGCCGCAGTGCCCATCGCTGGACCGACTCCAGCGGTCCGGTGGTGAAGCGGCGCAGCCACAGGGCCGATCCGGCCATGAGCAGCGCGGACACCACGGCCCACAGGGCCATCACCCACCACGGCCCGCTGTCGCCGAGCCGGGCGGCCAGTCCCAGGCCGATGCCGTACGAGGCCAGCATGCACAGCACGTTCTGGGCGACGTAGCAGGACAGCGCCGTGCGGCCCACGGAGGTCAGGCCCGTCATGAGGAAGCCGCTGTCGCGCAGCCGGTCCGTCAGCACGCCGATGAGACCGATGTAGCCGATGGCCACCACCGGTGCGGCACCGTAGCGGCCCATCAGGTAGAAGTCGGGGCCGGCCAGCGACGTGGCCAGGTTCAGCGGGAGTCCCAGGCCGAGGCCCCAGGCGAGCATGCGGGTCCGCAGGCGGCGCCCGGCGGCGTCGGAGCCGAAGGCGCCCGCGCGGTAGAGCCGTACGCCGAGCAGGAAGAGGAAGACCAGCAGCCCGAAGGAGAGCACGGGCTCCATGCGCAGCGCGATCGCGTTCTGCAGGCGGAAGGCGATCTGGTCGAGGTAGCCGCCGTCGGCGTAGAGGTCCACCACGCGCTGCGAGGTTCCCTCGCCGTCACCGGAGCCGGACGAGGCGACAGCCGCCAGCGTGAGCAGGGACATCAGCGCGAGGTGCAACCCCGCCGCCGTCCACATCACCACGCGCCGGAAACGGTCGGTCCGGGTGAGCGTCCAGGCCACCAGGAGCGCGGTGACCGCGTACCCCATGAGCACGTCCCAGGCGAAGACCAGGACGAAGTGGAGCGTGCCCTCGGCGAACAGGAACAGGGCCCGCCATCGGTAGCGGCCCGGCCAGGGCTGTCCACGCCGGGTGGCGGAGCCGAATTGGATGGCCAGTCCCACGCCGAAAAGCACGGTCAGCATGGCCAGGAACTTGCCGTCGGCGAGGAAGCGGAAGATACTCTCCGCCGCCGCGGGCAGCGAGGGCTCCGAGAGCAGCCCACGGAGCGAGGAGGTGGCCGTGCTGCCGTCGAGGACGCCCCATTCCGCTCCGCGGCCGGTGAATATCCAGACGTTGGTCATCAGCGTGCCCAGGATCGCCGCGCCGCGCAGCACATCGAGCAGCGGCAGCCGTCCCGCCGGGCCGCCGGCCGGCCCGGCCGAGGCGTCGGTGGCGGTCGTGGGGGCCGGTCGTACGGTGTCCGACATGGGAACCTCCGGAGTGGTCGTGTCCCCTTCATCGTGGGCGCGCGCGGGCCGGTGGACCTCGTAAGCGGAGATGAAACCGGGCTACATCCTTCGATGTAGCGTGAGCGGAATCCGGCCATCCTGAGCGGCGCGGAGCCCTCCACATGTGCCGGAAGAAAATGCCAAACCCTGGCCACACGCTGCCGATTTCGATTACCTTCCGTCGCAGACGACACGCCAGTGGTGACCGCCACCCGTACGGAGTCGCGGCGCCCCCTGCCGCCGCGTGGCTGGAGAGGATCGTGTGACCGGTATCGACGGGTGCTTAGCGGAGGCCATGGCCGTTCCCGGCGCTCGGGGCGCGAGCCTTGTGGACTGGACCAGTGGGCTCACCCTGGGGGCGGTGGGCGAAGCGCCGGAGGGCGACCACGAGAGCGCGGCGGCGGACGCCGCGGAGCTGGCCAGGCTGGCCTTCGAGAACGGCGCGTTCACCAGCGCCACGCCGGACAACGGGCCGGTGGAAGACCTGATCATCACGGCGCGGGGCAGCTACCACCTGATGCGCTTCGTGCAGACCTCGTTCGACAGCAGCGTCTTCCTCTACCTCTGGCTGGACCGCGCCGAGGCCAATCTCGCGGTGGCGCTCTTCCGGCTCAAGGATCTGACGGCCCGGCTGGTGCCGGCATGAACTCCCCCGAGCTGGACCGGCTCGCCGCCCAGGGGGCGACGGGCGCGCTGCACGGCCGGGCGGGGGCGCTCTATCTGGCCGACGGCGTCGTGACGCACGCCGAGAGCCCCGCGGTGCCGGACGTCGGCTGGCGGCTGACGGCCGGGGGCCGGCTGTCGCCGGAGGCCTGGGAGGAGGCGGTGGCCGAGGCGGGCCCGTCCTACCGGGCCGGCCGCTTCCTGGTGGAGCGCGGCCGGCTCAGCCGGGGCGAGCTGGAACTGTGCCACCTGAGCGCCCTGTTCGACGCCGCCTGGTTCGTCCTGCGCCCGCCGGACCGCGCCCAGCGCGCCCCGGACCGCTTCCTGAAGGAGGCCCGGCACTGGCTGGGCCCGGTCCGGCCGGTGCCCGTACCGCTCCTCCAGCGCGAACTGCGCCGCCGCGAGGGCCTGCTGGAACGGGCCTGGCCGTGGCCGGAGGTGGACACGGCCCCGGTCGTGCCCGTCCCCGGCGCCGCCCCGGCCGGGCGGCCCGGCGGCGGGCCGACGTGCGGCCGCCGGGCGGTCCTGGAAGCGGCGGACGGGACGCGCACACCGGTGCAGATCGCGCGGGCGCTGGGCCGTTCGGCCTTCGCCACCCTCCTCGACGTCCGGCGGCTGGCGGCCGCGGGCCTGGTCCGTACGCCGGCCACCGGCACCCCGCCGGTGCGTTCGCGGCCGCCCGGCGCCCCGGCCGCCGCTCCGGAGATCTCGCTCCTCTACCGGATCCGTGACGCCCTGGAGGCCCTGTGACCCCTGCCCGTCCCGTGACCGTGCCGCGCACCGGTCAGGTCCCACCGATCACATGATGAGGCGCGCTTTGAGGCAGTTCGCCGGAAGGAGACAGTCGATGACCGCGGCACCCGAAGTGCTCGCCGAGCTCCAGGGGTTACGTGTCCGGGTACCGCACCTGACCGGTGCGATGGTGGCGAGCACGGACGGGCTGGTGATCGCGCATCTCGTCACCGACATGGAACCGGACGGCGTGGCCGCGCTCACCGCCGCCGCGCTGGGGGTGGGCGCGCGGCTGACGGACGCCGTGGGACACGGCGCCTTCCGCGAGCTGATCGTCAGCGGCGAGCGGGGTTACGTGGCCACCTACGCGGCCGGAGGCTCGTGCGTGCTGACCCTGCTGGCCTCGGCCGACGCCAACGTGGGCCGGCTCAACCTGGAGGCGCGCAGGGCGGGCGCGCGCATCGCCGCGCTGGCCGGGGAGGCGCTGGAAGGCCGGCGCCGCCCCTGACGGCGAACGGCCGCCGGACGCGGATCACCCCGCACCGACACCGATACCAACCCCCCGTACCGACCTACCGACCCCGACACCGACCTACCGACACCGACATATCGACCTCTACCGAAGCGGAAATTCTCATGGCGAACACCGAAATGGCGCTCAAGGACGCGATGGGCTCGATCGACGGAGCCCTCGGCGTGGCCCTCGTCGACTACGGCAGCGGCATGGCCCTGGGCACCCTGGGGGGATCCCAGTCGCTCGACCTCAACGTGGCCGCCGCCGGCAACACCGATGTCGTGCGGGCCAAGCTGCGGGCGATGGAGATGCTCAACATCCAGGACAGCATCGAGGACATCCTCATCACCCTCGGCAGCCAGTACCACCTGATCAGGCTGCTCACCGGCCGTGGCGGCAACGGCCTGTTCCTCTACCTCGTCCTGGACTCCAAGCGGGCCAACCTCGCCATGGCCCGGCACCAACTGCGGCGCATCGAGGGCGAACTGGAGGTCTGAGAACACGGCAGGCATGGCGGGCATGGCTGGCATGGCGGGCACGGCGGGCACGGCGGGCACGGCCGTCATGGGTTTATATGTCGACAAACCGCCCATCTGACGGCACTTCGGCTGATCTCCTGTCAACTGGCGCCCAGTCAGACTCCTTCCGATTGCGGGGGTCACACACCCGACGCAGTGTGATCGTGACGATCCCCGCTCGAAGGAGTACAGCCATGCGTGCCTCCCGAAGATCCAGCCTGCTCGTCACGGCCGCCGTGTGCGGTGCGCTCGTCCTGGGCACGGCCGCCCCCACGGCCACCGCCGAACCGGTGGCCGTGGGGACCGACTCGACCGGCGCCCGCGTCGCCGTGCGGCAGCCCGCCCCCGCCGCGTTGCGCAAGGCCGCGGGCGAAGGGGTCAAGGCCATCGACGACAACATCATCGGCAAGGAGGCGGCCGGGGCCCTCGAGCGGTGCCGGCCCGCGCAGGCCCCGGACGCGGCGCGCCTGGAGCACTGCTCCGCGCTCGAGGGCCACCTCGGCGAGCTGCGCCGGGCCCGCGCGGGCCTGGCACGGCAGGCGGCCGCCGAGCGGCCGGACCTCGACGCCGTCACCACGGCGACCACCGACGCGGTCGCGGCGACGGCCCGCCTCGCCAAGGAGCGGGCGGACCACGAGCGTGAACACGAGCACGGCCACGACGGCGGCGGCCGGGGCAACAACGGCTCGAACGGCCTGCTGGGCGTCGTGACGAACCTGGTCGGCGGCCTGGTCAATACGCTGGGCGGCGTCGTCGGCGGCCTCGGCGGCCTGGTCAACGGCCTGCTCAGGGCGCTGCTGGGCTGACCGGTCATACGGTCGGGCCCGGTCGTTCGGCCGACTGCACGCTCCGCGTCGCGGGCCGGGCCCGGATACCCGATCGTGGCCCCATGAGGTCAGCACGCCTGGCCCCCGGTCCGGTGGGCCGGGAGCTCCGGGCACCGGCGGGCCGGGGACCGGGCGCCCCGGCCCTGCCGTGGCTGGCCGCCGTGGCCGCCGGGTACACCCTCGCCCAGCTGGTCCTCGTCGTCCCGGGCGCGGGGCTCGGCTGGGACGAGACGGTGTACCTCAGCCAGGTGGGTTCGCGGGCCCCCGCCGCGTTCTTCAGCGCCCCCCGCGCGCGGGGCATCACCTTTCTGATCGCCCCCGTGGCCGCGGTGACGACCTCGACCACGGCCCTGCGGATCTGGCTGTCCCTGCTCTCCGGCGGCGGCCTGTTCCTCTCCCTGTGGGTCTGGCGCCGGCTGCTGCCGGTGCGCGTGCTCGTGGCCGCGGGGGTGCTGTTCGGCGGGCTGTGGGTCACCGTCTTCTACGGGCCGCAGGCCATGCCCAACCTGTGGGTGGCGTTCGGCGCGCTGTGCGCCACCGGCTGCTTCCTGCGCGCCGCCCGCGACCGCACCGACCGCCACGCCCTGGCCGCCCTGCCCTGCGCCGTCGCCGTCACCGCCCTCATGAGGCCGGGCGACGCACTGGCACTGGTGGTGCCGCTGGCCCTCGCCGCGCTGTGCGTACGCCGCTGGCGCCGGCCCGCGCTGCTGCTCGTCCTCGCCGCGGGCGCGGCCCTCGGTGCCGCCGAGTGGGTGATCGAGGCGTACGTGCGGTACGGCGGGCTCGCCGCGCGCCTGGACCGGGCGTCGGAGATCCAGGGCGGCATGGGGGCGCACCTCGCCCTGGACGATCACGTCCGGGCCCTGGAGGGCCGGACGCTGTGCCGCCCGTGCGACGTTCCGTGGCGGCACCCGGTCACGGCGGTCTGGTGGTTCGCCATTCCGCTGCTCACGGCCGGCGGAGTGCTGTGGGCCGTGCGCCACCGGCGGGTCGCGGTCACCGTGCTGCCCGCGCTGGTCGGGTTGAGTCTGGCGGTCCCGTACCAGTTCGTCGACTACGCCGCGCCCCGGTTCCTGCTGCCCGCCTACGCGCTGCTGGCGCTGCCCGTGGCGGTGTGCCTGCTCGGGGCGGTCACCACGGGGCGGCGGGCGCGGCGCCCGTACGTGGCAGGGGTGCTCGCCCTCGCGCTGCTGGGGCACTTCGCGGTCCAGTACATGGTCCTGGACCGGGTCGTCGCCCGCAGCGGCGCCACCCACGCCGCGCTCGACCGCGTCGTGGCCGAGCTGCGCCGCCAGGGCGTGCGCCCTCCTTGCGTCGTCGTGGGCACCGAGGCGGTGCGCCTCGCCTACCGGGCCGGCTGCGCCTCTCGGCAAACGAGCGGGCACGACGGCAGCATCACTCCGCCGGAGCTCCTCGAGACGGCCCGCCGGCAGCCGGTGGCGGTGGTGACGGACGGCGGCCGGGCGGCTCCCTCCTACGCCCGGGGCTGGCGCGCCGAACCGCTGCCGCGCCTGCCCGGGACGTCCGGCGACTGCCGCGTCTTCCTCTCGCCCGCAGGCGGCCTCGCCGCCCGCTGACCGGGCCCGCCGCGCCGCCGGAGGGGGCGGGCTGCCGGGGCGCGCGGGCGCACAGGGCAGGCACAGAATGCACCGGGTACGCCAGTTCGCCCCGGAGTGCGCCTCCCGCCACGTCGCCGGGGTGGTGTCCAGTGGAGCTGGTACCGGGGCGAATACGAAAAATCAGGCGTCACTTCGGAGAAAGCGAACAGCACCATGGACATCCCCCGGCAGGAACAGAGCCTCCCCGTCGGCCGTCACCGGGACCTCGCCGCCTGGTGGCACGCCAGGCGGGCGAGCCACACCGGCGTGGCCCTCGGCGAGGTCGGCGACCTCTACCACCACCACTACGGCCTGGGCACCTACGACCCGTCCGTGCTCGACGGGCCGCCGGAGACCCGGGACGACCGCATCGTCGACGAACTGCACCGGCTGGAGACGGCCCAGGCCATGGCCCTGCTCGACCGCCTCGGCGACGTGACGCCCGAGGACCGGCTGCTGGACGCCGGGTCGGGGCGCGGCGGCACGAGCTTCCTGGCGCACGAGCGGTTCGCGTGCCGGGTGGACGGGGTGTCCGTCTCCGACCACCAGGTCGACTTCTCCAACAACCAGGCACGCGAACGCGGTTGCCGGGGCAAGGTGTGCTTCCACTACCGCAACATGCTCGACACCGGCTTCCCCGACGGCTTCTACCGGGCGGTGTGGACCAACGAGACGACCATGTACGTCGATCTTCCCGCCCTCTTCCGCGAGTTCGCCCGCCTGCTGCCGCTGGGCGGGCGCTATGTGTGCGTGACCGGCTGCGCCAACGACGCCCTCGGCCGGCGTTCGGCGGCCGTCTCCCGCATCGACCGGCACTACATCTGCGGCGTCCACCCGCGCAGCGACTACTTCCAGGCGCTGGCGGCCAGCGGGCTCGCCCCCATCGAGGTCGTCGACCTGACCGACCGGGCGGTGCCCTACTGGGAGCTGCGCGCCCAGTCGCCGGTGCGCACCGGGATCGAGGAGGCATTCCTGACCGCGTACGGCGAGGGGAGCTTCCAGTACCTGCTCATCGCCGCCGACCGGGTCTGAGCCCGCCCCGCCGCGCCGCGCTCACCAGGCGCCGAAGGGGATCAGGTCGGGGCCGGTGCTGTGCCAGTCGTCGCCACCCTCGCTGACGCGGTGGAAGAGGTGCCCGGCGTACCAGACGACCAGGTCCTGGCCGTTGGTGTCCTCACCGCCGAGGTAGGCGCCGAGCCCGTCGTCCGCGGCGCTGCCCTGCCTGCCGTAGCGGTCCTCGGTGCTGCGGTAGCGCAGCAGCCACAGGTCGGAGGTGGAGAAGGCGTCGGCCGTGCCGTCGTCGGGCCCCGGCAGGAGGTGGTACCCGCGCCCGCTGTCCACGTCGAGCACGGCCCAGCTGCGGCGGGAGGGCGGGTTCTTGACCCGGCTGGTCTCCGTGCCGAAGGGATGCCAGCCCGCGCCCCAGCCCTCGTCGGGGGTGTAGGTGTTGTACTCCAGCAGCAGGTCGCGCCGGGAGCCGTCGATGTCGAAGTCCAGCCGCCAGTAGGAGTGGTGGCGGTGGTCGAACGGGCACTGAATGCCGGTGCTGAAGAGCCGGGGCATCACCACGCCGTTCTCCCAGAAGACCCACCGGTGGGTCAGCCGGTAGGCGCCGATGGTGTGGTAGGACTCCAGGCTCAGCGCGCGCAGTCCGCCGCTGGTGTACTCGTAGACGCACACCCGGGTCTGCGGACAGCGGCTGGTGGGGCGGGAGTTGTTGTAGTTCAGCGGGTCCTTGTAGGGGCCGCAGGGGCCGCTGTACTGCACCCGCAGCGACGGCAGGCTGGCCTTGGCGAAGACCTGGTGGCCCCGGTAGAAGGCGCCCAGGATGACGATGCCCTCCTCGTCGGGGGCGTCCGCCAGGCGCCAGTCGAACGTCCACAGTGGCTGGCCGCTGGGCCAGGAGACACGGCCCGACTCACTCATCGCCCTTCCCCTCCGCTCCCAGGACGCGCTCCTCGCCGAGGTCCACCACGACCCGTACGCCGGGCAGCCGGCGGGTGGGCGAGCCGAATCCCACATAGGCGCGCCGGCGCCCCTGCCGCCCGTCGTCCTCACCGTCGTCGCCGGTCAGGAGCACCATCGGTACGGCGTCGGCCGGTGCGCGCCGGACGACCGAGGAGTGCGTGCGGGCGATGGCCGTGGCGCGCTCGACCTCGGCGTCGGACAGGCCCGGCCGCGCGGGGCTCTCCGCCATCGTGGTGACGCGCGGCGGCTCGCCCTCGTCGAGGACGAACTCCAGCGCGCGTTCGTCGGTGTAGTCGTAGACCAGGACGAGGGTCTGCGGCGTCGTCCGGTCCTTGTCGTCGGCGAGGAGGCTCGCGCCGAGGAAGACGTACCGGTGCCCGTCGAGTGCGGCCCGCGCGCGCTCGTCGGCGAGCAGGGCGGGGGCGGCCCGGCCCAGCAGTTCCTCGCTCGAGGGCGTCCGGGTGCGTTCCCAGGCCACGGGCTGTGCCGGGCCGGGCGGGGCGGGTGGTCGGGGGATGTCCTCGACCGGGGGCTCGACGACGGCGGGGAACTCGCCGAGGCCGGGCCGTTCCGGTGGTGGCCCGAGGCGGAATTCTGGCATGGTCCACCCTTTCCTCACGGAGCGGGAACGCTCCGGTCGGCTGCCGTGCATGTGGCGCAGGGATGATGATTTCACCCCTTATTACGACAGTCACCCGTCGTGACCGTCGGATCGAAGCACGGCCGCCCGTCCGCGCTCCGGCGCACCTCGAGGGCGCGCGGGCGGACCCCCGCGCCGACGCCGGCCGGAACTCCGGGTACCGCGCGGAAAATTCGCGACATCACCACTCGGCCGAATGGAGTAATGCCGGGCCGAACCGCTTTCCCGGCTGGATACACTCGCGGAGTTGCTCGGCGAGGGAGGCCGTACGAATGGGGTGCGGCTTCCGCTGTCGGCCGTGCTCCGGGGCAGGTCTGTCGTGGCCCGGGTAACGGCCACTGGACAGTCTGAGTACAAGGAGTGCCGTCATGGCCGAGGTAAAGCTGAGCGCCAGTAAGCGTACCGACTTCGGCAAGGGTGCCGCCCGGCGCACCCGCCGGGAGAGCAGGGTTCCCGGCGTCATCTACGGCCACGGCGCCGAGCCGAAGCATGTGGCGCTCGACGGCCACTCGCTGATGATGGCCCTCAAGACACCGAACGTCCTGCTCCGCCTGGATATCGAGGGAAAGAGCGAACTGGTCCTTCCCAAAGCCGTCCAGCGCGACCCGCTCAAGGGATTCCTCATTCACGTGGATTTCCTCGCCGTGAAGAAGGGCGAGAAAGTCACGGTCGAAGTCCCCGTGCACACCGAGGGCGAACTCGCCCCCGGCGGGAATCTGCTCGAGCACATGCTCGACGCGCTGCCGGTCGAGGCCGAGGCGACGCACATCCCCGAAGGGTTCACCGTCTCCATCGAGGGTCTGGAGGCCGGTCACACCGTCCGCGCCGAGGACATCGAGCTGCCGCGCGGCTGCAGCCTGGCCGTCGACGGCAGCACGGCGCTGCTGCAGGTCGTCGCGGCCCAGACCGAGCCGATCGCCGAGGAGGAGGAAGAAGCGGAGGAGGAGGCGCCGGCCGCCGAGGCCGAGAAGGCGGCTCCCGCCGAGGAGGGCGCCGAGGGCTGACGGTCAGTCGTCCCGGTTCTCCGAACGCGAGGATTTGCGATGCCGCCCTGCCCCGGGCTCCGGGGCGGGGCGGTCCCACTCCGCCGGGCGCTCGCCGGCCGGCTCCGGCGGATAGAGCACCGTCTTGGCCACGGCCAGGTCCTCCACGACCGCCACCGGCTGCCAGGCGTAGCCGTCCCACCGCACGATCAGGCGCGGCGCGTCCGGGTGCACATGGGCGCCGCGGTGCGGTCCCGGGGCCAGGGGAATGGCCCGCAACCGGCCCTTCTTGCGCTCCCGGTCCGCCTCACGCCGCCGCGCCCAGTGCTCCAGGGATTCATCGTCCATCCCGTCAGCATGGCCCAGCACTCCCCGCCCCCGCCAGCATCGGCCAAGGCTGGGCGGGAGCCCCGGCCGTGTGGTACGAGCGCGGGGCCACCGGCGTGTTCCACGGCGTGTTCCCGGGCCCCTCCGCCGGTCCTGGGTCACAGTGGTGCGCAGTGGTGCGCAGTGGTGGCAGGACAAGCGGAGTGCGGCGAGGACGGTGCCGGTGGAGACCAAGGTCACGGAGATCGCGCCCGACATCTACCGGCTGTCCACCTACATCCCCGACGCCGACTTCATGTTCAACCAGTTCCTGGTCGACGCCGAGGAACCGCTGCTGTTCCACTGCGGGCTGCGGGGGCTGTTCCCACTGGTGTCGGAGGCCCTGAGCCGAGTGGTTCCGGTGGAGCGGCTGGGGTGGCTCACCTTCGGCCATGTCGAGGCCGACGAGATCGGCGCGCTGAACTCCTGGGTGGCCGCCGCGCCCAGGGCCAAGGTCGCGCACGGCGCGATGGGGTGCCTGGTGTCGGTGAACGACATGTCGGACCGGCTACCGGTGCCGCTGAACGACGGCGAGGTCATCGACCTGGGCGGCAGACGGGTGCGCCGCCTCGAGACGCCGCACATGCCGCACGGCTGGGACGCCGGGCTGCTCTACGAGGAGACGACCGGCACCCTGCTGTGCGGCGATCTGTTCACCGCCATCGGCGACTCCCCCGCCCTGACGGAACAGGAGATCGTGGGCCCCGCGCTCGCGGCGGAGGACGTCTTCGGTGCGACGTGCCTGACGGCGGCCACCGCACCGACGATGCTCCGGCTGGCCGACCTGGAACCCACCGCCCTGGGCCTCATGCACGGCCCCGCCTACACGGGCGACTGCGGCACCGCGCTGCGCGAACTGGCCGCCGGCTACGCGCAACGGTTCGAGCGTTCTCAGGTCTGAGGCCCCTCCCCCGACCCATCCCACGCCACCATGAGCTCCTCCAGGCCGAAGAAGAGCCCCTGCTTCACCGGCACCTCCTCCGCCGGCACCGCCAAGCGCAGCGAGGGCACGCGCTCGAAGAGGGTGCGCAGGGCCACGTCCATCTCCACGCGCGCCAGGTTCTGCCCGATGCACTGGTGGACGCCG
The DNA here is from genome assembly GCF_044547045.1 of Streptomyces sp. NPDC053048. Classification (NCBI taxonomy): domain Bacteria; kingdom Bacillati; phylum Actinomycetota; class Actinomycetes; order Kitasatosporales; family Streptomycetaceae; genus Streptomyces; species Streptomyces sp. NPDC053048. The sequence goes on from NZ_JBITZS010000004.1 coordinate 158,632, forward strand.
TAGCCGAAGGCGACGTGATTGCGGGCCGAGCGGCGCACGTCCAGCTCGCGGGGGTGGTCGAAGTGGGCCGCGTCGTAGTTGACGGCGCCACTGGCGATGAGGACGCCGTCGCCCGCCCTGATGAGCCGACCGCCGATCTCGATGTCCCGCGTGGCCACCCGGGCCAGGCTGCCGATGATGGACAGGTAGCGCAGCAACTCCTCGATCGCGCCGGGCAGCAGCTCCGGTTCGGCACGCAGCGCGGCGAGCTGGGCGGGGTGCTCGAGCAGGGTCAGGACGCTGAGCGCGATCATGTGCGCCGAGGTGTCGTGCCCCGCGAGGAGCAGCGTCATCGCGTAGCGGACCAGCTCCGACCGTTCCAGCCTGCCGGGGACGACCTGTTCGGTGACCAGGTCGTCGAGGAGGCCGTCGCCGGGCGACTTCTCCTTCGCCCGGATCAGCCCGTCCAGGTAGTCGGCGAGCGCGGTGAAGGCGTCGACGACCTGGCCGGGGGTGAAGCGGCGGCGCGCCTGTTCCTCGAAGAAGTCGTGGTCCTCGTACGGCACCCCGAGCAGTTCGCAGATGGTGCCCGAGGCCACCGGCAGCGCGAAGGCGGACACCAGGTCGGCCGGCGAGCCGTGGTCCAGCATCGCGTCCAGCCGCTCGTCGACGATGCGCTGGATGTCGGGGCGCAGCGCGGCGTTGCGGCGGACGGTGAAGCTGGGGATGAGCATGCGCCGCTGGGTGGTGTGCTCGGGCGGGTCGGTGCGGACCAGGGCTCCGACGGGCAGGCCGGCGCTGCGGTCCTTGAGGGCGGCCATGGCGGGCTCGGCGAACGGGAAGTTCGGGCGGTGGTGGTCGGAGGACATGGTGGGGTCGGCGAGCAGGGCGCGGGCCTCCGCGTGGCCGGTCACCGCCCAGGCCGTTCGTCCGCCGGGCAACCGCACCTTGGTGACCGCGCCGCGGGTGCGCAGCTCCTCGTAGCCGGCGGGCGGGTGGAACGGGCACTCCCGCGCCACCGGGAATTCCGGCAGGGCCTCGCCCGTTCGCACCGTGTCGCCGTCGTTCATCGGCGTACCTCCTCGGGAGTACCGATCGCCTGGGGGAAGTGGAAGAACCGGTCGGGGTCGTAGCGCTTCTTCACCTCGGTCAGTCTTCGGTAGTTCTCGCCGTAGTAGGCGCGCCGCCAGTCGGGCAGGGCCGGGTCCGGCATGTTCTGGTACGTCTCACCGTTCGAGTACCGGTCGACGGAGCGGAACAGGGCCGTCGTCCACGCCTGGGCCGCGTCCCGGTCGGCCTCCGCCGGTTTCCCGGTGGCCATGGTGTCGGCGAACATCAGGGTGAATCGGGTGTCGCGGTGCACATAGGCGGTGTCGGTGCGGGCGGGTTCGTTGGCCCGTCCGCCGAAGGACACCCCGGTGACGGAACGGCCGTGGCCGGCCCGGCGGTCGGCGTCGAAGGCGGCCAGCAGGGCCTGGGTTCCGGCGGTGGGCAACGGGCGGGTGAACATGCGGTTGCGCAGGCGCAGGAAGTCGCCCCGGCGCAGCATCGCCTCGGGCGTCCAGCCGATGCGGTGGCACTGCTCGACGGTCCTGTCCGCGCAGCCGTACCAGCGCATCATCGCGTCCCGGTACGCGAGGGTCTCCACCGTGCGTCCGGTGGGCGGTGCGCCGACGCGGGCGGCGAGTTCGTCGAGGACCCGCTCGAGAGCCTGCTGGGAGCCCGTCCAGGCGCCGGTGACCGTGACCACCGGCACCGCCCCGGGGGCGGCGTCGGGCAGGGCCACGGCCAGGTTGGTGCCCAGTTCGGCGGGGCCGTCAGCGACCCAGCCCTGCCAGCCGTCGATGACGGCGGCGGCCCGCGGCCAGGGCCAGGTCAGCGTGAAGTTGACGAGCCGGGAGATGCGGACGGGGGTGCTCTCCAGCCGGGTGACGATGCCGAAGTTGCCGCCGCCTCCGCCGCGCAGCGCCCAGAAGAGGTCGGGCTCGCTGGTGCGGGAACAGGTCACGATCCGCCCGTCGGCGAGGACGACGTCGGCGGAGACCAGCCGGTCGCACGCCATGCCCTCGCCGCGGGTCAGCAGCCCGTAGCCGCCGCCCAGCAGATAGCCGGTGACGCCGACGGTGGGGCAGGTACCGCCGACGAGGGCGACGCCGTGCGGGGACAGGGCGTCCAGGACGTCGATCTGCTGGGCCCCGGCGCCCACGGAGACGGTGTCCCGGCCCACGGAGACGGACCGCAGCCGGGTCATGTCGATGACCAGGCCGCGCGTCGAGGAGTACCCCGCCTGGCTGTGCCCTCCCCCGCGGGGCACGGCAGGCAGTCCGTGGTCCTGGGCGAATCGCAGGCAGAGGCGGACGTCCCGCACCGAGGCGCAGTAGGCGACGCCCTGGGGGCCCGGGGTGTCGAACTGGCTGAAGAACGACTGCCGCGCCTGCTCGTACGCCCGGTCCGCAGGCAGCACCAGGTCTCCCTCGAGCCTGCGGTGCAGCTTCTCCCACGGTGTCCTGTCCGCCGGGCCGCCTCGCGCGGCTGCCTTCGTGGCTGCCAGGGTGGCGCCCACGGCGGCGCCGGCGCCCAGGCTCAGTGCGGTCCTGCGGTCCATGCGCATGTCGTGCGTTCCCCGTTCCTCGTGGCTGGTCCGTGCTCGCCCGCCCCGGGTGCCGGCGGCCGCTCCCCGCCGGCACCCGGGACGCCCACCGGGTTCCGCGGCCGGCCGCTCAGGGCTGGAAGATGAGCTCCGCCTTCTCCCGCTTGGAGTAGGCCTCCCAGTACAGCTGCGCGATGGTGTCGGCCTCGGTGCCGGGCTCGGTGTTGATGTAGGCGTGCACGGAGATGTGGGCGACGTGCACGCCCTTCTCCGCCAGGACCTCGTTAAGGGTCCGCGCGTAGTAGCGCACGGTGGAACCGGCGAGGCCGAAGTTCGCCACGAAGGCCAGCGGCTCCACCGACGCGTAGGCCGTGGTGAACAGCAGGGTGCCGGTGCCGCGCTCGACCATCTCGGGCAGCACCTCGCGCACCGTGCGGATGGCACCGTGCAGCTGCACGTCCAGCTGGGCCTGGGTGTTCTCGACCGTCATCGCCTCGGGCCCGACGATGTCGACCCCGAGGTTGGGCGTCTTGGTGACGGGCGAGAAGGAGACCACGTCGACGGCCCCGAAGCGCTCCCGGATGCGGGCGAAGGCGCCGGCGAGGGAATCGGCGTCGGTGACGTCACCGGTGAAGCCCGCGGCTTCCACGCCCAGCTCCGCGAGCTCGGCGGCCAGCTTGTCCACGTTCTCCTGGGAGCGGGAGACGAGAGCGACCTTGAAGCCATTGCTGCCGAAGATCTTTGCGGCCGACAGTCCGAGGATCGGGCCGGCGCCGACGATCGCGATGGTGGGCATAGCGGTTCCTTGTCTGTGACGTGGTGCCTGACGTGGTGCCGATGCCCCGCAAAAGTCGAGGCATGCCTCATGTAATCCCCGACACTAGCACAAGTCGAGGGGTGCCTCGAGATAACGGGGTGTGGACTACAGTGACGCCATGACCCCCGATCCGAGCGCGGCCAAGGACACCGGCCGCCCGCTGCGCCGCGACGCCCAGCGCAACCGGGACGCGATCGTGGCCGCGGCGCGCACCGCCTTCGCCGAGCAGGGCATCAGCACCTCCCTCGAGGGCATCGCCCGCCGGGCCGGCGTCGCGATCGGCACGCTCTACCGGCACTTCCCGCGCCGCCTGGACCTGATGCGGGCGATCTTCGACGACAAGCTCGAGGAGTGCGTCCGCGCCGGCGAACGGGCGCTGACCGTCCCGGACGCGTGGGAGGCGTTCACCGGCTTCCTGGAACGGCTCTGCGAACTGCAGGCGGCGGACCGCGGGCTGAACGACCTGTTGTCCATGACGTTCAGCTGCGACTGGACAACCGAGGCCCACGAGCGCATCCAGGAGCTGTTCCGCCGGGTCGTGGCGCGGGCGCACCACGACGGCCGGCTGCGGAAGGACGTCACGGCCGAGGACCTGGCCCTGCTGGTCTGGTCCCACACCCGCGTCATCGAGGCCACCCGCACCTCCGCCCCCAACGCCTGGCGCCGGCACCTCGCCCTCACCCTCGACGGCTTCCGTGCCGACCGGGCGCACCCCCTGCCCGAGCCGCCGATGGCCGCCTCCGAGGTCCGGGACGCCATGGCGGCGCTGGGCGAGTCGATGGTCTGGCGCTGACGGCCCCGGGCTCTCACGCCTTCCGGAAGACATCCTTCACCGCGATCCGCCCGCCGCGCAGGGTGAAGATGTCCACGCCGCGGTCGAGCACGCTGCCGTCCGGGGCCTCGAGGGCGTACTCGAGGACCACCTTTTCCCCGGCCACCACCTGTTCGCCGTAGACGATCCGGATGCCCTGGCTCTCGAGTTCCTTGCGCTTTTCGATCATTTCGGCGAGCAGCCCCGGAAGCTCCTCCCGCCGGTAGGTGGTGCCCGGTTCGGGCCCGTCCCACGAGATCCAGACCCCGTCGTCGGTGAAGCACGCCACGGCGCCCGGGACGTCGTCCGCCTCGCCCGCCGTGAAGAACCGCGTCACCACGTTCTCGGTCATGCTCGATCCTCTCCTCTTCCCGCCCGTCCCCGGTCGACTCGCTCGACCCTTCTCGACTCGGCGTCGACGCCGTCTCAACCCAGCCTCACCGGCAGCCTGTCCAGGCCCCGGAACTGCAGGCTGTACCTCCAGCGCAGGTCCTCTTCCGGCACCGCCAGCTCCCACGACGCGAAACGGTCCAGCAGCCTGCGGAAGACGACCTCCCCCTCGAGCCGGGCGAGCGGCGCCCCCAGGCAGTGGTGGATGCCGTGCCCGAAGGCCAGATGGCCGGCGGCGGGACGCTCGACGTCGAAGCGCTCGGGGTCGGCGAACCGCGTGGCGTCGCGGTTGGCCGACAGCAGCGACACGAACACGATCGCGTTCTCGGGAACGACGACGCCGCCCACCGCGACCGGCGCGGTCGTGTACCTGATCGTGGCCAGGTTCAACGGCCCCTCGTAGCGCAGGAACTCCTCGATCGCGCCCGGGAGCAGCGCCGGTTCGCTCCGCAGCCGCTCGCGGGCCGCGGGGTGCCGCAGCAGGGCCAGCACACCGCTGCTGATCATGTTGGCGGTGGTCTCGTAGCCGGCGTTCATGACGAGGAAGACGGTGGACAGCAGTTCGCCGTCGTCCAGTCCCGTCCCTCCCGTCCCCTCGTCCTGGGCGCCGATGAGGGCGCTCACCATGTCGTCGCCCGGTTGTGCGCGCTTGCTCGCGATGAGCGCGCCCATGTAGCCGTACATCTGCGCGAGCGCGTCGCGCTTCTCCTCGGCGCCCGTGTCGACGTTCGTCAGCACGCCGTTCCAGTGCCGGATGTCGGCGAACCGGTCGGCCGGGACGCCGAGGAGGTTCCCGATGACGTAGATGGGGAGGGCCAGCGCCAGTTCCTCCACCAGATCGAAGGTGCGGCCGGGGACGACGGCGTCCAGGAGGCCGTCGGTCGTCTCCTCGATCCACGGCCGCATCTTCTCCACCCGGCGCATCGTGAACGCCTTGCCGATCAGCCGGCGCAGCCGGGTGTGGTCGGGCGGATCGCTGAAGAGCATGTTCCGTGGGTTGGGCGGGGCGGCGGCCGACGGCGCGTCGCCGGTGGGCACGGAGTTGGCGGCGATCACGTCCGGCAGCCCCCGGGCGTCCTTCGACAGCCGGGGGTCGGCGAGCAGTTCGCGGGCCTCGTCGTAGCCGGTGACCACCCACGCGTCCATCTCGGCGGCGAACGTCTTCACCACGTGCCTGCTCACCACCCCCTCGCCCCGCAGCTTCCGGTAGAACACGTGCGGGTCGTCGATGAACTCCCGGCTCAGCAGGGACCGGTGGTCCGTCGGCTGTATCACTGCTTCGTCATCCCTTCCGTCGTCGCTTCCGTCGTCCGGATCCGCCCGGCCAGCCAGTCCGTCACGGCACCGGCGGTGGCGTCCGCGAAGGCGTCGATCACGCTCAGGTGGTCTCCGGGGACGTCCACCCCGAGGTGCGGCAGCGGCCAGGAGGCGCGGTAGGGCAGCGGCGCCGACGGTCCGGCCAGGGGGTCCGTCGCCCGTAGGTGCAGGACGGGGCAGTCGAGGTCACCGGGGGTCCAGTCGCGGAACATCCGCAGGTACCAGCCCATCGCCGCGAGCTTCCGGTCGTCGACGAGACCGGCGACCATGGGATCCGCGGCGAGCCGACCGAACAATTCTTCCTGCAGAAGGGCCAGTTCACGGCTCCGGGGCAGGGACGAATCGATCAGGACGATGCCCTCGGGTGCCGTGCCGTCAGCGGCGGCCTCGGCCAGGGCGTGCGCGAGCCACCCTCCGGACGAGTATCCGACGAGTACGTACGGGGCCCCGTCCGCGCACCGCCGGACCGCGGACGCCTGGAGGGCGATGAGCTCGTCGAGGGAGCGGGGCAGGGTCTCGGCGTCCTGATAGCCCGGCGGGGCGATCACGGACACGTCGCGCGCGTCCCGGTGGGCGGCGGCGAAGCGGGCGTACTGATACGGGCTGGCCGGCGCGGCGAAACTCGGCAGACAGATCAGGGCGGGAGTTGCCGGGCCCTTCGAGAACCGGGCGATGCCGGGCGTGTGCCGCCCGTCCGGGGCGGCGGCCGTGGCCACAGGGTTGGCGGGAACCGCTGGATCGTGCAGGGCGTCAGCGGCAGCGGCGAGCAGCTCGATGCCTTCCCGCGTACGTCCACCGGCGCAGGCCTGCTGGAACAGGGAGAGAAGCGGTGACGTGGGCGGTACGGCCGGGGTGGGCGACGGCGCGGCATCCGTGAAGGTGGTGGCCAGATGAGCGGCGAGGGCGCGAGGCGTTTCGTGGTCGAGGACGGCGGTTGCCTCGAGCAGCACTCCGGTGGCTTCGACGAGCTCGTTGCGGAGCTCCACCGCCGTGAGGGAGGTGATACCGAGCTCGGTGAAGGAATGCGACGGATCGACGTCGTCCAGGGGGTGGCCCAGGGTGCGGGCCGTCCGGGTGCGCACGAGGTCGAGCAGGGCGCCGTCGCGGTCGTCGGCGGTGAGGGCGGCGAGCCGGTCGACGGCGGCCGGCTCGGTCGCGTCCGGTTCCGGGTGCGCATGCCGGTGATGCCGGTGATGCCGCGGATGCGTGTCGGCGGCCGTGTCCACGGTCACGTCCGGCCAGTAGCGCCTGCGCCGGAACGCGTAGGTCGGCAGATCGACGCGGCGGGCACCGGTGCCCTCGTAGAACGATGGCCAGTCGACGGGGACGCCGCGCACATGGAGCTGGGCCAGAGCCGCCATGACCGCGTGCGGCTCGGGTCGGTCCCGGCGCAGAGCGGAGAAGGCGGACGAGGTGCTGTCGGGACCGGCGAGGCATTCGGGGACGAGAGCCGACAGCACGCCGTCGGGGCCGAGCTCGAGGAACGTCCGGACGCCTTCGTTCTCCATGGCCTGCACGACGTCGGCGAAGCGCACCGGGCGGCGTGCGTGTCCCACCCAGTAGTCGGCCGAGGCGATCTCGTTGGTGACCGGTTTTCCGGTGACGGACGAGACGACCGGAATGCGGGGAGCCGAGAACCTCAGCCCGCCGATCTCGGCTCGGAAATTCTCGAGCATCGAGTCCATCAACGGGGAGTGGAAGGCATGGCTCACCGTCAGTTCTTTTGTCTTCCGGCCTTCTTCCTTGAACAACGCGCCGATTTCCCGGACCGTGGGCGCGTCACCGGCTATGACGACCGACCGGGGGCCGTTCACCGCCGCGATGCCCACCCGTTCCTCACGGCCGTCCAGCAGCGGCAGGATTTCCTCCTCCGTGGCCTGTACGGACACCATGGCGCCACCGGCGGGCAGGGCCTGCATCAGCCGGCCTCGAACGGCCACCAGATGCGCCGCGTCCTCGAGTGAGAACACGCCGGCGACGTGCGCGGCCGCGATCTCGCCGATGGAATGGCCCGCCACCATGTCCGGCCGTACGCCCCACGACTCGACCAGACGGAACAGCGCCACTTCGAGTGCGAAAAGCGCGGGTTGCGTCACACCGGTCGCGTCCAGCCCCTCCCCCGACCACACGGCCTCACGCAGTGACGAGCCGAGGTGCGAGCACACCTCGTCGAACGCCGCCGCGAACACGGGAAAGGTCTCGTACAGTTCCCGGCCCATACCGGCACGCTGCGCGCCCTGTCCGGTGAACAGCACACCGAGCCTGCCCTGCAGCACTGCACCTTTCAGCACGCCGGGGTCGGGGGCATCGTCCGCCAACGACCCAAGACGGCCGAGAATTTCTTCGCGGCTTTCTCCCAGCACCACCGCCCGGTGCTCGAAGGCCGATCGCGACGTCGCCAGCGACCACCCGATATCAAGGGCCGAAAGTCCGGCGTTCGCGCGTACGTGCGCTCGCAGTCGTTCCGCCTGCGCCGTGAGTGCCGCTCGTGAGCGCCCGGATATCACCCAAGGGACCATCGCTGGACGGGAAGCCTTCGCCGTTTCCTCGCTCTTCCCACTCCCCTCTTCCGGGGCCTGCTCGAGGATCACGTGGGCGTTGGTTCCGCTGATGCCGAACGACGACACTCCTGCCCGGCGGGGGCGTCCCGTCTCCGGCCATTCGCGTGCCTCGCGCAGCAGCTCCACCGCGCCCGAGGACCAGTCGACGAACGGCGACGGCTCGTCCACGTGCAGGGTGCGGGGCAGCGACCCGGCGCGGAGCGCCATCACCGTCTTGATCAGGCCCGCGACACCGGCGGCGGCCTGCGTATGGCCGATGTTGGACTTCAACGAGCCCAGCCACAGCGGCCGTTCGGCCTCCCGACCCTGGCCGTACGTGGCCAGCAGCGCCTCGGCCTCGATCGGATCGCCGAGCCTCGTACCCGTACCGTGCGCCTCGACGGCGTCGACATCAGCGGGCGACAGACCCGCCGACGCCAATGCCTGCCGGATCACCCGCTGCTGCGAGGGACCGTTCGGCGCGGTCAGGCCGTTCGACGCCCCGTCCTGATTCACCGCGGATCCGCGCACCACCGCGAGCACTTCGTGCCCGTTCCGCCGGGCGTCCGACAATCGCTCGACCAGCAGCATTCCGACGCCCTCGCCCCAGCCGACGCCGTCCGCCGCGGCCGCGAACGGTTTGCACCGGCCGTCCGGGGCGAGTCCGCGCTGCCGGCTGAATTCGACGAAGCTCGTCGGCGTGCACATCACCGAAATGCCGCCCACGAGCGCCAGGGAGCAATCGCCGGCCCGCAGTGCCTGCGCCGCGAGATGCAGCGCCACGAGCGACGACGAGCACGCCGTGTCGAGCGATACGGCGGGACCGGCCAGCCCCAGCTGATACGCGATGCGTCCCGAGCCGACGCTGGCCGCATTGCCCGTCAGCAGAAAACCCTCGGCCTGTTCCGGAGCGCGCGTGAGGAGGAGGGGATAGTCCTGGCCGTTGCCACCGATGAAGACGCCGGTCGAAGTGCCGCGCAACGCCGACGGATCGATACCGGCCCGTTCGACGACCTCCCAGGCCGTCTCCAGCAGCAACCGCTGCTGCGGATCCATCGCCAACGCCTCACGCGGCGCGATACCGAAGAATCCCGCGTCGAAATCCCCCGCGTCGTAAAGGAAGCCCCCTTCCCGCGCGTACGACGTCCCCGAACGGCCCGGATCGGGGTCGTACAACCCCTCGGCGTCCCACCCCCGGTCCACCGGAAAGTCCGAGACCGCGTCGGTGCCGTCGGCAACCAGCCGCCACAGATCCTCCGGGGATTCCACCCCACCCGGGAAACGGCACGCCATGGAGACGACGGCAATCGGTTCCGAGGCGGACGCGATGAGTTGGCGGTTCTGCTGCCGCAGGCGCTCGTTCTCCTTCAGTGACGAGCGCAGGGCTTCGACGAACTGTTCTGTCTGTCCCGTCTGTTCCGTCTGTTCCGTGGAATCAGCCACCGTATTCTCCGTCGCGAGAGCCTCGGTCAGTCGGACGAGCTTCCGGCAGCCAGCCGCAGCAGGCTCTCGGCGTCCATCGTGTCGATCGATGCGGAACCGTCCGCGGATTCCGGCTCGAGGCCGCCGCCCGTTGTCACCGGGGCCGCGTAGTCAAGGGCGGCGATGTCCAGCAACGTCTCCAGGACCCCGGCCCGGCGAATGCGGCTCAGCGGAATCGTCGACAGAATGCGGCGGACTTCCGCCTCCTCCGCGTCGGCTTCGCTCATCGCCGTCTCGTCCTGCGGGAAGAGCACCGAGAGCACATGGCCGGCGACCGCGGCCGCGGTCGGGTGGTCGAACACCAGGCTTGCCGGCAACCGGAGCCCGGTCGTCGCACCGAGCCGGTTGCGCAGCTCGACCGCGGTGAGCGAGTCGAAGCCGAGCTCCTTGAACGCCCGGTGCTGGTCGACCGTGCGCCCGTCGGCGTGGCCCAGAACCGCCGCGACCTCGGCCCGCACCAGATCCACCACCGCATGGCCGCGCTCTGCGGCGGTGAGCTCCGCGAGCCGTCGCAGGAGACCCGACGGCCCGGCCTCGGCCGCCCCCTCGCCTGTCCCGGATCCGTGGGCCGCGACGCGCCGGGTGACGACCCGGACCAGACCCCGCAGGAGAGCGGGCATGGCCTCGCCCTGGGCCCGGAGAGCCGCCGTGTCCCAGCGGACGGGGACGAGGAGAGGGTCGTCGTCGACGAGCCGGAGGGCCGAGTCGAGGAGCGCCAGTGCCTCGGCGTCGGTCATGGGGGCCAGCCCGCCGCGAGCGAGACGACGCTGGTCGTCGCCGCTCATGTGCCCGGTCATCCCGCCGCGCGCCTCGCCCCACAGCCCCCAGGCCAGGGAGACGGCGGGAAGGCCGACCGCGCGCCGGTGGTGGGCGAGCGCGTCGAGGAAGGTGTTCGCCGCCGCGTAGTTCGCCTGCCCCGCACCGCCCAGCAGCCCGGCGGCGGAGGAGTAGAGCACGAAGGCGGAGAGACCGAGGTCTCGCGTGGCCTCGTGGAGGTTCCACGCCGCGTCCACCTTGGGCCGCAGGGCCGTGGCCAGCCGCTCGGGCGTCATCGAGGCGACGATGCCGTCCGCGAGCACGCCCGCCGCGTGGACGACGGCCGTCAGCGGACGCCCCGCCGGAATGTCGGCGAGCAGCCGGTCCAGTTGGGAACGGTCGGCGAGGTCACAGGCGGCGATCGTCACCCGGGCGCCCAGCGCCGTCAGCTCGTCCTCCAGCGCCGCGGCCCCGTCGGCGCGCTCGCCACGACGGCTGACCAGCAGCAGGTTCCGCATCCCGTGGCCGGTCACCAGATGACGGGCCACGCGGGCACCCAGCGCACCGGTCGCGCCGGTGATCAGCACCGTGCCCTCGGGATCCGGCGCCACGGTGGCCGGGCCGGCCGCGACGGGGATCCTGGCCAGACGCGGTACGAGCAGCTGCCCGCCGCCGCGCGACAGCAGTTGCGGTTCACCGGTGGCGAGGGCGGAGGCCAGGTGACCGGTCGCAGGCTCCGCACCGTCGGTGTCGACGAGCACGAGGCGGCCGGGGTTCTCGGTCTGCGCGCTGCGCACCAGACCCCAGACACCCGCATGCGCGAGGTCATGGAGGCCGTCGCCGTCGTTGGCGGGAGCCACGGCACCACGCGTGAGGACCACGAGCCGCGAGGAAGCGAACCGCTCGTCCGCCAGCCAGCGCTGGACGAGCTCCAGCGCCCCGGCCGTGGCCGCGTGCGCCCGTTCGACGATCGAGCCGTCGGCGGCAGCGGGCGCGGATACGAACGGTGCCACCACCACGGGCGGCACGGCCTCGCCGTCCTCGAGTGCGCGGAGCAGGGAGTCGAGATCCGCATGGGTGCGGGCCGGTGTGGCGAGGACGGTCCCGTCGGCGTCACCGACCACGGCCCAGGAGCCCGCGTCGAAGCCCTCGGTCGGTCCGGGTCCGGGTACGGCTGCGGACGCAGGCGCGGGGACGGTCATGGGCACGGGCTTCCACTCCACGCGGAACAGCGACTCGTAGTGCTCGCGGCCGGCCGGTGCCCGCAGATCCGCAGTGGAGACGGGGCGCAGCGTCATCGCGTCCACGGTGACGACCGGCTGACCGGCGCCGTCGGTCGCCGCCAACGTCCACGTACCGGAGCCGACGGGCGACAGTCGCACCCGGAGGCTGCGGGCGCCGCTCGCGTGGACACGCACGCCGGACCACGACTGCGGGAGGGCTGCCAGGGCCTCGTCCTGGTCACCGGCATCGACGTCACCGGCATCGACGGCGTCGAGAAGAGCCGGCTGTGCAGCGGCGGCGTCGAGGAGGGCGGGGTGGAGGGTGAAGAGCCCGGCTTCGGTGGCCTGCTCGTCGGGCAGGGCCACCTCGGCGAACACTTCGTCGCCGCGCCGCCAGGCCCGGCGCAGGCCCTGGAAGGCCGGGCCGTGGCCGAACCCGAGGGCGGAGAGGGAGGAGTAGACGCTGTCGGCGTCGAGCTCTGTGGCGGCCGGTGGTGGCCACTCCTCGGCCGTGGTGCGGGTGGGGGCCGGGGCGTGGGTGAGGGTGCCGGTGGCGTGGCGGGTCCAGGGAACGTCGTCGCCGCTGCCATCGGTGGTGTCGGGGCGGGAGTGGATGCTCACTTCCCTGCGACCGGCGGCGTCCTCCTCGCTGACGACGACCTGGAGCTGCAGGGCCGACTGCTCGGGCAGGAGGAGAGGGGCGGCCAGGGTCAGGTCCTCGAGGAGGTCGCAGCCGACCTGGTCTCCGGCGCGCACGGCGAGTTCGACGAAGGCGGTGCCGGGGAGGAGGACGGTGTCCAGCACGACGTGGTCCGCCAGCCAGGGGTGTGTGCGCAGGGACAACCGTCCCGTCAGCACGACGCCTGCGCCGTCGGCCAGTTCGACGGCAGCGCCCAGCAACGGATGCTCCGCCGGCCGCAGGCCCACCGTCGTCACATCACCGTGGTCCTGCGGCACCTCGAGCCAGAACCGCTCCCGCTGGAAGGCATACGTCGGCAGGTCCACGCGGCGCGCGCCTGTGCCGTCGAAGAACGACGACCAGTTCACGTCCACGCCCCGCACCCACGCAGCCGCTACGGAGGTCAGGAATCGCTCGAGACCACCCTGGCCCCGGCGCAGCGAACCCACGACCACCGCATCGGACCCCGCAGCCTCGGCCGTCTCCTCGACCCCGAACGTCAGCACGGAGTGCGCGCTCACTTCGATGAAGGCATCGTGCCCCTGGTCGAGCAGCGCCTCGATCGCCTCGCCGAAGCGCACGGTCTGTCGCAGATTGCGGAACCAGTAGCCGGCATCCATCGCACCACGGTCCAGCCACTGGCCCGTCACCGTGGAGAACAACGGAATCCCGTACGGGCGAGGCTCGATCGAAGCCAGCTTTTCCGTCAGTTCCTCTTCGATGACGTCGACGTGCGAGGAGTGGGAGGCGTAGTCGACGGGGATGCGACGCGCCCGTACCCCTTCCGCCTCATACGCGGCGACCAGTTCAGCGATCGCTTCCGCGTCACCCGAGACGACCGTCGAGCCGGGGCCGTTCACCGCAGCAACACCCAGCCGGGCATCGGAAGCAATGCGCCCCTCGACATCGCGGACGGGCAGCGGGATCGAGGCCATACCACCCAGCCCCGCCAGCTCACGCCCGATCACCTGCGAGCGCAACGCCACCACCCGCGCCGCATCCTCCAACGACAACCCACCGGCCACCACAGCAGCAGCAATCTCACCCTGCGAATGCCCCACCACCGCCGCAGGCTCCACACCCAACGACCGCCACAGCCCCGCAAGCGACACCATCACCGCCCACGACACCGGCTGCACCACATCAACCCGATCCAACCGCTCACGACCACGTAGGACCTCGGTCAACGACCAATCGACATAAGGCGACAACGCCACCTCACACCGACCCATCCACTCGGCGAACACAGGAGACTGATCCAGCAACTCAGCCCCCATCCCCACCCACTGAGACCCCTGACCGGGAAACACGAACACCACACCGGACACAGCCGAAGCCACGACCCCACCACCCGAGGCCACCGACCCCAACCCCGACAGCAACTCCTCCCGATCCGACCCCAGCACCACCGCACGGTGCTCGAACGCCGACCGAGACGACGCCAACGACCATCCGGCATCCACCACCGACAGGTCGTTCTCGGCCACGAACGCCCGCAACCGGTCCGCCTGCGCCCGCAACGCCCCTACCGAACGCCCCGACACCACCCACGGCACCACAACCGGCAATTCGGTGGCAGGGCGGTTCTCCCGGATTTCCTCAGCAACCTCGAATTCGTCTTCCGGTGCCTGCTCGAGCACTACATGGGCATTCGTTCCGCTGATGCCGAACGACGACACCGCCGCCCGCCGAGGGCGGTCCGTCTCGGGCCATTTACGGGTCTCGCGCAACAGTTCCACGGCGCCCGACGACCAGTCCACCGCTTCCGACGGCTTGTCCACGTGGAGGGTCCGGGGCAGCACGCCCTCCCGCATCGCCATCACCATCTTGATCACACCCGCCACACCGGCCGCGGCCTGCGTGTGCCCGATGTTCGACTTCAACGACCCCAACCACAACGGACGGTCGGAATCCCGCCCCTGCCCATACGTGGCCAGCAACGCCTCGGCCTCGATCGGATCGCCGAGCCGCGTACCCGTACCATGCGCCTCGACCACATCCACGTCCGCAGCCGACAACCGCGCATTCGTCAACGCCTGACGGATCACCCGCTGCTGCGACGGACCATTCGGCGCCGTCAAACCATTCGACGCCCCATCCTGATTCACCGCAGACCCACGCACCACCGCCAACACCCGATGCCCGTTCCGCCGGGCGTCCGACAACCGCTCGACGAGCAGCATTCCGACGCCCTCGCCCCAGCCCGCCCCGTCGGCCGCGGCGGCGAAGGACTTGCAGCGGCCGTCGGGCGCGAGGCCGCGCTGGCGGCTGAACTCCACGAACAGGCCCGGCGAGGCCATGACCGTGACACCGCCCGCCAGGGCCATGTCGCACTCGCCCTGGCGCAGCGCCTGCGCCGCCAGATGCAGGGCCACCAGCGAGGACGAGCACGCCGTGTCCACCGTCACCGCGGGCCCCACCAGCCCCAGGCTGTAGGCGATGCGGCCGGAGGCGATGCTGCCGGAGCTTCCGCTGACGACGTAGCCCTCGAGGTCGGTGGGCGTACCGGTCATGCTCGGGACGTAGTTCTGGTACATGAGGCCGGCGAAGACGCCGGTCCGGCTGCCGTGGAGTGTGCCGGGGTCGATTCCCGCCCTCTCGAATGTCTCCCAGGCCGTCTCCAGCAGCAGTCGCTGCTGGGGGTCCATTCCCATGGCCTCGCGCGGGGATATGCCGAAGAAGGCGGCGTCGAAATCACCCGCGTCGTAAAGGAATCCGCCTTCCCGCGCATAGGTCCTGCCCGAGCGGTCGGGGTCGGGGTCGTAGAGGTCGTCCTCCCAGCCGCGGTCGGCGGGAAAGCCGGAGATGACATCGGCTTCGTCCCGTACCAGTCGCCACAGGTCCTCCGGGGAGGACACCCCGCCCGGATAGCGGCAGGCCATTCCGACGATGGCGACGGGCTCCTGGGACCGGGTCTCCAGTTCCTGGACCCTTCGGCGGGCGCGGCGCAGGTCGACGGTCATCCGCCGCAAATAGTCGACGAGCTTTTCCTTCTCATCTTCCGGCACGGCGTCACTTCCCTCATCGGGTGCCTGTCGCGAAACTGATCCGCACGCTACCCGTCGGTCCGAGCTCCAGGACCCCTAACTACCCCCTAGTGATTTCAGTGGACAAGTACCGGCTTGATCGTGCGCCCTGCGGCGGCGTCCTCGGCGGCCTTGTTGATCTCTTCGAACGGATATGTCGTGACGATTCTGTCCAGCGGAAAGCGGCCTGCCCCGAAGAAGCCGACGAGCCGGGGGATCAGCAGCGCCGGAACGCTGTCGCCCTCCAGCACTCCCTTCACCGTGCGTCCGAACAGCTGGACGAGGCCGAGGGAGATCTCCTGTCCGCCGCCGTTTCCCGAGCCGAGTACGGCGGCGGTGCCGCCCACGGCGAGGGCGTCGACGGCGTTCCGTACGGTCCGCGGGTGCCCGACGGCGTCGACGGTGCAGTCCGCGCCGCCCTTGGTGAGGTCGAGGATGCGACGGACCACGTCGTTGTCGCCGTTCGTGGCGTCGAAGGCGTGGGTGGCGCCCAGTTCGCGGGCGGTCTCCAGGCGGTGGGCGTGGAGGTCGACGGCGATGATCCGGTCGCAGCCGGCGATGCGCGCCGCCATCACGGCGGCCAGTCCGACGGCTCCGGCGCCGAATACGGCGATGGAGCTGCCGGGCGGCGGCTGGAGCACGTTGAGGACGCAGCCGGCGCCGGTCTGGAGTCCGCAGCCGAGCGGCCCGAGCAGTTCGAGGGGCGCGCTGTCGTCCACGACGACCGCTGAGCGCGCGTCGGCCACGACGTGGCGGCTGAAGGAGGACTGGCCGAAGAAGTGGGCGTTCAGCTCCGTGCCGTCGGGGTCGTGGTAGGCCGTGGAGCCGTCGGACCGTCGGCCACGGAGGTTGAGCGGCAGGAAGGACACGCAGTGCATGGGGTGGCCGGTGCGGCACAGCCGGCAGGTGCCGCAACTGGCCGGGGCAAGGACCACCTTGTCACCGACGGCGACGGTGTCGACGGCGGCTCCCACGGCCTCGATCACCCCGCTTCCCTCGTGGCCGAGGATGGCGGGTGGCTGCGGCGGCAGTATCCGGTCGCGTGCCAGCAGGTCGGTGTGGCAGATGCCGCTCGCGGCGAGGCGGACCAGCACTTCGCCGGGCCGCGGCTCCGCCACCGTCACGTCCTGGATGCGGAAGGGGCCGCCCTTGTCGTGGACGACCGCCGCTGTCGTGGTGCGCATCCGGATCTCTCCCGTCCTCGGTGCGGACCGGGGCCCTGGCACGCTCGAGCGTGCCAGGGCCCCGGAGTTCGGAAAACGTCAGCCGTCCATCACCGTGCGGCCGGTCAGATCGACAGCCCGTGACGGAAGACGTTGCGCGGGTCCCAGGCCTTCTTGATCTTCTTCAGCCGGGCGTAGTTGCTCGCGTAGAACAGGGTCTGCCAGCTCGTCGGCGAGGTGTTGAGCGTCGGGTCGGCGAGGTCGACGTCGGGCCAGCCGATGTAACAGCCGTCGTACTGGTCACCCGGTGCGGGGACACCGCCGGTGTCCTTGTGGAGATCGCGGTAGAAGTCCCGCTGCCAGGTGAGGTGACGGGTGTCGTCCTCGGCCTTGTCCCAGTAGTTGTAGATGGAGCCCAGCAGCACGGCACGCCGGTGGGAGGTGGCGGTCGCGTCCGTCGCCGGCGCGTTGATCTGCCCGCCGTAGGAGGACAGCGCGAACGCGGCCGGGGCGTGCCGGTAGCCGGGGTCGGTCAGGTACGCGTGCACCGTTTCCATCTGGCTGTCGGTGTAGCGCTTCTTCAGGTACGCGCCCTTGGTCTTGGACCGCAGGGGCGGCTTGGCGCCGAGGCCGATGCCGGTGTCGACGTACGACATGACGGTGGTGAGCCAGGGCAGGCGCGCGGAGGTGGTGATCGTCGGCTTGACGTTCACGTTCTCGCAGGCGGCCGCGATGTAGTCGTGCAGGATGCGCTCGTTGCCGTTCACCGTGGGGTCGACCTGTCCGGCGACCGTCACCGTGCCGAACTCGATCCGCGGGGCGATGAAGCCTCCGAAGAGTGCGTTCTCCTTCATGCCGGGCGAGCTGTAGCGCTCGTGCCAGGCGCCGATATTGCGGGCGATCTGTACGAACGCGCTCCGGTCGAGCTCGTCCCACTTCCAGACGGCCCTGGAGATCAGGGTTCCGCCGGGCGCCTTCGGCAGCATTTTGCCCGGGTCGTTGGTGGCGGCGTTCGGCGAGCGCAGCCAGAACCGCGTGACCACGCCGAAGTTGCCGCCCCCGCCGCCGGAGTGGGCCCACCACAGGTCGCGGTTGGGGTCCGTGGGCTCGCGTGTGGCCACCACGGCCCTGGCGCTGCCCCGGGCGGGCACCACGACGACCTCGACCGCGTACAGGTTGTCGGCCACCAGGCCGTACTGGCGCGACAGGGCGCCGTAGCCGCCTCCGGTGATGTGACCGCCGACGCCGACGGGCGGGCAGGCGCCGCCGGGGACGGTCACCCCCCAGCCGTAGTAGAGGGCACGGTAGACCTCGCCCAGCGTGGCTCCGGCCTCGATCGCGAACGCCCGCATCAAGGGGTCGTACGAGATGGAGCGCATCGCGGTCATGTCGATGACGCTGCGCACCCGCGGGTCGTCGACCAGCCCGTCGAGGTTGTGACCGCCGCCGCGGATGCCGAGCTGCTTGCCCTCGCGCACCGCGTCGTTGACGGCGTCGATGACCTGCCCGGTGCCGGTGACGATGCGAATGTTGTCCGGGCTGCCGGTGAAGCGCCGGTTGTAGCCCCGCAGGAGCAGGTCCTGGTAGCGGGGATCCTTCGGTGTGATGGAGACGGACTCCCGGTTGGGAGTGTCCATGAAGACGGGCGCGGCTGCTGCCGAAAGTGCCGCGTCCGAGGCCAGATCCGGAGCGATGAGCCCCAGGTCTGCAAGCATCCAGCCATCGGCCATGATGTGCTCTCCCCCGTTGCTGTGTACTTTTCGCGGGGCCTGCGGGGGTGGTGGGCACGGCTCTCGCCGCGCCCGTTCCGCCGGTGCGGGCCCCGGTTCTCGCCTTTCAGCCGAAACCCTACTGGCGCTGCGCCCCGCGCTACCCCTAACAACCCCCTATGGGCACCGGGGACATCGGGGATTTTCCTCAGCCGCAGACGCCGCGTCGGCCCCATGGGGATCAGCTCAAATCGAGCTCTTCTTCGATTATGTTCAGCAGTTCCTCCACCGGAGCCGAGTGCACGTCGTCGTCCGACGACCCGCCGCCGGCACCGGCCGCCGTCCCGGCCGTCCGCAGCATCGACAAGAGGCTTTCCAGCCGGTTCGTCACCGCCTCGCGCTCCCCGTCGTCCGCGACGCCCGACCACACGCCCGTCTCCAGCCGCTCCAGCGCGCCCAGGACGGATCCGTCACCGGCCGCACCGGCAGCCCCGGTGACCCCGCCGGCCCCGTCGAACACAAGCTCCGTGGCCAAGTGGCCGGCCAGCGCCACCGGCGTCGGGTGGTCGAAGACGAGGGTGGCGGGCAGCCTCAGGCCGCTCGTCGCGTTGAGGCGGTTGCGCAGTTCGACGGCGGCCAGCGAGTCGAAGCCGAGCTCCTTGAACGCGCGGTTGCGGTCCACCGCCTCCGGCCCGGAGTGCCCCAGTACCGTGGCCACCTCGGCACGCACCAGCTCGAGCAGCGCCCGGTCGCGTTCCGCCGGGTTCATCCCGGCCAGCCGCTGGGTGAGCGACGCCCCGCCACCGCTCTCGGCAGCGGCCGCGCGGCGGGCGGCGGTACGGACCAGGCCGCGCAGCACCGCCGGCATCCGGTCGCCCTGCGCGCGCAAAGCGGCCGTGTTCAGCCGGACGGGCGCGAGCAGCGCCGAACCGTGCCCGACCCCGGTGTCGAACAACCGCATGCCGTCCTCGGACGGCAGCGGTACGACGCCTCCGCGCGCCATGCGGCGCCGGTCGGCCTCGTCGAGGTGGGCCGTCATCCCTCCCGCCTCGCCCCACAGTCCCCAGGCCAGGGAGACGGCGGGAAGCCCGGCCGCGCGCCGGTGGTGGGCGAGCGCGTCGAGGAAGGTGTTCCCGGCGGCGTAGTTGCCCTGTCCGGGCGGGCCGATCAGGCCGGAGACGGAGGAGTACAGCACGAACGCCGACAGCCCCAGGCCCTTGGTCGCCTCGTGGAGGTTCCACGCGGCGTCCACCTTGGGCCGCAGCACGCGGTCCAGCTGGTCGGGGGTCATGGAGGCCAGTACGCCGTCGTCCAGGACGCCCGCCGTGTGCACCACCGCGACCAGCGGATGCTCCACCGGCACCGAGGCGACCAGCTCCAGCAGCGCGGCCCGGTCGGCGACGTCGCAGGCGGCGACGGTCACGGACGCACCGAGGTCCGTCAGTTCCGCCGTCAACTCGGCGGCGCCGGGCGCCTTCTCGCCCCGGCGGCTGACGAGCAGTAGGCGCCGCACACCGTGCTCGGCCACCAGGTGCCGTGCAGCGAGCACACCGAGGGCTCCGGTGGCGCCGGTGATCAGTACGGTGCCGTGCGGAGGCCAGGGTTCTGCTGGGGCTGGGGCGGTGAGGGTGGTAGTGGCTGTGGCCTTCTTGAGGCGGGGGATGCGGATCTCGCCGTTCCTGATGGCGGCCTGCGGCTCGTCGCCGGCGACCGCCACGGCGAGCGGCAGGGAGGCCAGAGAGGCCTGTTCACCGTCCAGGTCGACGAGGGCGAAGCGTCCGGGGTTCTCCGTCTGGGCCGTACGCACCAGCCCCCAGAGGCCCGCGTACCGCAGGTCCAGCGCGTCGTCACCGGCCGGCGAGGCGGCGACCGCGCCACGGGTCAGCACCACCAGCCGCGACGAAGCGAGGGCTTCCTCGGCCGACCAGCTCTGGACCAGCTCCAGCATCGACGCGGTGACGGCCCGGGTCTCGGCGGGCAGGTCGGCCGTCGCAGGCAGTCCGGACAGTCCGGAGGGAGCGTCGTCGTCCACGACGTAGAGGACGTTCTCCGGTACGGGCGCGCCCTCGCCGTTCACGGCCTGGGCCAGAGCGGCCACGGACTCGTACCGCGCCGGGGTCTGCGGCAGCGGCTCCAGCGAGTCGGTCAGCGCGGCGGCACCACGGCCCAGCACCGCCCAGGTGGGCGCCCCGGACGGCACGGGCGCGACGGGCCACTCCACGTCGTAGAGCGAATCGAGGGTGCCCTGGGCGCCGGCAGCGCGCAGCGCCTCCGCCGACACCGGGCGCCACGCCAGCGAGCCCACTGTGGCCACCGGCGCGCCGGTGCCGTCGGCGATCGTGAGAGAGACCGACTCCGCGGCCGGGTCCGTCGTCAGCCGGACCCTCAACGTTGTCGCGCCGGCCGCGTGGACGCGGACGCCGGCCCACGAGAAGGGCAGTCCGGGCTCGGACCCGTCGTCGAGTGCCTTGAGGACGGCGGAGTGGAGGGCGGCGTCGAGGAGGGCGGGGTGAAGGGTGAAGAGCCCGGCCTCCGTGACCTGGTCGTCGGGCAGGGCCACCTCGGCGAACACCTCGTCGCCGCGCCGCCAGGCCCGGCGCAGGCCCTGGAAGACGGGGCCGTAGCCATAGCCCTCGCCGGCGAGGCGCTCGTACAGCGCATCGGCCTCGATCTCCGTGGCATCGACGGGCGGCCAGGTGGTGAGGCCTGCGGTGGACGGTTCGGCCGACGTCGGCGCCGACGCCGGGGGGTCGGTTGTGAGGGTGCCGGTGGCGTGACGGGTCCAGGGAAGGTCGTCGTCACTGTCGTCCATGTCGGGGCGGGAGTGGATGGTCACCTCACGACGGCCCGCAGCGTCCTCCGGTCCGACGGCGACCTGGAGTCGTACCGCCGACTGCTCGGGCAGGAGGAGAGGGGCGGCCAGGGTCAGGTCCTCGAGGAGGTCGCAGCCGACCTGGTCTCCGGCGCGCACGGCGAGTTCGACGAAGGCGGTGCCGGGGAGGAGGACGGTGTCCAGCACGGCATGGTCCGCCAGCCAGGGGTGTGTGCGCAGGGACAACCGTCCCGTCAGTACGACGCCTGCGCCGTCGGCCAGTTCGACGGCCGCGCCCAGCAACGGATGCTCTGCCGGCCGCAGGCCCACCGTCGTCACATCACCGTGGTCCTCCGGTGCCTCGAGCCAGAACCGCTCCCGCTGGAAGGCGTAGGTGGGCAGGTCGACACGGCGGGCACCAGTGCCGTCGAAGAAGGACGACCAGTTCACGTCCACGCCCCGCACCCATGCGGCGGCCACAGAAGTCAGGAACCGCTCAAGACCACCTTGATCCCGGCGCAGCGAACCCACGACCACCGCATCGGCCCCAGCGGCCTCGACCGTCTCCTCGACGCCGAACGTCAGAACCGGGTGCGCGCTCATCTCCAGGAAGGCGTCGTGGTCGTCGTCCAGCAGGGCCTTGACGGTCTCCTCGAACCGCACGGTCTGCCGCAGGTTCCGGAACCAGTAGCCGGCGTCCAACGTGCTCGTATTGATCACGGCGCCGTCGACCGTCGAATACAAGGGCACAGAGGCGGGCCGGGGACGGACGGGGGCAAGAGCTGCCAGCAGTTCGGCCTCGATCCGTTCCACATGGAACGAGTGGGAGGCGTAGTCGACGGGGATTCGACGGGCCCGTACCTCTTCCGCCTCGTAGGCCTCCACCAGCGCAGTGATCGCTTCGGCATCACCCGAGACGACCGTCGAGGCAGGGCCGTTCACCGCAGCAACACCGAGCCGGGTGTCAGAGGCAATGCGCTCCTCGACGTCGCTGACGGGCAGCGGGATCGAGGCCATACCGCCAAGACCGGCCAGCTCCCGGCCGATCACCTGGGACCGCAACGCCACCACCCGTGCCGCGTCCTCGAGCGACAGCCCACCGGCCACCACAGCAGCGGCGATCTCGCCCTGCGAGTGTCCGACGACCGCCGCAGGCTCCACGCCCATCGACCGCCACAAGCCCGCAAGCGACACCATCACCGCCCACGACACCGGCTGCACCACATCCACCCGATCCAACCGGCCACGACCACGCAGGACCTCGGTCAGCGACCAATCGACGTAAGGCGACAACGCCACCTCACACCGACCCATCCACTCGGCGAACACGGGAGACTGATCCAGCAATTCAGCCCCCATCCCCACCCACTGAGACCCCTGACCGGGAAACACAAACACCACACCCGACCGCACACCGGCAACAGCCCCGGCCGAGTCCAGCCCCTCCAACCCCGACAACAACGCGCCCCGGTCCCCACCCAGCACCACCGCACGGTGCTCGAAAACCGAACGCGACGACGCCAACGACCAGCCGGCGTCCACCACCGACACGTCGTTCTCGACGACGAACGCCCGCAACCGGTCCGCCTGCGCCCGCAACGCCCCCGCCGAACGCCCCGACACCACCCACGGCACCACGACCGGGACACCGGCCGGGACGCCAGCTGATGGCTCGCTGACGTCCCCGGCCGCCGCGTCCTGTGGAGCGGCCTCGAGGATGACGTGGGCGTTCGTTCCGCTGATGCCGAAGGAGGACACCGCCGCGCGGCGGGGCCGGCCCGTTCGGGGCCATTCGCGGGCGTCCCGCAGCAGTTCCATGGTTCCGGAGGACCAGTCGATGAACGGTGACGGCTCGTCGGCGTGCAAGGTCGGCGGCAGTACGCCCTCGCGCATCGCCATCACCATCTTGATCACACCGGCGGCCCCCGCCGCGTGCTGGGTGTGTCCGATGTTGGATTTCACCGAGCCGAGCCAGAGCGGCCGCTCGGGGGCGCGGTCGCGGCCGTAGGTCGCCAGGAGCGCGTCGGCCTCGATCGGGTCCCCGAGCTTGGTGCCGGTGCCGTGTGCCTCGACCGCGTCGATGTCGGCGGGCGCCAGTCCGGCGGACGCCAGGGCCTGCCGGATCACCCGCTGCTGCGAGGGGCCGTTCGGTGCGGTCAGGCCGTTCGACGCGCCGTCCTGGTTCACCGCCGAGCCCCGTACGAGCGCGAGCACGGGATGTCCGTTGCGTCGCGCGTCCGACAACCGCTCCACCAGGAGCATGCCGACGCCCTCGGCCCAGCCCGCGCCGTCGGCCGCCGCCGAGAACGCCTTGGAGCGGCCGTCGGGGGCACCCGCGCGCTGCCTGCTGAACTCGACGAACAGGGTGGGTGTGGATAGCAGGATCGCGCCGCCCGCGAGCGCCATCGAGCACTCCCCCGCCCGTACGGCCTGTGCGGCCAGGTGCAGTGTGACCAGCGAGGACGAGCACGCCGTGTCCACCGTCATCGTGGGCCCCACCAGCCCCAGGGTGTAGGCGATGCGGCCCGAGGCCACGCTGCCGGCGCTGCCGGTCAGCAGGTAGCCCTCGAAGCCCGGGGTCCGCGCCAGGATGCCCCCGTGGTCCTGCCCGCTGACGCCGACGAACACGCCTGTCTGGCTGCCGCGCAACGTCTGCGGGTCGATGCCCGCTCGCTCGAAGGTCTCCCACACGGACTCCAGGAGCAGCCGCTGCTGCGGGTCCATCCCCAGCGCCTCGCGCGGCGAGATCCCGAAGAACGCGGCGTCGAAGCGGTCGATGCCGTCGACGAAGCCGCCCTCCCGGGTGTAGGACTTCCCCGGGCTGTCGGGGTCGGGGTCGTACAGCCCTTCGAGGTCCCAGCCCCGGTCGGACGGGAACGGGGTGATGGCGTCCGTTCCGTCAGCGACCAGCCGCCACAGCTCCTCGGGCGAGTTCACGCCACCGGGCAGTCGGCATGCCATGCCGACGATCGCGACGGGGTCGTCATCACCGACGGCAGAGGCGGCGACCGCCTGAGGCAGGGCGAGCGGCGCGGCGGACGTCCGGTGCGTGCCGTCGGCGGAGAGCAGTTCCGACCGGAGGTAGGCCGCGACGGCGGCGGGGGTCGGGTGATCGAAGATCAGCGCTGCGGGTAGCCGGAGGCCCGTGGCCGCACCGAGCCGGTTGCGCAGCTCGACGGCGGTGAGCGAGTCGAAACCGAGCTCCTGGAAGGCGCGGTCCGGGCCGACCGCGCTCTGATCGCCGTATCCCAGGACGGCGGCGACGTACGAACGCACCAGGCCGCCCAGTTCACGCAGCTGCTCCGCCTCCGTCAGCCCCGCCAGCCGGCCGGCCAGTGATGGGCCGTCCTCCCCGCCGGCGGCCGCGCCGCGCCGCGGGGCGCGGCGTACGAGACCGCGCAGCAGGGCGGGCACGGCGTCCGACTGGGCGCGCAGGGAGGCGAGGTCGAGGCGCATCGGCAGGAGCACGCAGTCCGCGGACTCGTCCTCGGCCTCCGAAGGGGTTGCTGCGGCAGGGCCTGCGGTAACCGCCGTGTCGAAGAGTGACAGTCCCTCGTCCCGTTCCAGCGGGAACATGCCCGCGCGGGCGATACGGGTCCTGTCGTTGTCGCTGAGGCTTTCGGTGATCCCTCCGGACCCGTCCGTCTGCGCCCACAACCCCCAGGCGAGGGACAGGGCGGGGAGACCGGCGGCCCGCCTGTGGACGGCCAGGGCATCGAGGAAGGCGTTGGCGGCGGCGTAGTTGGCCTGCCCGGGGCCACCGAAGGTGCCGGCGGAGGACGAGTAGAGGACGAAGGCCGAGAGGTCGTTCTCCCTGGTCAGCTCGTGCAGGTTCCAGGCGGCGTCGACCTTGGGGCGGAGCACTCGGTCCAGTTGCTCATGGGTGAGCGTCGCGGCGATCGCGTCGTCGAGCACGCCCGCCGTGTGGATCACCGCGGACAGCGGTCGCTCCGGCGGCACGGCCGCCAGCAGCGCGGCAAGAGCCTCCCGGTCCGCCGCGTCGCAAGCGGCGATCTCGGCGTGCGCGCCCAGGTCCGCCAGTTCCTCCTGGAGCCGCGCCGCGCCGGGGGCCTCGAGGCCGCGCCTGCTGATCAGCAGCAGGTTGCGCACGCCGTGTTCGGTCACGAGGTGGCGGGCGAGCATCGCTCCGAGGGCGCCGGTGGCGCCCGTCACCAGAACTGTGCCGTCGGCGGTCCATGGCGCGGTGGGGGCGTCGGGCTGGTCGGACCGGCCGGACCGGCCGGCCTGAACGCGGGCGAGCCGGGGTGCGGAGACCTTGCCGTCCCGGATGAGGAGCTGCGGCTCGTCGGTCGCGACGGCCGCCGGGAGCGCGTGCCAGGACCGCTCCTGGCCGTCCACGACCACCAGTACGAACCGGCCCGGGTTCTCGGTCTGCGCGCTGCGCAGCAGGCCCAAGGCGGTCGCCGTAGAAAGGTCGTCGGTGTCCGGGCCTTCGGTGACCACGACGAGACGGGAGGCGGCGAGCCGGTCGTCGGCGAGCCAGGCCTGGACCACGTCGAGAGTGCGATGCGCGAGCCGCCGGGCGCGGGACGCCGCGTCGTCTGTGTCGCTGTCCGGCCCGGAGGGGGACCACAGCACGGCGGCCGGGGCCGGGCTGCCCGCATCGAGGGCCTGGCGCAAGGCCGCCACGTCCTCGTAGCGAGTGGAAGCGACGGTGAGACCGGCGGCGAAACCCGATCGGTCCGTCCCCGACGGGGCCAGTACGGCCCAGTTGCCCGTGTCGGGGGCCGCCTGGCCCCCGGTCGGGGTGGGTACGGGCTGGAAGTCGAGCCGGAACAGCGACTCGTGGTAGGCGGCGCCGGCGCTGCGCAGGGCTTCGGGCGAGACCGGCCGTGAGAGCAGGGACTCGACGGTCACCACTGGCGCGCCCTTGCCGTCGGTGGCCGTCAGCGACACGGTGTCCTGGCCGGTGAGGGTCAGCCTCACGCGCAGCAGGGTCGCGCCCGAGGAGTGCACGCTCACCCCGGACCACGCGAACGGCAGCCCTCCCTGGCGTTCGTCGTCCGCGACGCCGCGCAGCAGCGGATGCAGGGCAGCGTCGAGCAGCGCGGGGTGCAGGACGTACCGTCCCGCATCGGATCGCTGTTCCTCGGGGAGTTCGATCTCGGCGAGGATCTCGTCGCCGAGCCGCCAGGCCCTGCTCAGGCCCTGGAACGACGGCCCGTAGCCGTGCCCCTGCTCGATGAGCCGGTCGTAGACGCCGTCCAGGCCGATCTCCACGGCCCCGGCAGGCGGCCAGTTCAACGGCTGTTCGGCAGGGGCGGCAGGGGCCGGACTGCCGACGGCCAGTAGCCCGGTGGCGTGCTCGGTCCACGGATGGTCCACCCCGTCGCCGGTGTCCGGCCGCGTGTGGACGGTGATCTGCCGGCGTCCCGACTCGTCGGCAGCAGTGACGGAGAGCTGAAGCCGGACCGCATCGTGGCCGGTCAGGACCAGGGGCGTGGCGAGAGTCAGTTCCTCGAGCTTGTCGCATCCGACGTGGTCGCCGGCGTGCAGGGCGAGTTCGACGAAGGCGGTGCCCGGGAGGAGGACGGTACCGAGGATGGCGTGGTCGGCGAGCCACGGGTGGGACTGGAGCGAAAGCCTGCCCGTCAGGACCATGCCCTCGCCGCTCGCCAGTTCCACGGCCGCCCCGAGGAGGGGGTGACCGGCGGCACTGAGACCTGCCGATGCGACGTCCGCGCTGTCGGCGGGCGGGAGCAACCAGTACCGCTCGTGCTGGAACGCGTAGGTCGGGAGATCGATGCGGCGTGCGCCGGTGCCGTCGAAGAACGACGACCAGTCGACAGCCGTGCCGCGCACGAAGGCCTGGGCCAGGGCCGCCACAGCCGTTTGCGGCTCGGGGCGGTCGCGGCGCAGGACAGGGACGGCAGCCGTTGCGGCAGGGTCAGTGACGCATTCGGGGACGAGCGCGGACAGCACACCGTCAGGGCCCAGCTCGAGAAACGTGCGGACGCCCTCGCGCTCCATGGCCTTCACCGCATCGGCGAACCGGACAGGGCGCCGCACGTGCTCGACCCAGTAGTCGACGGACGCTATTTCGCTGGTCACCGGCTCGCCCGTTACGGCGGAGACCAGCGCCATGCGCGGGGCGGAGAAGACGATGTTGCTGATGGCCGCGCGGAAGTCCTCCAGCATCGGATCCATCAACGGCGAATGGAAAGCATGACTGACAGTCAGCTTCTTCGCCTTGCGACCCTGTTCGGTCAGCGAGGCAGCAATTTCGTCAACGGTGGAGCCATCGCCCGCAATCACCACCGAACCTGGGCTGTTGACCGCCGCGATGCTCACCCGGTCCTCACGGCCGGCCAGCAACGGCAGGACTTCTTCCTCGGTGGCCTGCACGGAAACCATCGCCCCACCAGCGGGCAGGGCCTGCATCAACCGACCGCGAGCAGCCACCAACCGTGCCGCATCCTCGAGCGAGAACACCCCCGCTACGTGCGCGGCCGCGATCTCACCCACCGAATGACCGGCCACCACATCCGGCCGCACACCCCACGACTCGACCAACCGGAACAACGCCACTTCCAACGCGAACAACGCAGGCTGCGTCACACCGGTCTCATCAAGCCCCTCCCCCGACCACACCGCCTCACGAACGGAGGAGTCGAACAGCGCACACACCTCATCAAACGCCGCCGCAAACACGGGAAAAGCCTCATACAGCCCCCGCCCCATCCCCGCCCGCTGCGCACCCTGACCCGTGAACACCACACCCAGCCGACCCGACACCACCGACCCCGACACCACACCAGGCCCGGCAACCCCCGCACTCAGAGCCCCAAGGCCCTCGACAAGCTCCTCACGCCCCTCCCCCAACACCACCGCACGCCGCTCGAACACCGACCGCGACGACGCCAACGACCACCCAACATCAACAACCGAGACCCCATCACCCAACCCCTCGAGCAACCGCCCGGCCTGCCCCCTCAACGCCGCATCCGTGCGCCCGGACACCACCCACGGCACGACCACCGGCGCGATCACATCCCCCGGCTCGTTGCCATCCTCCGCAGGCGCCTCCTCGATCACCACATGCGCGTTCGTCCCGCTGATACCGAAGGAGGAAATTCCGGCGCGCCGGGGACGTCCCTCCGTCTCGGGCCAGTCCCGGGCCTCCCGCAGCAGTTCCACCGCGCCCGACGACCAGTCCACATGCGGCGACGGCTCGTCCGCGTGCAAGGTCGGCGGCAGCACACCCGCCCGCATCGCCATGACCATCTTGATCACACCCGCCACACCGGCCGCGGCCTGCGTGTGCCCGATGTTCGACTTCAACGACCCCAACCACAACGGCCGACCGCCATCCCGCCCCTGCCCATACGTCGCCAGCAGCGCCTCGGCCTCGATCGGATCGCCGAGCCGCGTACCCGTGCCATGCGCCTCGACCGCGTCGACGTCGTTCGACGACAGCCCGGCGGCCACCAGGGCCTGCCTGATCACGCGGCGCTGCGACGGGCCGTTCGGCGCGGTCAGGCCGTTCGACGCCCCGTCCTGGTTGATCGCGGAGCCGCGGACCACCGCAAGCACCGTGTGGCCGTTCTTCCGGGCGTCCGACAGCCGCTCCAGCAGCAGCATGCCCACGCCCTCGCCCCAGCCGACACCGTCGGCTCCCGCGCCGAAGGACTTGCAGCGGCCGTCAGGTGCGAGTCCGCGCTGCCGGCTGAACTCCACGAACGTGCCGGGAGTCGACATGACCGTCACCCCGCCGGCGAGGGCCATCGAGCACTCGCCGGATCGCAGGGCCTGTGCCGCCAGGTGCAGGGCCACCAGGGACGACGAACACGCCGTGTCCACCGTCACCGCGGGCCCCACCAGCCCCAGGTTGTAGGCGACGCGGCCGGAGGCGACGCTGCCCGCGCTGCCCGTCAGCAAATAGCCCTCGAATCCGTCGGGAATGTTGTGCAGGCGGATTCCGTAGTCGCCGTACATGACGCCGGAGAAGACGCCGACCGGAGTCTCCTTCACGGTTGCCGGAGCGATCCCCGCGCGTTCGAACGTCTCCCAGGCGACTTCGAGGAGCAGGCGCTGCTGTGAGTCCGTGCCGAGTGCTTCACGCGGGCTCATGTCGAAGAAGGCGGGGTCGAATTCATCGGCGTCGTGAAGGAATCCGCCTTCGCGCGCGTAGCTGTGGCCTGTGCTGTCCGGGTCCGGGTCGTACAGGTCCTCGTCCCAGCCGCGCCGGTCCGGGAACGGCGTGATGGCGTCGGTCCCACCGGCCACCAGTCGCCACAGGTCCTCCGGGGACGTGACCCCGCCCGGGTAGCGGCAGGCCATGCCGACGATCGCGATCGGCTCCTGGTTCCGGTCCTGGAGTTCCTGAAGGCGGTGCCGGGTCTCGTAGAGATCGGCGGTCACTCGCTGGAGGTATCCGAGGAGCTTGTCGTCGTTCGCCATGTCGCGGCTTCCCCCACTCGTTGTGGCTCTTCGTGTTCGGCGGGCCCGTCCGGCTGTTCATTCGAGGGCGATCCCGAATTCCTTGCCGAGGAAGTCGTAGATCTCCTCGGCGGACGCGGACTGAAGTCCTTCGGTGACATCCACGACCCGTGTCGTCTCTTCTTCGCCCTTTTCGTCGTCCCAGCGCTCCAGCAGGCTCTTCAGGCGCAATTTCGTCTGGGCCCTCGAGATGTCGTCCAGTCGGACCGCGGCCAGGGCGGATTCGAGTTGTTCGATGTGATCGAGTACGTATTTCTCCGGTGACGCGCCGGCGTCGACGAGTTCGCCCTTGAGGTGGTCGGCGAGCGCCTGCGGCGTCGGGTAGTCGAAGATCAGACTGGCCGGGAGCCGTAGTCCGGTGGCGGCGGTCAGCCTGTTGCGGAAGTCGACGGCGGTCAGCGAGTCGAAGCCGAGCTCCTTGAACGCCCGGTCGCTGTCGACGGCACTCGCGTCGGCGTGGCCGAGCACTGTGGCGGCCTGGCCGCACACCAGCTCGGTGAGGAGCCGTTCCTGGCCCTCCTGGGGCAGGGCCGCCAGCCGTTGCGTGAGCGAGTCCGGGCTCTCGGCCCCGGCGGCCGCGGCTCCGCGACGGACGGTGGTCCGCACAAGGCCGCGCAGTACCGCCGGCAGTGCCTCGCCCTGGGTGCGCAGCGCCTTGAGGTCCAGGCGCATGGGCAGCGTCCACGGCTGACCGGTGGCCACGGCGGTGTCGAAGAGCGACAGCCCCTCCTCCGTCGTCAGCGGCACCAGGCCGGCACGTGCCATGCGCTGGAAGTCCGCCTGCCCGAGGTGCCCGGTGATCCCGCTGCTCTGTGCCCACAGGCCCCACGAGAGAGTGGTCACCGGCAGCCCGTGAGCACGCCGGTGGTGGGCCAGTTCGTCGAGGAAGGCGTTGGCGGCCGCGTAGTTCGCCTGGCCCGGGGCCCCGAAGACGCCTGCCGCCGAGGAGAACAGCACGAACGCGGACAGCCCGTGGTCCCTGGTGAGCTCGTGAAGGTGCCACGCGCCGTCGGCCTTCGGCCGCAGGACCCCGTCCATCCGCTCGGGAGTCAGCGAACCGATGACCCCGTCGTCGGCCACACCCGCGGTGTGCACGACCGCGGTGAGCGGATGTTCCCGGGGAACGGCGGCCAGGAGCTCCGTCACCGCCGAACGGTCACTGATGTCGCACGCCACGAAGGTGACGTCCGCCGCCCCGAGATCGGCCAGCTCCGTCCGTAGCTCCTCGGCCCCGTCGGCGGCCGCACCCCGCCGACTGGCCAGGAGCAGACGACGTACGCCATGTGCGCTGACCAGATGCCGCGCCAGCAGCCCGCCCAGGACACCGGTGGCTCCGGTGACCAGGACCGTGCCCTCGGCGGACGCACCGGCCAGGAGCGCGCCGTCACGGTTGTCGGCACGGTCGTCCTCACGGTTGTCCCCACCGGCGGCGGGTACGCGCGCGAGCCTGGGGGCACGGAATTCGCCGTCGCGCAGCGCCAGCTGCGGATCCCCGGCAGCGAGCGCTGCGGGCAAGGCTGCTTGCCATGGCACGCACTCACCGTCCGCGTCCGCGCGCACGTCCACGTCCACGTCCACGTCCAGCAGTACGATCCGGCCGGGGCTCTCGGTCTGAGCCGTCCGCAGCAGCGCCAGTGCCGACGCGAGAGCGAGGTCGGCCCGCTCGCCCTCGTCCGTCGCGACAGCACCACGGGTGACGACGACCAGCCGCGACGAGTCGAGCCGGTCGTCGGCGAGCCATTGCTGGGCCAGGCGCAGTACGCGGTGCGTGAGCGCCCTCACCGCGTCGACGACCTGCGGCCCCTCGGCCTCGGCGACGGACGCGGCGGGCAGCGAGGTGAGGACCACGGCGGGCACCGGCTCACCGGCGTCCAGCGAGGCCAGAAGCGAGTCCACGTCCTCGTACGCGCGCGGGGCCCCGCCGAACCGCCCGGCCACGCCCAGCTCGTCACTGCCCACGAGGGCCCACGAGGCCGGCTCGCCGGTCAGCGCGGTAGTCCCGGTGGTTGCCATGGCGGTCGCCGCGACCCAGTCCAGCTGGAACAGCGCGTCGTGATACGAGGTACGCGACGTACGCATGCTCCGCAGCGCTTCGGCGGAGACCTCACGCCACAGAAGCGACTCCGCCGTCAGGACCGGAGCACCCGTACTGTCGACGGCCGTCACCGACACGGTGTCCGGGCCGGTCGGACGGAATCGCACCCGCAGCGCGGAAGCACCTGTCGCGTGGAGTCGCACACCGCTCCAGGAGAACGGCAGAGCCGGGGCCGACGCATCCTCCAGCGCCGTCAGCATGGGCGCGTGCAGGGTCGCGTCCAGCAGCGCCGGGTGGAGGGCGTAGAGGGCGGCGGCGTGGTCATCGTGCCCGCCACCGCCGCCGTCGCTCTCGGGCAGCGTCACCTCGGCGAAGACCTCGTCGTCGCGCCGCCAAGCGCGCCGCAGCCCCTGGAACGCGGGACCGTACGCGTACCCCTGGTCCGCCAGCGATCCGTAGATCTCGGCGGGCCCCGCTTCCACTTCGCTCGCACCGGGCGGGGGCCATGCGGCCGACCACTCGGGAGCGGTGAGGTCGGACGGCACGGCAGGTACGGCTGACGGCGAACCCGCCGTCATGCTGCCTGTGGCGTGCAGAGTCCACGCCTGGTCGCTCCCGTCACTTCCCTCACTTCCGTCATCGGTCGCGGGGCGCGAATACACACCGATCGCCCGGCGTCCTTCCTCGTCCGCTTCGCCGACGGTGAGCTGGACCCGTACAGCACCGTGTTCGGGGAGGACGAGGGGAGCGGTGAGGGTGAGTTCGTCGAGCCTGTCGCATCCGACGTGGTCGCCGGCGTGCAGGGCGAGTTCGACGAAGGCTGTGCCCGGGAGGAGGACGGTACCGAGGATCGCATGGTCGGCGAGCCACGGGTGAGATTGGAGGGACAGACGACCGGTCAGGACCATGCCCTCGCCGCCCGCCAGCTCCACGGCCGCCCCGAGGAGGGGATGACCGGCGGCGCTGAGACCTGCCGATGTGACGTCCGCGCTGTCGGCGGATGCCTGAAGCCAGTAGTGCTCCCGCTGGAAGGCGTAGGTGGGCAGGTCGATGCGGCGCGCGCCACTGCCGTCGAAGAACGACGACCAATTGACGGGCGTACCACGTACGAAGGCCTGGGTCATGGCTGTCACGGCGGTTCGTGGCTCGGGACGGTCACGGCGCAGGAGGGACATGGCGGCTGTTGCGGCGGGGTCGTTGACGCATTCGGGGACGAGCGCGGACAGCACCCCGTCCGGGCCCAGCTCGAG
The DNA here is from genome assembly GCF_044547045.1 of Streptomyces sp. NPDC053048. NCBI lineage: Bacteria > Bacillati > Actinomycetota > Actinomycetes > Kitasatosporales > Streptomycetaceae > Streptomyces > Streptomyces sp. NPDC053048. The sequence goes on from NZ_JBITZS010000004.1 coordinate 191,671, forward strand.
GAACGTGCGTATGCCGTCGCGCTCCATCGTCCGTACGGCGTCGGCGAACCGGACAGGACGCCGCACGTGCTCGACCCAGTAGTCGACAGACGCAATCTCGCTGGTCACCGGTTCGCCGGTTTCCGCGGAGACCATCACCAGACGCGGAGTGGAGAAGGATATGTTGCTGATGGCGGCGCGGAAGTCCTCCAGCATCGGGTCCATCAACGGCGAATGGAACGCGTGCGACACCACAAGCCGCTTCGTGCGACGGCCCTGCTCCCGCAGCGACGCCGCGACCTCCAGAACCACCGATTCGACACCGGCGATCACCACGGAGTCGGGACCGTTGATCACCGCGATGCTCGCCTGCTCCTCGCGGCCGGCCAGCAGCGGTACGACTTCTTCCTCTGCCGCCTGCACGGACACCATGGCGCCTCCGGGGGGCAGGGCCTGCATCAGCCGGCCGCGTGCGGTCACCAGTAGGGCCGCGTCCTCGAGCGAGAGAACACCCGCCACATGCGCGGCCGCGACCTCACCCACCGAATGACCGGCCACCACGTCAGGTCGTACACCCCACGACTCGACCAACCGGAACAACGCCACTTCCAACGCGAACAGCGCCGGTTGTGTCACACCGGTCTCGTCGAGCCCCTGCCCTGACCACACCGCCTCACGAAGCGAAGGGTCGAGATACGAGCACACCTCGTCGAACGCCGCCGCGAACACGGGGAAGGCCTCATACAGCTCCCGCCCCATACCGGCACGCTGCGCACCCTGACCCGTGAACACCACACCCAGCCGACCCGGCACCACCGACCCCGACACCACACCAGGCCCGGCAACCCCCGCACTCAGAGCCCCGAGGCCCTCGACAAGCTGCTCCCGTCCCTCCCCCAACACCACCGCACGCCGCTCGAACACCGACCGCGACGACGCCAACGACCACCCGACATCAACCGCCGAGAGCCCATCAGCCACCCGCTCGAGCAACTGCCCGGCCTGCCCCCGCAACGCCGCGTCCGAACGGCCCGACACCACCCACGGCACGACCACCGGAGCGACGCCATCTCCGCCTTCCTGGGCTTCTTCTTCCGCAGGCGCCTGCTCGATCACCACATGCGTGTTCGTCCCGCTCGCGCCGAAGGACGACACCGCTGCCCGGCGGGGGCGTCCCGTCTCCGGCCAGTCGCGTGCTTCGCGCAGCAACTCGACCGCACCCGAAGACCAGTCGATGAAGGGCGACGGCTCGTCGACGTGCAGCGTGCGGGGCAGCACGCCCTCTCGCATCGCCATGACCATTTTGATCACACCCGCCACACCGGCCGCGGCCTGCGTATGCCCGATGTTGGACTTCAACGAGCCCAGCCACAGCGGCCGGTCCTCATCCCGCCCCTGGCCGTACGTCGCCAGCAGCGCCTCGGCCTCGATCGGATCACCGAGCCGCGTACCCGTACCATGCGCCTCGACAGCGTCAACATCACTCGTCGACAACCCCGCCGACGCCAACGCCTGCCGGATCACCCGCTGCTGCGACGGACCATTCGGCGCCGTCAAACCATTACTCGCGCCGTCCTGATTCACCGCAGACCCACGCACCACCGCGAGCACGTCATGCCCGTTCCGCCGGGCATCCGACAACCGCTCGACCAGCAGCATCCCCACACCCTCGGACCAGCCCGTACCGTCAGCCGCCGCCGAGAACGCCTTGCACCGGCCATCAACCGCCAGACCACGCTGCCGACTGAACTCGATGAAGGTGCCGGGAGTCGACATCACCGTCACTCCCCCGACCAGTGCCATCGAGCACTCGCCCGAGCGCAGCGCCTGGCCCGCGAGGTGCAGGGCCACCAGGGACGACGAGCACGCCGTGTCCACCGTCAGTGCCGGGCCGACGAGCCCCAGGGTGTACGCGATGCGGCCCGCGACGACGCTGGCCGCGTTGCCGGTCATGAGGTAGCCGTCGATGTCCTTGGGGGTCCGCGTCATCATCGTGGCGTAGTCCTGGCCGTTGCCTCCGGCGAAGACGCCGACCTGCCCGCCGCGCACGGTCTCGGGGTCGATGCCGGCGCGCTCGAAGGCCTCCCACGCCGTCTCCAGCAGCAATCGCTGCTGCGGGTCCATCGCCAACGCCTCACGCGGCGAGATACCGAAGAAGCCGGGGTCGAACTCGCCCGCGTCGTGGAGGAATCCGCCCTCCCGCGCGTATGTCGTCCCCGAGCGATCCGGGTCCGGGTCGTAAAGTCCTTCGACGTCCCAGCCTCGGTTCACCGGGAAGCCGGACACGGCGTCGGTGCCGTCGGCGACCAGCCGCCACAGGCCCTCCGGGGAGGTGACCCCGCCCGGGAACCGGCACGCCATGCCGACGATGGCCATCGGTTCGTCGGCGGCGACGGCCGTCGAGGTAGTTCGTGGCCCCTCGGTCGTCGGCAGGGCGGTGAGCGTGCCCAGCAGTTCGTTCCGCATGTGCTCGGCGACGGCTCGAGGGGTCGGGTAGTCGAAGACGACCGATGCGGGGAGGCGCAGGCCTGTGTTCGTGGTCAGCCTGTTGCGGACCTCCATGGCGGTGAGCGAGGTGAGGCCCAGTTCGCTGAAGTTCTGCTGGGCGTCGATCGCCTCGACGTCGGCATAGCCGAGGACCGAGGCCACGGCGGTGCGCACGATCTCCAGCAGGAACCGTTCCTGTTCGGACTCAGGCAGTCCCGCGATCTCGGCGCGCAGGGACGCCGCGGCGTCTTCGGACAGTGGCTCGTCCGGACGCTCGCCGGCGTGGGGACGGTCCTGAAGTTCCGGCAGTTCCTCCAGCGTCCGGCGGACGCGTGGGGGGATGCCGAGGGCGAGGGCCCTTTCCCAGTCGACGTGGGCGACCGTGACACATGTCCGTTGCTGCTGCAGCAGCAGGCGGTCCAGCGTCGAGAACGCCTTTTCGGCGGGCAGGGGCACCAGCCCTTGGTCGGCACGATCCGCCGTGTCTGACGTGCCCGCTGTGTCCAGCGCGTCCGTGGTGGGGCCCCAGGCGACCGATGTGGCCACCAGCCCCTGAGCACGCCGGTGCTGTGCCATCGCGTCGGCGAACGCCTGGCCGGCTGCGGCGCCGCTCCTGCCCGGACCACCGATGACGGTCGCGGCCGACGAGAACAGGACGAAGGCGGACAGCTCGGCATCACGGGTGAGTTCGTGCAGATTCCGCACCGCGTCCGTGCGCGCGCCGATGACCTGCTCGTACTGCCCGGACTGCTCGTCATCGCGATCGGGGAGCCCGGCCGCATGGAAGACGGCGGTCAGCGGCCGGTCGGCTGGTACGGAGGCCAGCGCGTCGGCAAGGGCCTCACGGTCGGCCTCGTCGCACGGCACCACCGTGACGCCGACGCCCAGCTCGACGAGCTCGTGCTCGAGTTCGGCCACCTCCGGGGCGCCGGCCGCGTCGCCCCCCGTCAGGAGCAGGTGCCCGGCTCCCTGGGCCGCCAGTCGGCGGGCCAGAGCCCGACCCGTGCGGGTGGTGATGCCGGTGACCAGCGCAGTTCCGTGCGGTGCCGCCCAGGTACGTGTCGGTTGCGCATCGGCCGTCGTCGAGTCGGCGGAACGATTCAGGTGGGTCAAGCGGCGCGCGTAAGTGCCCGAACGCCTCACGGCCACCTGGTCCTCGCCGTCGGCCGGGCCGGTGATCAGCGCGGCCACGCGTGCCCAGTCCCGTGCTCCCAGGGCGGAGGCCGGGACGTCCACCACGCCGCCCCAGTTCCGTGCCCGTTCCCAGGCGAACACCCTGGCCAGTCCCCAGAGGACCGACTGCGCCGGATCGATCACGCCATCGTCCGCGTGTACAGCGACCGCGCCCTGCGTCACACACCACACCGGTACAGCGGCTTCGGATCGTTCGACCGCTTCGAGAACGGCCGACAGGGCCTCCGCGACGCGCGATCCGGACGCGTCCGCCAGCAGCGGCAGCAGCGAGACCACGCCCCTCAGCGGGGCTTCATCCGTCCCCGCGCCGGCAAGAGCGTCGGCATCCGGGCCGGCATCGTCGATGCCCACCACCGCCACGCGCGCACCACGGGAGCCGAGCGCCTTGACGATGCCCTGTGCTGCCCCGGCCTCCTCGCACACTTCGGGAACGCACACCAGCCATGTGCCTGCGGCCGTCGCCGCCACCGTCGCTGCAGCGTCGCCGATCGGCTTCCACACGACCTGGTACTGCCAGGGGTCGGGCTGCTCGGAGGTGGTGGCGGCAGGCGGGAGCAGCCAGTACCGCTCGTGCTGGAAGGCGTAGGTGGGCAGGTCGATGCGGCGTGCGCCGGTGCCGTCGAAGAACGACGACCAGTCGACGGGCGTACCGCGCACGAAGGCCTCGGCCAGGGCCGTCACGGCGGTTCGGGGCTCGGGGCGGTCGCGGCGCAGGATGGAGATGGCGGCTGTTGCGGCGGGGTCGTTGACGCATTCGGGGACGAGCACGGACAGCACCCCGTCGGGGCCGAGCTCGAGGAACGTGCGTATGCCGTCGCGCTCCATCGTCCGTACGGCGTCGGCGAACCGGACAGGCCGCCGCACATGCTCGACCCAGTAGTCGGCGGACGCGATTTCGCTGGTCACCGGCTCGCCCGTTACGGCGGAGACCAGCGCCATGCGCGGGGCGGAGAAGACGATGTTGCTGATGGCCGCGCGGAAGTCCTCCAGCATCGGATCCATCAGCGGCGAATGGAACGCATGACTAACAGTCAGCTGCTTGGTCTTGCGGCCTTGTTCGGTCAATGCGGCAGCAATTTCGTCAACGGTGGAGCCATCACCCGCAATCACCACCGAACCGGGACTGTTGACCGCCGCGATGCTCACCCGGTCCTCACAGCCGACCAGCAACGGCAGGACTTCCGCCTCGGTGGCCTGCACGGAAACCATCGCCCCACCAGCGGGCAGGGCCTGCATCAACCGACCGCGTGCAGCGACCAACCGTGCCGCATCCTCGAGCGAGAACACCCCCGCTACGTGCGCGGCCGCGATCTCACCCACCGAATGACCGGCCACCACATCCGGCCGCACACCCCACGACTCGACCAACCGGAACAACGCCACCTCAAGAGCAAACAACGCCGGTTGTGTCACACCTGTCTCGTCGAGCCCCTGCCCTGACCACACCGCTTCACGCAGCGAAGGCTCGAGATACGAGCACACCTCGTCGAACGCCGCCGCGAACACAGGAAACGCCTCATACAACTCACGGCCCATCCCCGCCCGCTGCGCACCCTGACCCGTGAACACCACACCCAGCCGACCCGACACCACCGACCCCGACACCACACCAGGACCAGCAGAACCACCAGCCAGCGCACTCAAGCCGGCGACAAGCTCCTCACGCGCCTCCCCCAACACCACCGCCCGCCGCTCGAACACCGACCGCGACGACGCCAACGACCACCCCACATCAACAACCGAGACCCCATCACCCAACCCTTCGAGCAACCGCCCGGCCTGCCCCCTCAACGCCGCATCCGAACGCCCGGACACCACCCACGGCACCACCACCGGCGCGATCACATCCCCCGGCTCGTCGCCATCCTCCGCAGGCGCCTCCTCGACCACCACATGCGCGTTCGTCCCGCTGACCCCGAACGACGAGATCCCGACCCGCCGGGGACGCCCCTCCGTCTCCGGCCAGTCCCGGGCCTCCCGCAGCAGCTCCACCGCACCCGACGACCAGTCCACATGCGGCGACGGCTCGTCCGCGTGCAAGGTCGGCGGCAGCACACCCGCCCGCATCGCCATGACCATCTTGATCACACCCGCCACACCGGCGGCGTGCTGCGTATGACCGAGGTTGGACTTGACCGATCCCAGCCACAGCGGCCGGTCCGCCTCCCGCCCCACCCCGTACGTGGCCAGCAGCGCCTCGGCCTCGATCGGATCGCCGAGCTTCGTGCCCGTACCGTGCCCCTCCACCGCGTCCACATCGGCGGCCGACAACCGGGCATTCGCCAAGGCCTGCCGGATCACCCGCTGCTGCGAAGGGCCATTGGGGGCCGTCAAGCCATTGCTCGCGCCGTCCTGATTGACCGCCGACCCGTTCACCACCGCCAGCACCCGGTGACCGTTCCGCCGGGCGTCCGACAACCGCTCGACGAGCAGCATCCCCACGCCCTCGCCCCACCCCGTACCGTCGGCCGCCGCGCCGAAGGAGGCGCAGCGGCCGTCGGCGGACAGGCCTCGCTGGCGGCTGAACTCCACGAACGTGCCGGGGGTGGACATCACCATGACGCCGCCTGCCAGTGCCATGGTGCAGTCGCCGGAGCGCAGCGACTGTGCGGCGAGGTGCAGCGAGACGAGCGACGACGAGCATGCCGTGTCGAGTGTCAGTGCGGGGCCGAGCAGGCCGAGCTGATAGGCGATGCGGCCCGACATGACGCTGGCGGTGCCGCCGGTCAGCATCAGGCCTTCGACGTTCTGCGGGGCCTCGTGCATGCGGGGGCCGTAGTCCTGGCCCGTCGCGCCGATGAAGACGCCGGTGGCGGTGCCGCGCAGCGCCGCCGGGTCGATGCCGGCCCGTTCGACGACCTCCCAGGCCGTCTCCAGCAGCAACCGCTGCTGCGGGTCCATCGCCAACGCCTCGCGCGGCGCGATGCCGAAGAACCCCGCGTCGAAGTCGCCGGCCCCGTAGAGGAATCCGCCCTCCCGCGCGTACGAGGTCCCCGAACGGCCCGGATCGGGGTCGTACAACCCCTCGACGTCCCACCCCCGGTCCACCGGAAACCCCGACACCGCGTCCACACCGCCGGACACCAGCCGCCACAGGTCCTCCGGCGACTCGACCCCACCCGGGAAACGGCATGCCATGCCGACGATGGCGACGGGCTCGTGTTCCTTGTCCTCCGCCTCGCGCAGCAGCCTGCGCGCCTCGCGAGCGTCGGAAACGGCCCGCTTGAGGTAGTCGCGGAGTTTCGCCTCGTCAGCCACGTGTTCCCCCTGGGGTAGCCGGTGTGCGGCCGTCGGGCGACCGCTGTGCTCGCGGATGTCGGTTTGTCGGTTGCCGTCGGCCGACGTATCGGTCGGTGTCGGTCGGCGTCAGCAGACGTCAGTGGGTGGCGGTCACCCGAGGTCGTCGACAAGCGCGAACAGCTCGTCGTCGCTCGCGGAATCGATGTCGGGTTCGGTGTCGGGTTCGGCGTCGGAATCGTCGGCCCTGGACCGGGCTCCGCCTCCGGCCCCGCCGCAGATGGCAAGGAGTTCCCGGAGCCCGCTCAGCAGCCGGTCCCGGCCGGTGTCGTCGTCATCGGCGGCGGCGACGGCCGCCGACAGCGACGTCCTCAGTCGTTCGAGGTCTGCCAGTGCCGGGTCCGCGGCGGAGACCTCGTCGAGGACGAGTTGTTGCCGCAGGTGGCGGGCCACCTCGGTGGTCGTCGGGTGGTCGAAGACCAGGGCGGTCGGCAGCCGGAGGCCGGTCGCAGCGCCGAGCCGGTTGCGCAGCTCGACCGCGGTGAGCGAGTCGAAGCCGAGCTCCTTGAACGCGCGGTCCTGGTCCACGCTCTCCGGGCTGCTGTGGCCGAGGACCGTGGCCACCTGTGCCCGTACCAGGTCGACCAGGACCCGGGCCCGCTCCGGCTCGGGCAGGCCCGTCAGCCGTTGCCGCAGGCTCGTCGTCGCGTCCTCGCCGCCGCCCGTCGCGTCGGTGGCCGCGGACCGACGAGCCCGCCGGTTACCGGCGCCGCCCTGGCCTCCCGAGTCACCGGCTGCCGTGCGGACCAGGTCCGCCAGCATCGCCGGCAGGGCTTCGCCCTGGGCGCGCAGTGCGGCCGTGTCGAGCCGCGTGGGTGCCACGACAGCCGTGCCGCGCCGCTGGGCGGCGTCGTACAGTGCCATGCCGTCCTCGGACGACAGCGCCAGCAGTCCGCTGCGGGCCATGCGCCGCCGGTCGGCGTCGCTCAGGTGCCCGGTCATGCCGCTGGCCTCGGCCCACAGGCCCCAGGCGAGCGAGGTGGCGGGCAGGCCCTGTGCCCGGCGGTGGCCGGCCAGGGCGTCGAGGAAGGCGTTGGCCGCGGCGTAGTTGGCCTGTCCGGGCGTGCCGAGGAGGCCGGCGAACGAGGAGTAGAGGACGAAGGCCGCGAGGTCGTGGTCCCGCGTCAGTTCGTGCAGGCGCCAGGCCGCGTCCACCTTGGGCCGCAGGACCGTGTCCAGTTGGCCGGGGGTGAGGGAGGCGACGACGCCGTCGTCCAGGACGCCGGCGGTGTGGACGACCGCGGTGAGCGGGTGCTCGGCCGGTACGGTGGCGAGCAGGGCGGCCAGGGCGTCGCGGTCGGCGACGTCGCAGGCGGCGAAGGTGACCCGCGCGCCGAGCCCGGTCAGCTCCGCCCCGAGCTCCGCGGCTCCGGCCGCCCGGTCACCGCGGCGGCTGACGAGCAGCAGGTTGCGTACCCCGTGTTCGGCGACGAGGTGCCTGGCCGTGAGAGTCCCGAGGACGCCTGTGGCACCCGTGATCAGTACGGTGCCGTCGGGGTCGAGGGGCGCGGGGACGGTGAGGACGAGCTTCCCGACCCCCCTGGCCTGGGAGAGGTGCCGGAACGCCTCGGGCGCCCGGCGCACGTCCCAGGTGGTCACGGGCAGCGGCCGCAGCACTCCCGCCTCGAACAGGGCGAGGACCTCGACCAGGATCTCCTGGAGGCGTTCCGGCACCGCGCCCGCGCTGCCCGGTTCGGTACGGGCGAGTGCCGTCAGGTCGTAGACCTGGTAGCTCACGCCGGGGTGTGCGGCCTCGACCGTTTCGGCGTCGCGGATGTCGGTCTTGCCCATTTCCAGGAAGCGGCCGCCGTCGGCCAGCAGCCGCAGCGAGGCGTCGATGTACTCGTCGGCAAGGGAGTTGAGCACTACGTCCACGCCCCTGCCGCCGGTCGCGTCGAGGAACCGGTCGTGGAAGTCGAGGGTCCGCGAGCTGGCGATATGGGCGTCGTCGAGTCCGAGCGAGCGCAGGGTTTCCCACTTGCCCGGACTGGCCGTCCCGTACACCTCCGCGCCGAGGTGGCGGGCCAGCTGGACCGCCGCGATGCCCACGCCGCCGGCCGCCGCGTGGATGAGCACGGAGTCACCCGGACCGATCTTGCCCAGGTCGACCAGCCCGTAGTAGGCGGTCAGGAAGACCACCGGCACCGAGGCCGCCTGGGCGAAGGTCCAGCCCTCGGGAACGCGGGCAAGCAGCCTGCGGTCGGCGACGGCGACGGGCCCGAACGCGCCGTCGAAGTACCCCATGACCCTGTCCCCCGGCACGAGGTCCGTCACGCCGGGCCCGGCCTCGAGCACGACACCGGCGCCTTCCGCGCCCATCAGCGCGTGCTGTTCGGGAACCATGCCCAGGGCGATGAGCACATCGCGGAAGTTCAGCCCGGCGGCACGGACGCCGATCCGGACCTGCCCGGGTCCGAGAGGCAGCGTCACTTCCGGGCACGCCACGATCTCGAGGTTCTCCAGCGAGCCCTTCTCCGACAGCACCAGACGCCACTCCGGTGCCCCGGCCGGCGGCTCGAGCGCCGCACCGGCCCGGTCCCGGGCGAGCCTGGGTACGCGGATCTCACCGTTCCTGATCGCGATCTGCGGCTCGCCGCTCTCCAGCGCGGCGGGCAGCGACGCGAGCGAGGCGCCCGCCCCGTCGACGTCGACGAGGACGAACCGACCGGGATTCTCCGTCTGTGCCGTACGGACCAGACCCCACACTCCGGCATGCGGCAGATCCGCCATATCGCCGTTGCCCGGCGAGGCGGCGACCGCGCCCCGGGTCACCACGACCAGCCGCGACGAGGCGAAGCGCTCGTCGGCCAGCCAGGACTGGACGACGTCCAGCAGGCGGTGCGCGGCTTCCCGCGCAGCGGTCGCGACGTCGCCTGCGGACGTGACCTGGCTGGCGTCCTGCGGAAGCGGTGGAGCGGCGGCGGAAATCAGGACGGTGGGGGGCACGGGGGCGCCGGCCTCCACCGCCCGCGTCAGGGCGGCCAGGTCCTCGTGGGCGGAGGGGGGCTCCCCCGACGTGCTGCTGTCGGCCAGGGCGTCGACGACCTGCAGGGGGTCGGCTCCCAGGACGGCGAAGGGGGAGGAGACGGCAGGCTCTGTGACCGTCGCCGTGACCGTCGGAAGGGCTGCCCACTCCAGGTGGAACAGCGCGTCGTGCTCGATGCCCGCTCGCGTCGGGACGAGGGCGTTCCGGGCCATCGGGCGCAGGACCAGGGCGTCCGCTGTCATCACCGGCGCGCCCGTCGCGTCCATGGCCTCCACGGACACCGAAACGCTGTCCGAGGCCGGCGCCTCACCGTTCTCCGTCGCCCGGCCGCGGTCGAACCCGGAGAGCCAGACCCGCAGCGTCGAGGCCTCAGCGGCGTGAACGCGCACGCCGGCCCAGGAGAACGGCAGGACGGTCCGCCCCGCATCGCCGCCCTCGTCGACCACGCCCGGCAGGAGGGTGTGCAGGGCGGCGTCGAGGAGTGCCGGGTGGAGGGTGAAGAGAGCAGCGTCGGTGGCCTGGTCGTCGGGCAGGGCCACCTCGGCGAGGACCTCGTCGCCGCGCCGCCAGGCCCGCCGCAGGCCCCGGAACGCGGGACCGTAGCCGTAGCCCTGTTCGGCCAGCCGCTCGTAGGCGCCTTCGAGAGGCACTTCGACGGCGCCGGGCGGAGGCCACGCGTCGCCACCGCCTACGTGCCGGGGGGCGGATTCGTCGGTCGCGTGGGTGAGGGTGATGAGGGTGCCGGTGGCGTGGCGGGTCCAGGGAAGGCCGTCGTCGCCGTCATCGCTGGTGGCGGCGGGACGGGAGTGGATGCTCACCTCCCGGCGGCCCGAGTCGTCCTCCCCGCTGACGACGACCTGGAGCTGCACGGCCGACTGCTCGGGCAGGAGGAGGGGGGCGGCCAGGGTCAGGTCCTCGAGGAGGTCACATCCGACCTGGTCTCCGGCGCGCACCGCGAGCTCGACAAACGCTGTACCGGGGAGGAGCGCTGTGCCCGCCACGGTGTGGTCCGCCAGCCACGGGTGTGCGCGCAGGGACAACCGGCCCGTCAGTACGACTCCGGCGCCATCGGCCAGTTCGACGGCCGCGCCCAGCAACGGATGCCCAGCGGAACGGAGACCGGCCGAGGCGACGTCACCGGTGCCCGAGGCCGGTACGAGCCAGAAGTTCCGGCGCTGGAAGGGGTAGGTGGGCAGGTCGACGTGGTGGGCACCGCTGTCCGCGAAGGCCTTCGTCCAGTCCACGTCCACGCCCCGCATCCAGGCCTCGGCCACAGACGTGAGGAACTGGCTCAGGTCCCCCTGATCCCGGCGCAGCGACCTGACGACCACCGCATCGGCGCCGGCGGCTTCGATGGTCTCCTCGACCCCGAACGTCAGCACGGGATGGGCGCTCACTTCGACGAAGGCGTCGTGCCCTTGCTCGAGCAGCACCTCGACCGCCTCGCCGAACCGCACGGTCTGCCGCAGATTGCGGAACCAGTAGCCGGCGTCCAACGTGCTCGTATCGATCACGGCACCGTCGACCGTCGAGTGGAACGGGATCCGGGAGGTGCGAGGTTGTAGGGGCGCCAGCAGGTCCAGCAGCTCGGACTCGATGCCGGTCACGTGTGCGGAGTGGGAGGCGTAGTCGACGGGGATGCGACGCGCCCGTACCTCTTCCGCCTCGTAGGCCTCCACCAGCGCAGTGATCGCTTCGGCATCACCCGAGACGACCGTCGAGGCAGGGCCGTTCACCGCAGCAACACCCAGCCGGGCGTCAGAGGCAATACGCTCCTCGACCTCGCTGACGGGCAGCGGGATCGAGGCCATACCGCCAAGACCGGCCAGCTCACGCCCGATCACCTGAGAGCGCAACGCCACCACCCGCGCCGCATCCTCGAGCGACAACCCACCGGCCACCACAGCAGCGGCGATCTCGCCCTGCGAGTGCCCCACGACCGCCGCAGGCTCCACGCCCATCGACCGCCACAAGCCCGCAAGCGACACCATCACCGCCCACGACACCGGCTGCACCACATCAACCCGATCCAGCCGGCCACGACCACGCAGGACCTCGGTCAACGACCAGTCGACATAAGGCGACAACGCCACCTCACACCGACCCATCCACTCGGCGAACACAGGAGACTGATCCAGCAATTCAGCCCCCATTCCCGCCCACTGAGACCCCTGACCGGGAAACACAAACACCACACCCGACCGCACACCGGCAACAGACCCGGCCGAGTCCAGCCCCTCCAACCCCGACAACAACACATCCCGGTCCCCGCCCAGCACCACCGCACGGTGCTCGAAAACCGAACGCGACGACGCCAACGACCAGCCCACGCTCACAGGGCTCAGATCGGTGCCAGAGATATGGCTGCGGAGCTGTTCGGCCTGGGCGCGCAGCGCCTCCTCCGAACGACCGGAGAGCACCCAGGGCACGACTGCCGGCGCATCGGCCTCGGTCTCCCTGGCCTCCTCTTCCGGGACCTGTTCGATCACCACATGCGCGTTGGTCCCGCTGATGCCGAAGGATGACACCGCTGCTCGGCGGGGGCGTCCCGTCTCCGGCCAGTCGCGTGCTTCGCGCAGCAGCTCCACCGCACCCGAAGACCAGTCGATGAACGGCGAGGGCTCGTCGACGTGCAGCGTGCGGGGCAGCACGCCCTCCCGCATCGCCATGACCATCTTGATCACACCCGCCACACCGGCTGCGGCCTGCGTGTGCCCGATGTTCGACTTCAACGAGCCCAGCCACAACGGCCGATCGGCCTCCCGCCCCTGGCCGTACGTCGCCAGCAGCGCCTCGGCCTCGATCGGATCACCGAGCCGCGTACCCGTACCATGCGCCTCGACAGCGTCAACATCACGCGTCGACAACCCCGCCGACACCAACGCCTGCCGGATCACCCTCTGCTGCGACGGACCATTCGGCGCCGTCAAACCATTCGACGCCCCATCCTGATTCACCGCAGAACCGCGCACCACCGCCAACACCCGATGCCCGTTCCGCCGAGCATCCGACAGTCGTTCCAGCAGCAGCATGCCCACGCCCTCGCCCCAGCCTGTGCCGTCGGCCGCCGAGGAGAAGGACTTGCAACGGCCGTCGGGGGACAAGCCGCGCTGGCGGCTGAACTCCACGAAGGTGCCGGGCGTGGACATCACCGTCGCGCCGCCGGCGAGGGCCATCGAGCACTCGCCGGAGCGCAGGGCCTGTGCCGCCAGGTGCAGGGCCACCAGGGACGACGAGCACGCCGTGTCCACCGTCACCGCGGGCCCCACGAAGCCGAAGGTGTACGCCAGTCGGCCGGAGAGGACGCTGCCGGTGTTGCCGGTGAGCAGGATGCCCTCGAGCTCCTCCGGCATCTCGTGCACGGGTGGGGCGTAGTCGTGGTACATGAGGCCGGCGAACACCCCGGTCTGGCTGCCCCGGACCGTGGCCGGGTCGATGCCCGCCCGTTCGAAGGCCTCCCAGACGGTCTCCAGCAGCAGCCGCTGCTGCGGGTCCATCGCCAACGCCTCACGCGGTGAGATCCCGAAGAATGCGGGGTCGAACTCGCCCGCTTCATGCAGGAATCCGCCCTCCCGCACGTAGCTCTTGCCCGGTCGGTCGGGGTCCGGGTCGTAAAGGTCGTCGTCCCAGCCGCGACCGGTGGGGAACGGCGAGATGGCGTCGGCGCCGTCGGCCACCAGCCGCCACAGCTCCTCCGGGGAGGACACCCCGCCCGGATAGCGGCAGGCCATACCCACGATGGCGATCGGTTCGTCGGTGGCGGCGGCGGCCGGCACCGACGGATCCGACCGATCCGCCAGATCCGACAGGTCCGTCGCGTTCGGGGCAGCTGCAGGCGTGGCCACGTACTGGTCCATGAACAGGCCGACGACCGCGTCCGGGGTCGGGTAGTCGAAGATCAACGTCGTCGGCAGGGTCAGGCCGGTCGCGGCATTGAGCCGGTTGCGGAGTTCGACGGACGTCAGGGAATCGAACCCCACCTCCTTGAACGCGCGGTCTCCCGCCACCGCGCCGGATCCCGCCAGGCCCAGCACGGCGGCCGCCTGCTCCCGTACGAGTTCACGCAGCGCCCGCCGCTGCTCGGGCCCGGTCAGCGCGGACAACCGTTCCATGAGAGTGGGAGCACCGGTCGTCGTTCCCTGGCGCTCGCGCCCGTCGCGCCGCCGTGCGCGCCTGCCCGTCGGCCCGACGAGTTCCTGGAGAAAGGCGGGGACGTCGTCCGACCCCGACCCCGACCCCGACCCGGCCCGCAGCGCCGTCGCATCGAACCGCATGGGCACCAGCAGGGACGTCGCGCCCTGCGCGCCCTCGGCGACGGCCGTGTCGAAAAGCGTCAGACCGTCAGGCTCCGGCAGGGGAGCGACGCCGGCACGGGCCATGCGTACCACGTCCTGGCGCGCGAGGCCGTCGGCCATGCCTCCGCGCCCTCCCGTCTGCTCCCACAGCCCCCACGCGAGCGACAGCGCGGGCAGGCCCTGAGCCCGCCGGTGCGCGGCGAGGGCGTCGAGGAAGGCGTTGGCGGCGGCGTAGTTGGCCTGGCCGGCAGCGCCGATGAGGCCGGAGATCGATGAGTAGACGACGAAGGCGGAGACGCTGTCCAGGCCCCGGGTGAGCTCGTGCAGGTTCCAGGCTGCGGTGGCCTTGGGGCGCAGCACCTCGTCCAGCCGCTCCGGGGTCAGGGCGGTGACGACGCCGTCGTCCAGCACTCCGGCGGTGTGCACGACGGCGGTCAGCGGATGCTCCGCGGGCACGAGAGCGAGTGCGGCGGCCAGAGCGTCCCGGTCGGCGGCATCGCAGGCCACCAGTTGGACGTCGCTTCCATGTGCGGTCAGCTCGTCGCGCAGCTCCCGCGCGCCCGGGGCCTCGGCTCCTCGGCGGCTGAGCAGCAGCAGGTGGCGTACGCCGTGTGCACGTACCAGGTGGCGGGCGAGCAGGCCACCCAGCTGTCCGGTCGCTCCGGTGATGAGGACGGTGCCGTCGGGGTCGACCGGAGGCAGGGCAAGAACCTGGCCGGCAGGGGACTCGGTGACGGGTACGCGGGTCAGTCGCGGTACGTGGAACGCGCCGGCTCGCGCCGCGATGTGCGGTTCGCCTGTTGCCAGAACGGCGGGCAGGAGTTGCTGCAGCGCTTGCGGATCGCCGGTGCCCGTTTCCGTCTTCGTGTCCTGGTCCACGTCCAGGAGCACGAATCGGCCGGGGTTTTCCGTCTGTGCCGTTCGCAGCAGGCCCCAGATCCCGGCGAGGGCCGGGTCGGCGCCTGTTCCGGGGACGGTCTCGACGGCACCCTGGGTGATCAGTACGAGCTTCGAAGCGGCGTACCTCTCGTCGGACAGCCAGGACTGCACGAGCTCGAGCGCCTGCCGTGTGAGGGTGCTTGCCGCTCCGGCGGCGTCCGTGTGTACGTCATGGACGTCGTCATGGACGTCGTAGCGGGTGGGGTCGGTCATCCTCAGCGCCAGCACAGCCGGCGGGGGCTCCGTCGCTTCGTGTTCGCTGACGTCGTTCATGAAGTACAGCAGCGATTCGGCGTCGCGGAAGACGGCGACGGAGGCCGGGTCGACGCCGCCCTCGGGCTGGGGCCGGGGGCGCGGCTTCCACTCCACGCGGAAGAGCGACTCGTGGTACCGAGTGCGCGCGTCGCGCAGTGCGTCGGCCGGGATGTCACGCCACACAAGGGATTCGACGGAAGCCACCGGTGTCCCCGCGCTGTCGGCGACGTCCAACGTCACGGTGTCGGGACCGGAACGGGCGAGGTGGACGCGCAGCATCGAGGAGCCGGTAGCCCGGACGCTCACCCCGGCCCACGAGAACGGCAGGCTCAGTGTGTTGGGAGTGGCGTCTTCGCTGTCGGCGCCGGGGAGCAGCGGGTGGAGCGCGGCGTCCAGGAGCGCCGGGTGGAGGACGTACTCCCCCACGTCCGTCCTCTGCTCCTCCGGCAGGACGACCTCGGCGAAGAGCTCGCCATCGCGCCGCCACATCCGGCGCACGCCTTGGAACGCGGGCCCATAGCCGTAACCGTGCTCGGCGAGCCGGTCGTACATGGTGTCGGTGCCGACTTCCGAAGCATCCGCAGGAGGCCAGACTGATAGCGCGGAGACGACGTCGGTGGGGTCGGTTGCGGACAGCGTGCCGTGAGCATGCTGCGCCCAGTCCGCTCCGGGATCGCTGTCGCTGTCGAGGCCCGGAGAGGCCTTGGGACCCGGCTCGGGGCGGGAGTGAATACTCAGCTCACGGCGACCCGAGTCATCCGCACCGCCGAGGACGACCTGGAGACGGACGGCGCCGTGTTCGGGGAGGACGAGGGGAGCAGTGAGGGTGAGTTCGTCGAGCTTGTCGCATCCGACGTGGTCGCCGGCGTGCAGGGCGAGTTCGACGAAGGCGGTGCCCGGAAGGAGGACGGTACCGAGGATCGCGTGGTCGGCGAGCCACGGGTGGGACTGGAGAGAAAGCCTGCCGGTCAGGACCATGCCCTCGCCGCTCGCCAGCTCCACGGCCGCCCCGAGGAGGGGATGACCGGCGGCACTGAGGCCCGCCGATGCGACGTCTGCGCTGTCGGCGGGCGGGAGCAACCAGTACCGCTCATGCTGGAAGGCATAGGTCGGGAGATCGATGCGGCGTGCGCCGGTGCCGTCGAAGAACGACGACCAGTCGACGGGCGTGCCGCGCACGAAGGCCTGGGCCAGGGCCGCCACCGCTGAATGCGGCTCGGGGCGGTCGCGGCGCAGGACGGGGACGGCGGCTGTTGCGGCGGGGTCGCTTACGCATTCGGGGACGAGCGCGGACAGCACACCGTCGGGGCCGAGCTCGAGGAACGTGCGGACGCCCTCGCGCTCCATGGCTTTTACCGCATCGGCGAACCGGACGGGACGCCGCACGTGCTCGACCCAGTAGTCGGCGGACGCTATTTCGCTGGTCACCGGCTCGCCCGTTACGGCGGAGACCATCGTCAGGCGCGGGGCGGAGAAGACGATGTTGCTGATGGCCGCGCGGAAGTCCTCCAGCATCGGATCCATCAACGGCGAATGGAACGCATGACTAACAGTCAGCTGCTTGGTCCTGCGGCCTTGTTCGGTCAATGCGGCAGCAATTTCGTCAACGGTGGAGCAATCACCCGCAATCACCACCGAACCGGGGCTGTTGACCGCAGCGATGCTCACCCGGACCTCACGGCCGGCCAGCAACGGCAGGACTTCCGCCTCGGTGGCCTGCACGGAAACCATCGCCCCACCAGCGGGCAGGGCCTGCATCAACCGACCGCGAGCAGCCACCAACCGCGCCGCATCCTCGAGCGAGAGAACACCCGCCACATGGGCGGCCGCGATCTCACCCACCGAATGACCGGCCACCACATCCGGCCGCACACCCCACGACTCGACCAACCGGAACAACGCCACTTCCAACGCGAACAACGCAGGCTGCGTCACACCAGTCTCGTCAAGTCCCTCCCCCGACCACACCGCCTCACGAACGGAGGAGTCGAACAGCGCACACACCTCATCGAATGCCGCCGCGAACACAGGAAAAGCCTCATACAGCCCCCGCCCCATCCCCGCCCGCTGCGCACCCTGACCCGTGAACACCACACCCAGCCGACCCGACACCACCGACCCCGACACCACACCAGGACCAGTCGCGTCGTCCATCAAAGCCTGCAGACCACCGGCGAGCTGCTCCCGTCCATCCCCCAGCACAACCGCCCGGCGCTCGAACACCGACCGCGACGAGACCAGCGACCACCCCACATCAACCGCCGGCGCATCACTGCCAACAGCCAACTCCCGCAACCGCTCCGCCTGCCCCCTCAACGCCACGTCCGTGCGCCCGGACAGAACCCACGGCACGACCACCGGCGCAATGTCACCCCCGGGCTCGTCACTCTCCTCAACAGGCGCCTGCTCGATCACCACATGCGCGTTCGTTCCGCTGATTCCGAACGACGACACCGCCGCCCGCCGAGGCCGATCCGACTCCGGCCACTCCTGGCTCTCCCGCAGCAATTCCATCGAGCCGGTTGACCAGTCGATGAACGGCGACGGCTCGTCCACATGCAGCGTGCGGGGCAGCACGCCCTCCCGCATCGCCATGACCATCTTGATCACACCCGCCACACCGGCCGCGGCCTGCGTATGCCCGATGTTCGACTTCAACGAGCCCAACCACAACGGACGATCAGCCTCCCGCCCCTGGCCGTACGTCGCCAGCAGCGCCTCGGCCTCGATCGGGTCACCGAGCCGCGTACCCGTGCCATGCGCCTCGACCGCGTCAACGTCGGTGGCCGACAGCCCCGCCGAGGCCAGCGCCTGCCGGATCACCCGCTGCTGCGACGGACCATTCGGCGCCGTCAAACCATTCGACGCACCATCCTGATTCACCGCAGACCCACGCACCACCGCGAGCACGTCATGCCCGTTCCGCCGAGCATCCGACAACCGCTCGACCAGCAGCACTCCCACACCCTCGGACCAGCCCGTACCATCAGCCACCGCCGAGAACGCCTTGCACCGGCCATCAACCGCCAAACCACGCTGCCGACTGAACTCGACGAACATTCCCGGCGTCGACATGACCGTCACCCCGCCGGCGAGGGCCATCGAGCACTCGCCCGAGCGCAGCGCCTGCATCGCCAGATGCAGGGCGGCCAGGGAGGACGAGCAGGCGGTGTCGATGGTGACCGCAGGGCCGACCAGGCCCAGCTGGTAGGCGATTCGACCCGACATGATGCTTGCCGTGCCGCCGGTCAGTACGTGCCCCTCGACGCCGTCCGGGGCTTCGTGCATGCGCGGCCCGTAGTCCTGTGCGGTCGCGCCGATGAAGACGCCGGTTTCGCTGCCCCTGTGGTTCTCGGGGTCGATGCCGGCGCGCTCGAAGGCCTCCCACGCCGTCTCCAGCAGCAACCGCTGCTGCGGGTCCATCGCCAACGCCTCACGCGGCGAAATACCGAAGAATTCAGCGTCGAACTGTCCTGCGGACAGGAATCCGCCCCGCGTGACATAGCTCTTTCCCGAGCGATCGGGGTCGGAGTCGTACAACGCGTCGAGGTCCCATCCCCGGTCGGCCGGAAAGTCCGACAGCGCCTCTCGTCCCTCGGCCACGAGCTGCCAGAGCTCTTCCGGAGAGGACACCCCACCAGGGAATCGGCAGGCCATGCCGACGATCGCCATCGGTTCGTCGGCAGCGACCCGGGCCGGGTTCCAGCCGGCCGTCGCGGCCCGGGAATGACCGGTCAGCTCCGAGAGGAGGTGATCCGACAGTTCAGCCGGTGTCGGGTAGTCGAACAGCAGCCCGCTCGGCAGGCGGAGGCCGGTTTCTCCCGCAAGGGCGTTCCTGAATTCGACAGCCGTCATCGAGTCGAAACCGAGGTCGGTGAAAGGTGCCCTGAGCTCGACGGGTTTCGTTCCGGGGTAGCCGAGTGCGGTGGCGATGTGCGAGGAGACGACCTCGATCACCATGCGCTTCTGCTCATCGGGAGAAAGGCCGGACAATCGCTGCGCCAAGGCAACGGGCACAGGCCGCGCACCGACCGGGTCCGGGCCGGCGGGCTGCACGACCGAGTCGATGTCGGCCCCGGTCGAGAGCGGCAGCCAGTACCGCTCGCGTTGGAAGGCGTAGGTGGGCAGATCGACGCGACGGGCGCCGCACCCGTCGAAGAGCGAGGCCCAGCCGACTTCGTTACCGCGGACGAATATCCGAGCCAGAGCTGTCATTGCCGTCCGCGGCTCGGGGCGATCCCTGCGCAG
The DNA here is from genome assembly GCF_044547045.1 of Streptomyces sp. NPDC053048. NCBI lineage: Bacteria > Bacillati > Actinomycetota > Actinomycetes > Kitasatosporales > Streptomycetaceae > Streptomyces > Streptomyces sp. NPDC053048. Next base: position 211,351 of record NZ_JBITZS010000004.1, read on the forward strand.
CAACGGAACGGCAGCCGCTTCGTCACGGTTGCTGACACATTCGGGAATGAGCGGCGAGAGCACGGCATCGGGGCCGAGCTCGAGGAACGTGCGTACGCCATCCCGCTCCATGGCCTTCACCGCATCGGCGAATCGTACGGGACGCCGCACGTGCTCGACCCAGTAGTCGACGGACGCGATCTCATCGGTCACCGGCTCGCCCGTTACAGCGGAGACCATCACCAGACGCGGGGCGGAGAAGGAGATGTCGCTGACGGCCGCGCGGAAGTCGGCCAGCATCGGCTCCATCAACGGCGAATGGAACGCATGCGACACCACAAGCCGCTTCGTCTTATGCCCCAGCTCCCGCAGCGACGCCGCAACCTCCAAGACCACCGATTCAACACCGGCGATCACCACAGAACCAGGACTGTTCACCGCCGCAATACTCGCCCGGTCCTCACGCCCGGCCAGCAACGGCAGGACTTCCGCCTCGGTGGCCTGCACGGAAACCATCGCCCCACCAGCGGGCAGGGCCTGCATCAACCGGCCCCGAGCAGCAACCAACCGCGCCGCATCCTCAAGCGAGAAGACGCCCGCCACGTGCGCGGCCGCGATCTCACCCACCGAATGACCGGCCACCACGTCAGGTCGTACACCCCACGACTCGACCAACCGGAACAACGCCACTTCCAACGCAAACAGCGCTGGTTGTGTCACGCCGGTCTCGTCAAGCCCCTCCCCCGACCACACCGCCTCACGGACAGAGGAGTCGAACAGCGCACACACCTCATCAAACGCCGCCGCGAACACGGGAAAAGCCTCATACAGCCCCCGCCCCATCCCCGCCCGCTGCGCACCCTGCCCCGTGAACACCACACCCAGCCGACCCGACACCACCGACCCCGACACCACACCAGGACCAGCAGAACCACCAGCCAGCGCACTCAAACCACCGACAAGCTCCTCACGCCCCTCCCCCAACACCACCGCACGCCGCTCGAACACCGACCGAGACGACGCCAACGACCACCCCACATCAACAACCGAGACCCCATCACCCAACCCCTCGAGCAACCGCCCGGCCTGCCCACGCAACGCCCCCGCCGAACGACCCGACACCACCCACGGCACCACCACCGGAACAACGCCATCCCCACCTCCGTGGGCTTCCTCCGCAGGCGCCTCGGCCACGACGACGTGGCAGTTGGTGCCGCCCATGCCGAACGAGCTGACGCCCGCGATCAGTGGGCGTTCGTCCTGCGGCCAGGGGCCGAGCTCACGCTGAACGCTCAGGTTCAGCTCGTCCAGCGGAATCCGTGGGTTGGGCGTCTCGTAGTTGAGGCTGGCGGGGAGTTCCCGGTGGCTCACGCTGAGCGCCGCCTTGATGAGGCCGGTGATGCCCGCCGCGCCTTCCAGGTGCCCCACGTTGGTCTTGACGGACCCCACTCGCAGTGCCGTGGTCCGGCCCGTCACCGCGCCCAGCGCCGCGCCCAGGGCCGTGGCCTCCACGGGGTCGCCCACCTTGGTTCCGGTGCCGTGCAGTTCCACGTACTGGACCTCTTCCGGTCCGACCCCGGCCCGTGCGCAGGCGGCTCGCAGCACGGCCTCCTGGGCGGTCGCGCTGGGGGTGGTCATGCCGGTGCCGGCGCCGTTGTTCATGGCGCTGCCGCGGATGACGCAGTAGACGCGGTCGCCGTCGGCGACCGCGCGGGAGAGGGGCTTGAGGAGGACGGCACCGCCGCCTTCTCCCCTGACGTAGCCGTCGGCGCGGGAGTCGAAGGTGAAGCAGCGGCCCTGCGGGGAGAGTCCGCCCCACTTGCTGGAGATGACGGAACTTCCCGGGAGCAGGGTCAGGTTGACCCCGCCGGCGATGGCCTGCTCCGACTCGCCCTTGCGCAGACTCTCGCAGGCCAGGTGGACCGCGACGAGGGACGAGGACTGGCCGGTGTCGACGGTCAGGCTGGGGCCTTGGGCCTTGAGGAAGTACGACAGCCGGTTGGCGATGATGCCGCGGTGAATACCGGTCATGGCGTGCTGGGCACCGGGCCCGGCCGTCGCCGCGGTTCCGTGCACCAGGCGGGCGTAGTCGTCCCAGATCGCTCCGACGAAGACGCCGAGCCCGGTGCCGCTCACGGCCCCGGGCAGGATGCCGGCGTCCTCCAGGACCTCCCACCCGAGTTCGAGTACGAGCCGCTGTTGCGGGTCCATGTACATCGCCTCGCGAGGCGGGACATGAAAGAAGTCGGCGTCGAACAGGTCGACACCGTCGAGGAAGGAGCCGTATGCAGAGTTCATGCGGCCCGGGGCCGACGGGTCCGGGTCGTAGAGTTCTTCGATGTTCCAGCGACCTTCCGGGACCTCCGTCACGGAGTGGCGGCCGTCCCGCAGCAGCTCCCAGAACTTCCGGGGCGAGGAAGCCTGCGGGTACCGGCAGGCAATGCCCACCACCGCTATTGCCTCCGCGCACTCCGGAGAATCGCTGTACCCCGCACCCGCCGTTTCGTTCATAACCCGCCCCGCCCGCAGTACCAGCAATTCCAGTGCATCAACTGCAACATGCAATTACGCGGTTCAGGCTAACAAGGGGGCGTTCCGCCCGACCCCCTAAACAACCCCTATGCTCCTGCTCATTTCACGATGCCGTGCCGTCATTGATCAGCGTTGATCAGTTTCTCTGCTCCCGGGACGGGCAGTTCGGCAAAGGGGAAAGGCGCCACCGGCCTGTCCGCCATGACGAGCCAGGCCTGCCCCGTCCGCTCGTCGCCGAGTACGGTCTCGAAGGCGTCGGCCACCTGCTCCGCGCTCGCCACGGGGATCCCGGCCTCGGCGATGGCCGACCGGCGCCCGGCGATCAGTGGGGTGTCCACCAGGCCGGGGCAGAGCGCGTCGATGGAGACGCCGTCGCGTCGGAGCACCGGTGCGAGGGAACGGACGAGGCCGATCACCGCGCTCTTGGTGGCCGAGTACAGCACCTCGATCGACGGGCGCAGCGCAGCCGCACTGGCGGTCACCACGATCGATCCACGTTCGCGCGATCCTTGTCCCCCGGGTCCTTGTCCGCGGCGCACGTGCGGCAGAGCGGCCTGGACGCCGAAGACCACGGAGTCGAGGTTGACGTTGACGATGTTCCGGTAGCTGTCGAGGTCGAATCCGTCGCCTATCGCCGTGCGGCCGGTGGTGCCCGCGTTGAGGTGTACGACGTCGAGGCGGCCGAACCTCGACACCGCTGCCTCGACCGCGGCCTCGTTGTCCGCGAGGCTCCCCACGTCGGTCCGCACGAACACGGCACCGATGCGCGCCGCGACGGCGTTCCCGCGGTCGGTGTCGATGTCCGCGATGACCACGTGGCCACCACGCGCGACCAGGCGTTCGGCCACCGCCGCGCCGATACCGCTCGCGCCACCGGTGACGAGGGCGACCCGGCCGGCGGAAAAGGTATTGTTGTTCTCGGGAATTGCCATGTGGCGTTTTCTCCTTCGCGCTACCGAATGACGAAAAAGCGCAGACTTCCGGCCGGTCGGTCTGCTGTGCCCAGCGGACCGACCGGCCGAATCGAGCCCCGTCAGCCTCAGCCCAGCTTCGCGCGCAATTCGCTGCGTCCGCCAAGCTGGAGCTTGCGGTAAATGCGCGTCAGGTGCTGCTCCACCGTGCTGACCGTGATGGACAGGTCATGGGCGATCTGCTGGTTGGTGCTTCCCTTGGCGGCGAGAACGGCCACCCGTTGTTCCGACGGGCTCAGCTTCTCCAGGAACGAGGAGTGCCGGTCGTAGATCTTGTAGCGGGCGACTTCCGGCTTCTTCTGCTTCGCGGCCTCGCCGGTGCGGAAGCTCTCGAGCAGGGCGAACAGGCCAGGAGTACCTGCCGATTCGCGCAGTTCCTCGAAGACGCGCTCCCCGAACTTGGCCCGGTCGCCCGGTGTGCGGGTACGGGCATGGAGGTCGCCCCATTTCGTACCGCCCCGCAGCGCCTCCGCATGGATCCGGTCGAGGGTTTCGTCGATCAGGTCGACGGCCTTTCCGTACTCGTTCATGGTCACGTAGGCGGCGGCCGCCGCCAGCCGCCAGGGAATGAGGCTGTGCCGGTCCATGCCCCATCCGCCCATCAGCCCGCCGCAGCGGAGGAAGTCGGCCAGGCCCGCCAGGGACTCCCCGGCCACGAGCCGGTAGAGCCCGCGGGCGTAGAGGTAGTCGAGTCCGTACCGCGTGTCGAAGAGGGAGTCGGGCACGTTGTGCGACAGCAGGACGGCCGCCGCGGCGGAGTTGCCTGCGGCGACGTGCGCGAGGATCGCGCAGGCCAGCGGCTCGGCCATGCGGATGCCCCACAGCCGGGCGGGCAGCAGGCCGAGGGCCTGTTCGGCCTCCGTGGCCGCCGTCGCCGGATCCCCTCCGCGCAGCGCTATCTCGGCACGGACGACCCGGAGCCGGGCCTGCCGGCAGGCCAGCCGTCCGTCCGTGGCACGGGCGAAGCGCTCGAACCAGAACGAGGCCTGCCCGGGGTTGTCGTGGCGGACCACGACGGCCAGCGCCGCCATGATGGCGTGCAGGTTCTCGTCTGTGGCATCACAGCCGTACAGGGCGCGCTTGGCCGCCCGCATGACGTCCTGGCCGTCCGGCCCGCCCTCGGTGAGCGCGCTCGAGAGCGCCCAGGCCGCCGCGTAGTGCGGGGAGCGGGTGAGGCGTTCCTCCAGGGTCCGTCGTGTCAGCTGCTCCTTGCGGCCGACCTCCCGGAGCAGAGCCGGGAAGTCGCAGGCGAGGAGCAGTCGACGCGCCACGAGCGCCAGGTGTTCGGGACTCTCGCGGCGGCCGATGGCGGCGACACGGCGGTCCAGCAGGGCCAGTTCGTCCTTGGCGAGCCACAGCGAGTGATGGTCCTCCTGCATCCCGGGCGGACCCGACCCGGGCAGACCGAGCGTCGTCGGCGAGATGCAGGGCGACGCCTCGGAGGGGGGCGGATCCGACGGCAACGCATCGGACGGCAACGCATCGGACGGCGACGGGCCGGCAGGCGACGGCCCGCCCGACAACGCTCCCGAGAACGGTGGTCCCGCCTCCGGGTGGCGCCGTTGCGACGGAACCCTTCCCTCCGCCCGTTCCTGCTCCGGCTCCTGCCCCAGCTCCTGCCCCAGCTCCTGACCCGACACCGTGCCCCCGGTCGCAGGGCTGGCGACCAGCGTCCCGTTCAGGGTCGGCCGGCCCACCCCCCCGCCGTCGTTCCCGTGGCCCGCCGCGCCCCAGTCGGCCCGGGGCAGGGCGCGCGGTGCGCGGGTTCCGGCGCGGCCGGTGTCGTCCATGGCGCTCAGCCACCGTGCGACGTGCTCCATGGGCGCTCCGGCGGCCCTGAGGACCGTGGCCGTCCGGGTGCTCAGCTCCGAGCGGCGGCCGCGTGGCATGTCACCGAGGATGACCTCGCGGATGGCGGGATGACGGAACTCGCCGGAGCGCAGCAGCCCGCAGGCGCTGAGCTCTTGCGTCGATTCCTCGACGACCCGCAGGTCGAGGCGGGTGAGTTCGGCGATGACCTCCAGGGCGCTGAACCCGTCCGCCATCGCCAGTGCTTCCGCTATGTCGCGCGTGTCCGGGTCGAGCCGGTGGAGGCAGTCGAGGACGGCCTGCCGGTAGGCGGGGCCGATGACCGGGGTACGGATGCCTTCCAGTTCGCCCCGGCAGCCGCAGCGGGTGGCGTGGTCGCGCAGAAGTGCCTTGGTGAGGAGTGCGCTGCCGCCGGTGAGCCGCCTCAGCCGCTCGGCGAAGCGGTCCGCGCAGCGCAGCGAGAATTCGGTGCGGGCGAGCTCGGCGACGTCGGATGTCGACAGGGGCGCGACCTCGAGGCGGCGCACATGCCCTCCTCCGCCCTGTGCTCCACCCCGTCCGCCCCGTCCCGCGTGCTCTTCTCCACCCCGCCCCTGGCCCCGCCCCTCGCCCCGTTCCTCGATCAGGCGGCGGAGCCGGATCGAGCTGTGGGAGGCGTCGGTCCGGTCGGTGACGACGAGCAGGACGGGATGGTGGCGGATGCTCGCCGCGAGGGCTTCCACGAAGCGCGCCGAGGCCGGGTCCGCGTGGCGGACGTCGTCGACGCAGACGATCAGGAGGCGGCCTGCGGCGAGCCGCAGGATGTCGCCGACCGCGGTCTCCACGGCCTGGGCGACCGAGAAGGTCCCGGACGCGTCGGCGGGGTGTTCCCGCGAGGTGGTCCGCCGCCGGTCGCGCAGCAGTTGCCTCGGGACTCCGAGGGGTTCGGACCGGCTGAACCTCGAGCAGGTGGCGCTCAGTACGCGCACGCCCCGGATCTGGGAGGTGCGCGCGAAGTCGTTGATGAGTGTGGTCTTCCCCGACAGTACGGGACCGGTCACCAGAACGAATCGACCGGTCTCCGCCTGTACTTCTGCCAGATGGCCGAGCAGCGCTTGGCGCGCGGCTGTACCTGACACGTGACGTGTCATTCTCTGTCCCCCGTATGAGCGTTGCCGAGGCCGCACCGCTGCCCCCGCACGTGTGGGCAGATCGGTCCCCGTCCCCCTGGGCCCGCACGCGGTGCCGGCGACGTCGTCGTCGCCCTCGCGTGCACGGCGGCTGCTGAGGAGCCGGCGTCGGTGCCGGCTCGAGAGCTGAATGTGCGTTGCGTGGAAGCGTGATTCCCGTTCGCGCCGCCGCGGTGGACCGCGGCCGCCTAACCTCCTCACTCCTCCGCCGGAGCAACGGTCACGCGGAAGTCGCCGGTGTCGCGGCCGGTTCGGCGGTGAGCGCCGATCGGCCCGTGCTGCTGTTCGCCGGGCGGTACGACTCCCCGGCCGCACTCCTGTTGGCCCCTTCCGCACGACCAGGAAACCAGGGTAAAGGCCGCCTGCACGAAGTTCACAGTGCTCCTGCGGCCAACCGGCGTGGCCGACTCCCTTTGATGAAGGCGCAGTTCATGTCGCGCGCAGCGGGGCGCCACCGCCCCCGCTCCAGCCGATCCTCCTGGCCGAAAAAATCCCGTTGCGCATCCGCCTGTTCTCCTTGCACCCGCCTCGACAGGTTGCCAGTGGGGCGAGTGGTGCGCAAGGCGACGAGGACCATCAATGTCCGTGCTCCGCCAAGGAGTTGACCGGCCAACCTCGGCCGCTGCCGCCCGGTATCGACCGGCACCGACCGATGTCGCACGGGCCCCGCAGGGAGGGGGTCAGGGACCGGACACCGGCCGGTTCAGGTCGGCGCCGGTGATGGCCCGGCCCGGGAGCACGGAGCCGGGCTGGACCCTCAGGGCGTCCAGCAGCAGCTCCAGGAGCCGCGCCGGCACGGTGTCGGCGACGTCGGCGGGTGCGCCGGTCTCCTGGACGAGCCGGTCCATGAACATCACGATGTCGCCGCATCCGATGTCGCGCCGCAGCACACCGTCGTCCTGCGCCTCGCGGACCATGCGCTCGAAGAGCTCGAGCCAGACGTCGCGGGCGTCGCGCAGCTGCCGGTTTCCCTTGAGCGCCTCGCGCATGGGGTGGCACAGCGGGGAGTTGGCCAGCCCGAAGCGGAAGGCGGCCCATTCGCGCAGGAAGCCGTTCAGCGAGCTCCAGGCGTCCGGGCCCCGCTCCCAGGCCCGCCGCGCCATGACGGTCAGGCGCTCGTAGATGTCGAGGGCCACGGCCTCCAGCAGGAGGTCACGGTCGGGGAAGCGGCGGTAGAGCGTGCCCTTGCCGACCCCGGCCCGGCGGGCCACCTCGTCCATCGACACGTCGACGCCCTGCGTCATGAACAGCTCACGGGCCGCCAGCACGATGCGTTCCCTGTTGCGGCGGGCGTCCGCCCGCAACGCCCCGGGCTCCGCGCCTGCGGCGCGCTCCCCCGTCCGCTCCACCACGAGCACCACCCCTCGATCCCTCGGCACCCACGTCGATCGAACCGGTCACGTCGATCCGCGTCGATCCGCGTCGATCAATCTGGACGTTTTTCGTCCACTCACTGTATCGTAGCCGATGAAGTGGACAAATTTCGTCCAGATACGGGGGTCTCAATGACGGAGACAGCCTCAAGCAACTCGAGCAACGCTCCCTCGGACGCCCCGGAGGCGCATCCTCCGGGAGCCGGCCGGCGCTGGTGGGCACTGGCCATGCTCAGCGGCGCACAGCTGATGGTGGCGCTGGACATGACGATCGTCTCGATCGCGCTGCCCACCGCGCAGGCCGAAGTGCACCTGAGCGACACCTCCCGGGGATGGGTCGTCACCGCCTATACCCTCGCCTTCGGCGGGCTGCTGATGCTCGGCGGCCGGCTCGGCGACGTGCTGGGGCGCCGGCGCGCGGTACTCATCGGAGTGGCCGGCTTCGCCGTGGCCTCCGCCCTCGGCGGGGCGGCGAACGGCGCGGCCATGCTCATCGCCGCGCGCGCCCTGCAGGGCGTCTTCGCCGCCCTCCTCACGCCGTCCACCCTCGCCCTGTTGACCAGTGTGTTCCCCGAAGGCCGGGACCGCGCCAAGGCGCTCGGCATCTACGGGGCCGCGCTGATGTCCGGTGGCGCGGTGGGGCTGGTGCTCGGCGGCGCCATCACCCAGTACCTCGACTGGCGGTGGACCCTCTACGTCAACGTCCCCATCTCCCTGGCGGTCATCGCCGGCGGTCTGCGACTCTTCCCGGACCCGCCGAAGCCGCCGCGGGTACCGCTCGATGTCGTCGGCGCGGCTCTCGGCTGCGCGGGGATCGTCGCCTGCATCTACGCCTTCGGCGAGGCGGGTGCCCTCGGATGGGACTCCGGCGTGATCATCGGATCGCTGGTGGCGGGCGTGGTCCTGCTCGGCGTGTTCGGCGTGGTGCAGTCCAGGACGGCCCATCCCCTGCTGCCGCCCCGGGTCCTGGCCGACCGCAACCGGGCCGGTGCCTTCCTCACGATCGTGATCTCCACCTTCGCGATGCTGGGCATGTTCCTCTTCATGACGTTCCAGTTCCAGGACGTCATGGGCTACTCGTCCCTCAAGGCCGGGCTGGCGTTCCTGCCGTACGTGGTCGTCGCGGCGGCCATATCCACCCGGGTGACCGGCCGGCTCATGCCGCATGTGCGGCCGCGCGTGCTGCTGGTGACCGGGCTCCTCGTCCAGACCTGCGGCCTGCTCTTCCTCAACAGGCTCACACCCGACAGCGGTTACGCGACGTCCATCCTGCCCGCGCTGCTGCTGTTCGGCATCGGCGTGGGGCTCCTCGTCGCGCCCATCATGAGCACCGCGACCACCGTCCAGGACCCCCGTGACACCGGGATCGCCTCGGCGTTCGTGAACACCTCGCAGCAGATCGGCGGCTCGATCGGCACCGCGCTCCTCAACAGCGTGGCGGCAGGCGCCTCGGCCGCCTATCTCGCCTCCCATTCCGGCGCCGCGCCCGACAGGGCCACGGTGCACGGAATGGCGGTCGCCTGCGGCTGGGCCGCCGGAGTCCTGGCGGTCGGCGCCGTCGTGGTGGGCGTGCTCGTCACGGCCGACCCGCGCAACGCGGCAAAGGCGGCCGCGCCCGGCGCGTCGCGATGACGGGTCCAGCCGAAGGCGCGGGTCCGCCCCCCGTGTGAAGCCTCGCGTCCGCCCGACGCGTGGGGCCCGGCTGGACGACGGGCCGCGCCCCCTCAGTCGTGCGGCACCAACGCGACCGGGCACGGCGCGTGGTGCACGCACGCCTGCGCCACCGAACTCAGCTTCGGCACCAGCGCCGGCCGGTGCCGCCGCCGTCCGACCACCAGCAGGTCGGCGCCCTCCGCCGCCCGGACGACCGTCCTCGCCGGGCTCTCCAGGCCGACGGCGTCGATCACGGTGACGTCCGGATACCGCTCGCGCCACGGCCGCAACGTCTCCCTCACCTCCAGCTCCGCGTGCTCGGTGATCTCCTTGGCCACGTCGGGGTCGACGCCCCAGGGCGCGTACGCCTGCACGGGCAGCGGCCGGCCGTGCAGCACGCGCAGCGGCACCCCTCGCGCGGCCGCCGCGCCGAACGCGAAGTCGAGCAGGTCGTGGGCCGGGCGGCGCAGGCCCAGGCCCAGCACCACGCCGCCCTCGTGGGCCGGGGACGGGTGCTCGGCGCGCATTCCGGCCCGTACGAGGACCACGGGCCGCTCGGCCCGGCCCGCGACGTGCAGGCCGACGTCGCCGAGGAAGAAGCTCTGAAGCCGGTCCAGGCCGCGCGAACCGAGCACCACCATCGCCGACTCCTCCGCGGCCCGCAGCAGAGCCGCGTCCGGTTCGGCGGCGACCAGGTCCTCGGTGACGGTCAGGGCCGGGAACCGGGCGCTGACCTCCGTGTGCGCGGCGTGGACGATGCGCTTCGCCCAGTAGTCCCGGTCCTTGTCGGGCGGGACGCCGGGCGGCTGGGGGACATAGAGGATCCACGCGTGGAGCAGGCGCAGGCCGAGTCCGCGCCGGTCCGCCTCGGCGGCGGCCCAGTGTGCGGCGGCCAGGCTCTCGGGTGATCCGTCGAGTCCTACGGTGACGGGTGCCTGCTCCATGGCGACCGCCTCCTGCGTTCCGAAGGTGCGGAAGGTCCTGTTCGGACGGTCCTGTCTCCAGTGTCGGTCCGCCGCGACGAACCAAGGCGTGTCCGATGGGGACGAACCAGGGCGTGTCCGATGGGTCGGCGGACACGCCCTGGGCACCGCCGCCATCCGGCGAGGCCGCCGGGGCCGGCCATCGGCGTTCCGGCCCCGGCGGACCCCGGCGGAAGCCCGGCGCGGGGGACGGGCGCGGGACGGGTGTCCGACCGGGCTGCTCCCAGCGTGGCGGGGCGCGCCGCCACGCGGAATAGGCCGTCCGGGGTCCGGTGACGGGACACCCGGCCCCTTCCGGTCACCCTGGTCACCGGCCGCCGTCCCGTCGACGGGCCCCGCTTCCCGCTCCCCGCCCCCAGCCCCCTCACCGCCCCCGACCGTCGCCGGGCCCCTCTCGTTGCCGAGCGCGCGCCCCCGGCGCACGGTGGAAGGAGCGAGCGGAGGTGAGCGCGATGTCCACGCACGCGGCCGGCACGGCATGGGTGGTCGACCACCCGGCTCCGGCCGCCGAGCACCCGCTGCGCCGCGTCGCGCGGGCACCGGCCGCGACCGGGCCGAACGGGCTGCTGGTCGAGGTGCGCGCGTGCGGGGTGTGCCGTACGGACCTGCACCTGGCCGAGGGCGACCTGCCCCCGCACCTGCCGCACTGCACGCCCGGCCACGAGATCGTGGGCAGGGTGCTGGCCGTCGGTCCAGGGACGCAGGACTTCGCGCCGGGCGACCGGGTCGGTGTCGCCTGGCTCGCGCACACGTGCGGCGCGTGCCGGTACTGCCTGTCCGGGCGCGAGAACCTGTGCCTGTCGTCCCGCTACACCGGCTGGGACGTCCACGGCGGCTACGCGGAGCACACAGTGGTCGACGCCCGCTACGCCTACCGGTTGCCGGAGGGCCCCGCCGACGAGGAGCTGGCGCCGCTGCTGTGCGCGGGCATCATCGGCTACCGGGCACTGGAACGGGCCGAACTGCCGCCAGGGGGCAGGCTCGGCCTCTACGGTTTCGGCGCCTCCGCCCATCTGACCGCGCAGTTGGCGATCTCGCGGGGTGCCACTGTCCATGTGCTCACGCGGGGCGAGCGGGCCCGGCGGCTGGCCCTCGAGCTCGGCGCGGCCTCGGCGGGCGGCGCCCGGGACGCCCCGCCCGAACCACTGGACGCGGCCATCCTCTTCGCCCCCGTCGGCGACCTCGTACCGCCCGCGCTCGAGGCGCTCGACCGCGGCGGCACCCTCGCGATCGCCGGCATCCATCTCACCGGCATCCCCGGCCTGACGTACCGGAGCCATCTCTTCCAGGAGCGCACGCTGCGCAGCGTCACCGCCAACACGCGCGCGGACGGCCGCGCCTATCTCGCCGAGGCGGCCCGCCACCCGCCGGTCGTGCGTGCGCGCCCGTACCGGATGAGCCGGGCCGACGAGGCCCTCGCGGACCTGGCGGCGGGCCGGGTCACCGGGGCGGCGGTGCTGCTGGTCGATCACTGATGCGCCGACGCGACCGTGGAAGCCCCCGAGGCCGTGAGGACATGAAGCCGTGAGGACATGAGGGCATGGGGCTCCAGAGGCCCTCGAGGTCCCTGGGGCCCTGGAGAGAGGAGCACCGGATGCGTGAGGCCGGGCCCGCCATCGAGATCAGCTCGCTGACCAAGCTGTACGGACGGACCGTGGGCGTCGAGGGGCTCGACATCACGGTCGGTGCGGGCGAGGTGTTCGGTTTCCTGGGCCCCAACGGAGCGGGCAAGACCACCACGCTGCGGTGTCTGGTCGGGCTGCTCAAGCCCACCGCGGGGAGCGTGCGGCTGCTGGGCCTCGACCCGGTCGCCGACCATCGCGCCCTCGCCCCCGCGCTGGGCTACCTGCCGGGCGAACTGCGCCTGTACCCCGAGCTCACCGGGGCCCGGACGCTGGACCTGCTGGCCGGCCTGCAGTGCGCCCCGACCCCGCGGCGCGCCGAACTGTGCGAGCGTCTGGGGCTGTCGGCCGCGGACCTCGGGCGGGTCGTCGGGGGGTACTCGCGCGGGATGAAGCAGAAGCTGGGCCTGGTCCAGGCCCTGCAGCACGATCCGGAGCTGGTGGTGCTGGACGAGCCGACCGAGGGCCTGGACCCGCTGGTGCAGGAGACCTTCTTCGAGCTGCTGGCCGAGGCGGCAACGGCCGGCCGTACCGTGCTGCTCTCCAGTCACATCCTCCCCGAGGTCCAGCGCACCTGCGAACGGGTGGCGATCGTGCGTCAGGGGCGGCTGGTGACCGTGCGGTCCGTGGCGGCGCTGCGCGAGGCGCGCGCCCGCAAGGTGCGGCTGGCGTTCGCCGACGGGCGGGGGCACAGGCCGCTGCCCGGTGCCGAGCGGTGGTCGCCGCGCTGGCGGGGCGACCATGTGGAGCTGCTGATCCCGCCGCACGAGGTGGTCGCCGCGCTGCGCGGGCTGCTGGAGCTGCCGGTGGCCGACCTGGCGGTCGAGGAGGCCGGGCTGGACGAGGCGTTCCTGGACCTCTACCGGGACGGGCCGGGAAAGGACCCGCCGTGACCGCCCCGCACGGCACGGAAAACACCGCCGCGATCGCCGGCGGCGGCCGGGCCGGCGGCCGGTTCCCGCTGTTCCGGCTGGCGTTGCTGCGCCGCCGCCGGATGCTGGCGGCGCTGCTGCTGGGCATGGCCGTCTTCGAGACCCTGATCGTGGTGATCGCCAACACTGTGCCGCCCGAGACGCTCTTCGCGGCGGGCGGCCGTCAGCCGCCGCGGGCGTTGCGGGCGTTCAGCGGGACGAGCGGCGACGTCGCGGTCGCCAGCTACCCCGGGCTGCTGGGCGGCGGGCTGACTCATCCGTTCTGGATCGCGCTGCAGCTCACCGCGATCGGCTCGCTGGCCGCGGCGGCGGTCGCCGCCGACGTGGAGTCCGGGACGATGGAGCTGCTGATGGTCCGACCGCTGTCGCGGGCCCGGCTGCTGGCCGAGCGGACGGCCGCGCTGATCGTGGTGTCCGTGCTGCTCAACGTCGTGGCCACGCTGACCGTGGCCGCCGGGGTCGCGCTCTCGCCCCGGTTGCACGACACGGTGCCGCTGGGCGGGGTGTTCGCCGCCGGGCTGCTGGGCTGGGGCTTCGCGCTGTGCGTGACGGGCCCGGCCCTGGCCGTCTCCGCCGCGGGCCGGCGCCGGGCGCGGGTGGTGGGGACGACGATCGCGTTCGGCGCGGTGGGGTTCGCGGTGAACTTCGTCGCGCTGGCGTGGTCGAGAGCGGCGCCACTGCGGTGGATCAGCCCGTTCCACTACTACACGCCGGGCGACGCGCTGGCCCTCGGCACGGTGGAGTGGGAGTCGTTCGGCGTCCTGGCCGGGGTCGGGGTGCTGGGGATCGCGCTGGCGTTCGCCCTGCTGGCCCGCCGCGATCTCGCGCCGTGAACCGCCCCGGTCCCGAGCGACAGGCCATGAGCCGCTCCCGTCCCGAGCAAGAGGTCGGGGCCGTTCGGCCCATGGCGTGATCCCGCGCCCGTCATTCATGATCGAATCAGCGTGGCAGTGTGCGCGTGGACCGTCGACAGGGAGCGGGTAGTGGACCAGTCAAGGACGTTCTCCCAGGAACGGCCGATCCGGGTGTTCCTCCTGGACGACCACGAGGTCGTCCGGCGGGGCATCCATGACCTGCTGGACAGCGAGGACGACATCACGGTGGTCGGGGAGGCCGGCACGATCGGCCACGCCCTCGCCCGCGGGCCGGCCCTGCGGCCCGACGTGGCCGTGCTGGACGTGCGGCTGCCCGACGGCGACGGCATCACGGTCTGCCGTGAGCTGCGCTCGCGGATGCCCTCCCTGGCCTGTCTGATGCTCACCTCCTTCGATGACGACGACGCCCTCCTCGACGCGATCATGGCCGGGGCGGCGGGCTACGTCCTGAAGCAGATCAAGGGGTCGGATCTGGTCGCCGCCATCCGCACGGTCGCCTCCGGCCAGTCGATGCTCGACCCGGCCACCACCACCCGCCTGATGAACAGCCTGCGCGGCGAGAGCACGGAGGAGTCGGCCCCCGCCGGGCCGGAGGACGAGCGGCTGGCCACCCTCTCGCCGCGCGAACACGACGTGCTGGCCCTCATCGGCGAAGGCCTCACCAACCGTCAGATCGCCCAGCGGCTCTTCCTGTCCGAGAAGACGGTCAAGAACCACATCTCGCGCATGCTCGCCAAGCTCGGCGTGGAGCGCCGCATCCAGGCGGCCGTCCTCGCCTCGAACGTCGCCCCGAAGCCGGCGGGCTGATTTCTCACCACAACCCGTCTGACGTGCACGGATTGCCCGCCTGTGGGCAATCGAATGGTTACCCTCTGACACGTGGCGACCAGCTCTGCAGACGACGGACATCCTCCCCGCCCCGGCCTTCCGAGCCGGCGGCTCTCCCTGGACGGCGACCTCGACCGGATCGGCGAGCAACTGGCCGAGGTGGCCCACGCCCAGCGGCGGATGCGGTCGCTGCTGGGCGCCATCCTCGACGTCAGCGGGGAGCTCGAACTGCCCGTGGTGCTGCGGCGCATCGTCACCACCGCCATGGAACTGGTCGGGGCCCGCTACGGCGCCCTGGGGGTGCTGGACGACGAGGGCACCCACCTCGCGGAGTTCATTCCGGTGGGCCTGGACGAGAAGGAGCACGCGCGGCTGGCGGGGGTGGCCCTCCCGCGCGGCCGGGGCCTGCTGGGGCTGCTGATCAGCGACCCCGAGCCGCTGCGCGTCGACTGCATCGCCGCTCACCCCCAGGCCGCGGGACTGCCGCCGGGGCATCCGCCGATGCGCACCCTGCTCGGGGTGGCCATCACCGTGCGGAACCGGGTCTACGGCAACCTCTATCTGACGGACCGCCGGGACGGCAAGCCGTTCGACGCCGACGACGAGGCCGTGGTGGTGGCCCTGGCCGGTGCCGCGGGCATCGCCATCGAGAACGCCCGGCTGTACGAGCAGGTGCGCGCGGGCGCCGAACAGTTCCAGCGGCTGCTGCTGCCGAAACTGCCCGACCTGGCGCCGTTCGACTCCTGGTCGCTGTACCAGCCTGCCACCGAACCGGCCCTGCTCGGCGGCGACTGGTACGACGCGCTGGCGCTGCCCGGCGGCGTCCGGGCGATGATCGTGGGCGATGTCGTCGGGCACGACGTGCGGGCCGCCGCCGGCATGGCGCAGATCCGCAACATGCTGCGCGCCCTGGCCTACGACGCCGCCGTGCCGCCCAGCGAGTTGCTCGGCCGCCTCGACCGCGCCCAGGCCGCCGCCGCGGAGCCCACCATGGCGACGGTGTGCCTGGCCCGCATTGAGCCCGACGGCGAGGGATGGTCGCTGCTGTGGAGCAGCGCCGGCCATCCTCCGCCGCTGGTGGTGACGGCGAACGGGACGGCGCGCTTCCTCCAGGGCGAGCCGGATCTGCCGATGGGGGTCGACACGGGCCTCGCCCGCCGGGACCACCGGGCGGCGCTGCCGCCGGGGGCGACGGTGCTGATGTTCACCGACGGTCTGGTCGAGCACCCGCGCCGCGACCTCGCCGAGACGCTGGCGGTGGTCGCCGGCGCGGCGGCGGCGCACGCCGCCGAGCCGCTGGAGCGGCTGGGCCGGGCGGTGGCCGAGGCCCGGCCCAGTGACGGTCACGACGACATGGCGATACTCGCCCTGCGGGCGCCGATCGGGGGCCGCTGACGGGCGGTCGGGCGCCCCCCGGCGCGTCGTCGTCGGCATCGCCGTCCGGCGGCGTGCGGCGCGTCGGACGGCGGCTTGCGGCGGCGTGCGGTGGCGCCCTGGGGCTGCGGCGGCGTCCTGGGGTGTACCGCTACCGGGCGGCCGCCGCCAGTGGTATCCGCCACGTCAGCGTCGTACCGCCCGTCCGGGGCCTGGTCAGCCGCAGCCGGCCGCCGTGTCTCTCCGCGCGTTCGGCGAGGTTGCGCAGGCCGCTGCGGCGGCCCGCGGGGCCGTCGGGCATGCCGACGCCGTTGTCGGTGACGGTCAGCAGCAGGTTCCGGCCGTCGTTGACCACGGCGACGTCGGCGGACTTGGCGTGGGCGTGGCGGGCCACATTGGCCAGGGCCTCGCCGAGGACGGCGACCACGTCGTCGACGGCCGCGCGGGGGACCTGGGTGTCCAGCAGGCCCTCCATGCGCAGGCTCGGGGCGAAGCCGAGGAGCGTGCCGGCCTCTCCGACGGCCCGGACGACGCGGGTGCGCAGGCCGTGCCGGTCCGCGGTCTCGCGGGACCGCAGGCCGAAGATCGTCGACCTGATGATCTTTATGGTCTCGTCGAGGTCGTCGACGGCGCGCTGGACGCGCTCGGCGGCCTCGGGGTGGTCGATGAAGCGGTCGGCGCTCTGCAGCGTCATGCCGGTGGCGAAGAGCCGCTGGATGGCCAGGTCGTGCAGGTCGCGGGCGATGCGGTCGCGGTCCTCCAGCAGGGCGATCTGCTCGGCGTCCGCGCGGCGTTCGGCCAGTTCCATGGCCAGCGCGGCCTGTCCGGCGAAGGCGACCAGGTGTTCGGTCTCCTCCCGGGAGAACTCCGCCTGTCCCGTCGCGCGGGCCAGCAGCAGCACGCCGCGCACGGCCTCGCCCGACTTCACCGGCACGGCCACCGCGGGTCCCGGCAGCTCGGGCAGGGCCGGCGGCCCCGCCGCCTCCGGCTGCCGGGCGCTGCGGGCGTGGACCGGGCCGCCCGTGGCGTAGGCGGCGCCGGCCAGCGAGCCGTCCACCGGCAGCACCCTGCCGCGCACCTCCTCGGCCCGTTCGCCGACGGCGACCTCCACCGACAGGGCGGTGGCCTCGGCGACCGGCAGCGACACCGTGGCGAGCCCGGCCCGGGTGATCTCCTGGGCGAGTTCGGCGATCAGGCCGATCACCTCGGCGGGCGGGCTGCCGGACATCAGCCGGTTGGTGACGTCGGCGCTGGCCCGCAGCCAGCGTTCGCGGCGCGTGGCCTCCTCGTACAGCCGGGCGTTGTCGATGGCGACACCGGCGGCGACGGCGAGCGTGGACAGGACGGCCTCGTCCTCGTCCTCGAAGCCGGCGCCGCCGCGCTTCTCGGTCAGGTACAGGTTGCCGAACACCTGGTCGCGCACCCGGATCGGTACGCCGACGAAGCTGTGCATCGGCGGGTGGTCCGCCGGGAAGCCGTACGAGGCGGCGTGCCCGGAGATCCTGGACAGCCGCAGGGGGGCGGGGTGGCGGATCAGCTCCCCGAGGATGCCGTGGCCGGAGGGGTACGGTCCGATGGCGGCGATGCGCTCGTCGCTCAGCCCGACGGTGAGGAACTGCGACAGCGTCCGCCCGTCGGTCCCGATCACCCCCAGCGCCCCGTACTCGGCGTCCACCAGCACCACCGCCGCCTCGACGATGCGGCGCAGCACATGTTCCAGATCCAGCTCGCGGCCCACGGACAGCACTGCTTCCAGCAGGCTGTGCACCCGGTCGCGGGTGCCGCGGGCCGCGTCCAGCCGGGACTGGAGCTGCTCCAGCAGCTCGTCGAGTCTCAGGTGCGGTAAGCGCACCGCTCCGTCCCCGGTGTTCTCCACAGTTCCTCTCCTCAGCAGACGCCGGGTCCGAATCTATCTTGATCATCCGGCTCGCGGCGTCCGCCCTCAGGTGCCGGGTTTGCGCCCGTGGACGTGGACGTCGTCGCCGTTCCTCAGCAGCGACCAGTACGCCTTGGCGTCGCCCCGGCGCATGTTGACGCAGCCGTGCGAGCCCGGCGGCGACCAGACGCTGCCGTCGATGGCGTGGAAGGCCTGTCCGCCGTCGAAGAACTGGCTGTAGGGCATGCGGACGTTGTAGAGGGTGGACCAGTGGTCGATGCTGCGCCAGTAGACCTTCTTGAGGCCGGTGCGGGTCTCGTAGCCGTCGCGGCCGGAGCGGATGGGGACCGGGCCGAATTTCAGCTTCCGGCCGTCCTGGATCCAGCTGAGCTGGCGGGTCAGGTCGACGCAGGCGATGCGGCCCTTGTCCACCGGGCACTTCCCGGCGGCGTTCGGGTTGGTCCCGGCGGCCTTCTGGCGGGTGACGAGGTCCATGACGCCCCAGGTCACGGCGCCCGCGTAGCCGATGGCCGGGGTGATGCCGTGGGCGCGCTGGAAGTCGCGTATCGCCCGGCAGTCGGCGGCGGACTGGCGACCGTCGGGGGTTCTTCCGAGGAATCGTTCCGCCTTGGCCTGGTAGGGGCCCGTCCCGGCGGTGCACGCGGGGGTCGCGGCGTGCGCGGTGCCGGATCCCACGGCGACGGTCAGGGGCACGGTGAGTGCAGCCGCGCCGATCAGCACGCCAAGTCGGCGTCGGATGGTCCTACTTGGTGAACTTGTCATGAACGATATGACAGCTCGGCCCGCCGATTGGTTGCGCGGGCCGGCGGGGGCCCCGGCGCCCCCGGATGCCGGCCATCGGGTGCGGCGGGGCGGGCCGCCGCCCCGGCCCCGTCCCGCCCCACCGCGAAACGGGAGGTTTCGTCTCGGCGTCCGGGGGTTACCCGTTGCGTCTGAGCCCACCGAGCGCCCGGCCCGGGGCGGCCCAGGAGGATCCGACGGCGATGACCGAGTACGGCTACTTCCTCTCCTGTGAGGAGCACTCCCCCAAGGACCTGGTCGAGCAGGCCCGGATGGCGGAACAGGCGGGGTTCACCTCGCTGTGGATCTCCGACCACTTCCACCCGTGGACGGGCGAGCAGGGGCAGAGCCCGCTGGTGTGGTCGGTGATCGGGGCGGTCTCGCAGGTCACCTCGCTGCCGGTGGAGACCGCGGTCACCTGCCCGACCATGCGGCTCAACCCGGTGATCACCGCGCAGGCGGCGGCCACCAGCGCGGTGCTGCTGGAGGGCCGGTTCCGGCTCGGGGTGGGCAGCGGGGAGGCCCTCAACGAGCACATCCTGGGCGACGCGTGGCCCCAGGCGTCGGTACGGCTGGAGATGCTGGAAGAGGCCGTTCAGGTGATGCGGCTGCTCTTCGGGGGCGGCCAGGTCAGCCATCACGGCAAGCACTACACCGTCGAGAACGCCCGTCTGTACACGCTGCCGGACGAGCCGGTGGCCATCGACGTGTCGGCGTTCGGCCCAGCGGCGACCGAGGTGGCCGGGCGGATCGGCGACGGGCTGGTGACGATGACGCCCGACGCGGACGCGGTGGCCCGCTTCCGGCGCAGCGGCGGCGGCCAGAAGCCGGTGCAGGGCGGGGTGAAGGTGTGCTGGGGTCCGGACCGCGAGGAGGCGCTGGAGACCGCGCACCGGCTGTGGGCGGTGGAGCAGCTGCCCGGCGAGCTGAACCAGGTGCTGCCCACGCCCGCCCACTTCGAGCAGGCCACCGAGCTGGTGACGCGCGAGCGGGTGGCCGGGGCGGTGACGTGCGGGGACGACGTGGACGCCCACGTGGGCGCGTTGCGCGCGTACGCGGAGGCCGGCTTCGACCGGGTGCACGTCAGTCAGATCGGCCCCCTGCAGCAGGGCTTTTTCGATTTCTATCGCACGCGGGTGCTGCCGGAGCTGGCCGGGTGACCGGTGGGTGCGGCCGCCCGCGGCGTCGAGCGGCAGGTGGAGAGGAACAGCATGGGTGAGCAGGTTTCCGACTACATCCTGGCGCGACTGCGCGAGTGGGGTGTGGAGCGGGTCTTCGGCTATCCGGGTGACGGGATCAACGGGCTGCTGGCGGCCTGGGAGCGGGCCGGGGACCAGCCGCGGTTCATCCAGTCGCGGCACGAGGAGATGTCGGCGTTCGAGGCGGTGGGCTACGCCAAGTTCAGCGGGCGGCTGGGGGTGTGCGCGGCGACGTCGGGGCCGGGGGCGATCCATCTGCTCAACGGGCTCTACGACGCCAAGCTCGACCATGTGCCGGTGCTGGCGATCGTCGGCCAGACGGCGCGCACGGCGATGGGCGGCTCGTACCAGCAGGAGGTGGACCTGCACACCCTCTTCAAGGACGTGGCGTCGGAGTTCGTGGAGACGGTGACGGTTCCCGAGCAGTTGCCGAACGTCCTGGACCGGGCGGTGCGCACGGCCTACGCACGCCGGGCGCCGACGGCGGTCATCGTCCACGCGGACGTGCAGGAGCTGGACTACTCGCCGCCGACGCACGACTTCAAGATGGTGCCCTCCAGCCTGGACCGCAGCGGCTGGCAGGCGGTGCCCTCGCAGGACTCCCTCGAGCGCGCGGCGGAGATCCTCAACTCCGGGCGGAAGGTGGCGATCCTGGCTGGCCAGGGCGCGGCCGGGGCGCGGGTCGAGGTCGAGCAGGTCGCCGAGATCCTGGGGGCGGGGGTGGCGAAGGCGCTGCTGGGCCTGGACGTGCTCAGCGACGAGCTGCCGTACGTCACCGGCTCGATCGGGCTGCTGGGCACCCGGCCCTCGTACGAGCTGATGCGGGACTGCGACACGCTGCTGACGGTCGGCTCCAACTTCCCCTATTCGCAGTTCCTGCCGGAGTTCGGCAAGGCGCGGGCCGTGCAGATCGAGATCGATCCGCATCTGGCGGGGCTGCGCTATCCGTACGAGGTCAATCTGATCGGTGACGCGCGGGCGACGCTGCTGCGGCTGATCCCGCTGCTGGAGCGGCACGACCAGCGCGGCTGGCAGAGCCAGGTGATCTCCAACGTGCAGCGCTGGAAGCAGGTGATGGCGCGGCGGGCGGCGGTGAGCGCGGAGCCGGTGAACCCCGAGCACGTGGCACGGGCGCTGTCGCCGCTGCTGCCGGAGAACACGATCCTGACCTCGGACTCGGGTTCGGTGGCCAACTGGTACGCCCGGCACATCACCATGCGGGGCACGATGCGGGGCTCGTTGTCGGGGACGCTGGCGACGATGGGCTGCGGTGTGCCGTACGCGATCGGGGCGAAGTTCGCGCATCCCAACCGGCCGGTGGTGGCGCTGGTCGGGGACGGGGCGATGCAGATGAACGGCATGGCCGAGCTGATCACGGTGGCGAAGTACCAGCACCAGTGGGAGGACCCCCGGCTGGTGGTGGGGGTGTGGAACAACCGGGACCTCAACCAGGTGACGTGGGAGCTGCGGGCGATGGGCGGCTCGCCGCAGTTCCTGCCCTCGCAGGAACTGCCCGACGTCTCCTACGCGAAGTTCGCCGAGCTGCTGGGGCTGACCGGGATCCGGGTGGAGAAGCCGGGCGAGGTGGAGGACGCCTGGCGGGCGGCCCTGGACGCGAAGGGGCCGGCGGTGGTGGAGTTCGTGACCGACCCGGCGGTGCCGCCGATCCCGCCGCACGCGGAGTGGGGGCAGATCGAGGCGACGGCGGCGGCGATCCTCAAGGGCGACACGGACCGCAAGGGCATGCTGCGGCAGGGCATCAAGGCCAAGATCCAGGAGTTCCTGCCGGGCGGCCACGGAAAGGGCGGGTCCGGCTCCGGGTCGGAGTCCGGGTCCAGGTCCGGCTCCGGTTCCGCCTCCGGTTCCGGGTCGGCCGGGGAGAAGGGGTCGTGATCCCCCGGCGCGCCCGGCGGACCCGGCTGCGCGCGGAGTACGACGTGCGGCACGGGCGGCTGCAGCGGTCGCTGTCGCTGCTGATGGCCGCCGGGTCGGCGGTGACGGCCGCGGAGATCTTCCTCGAGCACGACCGGGCCGGCTTCGGCAACCGCGTGATGTGGTGGCCGGTGCTGCTGGGCCCGGTGGGACTGGCGGCGGGGGTGGCCGGTTACGCGCGCGAGGAGGCGGCGCGCACCGCGTTGCCGCTCGCGTCGGCCGCGATCGTCGCCAACGGCCTGCAGGGCACGTACCTGCACGTGCGCGGGATCGCCCAGAAGCCCGGCGGCTGGCGCATGGCCCGCTACAACGTCGAGCTGGGCCCTCCGCTGTTCGCCCCGCTCCTGCTGAGCATGGTGGGCGGCATGGGGCTGCTGGCGAGCATCCTGCGCAGGGAACGGTAGGGGATGGTCGGGAAGGATGAGGCGGTTGCGGAGGGCGGAGCGATGACGGGCGTACGGCTCGGCGACGGCTCCGGCGCGGTGGGCCGGGCGGGGACCTGGGACGCGGTCACGGCCGGTGTGGTGCTGGCCCGCATCGCGCCGGGGCCGCAGCCGCCGCTGCGCTTCTTCACCCCGGCCGAGGAGGCCGTGGCCGAGGCACTGCTGGACCATCTCCTGGCCCGTTCCGCGCAGGACTCGGACGTTCCGGTGCTGACCGTCATCGACGCCCGGCTCGCCACCGGTGAGGGCGACGGCTGGCGGTACGCGGATCTGCCCGAGGACGCCGAGACGTGGCGGCGCTCGCTGGCCGCCCTCGACGAGGACGCGCGGGTCCGCTGCGGCGGGCGGGGGTTCGCCGAGGCCGGGTACGGCGACCGCGACCGGCTGCTGCACCACGTCGTGCAGTTGGGCGGCCGCGACTGGCACGGCATGCCCGCCGCGCATGTGTGGTCGCTGTGGACGCGCTACGCCTGCGAGGCCTACTACGCCCATCCCCGTGCCTGGGACGAGACCGGCTTCGGCGGTCCGGCCTACCCGCGCGGCTACCTGCGGCTGGGGCGGGGGCTGCGGGAGCCGTGGGAGGAGCCGCGATGAGCGTCGCACGCGCGGCCGCCGGGCCGCGGACGACGGCGAAGCCCGCACCGCTGCGCCGCGCGGGCGGAGAAGCGACAAAGGAGACACCGTGAGCGGCCACGCCTGGTGGCGGACCCTGTGGGAGTCCGCCCGGCCGCAGGGGGACGTGCGGCGCCGCAACGCCTCCGCGTGGCTGCCGCATGTCACCGAGCTGAAGGGGACGATGCGGCGCTTCGACGACAACGACGAGGTCGACATGGCCGTGGTGGGCTGCGGGGCGGGCGGCGCCACGTTCACCCAGCGCCTCGCGCACGCCGGGTGGCGTGTGGTGTGCCTGGAGGCGGGCCCGTTCTGGGATCCGCGGAAGGACTGGGTCAGCGACGAGTGGGGCTCGCACCACCTGTACTGGAACGAGCCCAGGGTCGTCGGCGGCAGCCACCCGGTCCCGCTGGGCTCGAACAACTCCGGGCGCGGCGTGGGCGGCTCCATGGTGCACTTCGCGGGGTTCGCGCCCCGGCTGCACCCCTCCGACTTCCGTACGTACTCGCTCGACGGCGTGGGCGTCGACTGGCCCCTGTCGTACGAGCAGCTGCGGCCGTTCTACGAGCGGCTGGAGCGCGAGCTGCCGGTGGCCGGGCAGTTCTGGCCCTGGGGCGACCCCCACCCCCACCCGCACCCCCCGCACCCGGTGGGCGGCAACGGCCAGGTGATGCTCGAGGGCTGCGCGGCGCTCGGCATCGAGGCGCGGGTGGGGCCCGTCGCCATCACCAACGGGCGCTTCGGCAACCGCCCGCACTGCATCTACCGGGGCTTCTGCCTGCAGGGCTGCAAGGTCGACGCCAAGGCCTCCCCGCTGATCACCCATGTGCCCGACGCCATCGCGCACGGCGCCGAGATCCGGGCCGACGCGATGGTCACGCGGGTGGAGACCGACCGCGAGGGGCGGCGGGTGACGGGGGTGCGGTACGTAAGCGGCGGCCGTGAGCGCCTCCAGCGGGCCGCGGCGGTCGCCGTGGCGGGCTACTCCCTGGAGACGCCCAGGCTGCTGCTGAACTCGGCGACCTCCCGCTTCCCGCGGGGGCTGTGCAACGACCACGACCTGGTGGGCCGTCATGTCATGGTGCAGGGCGCGCCGCAGACCGCCGGCCGCTTCCCCGACGAGATCCGCATGTACAAGGGGCCGCCGCCCGAGGTGAGCTGCGAGGAGTTCTACGAGACCGATCCGGCCCGGCCCTACCGGCGCGGCTTCTCGGTGCAGACCGTCTCCCCGCTGCCCATCACCTGGGCCGAGCACGTGACCGCGCAGGGGCACTGGGGCGCCGATCTGCGGCGGCGGATGGCGGACTATGTGCACTGGGCGACGCTGGGCGCCCTGTGCGAGTTCCTGCCGCAGGCCCGCAACCGGGTCACGCTGGCGGAGGCGACCGACCGGCACGGGCTGCCCGTCGCCCGCTTCGACCACAGCCGCTGCGCCAACGACGACCTGCTGATGGAGGCGGCGCGCGAGGTGATGGAGCGGATCCTGAGGGCGGCGGGCGCGACCGAGCTGATGACGGTGGAGCGTTACGCGCACCTGGTGGGCGGCTGCCGGATGGGACATACGCCCGAGGAGGGCGTGGTGGACGCCGACCTGCGGTCGTTCGCGATCCCCAACCTCTTCGTCACCGACGGCAGCGTGCTGCCGACCCAGGGCAGCGCCAACCCGGCGCTGACCATCATGGCCCTCGCCGACCGGGCCGCCACACGACTGATCGAAGGGCGCGCACGATGAGCAGCGGCGGGCGGATCGAGGCGCTGGACGTCTCGGCGTACACCTTTCCCACCGAGGGGCCGGAGGCCGACGGCACCCTCGCCTGGGACTCCACGACCGTCGTGGTGGTCGAGGCGCGCTGCGGCGGTGAGACCGGCCTCGGCTGGACGTACGCGCCCGCCGGCGCGGCGGACGCCGCCGGCGGTCTGCTCGCGGGGCTGGTCACCGGGCGCGACGCGATGGACGTGGCGGGCGCCAACGAGGCGATGGTCCGAGCCGTGCGCAACGCGGGCCGCCCGGGGCTGGTGGGGTGCGCGGTGTCGGCGGTGGACATCGCGCTGTGGGACCTCAAGGCCCGGCTGCTGCGGGTGCCGCTGCCGCGCCTGATCGGCGCGGTCACGGACGCCGTCCCGGTGTACGGCTCCGGCGGGTTCACCACGTACCACGACACGCATCTGGCGGCGCAGCTGAACAACTGGGTGCGCGGGCACGGCATCGACCGCGTCAAGATCAAGATCGGTGAGTCCTGGGGCCGGGCCGTCGAGCGCGACCTGGACCGGGTGCGGCACGCCCGCGAGACCATCGGGCCGGAGGCCGCCCTGTACGTGGACGCCAACGGGGCGTACACCCGCAAGCAGGCGGTGCGGGTGGGGCGGGCGCTGGACGGGCTGGGGGTGGTCTGGTTCGAGGAGCCCGTCTCCTCCGACGACCTCGAGGGGCTGCGGGTGGTGCGCGATCTGTGCGCGTGCGACGTGACGGCCGGCGAATACGGCTACGACCTGTCCTACTTCGCCCGGCTGGCACCCGTCGTCGACTGCCTGCAGGCCGACGCCACCCGCTGCGGGGGCCTGACGGGCTGGCTGCGGGCCGCGGCCGTGGCCCAGGCGCACGGCCTGGAGATCTCGGCGCACTGCGCGCCGCACGTGCACGCCCACGTGGCGGCGTGCGTGCCCAACCTGCGGCACGTGGAGTGGTTCCACGACCACGCGCGGATCGAGTCGGCCTTCTTCACCGGCGCCCTCGACCCGACAGGCGGGGTGCTGCGGCCGGGCGCGAACGGCGAGGCCGGCCACGGGATGGGCTTCCGGCACGAGGAGGCGAGCGCCTGCCGCGTCCGCTGACCGCCCCGTCCGCCTGATCCCGAGGAGCACAGACCGCATGCCCGACGTCGAGGCCGCCACCACCCGCTACCTGATGTACGGACTCCTGCCCGGCTGGTTCGTGCCCGGCGTCGCCGACTGGGTCATGCACCGGCGCACCCGCATCGAGGACACCTCCGGCACCCGGGAGTCGGCCATCCACGCCCTGATGATGACCGAGGTGGGCATCCCCATCGCGCTCACGCTGCTGTACGAGGTCAACCCGCTGCTGCTGACCGTGCAGCTGGGCGCGACGGCCGCGCACGAGGCCACCGCGCTGTGGGACGTGCGGACGGCCCTGCGCGGCGACCGCGAGGTCAAGCCGCTCGAACAGCACATCCACAGTTTTCTGGAGACCCTGCCGTTCGCCGCCCTGGGCTCGCTGATGTGTCTGCATCCCGAGCAGGTGCGCGCCCTGCTGCGCGGCGGCCGGGGCCGGCGGCGGGCCTGGCGGCTGGTGCCGCGCCGCCGGCCGCTGCCGCGCGGGTATCTCGCCGGGATCGGGCTGGGGATCGGCGTGTTCGTCGTGCTGCCGTACGCCGAAGAGCTCACGCGCTGCCTGCGCGCCGCCAAGCACCGGGACCGGAAGGACCGGAAGGACCGGAAGGACCGGCAATCGGATGAAGGGAAGTCACCATGAAGGTCGCGTTCCTCGTGGCGCCGCAGGGCGTCGAACAGGTCGAGCTCACCACCCCCTGGAAGGCCGTCGAGGAGGCGGGCGGCACGCCACAGCTGGTGTCGACCAAGCCGGGGACGGTCCAGGCGTTCCACCACCTCGACAAGGCCGACACGTTCCCCGTCGACCGGACAGTGGCCGAGGTGGGCGTCGCCGAGTACGACGGCCTGGTGCTGCCGGGCGGGGTGGCCAACCCGGACTTCCTGCGCATGGACGAGCGGGCGGTGGCGTTCGTCCGGGACTTCTTCGGGGCGGGCAAGCCGGTGGCGGCGATCTGTCACGCCCCGTGGACGCTCGTGGAGGCCGATGTGCTGCGCGGGCGCACGCTGACCTCGTGGCCGAGCCTGCGCACCGACATCGGCAACGCGGGCGGCTCATGGGTCGACGAGCAGGTCAAGGTGTGCACGCACGGCCCCAATACGCTCATCACCAGCCGTAAGCCCGACGACCTCGAGGCGTTCTGCCGGACGTTCACCGCCGAGTTCCGCGCGGCGCGGGGCGACGGCTAGGGCTGCCGGCCGAGCCGGGCGAGGAGCCGCTGCCAGGAGTCGGCGCCGGGCGGCGGCTGGACGGGGGCCGCGAACAGGCCCGAGGCGGAGAGGTCGTCGGCGTACGGTTCGACCTCGTGGCGGGTGAAGTCGACGAGCGCCTTCGAGGGGTGCTCGTCGGCGCCGATCGCGCGGGAGAGGTCCCAGGCGTGCACCACCAGGTCGGAGATCATCTGGGCGCAGTAGGAGTGGGCGGTGCTGGGGCCGTAGGACAGGTTGACGGTCCGGTCCAGGGCGCCGCGGGCGTGGAAGGCCTCGCGGGCGGCGTCGGCCGCCCGGTCCCAGGTGTCGACGGGGTCGTCGCCGAGCCGGTCGCCCTCGAAGCCGTCGCCCACCTCCTCGATGGTCGCGCCCTCGAGCATGGGCGGCACCCACAGCTGCTCCACGGCCAGGTGGTTGACCAGGTCGCGCACGGTCCATTCGGTGCAGGGCGTGGGGTCGTCCCACTGCCCGGGGCGGATGGCGTGCACCCGGTCGGTGAACAGGTCGAGCGCCTCGCCGTGCCGGGCGAGCAGCGTGCGCCGCCGGGAGTCGGTCAGGTTCTTGTCACCGGTCATGGTGCCCATGGTCCGCCCGCATCCGGGCCGCGGCGAGTGCGGCCGCGGCGAACGCCGCGCCGCCGGCCAGGGCGCCGCGGTGCTCGCTCAGCCACAGCTGGGGACCGTGCACCCGGGCCCCCATGCCGAAGTCGCCGTGCGCGCCGTAGTCGTGGCCGCCGTCGCCGTCAACGGGATGCCACAGGTTCACCGGCGGCATCTCCTGCGCGCTCTCGGTGCGCTGCTGTGCCGCATAGGCCGTGCGGGCGAGGTAGCGGTCGAGAAGGCCGGGGGCGACGGCGTTGGCGAGGAGGGTGGCGACGGTGCTGGCGCCGACCCAGTACTCGCGGCGGCGGGGGTGGGCGGCGGCGTGCACGATGGCGCGGGCGGCGAGTTCGGGCTCGTAGACGGGCGCCACGGGCCTGGGGCGGCGCGGCAGGCGCGAGAGCACCCAGCCGAACTGCGGCGTGTTCAGGGCCGGCAGCTGGACCATGGTCGTGCGGACCTTGCTGCCCTGGTGGAGCAGTTCGCAGCGCAGGGACTCGTTCCAGCCCTGGATGGCGTGCTTGGCCCCGCAGTACGCGGACTGCAGGGGCAGACCGCGGTAGGCGAGGGCGGAGCCGACCTGGACGATGGTGCCGTGGTCGCGCGGGAGCATGCGGGAGAGGGCGGCGCGGGTGCCGTAGACGTAGCCGAGGTAGGTGACTTCGGTGACGCGCCGGAACTCGTCGGGTTCGATCTCGACGAAGGGCGCGAAGACGCCGGTGAAGGCGTTGTTGACCCACACGTCGACCGGGCCGAACACCTCTTCGACGCGGTTCGCCGCGTCGGTGACCTCGTGGTGGTCGGCCACGTCCACGGGCACCACCAGCGCCTGGCCACCGCGCCCGCGCACCTCGGCGGCCGCGGCCTCCAGCCCCTTGCGCCCCCGGGCCAGCAGCGCGACGCTGGCGCCCCGCTCGGCGAAGGCACGGGCCGTGGCCCGGCCCACGCCGCCGCTGGCACCGGTCACGACCACGACGGAGCTCTTCGTTCTCTTCATCATCGGCGCCGGGTACCCGGGGCGGCGACCGTCAAACAGGGAGGGCCGGTACGCCCGCAGATCCCCCGTCCGGGTGATGGAACGCGCCGGGCATGCCGGATTCGACACAACACTGCTTGACTTATCACACGATCACCCGAATCAAGTGCGGGAGGCACCCCATGCTCACCGGTGACGCCTTCAACAGCAGCACCTTCGCCATCGAACTCGGCAGGTTCCAGGTGGAAACGGTCCAGGAGGTGTCGGGGCTGACCCTGGAACAGGACGTCGTCGAGGTCCGGCAAGTGTCCCCGACCGGCGAGCTGATCGTGCGCAAACAGCCGGGTTCGCGAAGGGCCGGCGAGATCACGATCACCCGGGGCATGGACAAGAGCACCGCGTTCACCGACTGGATCAAGTCCACACTGGTCAACGCCGACCTCGACAGCGCCCGGCAGAACATCACCATCGCCGTCAAGGACGCGCACGAACAGACGGTCCGGCGCATCCACCTGACCAACGCCTGGGCCTCCCGATGGGAAGGCCCGCAGCTGGGCGCCACCGGTTCCGACGGCGCCACGGAACAGGTCACGATCACCTACGAGGACATCACCGTCGAATAGCCGGGCCCGATCCCCGTTCACCCGTTCCAGCGATTGCGGGAGCAAGCGGGCATTGCCGACCCTGGAGAACGGGGATGAGCGCGGTCCCCGGCCCCCGTGCCACCGGCATCCGCAGAACTCGAGGGAGAACGTCCATGACGACCGCCGCTGCCACCACCGGCCCGCTCCCGGCCGTCATGGACCGCTCCCCCGGCGAGGACGCCGACGGCCCCGCGCGGGCCGCGTGGATTCCGCCCGACTTCACCGACGTCGAGCTCGGGGCCGAGGTCACCGCGTACGCCGGCCGGTGGTGACGGCGGCCGGCCCGGAGGCGGAATCCGGGCAGACGGACGCCGGGCACAACGGGTCTCTCACCCGTTCGGCCTTCACCACCGCGCTGCACGCGCACGCCGACCAGTACTGGTCCCGGCACCCGCTCCATCTGCGGCTCCACCAGGGCGGCCTGAGCCGGGAGGAGTTGCGCCGGTGGATCGCCAACCGGTGGTACTACCAGAAGCTGCTGCCCCAGAAGGACGCGGCCATCATCGCCAACTGCCCCGTCCCCGAGGTGCGCAGGCGCTGGACGCAGCGGATCACCTATCAGGACGGCACCGCCGAGGGCCGGGGCGGCAACGCCCAGTGGCTGGCCCTCGCCGAGGCCGCCGGCCTCACCCGTGCCGAGATGCTGGACGAGCGGCACGTCCTGCCCGGAGTCCGCTTCGCCGCGGACGCCTATGTGACCTTCGCCCGTACCCGGCCCTGGATCGAGGCCGTCGCCGCCTGCCTCACCGAGCTGTTCTCACCGGGCCTGCTGCGCGACCGGCTCACCGCCCTGCGCACGCACTACCCCTGGGTCGACGCCTCCGGCCACGACTACTTCACCACCCGCCCGGCCGCCGCCACCGACGACGCCCGCCACGCCCTGGACCTGGTCGTCTCCCACTGCACCACCCGACAGCAGCAGGACGCCGCGCTCGCCGCGCTGACCTTCAAGTGCGACGTGCTGTGGAGCATGCTCGACGCCCTCGAGCACGCGAGCCGGACGGGCTGACGCCGTGCCCGGCGCGGACGGGATCCGGTGGCGGCTGTGCCGCGGCGCACGGCTGGCCCACGACCCGGTGCGCGGCGCCGAGGTGCTGCTCCACCCCGAGGGCGTGCTCCTGCTCAACGGGACCGGCGCGGCCGTCCTCGCCCTCTGCGACGGCGAGCGGGACGTGACCGCCATCCTCGGTGCCCTCTCCGGGACGTACGAGCCGGTGGTGGCGCAGGACGTGCGCTCCTTCCTGACCCGCCTGGCCCGACGGCGGCTGATCGAACCCTCCGGCGTGCCCCGGGAGCGGCCCGGTGGATAGGCCGCTGGGCATGCTCGCCGAGCTGACGTACCGCTGCCCGCTGCGCTGCGCGTACTGCTCCAACCCGCTGGACCTCGCCGCGTACGACGCGGAGCTCACCCTCGCCGAATGGTGCCGGGTCCTGGACGAGGCCCGCGCACTCGGGGTGCTGCAGGCGCACCTGTCCGGAGGGGAGCCGCTGCTGCGCCGGGACCTGCCCCGCATCGTCGCCCACGCGCATGGCCTCGGGCTGTACACGAGCCTCGTCACCGGCGGGCAGGCCCTGTCCGTCGGGCGGCTGGCCGCGCTGACGGCGGCGGGCCTGGACCATGTGCAGATCAGCCTGCAGGACGCCGAGGCGGCCGGGGCGGACGCGCTCGCGGGCGCCCCGGCGCACCGGCGCAAACTCGCGGCCGCCGGGCGGGTGAAGGAGGCCGGTCTGCCGCTGACGCTCAACGTCGTGCTGCACCGCGCCAACATCGGGCGCACCGGGGCGCTCGTCGATCTCGCCGTGGCTCTGGGGGCCGACCGGCTGGAGCTGGCCAACACCCAGTACTACGGCTGGGCGCTGCTCAACCGCCGGGCGCTGCTGCCCACGCGGGAGCAGCTCGAGGCCGCCGAGGCGGTGGTGCGCCGGGAGCGCGAGCGCCTGGCGGGCCGGCTGGAGATCGTCTATGTGACCTCCGATCACCACGAGGGGGTCCCGAAGCCGTGCATGCACGGCTGGGGCAGCCGCCAGCTGACCGTCGCGCCGAACGGTGACGTCCTGCCGTGCCCGGCGGCCGCGAGCATCCCGGACCTGGACGTGCCGAACGTCCGGGCGGCCGCGCTGGCCGACATCTGGTTCCGCTCCCCGGCGTTCAACCGGTTCCGTGGCACGGACTGGATGCGGGAGCCGTGCCGGAGCTGCCCGCGCAAGGAGATCGATCACGGCGGCTGCCGCTGCCAGGCGTTCCAGCTCACCGGTGACGCCGCCGCGACGGATCCGGTGTGCCGGCTCTCGCCGCATCACGGCCTGGTGGCCGCGATCGTCCGGGACGCCCGGGGCGCGCCCGCCGTGCCTCAGGCCCGGGGCTCGGTGCCGGACGGCTGAACACCGCCGGCGGTCCCGACGGGCCCGGCGGACGCCTTGGGCAGTACGCCCGCACCTGCTCCGGCGGCCTGGCGCAGGGCGCCGGCCAGCAGCAGGAACCACAGGCCCACCAGCACCAGATGGGCCCGTTGGGGGACGCCGTGCCAGCCCGGCCGTCCGACCAGCGGCCCCACCGTGGCCAGCGCGGTCAGCAGGGCGCTGCCCAGCACCCACGGTCCCCGGGTCCGGATCGACGGGCGGGGGAAGGAGTCGGTGCCCGACGCCATGACCAGCAGGGCCATCGAGGCGAACAGCGCGGTGTGGACCAGCGCGCTGGTCGTGGTGTGCCAGGGGTTGACGGCCTCGCAGGCGCTCTCCACCGACGGCGCGCAGCGCATCGGCACGACCACATCGGCCACGGAGAACACGCCGAAGGCCACCAGCGACCACCAGCCGGCCGCCGACCACCGGTTGCCCTCCGGTCCGCGGGCCAGGTACGCGCCCGTCACCACCAGGACGGCGGCCGTCACTTCGACGAGGCCGAAGAGCGTATGGAAGCGCTGGTCGGCGGCGTAGAGCTCGCTGACGTAGGAGTGCCGGGGGTCGAGACCGGTGGGCAGGAAGAGCTCCAGCAGCCAGTCGTTGTAGACGACGGCGGCCGTGGCCAGCAGCAGCGGCGCCCACCCGTGACGCGGGCCCGCCGCCGACCGCCCCCCACGGGGCCGGCCGGCGGCGGCTCCGCGGAGGGCGGCGGACGCATCACGCTTCAAAGGGGTCTCAGTTCCCGCTCAGCGGCGGCGGCCGGTAGGCCGGCGGGGGCGTCGGCGGCGAGTCCACGGGCGGGGGCGGGGGCGGCGACATCGGAGTAGTGTACGTCCGCGTCGGTGCCGGCGGCGTGGTTCTCTGGGGTGTCGGCGCCGGGGCCGGACGGGTCGGGGTGGCGGGCACGCCGCCCTTGGGCGCGCCCACCGCGCGGTCGTCCTCGCCGTCGGTGCCGACCGGGCGTTCGAACCATTCCTTGGTGGCGGGGTCGTAGACGACGAAGCTCTCCATGACGGCGTCGGCCGGCTGGACCACCACCACGTCCGAGGAGCGGTAGTCCGGCCAGGTGTCGCCCTTGGCCTTGGGGTTGCCCTTGACGGCGACCGGTGGCTTCAGCGGGTTGCCGCAGGCGCACCGCACCCTGGGCACGCCCCGGTCGTCGACCAGGACGGCCGTGCCGGTCTGCAGCACGGACTGGAAGCTGCTGACCTCCCCGTCCTTGAAGCCGTGGTTGGTGACGCGGGTGTCGTAGCGCAGGTTCAGGGAGGTCAGGCCCCGCAGGTAGGAGGCCAGTTGACCGGTCTCGACGCCGGCCGTGGCCGCGAAGGCGCGGGCCTTGGCCTGGTCCTGGTTCAGCAGGCCGATCTGGCGCTCCACGTCGCAGCTGGCCTTGTTGCGGGTACCGGCGTAGAGGCCGGGCTTGGAGCCCGGGATGCTGCGGTTGGCGCTGCTGCCGCCCTCGACGGGGGCGGGAGTCGTGGATCCGCCGCCCTTGGCCGACGACTGGGTGAAGGGATCCCTTCCGTCGGCCGCCGCCGACTGCAGGACGACCTCGCCGTTCCCGCCGTTGCCCTGCCGGAAGAAGACGATCGCGAGCACGGCGACGACCACCACGGCCGCGGCCGCGATCGCGGCCTTCGACCGCCACCAGGGCGGGCGGCCGCCGGGCCGCTCGCCGGGGGTTCCGCGTTCGCCCGAGGGCGGGGCGGGCGGGCCGGGGGGCTGCTGCGGCCCGGACGGGCCGGACGGCTGCGCCGTCCAGTCCTGCCGGGTGGCCTCCTGCTCCTCGGACGGGCGGCCGGGCGGCTGGGAACCGCGACCGGACAGCGGGCCCGACGGGGGGCCGGAGGGGCGATTTCCTGACGGCGGTTCGGACGACACGGGCCCTACTCCTACGCTGGAGGTTCTCTGGTTCCTGCTCACCGCCCCCGCGCACATTGTGTGTCGCAAACCGGGGCGAGCCGCAAGCGGGCATGCGGGGCGTGTATGCCGGGCGGGCCCGTGATTCCCCCGGGCGCCCGCGCGGACGGGTGGCAGGACGGCGACTGGCTTACGTTGGGCACCGTGAGCAGGCCGACGACATCCCCGCCCCCCGGTGGGGCATCCCGCCAACTGCGTGCCTGGTGGGACGCGCTGGCGGCGGTTGCCGCCGGGGTCGCCGCCATGTTCGCCGTCGCCGCCCTGGGGTTGTGGGCCGCGGGAGCGGCCGGGCTGCCCGGCGGCGCGTTCGCCGCGGTCCTCGCGGCCACGGTCGTCACCGCGGTCGGCGGCACGGTCGAGATGTCGGGCGGCGCGGGCTTCCTGGGCCGTACGGGTGGCGATCTGGCGCTGGTGCCGCTGTCGGTGACGCTGGCCGGTGCGCTGGTGATCGCGGTGCTCTTCCTGCTGCCGCTGCGGCACCACGCGGTGGCGAGCGGCGGCGAACTCCTCGCCCGGGTCGCCCGGACGGCCGTCCTGTGGCTGCTGGCCCTGCTGCTGATCGCGCTCGCGGCCCGGCACACGTTCCGCATCCAGGTGGGCGAGGACTTCATCGACGAGCTCGGCGAGGCGCTGGGCGCCACGCCCACCGTGGGCTTCCGCGCGGCCGTCGGCCCCACGCTGGGCTTCGGCCTGCTGTGGCTGCTGGTGCTGCTGGCCGTGGCCATGGCCGTCTCCCGCAAGACGCCGCTGCCCTCGCGGGCGCTGCGCTTCCAGGACTCGGTGCGCCCGGCCGCCTTCGCGATGCTGGTGGTGCTGCTGACCTATGTGGTGCTGGGGGCGCTGACCGGCGTCGTGGCGGCCTTCACCCGCGAGAACACCGCGCAGACCTTCGCCGTCATGCTGCTGGGCCTGCCCAACCTGGTGTGGATGGCGTTCGGCATCGGTCTGGGCGGGGCCTGGGAGGGGCGGGTACCGGGTGACATCGGGCTCCCGGTGCCCAGACCGCTGGCGGCGGTGCTCCGCGAGACCGACGGCGGCACCGCGACGGTCGACCTCGCCTCGCTCGCCGAGTACGACGGCCGTGCCTGGCTGCTGGTGCCGCTGGCGGCGCTGGCCCTGCTCGCGGCCGGCTTCGTCCTGGCCGTCCGCTCGCCCGCCGGCACCCGCCCCTGGCAGCACGCGGTGCGGCTCGCGCTGGCGGTGGCCGTGACGCTGCTGGTCGTCGGGCTACTCACCCGGGTCTCGGCCCGGTTCGGCCTGTCGCTGCTGGGCCTGGGCGACCTCGAGGACTTCGGCGGCGAGGTCTCCCTGCACGCACGGCTGCTGCGGCTGCTGGGATTCGGGCTGCTGTGGGGCCTGGTGGCGGGGTTCGTGGGCGGCCTGGCGGCGGGGCGGGTGCACCGCCGCGGCGAGGTGGAGCCGCCGGACGCGCCGGGGGGGGGCGGCTGGTGACCGACGGGTCTCGTGACGAACGGCCGCCGAGAACAGGAGACCGAAAGCCGCCGCTGTAACTCCGGCCAATGGCACGTCGTTTCACTCGATATGCATTGGCGTTGGATAGTGACCTGGGCACTGTGTGCCGTGGTCTTGTGCGGGCTGTTGTCGCTGTGGCCACTGCGGGGTCCTGATCAGCTCTCCGCCGTCACCGCGATATTGAGTACTGTCATCGCCCTGTTCGGAGTACTGTCCATGTGGGCCTGGCGTTCCGGCAGTGGCCGTCGTCCGCATTCCAGCAGCGGACAGGTCGCGGAT
The DNA here is from genome assembly GCF_044547045.1 of Streptomyces sp. NPDC053048. Lineage (NCBI taxonomy): Bacteria > Bacillati > Actinomycetota > Actinomycetes > Kitasatosporales > Streptomycetaceae > Streptomyces > Streptomyces sp. NPDC053048. The sequence continues at coordinate 246,664 of NZ_JBITZS010000004.1, forward strand.
GCCGCAGAGGTACTGGCCCTTACGGTCCGCCGGCAGTGGGAGGAAGAGGCGGCTCTCCGGCAACTCTACGACCCGGCGCCCCTGCCGGTGGTCTGGTCGGACTGTTCCCACCCAGGCGTGTCCGACCACCGTCAGCTGGTGGGCACCGCGGTGGTCTGCCAGGTCGGTGACCCGCGGGAACTGACCGCCGCCTTCAGGTCCCTCGCGCGTCGGCGCCTTGTGGTGCTGGGGCCGGGAGGCTCGGGGAAGACGACCTTCACCATCCTGCTGCTGCTCGCCCTGCTGCGCACGCGCGCCACCGGTGACCCGGTGCCGGTGCTCTTCTCACTGTCCTCCTTCGATCCCGCGCGCGAGAGTGCCGGCCACTGGCTGCGCCGCCGCATCGCCGCCGACTACCCGGCGATAGCCGACACCGAGACCTACGGTGCCGGTGCCATCGAGGACCTCCTCACCGAACACCGCCTGATACCGATACTCGACGGTCTCGACGAGCTTCCCGAACGAAGCCGGGCAGCAGCCCTGGCCTCTCTCAACGACACCCTGCCGTCCGACACCCCTCTCGTCCTCACCTGCCGCACCGCCCCCTACCTGCGAGCGGTGGCAAGAAGCGGCGTCCTGACCGGAGCAGCGGTCCTCGAGCCCTCGCCGGTACGCACCGACGACGCCCTCGCCCTCCTGAGGCTGGCCACACCACCGGGATCCCGTCAACACGGCTGGGACGCCCTGGCCGAACACCTCGATCACCGGCCGCACTCCCCTGCCGCCCAGGCCCTGACGAGCCCTCTGATGGTGGCCTTGGCCCGGTCCCTCTACGCCGACGAAGGCAACGACCCCGCCGAACTCACCGACGCACGGCGCTTCCCCACATCCACCGACATCGAGCACCACCTCCTCGACGCGCTGGTCCCCACTCTCTACCACCGCGCCCGGCGACAGCACCCCGACCGAAGCTGGGATCCCCGGCAGGCCCAGCGCTACCTCACCTATCTTGCGGCGGGGATGCAGGCCCAGGGCACCTACGACCTGATGTGGTGGCAGCTGTACCGGTGGACTCCGGCCCTCGCCAGGCCATGGCGGCGCGCGTGGACGTGGGCCCTGCTCACCTGCGTCACGCTTTTGCTGACCACGTCGGTCCTGGTGGTTGTGCTGGATGTGCCTTCGTGGCCGGAGGCCCTGCGGTGGTATCCCCTGTCGGCGCTCGAGGCCCTGATCAACGTCCCTCTGCTGGGCCTCAGCGGTCTGGTCATCATGCGGGAACGCAGCCTGACTCGTTCGTCCGCCCTGGCTGCTGTGATTGCTTTGTCCGGGGGTCTCGCGGCTCTGCCGGCGGCGCTGTACTACTACCACGGCGTTTTCGGGCCGGTGCTCGTGGCCGCCATCGGCTTCGGCTGCTTCAGCCTGTGGCTGTGCCTGCTGGGCGTCGGCGGCCTGCCGTCCCCTCCCCACATGCCCAGCCGAAGCCGGCCCGCTCGACGCAACCGGCGCAGGAAGCTGGCCCGCGCGCTCATACTCGTCTCCGGCGTCGCCGTCATCAGCGAGACCGTCTTCGCCGGTTACACGTTTGTCGGGTACGAAACCGTCCTGCCGTCCGGGACCGTGCCATGGGGCCTGGTGATCGGCACCGTGGTGGGCATCAGCCTGGCCGCACTGGACTGGGTCCGGGGCCCGTCCGGTGCCGACGAGGTCGCGACGGCCACATCCTCCATTCAGGCCGATCGCCTGATTTCGCTGATCAGCGGGGCAGCCTGCGGGGTGATCTTCGACATTCCCGACGGTGTCATGCGGGCCGTCGTGTCCTGGTCCCCCTACCACCCGCTGCGCACCACCGTGTTCGCGGCCGTCATCGGCCTCTTCCACGGCGGCATCCTCGGCGCCGGCGTCGCCCTGCCCGCCCACTCCTGGCCCCACTACTCCATCGCCCGCCTGCTCCTCGCCGCACGCGGCCGGCTCCCCTGGCGGCTGCAGACGTTCCTCACCGACGCGCACCGGCTCGGCGTCCTGCGCCGGATCGGCCCCGTCTACCAGTTCCGCCACGCCCGCCTCCAGCAGCACCTCGGGCACTGCCCAGGTCGTCAGCGGCCCCCGGGGACGAGTCCGTCGGCCACCAGGCCGGCGAACACCGCCTCGCCCAGGGCCTGAACGGCCGACTGCGGGCGGACCATCACGGTGAACTCCTTGATGCGGCCCGCCTCGTCGAACTGCAGCAGGTCGATGCCGTGGATCTGTTTGCCGTTCGCGACGGCGCGGAAGAGCAGGATCTCCGACGCTGCCCGGTCACCGTCGGTGCCGGTCTCGGCCGTGCCTTCCAGGTGGCCGATGTAGCGGAAGTCCTCGAAGGTGCGCAGCAGCACCTTGAGGAGGCCCAGCACCATGGGTTTGCCCTCGAAGGGGGTGAACTTCACCGGGCTGTAGAAGCGGACGTCGTCGGTGAACAGGGCGTCGAACGCGGACAGATCGCGCGATTCGACGGCGGCGCGGAAACGGGCGGCGGCGGTCTCCAATGGACCCTCCTCGATATCTCGATACGCTCGATACTCAAGAATATGAGTAGTCAGTTTCTTGAGTATGCTGCACGGGAGGACACGAAAAGGGAAGGGGGCGGCTGCGATGGCCCTGCGACACGCGGTACTCGCGGCGCTGCTGGACGGCGAGTACAGCGGTTACCAGCTGGCCAAGGCGTTCGACGTCGGCGTCGCGAACTTCTGGCACGCGCTGCCCCAGCAGCTGTACGCCGAACTGACCGGGCTGGAGAGGGAAGGGCTGGTCGAGGGCCGGCAGGTGGTGCAGGAGAGCCGGCCCAACAAGCGCCTGTTCCGGGTGACCGACGCCGGTCTCGCCGAGCTCGAGCGGTTCACGGCCACCGTCTCGAAGCCCTCGTTCATCCGCGACGACCTGCTGGTCAAGGTCCAGGCCGCCGATCGTGTGGACACGGGGCCGCTGATCGAGCAGCTGGAGGAGCGTGCGGCCGCGGCCGCCGCCAAGGTCCGGCTCTTCGAGGAGCTGCTGCGGCGGATGCGCGGCGAGGTGGACGAGGAGGAGTTCCTGCGCGACGGCGAGCGGATCGGCCCGTACCTGACCTGCCTGCGCGGACTGACCTTCGAGCAGGACAACCGGGACTGGTGCCTGCGCATCGCGGCCGTCCTGCGGCAGCGGCAGGCGGCCCGCGCCGGGCGGTGACGCGGCCCCGGGGCCGTACGGCCCCGGGGCTCCGGCGGGCGGCTACTTCTCGTACGCGCCCATCGGCTGCCAGGTCTCGTCATTGCTTCCCGGCTTGTCGGGGTGATGGGCCGGGATCTTCCACGCCGCCGAGTACAGCTGGCCGTCGACGGTGACGTAGTCCCCCGTGTCGTAGCCGACCGAGCCGTTCCAGGGCCTGGCGCCCTCGGGGAGCTTGACGTGGATGGGCATCATGCACGCCTTGAGCTTCCGCCAGGGGAACTGGCCGTCGCCGTTGGCGGTGCCGGGGGCCGTGCCCTTGCTCCAGAACGTGCCCTGCCACAGCTCGCCCTTGTACGTGACCCTGTTCTTGCTGGTGTAGACGTACTTCTTGTTCCACTCGGGGGCGTCGCAGGCGTTCTTGGGCAGCGGGGGCCTGGTGGGAGGCTGCTCGCCCTTCAGGCCGGCCTGGATGTGGCGGGTGAGGGTTCCGCTCACCTGGTCGTCGCCGTCGAGCGAGTAGGCCATGGCCCCCGCCAGGCCCTTGTCCTTGGCGAACTTCGCCTTCAGGTAGACCGCCATGGGGTCGTCGAAGGTCCAGAAGATCTTGTCCGACGGGCTGTACAGCCAGGCGACGCCGTTGGTGTCGTCGCGGTGGACCGTGTAGCCCGCCTTGGCGAGCCCGGCGAGGTCCCGGTACTCGTTGACGCCCGGCTCGTACTTGGCCTTGGGCTTGGCGACCGGATCGGGTGCCTTCTGGAACAGCCCGCCGTTGGTGTCGCTCTCCACGCCCTGCCAGCCCCGCCCGTAGAACGGGATGCCCAGCACGAGCTTGCTCGCGGGCGCCCCGGCCTTGACCCAGGCGTCGACGGCCGTCTCCACGGAGAGCTTCCTGGGGTGCGGATCGTCCTTGGGCACGTGCAGCGCGGACTGGTGGTTGGTCACCTTGTCGTCCGGGCGGCCGAACGGGCCGCGCAGGTCGTAGCCCTGCAGATTGCCGTAGTCGAGGTACTTCATCACCTCCTTCACGTCCCAGCCCGCCTCGATGACCTTGGGGTCCGCCGGCAGGAACGCGGTGAGCAGGTACTTGCCGCCGCCGGGCCGGGCCGGCAGCGCGTCGAGCTGCTCGCGGAACTCCTTCAGCAGCAGCGGGAGGTTCTTCTTGTCGTCGGGGCTGTGGATATTGCCCGGCAGACCGTCGTCGCACCCCGGCCATTCCCAGTCGATGTCGATGCCGTCGAAGATCCCGGCGGCCGTCCCCGGGCCTCCGTAGGTCTTCACCCTCTGCTTGGGGTAGCGCTCGGTGTCCGTCCAGACCTCGACGGGCAGGTCGCCCTTGATGTAGAGGTCGATGAAGGACTTCACGAACGCCTTGCGGTTCTCGGGCTTGGCCGCTTCCGAGAAGTTCCGGGAGTACGTCCAGCCGCCGATCGAGATCAGCACCTTCAGCTTCTTGTGCCTGGCCTTGAGCTTCCGCAGCTGGTTGAAGTTGCCCTTGAGGTACTTGGCATCGCCCCAGAACCCCGGGTCGGCCTTGCCGTCCACCGACTGCTCGGCCGTGAACGGCCGTCCCCAGTCGGCCTCGGCGTCACCGACGTCCTTGCCGCCGTCCGCGTGACCGGGGTTCTTGTTCGGCGCGGTCGCAGCGAACGCCTTGTAGCCGGGGTGGATCCCGGTGTTGGAGGAGATGTTCGCGAAGGCGTAGTTGAGGATGGTCAGCCGCTCGGCAGTGCCGTTGGCGTCGAGATCCTTCAGAAAGAATTTCCGGTCGTAGATCGCCCACTGCGGGTAGTAGCCGTGGTACCGAACCGTGCTCACTGGTGACCCTCCGGTCGCTCGCCCCCCAGGTGGCGCCGACGGTCGCACCGGCGCCTTGGCCAACGCATCACTACCCACTGCGACGGGCCGCCGAGGTCCTCCGTTCGGGTGAGCGACGGCACGGCGGGGCCGGGCACCCGAGCGAGGGATCGTTCACTCCCTCACGTACGGGTGACGCCGGGCATGCCGGACACGGGCGGGGGATGCACTCCCCCGCCCCCAAAGCCCCGACAAGCAAAGGAACTTCATGCGCCGCATCGCCGCCGTAGCCATCGGCACCCTCGCGTTCTTCGGCATGCTCGCCGCACCGGCAGGCGCCGTGCCGGACCCGGTCGCGATCACGGGGAGGTCAAGTACGGGCGGCGGTCGGCGGGCGGCGGCTTCAGGGTGCGCCCTGGGGTCCGCCCAGTTCCGGGAAGACCGGGGCCGCCCACGGCGGCGGCAGGGGTGGCGGGGCCGCCTCCACCCGGGTGCCGGGGTGCTCGCCCGCCGGTTCGGGAGCGGTCGGGGCCTGCGGCCGTTCGCGGCCCGCCCGCCGCAGGGCCGTCACGAACGACAGGCAGCTGTCGTAGCGGTCGTCCGGTGCCTTGGCCAGCGCGGTGGTCATCACCTCGTCCACCCGGCCGGGCAGGCCCCGCACGCGCTCGGACAGCAGCGGCGGCGGATCGTTCTGGTGGGCCCACAGCAGGGACATGTCGTTGTCGCGCTGGAAGGGCGGCGCCCCCGTCAGGATCTCGAACACCACGCAGGCCAGGCTGTAGACGTCGCAGCGGCCGTCCACCGGCTTGCCGGAGATCTGTTCCGGAGCCACGTAGTCCAGTGTTCCGACGAACTGGCCGACGCGCGTGTACCCGGTCAGGGACAGCGACTTCTTCGTCAGGCCGAAGTCGGTGAGGTAGACGTGCTCGGGGTGGTCGCTGTCGGTGCCCTCCGCGACGAGGATGTTGCCGGGCTTGACGTCCCGGTGCACCAGGTCGTGCGCGTGGGCGGCGTCCAGGGCGGAGGCGACCTGCCCGGCGATGCGGACGGCGGTGGGCAGCGGCAGCGGGCCCTCCCGGTCCAGCAGGGCCCGCAGGTCCTGGCCGGCCACGTAGCGCATGGCGATGTAGAGGACGCCCTCGACCTCGCCGGCCTCGAAGACCGGCACGATGTGCGGGTGGTCGATGGCCGCGGCCACCCGGGACTCGTGCGCGAAGCGGTCGCGGAAGGTGTCGTTGCGGGCCAGTTCGGGCGCGAGGAGCTTGAGGGCGACGGTACGGCCGAGCCGCAGGTCGGTGGCGCGGTAGACGACCGCCATGCCGCCGCGCCCGATCTCGCTCTCCACGCGGTAGCCGGCGATCCGGCGGCCGATCAGGCCGGACGGCCCGGGGGCCAGGGTGTCGTCCGGGCGGGCCCGGCGGTGCTCGTCGGACGCCATCAGCTGTCACCGAGCCGGGTGGGCGGAGGGGCCGGGGCCGGGCTGGGCGGAGGGCCCGAGGCGGGGCTGTCGAGGCGGGTGGCCTCGGGCGGGACGGACTGGGGTGCGGGTTCGCGGGCGGCGATGGTCGTCATGGCGGTGCCGTCGCAGTAGCACCAGCGGTCGTGCTCGGAGTCGTAGAGCCACAGCGCGTCGCCGTGCACCACGGCGCCGATCCGCAGCCCGTGGGTGTCCCGGTGGAAGGTCTCGCCGTCCGTGCGGCCGGCCGCCAGTTCCTCCACCGCCCGCCGGTAGCGGGCCAGGGCCTCCTCGACCTTGGCCAGCAGCCTGCGGGCGTCGGCGGTACGCACCAGCGGCGCGCCCGCCGGGGGCGGGCTCTGCGGGAGCGCCACCAGCAGCCGTGCGTCGACCCAGGCCGCCCAGCCGTTGTCGCACAGCACCTGCCCCCAGTCGCCGCGCCGGGTCAGCAACTGGACGGGCAGCAGCGGGTCCAGGGGCTCGGTCGGCACGGACGCGTCGGGGGCGGCCCAGGTGGACAGCCCGTCCTTGGGCACCACATGGGTCGGCTCGAAGCCGGGGACGCCGGGGGCGGAGTCGTAGGCGTAGGGGACGGCGTTCATGCCCCGTCCTCACTTCCGCATGACAGCCGGCTCGTGGCGGCGCAGCAGGCGCACGACCAGGAGGCCGAGGACGACGGAGAGCACCACCATCATGCTCATGTTCAGCATCCAGGTGCCGACGGCGTGTTCGAAGAGCGGGTCGGTGCCCTGGGCGCCGGGCGGCGGGGCGGGGGTGCCGGGCTCGGGCGGGATGCGGGTGACGTCGATGGTGCCGCTCATGGCCGCCAGCGCCCAGCGCGAGGGGACCAGCCAGGCGAGTTGCTCCAGGACCAGCCGGTTGTGGAGCTCGATCATCCCTCCGCAGAAGACGACCTGGACGAGGGTGATGATCACCAGCAGCGGCATGGTGACCTCCTCGCGGCGGACCAGTGCCGACACCACCAGGCCCATCATCATGGAGGTGAACGCCAGCAGGGCCTCGGCCAGCGTCATCTCCACCAGGGGCGGCATGAGCACGCCCTGCCCGCCGGGGGCGCGGGTGTCCACTCCGGCGAGCGCCACCAGGGAGAGCACGACCGCCTGGACGACCGTGATCACGCCCAGTACGAGGATCTTCGACATCACGTAGGCGGATCTGGACAGGCCGACGGCGCGTTCCCGCCGGTAGATGACGCGTTCCTTGACCAGCTCGCGCACGGCGTTGGCGGCGCCCGTCAGCACACCGCCGACGCACAGGATGAGCATGACGGTGTTGGCCTTGTCCGCCGAGGCGAAGCGGGTGCCCGCGGACAGCCTCGCCATGCCGCCGGTCAGGAACGGCAGCGCGATCATGATGGCGAGGAAGGTCCGGTCGGCGCTCAGCGCCATCACGTACCGGCGCATCAGCGTCCACAGCTGGCTGCCCCAGCTCTGCGCCTTCGGCGGCCCCTCGGCGGCGGGCGCGGGGGCCACGGCCCCGAGCCGCGGCTGATCGGTGGCCGCGGCGATGTACTTGCGGTGCTCGGGCGAGATCCGGTAGCGCCCGGCCCAGTCCCGGTCCCGCTCGTTCTCGAACGCCTCGAAGGCCTCGGGCCACTGGGCGTAGCCGAAGAAGCCGAGCGACTCCGCGGGCGGCCCGTAGTAGGCGATGCGCCCGCCGGGGGCGAGGACCAGCAGCCGGTCGCACACGTCGAGGCTGAGCACGCTGTGGGTGACGACGATGACGGTCCGGCCGTCGTCGGCGAGGCCGCGCAGCATGGTCATCACGGAGCGGTCCATGCCCGGGTCGAGGCCGGAGGTGGGCTCGTCGAGGAAGAGCAGGGACGGTTTGGTCAGCAGCTCGAGCGCCACGCTGACGCGCTTGCGCTGGCCGCCGGAGAGGCTGTGGATGGGCTGGTCGGCGCGCTGTCCGAGACCGAGTTCGGCGATGACCTCGTCGACGCGGGCGTCCCGCTCGGCCTTGGCCGTGTCGCCGGGGAAGCGCAGTTCGGCGGCGTAGCGCAGGGCGCGCCGCACGGTGAGCTGGGCGTGCAGGATGTCGTCCTGCGGTACGAGCCCGATGCGGGCGCGCAGCTCGGCGTAGTCGCGGTAGAGGTCGCGCCCGTCGTAGAGCACGGTGCCGCGGTCGGCCGGGCGCAGCCCGGTGAGGGCGTTGAGCAGGGTGGACTTGCCGGCGCCGCTGGGCCCGACGACGGCGAGCAGGCTCCGGGCCCCGACGGGGAAGGAGACGTCGTCCAGCAGGGTCTTGCGGCCCTCGTCGACGTGGACGGACAGGTCCTGGACGTCGAGGGAGACCTCGCCGGTGTCGACGAATTCCTGGAGCTGGTCGCCGACCAGGCAGAACGCGGAGTGCCCGATGCCGACGATGTCGCCGGGGCCGAGGGGGCCGCGGACGATGCGGGCGCCGTTGAGGTAGGTGCCGTTGTGGCTGCCGAGGTCGACGATCTCGTGGCCGCCGCCGGGCAGGGCGCGCAGTTCGGCGTGGTGCCGGGAGACGACGAGGTCGTCGACGATCAGGTCGTTGTCGGCGGCGCGGCCGATGCGCACGCTGCGGGCAGGCAGCTGCCGCACGGTGGTGGGTTGCCGGAAGGTGCCGGTGGCCGAGGGGTGGGAGACGGACGAGGGGCGGTCCGCCGGGCGCCGGTGGACGCCGGTGACGACGGCGGCGGGGCCGTCGGAGGGGTTGCCGAAGCGGACGACGGTGCCGGGGCCCACGTCCAGGGTCTGGATGCGGTGGCCCTCGGTGTAGGTGCCGTTGGTGCTGCCGGTGTCCTCGAGGGTCCAGTGGTCCTCGACCGGGCGCAGCACCGCGTGGTGCCACGAGACGCGCGCGTCCTGTAGCACGATGTCGCTCGACGGGTCGCGCCCCACGTGGTAGATCCGGCTCGGACTCATCACCTGCGAGCCGCCATCGGCTTCGACGACGAGTTCGGGGGCGGAGGGGGCGGAGGGCACGACCGACCGCTCTCCCATATCCCTCATGGTACGGCCGGGGGCACAGGGGCGCCTTTCGGCGGCGGTGGCGGAGAGGGGATCGCGGTGGAGGGCGGTAGCGCCGGGCGGCTGCCCGTGTTCGTCTACGGGACGCTGCGGCCGGGGCGGCGCAATCACGACCGTTTCCTGGCCGGCCGGACGGTGGCCGAGACGCCGGCGCGGTTGCGGGGCGCGGTGCTGTACGAGGGGCCGGGGTTCCCGTACGCGGTCGCCGACCCGGCGGGCGAGGTGCGGGGCGAGCTGATCACGGTGGCGGCGGGCGCGTACGACGCGGTGCTGGCCGCGCTCGACGTGCTGGAGGACCACCGGCCGGGCGATCCGCGCAACGTCTACGAGCGCGTGATGCGCGAGGTGTCGGTGGAGGACGGCGGCACGGTGCGGGCGTGGGTGTATCTCGCGTCGGACGCGGTGGCGCGGCGGCTGCGGGCGGTGGGGACGCCGGTGCCGGGCGGCGACTGGGCGGGGTGAGCCGCGTGGTCGTGGAGTGAGCCGGGCCACACCTCTCCCGTCGTGGTCTCACATGGTGAGCAGTGGGGCAACGACGACAACCCCGGGGGCAGTTGCACCGTCTTCACCTGCGAGTTGACGGGGTGTCACGCAAGCGTCGCCGAGTGTCGATCTTTTGTTAACAAATGGTCAATTGTTCGACTCTCGCACGATTTCTGCTTTTCATGCGCATGCCAATACATGCAAAGTCATCCACGGACCACAGGTCCCCGTGGTGCGGCTGGTGAACGCACCGCGTGCGAGCGAGCGGCCGGGCACGCCCGGACCGCCCTGATGACAAAAGGCGCTGAGAAGTGCGTACTTCCCCCACATCCTCCATATCCGCCTCGCCCCGCAGACGACTGCTGACCGTCGCCGTGGCGGTGGCCGCCGCCGCGACCATGGCCGGCACGGCCGTCGCCGTCCCCTCGGGCTCCTCCCAGGGCTCCGGCACCGCCGCGAACTCCGCCCGGAACGCGGCCTCGGCCGCAAAGCAGGGAGAGATCGTCAAGGCCGCCCGGACGGCGGCGGCGGCCAACGCCAAGGCGACCGGCGTCGGCACGGACGACACCCTGAAGGCCAAGGACACCCTCGTCGACCCGGAGGGCAAGCGGCACGTCCGCTTCGAGCGGGTCCACCGCGGCGTCACCGTCATCGGCGCCGACATGGTCGTCCACCTGGACGCCAAGAACCAGTACCTGGGCGTGACCCGGGCCAACGGCCGCAAGGTCTCCCTGCCGAGCGTCACCCCGAAGCTCGCCGCCCGCGAGGCGGCGGCCAAGGCCGCCAAGGCCGCCGGCGGCACGGCCGGCCGGACCGAACTGGTCGTGGACGCCCGTGGCGGCGGATCGGTCCTCGCCTACCAGGTGACCGTCAGGAGCGACGACGCCGCGACCGGCGTCACCAAGTCCGTCGTCGTCGACGCCGCCTCCGGCAAGGTCATCAGCAACACCCCGCTCAGCGACGGCTTCATCTCCCCCCGGCTGAAGTCCACCCTGCGCGACAAGGGCCGGCAGGCGACCCCGCGCGTCGCCGCCAAGCCCTCCGCGCCGAGCGCCGCCAAGCCTGCGGCCGGGGCCTTCCCCGCCCCGGCGAACGGCACCGGCGCCTCGATCTTCGCCGGCGGCGTGCCGCTGCTCACCACGCAGACCGCGAAGAACTCCTTCACTCTCAAGGACCCCAGCCGCGGCGACGGCGAGACGCGCGACGCGGGCGGCAAGGAGCCGGAGTCCTTCTCGGCCGGCAAGGCCCTCACCGACGCGGACAACAAGTGGGGCAACGGCACGGCCGGTGATCGCATGAGCGCCGCGGTCGACGCCCAGTACGGCATCACCAGCACCTTCGACTACTTCAAGAAGTCCTTCGGCCGCAACGGCATCAAGAACGACGGCGCCGGCCCGCGCGCCCTCGTCCACTTCGGCGACAAGGTGGGCAACGCCTTCTGGTCGCCCGACTGCGGCTGCATGCTCTACGGAGACGGCGACGGAGAAACGTTCAAGCAGCCGCTGGTGGCCCTGGACGTCACCGGCCATGAGCTCAGCCACGGCGTCATCGAGGCGACGGCCGACTTCCAGCCCACGCGCGTGGACCAGGCCGGCAACCAGTTCGGCGAGGCCGGGGCGCTCAACGAGTCGCTCGCGGACATCTTCGGCGCCGGGATGGAGTTCCGGACGAACAACGCCGCCAACAAGCCGAACTACCTGCTCGGCGAGAAGCTCGGCCTGGAGCAGACGTTCCTGCGCCGCCTGGACAAGCCCTCCCTCGACACGCTCGAGGGCACCGTCGACTACTGGGACGAGGGCTCCTACGACCGCGAGGTCCACGCCGGCTCCGGCGTCTCCTCGCACGCCTTCTACCTGCTGGCCGAGGGCAGCGGCAAGAAGACCATCGGCGGCGTCGACTACGACTCCCCCACCGTCGACGGCTCACAGGTGACCGGCATCGGCCGCGAGAAGGCCGAGCAGATCTTCTACCGGGCCCTGACCCGCTACATGGTCTCCACGACCGACTTCCACGAGGCCCGCGTCGCCACCCTGCAGGCCGCCGCCGACATGCACGGCAAGGACAGCACGGAGTACCGGACGGTGGACAGGGCGTGGGCCGCGGTGAACGTCACCGAGGCGAACACGCCCAAGTCCGGGCCCGCCGCCAAGCGCTGACGCCAAGAGCCCCTTGGGTGTGGCGGCTGCCACGCCCAAGGGGCTCTTTCGGTCCGGCCTCAGTTCCCCCAACCTGCCGGGCGGATGGTGAAGGGCAGGTCCTTGGAGAAGAACGACATGTCCCCGTTGGCGACCGTCACCCCCGCGTCGGCGGCAGTGACGTCGCGGGGGGCGGAGGCCGCGACGCCGACCTTCAGCCGGTAGACCGCACTCGCGCCGGGCGCGAGCGGGCCCTTGGCGGCCGGGTGCAGCTTGGCGCTCATGCCCGGGTCGCAGCCGCCCGCGACCAGCGGCACGCGCACCCAGCCCTGGCCCTGCCGGTACTGCTGCAGCACCAGGTCCTTGGGGGCCAGGGCGTGGTTCCTGCCCGCCCCGTAGGCGAAGTAGGAGGCGGTGAGGGCGGGGTAGGCGCGGTTGGTGGTGTTCTTCACCGTGACCGTCACCGAGCGGGGCGCGCCGCCGCGCTCCAGGACGGTCCCGCGCTGCCAGCCGCTGACGCCGACCTCGGGGCGGGTGGCGGTGGCCGTGCGGGCGGGGGCGCGGTAGGTGTGACCGCGGCCGTCGTCGACGGAGGCGTTGACGGTCAGGGTGCCGGGGCGGTCCAGGTCCTGCAGCCGCAGGGCCACGGTGTGCGGGTGCTTGGCGCTCGCGTCCTTCGCCGTCACGGGGAAGGTGAAGACGCCGCGGGTGGGCCAGCTGCCGCCGCCCGGGGAGGTGTCCAGGTCGAGCCAGCGCTTGGTGCGCGTGTCGAAGCGCTGCACCACCAGGGAGTCGGTGCTGAAGCCCTTGCTGCTGACGTCGAGGCGGACCTTGCCCTTGTTGACAGGGGTGCGCAGCGTGACGCGGGAGGACGACCACAGGCCGATGGGCAGCTGGGAGGCCAGGCTGTAGGAGAGCTTCTGGGTGACGTTCCCGGTGGCGGCGGGCGACGGGGCCTCGGCGGACTCCGTGGCCGCCGTGCGCGCGGCCGCGGCGCTGCTCGCGCCGGGGATGTCGCAGCCGACCCGCGCCTGCGCGGCGCCGGTGCCGGCCGTGTGGCCCGTGCCGGCCGCTCCCATGACCAGCGCCAGCCCGGCCGCCAGCGTCGCCGCGGTTCTCACGGCGGCCTTCCGAGCCACCGACGACCGCTGCTGTCCGACATTTCGCGTCATTTACCGCCCCCGCATGTGGGTTGTCCCGTACATCCGTACGCCTCTGGCCTCAGAGAGCGCCTTCCACAGCTGATGGTTCCCCACAGGGAACGGAAATCCCAAGAATTTCGTCGGCCCCCTCGGACCGGTGACGGCCCGTCACCCGCCCGCGCGGCGAACGGGCATGACGACGCGGCACCACGGGAGGGGACCGACCCCCGTGGCGCCGCGCCGGACGTGGTGTCTCAGCCCGTGGTGGCCCCGCGCTTCCCGCGCAGGTAGACCGCCCAGGTGACCGCCAGACACAGCACGTAGTAGGCGAGGAAGGCCGCGTAGGCGGCCTCGCCCGTGCCGCTCTCCTGGAAGGCCTGACGGTAGGCCACGTTGATCAGGACGCCGCCGAGGGCGCCGACCGCGCCCGCGATGCCCATCAGCGCGTTGGCCCGCTGGTGGGAGCGGTCCTCGGCGACGAGCGGGTCCAGCCCCCCGGCGATCCAGCGGCGGGCGGCGGCGCGGTGGATCGCGGGGATCATCTTGTACGTCGAGCCGTTGCCGACGCCGCTGAGGAGGAACAGCAGCACGAAGCCCGTCAGGAACAGGGGCAGCGAGCCCTGGTGGGACGCCAGCAGGACGACGCCGGTGCTCAGGGCCATGGCGATGAAGGTCCAGAAGGTGACGCGGGCGCCGTTCCACCGGTCGGCCAGCATCCCGCCCACGGGCCGCACCAGCGACCCCAGCAGCGGCCCGAGGAACGTCAGGTACGCGGCCCGCACCGGCGTCGGGAAGTCGCCGGGGAACTGCACCAGCAGGACCTGCCCGAACGCGAAGCCGAAGCCGATGAACGAGCCGAACGTGCCGATGTAGAGCAGGGAGATCACCCAGGTGTGGCGGTCGCGGCTCACCTCGCGCAGCGGGCGGCCGGCGGGGTGGGCGCCGCGGGGCAGGTTGTCCATGCGCAGCACCGCGGCGAGGGCCGCCAGCACGATCAGCGGGATGTACACCAGCGGTACGAGCCGGGGGTGGCCGGCGCCGGCGGTGGCCAGGACCAGCAGGCCGAGCAGCTGCACGGCCGGCACGCCCAGGTTGCCGCCGCCCGCGTTGACGCCCAGGGCGCGGCCCTTGAGGTGCTGCGGGTAGAAGGCGTTGATGTTGGCCATCGAGGAGGCGAAGTTGCCGCCGCCGAGCCCGGCGGCGGCGGCCACGGCGAGCAGCGTCGTATAGGACACGCCGGGCTCGAGGACGTAGGCGATGAGGGCGGTGGGGATCAGCAGGGCGAGGGCGCTGACGACGGTCCAGGTGCGGCCGCCGAAGACGCTCACGGCGACGGTGTAGGGCAGCCGCAGCGCGGCGCCGACCAGGGTCGGCACCGCGGTGAGCAGGAACTTGCCGGCCGGGTCGATGCCGTACTCCGGGCCGAGGAAGAGCACGAGCACGGACCACAGGCTCCACACGGAGAAGCCGATGTGCTCGCACAGGACGGAGTACACGAGGTTGCGGCGGGCGGTGCGGGCGCCGGTGGTCTCCCAGAAGACCGGGTCCTCCGGCCGCCAGTCGTCGATGTGGTGGGGCCGCGCCGCCGTGGCCGGCGGCGGGGTCCCGAGGGCGGGGAGAGCGGGGTTCGTGGTCACGGTCGCCAAGCTAGGGACGGGCGGTTTCCGGCCGGTGTGCGTTCCCGGTCGGCGGTGCTACATCTCCCGCACACGGCCCGGCCGGGGGTGTGAGGCGTACGGGCCACACCGGCAGCGTCCCCGGCTCGTCCAGGCAGTCGCCCGAGCGCAGGTCGAAGGCCTGCTTGTACATGGGCGAGAACACCACCGGCACCCCGCCCCGGCTGCCGAGGAGGCCGCGCGAGATGACGTGGGCGCCGCTGAACGGATCGCGGTTGCCCACCGCGTACACCGCTCCCCCGCGGTCGCGGAACAGCGCGATCTGGTGGCCGTCGACGAGCACAGCCGTGCCGCGTCCGGGCTGCAGGTCGTGGTAGGCGCACACGGCCGTCCAGCCGGCCGGCCCCGTCCCGATCTCGACGAGTGGTCCGTTCGGGGTGGTGAGGGGTCCGTTCACGGCGCCGCCACCGCCTCGTGCTCGCGGGCCGGGCGGATCTGGCCGCGTTCGGGCAGGAAGCGCACGGTGGGGTCGGGGACGCCGGGGGCGTTGGCGAAGGAGACGAAGCGGCGCAGCCGTTCGGGGTCCTCGAGGGTGGCCCGCCACTCGTCCTTGTAGGTGGCGGTGTGCCGGGCCATCAGCTGGTCGAGGTCGTCGCAGATGCCGAGGGCGTCGTCGACGACGACGGCCCTCAGGTGTTCCAGGCCGCCCTCCATGCGCTCGATCCAGGGGGCGGTGCGCTCGAGGCGGTCGGCGGTGCGGACGTAGAACATCAGGAAGCGGTCGATGGTGCGGATGAGCGTGGCGTGGTCGGCGTCGGCGAGCAGGAGGTCGGCGTGGCGGGGCGTCATGCCGCCGTTGCCACCGACGTAGAGGTTCCAGCCCGCGGAGGTGGCGATGACGCCGAAGTCCTTGCTCTGGGCCTCGGCGCATTCGCGGGCGCAGCCGCTGACCGCGGCCTTGATCTTGTGGGGTGAGCGCAGGCCCCGGTAGCGCAGTTCGAGCTCGATGGCGAGGGCGACGGAGTCCTGGACGCCGTAGCGGCACCAGGTCTGGCCCACGCAGGACTTCACGGTGCGCAGGGCCTTGCCGTAGGCGTGCCCGGACTCGAAGCCGGCGTCGACGAGGCGGCGCCAGATCTGGGGCAGCTGGTCGACGGTGGCGCCGAACATGTCGATGCGCTGACCGCCGGTGATCTTGGTGTAGAGGCCGAAGTCGCGGGCGATCTCGCCGATGGTGATCAGGCCCTCGGGGGTGATCTCGCCGCCGGGGACGCGGGGGACGACGGAGTAGGAGCCGTTGCGCTGGAGGTTGGCGAGGAAGTGGTCGTTGGTGTCCTGCAGAGCGGCCTGTTCGCCGTCGAGGATGTGGACGGAGTTGCCCAGGCGCGGGTTGAGGGTGGCGAGGATGGAGCCGACGGCGGGCTTGCAGATCTCGCAGCCCTCGCCGCCGGTGCCGTGCTCGTCGATGAGGCGGGCGAAGGTGGTGACGTTCTTGACCCGGACGATCTCGAAGAGCTCGGCCCGGGTGTGGGTGAAGTGCTCGCACAGTCCCTTGCTCACCTGGACGCCGCTCGCGGCGAGTTCGTCGTCGACGATCGTGCCGATCATCTTGACGCAGGAGCCACAGCCGGTGCCGGCCTTGGTGCACCGTTTGACGGCCGCCACGTCCGTGCAGCCGCCGTCGGCCACGGCCGCTCGGATGGCGCCCTTGGAGACGTTGTGGCAGGAGCAGACGAGGGCTTCGTCCGGCAGCGTCACGGCTCCGGGCGTACCGCCGGCGGGAGTGGGCAGGACGAGCTGTTCGGGGGGTGTGGTGAGGGGGGTGCCGGTGGCGGCGAGGGGGCGCAGCAGGTCGTAGGAGGCGGCGTCGCCGACGAGGACGCCGCCGGTGAGCCGGCCGTCGGGGGCGACGACCAGCTTCTTGTACACGCCGGCGCGGCTGTTGGCGTAGAGGACCTCCAGGGCGCCGTCGCCGGTGGCGTGGGCGTCGCCGAAGCTGGCGACGTCGACGCCCAGGAGCTTGAGCTTGGTGGCGAGGTCGGCTCCGGTGAAGGAGCCGTGGCCGCCGGTGATCTCCTCGGCCGCCGCCTCGGCCATCGCGTAGGCGGGGGCGACGAGGCCGTAGACGCGGCCGTCGGTGGCCTGGGCGCATTCGCCGACGGCCCAGATGTGGGGGTCGGCGGTGCGGCAGCCGGCGTCGACGACGATGCCGCCGCGCTCGCCCACGGGCAGTCCGCAGGCGCGGGCGAGCTCGTCGCGGGGGCGGACTCCGGCGGAGAACACCACGAGGCCGGGGGTGAGCGTCTCGCCGTTGGACAGGCTCAGGGTGCTGACGGTGCCGTCGTCCCCGGCGGCCACGGCCTGGGCTCCGGCGCCGGTGTGGACGACGACGCCCAGCTCCTCGATCTTGCGGCGCAGGGCGGCGCCGCCGCCGCCGTCGACCTGGACGGCCATCAGCCGGGGCGCGAATTCGACGACGTGGGTCTCCAGCCCCATCTCGCGCAGCGCCCCCGCGGCCTCCAGGCCGAGCAGTCCGCCGCCGATGACCGCCCCGACGCGGGTGTGCGCGGCGCGGTCCCGGATGGCCTCGAGGTCCTCGATGGTGCGGTAGACGAAGCAGCCGGGGGTGTCGTGGCCGGGTACGGGCGGCACGAAGGGGCGGGAGCCGGTGGCCAGGACGAGCGCGTCGTAGCCGACGGTGTGCCCGGAGCGGGTGGTGACGGTGCGGGCGGCGCGGTCGATGGCGGTGGCCGGGTCGCCCAGGCGCAGGTCGATGTCGTGTTCGGTGGCGAAGCCGGCCGGCCACAGCGACAGTTCCTCGGCGGTGGTGCCGGAGAACCACGAGGTGAGCCGGACCCGGTCGTAGGCGGGGCGCGGTTCCTCGGCGAGGACGGTGATCCGCCAGGCGCCCGGGGCGCGTTCGGTGAGCGCGTGGAGGAGGCGCTGGCCGGCCATGCCGTGGCCGATCAGCACCAGACGCCGTCGGGTGTCCCTCACTGGAGGGCTCCTTCCGTGGTGAGCAGGTGCAGGGGGTCGGGCGGCAGGGGCTCGCTCCGCTCGAAGGCGTGGGTGAGGTCACCGACCGTGCCGAGGTCGCCGACGAGGACCGCGCCGACGAGCCCGTCGCCGCGCAGGACGAGCTTCTTGTACGAGCCGCGGGTGGCGTCGGTGAGGCGGACGGTGTCGGTGCCGGTGTGGGTGTCGCCGCCGGCGCAGTCGCCGAGGGCCGCGATCTCGAGGGAGCCCGCGCTCAGCCGCAGGAAGTGCGGTGTTCCGGCGTGGCGGGCGTCGGGGCGGGCTCCGGAGAGCCGGGCGGCGAGGACGTCGGCCTGTGCCCAGGCGGCCTCGGCGCGGCCGTGGACGGTGCCGCGGTGTTCGGCGCAGTCGCCGATGGCGTACACGCCGGGGGCGGAGGTGGCCAGGGTGTCGTCGACGACGATGCCGGTGCGTACGGTCAGTCCGGCGGCACGGGCGAGGCCGGTGCGGGGGGTGGCCCCGCAGGCGAGGACGGCCAGGTCGGCGGGCAGGCGGTGGCCGTCGTCCAGTTCGAGGCCGGTGAGGCGGTCGCCGCCGAGCAGGGCGGAGACGGTGCGCCCGGTGTGGGTCGTCACGCCCAGGGCCTCCAGGCGGCGGCGGACGGTGGCGGCGGCCCCCTCGTCGAGGTGGCGCTCCATCAGGTGGGATGCCCGGTGGACCAGGTGGACGGCGAGGCCGCGTTCGGCGAGCGCGCGGGCGGTGTCGACGCCCAGGACGCCGCCGCCGACCACGGTGGCGCGGCGGGCGCGCAGGGCGTCCTCGGTCAGTGCCGCGCTGTCGGCGAGGGTGCGCAGGACGTGGACGCCCTTGCCGGGCACGCGGCCGGGCGGGCGTACCGGTTCGGCGCCGGTGGCCAGGACGAGCGCGTCGTAGGGGACGGTCTCGCCGTCGGCCGTCCGCAGGGTGCGGGCCGCCGGGTCCACGGCCGTCACCTCGGTGCGGGTGCGCAGGGCCGCGCCGCCGGTCGGCAGGGTCAGCGCGGCGGGGGCGTAGCCGCCGGCGAGGGTGCCGGTCAGCAGCGTCCGGTTGTAGGGGGCGTGCGGCTCGCGGCCGAAGAGCGTGACGCGGAGCTCCCCGGGCGGGGCGAGCGAGAGCGCCTGGTGGGCGAAGCGCGCGGCGGCCATGCCGGCGCCGACGACGGCGATGTGGCGAGGACTCACGCCGGTTCTCCGATCGTGTCCGTGGCGGCACCGTCCCGTGCCCGTTCCACCCGGACCGCGCACACCTTGAACTCGGGCATGCGGGAGACGGGGTCGAGGGCGGGGTTGGTGAGGTTGTTGGCCCGGCCGGGTCCGGACCAGTGAAAGGGCATGAAGACCGTGTCGGGCCGGATCGTGGTGGTGACGCGCGCCGCCGCCGTGGCCTGCCCGCGCCGGCTGGTGACGGTGACCGGGTCGCCCTCGGCGATGCCGAGCCGGTCGGCCAGGTGGGGGTGGAGTTCGACGAACGGGGCGGGGGCTGCGCGGTTGAGGGCAGGGGTGCGGCGGGTCTGGGCGCCGCTCTGGTACTGGGCGAGCACGCGGCCGGTGGTCATGCGCAGCGGATAGCTCTCGTCCGGTTCCTCGGCGGCGGGCCGGTGGGAGACGGCGGCGAAGCGGGCGCGGCCGTCGGGGGTGGCGAAGCGGTCCAGGAACAGCCGGGGTGTCCCGGGGTGCCGGGGCTCGTCCTCGCCGGTGGCTGGGCAGGGCCAGAAGACGCCGTCCTCGGCCGCGATGCGCTCGTAGGTGATGCCGGAGTAGTCGGCCTGGCCGCCCGCAGAGGCCCGGCGGAGCTCGGCGAACGCCTCCTCGGCGGCGGCCGGGAAGCCGGTGCCGGTGCCGAGGCGTCCGGCGAGGCCGTGCAGGATGGCGAGGTCGGTGCGGACGCCCTCGGGCGGGGCGAGGGCGGCGCGGCGCAGGATCACCCGGCCCTCGAGGTTGGTCATGGTGCCGTCCTCCTCGGCCCACTGGGCGGAGGGCAGGACGACGTCGGCGAGTTCGGCGGTCTCGGAGAGCACCACGTCGCACACCACGAGGTGGTCCAGGGCCCGCAGCCGCTCGGTGACATGGCCGGCGCGCGGTGCGGAGACGACCGGGTTGGAGCCCATGACCAGCAGCGCCCGGACCCCGTCGGCGGTGCCGAGGGTGTCCAGGAGCTCGTAGGCCGAGCGGCCGGCGCCGGGCAGGTCGGTGGGGTCCACGCCCCAGACGCGGGCGACGTGGGCGCGGGCGGCGGGGTCGTCGATGGAGCGGTAGCCGGGCAGCTGGTCGGCCTTCTGGCCGTGTTCGCGGCCGCCCTGGCCGTTGCCCTGCCCGGTCAGGCAGCCGTAGCCGCTGTACGGGCGGCCGGCCCGGCCGGTGGCCAGGCACAGGTCGATCCACGCGCCGACGGTGTCGACGCCCTTGCTGTGCTGTTCGCCGCCGCGTGCGGTGAGCACCATGCCCGAGGGGGCTGCGCAGAACAGTTCGACGGCGCGGCGCAGTTGTGCCACGGGCACGCCGGTGATGCGTTCGACGCGCTCGGGCCAGTGCGCCATGGCGGCGGCGCGGGCCCGTTCGTAGCCGCTGGTGCGGGCCGCCACGAACGCCTCGTCGACGTGGCCTTCGGCGATGACGAGGTGGAGCAGGCCGAGGGCGAGGGCGAGGTCGGTGCCGGGCACGGGGCGCAGGTGCAGGTCGGCGAGTTCGGCGGTGCGGGTGCGCCGGGGGTCGACGACGATCAGCCGGCCGCCGGCCTCCTTCTGTTCGCGCAGGTAGCGGACGGCCGGGGGCATGGTGTCGGCGGGGTTGCCGCCGACGAGCACCAGGCAGCCGGTGCGGGAGATGTCGGCCAGCGGGAAGGGCAGTCCGCGGTCGAGGCCGAACGCCCTGCGCTGGGCGGCGGCCGCCGACGACATGCAGAAGCGGCCGTTGTAGTCGATGTTGGCGGTGCGCAGCACCACGCGCGCGAACTTGCCGAGCAGGTAGGCCTTCTCGTTGGTCAGCCCGCCGCCGCCGAACACGCCGACCGCGTCGCGCCCGTGGCGGCGCGCGGCCTCGGCGAGCCCCCGGGCGGCGCGGTCGAGCGCTTCCGGCCAGCTCGCCTCGCGCAGCGTCCCGGTGCGGTGGTCGCGGACCAGCGGCGCGCGCAGGCGGGCCGCCGGGGACAGGACGTGGGCGGCGTTGTTCCCCTTGCCGCACAGCGCGCCCCGGTTGACGGGGAAGGCGGGGCGTTCCTCGACCGCGACGGCGGGCTCGCCCGGCGCGGGCCGTTCGACGGGGCGCAGACGCATGCCGCACTGCAGGGAGCAGTACGGGCAGTGGGTGTCGGTGGGCGGTGCGGCTGCGGTCATGCCAGGAAGCGTCGCCTCCGCGCGTTACGCCGGTGCGACGGCCGTATTGCGGGGGCCGCACATGCCCCGCACCCCCGTGACCTGGCGATGTGCGGAGCCCGACACATGACCGTACGGAAAGGGGAGGTGCGGTGACTCCGCCGTCATGCCCGTGCAACGGGTCCTTAACGACCGTGGGCCACCCTCGGCGCATGAGGACAGCAATACCCGGCGGACCCCGGCCGCCCGAAGGGCCGCTGGTCGGTTTCACCGTGGGCGTCACCGCCGACCGGCGGCGCGAGGAGCTCACCGCGCTGCTCGACCGGCGTGGAGCCACGGTCGTCGCCGCGCCCGCCATGCGCATCGTTCCCCTTTCCGACGACACCCTGCTGTACAAGGCGACCGAGGCGTGCCTGGCCGGCCCGCTGGACTACGTGGTGGCCACGACCGGGGTCGGCTGGCGCGGCTGGATGAGCGCGGCCGAGGGGTGGGGCACGGGCGCCCGGCTGGTGCGCGTCTGCCAGGACGCGGTGCTGGTCAGCCGGGGTCCTAAGGCGGCGGGCGCGCTGCGCGCCTGCGGGCTGCGCGAGGCGTACGCGCCGGAGTCGGAGGCCCTGCACGACGTGCTGTCCTGGCTGCTGGAGCGCGACCTGCGCGGGCGGCGGATCGCGGTGCAGGAACACGGCGCCGCGTTGCCGGAGTTCAGTGCCGCCCTGCGCGAGCGCGGTGCGGACGTGGTGACGGTACCGGTCTACCGCTGGGGGCCGCCCGAGGACCCGGAGGCGGTGCGCCGGCTGGTCGAGCAGACGGTACGACGGGAGGTCCACGCGCTGCCGTTCACCAGCGCGCCGGCCATCGAGGCGTTCCTGGCCGTCGCCGGCTCGGCCGGCCGCCGGGCCGACGTGCTGGACGCGCTGCGCCATGACGTGCTGCCGGTGTGCATCGGCCCGATCTGCGCGCGCCCGCTGCTGAACGCGGGGGTCCCGTGCGTGTGGCCGGAGCGGGGCCGGCTCGGCGGGCTCGTCCGTACGCTCGTACGGGAGCTGACCGTTCACCGCCGACGCGAGATCGCCACGGCGGCCGGGCCGCTGGTGCTGCAGGGCACGGCGGTCCTGGCGGGCGGCACGACGCTGTGGCTGCCGCCGCTGCCGGCGGCGGTGCTGCGGGCCCTGGCCGAGCGGCCGGGCGCGGTGCTCAGCCGCGCCGAGCTACTGCGCAAGGTGTGGTCGGGGTCCTCGGGGCGGCAGCCGGACGAGCACGCGGTCGAGGCGGCCGTCGCGCGGCTGCGCACCGCCCTGGGCCCGTACGGGCAGGTGGTCGGGACCGTGACCAAGCGCGGCTACCGGCTGGCGGCCGCGCAGTGAGCGCCGTGGCACCGGTGCCGCCGCTGCTGGCCGTGGCGCACGGCACGCGGGACGCGGCCGGCATGGCCGCGATCGGTGCCCTGCTGGCGCGGGTGCGCGCGCTGCGGCCGTGGCTGCCGGTGCACCTGGGGTGCGTCGACGTGGCGCGGCCCTCCCTGGAGGAGGCGCTGGCGGCGCTGAGCGGTGAGGTGGTGCTCGTCCCCCTGCTGCTCGGCGAGGGCCACCATGTGCGGGTCGACATCCCGCGCGCGCTGGCCACGGCTCCGCGGGTGCGGGCCCTGCCGTGCCCGGCGCTGGGCCCCGATCCGCTGCTGGCCGAGGCGCTGGCCGGGCGGCTGGCCGAGGCGGAGGGACGCGGCGCGGGCGACGGCCCCGTCGTGCTGGCCGCGGCGGGCTCGACGCGCCCGGCGGCGAACGCCGCGACGGCGGCCATGGCCGGCCTGCTGTCCGCGCGCCTGGGCCGCCCGGCGGTCGCCGCCTATCTGTGCGGCGGCTCGCCCACCCCGGCCGAGGCGGTCGCCCGCCTGCGCGACGCCGGCCACCCCTCGGTGACGGTGGCCCCCTACCTCCTCGGTCCGGGCTTCTTCGCGCGGCAGGCGGCGGGGGCGGGCGGCTCGGTCACCTCGGAACCGCTGGGCGCGCACGAGGCGGTGGCCCGGCTGGTGCTGCGGCGCTACGACGGGGCGGTGGGCCTGCGCTCAGTGGCCGCGTAGCTGTTCCATCTCGCGCCGCTCGCGCTTGGTGGGACGTCCCGCTCCGCGGTCGCGCACCCCGGCCGGGGCGACGGCCTCGCGCGGCGGGGGCGGCGGGGAGTTGTCGACGAAGCACTCGACCGCCACCGGCGGCCCGACGCGCTTGCGGACCAGGCGCTTGACGACCACGATCCGCTCCCGCCCCGCGTGCCGCAGCCGCACCTCGTCCCCCGCCTTGACCAGCTGGGCGGGCTTGGCGCGCTCGCCGTTGAGGCGGACGTGGCCGGCCTTGCAGGCCGCGGCGGCCAGCGAGCGGGTCTTGGTGAGCCGTACGGACCAGATCCAGGCGTCGATCCGTACCGGCGTCCCCTCGTCGGTATCCATGACCCGAACTCTATGCCAGGCCCGTACGGCACCCCCGGGAATTTTCCCGGGCGCCGGAGCCGGGCGCTCGGGCAGACTGCCCAGCATGCCCATGCCACCGGCCTCCGAGGTCGCCACGCTCCTGTCCCGCCTGCACGCGCTGCCCGCCGCCGGACAGGTGCCCGAGATCGCCCGGTGGGCGAGGCGGCTGTCCGCGAGCGGCGGCCTGGGCCGTGTGCTGGACGAGCTGTGGGCGGGCGGAGACGAGGAGCGGTCCCTCGCCGTCGACCTGGCCCGGACGGCCCACCACGTTCCGCTGCTGGAACGGGCGCTGACCGACGGCGGCACCGCGCTGCGCCGCCGCGTCCTGGGCTCACGCGAGCTGCCGCGGCTCGACGTGGCACTCGTCGTACGGGCCGTCCGCGACACCCCGGCCGACGACCGCGTCGCGCTGTACCGCAGGATCCGGCGGCGCGACCACCGCGCTCTGGCCGAGGCGCTGCGCGAGCCCGTGCGGGCGGCCTTCGGCACCGGCGAGGAGGCACTGCTGCTGCCGGCCTGCGAGGCGCACACCGTGCGGGACCGCCTCCCGGAGCTCTGGGACGAGGTACGGCACTGGCGTCCGCTCACGCTGCGGCACCCGGACGAGGTGCTGGCCGAGCTGCACCGCCGTGCCTCCCCCGGGCTGCGGGGCGGCCCGTCGGTGGGCGACCTCGCGCGGCGGCGGCCGGCGGCGGCGCTGGAGGTGGCCGAGCGGCGCGGCATCCGCTCGCTGCGCGGCCGTGACTTCCTGGCCCTGGCACAGGCGGACGCCACCCGGGCGGTGCGGCTGCTGTGCGGCGCACTGGACGGCTTCGTCTTCCCCGGCACCTACACCCGCAGGGCCGTGCGCGCCGTGTTCGACGCGGAACCCGAGGCGGTGAGGGAGCTGGTACGCGCCGTCCGCGCCGATGTCGTCGGCGGTACCGAAGGCCTGTACGCGCTGCTGCGGGCCGCACCGGCCTCCTGCCGCGGCGAGTTGTACGAGGTGGCGCACGCCGAGCGGCCGTTCACCCACTCCGAGGCCGGCTACCGGCTGGTCCGCCTGCTGCGGCAGCTGCCGCGCGAGCACCGGGAGCGGGAGGCCCGGCGGATACGGGCCCGGACGCCCCCGAATGCCTCCGGACTCCCCGCCCTTTCGCTCTCCACACTCCTGCCCCTGGCCGACGTACGGGACGAGCTGTCCGGGGCGGCGGCCGACGGGCGGACGGGGCTCGACCTGCTGGTCGAGTGCGCGGCGCACGACGCGGCCGGGAACGCGCTGGACGGCGTACTCGCGATGCTGGCCGAACGGCTGCCCGGCGAGCACGTCGGCGTCCGGGCCGAGGTGCTGACGGCCCTCGCCGGTGACCGCGTGCCGGAACGGTGCTTCCGCGGCGCGTCGGTCCCCGCGCTCGAACGGCTCGTGGCGGGCGTCCTGGATGCGCCCGACGCCGACGGCGAAAGCGCCGAGAGCGTCTCACGGCTCGCGGGAGCGCTCCTGGGGCACCGGGATCCCGCGGTGGCCGCTTTCGCCGTAAGGACGCTGCGCGCCTGCTGGTTGCGGCCGGAGCGGGCCGGGCACCGGCTGTCCTGGTACCGGACGCGGCGCCTGCGGGAGGCGTATGCGGAGCTGGAGCCCGCGATGACCGCCGCCGCGCGGAAGGGGCACTTCACTCCCGCCATGGACCTGGCGTGGCGCCTCGGTCCGCGGGCCGAGTGGACCGCCGCGCGTGTGGCGGCGCTGCACTCGGCCGTACGGGACGGCACCGGTGCAGAAGCGCGGAGGGCCACCCATCTGCTGCTCGCCGGCCGCCGGACGCGCGGTGCGCGCTTCCAGCAGGTGCTGGACCTCGACCCGGACCGGCTGGCCGACGCGCGCATGCGGCGGTGGGCGGAGTTCCGGCGGCCCGAGCTCCTGGACGGGCTGTGGGAGGCGCACGGCGTCGGGCCCGCCGGATTCAGGTACGAGCGGGACACCGGGACGCGTGCCGGGACGGGTGAGCCGTACCGGCGCTGGGCTCCGGCGCAGCGCGAGCGGTACGCGGCCCTGCTCGCCCGGAACCTCGCGACCGCGAAGCCCGGCCCCCTGGCGCACGAGGCCGCTCGCGAGCTGGGCCGGTTGTTCAGGGCGGACCCCGGGCTGCTCGGTCCTTACCTCGATTCGCCGCACGCGCTCGTGGCACGGGCCGCCGTCGGTGCGCTGCCGTTCGCCGACAGGCCCGAGGAGTCGCTGCGACGGCTGGTGCTGGGGACGTTCCCGAAGGACGGCGGGACGTCCTCGGAGCGGGGCGCGACGACCGCGCGGGTGATGACGTCGATCAGGCGCTGCCTGCGGAGGATCCCGCCGAGCCGGCGGGACGTGGCCGCGGGCGAGGCCCTGCGCGCGCTGCTGACGTCGTGGGACGAGGTGGCCGACCCTCGATGGAAGGGTCTGTTCCTGGGCCCGTTCGCCCCCGCGAGGTCGGCGGAGGTCGTGGTGGAGGTCTGGGCGGCACAGGGGCACCGTTCCGAGGTGTCGGCGGCGTGCGCGTGGCTGGCCCGGCACCTCCTCCACGAGCCCCGGATCTGGTCGTGCCTGCGGGAGGCGGTCCGCACCATGGGGCACCGCGTGGTGCACGAGCTCGCCTGCTCCTCCCCGGACGTCCGCGCGGAGCACCGGCACGCCTACGCCGGGTTGCTGATCGAGATCGCCACCGGCCCTGACGCCCGTTCGCGGCGCTGTGCGCTGACCACGCTCGGCTCGTGGGGTGACTGTCACCCGGGCGTGCTGCCGGTGCTGGCCGCGGCGGCCGTCGGCGCCGGGGAACGCGCGGAGTGGCAGGCGGCGCTGGGCAGCCTCGCCGCCTGCGCGTACCGGGACGAGGGCGAGGACCAACTGGCCGACGTCCTCGACACCTTGGCCACCGCCGCTACCGAGCAGGGCCGCACCGCGGCCCCGGACGGGCCACGGCACCGGCTCGCCTTCGCCGTCGACGCCCTCGACCGGCGGCTCGCGTCGATGGGCCGCCGCGCATGGAGCCGGCCGGTGCTGCTGCGGCTGGCCGAACGTCTGCGCCGCCACCCCGGATTCGCCCTCGAGGCGCTGCTCGTCCGCACCTCGACCGTACACGGCCTGTGGCGGGCGGAGACGTCCGTCCTGGTCGAGGACGTGGACGCGCTCATCGAGTTGGCCGGCGAACTGGAGCGGGCGCTGGGGGCGTCCGGCTCGTAGGGCGGATACCCATAGCAGGGACGTGTGTTGACTTCTTCGGCCCCGCATGCAACTGATGACGTGTTCACCTCAAACCCCCACCTCTTCGCCTCCGGACGGCGGGCCCACAAGGCCCCCGCCCGGACGGAAGGGAGCATGACGATGAACACCTCTACCGGCCGCCCGGACACCCCGAAGCGACGCAGGCGGGCGACGGCGGCCGCCCTCGTCGCCGCGCTGGCGAGCGCCGGCATCGGCCTGGGCGCCCCGCCGGCCGCGGCGGACGGCCCCGTGTCCGTCGACTACACCTGCACCGGCCCCGGCGCACCGGATGGCGTCCAGTCCCTGCGGGTCACCATGACCGCCCCGGCGAGCGTCCCGCAGGGCGGCACCGCCGAGCTCTCGCTGGAGGTCACCACGCAGCTGACGGTGCCGCTGACCGTCCCCGCGCGCAGCGTGACGGGCGAGATGACCGTCGAGCTCGGCGGCGTGGCGTCCGGCAGCGTGACGGCCACCGGGTTCACCAACCCGTCCTCGATCCCCAGCGGTTCCACGGTGACGCTCACCGGCGGGTCGGCCTCCGCCCGGCTCGAGAACGCGGGCACCACGACCTTCACCGCCGGTGACGCCGCCGTTCACGTCTTCGGCGTGACGGTCGACTGCAAGGTCTCCGGCACCGCTCCCGTCGCGGCGACGACGGAGGTCACGACCGAGTGAGCGCCGCGGCCCCGAAGGAGACGTCGAAGCGGTCGCACCAGATGCTCACGCTGCCGTAACGGTTGAGGTCGACGTCGGCGGGCAGGGCGTAGTTCTGATCGCCCTTGTTGCCCTTGAGCTTGCCGAGGCTGACATGGGCGCCGTCGTCGAACACGTGCCAGCCGGCCCGGCCCTCCTTGACCGGGGCGTCGGTGATCAGGACGCGCAGGTCCGGGCCGTTGCTGGTGTCGAGGTTCTCCAGGCGCAGGGTGCGCGTGCCGTCGGGCAACTGGAGGATGCGTACCTTGCCGGTGGTGGTGTGCTCGTGACTGATCAGCTCACCCGTCGCCAGAGTCCGCGCCCCCGCGCCCGGCCCGCCGTCGGAGGTGGGCGCGGTTTCCCGCACCGTCTCGTCCACCCACAGCTTCCATGGCTGGAACCAGTACACCCCCAGCCCGACCGCCAAGGTGAGGACCGCCAGTAGCCCGATGACGATGGGCCTGGTCAGCAGCCGTCGTACACGTCCCATTTCCGCCTCCCGCAACCTGAGTGCTCTCCACCGTTAAGAACACCGGAACGGCGGAAAAGGATCCACGATCCGCGAATCTCCATGGATCCGATGACAAATGTCTTACGGCAGGGTGAGGATGCGGGGCCCGTCCTCGGTGACGGCGACGGTGTGCTCGATGTGGGCGGCCCGGCTGCCGTCGGCGGTGCGCAGGGTCCAGCCGTCGGGGGCGGTGCGGTAGGCGTCGCGGCCGCCCGCCATCAGCATGGGCTCGATGGCCAGGACGAGGCCGTGGCGCAGGGGGAAGCCCCGGCCGGGCCGCCCGCGGTTGGGCACGTGCGGGTCCTCGTGCATCCGGCGCCCGATGCCGTGGCCGCCGAGGTCGGCCGGCATGCCGTAGCGGGCGGCGCGGGCGACCTGGCCGATGGCGTGGGAGATGTCGCCGACGCGGTTGCCGGTGACGGCCGCGGCTATGCCGGCGTCGAGGGCCCGCCGCGTCGTCTCGATGAGGGTGAGGTCGGCGGGGTCGGCGGCGCCGACGGTGAAGCTGATGGCGGCGTCGCCGGTCCAGCCGTCGAGCACGGCGCCGCAGTCGACGCTGACCAGGTCGCCGTCGCGCAGCCGGTAGCCGTCCGGGACCCCGTGGACGACGGCGTCGTTGACGGAGGCGCAGATGACCGCGGGGAAGGGGGCCGGCGCGAAGGAGGGGTGGTAGCCGAGGAAGGGCGAGCGGGCCCCGGCCTTGTCGAGGACGTCACGGGCCACACCGTCCAGTTCCCGCAGGCCGACCCCCACGGCGGCCGCCTCCTGCACGGCGGCGAGCGCGTGCGCCACCACGCGCCCGGCCTCCCGCATGGCCTCCAGCGCCGCGTCCGTCTTGATCTCCACCATGCGCATGACTCCCCACCCGTGCCGCGACCACGGCACACCAATTCTTATACCGGTATTGGTATCACGGTATTAGTATCACGGCCATGGTGAGAACTCCTCTGACCCCCTGGGAGCGGCAGCGCGGCGAGCGGCTGGGCGCCCTTCTGCGGGAGGCCCGCGGCAGGCGCAGCATGGTGGAGGTGGCCGCCGTGGCGGGCCTGTCCGCCGAGACGCTCCGCAAGATCGAGACGGGCAGGGCGCCGACCCCGGCCTTCTTCACGATCACGGCACTGGCGAGCACGCTGGGTCTGTCCCTGGACGTGCTGGCGGACGCCTGTGTCCAGGGCCTGGACGAGGGGGAGGAACCGATGTCGGCCTGACGGCCGGGCGGGGCGGGCGGCCCGGCCGTCACCGGTCGCCATTTCCTCATTTCCTCCGATTGACCGAGGCAGGCGGTCCGTCGGCGTGCCTACCGTGGCGGGCATGTACCAGTACCGAGCACGCGAGAGCAGCGACCAGCACCCCCTGTACGCGTACGCCCCGGACTGCAACGACGTGCGGGCGTCCGCCATGAACTGGGCCGACAGGCTGGCCTCCCACAGCGGCATGAGCGTCGGCCTGGCCGTCCCGCACCCGGAGGGCGCGCAGCTCATCCACCACGTCTTCCGCCCCGACAACTCCCCTCAGCACCTGATGACCGGCGAGATCCGCCCGTTCGGCGACGCCCTGGCCCAGGCTCTGGCCGCACCGCACGACCGGCGGTGCGTGTACACGGACGGCGCCGGCGCGGACGGCCGCCCCCTGCCGGACAGCGGCTGCATGGCGGTCGCGTTCCCCTGCCCGGGTCCGGACCCGGGCGCGGCGGCGATCGGCGTGACGGGGCCGCGCCACCACCTCGATCCGGCGGGTCCGGAGGCCGGGCGCTACGAGGCGCTGCTGCGGGAGACGGCCGACGCCATCTCGGCAACGCTGTGACGGCCGGCAGCCGCGCGGCCGCCGGCCCGGCTCACCGGACCAGGCGGGAGGCCACGCTCGCCCCGGGGCTGCTCGCGACGAGCGCGTCCGTCAGGGCCTCGCCGGCGGCGGCCAGTTCCGCGTCGCCCATCGGGCCGAGGGCGTCGAGGATGAAGACCGCGCGCGTGGTGGCGAGCGTCAGGCGGGTGCGGACGCACTGGCGCCAGTTCCAGCGGCGGCAGGTGACGCCGGCGTCGTCGCTCCAGACCACCTCGCCGGGCGGGCAGTGCTCGATGACGGTCCCGCCGCCCGCCGTGGTCTCGAAGGGCTCGTCGCCCGTCGCGCGGATCAGCCGCGCGGGGCCCCGGTAGTGGTCGAGGTCCTCGCCGCCCAGCGGCAGGACGTGGGCGACGGAGATCGCGTTGTAGATGTCGGTCAGCCGGTCCACGCGGGGCAGTCCGGCCGGTGCGCGGCGCAGCAGCGCCTCCGCGCTGGGGCGGGTGCGCTGGGGCTTGGCGCCGAAGGCCCGGAAGGCCTCGCGCCAGGCGGCCAGGTGCGGGTGGTCCTCGGGCGCGGTGTCCGCGAGCAGGGCGCGGACGCGCTCCTCGGCCGAGGCGAGCAGCCTCTCGCTCGCCTCGTCGCTCGGACCGGGGAGCAGCCCCTCGGCGACGACGACCAGGGCGCGGTAGTCGGGCCGCAGCTCGCGCACGGCGGGGGCGACGGTCACGGTGTCGAGCCAGGCCTTGATGTCGGCGGTGTCGGCTGCCATGCCACTCCTCAGGTCAGTAAGATGAACCGGAAAGTTCTTTTTACTGTACCAACCGTCGCGGATGCACCTCCTGTCGCCCTGGTCACAGGGGCTCACCCCCGGCGGAACCGGTCGCGGTAGGCGGCCGGCGACACTCCCGTCTCGCGGACGAACGCACGTCGCATCGTCTCCACGGTGCCGAAGCCGCACCGCCCGGCGATCGCGTCGACCCCGTCGGCCGAGCCCTCCAGCAGGGCACGCGCCGCGGCGACCCGCGCCCGTTCGACGTACGCGCCGGGACTGGTGCCCACCTGCTGGGTGAACAGCCTGCTGAAATGCCGCCGGCTCATCCCCATGAGCGCGGCCAGCGCGGGGACCGAACGGTCGCCGGAAGGGTCGGAGTCGATGTCGTCGACGAGCTCGCTCAGGGCGCCGCGCAGCGGTTCGCGGCGGGTCCAGGTGCTGAACTGGGACTGGCCGCCGGGCCGCTGCATGAACACGACGAGGAACTTGGCCACGGCACGGGCCAGTTCCGGCCCGAAGTCGTCCTCCAGCAGGGCGAGGGTGAGGTCGATGCCGGCGGTCACCCCGGCCGAGGTCACGACGGTGCCGTCGCGCACGAAGATGGAGTCGGGCTCCACCCGGACGGCCGGGTAGGTGGCGGCCAGTTCGGAGCAGAACGCCCAGTGCGTCGTGGCGCGCCGGCCGTCCAGCAGGCCGGCCTCGGCGAGGACGAACGCCCCTGTGCACACCGAGCCCGTCCGCCGGGCCCCGGCCGACAGCCGCCGCACGTGGCGGACCAGGTCGCGGTCGGCCGCGGCGGCCGCGTACCCCCAGCCTCCGGCCACCATGAGGGTGTCCGGCGGTTTGCGGATCCTGGCGAGGTCCGCCGAGACCCCCAACTGTGCTTCGGCGGAGGTGGATACGGACCGGCCGCCCAGGGAGGCCAGGCGCACCCGGTACCCGGCGTCGCCCTCGCACGCGGCCCGGTCGAAAACGTCCAAGGGCCCCGCGACGTCCAGCAATTGCACTCCGTCGTACACGACGATCAGCACGTCGTGCGTCACCACCTTGCCGTTCACAGTGGCCATCATCGGCGACCGGTCACGGCGGCACCGCCGAAGGGAGCAGCGATCACCTTTATGGAGTAATGTCCTTTTTTCTGGGCATAGCACCGTTTATGCCGCGCCAGGCTCGGCGAAAATCCTACGAGTTGCGGCAGGCCACCCCGTATCTAGGGTGGAGACAGTCATGAAGCGAGACCCAGGTCGCGACGGGCCGCACGAGGTGCCCCCGCTCCCGCGCACGGCACGCTCCCTCGTCGTGGCCGCCTACGCGCTGCTGGGCGTCGCCATCGCGATCGACCTCGCGACCAATCCCACCCTGACCTTCTCGCCGGTACTTGCCACGGCCCCCGTCCTGGCCAGCATCGGCACCCGGCGCGCCCGCGTGCCCCTGATGGCGGGCCTGCTGGCGCTCATGATCGTCGCCCCGCTCGCCCTGGCCGACCGCGACGTGGACTTCTCCGTCCACCTGACCGCCGCGGCCACCGTCCTCGCCATCACCTTCGTCAGCACCGCCAACGTCGTCCTGGTCGCGACCCGGGAGCGCGAACTGCTGCAGTCCCGCTCGGTGGCGGAGGCCGCCCAGCGCACCCTGCTGCGCCCGCTGCCGGACCGCATCGGCGGGCTGCGGGTGGCGGTGCGCTACCTGGCGGCCGCCGCCGAGGCCCGGGTGGGCGGCGATCTGTACGAGGTGCTGACCACCCCGTACGGGATCAGGCTGATCGTGGGCGATGTGCGGGGCAAGGGGCTGTCGGCCATCGAGACGGCTGCCGACGTCCTGGGCACCTTCCGGGAGGCGGCCCAGGTCGAGCCCGCGCTGGGCACCGTCGCCCGCCGTCTGGACGCGGCGGTGGGCCGGCGTCAGGCGGGCGAGGAGTTCGTCACGGCCGTCCTGCTCGGGGTGCCGGCCCACGGCGGCCCGGCGGAGCTCGTCAACTGCGGCCACCTGCCGCCGCTGCTGTGGCGGGGCGGGCGGGTCACCGAGGTGCGGGTGCCGGTCCCCGATCCCCCGCTGGCGCTGCGAAGCCTGGTCGAGGGCCCCTACTGCCGCGACCACTTCGCCTTCCTGCCGGGCGATGTGCTGGTGCTGTACACGGACGGCGTGACGGAGGCCCGTGACGCGACCGGCCGCTTCTACCCGCTGGCCGAGCGGCTGGCCGCCCTGCCCGAACTGGCGCCCGAGCCGCTGCTGGACCGCATCGTCGCCGACCTGCGCGCCCACACGGGCGGTGCGCTGTCCGACGACGCCGCGCTGCTGGTCGTCCGCCGGGAGCGGTGACCGCCGGGACGCATCCGGCGGGCGTCAGGCGGGGCAGCGCGTGTCCGGCGGTGGCAGCGTCCCCGCGAGGAGGAAGCCCTCGACGGCCCGGTCGGTGCACTCCGAACCGCTCGCGTAGGCGGCGTGCCCGGTGCCCTCGCGGACGACCAGGGAGGCCGTGCCCAGGTTCTTCCGCACGGTGTGGGCGTTGGTCAGCGGAGTCGCCGGGTCGACGGCGTAGGAGACCAGGAGCATGGGCGGGGCGCCGGGGGCCGTCAGCGGTTCGGCGCGGCCGGTGGGGGCGAGCGGCCAGGCCGCGCAGCGGAACATGGCGGCGGCGACCGTGGCCCCGAACAGCGGCGAGGCCTTGTCGAACTCCCCCATGCGGGTGAGGAGTTCCGCGGCGGTCCGCGGCCCCGGCTTGTCCAGGCACTCCACGGCGTTGCGGGCCATGGTCGGGTCCACGTCGCTCTCGTCCGGGTCCGTGCGCGCGCCCTGGGTCCGCACCCGTTCCACGGCGAGGCCGATGAGCGCGCCCGGCCGGCCGCCCATCGCGTCCAGCAGCGCCCGCGTCAGGTCGGGCCACCGCTCGGCCTGGTAGAGGGGTTCCCTGATGCCCTGGGCGGCCAGGCCGGTGGTGAGCCTGATGCCGTCCGGGCCGGGCAGGGGGTGGTCGTCCAGGCTGCGGACGAACTCCGTGGTGGTGCTGACGATCTCCTCGGGCGTCCGGCCCAGGGCGCACCGGTGCTCCACGCAGGCGCGCGCGTAGCTGGCGAAGCTGTCGCTGAGGGAGGTGACGTCGCCGCGCGCGGTCCGCGTCTGGTCGGTGCCGGGGTCCACGACCCCGTCGAGGACGAAGCGGCCCACGTGGCCCGGGAAGAGGCGGGCGTAGTGCTGGCCGATGTAGGTGCCGTAGGAGATGCCGAGGTAGGTCAGTGCGCGCTCGTCGAGGGCGGAGCGCAGCAGGTCCAGGTCGCGGGCGACGCTCACGGTGTCCATGTGGGCCAGCAGCGGACCGGTGGCCCTGCGGCACTTCTCGCCCTGTTCGGCGGCCGCGTGCAGTTCGGCCTCCGCCATCGCGCGCGTGCGCGGGATCAGATCGCCGCCCGCGCCCTGGGGGCAGCGCAGCGGCTGGGAGCGTCCGGTGCCACGCGGGTCGAAGCCGACCAGGTCGTAGCGGTCCATGACCCTCGCCGTCGCCTCGAACGCCCCGGACGCGACCATGCCGGCGCCCGCTTCGCCAGGGCCGCCGGGGTTGAGGACGAGCGAGCCGAGGCGACGGGCCCGGTCGCCGGCCCGTACGCGCGCCACCCGGACCCTGATGGCGGAGCCGGCCGGTTCGGCGTAGTCCACCGGCACGGTGAGCCAGGCGCAGTCGGCGTCCGGGCGCAGGGTGGACGCGGCCGGCCCGGCGTCGTCGGCGTCGCAGGCCTCCCAGGCCAGGCGCTGGTGGGCGATGTCCTCGGGGATGCCGGGCAGGGGACGCTGCGGCGGCTGCCGCGTCGCGGCCGGGGAAGCGGAGGTGCGGGCGGCCGGCGGCGCCGCCCGGCCCCGGTCGCCGCCTCCCGCGTCGCACCCGGTGGCGACGAGCGCCACCGCGGCGAGCGCCGCCACGACTGTGCCGGGCCGCTCACGCATCGCCTCACCCCTTCCGGGATCCCCGGACCCAGTCCACTCGCGGCGGGCGGCGGGCGCAGCCGGGGAGGTCCATCGGAATGACGGCGCGGCGGGACAGCGGGGCGGGATGTCAGCCGCGGACCCGCACCCCGTAGCGGGTGCGCAGCACGTGCAGTTCCCACCAGGAGACGGCGGTGACGGACAGCGGGCCGCCGAGGAACGCGGCGATCTGCACGGCCACCGGGCCGTTCGGCAGGCCGTCGCCGAGCTGGACGAGGTTCAGCACCCACACCAGGACGGCCGTCAGGACGGCCGGCAGCGCGGCGTGCACGTCGGCGGTGTTGAAGGCGTAGCGGGCGGCGGGGGCCGAGGAATAGAAGACGAAGGCCACCGCCCAGACCACGAACGGGATGCCGACGACGAGGGCGACGAGGAAGACCACCATCTGCGCGACCGTGTACTGCTCGAGAAGCCTGGCCACCATGAGCAGCCCCAGGAATCCGCCCACGGCCCCCAGCGGCACGCCCAGGTACCAGCCGATGGCCTTGAGCGGGATGCGCAGCCGGGAGCGCAGCAGCGGGCGGTGCCGCGGGGGCGCGTACCAGATGAAGGCGGCGATGACGAGGGGGCCGACGAGTATCAGCACCAGCGGCGCCACGAGGAGCTTGGCCAGGCCGTCCGTGAACACCTCGCTCCAGCCGCCGTCCACGCCGTAGACCGAGACCAGGCCGAACGTCGAGAGCGCCCCCAGGACGGCGCGCGTCCGCTGGACGCGTCCTATGGCCGGGTCGTTCACCCGGCCGTGGCCGGCGGTGGCGAACACGGCGTTGGCCTGGGCGCGGGCACCCCGCACTCCACCGAGCCGGCCGATCCGGCCGGCTTCCGTCACCTGGTGTCTCAGCGCCATGAGGCTCCTCCCCCTGTAAAGATCACGGGGCAGCTTAGCGAGGCGGCACGCACGCGGGCGTGCCCGCTCACAGCGCTCCCAGCAGCCGGGCCTCCACCTCCGGGTCCAGGCCGACGACCGGCCGGTCGGCTCGCAGGGGTGCCACTCCGCCCAGGTCCCGCAGCCACCGCCAGGTGTCCGCGACCGTCTCCCCCACCGGCCGGCAGCGCAGGCCCGCCGCGAAGGCCTTCTCCACACCGCCCTGGTGCAGCGTCTCGTGCAGTTCGCCCGGCGGCACCCACACGGGAAGTTCCTGCCATGGCTGGATGCCCGCCGCGAGGATCGTCTCCGGTGGCGTCCACCGCAGTTCGGCCGTGCCGCCCGTGACGTGGGCGCAGGCCTCGAGGAGTTCGCCCATGGTGGCGTGGCCCGTCCGGCTGACCAGGTTGTACGGGCCGCCGAGCGCGCGGGCGGCGGCATCCAGGGTCCAGGCGGCCAGGTCGCGGACGTCGATGTACTGCAGCGCCAGGTCGCGCGGCCCGGGGGCCAGGACCGGGCCGCCGCGGGCCGTCCGCAGCAGCCACCAGGGCAGGCGGCCGATGTTCTCGCCGGGGCCGAGGATCAGGCCGGCGCGCACCAGCAGCGCGCGGTCGCCGAAGGCGGCGGCCGCGGCCAGTTCGCCGCCGCGCTTGTCCTCCGCGTACGCCTCCTGGCCCGCGTCGGGCGAGCCGCCGACCAGCGGCGCCCTCTCGTCGAGACCGGCGGGCCGGGGATGGCGGTAGACGGAGCCGCTGGAGATGTACGCGTAGTGCCCGGCCCGGCCGGCCAGCAGCCGGGCGGCGTCCCGCACGGCCGTCGGCGCGCCGGACCAGGTGTCGACGACGACGTCCCACTCGCCGTGCTCGAGGGCCGCGAGGCCGCCCTCCCGTGTCCGGTCGCCCAGCAGGTCCGCGACGCCGGGCGGTGCCGCATGGCGTCCGCGGTGGAAGACCGTCACCTCCCAGCCCCGCGCCAGCGCCTCGTCCGTGACGGCCCGTCCCACGAATTCCGTTCCACCCAGCATCAGCAGTCTCATGACACCCAACCCTGCACGCCCCCGCCCCGGTTGGAAACCGCCGCACGCCCTCAGCGGAATCGCCCAGGGCTGAACGCCGATCACGCATTCGCGGACCGGCGGGCGGGCAGGGTGTGGGGGCGGAGAGGAGGTGCCCATGAAACCCATGGGGCGGGACGTGGTGATCGTGGGAGCCGGGGTCGCCGGCACCAGCGTCTTCGTTCAACTGATCCGCGCGCTCGCCCGCGCCGACGGACCCCGCGTCCGTTCCGTCCGGCTCGTCGACCCGCGCCCCGTCGGCTGGGGCGTGGCCTTCGGCGACAGTGATCCGCTCCTGCTGTGCAACAGCGCGGCCGAGGTCAACTCCCTCCTCGCGGACCGCCTCGACGACTTCGTCGACTACCTGCGGCAGCGGCACGGCTGGACGGGCACACCGCAGGACTGCGTGCCGCGCGCCCGGATGGCCGAGTACTGCCACGACCGCTGGGCCGAGGCGCGCCGGACCGCCACCGCGCTCGGCGTGGGGACCGAGCACGTACGGGCTGCCGCCGCCGCGATCGGGACCGGGCCGGACGGCCGCCGGCTGGTGCGGCTCGAGGGCCCCGCGGGCCGCGAGCTGCCGGCCGACGCCGTCGTCGTCTGTACGGGCGTCCACCGGCCCCGCGTCCCGGACGGCTTCGCCGCCCTCACCGCCCACCCCCGCTACCTGGACAGCCCCTACCCCGCCGGCCGCCTGCGCGACGGAGTGCGCCCCGGCAGCCGGGTGCTCGTCCTCGGCACCCGCCAGTCGGCCGTCGACGCGGCGCTGTTGCTGGGCCGCGACGGCCACCACGTCACCATGACCTCGCCCTCGGGGCTGCTGCCCGCCGTACGCCTCTCCCTGGGCGCGCCTCCGCACCCTCTCCCTCCGGTCGAGCGCATCGCCAGCCTCGACCCGCACGACCCGGCGCTCGAGGACAAGGTGCTGCGCCACGTCGTGGAGGGCGTACGGCTGCTGAGCGACCGCCCCCTGCGCCGGCAGGCCTCCACGGCGGCCGACCCCGTCGAGCGGCTGCGGGAGGAGACCGCCCTGGTGGACGCGGGCGTGTGCGCGTGGCCCGGAGTCGTGGTGGCCGCGCTCGAGGCGGTCATCGAGCTCGGCGCCGTGCTGCCCGCCGGACGACGCCACGCGCTGATGCGGCGCTTCGCCTGGTTCACCGACCGCTATGCCACGGCGATGACGGTCGTCAACGCCCACCGGCTGCTCGCCCTGTTCGACACCGGTGCGCTGCGGGTGGCCGGCTCCTACCCCCGCGCCGTGTCCGCCGCCGACGACGACGGGTGGCGGATCACCTGGCCCGGTGCGGGCGAGCCGGAGCGCTTCGGCCTCGTCGTCAACGCCACCGGCTTCCTCCCGCCCGAGCTGTACCGGTCACCCGACGGGCAAACGCTGCACCTGTCCGGCGGCGTCACGCCCTCCGGTGCCACGGCCGTGGACCACCTGGAGGCCGACCTGCGGGTGCGGGCGCGTCCCGGGGCCCCGCCCGAGCCGGTGTGGGTGGCCGGGGTGGGGACGCACGTACGGATCCCGTTCTCCAACCACCTGCGCAACGTGGCCCGGCAGGCCCGCCGGGTCGCGGAGGAGGTGGCCGGCCCGGCGGACGGCGAGCCGGGCGGCAGTCAGGGGCAGTAACGAACGCGTGCCGCGAGTATGGCCGGAACGGGCACTTTGCCGGGTGCCGGGCCGGGCGCTCCAATCGCCTCATGACGACGACCCGAGAGAGATCCGGCAGAGAGAGAAACCGCGGAGAAAGATCCGGCAGAGGCGGTCTTCTCAATCATCCGAGAATGGCCACCGGGTTCGACCGGTTCGCCCACGCGCTGCGGGCCCGGCCGCCCCGGCGGGCCGCCGGGCTGCCCGGCGAGCCGCGCTGGCGCGGCGAGTTCGTGGCGGGGGACGTCCAGGGGCACGCGGGGCCGCGCCTGACGCTCCAGGACTTCGGCTACGCCACCCACGAGCTCCACCACGGCTACGGCACGGTCGACGACACCGCGCTGGTCGGCCCGTTCCGGATTCTCACGCCGGAGGGCCTGGACTGCCTCACCGAGGTGTGCGACCGGCTGGAGAGTTCGGCGGGCACCGCCCGGTTCATCACCACGCGGCGGGTGCGCAGCGCCGATCTGATGTCGGCGTTCATCAGCAACATGATCCGCGACCGGGGCTTCCTGCTGGCCTGCTCCCGGCTGGCCGGGGTGCCGCTGATCCCGCATCCGCTGCGGATCCCCACCGTGCAGATCAACTACTTCGAGGCCGACGGCCGCTCGGACATCGTCAAGTGGCACCACGACGGCATGGACTACGTGCTGACCATCCAGCTCAACAGCTACGCGGACTACGACGGCGGGCGCTTCGGCTACTTCCTGGGCCGCACCGACGAGTTCACCGGCGCCCGGCAGGGCGATCCGCGGATCAAGGAGGCGCCCTGCGGGGAGCGCGGGGCGGCGCTGTTCCTGCACGGCAGCCGGATCTTCCACGCCGTCTCGCCGGTGACCCGGGGGCGGCGGGTGACGGTGGTGGTGTCGTTCTTCTGCCCGTACTTCGCCCGGCAGGACTCCAACACCTTCTGGCACCTGGCGGCGGACGACGGGATCCCGGCGACGGTGCCGAACTGGCTGCGGCTGAAGTGGCCGGTGCGGGATCCGGCCATGGACTTCGCGCTGCGGTCCGGCAGCCCCGTGATCACCTGGGAAGACATCCGGGGCTGACTCTCCTCTCGCCCCGCCCCGCCAGTCCGTGCCCCTCGGCGCGTGCCGCAGGTAGGCCAGGACCGCGCTCACGCGGCGGTGGAGCTGGGGCTCCTCGGCCAGGCCGAGCTTGGCGAAGGTGGAGTTGACGTGCTTCTCGATCGTCGACTCGGACAGCACCAGCGCCTGGGCGATCGCCCGGTTCGTCTTGCCCTGTGCCATGAGCCGCAGCACGTCCAGCTCCCGCCGCGTCAGCGCCGCCAGTGGCGCGTCGGCGGCCCGCGTGTGGCTGCCCATCAGCACCTCGACGATGCGGGGGTCGACGACCGAGCGTCCGGCGGCGACCTCCCGCAGCGCGCGCAGCAGTTCGTCGAGTTCGCCGATGCGTTCCTTGAGCAGGTAGGCCAGGCCGTCGGTGCCGCGCTGGAAGAGGTCGAAGGCGTAGTTCTCGTCGGCGTGCTGGGAGAGCATGACCACGCCGATGCCGGGGTGGCCGGCGCGGATGGCGTGCGCGGCGGCGATGCCCTCGGTGTGGTGGCTGGGCGGCATGCGGATGTCGGCGATGACCGCCTCGGGCCGCAGTTCCTCGACGGCGGCCAGGAGTTCGGCGGCGTCGCCGACGGCGGAGACGACCGCGACGTCGCCGGTGTCCTCCAGCAGCCGGCGGGTGCCCTCGCGCACCAGGTAGTGGTCCTCGGCGATGACGACACGCATGGGTTGCTCAGTCACAGATCTCCTCCCGCACCCGCTCGGCCAGCCTCGTCCGGATGGTGGTGCCGCAGCCGGCCCGGCTGGTGATCCACAGGTCGCCGCCGACGGCCTCGATCCTGTCCCGCATTCCGGTCAGCCCCAGGCCGCGGGTGGTGTCGGTGGGGAACCCGACGCCGTCGTCGCGGACCTCCACCACCAGCCAGCCGCCGGAGCGCGTTATCCGGATCGTCACATGGGTGGCGTCCGCGTGTTTGAGGACGTTGGTCAGCGCCTCGGAGACCAGGTAGAACGCGGACTCCTCGATGTCGAGGGCGAAGCGCACCCGGTCCAGGGACTTCTCGATGTGCACGGTGACGGGGATCGGCATCCGGCGGGCGCGGGAGGTGACGGCCGCGACCAGGCCCTGGTCGGTGAGGACGGGCGGGTGGATGCCGTGGGCGACCTCGCGCAGTTCGTCGATGACCCGGTAGGCGTCGTCCTGGACCTCGGTGAGCACCGTGTCGATGTCGCCGCCGCGGCCCAGCCGGTTGCGGGCCAGGCGCAGCTTGGCGACCAGGGCCACCAGGTCCTGCTGGATGCCGTCGTGGAGCCGGCGCTCGATGCGGCGGCGCTCGCTGTCCTGGGCCTGGACGATGCGGGCGCGGGAGGCGTCGAGCTCGCCGGCCTGGCGCTGCACCTCGCCCACGCGGGTGGACAGTTCGGCGGCGAGGCGGACGTTGTGGACGGCGAGCGCGGCCTGGCGGGCGAGGGTTTCCACCACGTCGTGGTCCTCGGGGGTGAAGCGGCCCTCCGTCTTGGGCCCGTACTCGATCAGGCCGAGGATGTCGTTGCCGTAGCGCAGCGGGAGCCCGCCGGCCGGGACGCCGTCGCGTCCGGCGGGCCGCTCGCCAGCGGCGCCGCGGTGTACGGGCATGTCCCCGCCCCCGCCCAGCCGTACCCGTGCCCAGGTCAGGCCGAGTCCTTCCTGGAGCCCGGCGGCCAGCTGGGGGGCCAGCCGGCTCAGGTCGTAGGCGTGCTCGAGGGCGCTGCCGAACTGGACCAGCAGTTCGAAGCTGCTCAGGCGCTCGCCGAAGACGCGGCGTTCGGCGAGTTGGTTGAGCCGGGCGCGCAGCGGCTGGAAGAGGGCCGTGGCGGTGACGGCGACGAGGACGGACAGGCCGATGGGGAAGTACTGGCCGGCCGTCAGCCCGAGCGTCATCGCCATGCCCAGGTACCAGCCGCTGATGATGAGCCACAGCGTTCCGTAGACGACGGAGCGGCGGACGACGATGTCGACGCCCAGCAGGCGGTAGCGGAAGGCGGCGTAGACGACGGAGAGGGAGATCAGCACATAGGGCAGGGCTCCGAGCACCGCGCCGATCAGGTAGAGGACGCCGGTCTCGCCGTGCCAGGGGCGGAACAGCCGGGAGGTGGCGCGGCCCAGGAAGAGCGCGGCGGCCGCGGCGGCGACGGGCAGCAGCACGGCGATGTCCCGCTCGCCGGCCGCGCGGGCGCGCAGGCAGCGCACGAGCAGCAGGGTGGCGCCCACGCCGGGCAGCCAGGCCTCGGGGTAGTAGAAGACCGCGTACTCCACGTGCCGGGTGGGCACTCCCGCCAGCGGCAGGACGAGCGGCAGGGCCAGCAGGGCCCACAGCGAGCGCAGCACGCGGCGCTCGTGGCGGAAGCGGATGCGGCCGTCGGGCAGCAGTGCGAGGAAGTGGGCGACGAGGACGCTCACGACGAGGTTGACCCACTCGATCGGGAGCAGCACGGCGGACGCCTCGAGGGAGGGCAGACCGTTCTCGGGTGCGGTCAGGTCCCAGCCGAACCACGTGGTCAGCAGCGCCGAGGTGTAGCGCATGCCGATGCTGACCGCCAGCGCGGTGCCGATCAGCAGCAGCCGGCGGGCGACGGGGCTCGCCGGGGCGTGCCACCAGGCGAACAGGCCGGCGCAGTAACAGGGCAGGACGGAGCCCAGGATCCACGGGAGGGTGACGGTATTGTTCCGCAGCAGAAACGCTCCGGTGGTCACCGCCCAGAGCAGGCAGAGCCCGCCGGTCAGCGCGGCGATCCGTATCGGCCGGCCACTACCCCTCACGCGTACGCCTCACGCGCGCCATTATCGAGGGCGGCGGTGGCACCAGTCCAGACGATGTCCCACAAATCGCGTATAGCGGAAAACCTCCAGACAGTTCGGTGGATTCCGGGGTGGGCACGGGCGGGCGCGGCGCGACAGACTCGGTTCGATTGTGCGGTCCGAGGAAAGCCGAAAGGGAACCATGAGCGTGTCTTCCGGTCCCGAGGTGGTCGTCTGGGACACCACCTATGCCTGTCCCCTGCGTTGCTCGCACTGCTATTCGGAATCCGGCAGGCGGGCGCCGCGGCAATTGGGCCACGAGGACATGCTGAGGGTGGCCGACGCCCTGATCTCGCTGAATCCCCGGGTGGTCGCGCTCTCCGGGGGCGAACCGCTCGTCGTCAAAGGGATCTTCGAGGTGGCGGGGCGTCTTTCCCGGGCCGGGGTGAAGACGGCCGTCTACACCAGCGGCTGGATCATGGAACCGTGGATGGCGACCGAACTCGCCAGGGTGTTCGACGAGGTGATCGTCAGCCTCGACGGAGCGACGGCGCAGGTCCACGACCGGATCCGGGGCCGCCGGGGCTCCTTCGACCGCGCGCTGAGCGCCCTGACCCTGCTCGACGGCGTCGCCAGGGAACGCCGGCGCCTCAAGCGCAGCCCGCTGTGGTTCGGCATCGACTGCGTCGTGGTGCGCAGCAATTTCCCGCAGCTGGAGGAATTCTGCACGGCGATCGCCCCCAGATTCCCGGAACTGCGGACCGTCACCTTCAACGCCGCCGTTCCCGAAGGCCTCGCCAGCCGACCGGAATTCGGCCACTTCGAGCTTCTCGAGGACGAGCAGGTGGCCCGGTTGACGAGCGAGGAGCAGCGCGCCCGGCTCCAGGAGCTCGCGCCCGAGGGGGTGCGCGTGTTCACCACCGACAACCAGAACCTCGTCATGCGCCCGGACCGTTTCGCCAGTGGCGTCGACACACTGGTGATGCAGATCGAACCGGATGGTGCCGTACGGGCGTTGCCGGTCTACGAGGGAACGGTCGGGAACATCCTCGAGGAGTCCCCGCTCGATCTGTGGTACCGGGGGGTGTCCCGGCTGAGCGATCCCTTTGTGGTGGAGACGCTTTCGGCGGTGCGGACCATGCAGGACTGGGCGGAGGCCGTGCGGCGCATGGATTACCACTTCGGTTCGGAGGAGGTGCGGTCCCGGATCGACCGCCGCTCGGTGCGGACGAATCCGCCGGAATTCAGCGCCCTCGCCCTGTAGCCACCCCGGGAAATATCCCTCGCCTTCCGAGAAGTCCTCGCCCCCGAAAGGGACGCGCCGTGCTCACGCTCAAGGACTACGACCGCTTCTGCCTCGCCGACCCCGACTTCTACGACGTGCCCGAGCGCTATCCCGACGACCACGACCGTCTCGACGCGGCGCGCCGCACCCCGCCCCCGGGCTGGGAGCGCGGCGAGTGGGGCTGGTGGGTCACCATGCGCCCGCAAGGGGCCGCGCCGCCCGGGCAGGGCTGGCGGATCCATGTCTCGGTGGCGCTGCCGGAGCTGGCCCGCGCCGTGGAGACCGTCTGGGCCCACTGCGTGGCGCACGGGCTGCCCTTCGACTTCATCCGCAGCCGCGCCACCGCCCGGGAGCTGGGCGACGACCGGGCCGACCGGCTGGCGGGCGGCCGCCTGGTGACGGTGTACCCGGCGGACGAGGACGAGCTGGCCCGCACCCTGGACCGGCTCGGCGCGCTGCTCGAGGGCCTGCCCGGGGCGTACGTCCTGGGCGCCCTCCGGCACCGCGAGGGCCCCCTGTACGTCCGCTACGGCGCCCTCGGCTCCGGCATCCTCGAGCGGCCGGACGGCACCCGCGAACCCGAGCCGCGCCGGGCGGTGTTCACCCCGCCCGACTGGCTGCCGCTGCCCGAGGTGCTGCGCCCGGACCTGGCCGCGTTGCGCGCCCGGCCGGCGGGCGGGTTCCCCTATCAGGTGGAGCGCGCGCTCGGCATGCGGTCGGGCGGGGGTGTCTACCGCGCGACGGACCGGCGCACCGGACGGCGCGTGGTGCTGCGCGAGGCCCGGCCCCACGCCGGTCTCGACCGGCGCGGCGAGGACGCCGTCGCCCGCCTGGAGCGGGAGTGGGCGGCGCGCGAGCTGCTGACGGGCCTGGCGTGCGTACCGCGGCCCGTCGAGCGGCGCGTGTACGGCGAACACCTCTTCACGGCCGAGGAGTTCGTCGAGGGCACCTCCCTGCGGCAGGCCGCCGCGGCCGCGTTCCCGCTGACCTCGGCGCGGCGGGCCCAGGCGGAGGCCGGCCCGTACACCGCGTGGGCCCTGGGCGTCGTGGAGCAGGTCGCGGCCGCGCTCGAGGCCATCGGCGCCAGGGGGCTGCGGCTGGGCGAACTGCACCCGCGCGACGTGCTGCTGCGGCCCGGCGGCCGCGTCACCCTGCTGGGTCTGTCCACGCTCACCCCTCTCGGCGACCGGCGTCCCCCCGCCGCCGGGGATCCCGACTTCTGCGTCCCCCGGGGCAGGGCGGGCACCGAGGCCGCGCGGTATCTGCTGGACCGGCTGCGGCTGTGGCTGCTGCTGCCGCTGCCGTCCCCCGGACCGGGCAAGCTGCGCACCCTCACCGCCGCCGTCGAGCGGCACTATCCGGTGCCGCCCGGCTTCGGCGCCCGGCTGCTGGCGGGGCTG
Source organism: Streptomyces sp. NPDC053048 (assembly GCF_044547045.1). Classification (NCBI taxonomy): domain Bacteria; kingdom Bacillati; phylum Actinomycetota; class Actinomycetes; order Kitasatosporales; family Streptomycetaceae; genus Streptomyces; species Streptomyces sp. NPDC053048. The sequence continues at coordinate 291,255 of NZ_JBITZS010000004.1, forward strand.
TGGCCGACGGGCCACCCGGCCGAGGAGGACCGGGCCGGCGCCCTGCTGGCGGCCGACCGGCCCGACTGGCCGGCGATCCGCGACTCGCTGGTGCGCGGCATCCACGGCAGCGCCACGCCCGGCCGTCGCGACCGGCTCTTCCCGGGCACGCCCACGGGGCCCGAGGCCATCGGCGGGCACGCGTTCGGCTACGGCGCGGCGGGCGTGCTGTACGCCCTGCACCGGGTGGGCGCGGACGTCCCGGACGAGTACGCGCGGTGGCTGATCGCGGCCGCCGAACGGGACCGGCGGCCCCTGCCGGGCCTGTACGACGGCCTGCACGGCGTCGCCCTGACCCTCGACGTGCTCGGCCGGCGCGAGGCGGCGCTGGAGGTCCTGGACCGCTGCCGGACGTTCGAGACCCGGGCGGCCGGCGCCGACCTGGCCGGGGGCGGCGCGGGCATCGCCCTGAACCTGCTGCGTTTCGCCGCCGCGACCGGGGACGGCGCCCTGTACGACCGTGCGCTGCGCGCGGCCGCCACGGCCGCCGGCGCCGTCGAGGACGGCCCACCGCCCGCCCTGCCCGGCCGCCCCCCGCCGTACGGCCTGCTGCACGGCGCGACCGGCGTCGCGCTGCTCCACCTGCGGTTGTACGAGGAGACCGGCGAGGCGTCCTTCCTCGACATCGCCGACCGGGCGCTGCGGCACGACACCGCGCGGCTCACCACGCTGGCCGACGGCACCGTCACCCTCTTCGACGGCACCGCCAACCTGCCCTACCTGCACGGCGGCAGCACGGGCCTGGCCTTCGTCCTGCGCGACCTCCTCCGCCACCGCCCCGACGCGCGCCTGGACCGGCTGACCGGGGCGCTGCGGCGCACCTGCGACGCCGTGTACGTGCGCAACAGCGGGCTGCTGCGCGGGCGCGCCGGGTCCATCGCCTGCCTCGCGGCGCTGGGCGAGGGCGCGGACAGCCCCGCCGTGCTCCGGCAGATCCGGCGGCTGTCCTGGCACGCCCGCAGCCACCAGGGGCATCTGGCCTTCCCCGGCTTCCGGCTGCTGCGGCTGTCGGCCGACCTGGCGACCGGGTCCGCCGGCGTCCTGCTCGCCCTCGGCCGCGTATTCGAGGCGACCGGTCCGGTCCTGCCCTTCCTCGAGGCGTGGCCGCCGCCCCGTCCGCCCCGTCCGCCCCGGGAGGGAGGTGAACGACGTGTCGGAGATCCTGGAGCTGCAGGAGCTGGAGGAGGAGACCCCCGCTCAGTGGCCGTGTAGCAACAGCTACCACAGCACCCTCGGACAGGTCTGAGCCGCTCCGAGGGAGGCGCGCGCCGGCCGTCGCACCGGACGGCGGCGGCCGGCGCGCCGCACACCGCCGCCGGAAGGAAACGGTCGCCGGACGGAACGGGCGCCGGGCACACATCGCGGGAACAGCCGTCGTCGCAGGAACAGCCGTCGGGGAGTACCGGAGGAGATCGTTCATGCTCGCTCAAGGCCACCTCGTCGCCGACCCCCTGTTCGTGGACTCGCTCGAGCGCGTCGAGGACAGCGCCAGCCGCTTCGCGCGCACCGCGCACCCGGCGCCGGCGGGCTGGCGCCGCGCCGAGCGCGGCGGCTGGGTCGTGCTGCGCAGCGGCGATGCGCGGCTGCCGGCGCAGGGCTGGAAGATCCACGCCTCGGCGACGGCGGAGGAGGCGCCCCGGGTGGTGGACGCGGTGTGGGAGTACTGCGTCGAGCACGGCATCAGCTTCAAGTTCCTGCGCAGCCGTACCCTGCTGGCCCTGGTCAACAGCAAGCGCGCGCCGCGCTCCGCGGGCGGCAAGCTCATCACCATCTACCCGCGCTGCGACGAACTGCTGGAGCGCACCCTCAGGGAGCTGTCGGCACTGCTCTGCGGGGTGAAGGGGCCGTACATCCTCAGCGACCTGCGCTGGGGCGAGGGCCCGTTGTACCTGCGCTACGGCGGCTTCGCGCCCCGGTACTGCTTCGCGCGCGACGGCGAGTACGTGCCCGCTGTGGTGCGCCCGGACGGCGAGGCGGTGCCCGACGTGCGGGGGGCCGCCTTCAAGGTGCCCGCGTGGGCGAGGGTGCCGCCGTTCATCGACGCCCGCATCCGGGCCGCGCGGGCCAAGTCCTCCGGCGGCCTGCCCTACCGCGTCGAGAAGGCCCTGCGCTTCTCCAACGGCGGCGGCGTCTACCGGGCCGTCGACCCGCGCACCGGCCGGCGGGTGGTGCTCCGCGAGGCGCGCCCGTACGCGGGTGTCGACGACAACGGCATGGACGCGGTGGCCCGGCTGGCCCGGGAACACGCCGTGCTGCGACGGCTGGCGGGCCTGGACTGCGTGCCGCGGGTCCTCGCCCGGACCCGGCACTGGGAACACCACTTCCTCGTCGAGGAGTTCGTCGAGGGGGAACGGCTCCACGAGGCCATGGGCCGCCGCCATCCTCTGCTGCGCCCCGCCGCCTCGCGCGAGGACCTCGCCGCGTACGCCCGGTGGGCCCTCGAGGTGCTGGGCCGCGTCGAGGAGGCGCTGGCGGCCCTGCACCGGCGGGGCGTGGTCTTCGGGGACCTGCAGCCGGGCAACGTCCTGGTGCGGCCGGACGGGAGAGTCTGTCTCGTCGACTTCGAGACGGCCTTCGACCGCTCGGAGTCCTTCACGCCCGTCATGGGCACGGCGGGCTTCACGGCCCCGTGGGCGCGCTCGGGGTTCGCCGTCGACACCTACGCCCTCGACTGCCTGCGGCTGGCGGTGTTCTGTCCCCTGACGGAGCTGACGCGCTTCGACGCGCGCAAGCACGAGCAGCTCATCCGGCTGGCCGAGGACCGCTTCCCGCTGCCGCCCGGCTTCGCCGACCGGCTGCGGGACGGGCTCACCCCGCCCCCGGAGACGGCACCGCGGTCCGCGGAATGGCCCACCGCCGACTCTGGCCCCGGTGAGTCCGCGGACGCCTGGCGGGAGGCGCTGGAGTCGATGCGGGAGGCGATCACGCGCAGCGCGACGCCGGAGCGCACCGACCGGCTGTTCCCGGGCGACGTCAAGCAGTTCGACGGCCAGGCGACGGGGCTCGCGTTCGGCGCCGCCGGGGTACTGCTCGCGCTCCACCGCACGGCGGACAGCGGCGGGCCGTGCCTGGACGGGTACGCCGACTGGCTGGTCCGCGCCGTCGAGCGCACCCGCTGGCCGCGCCCAGGCCTCTACGACGGGCTGGCGGGCGTGGCCTACGCCCTCGAGGAGCTCGGGCGCCCGCAGCAGGCACGCGAGATGCTCGGCCGGCTGGCCGGCTTCGACCTCAAGGGCTGCGGGGCGGGGCTGTTCGGCGGCCTCGCCGGCATCGCGCTGGCGTTCCTGCGCTCCGGCGACCGGGAGCGGGCCGTCCGCCTGGGCGACCGGCTCGCGCGGACGCTCGACGGCGACGGGCCGGACGAGGCCGCCGGAGTGGGGCTGATGCGGGGCTGGTCCGGTCCGGCGCTGCTGTTCACCCGCCTGTACCCGGCGACCGCCGATGCCCGGTGGCTGCACCGCGCGCGGGCGGCGCTGGCCCGGGACGCCGTCCACTGCGCGCTGACCGCGACCGGTCACCTCCAGGTGCGTGAGGGCGGGCGGCCGTTGCCGGGGCTGGCCCGGGGCGGCGCGGGCATCGGCGTCGCCCTGCACGCGTACCTGCGCCACCGCGAGGACCCGCGCCTGCGGCGGCTGCGGGACCGGCTGCGCGACGGTCCCGGCCCGGAACTCCTGCTGTCCTCCGGCCTGTTCGACGGGCACGCCGGGCAGCTGTACGCCCTCGCGCACCTGGACGGCCCGCGGGCCGCGCGCGAGGCGGAGCTGCGGGGGCTGGGGCTGCACGCGGTGCGGTTCCAGGGGCGGTTGGCGTTCCCGATGGACGGGCGGCTGCGGCTGTCGATGGACCTGGCGACGGGCACGGCGGGTGTCCTGCTGGCGGTGCACCGCGCGGTGGTGCCCGGCTCGGGGGCGGCGCTGCCGTTCCTGCGCCCGGAGTGAGAGCCGCGCGCCGGGCGCGGGCGGCACGCGTGTGCTGCGGGAGCGCCGGGGACACGGGGTGCCCGGCATGATCCGGAGGGTAGGCAGGGGCCGGTGAAGCGCACATTCCGGTGTGCTTCGACGGTCTCGAAGGGGTGTTCATGTTCGGTAGGCGTGGTCTCGGAGTGGTGCTGTCCTCGCTCGCGCTGCTCGGCACATCCGTGCTCACGGCTCCGGCCGCCCAGGCCCATGACGGGCCGATCGGCTGTACGGGGCAGGCGAGCACGACCTACAGTCCGGGGCTGACGCTCACTCCCCGGCCGATCGGCGTCAGCGAGGACATCGTGTACCGGTGCGCGGACGCCCCCGGTCACCTCACCGCGGCCCGCAGCCACATCGTCGGGGAGTCCCCGGACGGCACCTGCGTGGCGTTCCACAACATCAGCGCCCGGGAGGTCGTCACCTTCGGGGACGGCACGACGTCCGAGATCGAGTACCCCACCGGCCGCGCCACCCGCGTCCTCGGCGTCAACACCGTGCGGCTGGAGGGCATCGTGGTGTCCGGGCGCGGCGAGGGCGGGCACGCCGAGCGCGTCATGCAGGTGACCCCGTCCGGTACTCCGGCGGACTGCCTGACGTCCGGGGGCATCACCGCGTCGACCGGCCAGGTGCGGCTGACCATCCTGCCCTGACCCGACGGCTGAACGGGCGGCCGCCCGTCAGTGGCCGCCCGTCACCTTGAAGCCGCGCGGCACCATGAGGACGGTCAGCAGGGTCACGGCGACGACGATGCCCGCCGAGACGTACGCGGTCGTGGTGAGCGCGTGGTCGAACGCCGCCCGCGCCGTCTCCAGCACGCGCCGGCCCGCGTCCCCGCCCACGTTCTCGGCGACCTCCGCCGCGCCGCCCACCGACTCGCGGGCGGTGTCCAGGTCGTGTCCGCGCAGCGGCAGGCCCGTCATGCGGGTGGCGAAGACGGCGCCGTGGACGCTGCCGAGCAGCGCCACCCCGAGGCCGACGCCGAGTTCGTAGCAGGTCTCGGACACCGCGCCCGCCTGCCCGGCCCGCTCCACGGACACGGAGGAGACGAGCACCGACGCCGAGGCGGTGATGGCCAGCCCGTCGCCGAGCCCCAGCCCGGCCAGTACGAGCGCGACGACCGGGTACGTCGTCGGCTCGGGCGCCAGGGCGAGCAGGAGGAACCCGGCCGCCAGCGCGCCGAGGCCGACGGCCAGCACCGCGCGCACCCCCATGCGGTGCATCAGCCAGGGCGAGGAGAGCGAGCCCGCCAGCATGGCGAGCGCCGAGGGCAGAGTGCGCAGGCCCGCCTCCGAGGGCGAGTAGCCGTGCACGTACTGCAGCCACAGGGAGACCAGGAAGAGGGCCGCGCCGATGGCGAGCATCGCCAGGAGCGTGGCCAGCGCGGCGGCCAGGAAGGGCCGGTTGAGGAAGAGTCGAACGTCCAGCAGGGGGTCGACGAGCCGGAGCTGGTGCCGGGCGAATACGGCCAGCAGCACCAGGCCGAGCAGGAGCGCGCCCACGTCCTGGGGCAGCAGGCTGCCCTTGGCGACGTGCTTGATGCCCCAGGCCAGGGCCACGATCCCGACGATCGACAGCAGTGCGCCCGGCCAGTCGAGACGGCCGTGCTGCGGCGCCCGGAACTCCGGCAGCAGCCGGATGCCGGCGACGACGGTCACCACGACGACAGGGACGTTCACCCAGAACGCCGCCTGCCACTCGAAGTGTTCGACGAGGAACCCGCCGATCAGCGGTCCCACGCAGGCGCCCGCGCCGGCCACGGCTGCCCAGACGCCGATGGCCAGGGCCCGCTCCCGGTCGTCGGTGAAGATGTTGCGGATCAGCGAGAGCGTCGAGGGCATCACCATCGCCCCGCCGAGCCCGAGCAGCACGCGGCCGCCGATGAGCTGCCAGGAGCTGTGGGAGGTCGCGGCGATGACGGAGGCCAGCCCGAACAGCACGAAGCCGGTGAGGAAGAGCAGCTTGCGGCCCCAGCGGTCGCCGACGGCCCCCGTCGTGACCAGCAGGCCGCCGAGCACCAGCCCGTAGATGTCGATGATCCACAATTGTTCCAGGGCGCCGGGCCGCAGGTCGTCGATGAGCGAGGGCAGCGCCACATTGAGGATGGTGGCGTCCATGGCGACCAGCAGCAGGCTGGCGCACAGGACGGCGAGCATCGCCCAGCGGCCGGACGCGGGCGCCGGGTGGCGCCGGGCGGCGGGGTCTTCGGGAGCTCGCGCCATGGGAGGACACCTCACCCTGTACGGGCCCCGAGCGGCCGGCGGTCGCGCACGGCCGGTCAGCTCAGTATCGGCCCGGTCGCCGTGGTGCGCACGGCGTGGCGTCCGGCGCCCCGACGCGGGCCAGGTCCTGGGCGACGCCGGTGAGCCAGGCCTCGGCGTCGACGGTCAGCAGCACGCGCTCGGCGTCCGTGGCCGCCGCCCGCCGGGCCGCGCACCGCAGGGTGCCCGAGTCATCGGCGCGGTACGGCTCCGGTGACGGCTCGGGCGGCGTGGCCACCGCGCCGCGGCGCAAGTCGCCGGCCGCACGGAGGGAGTCCGCCGTCACCCGTTCGGCCAGGGCGGTCAGTTCGGCGGCCGCGTCCGGCGGCAGCGGGGCGCCGGAGCCGCGCCCCCGGCGCCTGAGCAGCATGAGTTCGCCGCCGCGCAGCATGTGGTAGCCGGCCACCAGGGCGGGCTCCCACGGCGGGTCGGTGCCGCGCCGGCCCAGGCGTTCGGTCTGGTACTGGGAGTAGGAGGCCTCCGCCAGCAGCATCGCGCGGCGCGCGGCCCGCAGCGGGTCCGCGGGAGCCGGCCGCCCGCACAGCAGGTCGGTCACCCACCGGCAGCCGGCGGCGCCCTGGACGAGGAAGTCGGCGAGGGCGACGCGCAGTTCGCCGCGGCCGCCGCGCGGCCAGGCGAGCAGGCTCGCCAGCGCCCCGACCGCGCCGCCGATCAGCACGTCGAGCAGCCGCACCGCCGAGAGGGTCCAGTCCGGGGAGGAGAGCTGGGAGAACATCAGGACGAAGACGAGAGTGAACGCCGCCTGTGCCCAGGCCTGCCCCAGCAGCGGGCCGGCGGTCAGGCCCACGAGGAGGACGAGGGGGAGCACGGCCGCGTAGAAGACGGGCACGTCGCCCACGGCGAGCAGCAGCAGGGCCGCGGCCACCGCCCCCGCCACGGTGCCGAGGAAGGCGGGGCGCAGGGTGGTGCGGGTGTCGGCGGCCGAGGTGCGCATCAGGCTGAGGGTGGCCAGCAGCACCCAGAAGCCGTGCGACAGGCCGAGGGCGCCGGCGACGATGCGGGCGGCGGCCAGGGCCAGGGCGAGCCGGAGGGCGTTCTGCAGGTGGACCGAGCGCGGGGTCAGGTGCAGGCGCAGCCGGCGCCACCACAGCACGGGCACGGGGAGTCCGGCGTACCACAGCGGCTCGCCGGGGCGGGCCGCCTGGGGGTCGGGGCGCGCTCCGAGCGCGAGGCGGGCGGCGGCCGCGGCCAGTTGGGTGCCTTCGGCCGCCGCCCGGACGACGGCCCCCTGCCGCAGCAGGGCGGGAGAGGCACCGGGCAGGCCGCGCACCCGGGCGGCGTCGAAGGACTTCAGGGCGGCACGCAGGCCGCCGTCCCGCGGGGGCGGGTTGCCGCCGCACAGGCCCGCCGCGACGGGCCGCAGGGCGGACGCGGTGTGCCGCAGCAGCAGTCCGGCGGCCGGTCCCGTGGTGTGCGGGGCGCCGTCGGGGCCGGTGGGCAGCCGGTCGAGCTGGTCGCGCACGTGCCGGAGGGCGGCCCGGGTGTGGTTCAGGGCGCGGTCGCGCGGCGAGGGGGAGGCGGGGCGTTCCTCGGGCGGGATGCGGGAGGGGCGCGCGGCGTCGAGCGCCCGGTCGGCGGCGTCCCTGCCGTCACCGGGGCCTTCGGCGGCCCGTGCGCAGCATTCGGCGACGGCGGCCGCCGCGCCCGCCAGCCGCAGGCGGTAGGGCACGGTGGGCTTCGGGTCGGGCAGCAGCCGGTCGACGAGGGCCGTGAGCGCGAAGCCGATGGCGAGTCCGGTCAGCCGGGAGCCCAGCGCCTGCGGGGCGTAGGGCGGGAAGCAGGGCAGGACGTAGTAGAGCTGGAAGGCGACGCTCAGCCCGGCCAGGCGGGGACCGCCCACGCCGCCGTAGGAGACGGCGAAGCCCACGGCGAACATCCCGCAGGCGGCGGCCCAGTCGTGCGCGGCCAGCAGGGTGCCGGCGGTGACCAGGGCCAGGCCCACGGGCAGTGCCGCCAGCAGGGTGCGGGTGCGCTGCGGGGCGGGGCCGGGGACGCGGGAGAACATCACCAGCGGCAGCGAGCCGAAGAGGGCGTACAGGCCCATGACGGCGTCGCGCAGACCGTAGGTGCAGGCGTAGAAGCCCGTGCACCCGGCGAGGGTCACCCATACGGCGCGCCGGGCGGCCTCGCGGCCGTCCGGCCGGCGCAGCAGGTCGCCGAGGGCCCGGGGCGGGGCGGGCCGTCGTGTCATCGTCTCCGACCATACGAACGGTCGCCGGGCCCGGCGACCGCACCCGTCACCGCAGGCGGGGCAGGGCGTCGCGCGCGGCGTGGCTGAGGGTGCGCAGGTCCTCGGCGAACCGTTCGCGGTGCGCTTCGGGCAGCGGCTCGAGGAAGAAGCGCCGGATGTTCTCCCGATGGATCCGCGCGGCCCGCACCACCGTCTCCTCCCCCGCCGCGGTCAGCCGCACCAGCCGGCCCCGGCGGTCGCCGGGGTCGGCGTCGCGGACGACCAGGCCCGCCGCCTCCATCCGGTCCACCAGCCGGGTCACGCCGCCGGTGCTGAGCACCCGTTCCTGGGCGACGGCCCGCATCGGCAGCCCGTCGCCGCCCGCGCGGCCCAGGATCAGCAGCACCTCGAACATCAGGTGGCTGATCCCGCATTCCTGCTCGATGGCCCGGCCCAGGATGTACTCCAGCCGGTTCGCCGCCCCCTGCAACCGCCCGAACGCCAGCACGAGCCCGTCGTTCGCCGCCTGCTCGGCCGTCGCGATCTCCGCTTCGTCCGCCACCTGGCCGCCCCTCTCACCGCGTCCCATGCGTCTCACCGCATTTCATGGCACCCACGCGCCACCCCGGGAGCCTACGGGGAAGCCGGGGCCCGGATGCGTGCGCCGCCGCCCTGGCGCAGGCTGGAGGTATGTCCGTACCTGCGCGGATCGTGGTGCATCCGCCGTCGCCGGCGGGCGGCCGGTGGGTGACGCTCGGCGCGGAGACGCTCGGCAGGGCCTACGGCATCGTGGACCTGATCGAGTTCCTGCAGCGCGCCGGGCTGAACACGCAGGCCCTGCGGCTCGAGGACCCGCACGCGATCGAGTGGCAGGGAGGCGGGCCCGGCATCTGGGAGTGACGTCCGGCCCGGACCGGTCGCGGGGTCCTACGCGGAGAACTGCCGTACCAGCCGGACCCCCTGGGCTGCCGTCATGTGGGGCAGGTAGGCCTTGGTGATCGCGCGGGTGATGACGGGGAGGGCGGCGGGGTCGGGGTAGGACATGTACAGCGGGCGGTAGTGGGGCTGGAACTTGGCCTTGAAGTTCAGGAGCGAGCGGAAGCCGTAGACCGGTTCCAGGGCGCGGCCGGTCCAGTCCAGGACGCGCTGCAGGGCGGCGGGCGGCTCCTCGGTGGCCTTGCGGGCCAGGGGGGCGCCCGAGAGGCTGAGGAAGCGGGCGCCCTCCTCCTTGAAGCCGAGGGCGGCGGAGGCGATGAGGAACTCCATCGAGCCCCGGAAGCCGCTCGCCCGGCGGCGCATGAAGTCCAGCGTCCAGCCGACCGGCACGCCCGCCTCGTACACCGGCATCCAGCTGGTGATGCCGTGCACCGTGCGGTCGGCGTCCACGGCGATCAGGCAGCGCACCGCCGGGTCCTCGAGCTCGTCGAGGCCGCCCAGGGTGAAGCCCATCTCCGGCAGGCCCTTGTCGGCGACCCACTCCTCGGAGATCGAGCGCACCTGGTCGGTGAGGGCAACCGGGGCGTCGGGGAAGGACCACCATTCGGCGCTGATGCCCTCCTTCTTGGCCTTGTTCAGGGCGGTGCGGACGTCCTGCCACTTCTTGCCGGTGAAGGCGAGGTCGGGCAGCGGCACCACGGTGTCCTCGGCGACCTGCACCGAGCGCCAGCCCAGCCGTTCGGCGGCCGCGCGGGTCTCGTGCCCGGCGCTGTAGAAGCAGGGCGTCCAGCCGTGTTCGTCGCAGAAGCGGGCGAAGCCTGCGACGGCGCCCGCGCGCGCCTCGGGAGCGCCGAAGGGGTCGCCGGTGGTCAGCGCCACGGTCGAGATCACCCGGTAGGCGACGGCGGCCCGTCCGTCGTCGGCGAACCAGTAGAAGTTGCCGTCCCACGTCGTCAGGTACGACAGGTTCGACCCGCCGTGCGCGGTGAGGAGCGCACGCGCGCGGACGGCGGCGTCCGCGTCGGTGTGCAGCCGGGGCCGCCGGAAGGTGACGAGCAGGGCGACGAGTGTGACGAGCCAGAACAGCAGCCCGCAGTACTGGAAGAGGGCCTTCGCGGTGCCGCCGACCGGGACCGGCCAGTCGGCGAACGCCCCGGTCAGGGTGGGCGGCAGGAACTCCGAGACCAGCCCGGACAGCAGCAGCCCGAGGCTCGCCCCCTGGTCGTACTGGTCGCGTACGGCGTAGCCGATGCCCACGTAGGCGGCGCAGGCCAGCAGGAGGGCGCCGCCCGTCACGGCGGCGAGCCGGCGCGTCGTGGCGCGGGGCAGCCGCAGGTCGAAGCGGGAGCGGGTGGCGACGAGCAGCACCAGCACGAGGAAGGGCAGCAGCATCTGTTCGGCGAAGGCCTGCGCGTACGTCGACTGCTCGGCGGGCTCGGCCCAGCCGGCGGGGTGGCCGAGGAAGTCGTCGAGCCAGTAGGAGAACAGGGCGATCCAGGCGAGGTGGACGAGCACCGCCAGGGCCCACGCCAGTCGCAGCCCGCGCCGCAGCCCCTCGGCGAGGACGAGCAGCAGGGCGGGGACGAGTACGGCCATGACGGCGGCCGGCGAGTGGTAGAAGTCGCGCAGGGCGTGGACGTAGTGGCAGTCCGCGGCGGAGGCGGCGCAGGCCTCGGCGACCTCCTGGCCGGTGGGCCGGACGGCCACGTAGAGCTGGAAGGAGTTCAGGGGCCCGAAGGCGTCGCGGTAGAGGATGGCCACCATCGGGCCGATGGCGGAGGCGGCGACGACGAGGGCGACCAGCACCCGGGCCTCGGTGTGGGAGGAGTGGCGCAGTCGCGGGGGCCAGGTGCGGTGGTACAGCGCGGCGCCGGCGGCCAGGCCGACGACCGCGCCGCCGAGCCGCAGCACGCCCTGCAGGTGGCCCACGTACAGCGCCATGACCAGGGCGAAGGCGACGATGCCCAGGCGGGTGCGGCGGCGCCACAGGGCGGTCAGGCGGTAGCTGAGGACGCCGCCGACGGCGAGCGCGCCGACGCTGGGTGACACGGCGAGGTCGCCCGCGAGTTCCTCCAGCCACCACTCCCCCGCCAGGTCGCCGAGCGCGACGACGCCCACGCCGAGCAGCGTGCCGAGGATCTGCCCGCCGAGCAGGACGGCGGCGGTGCGGGCCACGCCCAGGCGGCGTTCGCAGGGGGTCACGAGCACCAGCACGATCAGCGTGGAGCCGATGTAGCCGCCGAGCCCGGGGCACCAGAGCAGGGAGCTGGCGGGGGTCCACCAGCGGCCGTCGGCGAGCGCGGGGACGCCGACGGCCATCCGTTCCATGCGCTGCGGTCCCGGACCGGAGCCGAGGCTTCCGGTGACGGCGCCGAGGATCCACAGGACGGCGAGGAAGCCGAGGGTGAAGGGGGCGTGGCGGACGGGGGCGAGCAGCCGGTCGAGCGTGGTGCGCCAGGGGTGCGTGGAGTCGCCCGGGGTGGGGGCGGGCGGCGGGGCGGTGGCGGTGGTGTCGCTCATCGGATCAGCCCCGTCTCACGGGAGATCCACGGCAGTTGCCGTTCCAGTCCGGGGCGCCAGACCTGCCAGCTGTGGCCGCCGGGCAGCAGCACCCACTCGGCCCGCATCCCGGCCCGCACGGCGGCCTCGTAGACCCTGCGCTGCTGCGGCCGGTAGGTGCTGTCCTCGCTGCCGGCGACGAACGCGGCCTTGGTGTCGGGGAAGCGCTGCCGTGCCATCACGTCGAGGGGGTTGACCTTCTCGAAGGCGGCGGCGTCCCCGCCGAAGGCCTTGTCGATCGTCTTCTCCCGGCTGCCGAGGGTCGGCGCCTCCTGGCCGGAGATGTCGTTGACGACGCCGTAGACCTGGGGCGCGTTGACGCCGAGCTGGATCGAGCAGGTGCCGCCGAAGGAGATCCCGGAGACGGTCCAGGCCGTGCGCGCGGTGGCCACCTGCAGGTGGGAGCGGATCCAGTCGGGGACGTCCTGGGCGAGGTAGGTCTGGACGTCGCCCAGGCGGGAGTCCATGCAGAGGGTGTTGGCGAACTGCGAGCCGAGCGGGTCCACGACGACGACCACGGGCGCCAGGCCGCGGTGCCCGGCGGCGAAGGTGTTCATCATCTCCACGAGACGGCCGGAGTTGATCCAGTCGTCGGGCGAGCCGGGCTGCCCGGCCATGAGGACGATCACCGGAAGCAGCGGGCGAGGCGTGGTCCGGTAGGCCGGCGGCAGGTACACGTACGCGCTGCGGGCGTCGAAGCCGGACCTGGTGCCGGGGATGGACGACCTGGACAGCGTGCCCTTCGCGGGCAGGCCGGCGGGCGGCCGCCACACCTCGGAGATCGTCTTGCCGGCGGGGACGGCCAGGGCCGGCTCGGTGCGGCCGGTGGCGTCGGTGAGGCTGGTGGTCTTCTGCAGCCAGGCGTTGAGGGCGGTGCGGGCCGTGGGGTACTGGTCGAAGTGCCGGTTGATCTGCGAGGCGCCCAGGAGCACCACGAGGAGCCCGGCGAGCAGGGCGCCGGCCCAGTGGCGGGGCCGCAGCAGCGGCAGCCGGAACGCGGTCAGGCACACGCCCAGCACGGCCACGCCCGTCCAGAGGACGACGGCCGTCGGCAGGGGGTCGGGGAAGGGCTGCAGCCAGTCGTCGACGGCCGTCCGCAGCAGCCAGGTGAGCAGGGCGGCCAGCAGCACCGCGGCCGGAGCCCAGCGCGTCCACCACGTCCGGCGCCGGGAGACCAGCAGCACGGCCAGCGCGCACAGCCCGAGGACCAGCAGGGTGAGCGGGATCCAGCCGCGCACCAGGGACCAGTCCAGCGGGCCCGCGGCCCGGACGCCCGCGACCGGCGAACCGGTGGCGGACGCTCCGGGCCACGGCGGGCGCGACGCGCTCACGGCGTACCGGTGGTTCCTAGACCGCCGGCAGCGGGACGGGCAGCGGAACCACGCCCGTCAGGAGCTTGGGCACCGACAGCAGGAGGGCCTGGAGGTCCGCGACGACCTGGGAGACCAGGGCGGTGATCTTGGCGACGTCCTTGGCCAGGACCGCGGCCAGCAGTTCGGTGACGTCCTTGATCAGCTTGTCCAGCTGCGCCTTGACGTCCGCGACGGGGTCCTGCGCGTGGGCCGCTCTCGCGCGTACGTCCACGAAAAGACGGCCCGCCGACTCCTTCAGGCGCAGCCGCAGATCCCTCAGGTGCTCCATGTCCGGGTAGCGGGACCGGGCCTCCTTGGTGAAGCGGGATCCGAGGGTGACCGTCTCACCCAGGCTGTTCATCGGATCGATCTGGGCGGGGGCGCCCGGTGCGGGTTCCACGACCGGGGCGGGGTCGGGGACCTGGCCGGAGGCGAGGGCCGGTCCGGCGGTGCCCAGCGTGAGCGAGCCGGATATGAGGGCCACGGCCACCGGGGTCAGCTTGTGGGTGCGCATACGGGACAACTCCTTTCGCAACGCCTGGGATGCGACCACCGTCCGCCGGTGCCCGGTGCCGCGCAACCGATCGCCCGGATGGGCGGCATGCCGCACGGAGACCGGTGCGCCCGTGGTGACCTGGGGGTTCCGGGGCAGGGGTGGCGGTTTGCGGCGGGGTGCGGCCATGCAGCCGAAAGGGTTCGTACCCGGTTCCCGGCGTCGGCCGGGCGGCGGGCAGAATCGAGGGGTGTCCAGAAGAAGCGCGCGCCGGCAGCCGGCGATCACAGCCACCTCGCCGTGTCCCTGCGGCCTCGACGCCACGTACGGGGACTGCTGCGGCAGCCTGCACCGGGGCGTGGCGAAGGCCCCCACCGCCGAGCGCCTGATGCGCTCGCGCTACAGCGCCTTCGCCGTGGGCGACACCGCCTATCTGCTGCGGACCTGGCATTCCACGACCCGTCCGCCCGGCCTCGAGCTCGACTCCGGTGTGGAGTGGACGGGGCTGGAGATCCTCGCCACGACGGGCGGCAGCGCGTTCCACACCGAGGGCACCGTCGAGTTCCGCGCCCACTGCCGCTTCGGTGGTCACGAGGACGACCAGCACGAGCTGAGCCGCTTCGTGCGCGAGGACGGGGCGTGGGTCTACCTGGACGCGGCCCCCTGACCCCGGCCGGGGGCCGCGTGCCGGGTCAGGGCAGGTCGTAGGGCTCGACGCCGTGGCCCTCCCACACCCGCCGGGAGGGCTCCTCGGGGTAGGGGGCCGTGCGGGTGCGGGCGTCGAGAAGGCGGGTGAGCCGCCCGTCGGTGACCCGGTAGGGGGACCAGCCCGGGTCGCCGTGCGTGACGAACGACGTCCAGGAGCGGCGGATCTCGCCGGCGAGCTCCAGTGCCTCGGGCGGCGGGCCGAACGCGACGGCCTCGCGGACCCCGTCCCACGGCCGCGGCGGCTCGGGCGCGGCGAAGCGCAGGGCGCCCACCGGGGGTTGGGCGTAGGGGATGCCGCGGAAGACCGCGATCCCCTCGGTCATCCGTCCGCGGACCGTCCCGTGGACGGTCCGTACCTCCACACCGGTGCCGTGCATCGCAGCTCCCAGGGGTTCGTCCGTACGGGACCGGGGCCCGCCCGGACGCCCACGGTACCGGGGCGGGTTCGCGGTCCGGGCGGCGGGGCCGGGCGAACCGTCAGAGTCCGACGGTGAGTTCGGCGTCCGGCCTGATGCCGGGCAGCCGGGTGTTGGTGACGACGGCGAGCTCGGGTTCCCGGCCCCGGCGCTGCCGCCACTGGCCGCCGATCAGCGGCAGCAGCGCGATGTTGGGGGCGGGGCCGGTGGTGAAGTCGAGCAGGCCCGCGACCGTGGCCAGCCGGGTGCGGCCGAGTGCCGCCGCGACCGTGAACCGGTCGTCCGGGTCGTCCGCGGTGGCCAGGGCGTGGACGGCGACCTCCAGCAGGGCGTGGGCGGGGCCCAGCGGCTGGAGCCAGGGTCCGCCGGTCACGCGCCGGTAGTCGCGGGCCAGTTCGCCGGCGGTGGTGCCGTCGAGCGAGGAGCGGAAAGGGTGGCGGGGCGTCCAGTAGACCAGGGTGGCGATCCGGGTGCCCCTCAGCCCGTCGGCGCCGGCGCCGTCGGGCGGGCAGGTCAGCCGGCGCGAGCAGGTGATCAGCCGGGGACGCAGGCCCTCCTCGCACGCCTGCCGGTGGAAGAGGACAAGATCCTCGACGGTGGCCGCGCTGGTGACGATCTCGGCTCCGGACTCCTTGAAGCGGCGGATGTGGGCGGCGAAGGAGACGGCGGGCTCGCCGTAGCCGCCCGGGTCGACCAGGGCGTGCCCGCGGGCGGCCGCCACCGGGGCGAAGCCGAGGCGCGGATGCCGCAGCAGCCGCCCGTGCGGGCCGTCGTTCCACAGGCAGCCCACCGTCCGGCCGGGCCCCACGCGCTCCCACATCTCGGCGAAGACGGTCGCGATGTCGTCCAGGCCCCACGCGAAGTGGTACGCCCAGCGCAACGGCCCGGCGGGCGGCGGCTCGGGGTCGGCCACGCCCCGGCCGAAGACATGGGCCTGCCAGGGGAAGGCCGTGGTCAGGCAGGGGATCTGCAGCACCTCGCAGGCCTCGGCCACGGCCGGCAGCGCCCGGCCGCCGTCCATCGTCACCACCAGCCGCGCGCCCTCGTCGCGGACGAGCTCGGCGACGGCCCGGCGCGCCCCGTGGGGGCCGGAGCGGCTGTCGCGCCAGGCGAGCCGCACGGGGTGCCGGTCCGTGCCGTCGGCGCCGCGGGCGAGCCGGGGCGCCAGCCGCCGCAGTACGTAGTCCAGTGGGTCGCCGAGCCGGGCGAACCGTCCCGTCCGTGGCACGACCGCGCCGATGCACCATCCGTCCGTCCCGCGCACGGCCACCCCGTTCTTTCCGTCTCCCCCACGCCCGAACGGCGTGTCGGTACCAACGTCCCCTCGCCGCCATGCGGTTGACACCCGGCACCCCGGACCCGGAAGGGTGATTCGGTATCCGGCGGTGACCGTCGTGCCGGAACGGCGGCATCGTCTTCCGCCGAGGGGAGGGCAGATGACGGGCGCCCCGGCGGAATGCATAGTGCACCTGGCATATCGGACAGCCGTCATCAGGCCGATCTCGGGGCGACGGGGTGCGCCCGGCCCCGGGGGCGGCACTGTCCGGAACCCGGAAGTCCTGGTGCCTCGTAGGCAGAAGTTGACACAGGTCACCCGAGCGATGGCCGTACGCGCGAGCGGGCCGGTTGTGGTCACCGGCGGCGCGGCGCGGTGACGGGTTTCGGCCAGGGTTTCACAAACGGTCGTGGGCGTACTCCCGAGTGCGCCACTCGCGGCCTTCGGGCATGCCGCACTATATGGCTGAGCGGTCGGGAGGCAGTGGTGTCGCCCGAGGCCGTGGCACTCCCGTGCCCGGAGCCCGCGTCATCGTCGCGCGGCCACGGCTCCGGCCGCGCGGCCCGGGACCGGACATCGGCGTCCGTTCCCGCGGCAGGGGGAGGAGCGGTCGCGACCGGAGTGGGGACTCCGGCCGTCACGGGGCCGAACAGTGGGGATCACTCGATGTGCGCGGGCGTCCTGGCGACGCCGCGCGCGATGTCTTGGGGGACGCCGCGCACCCCGCGCGGTTCCGTCCCGGGGGGAGAAGGCATGGGGCGTACGACCCGTCTGGTCGCGGCGTGGGCCGGGGCCGTCCTGCTGGCGATGGGGCTGCCGACCGACGGCGCCGTCGCGGCGGACGCCGTACCACGCGTGGACCTGCGCGTACTCGTCGTCGACGACGGAGGACCGTCCGTCGCGGCGCTGCGGAACGAACTCGAGACCTCCGGCACGCCGTACACCAGGGTCGACCTGGGCGACTCCGGGCGCGCCCGCGTCGACGGGGCGTTCCTCAGCGACACGGTGGACGGCAGACCGAGAGCCAAGTACCAGGGCGTGATCCTGCCCAACGACAATCCCTTCGGGGCGGGTTCGGCCGAAATGGCGGCGCTGGCCGACTACGAGAAACGATTCGGCATCCGGCAGGTGGACGCCTACACCTATGCCCGCCCGGCCGTGGGCCTGAACACCGGACACGCCGGTTCCCTCGACGGGCAGACCGCGCAGGTGACCGCCGCCGGCGCCACGGGCCCGTTCGGGTATCTGCGGAAAAACGTTCCGTTCGAGAACAACGACAACGGCGTGAGCGAGAGCTACGGCTACCTCGCCACGCCGCTGGACAAGCAGGCCGAGGGCGCGAGCTTCACCAGCTACCTCGACGCGCCCGTGCCCGGGACCGGCGGGCGCGGCTCGCTGGTCGGCCAGTACACCCACGACGGCCGCAGCGAACTGGTCGTGACGTTCGTCTACAACCACTACCAGAGCCAGTTCCGGCTGCTCTCGCGCGGCATCGTCGACTGGCTGACCCAGGGCGTGCGCCTGGGCGCGGCCCGCAACTACTTCGCGCTGCACGTCGACGACGTCTTCGGCTCGGACGACCGCTGGGACTCCGTGCTCAACTGCACCCCCGGCGACATCGACTGCCCGCCCGGCAGCCCCGAGAACGACCCGATCCGGATGACGGCCGCCGACGCCCAGCACGCCAAGCAGTGGCAGAAGGACCACGGCCTCACCCTCGACCTCGCCTTCAACGGCGGCGGCAGCGAGGCCCACAAGGAGGCGCACGGCGGCACCGACCCGCTCGCCCAGCAACTGGTCGCCGACCAGGGCTCCTTCCGCTGGATCAACCACACCTACAACCACCCGTTCATGGGCTGCGTCCAGGACACCTCCACCGTGCCGTGGAAGTGCGCCACCGACGCCCGCGGCAACATCCGCTGGTACAGCAGGCCGAGCATCGTCGCCCAGATCAACGACAACCGGGGCTGGGCCGCACGCCAGGGCCTGGCGCTGGACAAGGACGAGCTCGTCACCGGTGAGCACTCCGGGCTGCGGACCCTGCCGCAGCAGAAGGACGACAACCCCGAGCTGGCCCCGGCCCTCACGCAGACCGAGGTGTCCTGGCTGGCCAGCGACACCTCGCGGGAACGCGAGCAGCGATCGGTGGGGCCCTCCCTGACCGTGCCCCGCTATCCGATGAACGTCTTCTACAACGCCGGCAAGGCGGCCGAGCAGGTCGACGAGTACAACTGGCTCTACACCCGCAAGTCCGACGGCGGCAGCGGCCTGTGCGAGAACTCCTCCACCACCACCTGCCTCAACGAGCCGCTCCCGCGCACCACCGGGTACGCCGACTACATCGTCCCGCTCGAGAGCCGGATCGCCATGAGCCATGTGCTCGCCAACGACCCCCGGCCGCACTTCATCCACCAGTCCAACCTCGCCGAGGAGCGCATCGGCTACCAGCCGGCGGAGAAGATCCTCGCCGACTACCGGGCCCTGTTCGCCGACAGCACCCCGCTGGTCAACCTGCGCATGCGCGACATCGGCGCCGAGCTGCGCAAGCGGGCCGCCTGGAGCGAGGCCGTGAACGCCGGCAAGGTCACCGCCTACCGCGTGGGCGACGGCATCGCCGTCAGCGCGCCGGCCGGCGTGGACGTCACCGCCACCGTGCCCACGGGCACCGTCCAGGTGCGCGGCACCGGCCGCATCGCCTTCGGCAGCGCCTACGCCGGAAGCCGCTCCGGCTGGGCCACCCCGGACGCCGGGCAGACCACCGTCGTCCTCGCCCTGCCCACCGACGGCCCGACGACTTCCCGCCCGCTCTCCGGCAAGGCGGCCCGGGTGCAGGCCCCCGCGGCCTCGCTCCCGGTGCCCAAGGGCGTCAGCCACCGCGTTCCCTACGGCCCCGGCGACACCGTGCGCCGCTGAGAACGCCCGTACCTCCGTGCTGACCCGCCCATCACCGTCTTCTGGAGAGAACCGACTTTCATGCACGGACCGTCAGCCGAACCGTCGTCCGCCACCCCCTCGGTGACGCTGCTCACCGAGGGGACCTACCCGCACAGCCACGGCGGGGTGAGCGTCTGGTGCGACCAGCTCGTCCAGGGGATGCCGGACGTCGACTTCCGCGTCATCGCCGTCACCGGCACCGGCCGCGAACCCCTCGCCTGGCAACTGCCCCGCCACGTCGGGCGGGTGGACACCGTCCCCCTGTGGGGGCCGCCGCCCTCCGGGCGCGCCCCGCGCGGCCGGGAGCTGCGCCGCTTCCTCACCTGCTACGAGCGTTTCCTGCTGGCCCTCCTCGACCCCGCCCAGGAACACCACTTCGCCCGCAGCTTCTACCGGCTCGCCGAGCACGCCACCGACGGCACGCTCTTCCCCGCCCTGCGCGGCGAGAAGGCCGTCCGCCTGCTCGCCCGCGTCTGGAACCGTCCCGAACTCGCCACGGCCGCCGCGCGCCCCACGCTCCACGACGCGCTGATCGCCACCGACCTGCTGGAACACGCCCTGCGCCCGCTCGCCGCCCCGGCCCCCGCCGAGGGGATCACCCACGCGGTGAGCGGGGGCCTGGCCACCCTGCCGGGCCTGGTCGCCCACCACCGCCACGGCACTCCCTTCCTCCTCACCGAGCACGGCATCTACCTGCGCGAGCGCTATCTGGGCTTCCGCGCCGAGCCCTATCGCTGGCCGGTCAAGGCGCTGATGCTCGGGCTGTTCCGGCTGCTGGCGCGGGAGAGCTACCGGTGCGCCGCGCTCGTCACCCCGGGCAACCGCTACAACCGGCGCTGGGAGGAGCACGGGGGCACACCCTCCGGCCGCATCCGCACCGTCTACAACGGCGTGGACCCGGCCGCGTTCCCGCCCGCCGGACCGGAGCCGGAGGTGCCCACCCTCAGCTGGGCCGGGCGGGTCGACCCCATCAAGGGCCTGGAGACCCTCATCCGCGCCTTCGCCCTGGTGAAGGCCAAGGTGCCCGACGCGCGGCTGCGCCTGTTCGGCGGCACGCCGCGCGGCGGGGAGGGCTACCGCACCGCCTGCGAGAAGCTGGCCGCCGACCTCGGGGTGGCCGACGCGGTCACCTTCGAGGGGCGCGTGGAGGACATCCGCGACGCCTACGCGGCCGGGAACGTGGTGATGCTCTCCAGCATCAGCGAGGGCTTCCCGTTCACCCTGATCGAGGCCATGTCGTGCGGGCGGGCCACCGTCTCCACCGATGTGGGCGGCGTCCGGGAGGCGGTGGGCGACAGCGGGCTGGTCGTACCGCCGCGCGACCCGGAGAGCATGGCCCGCGCCGCGCTGACCCTGCTGGGGGACGCGGGCCTGCGGGCCAGGATGGGCGAGGCCGCGCGGCTGCGCGTCATCGAGCAGTTCACCCTCCGCCAGACGATCAGTGCCTTCCGCGACATCTACCACGACCTCGCCGGCCTGCGGCAGCCCGTGCCCGCCCACCTGCCGGCGCCCCGGCCCGCCCCCGTCATGGCCATGGCCGCGGGCGGTGCCGGATGAGCGGACTGCTGCGCCTGCTGCCCGACGAGCCGGAGCCGGCCCACGACCTGGCCCTCGCCCCGGCCCCGGCCCGGCACCGGCCCCGCTGGGCCACCGATCCGATCGACGAACTCGCCGGGGAACTGGCCGCCGTGTGCGCGGCGGCCGTCCACCCCGACGAGATCGCCGCCGTGCTCGAGGCGGACGGCCTCACGGGCGAGCAGATCGCCGAGCGCTACGGACGGGCCGACGCCTTCGACCTCGCGGCCGAGCTGTTCGCCCGCGTCCCGCGCGGTCACCCCGAGCCCGAGCCGGCGCCCGACCCGTGGAAGGTGAAGCCGGGTCAGTTCCTGCTGCGCTCATTGGTGTTCACCCTGCCGGGCTTCGGCTACGCGCTCGGCTCACCGCTGCTGGCCGGCGGGCAGGACCGTTTCGGGCTGCCCGCCGGCACCGGGGCCCTCATCGCCTCCGCGCTGGTGGCCTGGGCCTGGAACCAGGCCCTCGCTCACCGCGCGTACCTCCGGCTGGCGGCGGGCGGCCGTGGCGCGGCCGCCCGCTGCCTGGGCGTGGGGGCCCCGCTGGGCGCGCTGCTCGCCACCGGCGCGGCGGCGGCCCTGCCGGCCCCGCCCGGGGCGCTCGCCTTCGCCGCGGGCCAGGTGCTGTACCTGGCGGCGGCCACGTCCCTGCTGGTGCTCGGCCGGGAGCGGCTGCTGCTGCTCGCCCTGCTGCCGACCGCCACCGGAGGGGTGGTGGTCCTGCTCACCGAGCCGCCGCCGGTGGTGGGCGTCGTGCTGCTGCTCGCCACGGCCGGGGGCGCGCTGTTCGCCGCCGGGTACGAGATCGCGCGGGCCCGCCGGGCAGAGGCACCGCAGGCCGGGCCGGGGACGCTGCCGCTGGGCGCCTCGGTGCCGTACGGCCTGTTCGGCCTGGGCTGCGGGGTGCTGACGACCATTGCCGCGCTCGGCGACGTCCTCGTCCGGCACCCGGGGGGCGCCGGCGGGCCCGTCGTGCTCGCCCTGACCCTCAGCATGGGCGTCGCCGAGTGGCTGCTCTACCGCTGCCGCGGGCTGGCCCTGGCCGCGCTGGCCGCCTCGACCAGCACCGGCGGACTGCTGCTGCGGGTGGGGCGCGTGCTCACCCTGTGCGTCGCCGGGTACCTGGCCGCCCTCGCCGCCCTGACACTGGGCGTCTCGGCGCTGTGGCCGGGCGACCCCACACCGTCCGGCCCGCGCCTGACCGCCCTGCTGGCGCTCGGTGCGGTGCTGTGGACGGGACTGCTGCTGCAGGCCTACGGCTTCGGCTGGCTCCCGGCACTGCTGTGCCTGGGCGCCGCGGGCGCCGAGACCGCCGCGCTCGCGCTGCGGATCTCCGCGCCGGCCACCGATCAACTGGTGATCTGTACCGGCGCGGCCGCCGGGCTGCTGGCCGCCGCCACCGTCCTGCTGGGACGGATCACCACGCACCGCTGAACCGCCGCACCGCCTGAACCGCCGCACGTCCGAACCGCCGCACGTCCCCGAACCGCCGCACGTCCCCGCACGTCCCGCACACCGCGCCCGTCACGCCAGAGGAGACCGCTCATGTCCGCACCGGAACTCGTCGCCGTCACCGGCGCCGAAGGGTTCATCGGATCCCACCTGGTCCAGGCGCTCGTCGCCGACGGCCACCGGGTCCGCGCGATGGTGCAGTACAACTCCTTCTCGTCCTTCGGATGGCTGGAGGACCTGCCGCCGGAGGTGATGGACCACGTCGAGGTCGTCCTCGGCGACGTCCGCGACCCCGGCTCCGTCACCGGCCTGGTCACCGGCGCCGGGACCGTCTACCACCTGGCCGCGCTGATCGCGATCCCGTACTCCTACCGGGCCCCGCACAGCTACGTCGAGACCAATGTCACCGGCACCCTCAACGTCCTGGAGGCCGTACGGCACCTGGGCATCCCCCGGCTGGTGCACACCTCCACGAGCGAGACCTACGGCACCGCGCAGACCGTGCCGATCACCGAGGACCACCCCATCAACACCCAGTCCCCGTACGCCGCCTCCAAGGCCGGCGGGGACCGGCTGGCCGACAGCTACCACGCCAGCTTCGGGCTGCCCGTGGTCACCCTGCGCCCCTTCAACACCTTCGGCCCCCGCCAGTCCATGCGGGCGGTGATCCCCACCGTCATCGGGCAGGTCGCCGCCGGGCAGCGCCGCATCGCCCTCGGCGACCTGCGTCCCACCCGGGACTTCAGCTACGTCAAGGACACCGTCGCCGCCTTCCGGGCCGTGGGCACCGCCCCCGCCGACGCCGTCGTCGGCCGCACCTTCAACTCCGGCACCGGGGAGGAGATCTCCGTCGGCGACCTCGTCACCCTCGTCGGCAAGCTCATGGGCACCGACCTGGAGGTGACGGAGGACGCCCAGCGCGTGCGGCCCGCCGACTCCGAGGTGATGCGGCTGGTCGCCGACGCCTCCCGGCTGCGCGCCGCCACCGGCTGGGCGCCCGCCCACACCCTGGAGGACGGCCTCCGCGAGACCATCGCGTTCTTCCGCGACCCTGGCAACCTCGGCCGGTACAAGACCGGCATCTACAACGTCTGACGCTCTGCCACGAGAGAAGCGCACGGAACCGACGCGAGAGATCCCCACGCAGAGAGGAAACGGCACCCATGCACGCAGTCATCCTGGCCGGAGGCAAGGGAGTCCGGCTCCGTCCCTACACCACCGCGCTGCCCAAGCCCCTGGTGCCCATCGGTGACCAGCACGCCATCCTCGAGATCGTCATGCGCCAGCTGGCCGGCGCCGGCTTCACCAGCTGCACCCTGGCCATCGGCCATCTCGGCCACATCATCCGCGCCTACGTCGGCGACGGCTCCCAGTGGGGCATCAGAGTCGACTACACCACCGAGGAGAGCCCCCTGGGCACCATGGGACCGCTGCTGACCATGACCGACCGGCTGCCCGAGCACTTCCTGGTGATGAACGGCGACGTCCTGACCGACCTCGACTTCGGCGACGTGCTCCGCGACCACATCGGCTCCGGCGCCCCGCTGACCATCGCCACCTACGCCCGCAAGGTCAGCATCGACTTCGGGGTGCTGACCACCGACTCCGGCCGTGTCGTGGGCTTCGCGGAGAAGCCCAGCATGGACTACCGCGTCTCCATGGGCGTCTACGGAGTCACCCGCGACGCCCTCGCGCGCTACACCCCCGGCCTGCCCCTCGGCTTCGACGAGCTGGTGCTCGACCTGCTCGAGGCGCGCACCCCGCCCAACGCCTACGAGTTCGAGGGCTACTGGCTCGACATCGGCCGCCCCGACGACTACGACCGGGCCAACGCGGAGTTCTCCGTCCGCCGCGATCTGCTGATCAAGGGAGCGTGACCGGCCCCCATGCGCATTCTCGTCCTGGGCGCCACCGGCTTCCTGGGCCGGCACGCCGCCGACCGCCTGCGCGCCCTGCCGGGCGCCCGGGTGCTCGGCGGCGGCCGCGGCCCCGGTGCCGACGTGCCCGTCGACCTGGCGGCCGGTGACCCGGCCGCCCTGGCCGAGGCGCTGCGCGCCGCGGCCCCCGACACCGTCGTCAACTGCGTGGGCGCGGTCGGCGGCAGCGCCCTGGCGCTGACCTCCCTCAACGCCCACGCCCCGGCCGTGCTGTGCGAGGCGGTGCGCCGGGCGGCGCCCGATGCCCGGCTGGTGCACCTGGGGTCGGCCGGTGAGTACGGTCCCGCCGACGGCCACCGTCCGGTCGGCGAGGGCCATCCCGCGCGCCCGCTCGGCCTCTACGGCGCCACCAAACTGGCCGGCACCCTCGCGGTGACCGGCTCGGGCCTCGACGCCGTCGTCCTGCGGGTGTTCAACCCCGTCGGCCCCGGCGCCCCGGACGCCTCCCTGCCCGGACGGCTCGCCGCCGAGCTGCGCAAGGCCGGACCCGACGGCCGGGTGCGCACCGGCGACCTGTCCGCGTACCGCGACTTCGTCGACGCGCGGGACGTCGCCGAGGCGATCGCCTGCGCGGTGACCGCGCCCCGGCCGCTGCCCGGTGTCCTCAACATCGGCAGCGGGACGGCCCGTCCGGTCCGCGACATCGCCGAGGGGCTGCTGCGGGCCGCCGGTCGGGGCGACCACGTCGGCGACCGCGTCGACGAGGACGGCGACGGCTCACCCCGTTCGGCCGCCGTGCCCTGGATCCAGGCGGACATCACGGCCGCCTGCCGGGCCCTGGACTGGGCGCCGCGTCACTCCCTCGAGGACTCCCTCGCCGACCTGTGGGCCGCCACCGGCGAGCCGGGCGCGGAGGCCCCCGGATGACGGACCACCGCGCCGGACAGGCGCCGCCGGGAGACGGCGAGCGGCTGCTCGTCCCGCTGTACGCCCACCCGGCGACGCACCCGGAGGAATGGGACGCGCTGCTCCGGGCGGCGCCGCGGCTGCACGCCGTGGTGCTCAACGTGGCGGACGGGCCGGGCGGCCGGCCCGACCCGGACTTCCGGGCGGCCGCCGGGCGGCTGCGCGGTGCCGGGGTGCGGCTGCTGGGGTACGTCGACACCGACTACGGCCGCCGCCGGGCCGGCGCGGTGGTGGCCGACGTCCGCCGGCACCGCAGGTGGTACGACGTGGACGGGGTCTTCCTCGACCAGGTCCCGGCGCACGCCGCGCTGCTGCCGCGCTACCGCAGGCTGGTGCTGACCGCCCGGGTGCTGGGCGCGCGGGAGGCCGTGCTCAACCCGGGGACGCACCCCGACCCGGGCTATGCGGCGCTTGCCGATCTGCTGGTGACCTTCGAGGGCACCTGGGAGGACTACCAGCGGGCCCGGGTGCCCGACTGGACCGCCGACCACCCGCCGGGCCGCTTCTGCCACCTGGTCCACGGGGTGCCCGAGGACCGCGCCGCGGTGGTGGCCCGTACCGCCGCCCGGCGGGGGGCGGGGGTGCACTGCGCGGTCCCGGGGACGGGCGCCAATCCCTGGCGGACCGCGCCCCCGGCCGTGGCCGGGGCGGCGGGGGGTGCCCGGTGACCGGGCGGCGGACCGGGGCCGCGCTGTCGGGCCTGCTGCTGCTCGTCCTCGCGGGATGTTCGTCCGCCTCGCCCCCGGACGACGGGCCGGAGCCCACCGCGGACAGCCCCAGGGACCTGCTGACGGCCGCGCCCGACGGCAGCGCGCCGCAGCCGTCCGGGCGCTGGCAGCCGAAGCCGGGCACGCGCTGGCAGTGGCAGCTCGGCGGGCGGGTGGACACCTCCGTGGACGTGCCCGTCTACGACATCGACGGGTTCGAGAACTCGGCCCGTACGGTGGCCGAGTTGCATGCCCGGGGCCGCAAGGTGATCTGCTACATCAACGCCGGGGCGTGGGAGAACTTCCGTCCCGACAAGGAGAAATTCCCCCGGTCGGTGCTCGGGAAGAACAACAAGGGATGGGACGGCGAGAAATGGCTGGACATCCGGCGCCTGGACGTCCTGCGGCCCATCATGGCGGCCCGTATCGACATGTGCCGGCAGAAGGGATTCGACGGGGTCGAACCCGACCTGACGGAGGGATTCCGCAACCGCACCGGCTTTCCGCTGACGGCACGGCACCAGCTGGCGTTCAACCGGATGCTGGCGGAACTCGCCCATGAGCGGGGCCTGGCCATCGGGCTGAAGAACGACCTCGAGCAGATCCCGCAGCTGGTGCGCGACTTCGACTTCGCGGTGAACGAGCAGTGCGCGCAGTACGAGGAGTGCGAGAAGCTGACGCCCTTCGTGAAACGGAACAAAGCGGTCTTCCATGTCGAATACGAACTGCCCCCGGGGGAGTTCTGCGCGACGGCCAAGCGGCTCGGCCTCAGTTCGATGAGGAAGAACCTGGAGCTGGACGCATGGCGGCGCCCCTGTTGAGGAGTGCTGCGGAGGACTTGATTCCATTGCTTCGACTGCCGCCTGCCACAAGGGTTTAGGCCCTGTTCGGCGGGGCCGGCGACGCCTCGGTTCCGGGTTTGCATCCGAAGTGAAGAAGTTCACAGATGACCGTTTGGGCACCGAATTTGAGCGATTGATGGTGCAGGATCTCTCACCGAACACAAGATCCCGTCACCGAGGCGGGCGACCCGGGCGGACGCCGAGTCCTGCCGCCGCACCGGGTGCGGATTCGAATTGATGGATCGGCAGGAGCGGGAGACCCAAGCGGTACGAACCACGAGGTCGGTGGTTCTAGGGGTGAAGCCACGCGAGTGGCCGGGCAACTTCGCAGTCCGAACCCGACAGGTCATCTTTCGCAGGCGGATGTCGAAGGGCTTAGGCATGTCTGCGTTGCCTCGAATACCCGCGCTCGCCAAGCGGGCCGGTACCGCGTCCGCCCTCACCGTCGCCACCCTGGCGGCGTCGGTGCTCGTTCCGGGCATGGCGGCCGACGCGTCGGCGGCCACCGTCGGCGAGAAGGCGATGAAGGTCGCGGCCTCCAAGAAGGGCTCCCCCTACCAGTACGGCGCCGCCGGCCCGAACCGGTTCGACTGCTCCGGCCTGACGCTCTACTCGTTCAAGAAGGTCGGCAAGACGCTCCCGCGCACCGCGCAGAGCCAGTACAACTCGACCCGGCACCTGTCGAGCGGTTCCCGCCAGGTCGGCGACCTGGTCTTCTTCCACTCGGGCAGCAACGTCTACCACGTGGGGATCTACGCGGGTAGCAACAAGATCTGGCACTCCCCCAAGCCGGGCGCCTCGGTCCGGCTGGAGAAGATCTGGACCAACAGCGTCTGGTACGGCCGCGTCAAGTAGGACGTGACACCGGTACCCCCGCTCCGCCCTGTGCCCGGCCACGCGACCGCGTGGCCGGGCACAGCCGGTTTCCGGCCCGGTCGTTCCTAGGCCACCGCGATGACGATCTTCCCCGTGAGGTGGCCGTGCTCGCTGGCGCGATGGGCCTCGGCGGCCTCGTCGAGCGGGTAGATCCGGTGGATGGGCAACTGGAGGATGCCGGCCTCGTGCAGGGCGAGGGCGGCGGTGAGGGCGGGAACGGTCTGTGACGTGGGGCCGCCGACGCTGAAGCGGGCCCCGTGCCGCCGGGCCCCCTCGGGGTCGGCGATGCTCACGACGCGCTCGGGGCCGCCGGTGAGTTCGACCGAGACCCCGACGGCGTCGCCCTTGCCGACGGCGTCCAGGGCGGCGTCCACCCCGCCGGGCGCCGCCTCGCGCACCCGGTCGGCCAGCCCCTCCCCGTAGGCCACCGGGATCGCGCCGAGCCCGCGCAGGTACTCGTGGTTGAACTCGCTGGCCGTCCCCACGACGCGGACGTCCCGGGCGCGGGCGAACTGCACGGCCAGGGTGCCCACTCCCCCGGCCGCGCCGTGGATCAGCAGGGTCTCGCCCTCGTTCAGGCTCAGCAGGTTCAGCGCGCGCCAGGCCGTCTCGGCGGCCACGGGCAGCGCGGCAGCCTCCTCCCACGGCAGGGACAGCGGCTTGACCATCAGCTCCTCGGCCTCGGCCAAGGCCTGCTCCGCATAGGCCCCGGTGGCCGTGCGGCCGAGGACCGCGTCGCCCGCCTGCACCCCCATCACCCCTTCGCCGACCGCCTCGACCAGGCCCGACGCCTCCACGCCGGGCACGTGCGGCAGGTCGACGGGGGCGGCAGCACCCATGGCACCACTGCGGATCCTGTGGTCGATCGGGTTGACGCCGGCGCAGCGCACGGCGAGCCGGACCTGTCCGGGCCCGGGGACCGGCAGGTCGATGTCGGCGAGGCGGAGCACATCGGCGGGGCCGTACGAGGTGAAGACGATGGCCTTGGTCTTGGTCATGGAATCACCTTCTCCGAAAATCAGGCTTTTCCATGTCAGATCCGTATCACCCCGCCCGTTTCCACTCGGATACCCTGCCGGCTCCCTGTCCGCCCGTGCCCGCCCTCCGTGCCCGCCGCACCGTGCGGCTCCTCAGGCGCGGCCTTCGGCGAGCTCCTTCACGCCCTGGAGATTGGCCCGGATCCCGGCGAGGAAGGCACCGAGCCGACGCTCCACTATCTGCTCCTCCTTCTCCGGCGCGCGCTCGATCGCGACGCTGACCCCGGACCGGCCAGGGCCCAGCCGCACGGACTGCCGCAGCAGGGTGCCGTCCCCCTCGGGCTGGAGTTCGAAGCGCCAGGTGGCCATCGGATGCGCCGGGTCGGCGGGGCCGCCGCCGAAGAGCCCTTCGGAGTCGGTGACGGCCCAGCCGAACACCCGCTCGGGCTCCAGGTCGACCACATAGGAGACGGTCCGCCAGTCGCCCATGAACTGACTGTGGTTGTGCCCGGCGAAGGCCGCCCCGAGTGCCGGGCCGGTGGCCCCGTCCAGCCATTCGACGCGCTGGAGCTCGGGGCTGAACCGGGTGGGCAACGCGATGTCCGCCACCAGTCTCCAGACCTCGGCCGGCGCCGCGCCGATGTGGATCTCGTCCTGCGTGCCGGGCCCGTCCGCGTACCGCATGCGCTTCTCCTTGGCTCTGTCGTCTTGGCTCTGTCGTCGACGCTCTCTGTTTCTTCCCTCAGTTCTCAAACACCGGAAGCACCCGATTCGTTGCCCGGGTCGAACGGGAAGAAGTCGACGAGCAGCATGTCCCGCAGGCCCGTCCGGGCGCCGGGCTCGGGCCGGATCGGCGAGACCCCGTGCAGCACGCGCCGGTCGTCGAGGACGATGGTCTCCAGGGGCGCCGTCAGCGAGGCGCGGTGGAGCGGTCGCATCCGGTCGTCGTACAGGCAGGACTCGGCGCCGCGCACCCGTTCGCGCCTGATCAGCACCTGCGCGACATAGCTGTGCCCGTCCCGGTGCACGCCCTCCGGGGCCGGATGCCCGTCGGTGTCCGTGGTGGCGGTGACCCTGATCTGGTGGACGCCACAGGCGTCGATGCCGGCGCGCGGGCCGGGCAGGCGCTCCCGGAGCGT
The DNA here is from genome assembly GCF_044547045.1 of Streptomyces sp. NPDC053048. Taxonomy (NCBI): domain Bacteria; kingdom Bacillati; phylum Actinomycetota; class Actinomycetes; order Kitasatosporales; family Streptomycetaceae; genus Streptomyces; species Streptomyces sp. NPDC053048. The sequence goes on from NZ_JBITZS010000004.1 coordinate 320,783, forward strand.
GCGGACGACCGCGCGCAGCGCGGGCCCGTGGGCCACGGCGTCGTCCAGCGGAGCGAACATCCGCTCGACGCCGCCATTGACCTTGTTGACGGCCCGGTCCTGGAAGAACGGGACGTGCGGCAGCCGTTCGAGGCGGTCGCCGAGGATGCGGAACCTGCCGTAGCGGCGGAAGCGGTAGGGCCTGGCGGTGCCCAGGTGCGCGTCGGCGGGCAGGTCGTTCCAGGACTCGGTGAACCGTGTCACCAAGTCCTGGGGTATGCGTTCCAGCGCCGTGGCGAGCAGGGCCGGGCCGTAGTGCGCGTAGGGAGGTGGTACGCGCGAGGAGGTGTCGGACGTGTCGGCGGCAGCGCTCAGCGGCATCGCGGTCATGGAAGTTCCCCCGTATCACCCGTTCTTGGTGCCACCACGGTACCCGGCGCTCCTTCTCCCGAGCCTGTTCATCCGGCGTACACCGCATGTCCGCGCGGCGGGAGGAGGCTTGAGCGGTGAGAGCCGTCACAGCCGCCGAAGCGGTCCTCGTGGTCTCCGTGCACGACGTCGCGCCGTGGAGCTTCGACCGGTGCCGTCAGTGGCTGGACGAGCTGGACCGGCGCGGTGTCCCCGCGACGCTGCTGCTCGTCCCCGGCGCCTGGCGCGGGGTGCCGCTGCCCCAGGCCCCGGCCCTGGTGCGGTGGTTGCACGACGCGCGGGAGGGCGGGCACGAGCTCGCGCTGCACGGCTGGTCCCATCAGGCCGTGCCCGGCGGCCCGTTGGGGCGCCGCTGGGTGAACGCCGTGGTGGCGAGGGGCTGTGCCGAGTTCTGCGCGCTCGGCGAACGGGCCGCGCGCGAGCGGCTGGAGAAAGGGGTGTCCGCGCTCGCCTCCGTGGGCATCACGGCGCGCGGCTTCACCCCTCCCGGCTGGCTCGCCTCCCCCGGCACCGTGGCCGCCCTGCGCGGCCTGGGCTTCGACTACACGGCGAGCCACCTGGCGGTGCGGGACCTGCGTACCGGCGACCGGCACCGCGTTCCGGCCCTGTCCCACCGGCCGGGCGGCCTGGGCGAACGGGCGGGCGCCGCCCTCATGCGGGCGGCGGCCCGGCACCGGGCGGCCGCCGGCCGGCCGTTCCGCCTCGCGCTGCACCCCGCCGACCTGGACCGGCCCGGACTGCGCGCGTGCGCGCTGGCGGCCGTCGACGACGCGCTGGCGGCGGGGGCACGCCCGTGCACATACGCCGACCTGGTGCGCGCCCGCCGACGGCCGCCTGTCGAGAGGCGCGCGGCATGAGGATCGTGCAGCTCGCCAACTTCTACGGTCCCGTCTCCGGCGGCCTGCGCACGACGCTGGACGCGCTGGGCCGCGGGTACACCGCCGCCGGGCACGAGCGGGCGCTGATCGTGCCGGGCCCCCGGTACGCGTGCGTGCGTGACGCCGCCCAGGGTCTGCGGATCACGCTGCCGGGGCCGCGTGTGGGCGGCGGCTACCGGCTGCTGCTCTCGCCGGGCACGCTGCGCTCGCTGCTGACCCGGCTGGGGCCGGACTCGCTGGAGGTGTCGGACAAGCTGACGCTCACGCCTGCCGCCGCCTGGGCGCGGGCGCGCGGGATACGGACGGTGCTGTTCTCCCACGAACGGCTCGACGCGATCCTGGCGCCCCGGCTGCCGCGGCGCCTGCCGCTGCGCCGGGCGGCCGACGCCTGGAACCGGCATCTGGCGGGATCGTACGACGCGGTGGTGGCGGCATCGGCCTTCTCCTGCGCGGAGTTCTCCCGCGTGGGGGCGAGGACGCTGCACCGGGTGCCGCTGGGTGTCGACCTGGACGTCTTCTCGCCCGCCGGTGCCCACGGTCGCCGCACGGGCGGCGTCCGTCTGGTGTACGCGGGGCGGCTGTCGGCGGAGAAGCTTCCCCGGCTGCCGGTGGAGACGCTGGGCGTGCTGCGGCGGCGCGGCGTCGAGGCCCGGCTGGATGTGCTGGGTGACGGTCCCGAGCGGGGCCGGCTGCGGCGGTACGCGGCGGCGGCCGGGCTGCCGGTGCGTTTCCACGGTCATGTGACCGACCGGCGTGCGGTGGCCGCGCTGATCGCGCGGGCCGATGTGGCGCTGGTGCCGTGCCCGGCGGAGTCGTTCGGGCTGTCCGCGCTGGAGGCGCTGGCGTGCGGGACGCCGGTGGTGACGGCGGACCGTGGCGCGGCGCGGGAGTTGCCGGTCGCGGGCGCGGGGCTTGCCGTGCCGCCGGTGGCGGCAGCGACGGCGGACGCGGTGGTGCGGGTGCTGGGGTGGCCGGAGGCCGGGCGGCGGGCGGCGGCGCGGGCCCGTGCGGAGGAGTTCCCGTGGGCGAGGGCCGTGGAGGGGATGCTGGCCGTGCACGGCGCGGCCCCTGCCCCCGGACGCTCACGAGCCGGACGGGCCGAGGTCGGCTCGTCCGGCTCGTGAGGTCGTGCGGGTCGTCAGGCCGCCTGCGGCTGCCGCTCGGCCGGGGCGGCCTTGGGGGCGAGGAGCCGCTCGGCGAGCTCGCCGAAGATCAGGCCGAAGCCGGTCCACAGGACGAGCTCGACGGCGAGGGAGGACAGCCGGAACTGCCACAGCAGGACCGCCGGGAACCCCTCGGGTACGTTCTCGCCGGAGGGCAGGAACGCGTAGGCGAGAGCGATGGCCAGCACCAGGGCGGCGCCTGCGGCGACCGTCGCGTTCCAGTTGCCCAGGCGCGGGGCGAGCCGCTTGCCGAGGATGACCGCGGCGACGGCCAGCAGCACGCTGAGGGCGATCATCAGGAAGAACAGCGCGGTGCGCTTGTCCAGGGTGTCCGGGTCGCCGACGGCGGGTGGGTTGGCCGGGTACTTCAGGAACGGCACCAGGAAGACCGCCACGAAGGCGCCCAGCGCGACCAGCGCCGCGGTCGCCCGCGGGCCGAACCGGCCGATGCGCCCCAGCGCCACGCAGAACGCGAGCGCCGCGATGCCGCCCAGCGCCACGCCGTAGACCAGGACGCCGGTGGCCAGGCCGCCGGTGGCCTGCATGGACCGGCTGACGAGTTCGACGCCGTCGCCGTGGTCGTGGCTGTGCGCCTCCTCGAACGCGATGGCCGCGTCCACGTGGGGTTCACCCAGGAAGTAGGCCGTGATCAGGGCCAGTACGCCGGTGGCGAGACCGGCCAGCATGCCCCGCACGAGCAGGGCCCGTACCGATACGGAGTTCATGTGCGCGTACCCCTGGGGATCAGTGGCAGGGGAACCCGAGGAGGTGGCGCCCGTCGTGCACCCACTCGTGGACGTCCTCACCGGCGATGAGGGAGGTGGCGCCCTGCTCCGCGCCGACGAAGTACAGCAGGACCAGCATCAGGATCCCGACGAAGGCCGCCCAGGGGGCGATCGCCTTCAGGGAGATGGGCGCGATCTGCGGTATGGCGGAGCTGGTGGAAGCGGGGGCGGCGGACTGAGCCATGACTGAACCTCCTGGGGAACACGCGTCCCGGTCGTTGGTGCCCGACGACGGTGGTGGGTCTGACTCTCCTGCCGCCGCCCCGGACTTCCCGGTGCCCGTCAGGTACACAGTGGCGCGACCGTGCCGGATTCGCACCGGCTTCCGAACGCACCGTCGTCATGTACACGCGACCGTACCGCCTGGCAGGTCACCGCGCTACGGGCGTACGGTTGCGCGCCCCCCGCGCACGCCCCGGCCAACGCCCGTGGTCTGCTGGGCATGTGGGCCCGTGCGCCCGGGAGGAGGGACCATGACCACCCGTGTGATGTTGATCTCGCCGGCGATCGGCACCGCCCTGCGGGCCGCGCGCTTCGACGACGACGCGCCGCTGGACGAGGCGGCGGCGCGCGGCGCCCGCGCGGCGGCCGGTGCGCTGCCGCGTGCCGGCCTCGCCGTCACCGCCCCGTCCACCCGCTGCCGGCAGACAGCCGGCGCCCTCGGGCTCGAGGACGCGGAGCCGGTGCGCGAGCTGCGCGACCTGGAGGCCGGCCGCTGGCGCGGCCGCTCGCTGGAGGAGGTCGCGGCCGGCGAACCGGAGGCGGTGGCACGGTGGCTGACGGACCCCGGGTCCGCACCGCACGGCGGGGAGTCGGTGGTCGACCTGACGGCACGGGTGGGGGCCTGGCTGGACGGCGGGGTCGCCGACGGCGCCCGCGTGCTGGCCGTGGCGGAGCCGGCGGTGGTCCGCGCCGCGGTCGTCCACGCGCTCGCCCTGCCCCCGCAGACGTTCTGGCGCCTGGACGTCCCCCCGCTGACCCTGACGGAACTCACCGGCCGCGCCGGCCGCTGGAACCTGCGCTGCGGGCGGCCGCTGGGCTAGGGCGTGTCCGACGGGTCGGCACGGGCCCGTCGGACACGCCCGGGGTTGCCGCCGCGCCGGACCGCGTCCCACCGCCCCTCAGCGGTGGTACCGGCCGGCGCGGCGGCGGCTTGTGACGGCTACCGCGCGCCGCCGAGCTCCGCCCGCACCTGGCGGGCGCCCTCGACCAGGCTCTCCAGGGAGCCGCGGACCTCCGCCCAGCCGCGGGTCTTCAGACCGCAGTCCGGGTTGACCCACAGGCGTTCGGCCGGAATGGCCTCGAGGCCCTTGCGCAGCAGCGCGGCGACCTCCTCGGGGCCCGGCACGCGCGGCGAGTGGATGTCGTAGACGCCGGGCCCGACCTCGTGCCCGTAGCCGGCGACGGCGAGTTCACCGGCGACCTGCATGTGCGAGCGGGCGGCCTCGAGGCTGATGACGTCGGCGTCCAGGTCCTCGATGGCGGCGATGATCTCGCCGAACTCCGCGTAGCACATGTGGGTGTGGATCTGGGTGTCGGCCCGGACGCCCGAGGTGGCCAGCCGGAAGGCCTCGGTGGCCCACTCCAGGTAGGCGGTCCGGTCGGCGCGGCGCAGCGGCAGGGTCTCGCGCAGGGCGGGTTCGTCGACCTGGACGACGGCGGTGCCGGCGGCCTCGAGGTCGTTCACCTCGTCCCGCAGGGCCAGGGCGACCTGACGGGCGGTGGCGGCGAGCGGCTGGTCGTCGCGGACGAAGGACCAGGCGAGCATGGTGACGGGCCCGGTGAGCATGCCCTTGACCGGGCGGTCCGTCCGCGACTGGGCGTAGGTGGTCCAGGCGACGGTCATGGGCTCGGGGCGGGAGATGTCTCCGGCGAGGATCGGGGGACGGACGTAGCGGGTGCCGTAGGACTGCACCCAGCCGTGCTGGGTGGCCAGGTAGCCGGTGAGCCGCTCGGCGAAGTACTGCACCATGTCGTTGCGTTCGGGTTCGCCGTGGACGAGGACGTCCAGTCCGGTCTTCTCCTGGAAGTCCAGGACCTCGCGGATCTCGGCGGCGATGCGCTCGTCGTAGGCGGCCGCGTCGATGCGTCCGGCGCGCAGGTCGGCGCGGGCGGTGCGCAGTTCGCGGGTCTGCGGGAAGGAGCCGATGGTGGTGGTGGGCAGCAGCGGCAGGTTCAGGCGGGCGCGCTGGGCGGCCGCGCGTTCGGCGTAGGGCTGGGGGCGGCGGGTGTCGGCGGGGGTGACGGCCTCGGCACGCGCGCGTACGGCCGGGTCGCGGGTGAGGGCGGAGGCGGCGCGCGAGGCGCGGGCGGAGCGGTTGGCCGCGAGTTGCGGGGCGATGGTGTCGCTGCCCTCGTTCAGGCCGCGGGCCAGGGTGACGATCTCGTCGGTCTTCTGCCGGGCGAAGGCGAGCCAGCGGGCGACCTGTGGGTCCACCTCGCGTTCGGCGGCCGCGTCGAGGGGGACGTGCAGCAGGGAGCAGGAGGGGGCGACGTCCACCCGGTCGGCGAGGCCGAGCAGGGTGGCGAGGGTGGACAGGGACTGCTCGAGGTCGTTGATCCAGACGTTGCGCCCGTCGACGACGCCCGCGATCAGGCGCTTGCCGGGCAGGCCGCCGGCCGCCGCGAGGTCGTCGAGGTTGGCGGCGGCGGGCCCGGTGAAGTCCAGGGCCAGGCCGTCGAGGGGGGACCTGGCCAGTACCGGCAGGGCCTCGCCGAGCCGGTCGAAGTAGGTGGCGGCCAGCAGCCTGGGCCGGTCGGTGAGGGCGCCCAGCTCGCGGTAGGCGCGGGCGGCGGCGTTCAGGACGGCCGGGGGCTGGTCCTGGACCAGGGCGGGCTCGTCGAGCTGGACCCATTCGGCGCCTGCCGCGCGCAGGTCGGCCAGGACCTCGGCGTAGACGGGCAGCAGCCGGTCGAGGAGGGTCAGGGGCTGGAAGCCGGGCGCGGTGCCGGGGGCGGGCTTGGCCAGCAGGAGGTAGGTGACGGGGCCGACGAGGACGGGGCGGGCCCGGTGGCCCGCCGCCAGTGCCTCGCGCAGTTCGCCGACGGGCTTGGCGGAGTCGGCGGTGAAGACGGTGTCGGGGCCCAGTTCCGGTACGAGGTAGTGGTAGTTGGTGTCGAACCACTTCGTCATCTCCAGCGGCGGGACCTGCTGGGTGCCGCGGGCCATGGCGAAATAGCCGTCGAGGGCGTTGTCCCGGACGAGGGCGCGGTGGCGGTCGGGAACGGCGTCGACCATGACGGTGGTGTCCAGGACGTGGTCGTAGAGCGAGAAGTCGCCGGTGGGGACCTCGTGGACGCCGGCGTCGGCCAGCTTCCGCCAGGCCTCGCGGCGCAGGGCGGCGGTGGTGCGGTGCAGGTCGTCGGCGGTGACGCGGCCGGCCCAGTAGCCCTCGACGGCCTTCTTCAGCTCACGGTTCGCCCCCTGCCGGGGGTAGCCGTGGACGGTGGCCCGCGCCCGGGGGGCGGTCGTGCCGTCGGTGTGTGCTGCCACGGAACTCTCCTTCGCGAGTCGCGGAAGTCGTCGCGGCGGCCCGAGCGGGCGGAGGAACGGCAGACCGCGGGCGGTGCACACCGTGCGCGCCCGTCCGTACCGCCGGCCCGCCCTCGAGGCCACCGAGATCGCCGCGTGCGGTCGCACGCGGGCAGGCGGCAGGTATTCGGACTCGCGGGCGTGTCGTGTCCCGTTCAGGACACGACGCCTAGTGGCCGTCGCTTCCCGGACCGGTCGGGGACGCGGTCCAGTGCGTATGACGGCGGTCGTTCCCGCTCACCGCTGCGGGGCAGTCCCGGATTCCCACCGGGTTCCCTCTTGCGACGCCTCCCGCCTGGCGGGCGGGGCGAACCGGCTGCGTACCCAGCCTAGACACACGTGCCCGCCCGCGGACAGGGGTTTCGCCCCCGCATTCGATCTTTGACTCGTCCGGCGGTGTATGGGTGGACTTCCAGTTGAACGAGGGCGAGCAGTTGTACGCGAGGAGCTGGTCGGGGATGGGTCGGCGGCCGGTCGTCGACGAGAACCGCACGACGTGCGTGCCGTTCCCGGAGGAGCCCTGAAACCTCTTCCCGCCGTCTTCCCTCTCTTCAGGAGACCCCCTGTGAAGAGGAGCGACAACCGTGGGCCTGACGTCCCAGACCTTCCTGCTGACCCTCGTGGTCATAGCCGTCGCGGTGACCGCGCTGGTGCTGTGGCTGTGGCCACGGGCCGCGAAGAAGGGCCCCCTGGCGCTCGTCTCCCGGCTCGGGCTGCTCGTCATGGCCCAGCTGTGCATCCTGTCCGTGCTGCTCGTCGCGGCGAACAACGAGTTCGGCTTCTACTCCACCTGGAAGGAGCTCCTCGGCCAGAACTCCCGCAAGCAGGCGCTGCGGGCCGGCTCGGGGGACGGCAAGCGGCCGCCGGCCCTGACGGTCAAGGGGCAGGAGTCCATCGGCCTGGGCCCGAAGGAGAAGGCGGGACGGGTGGACCGGATCGAGATCCGCGGCCCGGTGACCGGGCTGAGCATGGACGGCTTCGCCTATCTCCCGCCCCAGTACTTCCAGAAGGGGCACGAGAAGGACACCTTCCCCGTGATCGTGTCGATCACGGGCCAGCCCGGCCAGTCCATCAACCTCATCACCAAGGCCAAGGTCCCCCAGGCCGCCTCCAAGGCCGTGATGGCGGGCGAGATGAAGCCGACGATCGTGCTGATGCTGCGGCCCTCGGTGGTCGCCGACCGCGACACCAACTGCACGGACGTGCCCGGCGGCCCGCAGGCGCTGACCTTCTTCAACCAGGACGTGCCCATCGCCGCCAACGACGTCTACCGCGTGGACAACACGCGCGGCGCCTGGGGCGCGGTCGGCAACTCCACCGGCGGCTACTGCGCGTTGAAGATGGCCATGACCAACCCGTACCGCTACGGCGCCGCGGCCGGCCTGTCCACCGACCTCTTCGCCCGCCAGGACGGCACCACCGGCGACCTCTACGCCGGCAACAAGCAGATCCGGAACGAGTCCGACCTGACCTGGCGCCTGGAGCACATGTCCCCGCCGCCGGTCTCCCTGCTCCTGGCCGCCAGCGAGAAGGGCGAGGAGAAGTACTACGCGCAGATGGTGAAGTTCGCGGAGAAGGGCAAGTCCCCCACCAAGGTCGAGAAGCTGGTCCGCGAGGAGGGCGGCCACAACTTCGTCACCTGGCGCGAGGAGTACCCCGTGGTGCTGCGCTGGCTCGACCGGCAGCTGGCCGACCGCTCTCGATCCGACCACCGTTGAACCGACCGTCGTTGAACCGACCACCGTTGAACCGCACACAACCGGCGCACACGGAGGGGAACGGTCCGCGGCACGGCCACGTCTGAGCCGGTGTGGCCCGAACGCGCACGGCTCGGTGTGCCGTACGTACGGGGAGGGGGCGTACGGCATGGACACGGAACGACGTCATCCGCTGCTGGCCGGACGGTACCGGCTCGTCGAGCAACTGGGCCGGGGCGGCATGGGCGTGGTCTGGCTCGCCAACGACGAGGTGCTCGACCGGGAGGTCGCGGCCAAGGAGGTCCGGGCCCCGGAGACCATGGACGGGGACGACGTACGGGTCCTGTACGCCCGCCTGAAGCAGGAGGCGCGGGCGGCCGCCCGGATCAGCCACCCCAACGTCATCACCGTGCACGACGTGCTGGAGCAGCAGGGCCGCCCCTGGGTGGTCATGGAGTACGTGCGCGGGCAGGCGCTGTCCGACGTGCTCGCGGCCGAGGGCGTGCTCCAGCCCAAGGAGGCCGCCCGGATCGGGGCGCTGGTGCTGCAGGCGCTGCGGGCGGCCCACGCGGTCGGGGTGCTGCACCGTGACGTCAAACCGGGCAACGTCCTGCTGGAGGCGGGCGGTCGGGTGGTGCTGACCGACTTCGGCATCGCCCTGATCGAGGGCGCGAGCACCCTGACCCGCACCGGCGACCTGGTCGGCTCCGCCGAGTACCTGGCCCCCGAGCGGGCGACGGGCAAGCGCCCCGGCATCCCCTCGGACCTGTGGTCCCTGGGCGCCATGCTCTACACGGCCGTCGAGGGGGTGCCGCCGTTCCGGCGCGGCGACCCGCTCAGCACGCTGCGGGCCGTGGTCGACGAGCCCCCTCCCCCGCCCCGGCGCGCCGGTCCCCTGACGCCGCTGCTGGAGGGGCTGCTGCGCAAGGATCCGCAGGAGCGCATGGGCTCGGCGGAGGCCGAACAGCTGCTCGTCGCCGTCGCCAGCGGGCGGCTCACCGAGACGCCGGGCTATGTGCCGACGGCTCGGGCCACGGCCGCACCGCTGGTCTCGCACCAGCCGCCGCCCGAGCCCTCGGCACAGCCCGCGCCCCAACCCACGCCCCAGCCCTCGTCGCCGTACTCGCCCCCGCCCTCGAACCGTTCGACGACGCTGCCCCGGCCGGAGCCGGTGGCCGCGCCGGGACCCGTCGTCCACACCGGGCGGACCGAGCTGGTCGCGCGTACCGGGGCGCCGTCCGGCGGGCTGCCCTCGGTCGGCGCTCCGGTGCCGGCCACCGGGCGGGGCGGGGCGGCCGGTGACGACCGCGGCGGGGCCTGGTGGATCGTGGGCGCCGTGCTGGCCCTGGCCCTCGTCGTCGGCGGGACCGTCGCGCTGATCGCCCTGCGCGACACCGGTGGCACGGGCACCGGACCGCCGGGGGGCGGTTCCGCGCCGACACCGACGGCGACGGCCCGTCAGACGGGCGGCGCCGCGGTACCGGATCCCCCGCACCGGACGGCCGCCCCGACGCCCGCACCGACCGAGTACACGCCCGCCCCCACGGCGACGTGCGGCGGCTGGATCGCGTGCTGAGGGAACGCTGACGAACGCTGACGAACGCCGACGGATACACCGTCGGAACCTCGACTGAGCACCACATGTGACACATCGGCCATGGGGGGAGTGTGCTGTGAAACGGATACGTGTCGTCGCGCTGGTGGTCGCGACCGGACTGCTCGGCGGCGTGGGCGCGGTGGGGTGCGGGAAGGGCAAGTCCGCCAAGGTGGCGACGGACATCGCTCTGGAGGCGGCAGGGGTCATTGCCGAGGGTGCCTTCATGAAGTCGCCGGGAGTCGACCTGCCGGACGTCAGGCCCGTCGCCCAGGCGGGCGACAGGACGAAGGGCGACGCCCGCGGCGCCTTCGGCGGCACCCGTAACCGCGCCCGGTGCGACAAGGCGCAGCTGCTCGCGGAGCTGGCCCGCGACCAGATCAAGGCGAGGGCCTGGGCGGAGGCCCGCGGCATCGTATATGAGCGCCTCCGGGAGCACATCGAGAGCCTGACCTCGGTGGTGCTGATCCGCGACACCCTGGTGAAGAACCACAACTACAAGGGCGACGGCAAGATCACCGAGTATCTGTCGGTGCTGCAGGCGGGAGTCGCGGTGCTCGTGGACGAGTACGGGCAGCCGGCCGTCAAGTGCAACTGCGGCAATCCGCTGAAGGACCCGGGGAACATCGACCGCAAGGCCTCGACCTACAAGGGCGAGCGCTGGGCGGGCTTCGTCGAGGTCAACGTCACGATCGTCGTTCCGCGCGACAAGGACGACGGTCCGCTGCGGAAGATCACGCTCGCCGACCCCCAGCAGCCGGACAAGGGCTTCGAACGCGCGGTGGGCACGGACGGCACCCAGGACTCGGCGACCGTTCCCCTGCCGACGCCGAGCCCGTCCGCGCCGCCGAGCGGCGTCCCGAGCGGCGCCCCCACCGGCACGCCGTCCGGCAACCCGTCCGGGTCGGGGTCGCGGCCGCCGACGTCCGTTCCCTCCGGCACGCCGTCGGCCGGGGGGTCGGGGTCGTCGCGGCCACCGACCGGTGTGCCGTCCACCCCGCCGCGCACGGGGACGCCTCCGCGCACGGCGACGCCGCCGCTCCCGCCGCCGTCCACGGCCAAGCCGGTGACGCCGACCCGCTCGGCGCAGCAGGTGCCCGTGACCCCCACCCGCCTGGCGCCGCCGGAGAAGACGGTGGCCCCGCCGGTACGGACCACGGCGGCGGCACCGGAGAAGACCGTCGCTCCACCCGTGCGGACCACGGCCGCGGCTCCGCCGCCGAAGACGGCCGCCCCGCCCGTACGGACCACGGCGGCCGCCCCGGCCTCTCCCCCGCGTGAGAAGCCCGTGGCACCGGCCCCGGCCTCGCCGCCGAAGGAGAAGCCCGTCGCGCCGGCCGATCCCCCGCCGGCCCGGACCGCGGCTCCGCCCGCGCGGACCGCCGCACCGCCGGCGGGGGCGTCCGCCGGCTAGCCGGGGGCCCGTGCCGCCGTCCGCAGGGCGGAGCGGGCGCGGTCGAAGTGCCGGGCGGTCACCTCGTAGGTGGGGCTCGCGTGCAGGCCCCGCGCCCGTTTCACGGGATCCGGGTGCGGGTTGCGGTACAGCCGCTCGGCGAGCCCCTTCAGTCGCAGCATCACCGGCGCCGCCGTCCCGATCGCGGACGGGGCGCCGGTGAAGGCGTACTCGAGGACGCACAGCAGCTGCGCGTACACCTCGTTGAACTCCTCGGCGGCGCGCCGCACCGCGCTGCCGCGCGGGTAGTCCTCGACCCTGGCCTCGGGGTCGATGGGATGGACGTCGCGCCAGGAGACCTCGACGGCGGGGCCGGTCGGGCCGCCGGCGGGGGTGTCGTGGGGGCCGTAGGCGCGCTGCTGCAGGAGCTCGTTGAAACGGAAGTAGTGCGCGGGCTCCCTGGCCTCCCCGAAGATCTGGTCGTCGGAGTCGAAGACGGACATGCTCGCGCCCTCGCCCTGGTCGGTGATCACTTTGAGCGCCTTGAGCGCCGAGGCCAGGTCGGTGACCGGGAAGACCTCGCCGCCGGAGTTGTAGAAGTGCTCGGGGCCCACCTGGCGGGCCCGCTCGCCGCGGAAGAGGACCGCCTCGCCCAGCTCCGCCGACAGCCGCAGCATGCCCTCGCGGATGGTGTTGTAGAACTGACCGATCGAGGTCCAGCCCTCCTCCCCGGCCGCCGACGGGTGTCCGGGCGGCCCGGTCAGGTACTCGGGCTGCTCGATGCGCAGGAAGGTCTCCAGGGCCTCGGCTCCGAAGTGGCGCAGGTGGACGACGATGTGGTCCCTGCTGTACGGCAGCTTGGCGGGATAGCCGGTGACGAACCGTGAATGGGCCACCAGGGGCTCGCCGCCGACCGCGTTGAGGAGGTTGGCGACGAGCGTCATGTGGAGCATCTCCTCGAGCACCACGCCGCGGACCGCGTAGAAGGCGGGCCGGTTGGTGCCGGCCCGCAGCGTGTACATCGCCGTCAGGTAGGGCGGGATGGTCAGGTGTTCCAGCGTGAGCGCGGCCTGCAGGAACAGCTGCAGGTCGGCGCGGTCGCGCGGGACGCGGAAGGGTGGTTCGCGGACGACGGCGGGGCTGGCCGGGCGGCTGGTCACGGCTGTCCTCCCTGACGGACGACGGCGGGCCGGCGCAGCTCGGTCAGGTCGCGGTGGATCTGTTCGGCGCTGCGCAGGGCGAGGGCGGCCATGGTGAGCGAGGGGTTGGAGGTGCCCATCGACGGCATGCTGCCGCAGCCGACGGCGTAGAGGTTGCGGTGGTCCCAGCAGCGCTGCCACTGGTCGACGACGGAGGTGCCGGGCGTGTCGCCCATGATGTGCGTGCCGCCGCCGTGCCCGGCGCCGTTGAAGACGAAGTCGCGGCCGTCGTGGCGGAACCAGCCGGGGGCGAGGGGGCCGGGCCGGTAGGCGGTGTGGTCGTCGGCGCCCAGGATGCGGAAGATCTGGTCGGAGACGTCCTTGGCGGCGGCCATGCCGCGCTTGACCCGTTCGGAGAGGTCGTAGGTGATCACGGGCCGGGGGTTGCCGAGCCGGTCGCGGTGGCGCGGGTCGACGGTGACGCGGTTGCGGCTCTCCGCGTCCTGTTCGAAGGCGAACTGCAGGCTGAACTGGCGGCCGGTCTCCCGGCCCAGGGTCGCTCGCAGCCGGCGGCCGAACACGCCCTTGGCGCGGGGCGCCGCGGAGTCGGGGCCGATGCCCAGCAGCCGGGCGACGTCGCTGCCCGGGGAGCCGGCCGGCCAGCTCCAGCCCCAGTTGGCGATCTCGATGCGGAAGGGGGCGCGGCCGGCGCGGGGCGCTCCGGTGCGGAAGTTCTCCAGGCCGGCGGTGGAGCCGGGGCCGCGGTAGGGGCCCACCGGGTGGTCGAGGAGCCCCCAGGTGAGGAGGGTGGGGTGGTCCATGAGGTTGCGGCCCACCTGTCCGCTGCTGTTGGCGAGCCGGGAGGCCAGGAGCAGCTTGGCGTTCTCGATGGCGTGGGCGGCGAGGACGACGACGGCGGCCTCGGCGGTGCGGGTGGTGTGCACGGGGGTGGCGGGGTCGTCGTAGTGCTGGTACTCGACGCCGGTGACGCGGCCGTTCGCGGCGGTGAGGACCCGGCTGACGACGGCCTGGGCGACGAGGGTGACCCGGTGGCTCCAGGCGGCCTGGGTCTTGAGGGGGTTGTACTTGGCCTGGACGGGACAGATGGGCACGCAGGAGGCGTTGCCCACGCACCGCTCGCCGTAGTTGGGCAGGCCGGCGGCGCCGACGGGGCGGAAGCCGCGGCCGCCGTCGTAGCGGGGGTCGGGGGTGCTGTTGCGGGCGTGCGGGGTGGTGACGACGCGCAGGACGGTCGGCGGCACGTCGGGGCGCTCCCGGACCGTGGCCCCGTCGAGCCGGTCGGCGATCACGGTGTCGAGGTAGCTGCGGGGGATCCGCTGCATCGGGTAGGTGTAGCCGGGCGGGAAGGGCAGGCCGATGGCCTCGCCCTGTTCTGCGGCGTCGCCCGCCACGCCCAGCACGCGTTCGGCGGCCCGGTAGTGGCTCTCCAGGTCGGCGTAGCCGATGGGCCAGTCGCGGCCGTAACCGTAGGTCGTCCGGGTCCGGAAGTCGTCCGGGTGCATGCGGGGCACGAGGCCCATCCAGTGCATGGCGGTGCCGCCGGTGACGCGCAGGTAGTCGCTGGCGTAGGGCAGGGCGCCGTTCTGGACGAAGTAGCCGTGGGCGCGGTAGCCGCCCGCGGGCAGGCCCTCGAGGTCGAGGACGTTCGGCGAGGGGGCGGCGGCGTTGGGGCGGTAGGGGGAGTTGGGGGCCTTGGCGAGGGCGGAGTAGTAGGTGTCCATGGCGTCGAGGTGGCCGGGCCAGGTGTCCAGGGTGCGGGTGCCGGCCTCGAGGACGAGGACGCGCCAGCCCTGGTCGGCCAGCTGCCCGGCCACCAGGGAGCCGGCCAGGCCGGCGCCGACGACGATGACGTCGTAGCGGTCGTTCACGCCGCCCCCTCCGCCCGTCGGGCCGCCGCGGGACGGACGGGGGCGCCGGGCGGCGGGACGGCCCAGGTGCCGAAGCCGGGCGGCTTGGCCCCCGGCGGGTGGCCGTGGAAGGTCCGCCAGACCAGGCCCTCGGTGTACGCCTCGGGCGAGACCACGAAGGCGGCGTTGGCCCGCTCCCGGCCGAGCGCGGAGTGCGTGGAGCGGGCCAGTTGCGGCCAGACGCCCAGGTACCACAGGTGGGTGATGGCGCGGGCGATGTCCCGCGAGGTCTCGTCGGCCAGGCCGTCGGGGTCGCCCCCGGCGGCGGCCATGGCGGCGAGGAAGCGCCCCACGGCGGGGCGGCCCAGCTGCGCGATGGTGGTGTCGTGGTACAGCCGGACCATGCCGGTGGCCCGCAGCTCGAATTCGTCGAAGCCGGTGAGGCGTTCGGAGACGGCGACGAACCCGGCGTGCTCGGGCCGGGATCCGCCGGGTTCGGGCGAGGGCGCTTGCAGCTGACCGTCCATGTGCGGGGTTCCCCCATCTGTGCGACTGCCCCATTTCTAGCGGAGAGTCCACTTTGGGAGAAGGGCCGCGAACGCCCTTCACCTGTAGGGGGGTTGCCACGGCGGCCGGGAGCGCTCCCGCCAGGACACGTCCTAACGCTGCACGAGGTCGCCCGGATCGGTGTTGGCCCCGCAGACCACCACCGCCACACGCTCGCCGGCCTCGGGGACGTAGGCATTGCGCTCCCCCGCGCCGAGGGCGGCCGAGGCGGTGGCACCGGCGTGTTCGACGGCGAGGCGGCGGTCGTCCCAGAGCGTCTGGCGGGCGCGGACGATCTCGGCGTCCGGAACGAGGACGGAGCGCACGTCGGCCCCCCGGGCGACGGCCAGGGCCGTCGGGGAGACCCGGCGGGCGCCGAGCGCGTCGGAGGCGACGGAGTCCACCTCGACGTCGACGACGGCACCGGCCTCGAGCGCGGCGTTGAGGGCCCGGCAGTTCTCGGGCTCGACGGCGACGGTCCGCAGGCCGTGGTGGCGGGCGGCGGTGGCGACGCCCGCGAAGAGCCCGCCGCCGCCGACCGCGACGACGACCGTGTCCAGGCCGGGGACCTGCTCGCGGATCTCGTCGAGGAGGGTGCCCGCGCCGGCCGCGATCAGCGGGTGGTCGTAGGCGTGGCTGGCCAGCGCGCCGGTCGTGGCGGCGAACTCCTCGCAGGCGGCCAGTGCCTGGGCGTACTCGGTGCCGACCAGCCGCACGTCGGCGCCGTAGCCGCGCAGCTTGGCGACCTTGACGTGGGGTGCGTTCTCGGGGAGGAAGACGGTGGCGCGTACGCCCTGCAGGCGGGCGGACCAGGCGCAGGCGAGTCCGGCGTTGCCGCCGGAGGCGATGGTCACGCCCGCCTCGGGCAGGGTGCCGGCCTCGCGGTGGGCGGCGAGGAAGTTGTGGGCTCCGCGGGCCTTGAAGGAGCCGGTGTGCTGCATATGCTCCAGCGCCAGCCATACGCCGTGGCCGGCGGGCGTGACGGTGACGGGCCGGACGTGCCCCGCGAGCCGGTCGGCGGCCAGCTTGACGTCGTCGTAGGTGAGGCTGTGCACAGTGCGTTGCTCCTTCGGAGAGAGATGACCGATATGCCCGGACCGCGCGGTGCGCGGTGTCCTCACGAGGGGCGGGACGCGGCGTCCAGCAGCACTTGCGCCGCTTCCCGCGCCTGCCGTGCGGCCTCCGCACGGCCCGAGAGGGCCGCCGTGGTGATCGCGCCCTCGGCCAGCAGCAGGAGGTGGTCGGTCAGCGGCGCCGGCGCCCCGGCCTCGGCCACCAGGCCGGACAGATACCGCCGGAAGGCGTCCTTGTGGGCGCGGGCGGCGGCCGCCACGCCGGGCGACGTGCCGCCCAGCTCGCCGAAGGAGTTGACGAACGCGCAGCCGCGGAAGCCGGGTTCGGCGAACCACAGGCCGAGCCAGTCGAAGACCGCGAGCAGTCGCTCCCGCCCCGCCGGGCGGTCACCGGCGTACGCGGCCAGCGCCGCGCGCCAGCGCTCGTCGCGCCGCCGCAGACAGGCCTCGACCAGCGCCTCCTTGGACGGGAAGAGCTGGTAGAGCCGCTTGAGGGAGACGCCGGCGGCCGTGCGCAGGGCGTCCATGCCCACGGCCTGCAGGCCGTGGGCGTAGAAGAGTTCCCCGGCCGCGTCGAGGACCCGGGCCTCGGCGCTCGCCCCGTCCGGTGCCGCCTGCGTCATGTCCGCCTCTCCTTGCGCGAGAACCATCGTTCTCCTACGCTACCGCACACCATGGAGAACGATCGTTCTCCGCCGCGAGTGACCAAGGGGAGAGTCATGCCCGACAGCAAGCCGCCGTTCCCGCCCTTCACCACCGAGACCGCCCTGCTGAAGGTCCGGGCGGCCGAGGACGCCTGGAACAGCCGCGATCCCGAGCGGGTCGCGCTCGGCTACACCGAGGACTCCGAGTGGCGCAACCGCGACGTGTTCCTGACCGGCCGCGCGGAGATCGTGGCGTTCCTCCGCGAGAAGTGGGCGCGCGAGCTGGACTACCGCCTGCGCAAGGAGCTGTGGGCGCACAGCGGCAACCGCATCGCCGTGCGCTTCGAGTACGAATGGCACGACGCGGCGGGCCAGTGGTACCGCAGCTACGGCAACGAGAACTGGGAGTTCGACGCCACCGGCCTGATGCGGCGGCGCTACGCGAGCATCAACGATCTGGCCATCACCGAGCGGGACCGCCGCCTCGCGCCGCCCCCGGAGTCATCCGCAGCGGCGTGAGCTGCTCGATGTCGTAGCGCTTGCGCAGCTCGGCGATCGCCTCGTGGTCGACCTGCGGGCCCGAGGCGAGGATGTCGAACAGCTCCTCGAAGTAGCGCTCGTGGTCCGGCGGGGGCGACGCCTGGAAGAACATCCGCACCGGGTCGGACGTCGGATTGGCGAAGGCGTGCGGGCAGCCGGGCGGCACCAGGATGACGGTGCCCGCCCGTGCCCGCACGCAGCGCTGCCCGGAGGAGGACTCCCACTCCCGCCAGTTGTCGCGGGTGCGGACGCGGGGCTCGAAGGCGAGGACGTCGAGTTCGCCCTCGAGCACGTAGAACAGTTCCTCGCTGCGGGTGTGCAGATGGGCGCCGACGTCGAAGCCCGGGGGGACGAGGACCTCGAAGCTGGAGGCGGCCCGGGAGTGCTCGCCGGTGACCTTGAACGTCACCTGTTGTGCCGCGGTGACCAGGGTCCGTCCCTCACCGGGGGGTACGACCAGTCCGTCAGGTGCGGTGATGAGCGTCATGGTGCGGGGCCTTTCGGTGCGGCCGGGGCGGCCGGCGGCGGTCACCAGGTGACGGGCAGGTTCTCCGGTCCGCGGATGAGCGCGCCGCGCTGCCACCGGATGTCCTCCACGGGCTCGGCCAGGCGCAGCTTGGGGAAGCGCGCGATGAGCGAGGTGAGGATGATCTCGGACTCCAGCCGGGCCAGCATCGAGCCCAGGCAGAAGTGCGGCCCGTGACCGAAGGAGAGGTGCGGGTTGTGCGCTCGGTCGAAGTCGATCTCGTGGGGGTTGTCGAAGACGGCGGGGTCGCGGTTGGCCGTGAGGTAGGAGGAGTGCACGACCTCGCCGGCCCGGATCAGCACGCCGGCGACCTCGACGTCCTCGGTGGCGATGCGGGCGATGCCCACGGCGTTGCGGTGCGGGATGTAACGCAGGAGTTCCTCGATGGCCTGCGGCAGGAGCGCGGGTTCGGCGCGCAGCCTGGCCAGGTGGCCGGGGTGGGTGAGCAGCGCGTAGACCATGTTGGCGCTGTTGTTGCGCACCGCGTGGGCGGCGCTGGCCTGGATCAGCAGGGCAATGGCGACGGCCTCCTCCGTGCTGAGGTCGCCCTGGGTCGTCGCCTCGGCCAGGTCGCCGGCCAGGTCGTCCTGGGGCTTGTCCAGGCGGGCCGCCAGCAGGTCGGTGAAGTAGCCGGCCATGGCCTCCTTGGCCTCTTCGCTGGCCTGGCGTGTGAAGGCGGCGGACAACAGGACGTTCGTCCACTTGGCCATCTGCGGCCGGTCCACCGGGGGGACGCCCATCAGGTCGCTGATCACGGCCAGTGGCAGCGGGCCGTGCAGGTGCTTCATCAGATCGGCGGGCGGGCCCTGCTCCTCCATCTGGTCGAGCAGGGCGTCGGCGGCGCGCTGGGCCCCCGGGCGCAGCCTCTCGAGGCTGCGGGTGGTGAAGGATCTGGCCACCGACTTGCGCAGCCGGGTGTGCTCGGGCGGGTCGGCGAAGCCCACCGCCTCGTCGAGCGGGATGAAGTGCGGGGCGAGCCGGGTGATGGGGCGTCCGACCACGGCCTGCCGGGAGAAGCGGGGGTCGGAGGTGACGAACTTGACGTCCTCGTAGCGGGTGACGAACCAGGCGTGCCCCTCGCCGTTGGGCAGCTTGACCCTGGAGACCGGCTCCTCGCGCAGCTGCCGGTCCATGAAGGGGTCGAAGTCCAGCCCGCGCAGGTCTCCTACGTCCCAGAAGCGTACGGGGAACTCTTCTGACACGGATTCGGTCGTCGTCATCGCTGTCCACCCACCCTGTGAGGAGCACGGCTGCGGCAAGACTCAACCTCCCCGCAAACACGCCGGGGCAGTTGGTCACGACGGGAAAATCACCCTTGCAGCCCATTTGTCGGATGGTCGGCCCGGCGATACGGCCGAGTGGCTGAGTGGCGGGCGTGGCAACCGCGGCCCCCGCGCCCGCGCGGCCGATGCTGCTCCGTATGGGCAGCGGGAGCGGCTGGTTGTCGGGGGTAGGCGCGAGGTGGCTGTGGGCGGTGCTGCTGACGGCGTCGCTGGTGACGGTGGGCCCGGGTGCGGCGCAGGCCCGCGGCCGGGACGCGGCGGGCGCCTTCGCGGCCGCGGACGCGCACATCGTGGCGGCCGACCAGGCGACGCGGTCGGTGTACGTCCTGGACTCGGCCCGGCGGCAGTGGGACGCCGACAGCGACGAGGCCGGGGTGCTGTGGTCGTGGAGCGCCGACGGGCGGGAGAGCCTGGAGGACCTGGATCCCGGCGTGACCTGGACCAATCCCAGCGAGGTCAAGCTCCGCCGGTTCGGCGGCCGGCGCTACCTGCTGACCACCGCCTCCGGCGGGCTGGCCGCCGTGGTGGGCTACCCGGACCGCGACGTGTACTGGGCGGCCGACACGGGCACGGGCAACACGCACAGCATCGAGCTGCTCCCCGACGGCAATGTGGCGGTGGCGGCCAGCACGGGCGGCTGGGTGCGGCTGTACGCGGCCTCCGCCGGCTCACGGGCGACCCGGCACGCCCAGTACGCGCTGCCGGGGGCGCACGGGGTGCACTGGGATCCGCGGACCCGGCTGCTGTGGGCGCTGGGCAGCCGGGAACTGGTCGCGCTGCGGGTCCACGGCCCGGCGGACGACCCGGGCCTGTCGGTGGCCCGCCGGGTGGAGTTGCCGACACGGGGCGGCCACGACCTGGCCCCGGTGCTGGGCTCGCCGGGACGGCTGTGGGTGACCACGGGTTCGGCGGTGTACCAGTACTCGACGACGCGGGAGGCGTTCGCCGACTACCGGTTGCGGTCCCGGATCAGCGCGCCGGGCGTCAAGAGCATCGGCGACGACCCGAACACCGGGCGGGTGCTGGTGACCCGCCCGGAGCCGGGCCACGCCTGCGCGTGGTGCACCTCCACGCTGGTGCTCTATCAGCCCGACGGGACGCGGACGCTGTTGCGCGGCGGGATGTACAAGGCCCGCTGGTGGAGCCCGGACCGGGGCGGCTAGTCCTCCAGTCCTCCGCCTAGCGGGAGACCGTGGGCGGGGCCTCCTGCAGGCGGGCGCGGACGTCGGCGGCGGCCTCGCCGCCGTCGGGGACCTGCTCCCACAGCGCGAGGAGGGCGGGGGCCAGGCGGTGCGCCCGTTCCCCGCTGTGCTGCCAGCAGTAGTGGGCCCGCTTCAGCGCGGCCAGCGCCTCGGCGTCGGAGGTGCCGCCCCGGGCCAGGCGGTTGGCGGCGGCCGACATCCACAGTTCGGCGGCGCGCGGGTGGTCGCCGGCGAGCCGGGCGAGGTCGGCGCGCACCTCGACCCACAGGGCGGCCTCGGGGCTGTGCGGGCCGTGCCGGCGCAGGGTCTGCTGTTCCCAGGCGGCCGCCATGGCCGCGGCCTCGTTGTGCCGGCCGGCCTGGGCGGCGGCGAGGATGCGCGGCAGCGGGTCGTCCTCGGGCTCCCGCAGGGGCTGCGCGGGCACGGGCGGCAACGGTTCGGCCCCGGCGGGCCCGGCGGGCGGCGCGGTGGCGGCGGCCGGAGCCGTGGCGACGGGCTGGGCGGCGGCCGCGGGCGGCGGGGCCGCGCGGTTGGCGAGGACGGGGCCGGTGGCGCCGTACCGCAGGGGCAGTGAGCCCTCGGGCAGCGCGGCCTGGGACAGCGCGAGCTGGTGGAGCAGGGCCGGGTCGAGGGTGGGTCCGGCGGTGGGGTGGCCGACGGCCAGGGCGGTGAGGAAGGCGCGGGTGTAGGGGCCGGCCTCCGGCGACGGCCGGTCCGGGGTGGGGGTGACGACCCCATTGACCGCCAGGCCGCCGGCCAGGCTCCCGTCGTGGACGGCGGCGCTGACGTGCGGCCAGGCGTGGGCGTCGGCCTCGGCGTCGACGAGCAGCAGAGTGGGTCCGTCGTGCTCGCGCAGGGTGCGGGTGAGCCATTCCCAGGGCAGTCCGGTGTAGCGGACGGTGGCCGCGGTGCTCTCCCGCAGGGCCAGGTGGACCTCGGTGCTGCGGCGGGCCGGGACCATCAGGTGGCCGGTGACCCACATCAGCAGCGGTCCGGGCACCCGGACGGCGTCCTGCAGGTAGGCCAGCACGCTCTGGGGGCCGGCCATGGCGGGCAGCTGCACCACGTCGGCCGAGGCGGCGGCGAGAAATCCGCGCGGGCCGGACCCGGCGATGGCGTGCGCGGTCGGGTTCGGCAGGGCGCCCCGCCGCCGGTCGGGGGTGCCGTCCAGCAGCAGGACACAACCATGGGTCGCGTGGTCCAACGCGCTCTTCCTTCCGGCCGATACGAGTGCCGTGACGTGACTCCGTGACGTGACGCAACTCTAGGCGCCGGTCCGGCGGCGGAGGGGCCGCTTTCTCCACCACTTCCGGCCCCCCTCTCCGCGAAATCCGACATGCACCCACATATAAGTCATATGAGACGTGCGTTTTTTCGGCGGAGAAACGGGAGTCGGACATGAGGAAGCACGCGGGCACGGCCGTGCTGGCCGCCCTGGGGGTCCTGGCGCTGGTGACGGTGGGCTGCGCCCCGCCGGAGGAGGAGCCGCGGCGCCCGGCGGCGGCCCCGGCCAAGCCGGAACGCATGGGGTTCACCCTGGTGGCCACCGGGGACGTGCTCCCCCACGACTCGGTCATCCGGCAGGCGCGGGAGGACGGCGAACGATCCGGCAGCCCCTACGACTTCCGGCCCATGCTGGCGGGCGTCCAGCCGGTCGTGGCCGCCGCCGACGTGGCGATCTGCCATATGGAGACGATCTACGGCGAGGAGAAGGGGCCGTTCAGCGGCTATCCGATGTTCGTCTCCCCGCCGCAGGTCGCCCGCGCGCTGAAGGAGACGGGGTACGACTCCTGCTCGACGGCCTCCAACCACACCCTGGACGCCGGGAGTACGGGCGTGCGCCGCACCCTGGACGCCATGGACGCGGCCGGCCTGCGCCACACCGGCTCGGCCCGCTCGGCCGCCGAGGGCGGCCGGGTCAACCTGCTGCGGGCGGGCCCCGCGACGGTCGCCCAGCTCTCCTACACCTACGGCACCAACGACATCCCCGTGCCGGAGGGCCGCCCCTGGACGGTCAACCTCATCGACCCCGGCCGCATCGTCGCCGACGCCCGCGCCGCCCGGAAGGCCGGGGCGGACGTCGTCGCGGTCAGCCTGCACTGGGGCACCGAGTGGCAGCGCGAGCCGGACGAGCGGCAGCTGACGCTCGCCCGGCGGCTGACGGCCGCCACCACCGCCGGCCGCCCCGACATCGACCTGATCCTGGGCACGCACAACCATGTCCCGCAGGCGTACGAGAAGGTCAACGGCACCTGGGTCGTCTACGGGATGGGCGACCAGCTCGCGGGCGAGATGTACAACCCCGAGGGAGACCAGGACGCCAGGGGCAACCAGAGCTCCATCGCCCGCTTCACCTTCGCCCCGCCCACCGCGGCCGGGCGGCGCTGGCGGGTGACGAAGGCGGAGTTCGTTCCCCAGGTCACCGATCTGCGGCGGCCGTTCAGGGTGCTGGACCTGGGCCGCACCCTCGTCAGGGAGCCGGGCCGGGCGGACCTCGCGGAGGCCAGGGAGCGGATCCGCGACGCGGTACTCTCCCGCGGTGCCGCGAAGGACGGCCTGGTCATGACCGGCTGACGGGCCTTCGCCACCCGGACGGTCCGGCCCCGCCCGGACCGTCCGGGTGCCGCGCCCCGGCGGCCTACCCCATGGCCCGGCGCGACTCCGCCGAGTCGTCGAGGGCGCCGCGGGTGAGGGTCCTGCACACCGGGATCTCGCCCGTGGTGTCGACATAGCGCCCCGCGACCCAGGTGTTGCGGTCCCTGACCAGGTACCACATGGCGTTGCCCGCCACGTCCTGCGCCCGCGCCTTGCAGCGCAGGGGGACCTGGGCGTGGTACTTGATCACGCCCTTGACCGCGGAGTCCGTGGTCGGGAACACCCGCTCGTTGATGCCCGAGGAGGCGGTGACCGCACCGTAGGGCCGGGCGGGCGGAGCGGCCTGGGCCGGGACCACGGCGAGCAGGGACCCGCCGAGCGCGGCCGCCGCCAACACACCGGCCGAGGCCTTTCCGCAACGGACGGCGAGCGTACTGAACATGGGAACTCCCTCGATGCGAAGTGGATCACGCATTCACCCGGTTCCACATGAAATGTCGTCATAAACACTAATCCATCAGCTGTCCGCCTTCTTGGCCCTGCTGGGCTGCACGCGCTTGGGCTCGCCCTTCATCTTGGGGTGCTCCGGCGGGTAGGGCAGATCGCCGAGGCCGTGCTCGCGCTCGTCGCGGGCGGCCAGTTCCAGCGCGGCGTCCAGCCGGCAGGGGTGCTCGTCCATGTCCGCGTGCACGTCACCGACCTCGGCGAACCGGGCCGGCATGGTCACCAGGTCGAAGTCCTCCGGCACGGCACTGGTCAGCTCCTCCCAGCGCAGCGGCGCGGAGACAGGCGCGTGGGCGCGGGGCCGTACGGAGTAGGCGCTGGCGATGGTGCGGTCGCGGGCGGTCTGGTTGTAGTCGACAAAGATCTTTTCGCCGCGCTCCTCCTTCCACCAGGCGGTGGTGACCCGCTCCGGCGCGCGCCGCTCCAGCTCCCGGGCCACGGCGATCGCCGCGCGCCGCACCTGGACGAACGTCCACTCGGGGACGATGGGGACGAACACGTGCAGGCCGCGCCCGCCGGAGGTCTTGGGCCAGCCGGTCAGGCCCAGCCCCTCCAGGACGTCCCGCAGTTCCCCCGCGGCCCGCACGGCGTCCGCGTAGTCCGTGCCGGGCTGCGGGTCGAGGTCGATGCGCAGCTCGTCGGGGTGGTCGGTGTCGTCGCGCCGCACCGGCCAGGGGTGGAAGGTGACGCACCCCAGGTTGGCCGCCCACAGCACGGCCGCGGTCTCGGTGGGGCAGATCTCGTCGGCGTACCGGCCGCTGGGGAAGGCGATGCGGCCGGTGGGGATCCACTCGGGGAGGTTCTTGGGCGCTCGCTTCTGGAAGAACGACTCGCCCGTCACCCCGTCGGGATAGCGCTCCAGGGTTGTCGGCCGGTCCCTGAGGGCGCGCAGGATGCCGTCCCCCACGCTCAGGTAGTAGCGGGCGAGGTCGTACTTGGTGAACCCGCGCTCGGGGAAGTAGACCTTGTCCGGGTTGGACAGCCGTACCGTGCGCTCGCCGACGGTGAGCTCCAGTGCCTCTGCCATGCCTGCCACGCTAGGCGGACCCGGCGGGCGGCGCCCGTCGGCGGGCGGGGGGCCGGGGCCGCCCGCACAATCCGGAGCATGGACCTTCCGGTGATGCCTCCCGTGGCTCCCATGCTCGCCAGGCCCGCGGCGGCCATTCCGCCCGGCATGCAGTACGAGGCCAAGTGGGACGGCTTCCGGGCGATCGTCTTCCGCGACGGCGACGAGATCGAGCTGGGCAGCCGCACCGGCAAGCCGCTCACCCGCTACTTCCCCGAGCTCGTCGCCGCGCTGCTGGCGCAGCTGCCGGAGCGCTGCGTCGTGGACGGGGAGATCGTCATCGTGCGCAGCAGCCGTCTGGACTTCGACGCCCTGCTCGAGCGCATCCACCCCGCCGACTCACGGGTACGCCATCTGGCCGAGGTGACCCCGGCGAGCCTGATCGCCTTCGACCTGCTCGCGCTGGGCGACGAGTCGCTGCTGGCCGCGCCCCAGCACGAGCGCCGGGAACGGCTCGTCTCGGCCCTGCGCGGGGTGCGCGACCCGGTGTTCGTCGCGCCCGTCACCGAGGACCTGGGCGTGGCCACGGGCTGGTTCGAGCAGTTCGAGGGCGCGGGCCTGGACGGGGTGATCGCCAAGCCGCCGGGGATGCCGTACCGGCCGGGCGAACGGGTCATGGTCAAGGTCAAGCACGAGCGCACCGCGGACTGCGTCGTGGCGGGTCTGCGCCCGCACAAGAGCGGCCCGGTCGTCGGCTCGCTGCTGCTGGGCCTGTACGACGACGCGGGCCGGCTGCAGCACGTGGGGGTGTGCGCCTCGTTCCCCATGCGCCGCCGCCAGGAGCTGATGGCGGAGCTGGAGCCGCTGCGCATGCCGGACGTCACCGGGCACCCGTGGCAGGAGTGGGCCAGCGCCGAGGCCCAGGCCGCGGGCCGGCTGCCGGGCGGTCCCAGCCGCTGGACCGGCAAGAAGGACCTGTCCTGGGTCGCGCTGCGGCCGGAGCGGGTGGTCGAGGTCGCCTACGACCACATGCAGGGCGACCGTTTCCGCCACACCGCGCAGTTCCGCCGCTGGCGCCCGGACCGGGAGCCGGAGCAGTGCACGTACGCGCAGCTGGAGGAGCCGGTCGGCTACGACCTGGCGCGCGTCCTCGGCACCGGCTGACGGGCGCCGGCCGCCCGTACCCCGGCCGGGACCGGCTGACGGGCACGGTTGGGTCGTGCGGAGCAACGACTCCCCGGGTGAGGTGGGAAATACCGATCTGACGTATTGCCATATCTCAAGCTGGTATGAGCACCGTTGTCCGGCAGGAAGGGTGACGCTCATGCCCAGCGCCCGAACGACCCGTCCTCTCCCCGGTGCGCGGCGCCGCGCCCTCGCGCTGGCCTGCGCGGGCACCGTGTGCCTGGCGCCCGGCGCGGGGGCGGCGCCCGCCTCCGGCAACGGCACCGGCGGCGATTCCCCCTTCTGGACCGAGCCCCGGCCCCGCGCCGCCAAGCAGGCATCGGCCTGGCAGGAGCGGGGCCGGGAGGAGGACGCGGCGGCGGTGCGGCGCATCGCTGAACAGCCGACGGCCGTGTGGATGCCCGGTGACGGCGACGACCCCCGCGAGCGGGTCGCCCAGGTCACCGAGGAGGCCGAACGCGCGGGCCGCATCCCCCTGCTGGTGGCGTACAACATCCCGCACCGCGACTGCGGCCAGTACTCCTCGGGCGGCGCTCGGGACGCGGCCGCCTACCGGGACTGGCTGGCCCGCGCGGCCGACGGGATCGGCGACCGCCGGGCGTGGGTGGTGCTCGAGCCGGACGCGATCGCCCAGTGGGCGACCTGCCTGCCTCAAGAGGCGAAGGAGGAGCGGCTCGGGCTGCTGGCCGACGCTGTGCGGGCGTTCAAGCACCGGCGCGGCACCTCGGTGTACATCGACGCCGGCAACGCGGGCTGGGTCTCCGACCAGGAGCTGCTGGCCGACGCGCTGCGCCGGGCGGGGATCGGGCAGGCGGACGGGTTCTCGCTGAACGTCTCCAACTTCCACACCACGCCCGTCACCCGTGCCTACGGCGACGGGCTCTCCGACCGGCTGGGCGGCGCCCACTACATCATCGACACCAGCCGCAACGGCAACGGTCCGCTGCCCCCGGCCGCCCAGGGCGCCGGGGACGAGGCGTGGTGCAACCCGCCGGGACGGGCGCTGGGGTCGCCGCCGACCACGGCCACCGGTGACCCGCGCGTCGACGCCTTCGTGTGGGTCAAGCGGCCCGGTGAGTCGGACGGCTCCTGCCGGGGGGCGCCTCCGGCCGGCCACTGGTGGTCGGAGTACGCGCTGGGCCTGTCGGGCCGTCAGCCCCTGCTCAAGGCCCCGGCCACGCCACCCGCACCGCCCGCACGGCAGCCGGCACCACAGCCTGCCCCGCAGGCCGCACCACAGCCTGCCCCGCAGCCGCGCCCTCCGGCCCAGGCCGCACCGCCCGCACCCCAACCCGCACCGCAACCCGCACCGCGGCCGGCGCCGCTGCCCGCCCCGCAGCCGCCGCACCCCGCACCGGCCGGCTGACGGCCGGCCGGCCGTCGTCAGCGGACGTGCACCCACACCGCCCGGGACGGCGTGCCCGCCCGGTCGGTGAGGAAGAGCATGTACCAGCCGCCCGGCACCAGCGACGGGTCCTGCGGGACCGTCACCGAGAGCGTGCCGCTGCGGGCGGCAATCGGCAGCGCGACGGACCGCTGTTCGACGTCCGTGGCGTGGGTGACGGCGCTCGGCCGCATCAGCCGGGCCGTGGCCACCTGGCGCGGGTCCGCCCCCGGCACGGTCAGGGCCGCGCCGCGCCGCGCCTCGAGGGGGCCGGTGCGCAGCGTGGGCCGGCGGTCGCGGTAGAGGTAGGGCGGGGTGTAGACCTCGATGCGCTGCTCGAAGACCCCCATGCGGGTGTCGTCCTTGTCCGCGAACAGCGGGTTGGAGCCGAACACCGCGATCCGCCCGTCGGGCAGCAGCAGCGCCTCGGAGTGGTAGTTGCGGCCGACCGTGGGCGCGGCGGCGGTGCGGAAGGCGCGGCGGGCGGGGTCGTAGAACTGGGCGCGCAGGATGTCCGAGCCGCGCTTGCCCCGGTAGTCGCCCGAGCCGCCGGTGGTGAAGACCTTGTCGTCGGGGGTGAGCACGGCGTTGAGGTAGCGGGTGCCCTGGGGCAGGTCGGGGCCGGGGGTGTAGCGGGGGGAGGGGACGCCGAGGTCGGCGATGGCGGTGCGCCGGGTGGAGGCGTGGGACTCCCCCACCCCGCCGCCGCCGAGGATCATCACCTTGCGGTCCTGGGCGGGGGGCAGCAGCACCGAGGCGGAGGTCTCGGTCATGTCCTGCTGCGGCAGGCCGGGCACGGGGACGAAGGAGTTGGTCTCCACGTTCCACAGGCCCGGTGTGCGGCCCTTGTCGGCCGGGCCGTAGCCGGCGTTGGAGCCGGAGTAGAAGAGGCGGCCGCCGCCGGTGAGGAAGAGGGCGGGGTAGGTGGGGAAGTAGCGGTTGGGGCCGGGGGACCAGGTGCGGGTGCGGGGGTCGTAGATCTCGTTCTTGCCGGGGATGATCTCGCCCATGTCGTCGAGGCCGGAGACGGTCAGGACGCGGCCGTCCTCGAGGGTCACCAGGGTGGGGTACCAGCGGGCCTCGGACATGGGGTCGACGGGCACGTAGCGCTCGGCGATCGGGTCGAACTCGTAGGCGTCCTTCAGGCCCTGGAAGTCCTTCTTGTCCAGGCCGAGCTTGGCCGCGAGCCCGTAGAGGTCGTGGGTGTCCTTCCCGGTCAGCCCCTGGATGCGGTACTGGTCGGCGGTGTGGGTGATGCCGCTCTCCCCCGTGGTCTCCGCCTCGACGTACACCCGGGCCTGGGAGGCCGTCACCCTGACCTTCTTCTTCTCGTCGTCGCCCTTGCCCTCCTCGGTGACGTCCTTGGTGGCGCGGGGCACCAGCACCGGCAGCTGGGAGCGGTAGCGCTTGCCGGAGGAGCCCACGAAGACGGTGCCCGCGGGGAAGGTCCTGGGGGCGTCGGGGTTCTCGTTCTTCACCAGCATCGCGCCGCCCGCCCGTTCGACGTCGCCGGTCAGCTTCTCGTAGCGGGCGGTGCCTCCGGCCACCAGCAGCCGTCCGTCGGGCAGTTGGGCGTGCCCGGCGCAGAACATGTCCTTGGGGGTGGGCACCGTCGTGAAGGTGTTGCGCACGGGATCCCACAGCACGCTGCGGAACGTCCCGGCCCGGAAGTTCTTCTCGTCGTTGCCGGAACCGGCGATCAGCAGCACCTTGCCGGTGCGCAGCAGGGCGGCGTGGATGGCGTTGATCCGGAACCCGGCGGGCACGTCCACGACGTCCCAGTGGCCGTAGCGTGCCTTGTACGAGGGCTGGTTGACGGCGTAGTCGTGCCAGGCCCGCTCGGCGAAGCCGGTGGCCGCCGGTCCGTTCGCCGCGAGGAGCGCCAGGACGCATCCGCTGCCCAGCAGCACCTTGCGTGTCTTGGCGTTCGGCAGATACTTCACGGCACTCACATCCCATCGATCACATAGGGCGCCGCTGTCCCACGGGCCGGGAGGCGCCGCCCTGCGGCTCGGGGGCGGCCGGGCCCGGGTCTGAGGCGAGCGCCGGGGTCAGGGCCGGGACGCCGACCGGGGAGGGGAGCCCCGTGCCCGCCGCCCGGCGCTCCCACCACAGGCCGCCCTGCCAGACGCCCAGCGGGCCGAGGGCGGTGACCAGGGCCAGCAGGGCCCAGATCCGCATCGCCGTGTGCGCGTGGCCGAGCGCCCAGGAGCACAGCAGCGACAGCGCGAAGACCCCGGCCCACACCAGGTGGGTGCGGAAGGTCGCCATGCAGTCGGGGCTGGCCGAGTCTCCCTTGGGTGTGACCACGAACCGTGAGCGGCGGCGCAGCAGCGCCTCGCTCAGGGAGCGTGCGTACAGGGGCGCGGAGAGCGCGGACATCACCATCCCGGCGGCCCCGGAGGAGCCGGCCGGCTCGTGGGGGCTGACGTTGTGCCGCCGGTTCCAGACGTAGAGGCCGACCTGGAGGGCCGCCGCGTCGCAGTAGAGCATCAGCCACAGCGACGACTCCACGGTGATCCCGGAGGCGCCGAGACCAAGGAACAGCGCGCAGGTCAGGGCGCCCAGGATCCAGTTGAGCGCCGCCATCGGGTAGTAGGCGACCATGAAGCCGTAGTTGATCAGCCGGCCGGGCGGCAGCGTCCACACGGCCCGCCAGAACTGCCGCAGCAGCGTCTCGTACGTGCCGCGCGACCAGCGCAGCTGCTGGGAGAAGAAGTCGGTCCAGGACGAGGGCCCCTCCCCCACGGCCAGGACGTCGGGGGTGTAGACCGACTTCCAGCGCCGGCCGGTGGCGGGGTTGCGGCGGCGGTGGATCTCCAGTCCGGTCGCCATGTCCTCGGTGATCGAGTCGAACAGGCCGCCGATCTGGCGCAGCACGCTGATGCGGACGCAATTGCTGGTGCCGACGAACATGGGCGAGCCGTAGGCGTTCCCGGCCCGCTGGATCAGTGCGTGGAAGAGGAACTGCTGGCTCTCGGCGGCCTTGGTGACGGCGGTGGTGTAGTTGCCGTAGACCTGGGGGCCGACGACGAAGGCGACGTCGGGGTCGCGGAAGTAGCCCAGCATGCGCTCGAGGAAGTTGGGCAGGGGCACGTGGTCGGTGTCGACGCAGGCCATGAACTCGTAGTCGTCGCCGTGCGCGTCCAGCCAGGCGTTGTAGTTGCCGTGCTTGGTGCGGGCCCGGAAGCATCCCGAGGGCTGGTTCCAGCGGGCGACGCCCTTGCGGGAGAAGTGGCGCACGCCCAGCCGCTCGCACAGCCGCCTGACCTCGGGGTCGTCGCCCTCGTCCAGCAGCCAGACGTCCAGCGGTCCGTCGTGGGCAATGCCCACCGCGCCCTCGAGAGTCGCCCGGACCATGGACAGTGGCTCCTTGCCCGGCACGAAGCTCGTCAGGAAGGCCACCCGGGTGCCCGGCTGGGCGCGGACGGGCACGGGGTCCCTGGCCACCCAGGTCGCGTGCGCGTTGGAGGCGACGTTGACCACGCGGAACAGCTCGATCAGGCCGATGGAGACCAGCATCACCGAGTCCGCGCACCGCTCCCAGTCGCTGACGTAGGGCCGGTAGAGCCAGTGTTCGGGTGAGATCAGCCAGAGCAGGAGCGCCACGGAGACCAGGGGCGCGGCGGCCACCAGCAGCATCACGCCGGGGCCGCCGCCGGGCCCGCGGCTGAGCAGCCGCCGGTAGCGCACCCGGTAGGCGCCCTCGGGCGGGTCGGTCAGCTCCCCGGCCAGTCGGCTGAAGCCCGCGTAGTCGTATCCGCCCGGACCACCGCTGCCGGTGGGTTCGACCACTCCCCGTCCGCCGGGGCCGTCCGGGTCGTCGGGGCCCCGCCCGCCCCGTCCCCTGCCTCCCGGGCCGCGGGGGGCGGCGGCCGGCGCGCCGTCCGGTGTCCGGCCGGCGGGGGTCCGGCCGGGGATGCCGTCGCCCCGCGCCCCCGGATCAGGGCACTCACGGGCCGTCGTCACCCGGGCTCCACTCGCCGAAATCGCCACCACACACCCCCAGCCACACAAGGACACGGGACAAGCGGTGAAAAGTTAACAAAATGGACCTACGATCATGTGACAAACACACCCGAAGGGCGACCCGCGTCACCCACACGGTCCACGGCGACCAGCGCTGCCCTAGAATTGCAGAATTCTTCAATTCACCAGATTGCGGGCAGTCGAGGATCCACCCAGGGGGCACCGTGAGTGCGTTCGCCGAAGCGATGCGGGAACGAGTGCGCGCCGCGCGGGCCGCGCTGGCGGAGGCGCGGACAGCCGGGGACGCCTACGCGGCGGCGGTCGCGGAGGACGAACTCGACGACGCCCTGCGACTGGCCCTCGCGCACGGCGTCACCACGGAGGCGGCGCCTGACGGGGACGACGGGCAGGGCAGGAGTTGATCGGAGTGCGGGTGCCGCTCTACCAGGCGAAGGCGGAGTTCTTCCGGATGCTCGGGCATCCGGTGCGCATCCGCGTCCTGGAGCTGCTGCAGGACGGGCCGATGCCGGTGCGCGACCTCCTCACCGAGATCGGGATCGAGCCGTCCAGCCTCTCGCAGCAGCTCGCCGTGCTGCGCCGCTCCGGCATCGTCACCTCCGCCCGCGAGGGCACCACCGTCGTCTACGCGCTGGCCGGGGGCGACGTCGCCGAGTTGCTGGGAGCCGCCCGGCGGCTGCTGACCCATGTACTGACCGGGAAAGAGGAGCTCCTGACCGAGCTGCGCGGCGCGGAGACCAAGGCGGAGAACTGATGGACAACGAGACCCACAACGAGAAGTACGCGGAGAAGGCCGTCGGCTGGCGGGTGCTGATCTACGTCGTCTTCGGCCATGTCCTGGCCGGCTTCATCTGGCTGCTCTTCTACCTCGGCGCGCACGCCAAATAGGCGTCCGGCGCCCGGCCGTCGGCATCCGGTCCGTTATTCACGAGGACAGGTGATATCGGAATGGCCACGCGCCCCGAAATCCGGTATAGGGCCATGACCGGTCGGTATGTACCCCTGTCCTATGCCAGTCACGACCATGGCCCCGGAGCTGCTCTTCATATGAACGGCACCTGTCCGGGGGCCTCGTGAGCGCTCCCCCGTTCGCAGTCAACGCGCAGGTCAGCACCGTGCGCGATCGTCCGGAACCGGGGTCGCGCGCCCCCTCCCGCTGCTACTGTCCGGCCCATGGAGCAGCTCTTCACCGACGTCGAACTCGCCCGGATCGAAACCGCCGCGCGCGAAGTCGGCCATTCCCCTCGTGATTGGGTGCGCGAAGTGGTGCTGCAGCGCCTGCGGGGCGAGTGGCGGCGCGATTTCGAGGACGCCATCTGGCCGGTCACGGTGTACCCCCGGCCCGGCGGGCCGCTGCCCGAACTGCACCACCTGGGCTGCTGGGTGCCGAAGGGGGGCGAGGAGACCCTGACCACCGCCGAGGCGCGCGAACTGTTCGACACCCGCGAGGTCCAGCTCTGCGAGGCGTGCAAGCCGGAGCGGTTCCTGAGCCAGGCGGGCTGACGAGCGGACCGGAACCGCCCCCTACTACCCTTGTCCACCGCAAGATCAACTAGGTGGGCTGGGGGAAGTACGGCATGCGGATCTGGACGCGACTCACGGGCTGGGCGACGCTTCTCGTGGGATACGCGACCATGTTGCTCGGCGTGGTCCCCTTCCGTGAACTCCCGCCCAAGCGCCACCAGCTGGAGCTGCTCGCGGTGACCGCCGGGTGCGCGCTGTGCTGGCTCCTCGCCTCCCTGCTGGTCCGGGCGCGCCGGCGGGCGGCCCTGCGCAGGAAGGCGTGGCGCAGGAGGCACGAACCCTGGCCCGAGCCCCGCCGCTCACGCGCGCTGTGCTGGGCACTGGGCTTCGGCGTCGCGCTCACCAGCGCCGCCGCGCTGTGCCAGGGCGTGGGGCCCGACGGCTCGGACGGGGAATGGCTCGCCAGGGCCGAGCGGGCCGGCAGCGGTACGCACGACGTGCGCGTGGAGCGGATCCTGGGCGAACCGCACCCCACGGGCGTGGAGATCGACGGGACCGACGAGTACGCCTCGACGGTCCGGGTCAGCGTCGACTTCGGCTCCGGCCCCCAGCCGGTCACCGTCGACGAGGTACACACCAGGGGCCGCCCGGAGGAGGGCCGCACCATCCGGCTGCTGTACGCCCCCGACCGGCCGGACCTGGGGGTGCGTCAGGCCCCGGACAACGACATCGGCTCGTTCGCCGGACGCGTCCTGGCGCTGCCGGCCATCTGGATCCTGGGGTTCGCGGCCGGGCTGGCCACCGCCATCGCCCTGCACCGGCGGGAAGCGAGTGTGCGCTACGCGCGTCGATTCGAGCCCTGGGTGCATCTGCCGGCCGTGTTCCTGCTGGTGTGCGGGGCCGGGCTGATCGTCCCGCTGCTCATCGGGTTCCCCGCCACCGCCACGGGCTGGGGGCTGGCGATCGCGGCCGCCACCACCCCGTGGCTCGCCCTGACCTGGG
Organism: Streptomyces sp. NPDC053048; assembly: GCF_044547045.1. Lineage (NCBI taxonomy): Bacteria > Bacillati > Actinomycetota > Actinomycetes > Kitasatosporales > Streptomycetaceae > Streptomyces > Streptomyces sp. NPDC053048. Next base: position 354,181 of record NZ_JBITZS010000004.1, read on the forward strand.
TGGCGCGGACGAGCTGAGGCGGCCCGGCGGCCACGTCGGCACGGTGCTCAGGAACGGCGGCGCTTGAACGCCCGGCGGATCAGGAAGATCGCCAGCACGATCAGGGCCACCACCAGGAGGGTGCCCAGGATCATCGCGATCAGCAGGGCGACGCCCAGCTTCTTGAAGAAGCCCTTCTTCTTTTTCTTCTTGTCCTTGTTCTTCTTGTCCTTGGCCAGCGTCCGGTGGTCGTCGGCGCGGTGGTGCGACGAGGCGGTGACCGACGACGCGGCATCGGCGGCCACGACGCCGGTGCCGGCGGCACGCGCACCGTCGGCGGCGGCGGTGCCGGCGTGCTGGACGGCGGCGGCCGGGCGGTGCGGGCTCACGGCCGAGGCGGGCGTGGCCAGCAGGGCGGCGCCCAGCGTCAGGGCGACGATCGCGGACATCCTGCGGGCCAGGCGCCCTCGGTACCGGTCGGTGTGCTGCTGCTCGCTCTTCATCCGCGCCCCCTGTGTGTGGTGCTCTGGCTGCTGTCGATGCTCCGCGGGCCGCGGGGCGCCTCCATTATCGGCACACCCGCGACCCGCCCCGGCAGGGCGCGTATCCGGTGCCCGTGAGCACCGGATACGCCGGTGTTGAGGCGATCAGCCGCTCTTGCGGCGGAACGAACGCTGCCCTCCGGCCTTGCCATGAGTGCCGTGGATCTTGGAGCCGTCGCGGTTCTGGCCGTTCACACTGCCGTCGGCCGATTTGCCGCGCTTACGGTCCAGGGCTTCCCGGAATTTGCGCTTCACATCGTCGTCGTCCTCGGACGCCTGGGGCCCCGCCGTGTTGTCCGTCATGAAAACCTCCTGGTCATAGGCGCGTTCGCCACAGCTTCGCACAGACCGGGCGCGGCCAGGCGCCCGGAACGGGCCAGCGCCAGTACCGCGCCCGCGCACACCCCGCCCGTGGCGGTGAGCGCACACCACACCAGCCACAGCGCGTCCTGGCGCAGGGCGAAGTCCCACAGCGCCCCCACCGCGAGGTTGCCGAGGGTGATGCCGAGCCCGGAGACGGTGTTGTAGAGCCCGTAGTGGGTGGCGACCAGCCGGTCCCCGGAGAGGGTGACCACCGTGTCCATCTCGAAGGGGTAGACCACCGCGCTGCCCGCGGCCAGCAGCACCACGGCCAGCAGCAGCGCCACGAGCGCGACCGGAGCGGCAGGCGCGCCGCCGCCGATGAACCCCACGGCCGCGAGCGGGAGGAAGCCCAGCCCCATGGCGGTCAGCCCCCGTACCAGCGCCTGGCCCGCGGTCCAGCGGCGCTTGGCCCAGCCGGTCAGCCGCAGCTGCCCGGCGACGGCCACCGCCGCCGAGACGACGAACAGCGCGCTGGTGACCTCCGTACCGGCCGCCCCGAGCGCGGCCCCGGCGGCGAGCGGCAGGGCGAGGTAGACCTGGAAGGTCAGCACGTACGATCCGATCATCGCGACGGAGAACAGCAGGAACGGGCGGTTGGCGACGACCGTGCGCCACTGCGCCAGTACCCCGCCGGGGCCGTCCGCGCCCGCGCCGCCTCCGCCCGCCCGGGGCAGGGCCCGCCACTGCAGCACGGTCAGCGCGGCGAAGACCGCCGCGGCGACCGTGCACACCAGCCGGAAGTCGGCTGCCAGCAGGGCGAGTCCGACGAGCGGCCCGAGCAGCATTCCCGCCTGGTAGTAGACGTTGAACGTCGCGAAGGCATCCACCCGCCGGTCACCGGCGGCCGTGGCCAGGTACGCCCGTACCGCCGGGTTGAACAGCGCGCCCGCGAAGCCGGTGGCCGCCGAGGCGGCGATCAGGGCGGGCAGCGCGTCCACCCAGCCCAGCAGGGCGAACCCGGCCGTGCGCAGCAGGCAGCCGGCCAGGATCGGCGCCTTGTAGCCGTAGCGGTCGGCGAGGGTGCCGCCGATGAGGAACATGCCCTGCTGGGAGAGGTTGCGTACGCCCAGCACCAGACCCACGGCCCACGCGGCGAGCCCGAGGTCGTCGCTGAGGTGGGCGGCGAGGTAGGGCATGAGCATGTAGAAGGCCAGGTTGATGGCGAACTGGTTGACCATCAGCAGCCGGGCGGCGGGCGGGAACGAGCGGGTCTGCCGCCACAGGGAGGCGGGCGCGGCCGTCACCGGGCCGCTCCCGCGAGGCCGTGCTCGCCGGCGTCGGGCCGCCCGGTCGCACCGGGCCCGGCGGGCGCGGTGTCCCCGTCGAGCGGGTCGACGACGGTCGCGCAGGCGGTCCAGCGGGTGACGACGCGTTCGGCGGGATGGTCGATGCGGTCGGGGGCGGGTGCGGGGGCGCCGCCGAGCAACCGGTGGCGGCGGCAGTAGTCGTCGTCGAAGACCGTGCCGACGTAGCGCTGCGGGCCGTCGGGGAAGACGGTGGCCACCCTGGCCTCGGCGGGCAGCGTGCCCGCCAGGTGCCGGGCGACCAGGGCGACCGCCCCCACGCTCCAGCCGCCCGTGGCGTAGCGGGATCTGGCCAGGGCGCGGGCCGCCCACACGGCCTCGGGGGCGGCGACCCAGTGGACCTCGTCGAAGAGGGAGTAGTCCACGTTGCGCGGGTAGATGCTGCTGCCCAGGCCGCGCATCAGCCGGGGAGCCGCGGGCTGGCCGAAGATGGTGGAGCCGGTGGTGTCCACGCCCACCACGCGCAGGTCGGGGAAGTAGCCGCGTAACACGGAGGCGACGCCCGCCGAGTGGCCGCCGGTGCCCACGCTCACGACGAGGGCGTCGATCCGGCCGAGCTGGGCGACGAGTTCGTGGGCGAGGGTGCGGTAGGCGGTGACGTTGTCGGGGTTGTGGTACTGGTCGGGGCACCAGGCGTCGGGGCGGGCGGCCAGGAGCTCGTCCACGCGTTCGCGGCGGGCCTGCTGCCAGCCGCCCACCGGGTGCGGGGTGGTGACGACATGGACCTCGGCCCCGTAGGCCCGCAGCAGGCCGGTCATCATCGGCTCCATGCCGGGGTCGGTGACGACGGTGACGGGATGGCCGTAGGTGACGCCGGCGAGGGCCAGGCCCAGGCCGAGGGTGCCGGAGGTGGACTCCACGATGGGGGCGCCCGGCAGCAGCCGCCCGCGCTCGCGGGCGCGGGCGACCATGTACAGGGCGGTGCGGTCCTTGATGCCGCCGGGGTTGCGGCCCTCGAGTTTGGCCCAGAAGCCGCGGCCGGGTGCCGTGAAGGGCTCGCCGATCCACAGCAGCGGGGTGTCGCCGACCAGGCCGGCCGGGGTCTGGGCGGGCAGGGCCGCGGCCGCCGTGAGGCCCGCCGGTGAGACGGCGGGGGCGAGGAGCGGGGACGGGGACGGGCAGACAGAAGTCATCGCGTGGCTCTCCCGCGGCCGCACGGACCCCGCGAAGGGGGCTGGGGACGGGCCGCGTTGATCGAGAAGAACGGTGGGGGACTCTGGTCGCGCGCGGCGCGGTGCCCCCGGCGGCCTTCGGCCCCGGGGCACGCGCGTGCCGTCCTAGGTGCGCCAGACTCCCAGCACCGCCCGTAGCCTGCCCGGCTCCTCGGGACCTCCGGCGTCCGCCCAGGGCGATTGCGCCGGAGGCCGCACCAGGGCGGCGTCCACCGCGGCGGGCGGCAGCGGCAGGAGCTCGCCGGTGGGCGCCGGGGCGGGGAGGTTCTGGCGGCCGGCGGCCACACCGGCCTCGCCGGTCTCCTCGCACTCCACCGGGGAGTCGTGGTGGTGCCCGGGGCTCTGGGGTGCCGTCGCGGGCAGGGCGTAGGCGCGGGCGGCGGCCGGGGCCGCCTGCCCGTGCGCGGCACATGCCAGGACATGCGCCAGGGCGACGAGGACGACGAGGAACGCCGACAGGGCCCAGGACCCGGAACGCGGACCCCGGGGCAGCGTCGGCGCCGTCACCCAAGCCCTCATGGATCTACAGTAAGCACACCCTCACATAAGGCCCCGGTAAAGGGAGTTGAATCGTCCGTTCAGCGGACGCGATCAGGCGACCGTCTGATCGCCGTCGGGTACGTCCGCCACCGTGACCGGCACGTTCGCCGGCAGTCCGAGGCCGGCTGCCACGGCCCGCGCCAGCCCCTCGGGGTCGGGACGCGTCGGGTACGGGACGCTCTCGCCCTCCCCGTAGCTCTCGATGGCCTTGGTGAAGTAGCCCGGGTGCCAGGCGCCGACGGCTCCCCTGACCTCGACGGCGCGCACGCGGCGCGTCCCGGCCAGGCTCCGGGCGGCGGCCAGGATGCGGTCGGAGCGGTACTCGCCGGGCACCTGGAACAGGCTGGCGTGGGCGCCGACCTTGGCGCCGCCGCACAGCCGGAGGGTGACGGTCAGGCAGCTGGTCACCGAGGGGTAGAGGATCGCGCGGCCCGGCGCCGCCTCGGCGACCTGCCCCTCGGTGACGCGCACCGGCGTCGCGGGGGGTGCGGCCGTCGCGCGGGGCGCCGCGACGGCGGCGGACACCGGCTGCAGGGCGAGCCCGGCCACGGCGGCGAGCAGCGCCCTGCGGGAGGTCCGGGAGGCCGAGGGGACGGGTATGGACGTGCGCCGGTCGGACACGGCACTCCTTCAGGACGTCGGGGAACGGGCCCCGACATCCTAAAGATCATCCGGTCCTGAGGATCATCCGGTGCCGAGCATCATCCGGTGCCGAGCATCATCCGGTGCCGAGCATCATCCGCGGGGGCTCACACCGCCGGCGCGTCCGGCTCGAAGCGGCTGCGGACGGCCGTCTGGACCTCGGCCTCCTCGGCCGGGTCGGCGGCCAGGCGGCGCAGCCGGGCCTCGACGCGGGCGTCGGCGGTCGTGGCGTGCCGGGCGGCGAGCTCCCGGGTGGACTCCTCGCAGTCCCACAGGCACTCGACGGCGAAGCCCGCCGCGAACGAGGGGTCCGTCGCCGCGAGGGCACGGGCGGCGCGCCCGCGCAGGTGGGAGGAGGAGGTCTCGCGGTAGACGTGCCGCAGGACGGGCGCCGCGCAGGTGATCGCCATCCGGCCCGCGCCGTCGACGAGGTCCCACAGGACGGGCGCGTCGCAGCCCGTGGCCCGGACGGTCCGGCGCAGGGCGGCGAGGACGAGCGCGGAGTCGTACGGGCCGCCCCGGCAGGCCAGCATGCCGGCGGCCGCGGCGCCGAGGGCGTCGGTGCGGTGGATCCACACGCGGGCGCGCTCGAGGGCTGCGGTGCTGCGCATCCGCTCGAAGGCGGTGACGGCGGCCTCCGCGACGAGCTCGCCGGAGTCGGCGGCGGCGGTCTCGATGAGGTCGAGGGCCTGCGGGTCGTGGTGCTCGGCGAGGTAGCGCAGCGCGGTGGCGCGGGCGGCCTCGGCGCCGAAGGCCGCGGCCTCGATGATCTCTCCGCGGTCCTCGGGGCCGGCGACCGCGGTGAGGCAGCGGGTGGCGGGGATGTGGCGCAGTTGGGCGGGGTACTGGTCGAGGCCCTGCTGGGCCCACTCGAGGACCTCGCGCACGCTCCAGCCCGGCCGGGGGCCGGTGGGGCGCAGCTGGCGCTGCCAGCGGTCGAAGGAGCCCTGCTCCTGGGCGGCGCGGACGCGGGCCGCGGTGGCGGGGGCGTGCGGGTCCTCCGCCCACAGCCGCCAGGGCCGGGGCTCGAAGGCGTCGCGTACGGCGGCGGCGAGTGCGGCTTCACCCTCGGGGGTGAACGGGAAGCGGGCGAGGACCCTCTCGGCGAGGGCCGTCAGGCCCGCGTCGTCGTCGCGCAGGGCCAGCTCGTCGAGGGCCCAGGCCCAGTTGGCGCCGGTGCCGGCGTAGCGGCGCAGCAGGGTCAGGGCGTCGTCGCGGCCGTAGGAGGCGAGGTGGCCGAGGACGGCGAGGGCCAGGCCGGTGCGCTCCTCGGCGGTGTCGAGGAGGTCGTCCGGGTGGAAGAGATGCTGTTCGATCTCGTCGAGCCCGCCGTCGAGGTCCAGATACAGGCGCGCGTAGTAGAGCGAGCGGTTCTCGACCTGCCAGTCCCGCCGGGGGTCGCGGAGCACGCAGTGGTTCAGCGCCGCGAGCGCCTCGGCGCGCGGCGCGGCGAGGGCATGCAGCGTCCCGTCGCCGCGGCCTCGCTGGAGGAGGCCGAGCAGGGTGCCGCTGGGCGCTATGTCTGGATCGAACATGGGGTCAGCATCCGGTGCGGGGAGTCGGCTGGCAACGGGATTTCCGTCGTCCGCCATTCTTGCCGGTGTCCACCTGTGCTATGCCTGGTGAACTGTGGAAACTCGGGTCGGTCCGAGCGCCCGCAGCCTACCCGGAGTAGAGCATTCCGGGGAGCGCTGTCGGATATGTCGCACTAGTGCCATCGGCATATGCCGCCAGCACCCCCGAATCGGATAGTGCCAAAGCGCTTACAGGCCCTCGCTCCCTGTGCGAGAGTCGTCACAGCAGTCCCCACCCGGCCGTTCCACAGGACCCCGGAGCAGGCCGCGCCCCGCGTGTATCGGAGTACGTGATGCCGTCCCCACAGTCAGCGGACCGTCCAACCGCCGAGCTGCCCGAGAACGGATCCGTCGACGCGCTGATCAGCCAGACGCGACGGCTCAAAGGCGGCATCGACGCGGTGCGGCGCGAGACCGCGGCCGACGCGGAACGCTCCGGGGATCCCCGGCTGCGCTGGCAGCGCGCCCTGTGCGAGCTGGCCGCCCACCACGCGGACACGCTCGGCGAGCACCTGGGCCAGCTGCGCGAGGGGCTGCCCGTCCAGCCCGCCGACTACCCCGCCATGACCGACCGGGCCACCGGCGGGACCGCCACCCTGACCGCGGAACGGGCGCCGGAGCCCGCGAGCGCGGCCCCGGCGGGCCGGGTCGGCAGCGCCGAGTGGAACTTCCTCACCGACGAGGTCACCTGGTCCGACGAGCTCTTCGAGCTCTTCGGCCGCCGCCCCGAGGACGGCGCCCTCACCCTCGACGAGCTCCCCTCCTGGCTCCCGCCGGAGGACACCTCCCTGCTGACCGCGATGGTCACCGACTGCCTGGTGGACGGCAAACCGGTCGACGGGGAATTCCGCATCCTGCGCGGCGACGGCGAGACGCGCACGGTGCACATGATGGGCGAGCCCGTGCTCGACGCCGATGGCTGCACGGCCTCCATGTGGGCCGTGCTGCGGGACGTCAGCGAGCTGCGCAGAAGCCAGCGGGAGGTGCACGAGACCCGTGACTCGGCGCACCGGCAGCGGCACATCGCGCAGACCGAGCACCGGCTCGCGGTCGAGCTGCAGGAAGCCGTGCTGCCACCGTGGCGCGGCTCCCTGCGGCTCCCGCGACAGGCAGGGTGCGCACCGGACGCCCCGCCCCGCGACGCCGGCCTCGACCTGGCCGGGCACTACCTCCCCTCGGCGACGAGCACCCTGATCGGCGGCGACTGGTTCGACGCGATGGAGCTGCCCGGCGGGCGGACCCTGCTGACCGTGGGCGGGCTCACCGGCCATGGCGTGACCGCCACCTCCGCCATGGCCATGCTGCTCGGGGCCGTCCGCGGCATGGCCGTCTCGGGATCCGCGCCCGGCCCCCTGATGGGCTGGCTCAACCACCTCCTCGACGCCTCCGCCCAGCCCGCCCTGGGCAGCGCGGTGTGCGGCCGGTACGACCCGGCCACCCGCACCCTCACCTGGGCCCAGGCCGGCCACCCCGCCCCGCTGCTCTTCCGCGACGGGACGGGGCGCGCCCTGCGGCCGCCCAAGGGCGTGCTGCTCGGCGCGGTCGCCGGCGCCGCGTACGAGCAGGCCGAGGAGCGCCTGCGCCCCGGTGACGTGCTCGTCCTGCACACGGAGGGGCTGGCGGCCCGGCCCTCGGACACCCGCCTGCCGGCGCTCGCCCCGCGCTTCGCGGCGGCGGGCAGCGCGCAGGAGTGCCTGCGGGCCGTACTGGAGGAGTTCGGCGGCAAGGAGCGCGAGGACGACGCGTGCGTGCTGATCGCCCGCGTCGGCCCGCACACCGGCTCGTAGGAGTACCGCCCGTAGCGGGACGCGTGGCGGCAGAGCCGACGGCGCCCGCCCCCGGTCGTCCGGACCGGCGGCTTCTCACGCCGTCGCGGTGCCGGGGCCACCCCCGGCGCCCTTGACTCCCCCGCCCTTGGCCCCCCTGGGGCGCGGACCCTTGGGCAGCGCCTGCTGGATGTCCTCCCTCAGGTGCTCGATCCGCGGGTAGTCCGCGTACTTCCCCGTGAGCCGGTACATCTCGCGCAGCCGGTCCCAGGTGCGGTGCGAGGACATCTCGCCGATCGAGTTCAGCGCCATGCGGGCGAAGGTGTCCGCCTGCTCGGGGTCGTTGCCGATGAAGCACGCGGAGGCCATGGAGATGTAGTCGAAGAGCATCGACCGCTTGTGCTGGTCGCCGCGCAGCTCCATCGCCCGCTTGGCGTGCCGCTGGGCGACGGGCGCCGCGGACGGGTCGTGCTCCGCGAGCGTGCGGTAGGCCAGCGCCTGCATCCCGTACAGGTCCGCCTCGTCGAACATCTGCATCCAGCTCGGCGGCGGGACGTCGGTCTTGTCGGAGACGAACAGCTCCTCGGCCTCGCCCAGGGTCCGCCGCATGGCCTGGCCCCGGCCCATGGACGCCTGTGCCCAGGCCTCGATGGTGTAGAGCATGGCCCGGGTGCGCGGCAGGGTGCCGTCGCCGGCCCCGGACTTGGCGAGCTTCATCAGGTCCAGGGCGTCGTCCGGGCGGCCGAGGTGGACCATCTGGCGGGCGGCGCGCGAGAGCGCCTCCCCCGCCCGGGGCCGGTCGCCGCCCTCGCGGGCCGCGTGCGCGGCGATGACGAAGTACTTCTGCGCGGTGGGCTCCAGGCCCACGTCGTGCGACATCCACCCGGCGAGCACCGCGAGGTTCGCGGCCACCCCCCACAGCCTGCGCTGGAGGTGTTCCGGGTGGCGGTAGGAGAGCATGCCCCCCACCTCGTTGAGCTGGCCCACCACCGCCTTGCGCTGCAGCCCGCCGCCCCGGGAGGCGTCCCAGAGGCGGAAGACCTCGACCGAGCGCTCCAGCGCGTCGATCTCGAGGGAGCCCACCGGGGTCGCCTCGTAGCGGTCGTAGCCCGCGGGGTCGGCGTAGGCCGTCTTGCCCCCCAGGGGGTCGTCGAAGTTCGGGGCGTCGGAGGCGAGGACCGGATCTGTGTGCAGCCAGTCGTGCATCGCGCCCGTGATTGCTGAGCCTGCGGCGAGCGCGGCGCCCGCGCCCACCAAGCCGCGTCGGTTGAGCATGAGGTCCATTCCCGTGAATTCGGTGAGGACCGCGGCGGTCCGCTCGGGCGGCCACGGCAGCCCGTCCGGGGACTGCCCCTTCCTGCCTGCCCGCCCGCGCCGGCCGAACCCGAGGTCCTCAATGGTCACGACACGGCCGAGTCGCTCGGTGAAGAGGGCGGCCAGCACCCTGGGCACGGGATCTCGCGGGGACTCCCCCATGTCGATCCAACGCCGCACCCGCGAGGTGTCGGTCGCCAGCTGCGGATGTCCCATGACCGCCGCCTGCCGGTTCACAAGCCTCGCGAGCTCGCCCTTGGACCAGCCGGCCAGGCCGAACAGGTCCGCAAGGCGGGTGTTGGGTTCCCTCGTCACGTCAAGCCCCCAGGTTCCTCGGCTGACTTGAAGGTACTCGGGCCGTCATGGGCCAAGCGAGTATTCGCCAGGGTTCGCCAGGGTGCGCCACATGGTGTGCCACCCGCGGGCGGGTGTGATGTAGGAACGCGCAACCCCGGCCACCCGGCAGCCCGACCGCATTCCCCAGGGTGCACACGGCCCGGGGGACGGGGGAGCGCAGCAATTCGCCGACACGAAGGGATCCGTTCCGCTCATGTATGCAGCATCGACCCCCGTGTCCGCTCCGCCCCGTCCGCTCCGCCCCCAGCAGGGCGGCGGGCCCTACCTCGACCCCTCCCACGCCGTGGGGGCCGCGTTCGGGGGCGGACGGGCACGGAGGACGGCTCCGGGGATCGGCGCCCAACCGCTCAGCGGGAGAATCGACTTGTCCGGCCCCCAGGGCGCCCAGCTGCGCACGGTGATCTCGTCGGTCCACCGGATCTGCCCGGAGTTCAACCCCGTCCAGGTGCTCCGGCGCAGCGGGCGCTCCGTCCTGCTGGTCGGAACGACCGGTCGCAGCACGGCCGTGGCCAAGTGTTTACTGGATCATTCGCCGGCCTGGGCCGAGCGGTTCCGCCATGAAATAGCCACATATCGGGCGTTCGTCCGGCATCGCCCTCCGGTGCGGGTTCCACGCCTGATCGCCGCCGATCCGGACAACTGCACGCTCGTCCTCGAGCGAATGCCCGGCCGGCCCGCCGCCGTCCAGCGGCACCCGGTGGACACCCTGCCACGGGCGGACGTGCGGGCCGCGCTCGGCGCGATCTGCAGGGTCAATCTGTGGCGGCCCCCGGCGGGGATGTTCGACATGCCGCTGGACTACGGCAAGCGCATCGCCCGGTACCACGAACTCGGCCTGCTGACCGACCGTGACCTGGGCGACCTGCAGAAGCTGCTGCACGGTCTGGCCCATGTGCAGGGGCAGTTCTGCCACGGCGACGCGCTGCTGTCCAACATCCTGCTCTCGCCCGCCGGCCCGGTGCTGGTCGACTGGGACCAGGCCGGCTGGTACCTGCCGGGGTACGACCTGGCGACACTGTGGGCCGTGCTGGGCGACGCCCCGGTGGCACGCCGTCAGATCAGCCAGCACGCCCAGGCCGCGGGCCCCACGTCCAGGGACGCCTTCCTGGTGAACCTGATGCTGGTGCTCACGCGGGAGATCCGGACGTACGAGACAGCGGTGCAGCGCGCCCTGCACGAACCCCCCGCGCCCGGCGCCACCCCGGAGTCCGGGGAGGAGCAGCGGCTGCTGCTGCGCCGCCTGCACGACGACTGCGCGATGGCCCGCCGAGCGGTACGGGCCGCCGTGGGCACCCGCTGAACCGCGAGCACCGACACGCCGTGCCGCCGACTTACGGCGTGTCGGTGCTCGCCCATCCGGGCGAGTGATCGACGGGCAGGCCTCGACGCCCGCGCCGGGAAACCCCCGGCGCGGGCGTTGACGTGCGTATCGGCGTCACCCCAGTCTGATGACCACCGCCACAGTCATATTGACGGATCGTCTGCTGGGCCGAGGGCTCTTGGTAGGTTCGATCCCCAGGCTTGATCGCACACTCCCATCACGCCGGCGCACGCCAGGGCCCGTCCCGAGGAGGCCGCATTGCGAGAATCCGCACAGGCGTCACCACCGCACCCGTTCCCGAGCGGTTCACGAAGAAGACGCCGCGTGCCACGGGCCGTCCGCGCGGTCGCCTCGGCCGCCCTGCTGCTGCCGCTGGTGGCCGTCGGCCCGGCGGCCGGGCAGGCCGACGGCGCAGGGCAGGCCGCTCCGGGCACGCTGCAACGGGAGTTCGGCGCCGCGGCCGCCAAGTACCACGTGCCGCAGAGCGTGCTGCTCGGCGTCTCCTACCTCCAGTCGCGCTGGGACAGCCACGGCGGCGCCCCGAGCGTCACCGGCGGCTACGGTCCGATGCACCTCACCGACGCGGCCACCGCGCTGGCCGGCACCCCGCACCACAGCGACGCCGGCGAAGACGCCCGGGGCGACCTGGCCCGTCCGCGCGCCGCAGCCCGCGCCGCCGCCCGCGCGGCCGTTCCCGCCCCCGCCGCCCTGCCGCCCCGGCTGCGCACCCTGTCCCGGGCCGCCGGGCTCACCGGCCTGCGGCCCGCCGCGCTGCGCGAGAGCGCGGCGGCCAACGTCCAGGGCGGCGCCGCCCTGCTCGCCGCCGAGCAGAAGCGTCTGGGGCTGCCCCTGAGCAAGGACCCCGCCGACTGGTACGCGGCCGTGGCGGCCTATTCCGGCGCCGCCGACACCGCGACCGCGGCCACCTTCGCCAACGACGTCTACGACGTGATCCGGCGCGGCGAGCGGCGCAGAACCGACACGGGCCAGGAGATCGCCCTGGCCGGCACCCCGCGCGTCGCCCCGCGCACCGAGCAGGTCCGGCGGCTGGGGCTGGGCACCCTCGCGGCGGCCGGCGTCGAGTGCCCGCCCACGGTGGCCTGCGAGTCGATCCCCGCGCCCTACGAGAAGCTCGAGGGCAAGGACTACGGCAACCACGACATCGCCGACCGGCCGGCGTCGCAGAAGGTCGACTTCATCGTCATCCACGACACCGAAGGGACCTGGGAGACGACGATCAAGCTGATAAAGGATCCGGCGTACGTCTCCTGGAACTACACCATCCGCTCCGGTGACGGGCACATCGCCCAGCACGTGCCGACCAAGGACGTGGCCTGGCACGCGGGCAACTGGTACGTCAACGCCAAGTCCGTCGGCATCGAGCACGAGGGCTTCCTGGCGAAGCCCGACGCCTGGTACACGGAGGAGATGTACCGCACGTCCGCCCGGCTCGTGCGGCACCTGGCGCAGAAGCTGGACATCCCGCTCGACCGGCAGCACATCATCGGCCACGACAACGTCCCCGGCACCACCGCGTCGGCGATCCGGGGGATGCACACCGACCCCGGCCCGTACTGGGACTGGGCCCACTACTTCGAGCTGATGGGCGCGCCCTTCGTGCCCACCGCGAGCCCGTTCAGCGGGATGGTGACCATCGCGCCCGACTACGACGACCACAAGCCGGTCTACACCGGGTGCGCCAAGCCCGGCGAGCCGTGCCCCCCGCACGGCTCCGGCGCGGTCCGGCTGCACACCGCTCCCCGCGACGACGCCCCGCTGGTGCAGGACATCGGACTGCGCCCGGACGGCAGCCCCTCGACGACCGACGTCAACGACACGGGCGCCCGCGCCTCCACCGGACAGCAGTTCGCGGTCGCCGGGCAGCACGCCGGGTGGACGGCGATCTGGTACCTGGGGCAGAAGGCGTGGTTCAAGAACCCGTGGTGGGCTCCGGCGGCGCTCGGCGCGCACGGCCGGATGATCACCCCGCGGGAGGGGCTGGGCGAGATCCCGGTGTACGGGCGCGCCTACCCGGAGAAGGAGGCCTACCCGGAGGGCGTGCCGGTGCAGGAGGTGACGCCGTTGCCGTACAAGCTCGCGGCGGGGCAGGCGTACGTCCTGGGGGCGACGCAGCCGAGCGAGTACCTGTGGGCGACCACCTATGAGCCCGCCGGGCACAGGATCATCCGCGGGAAGGACGTCTACTACGAGATCCAGTTCGGGCACCGGGTGGCCTTCGTGAAGGCCTCGGACGTCCGCATCCGCCCCTCGAACTGGTAGCGGGCCCCGCGTGCCGTGGCCCCCGGGACACCGGGGGCCACGGCACCGGCGATCCGGGGCCTAGGGCGTGTCCGATGGGTCAGCGCGGGCCCTGCGACGCCTGGCACAGCGCCTCGCCGCGTTGTCGCATCACCCGAGTACGCCCAGTACGCGGGAGATGCTCCGCCTTGCGATGCACCGCACCAGACGCCGCAGGACCCGCACCGACCCATCGGACACGCCCTAGCCCGCCTGGAACATCTCCGCGGGCAGCGGCTTGAGCAGCTGGTACAGGTCGTCGGTGATGGGCCGGTCCCAGCTGGCGATGGTGACGAGGACGCCGTCGCTGCGGTCGAACTGGGTGCAGGAGATCCGGCTCTCGGAGCACTTCAGCCGCCGCACGATGAGGAGGTTGTCCTCGTGCATGACCGGCAGGTCCTCGCTCTCCAGCACCTCGACCGGCTCGTCGTTGCCGAGCGCGGCGAGCAGCTGCGCCACCTCGAAGGGCACCTGACCCTCGCCGAGCTCGCGCGCCGGGGAGCCCTCGGGGAGGTTACCGATGATCATCGCGGGGCCGCGGCCGCCGAACAGGTCGTAGCGGAGGAAGACTCCCTGGCAACTCCCGTCGGGCGCGGGCAGCAGCCCGGCCCCGAGGTCACCGGGCCAGTCCCCGGGATCCATGGCGAGGACGTCGAAGTCCGGCCCGGCGGGGGTGGCGGCGCTGCGGCGGCGGAGGAAGGACATGCCCACATCGTACGTGCCCGCCCCCGCGCCGTGCCGCCGGGGAACCCGTGTGGGCGGTACGTGCCGGAGTGCGCGCACGGTGGCCGGCGGGCGCTTCCTCCGCCCCGTCCGGCGGGCCGCTAGGTGAGGTCGAATTCGCCGTCGCGCGCGCTCAGCACGAAGGCCCGCCACTCGCCCGGGGAGAAGATCACCGCGGGGACGTCCGGGTCGCGCCTGTCGCGCATGGCGATGTAGCCCTCGACGAAGGCGATCTGCACGTTGCCCCGCCGGCCGCCGCTCGGCTGCCAGGCGGCCCTGGCGAGGTCGAGGTCCGGCTTCGCGTCACCTGCCAGTTGTTCAGTCGTGCTGTCCGCCACGTCCGCACTCCTCCCGGCTCGTCCGTCGCAGCCCACACTAGCGAGCGAGGGCGACGGCGCACAGGCCCTCGCACCGGCCTCAGGAGGCGGGCGGGTGGTCGGCCACGAGCCACATGGAGAAGAACTGCGCGCCGCCGCCGTAGGCGTGCCCAAGTGCCCTGCGGGCGCCCTGCACTTGGTGCTCGCCCGCCCGGCCGCGCACCTGCAGCGCGGCCTCGGCGAAGCGGAGCATTCCGGAGGCGCCGATGGGGTTGGTGGACAGCACCCCGCCGGAGGGGTTGACCGGCAGGTCGCCGTCGAGTCCGGTCACCCCGGCCTCGGTGAGCCTCCAGCCCTCCCCCTCGGCGGCGAAGCCCAGGTTCTCCAGCCACATCGGCTCGTACCAGCTGAAGGGCACGTACATCTCGACCGCGTCGATCTCCCGGCGTGGGTCGGTGACGCCCGCCTGCCGGTAGACGTCGGCGGCGCAGTCGCGGCCGGCGCGGGGTGAGACGAAGTCCTTGCCGGCGAAGAGCGTCGGCTCGCTGCGCATGGCGCCGCCGTGCAGCCAGGCGGGGGCGTGGGGCGCGCGGGCCGCGCCGGCGCGGTCGGTGAGGACCATGGCGCAGGCCCCGTCGGAGGAGGGGCAGGTCTCGGAGTAGCGGATGGGATCCCACAGCATGGGCGAGGAGCGCACCCGCTCCAGGGTGAGGCCGTGCTCGTGCAGGTGGGCGTAGGGGTTCTTCAGGGCGTTGCGGCGGTCCTTGAGGGCGACGAGCGTGCCGGTGGTGTCGGGGGCGCCGGTGCGGCGGATGTAGGCCCGTACGTGCGGGGCGAAGAAGCCACCGGCACCGGCCAGCAGGGGCTGCTGGAAGGGGACGGGCAGGGACAGCGCCCACATGGCGTTGGACTCGGACTGCTTCTCGAAGGCCAGGGTCAGCACGGTGCGGTGGACGCGGGCCGCGACGAGGTCGGCGGCGACCAGGGCGGTGGAGCCGCCGACCGAGCCGGCGGTGTGCACCCGCAGCAGCGGTTTGCCGACGGCGCCGAGGGCGTCGGCGAGGTAGAGCTCGGGCATCATGACGCCCTCGAAGAAGTCGGGGGCCTTGCCGATGACGACGGCCTCGATGTCCTGCCAGGTCAGCTGGGCGTCCGCCAGGGCCCGCAGGGCGGCCTCGCGGACGAGGCCGGCGAGGGAGACGTCCCGGCGGGCGGCGGCGTGGTGGGTCTGGCCGATGCCGACGACGGCGACGGGTTCCTTGCTCATTCCTTGCTCACCCGGTCTCTCCCTCCAGCACGGCGACGAGGTTGTGCTGCAGGCACGGGCCGGAGGTGGCGTGGGCCAGGACCCGGTCCGCTGTGCCCCGGTGGACGCGGGCTGCCGCCTCGCCGAGGCGGATCAGGCCGGTCGCCATGACCGGGTCGGCGGCGAGCGCCCCGCCCGAGGGGCAGACGTCGGCGTCGTCCGCCAGGCGCAGCGCCTTGCGCAGGACCACTTCCTGCGCGGTGAAGGGGGCGTGGAGTTCGGCGAGGTCGAGGGGGGCGTCGAAGGCGCCGGCGCGTTCGGCGGCGAGGCGGGTGGAGGGCGAGTCGGTGAGGTCCCGGACGCCGAGGGCGTGTGCTTCGGCGCGGTGGTCGATGCCCCGGATCCAGGCGGGGCGCTCGCACATGCGGCGGGCGGTGTCCCCGGCGGCGAGGACGACGGCGGCGGCGCCGTCGCCGACGGGCGGGCAGTCGCCGGTGCGCAGGGGCCGTACGACGTAGTCGCCCTGGGGGCGGGGGCCGCGCAGCTGGGCGTGCGGGTTGTCCGCGGCCGCGGTGCGGCGGCGGGCGGCGATGGCGGCCAGGGCGTCCTCGTCGGTCTCGCCGGCGTCGATGAGGGCCTGGGCCTGGAGGGCGGCCAGGGCGACGGGGTCGGGCCACAGGGGTGCGGCGTAGTACGGGTCGAGCTGCCGGGTGAGGACGTCGCGCAGCGGGCCGGCGGAGGTCTTGCCGTAGGCGTAGACGAGGGCGGTGTCGGCGGCGCCGGTGAGGAGCTTGACCCATGCCTCGTACAGCGCCCAGGCCCCGTCCGCCTCCACGTGCGATTCGGCGACGGGCGGCCAGGCGCCGACGCCGTCGAGGGCCAGGGTGAAGGAGAACGGGCGGCCGGCGAGGTAGTCGCTGGAGCCGGAGCAGGTGAAGCCGGCCTCGCCGGGGGCCAGCCCGGCCCGCTCGAGCACCTCGCGCAGGACGGGCAGCAGCAGGTCGGTCTCGGACATGCCGTCGGTGGTGCGCCGGTGGTCGCTCTGGGCGAAGGCGACGATGGCGACGTCCCTGGTGCCGCGGGGCGTGTCGCGGGGGTCTTCGGGTGGCGTGCCGGGGGTCACAGCAGCCCCTTGTAGGTGTCGTAGTCGGCGTCGGGCTCGCCGGTGGGCCGGTAGTGGTCGGGGTAGCGGCCGCCTTCGGTCCATACGGGCTCCACGCGCAGCCCCATGCGCACCTGGTCGTAGGGGATGCCGGCGACGCGGCCGTGCAGGGCGAGGTCGGCCCGGTCGAGGGCAATGTGCGCGTAGATGTAGGGGACCTCGATGTCCGCTTCGCGGGCCTTGATGTTGACGACGCAGAAGGTGGTGACGGTGCCCCGGGGGCCGGTCTCCACCTGTTCGGCGGTGGCGGTTCCGCAGGTGGGGCAGGTGCCGCGGGGCGGTACGTAGACCTTGCGGCAGGAGGGGCAGCGCTCACCGAGGATCCGGCCCCGGGCGAGGCCGTCGAGGTGGCGGGACAGGGCGCGGCCGGGGGTGTAGGTGTAGCCGAGGCGGGCGGGTGTGGTGAGGGAGGTGACGGGGTCGGCGAAGACGCCGTCGTGCGGTGCGGGGTGGGCGGTGTCCTCGCGCGGCGCTGCGTCCGGTTCGAAGCAGGCGATGTCGGTGATCGCACCCTGGCGGTGGGCGGCCCAGCGGACCCGTACCCGCATGCCGGTGCGGACGTCTTCGGGGCCGGGGGCGTCGAGGACGTGCAGGAGGGCGGTGTCGGCTCCGTCGAGGCGGACCAGCGCCCAGGCGAAGGGGCGGCGCAGGGGCTGGTTCGGGCGGGGGGCGGGGTTCCACGCCCAGGTGGTGACGGTGCCGGTGGGGGCGACCTCGACGAGGTCGCGGAGTTCGCCGGCGGTGACGGGGTCGTACTCGACGGGGGGTACGAGCACTCTGCCGTCGTCGGTGCGCACGCCGAGGACGGTGCGTTCGCGCAGTCCGGTGAGGAAGGCGCTCTGCACGGGCCCGAGGGAGCGGTCGAAGGGGAACTCGACGACGAGGGGCGCGGTGAGGGCTTCCGGCATCGGGGTCGCTCCCTTCCGGTCAGGCGCGCCGGTAGACGGCGGGGCGCTTCTCCGCGAAGGCGCGGGCGCCTTCCTTGGCGTCGGCGGTGGCGAGGACGGCCTGTCCGCGCTCGAGCTCGAGGGCGAGGGCGGCGCGCTCGTCCAGCGCCTCGGTGTCGTGGACGCTCGCCTTGACGGCCTCGACGGCGAGCGGGGCGTTGGCGTTGACGAGTTCGGCGGTCTCCAGGGCCCTGGCCAGGGCGGTTCCGTCGGGGACGACGTGTCCGACGAGCCCGATGCGCTCGGCCTCGGCGGCGGTGTACGGGCGTCCGGTGAGCAGCATTTCGAGGGCGTGGGTGCACGGGATCTGGCGGGGCAGGCGGACGGTGGAGCCGCCGAGGGGGAACAGTCCGCGGCGTACCTCGAAGAGGCCGAAGGTGGCGCCCGTGCCCGCGATGCGGATGTCGGTGCCCTGCAGGATCTCCGTGCCGCCCGCGACGCAGGGGCCCTCGACGGCGGCGATGACGGGCTTGCGCGGCCGGTGGTGGCGGAGCATGGCCTTCCAGTGCAGGTCGGGGTCGGCCCTGAAGCGGGCGCGGACGGCGTCGTCGGGCGCCTGCCGTTCCGCGAGGGCCTTGAGGTCCATGCCGGAGCAGAAGGCTCCGCCCGCGCCGGTCAGGACGACCGAGCGGATGTCGTCGTCGGCGTCGGCCAGCAGCCAGGCGTCGTGGAGCGCGGCCAGCATCGGCAGGGAGAACGCGTTCCTCGCCTCCGGCCGGTTCAGGGTGAGCACGAGGGTCGCGCCCGCGCGCCGCACGATGAGGTGTTCGGTGCCGTCCGGGGTTCCGCCCATGGGAGCCCTCCCGTCGTGAGACCCGGAACAGCCTGCAGGAAGCCGGGGGCCGGTTCAAGAGCGGTTCGACAGTTTTCTGACGTAGCATCAGATTTCTTGGGCGCGGACCTTCCCCCTCCCCCGTCGCGGCGCTCTAATGACGGCCGTGGACTTCAACCTCGCGGATCTCTTCGAGTCGATCGCCGACACGGTGCCCGGCCGGGAGGCGCTCGTCCACCTCGACCATCCGGGCAGCGGCGCCGAGCGCCGGCTGACGTACGCGGAGCTCGACACTGCCGCCTGCCGGCTCGCCCACCACCTCGCCGGCAGCGGGATCGCGGCGGGCGAGCACGTGGGGCTCCACCTCCTCAACGGCGTCGAGTACCTGCAGACCGTGCTGGCCTGCCTGAAGATCCGGGCCGTGCCCGTCAACGTCAACTACCGTTACGTGGCGGACGAGCTGGCCTACCTCTACCGCGACGCCGACCTGGCGGCACTGGTCTTCGACGGCGCCTTCACCGACCGGGTCGCCGCGGTCCTGCCCCGGGCGCCGCGGCTGCGGCACCTGCTGCGGGTGGGCGCCGCGCCCGCCGACGCTCCGCGCCCGTGCGTCGAGCCGGTCCCCTTCGCGGACGCCGAGGCGTCGGGCTCCCCCGCCCGCGATTTCGCACCGCGCTCCGGCGACGACCGGTTCATCATCTACACCGGCGGCACCACGGGCCTGCCCAAGGGCGTGGTGTGGCGGCAGGAGGACCTCTTCTTCTCCGGGCTCGGCGGGGGCGCGCCCACGGGCGAGCCGGTACGGCGGCCGGAGGAACTGGCGCGGCGGGTCGCGGCGGGCGACGAGGGCCTGGTCTTCTTCCCCGCCGCCCCACTGATGCACGGCACGGCCACGCTCACCGCCTTCATCGCCTTCCACCTGGGCCAGAAGGTCGTCCTGCACAGCAAGTACGTGCCGCGGGAGGTGCTGCGGACGGTCGAACGGGAGCGGGTGACGGGCCTGTCGCTGGTCGGCGACGCGATGCTGCGGCCGCTGGTGGACCTGCTGGCCGGACCACTGCGGGGCGGCGGCGACTGCTCGTCGCTGCGGAGCGTCAGCAGTTCGGGGGCCGTGCTGTCGGAGACCGTGCGGGCGCAGTTCGCCGCGCTGCTGCCCGGGGTGCGGCTGATCAACAACTTCGGTTCCTCGGAGTCCGGCTTCAACGGCACGGCCACCGAGGACTCGGGCCCGCGCACGGGCTTCCGGCTGCGCGTGAACGCCCGTACGGCCGTGGTCGACCCGGTCACGCGCCGGCCCGTGGCCCCCGGCGAGGTGGGCCGCCTCGCCCAGCACGGCCATGTGCCGCTCGGCTACCACAACGACCCGCACAAGACCGCCGAGACTTTCTTCACCGCGCACGGCGAACGCTGGGTCCTCCTCGGCGACCTGGCGACGGTCGACGACCGGGGCGTGGTGACGGTCCTCGGGCGGGGCTCGCAGTGCATCAACACCGGCGGCGAGAAGGTCTTCCCGGAGGAGGTCGAACAGGCTCTCAAGGCCCACCCGGCGGTGTACGACGCGCTGGTCACCGGCGTCGCGGACGACCGGTGGGGCCAGCGGGTCGCCGCGGTCGTCCAACCACGCGAGGGGTCACCGCCCCCGACCCTGCCGGGCCTGCAGGCGCATTGCCGGGAGCGGCTCGCCGGCTACAAGGTGCCGCGCAGCCTGGTGCTGACGCCGCGCATCGAGCGCTCGCCGAGTGGGAAGGCGGATTACCGGTGGGCGCGGGCGATGGCCGAGGGGGGTTCTTCTTCCCCACCCCGCCCCTTCCCGTAACCGGGGCTCCGCCCCGGACCCCGGTCCTCAAACGCCGGACGGGCTGATTTCAGCCCGTCCGGCGTTTGAGGACGCCGCGCGAGCGCGGCCCGGGGGTCCGGGGGCTAGCCCCCGGTTACGGGAAGGGGCGGGGTGGGGGAAACACCCTCCATGACCAGCACCGAAGAACCCCGCACCCCGGAGGCCCTGGGCGCCCTGCAACTGCACCGCCTCCGCGCGACCCTCCGCCACGCCTACGACAACGTCCCCTTCTACCGAACGGCGTTCGACGCCGCCGGGCTGCGGCCCGAGGACTGCCGGACACTCGCCGACCTGGCCCGCTTCCCCTTCACCACCAAGGACGACCTGCGCGCCCACTACCCCTTCGGCATGTTCGCCGTCGACCGCTCCCGCATCCGCCGCCTGCACGCCTCCAGCGGGACCACCGGCATCCCCACCGTCGTCGGCTACACCGACGGCGACCTCGATGTCTGGGCCGCTCTGGTGGCCCGCTCGCTGCGCGCGGCGGGCGCCCGGCCCGGGGACACGGTGCATGTGGCCTACGGGTACGGGCTGTTCACCGGCGGGCTGGGCGCGCACTACGGCGCGGAGCGCCTGGGCTGCACGGTGATCCCGGCCTCCGGCGGCATGACCGAGCGCCAGGTGCGGATCGTCGAGGACTTCCGGCCCGACGTCATCATGGCCACGCCCTCGTACATGCTCACGCTGCTCGACGAGTTCGAGCGCCAGGGCATCGACCCGCGCGGCACCTCGCTGCGCGTGGGCGTCTTCGGTGCCGAGCCGTGGACGGAGGACATGCGCCGCGAGATCGAGGAGCGCTTCGCGCTCGACGCGGTCGACATATACGGCCTGTCCGAGGTGATGGGCCCCGGCGTCGCGCAGGAGTGCGTGGAGACCAAGGACGGGCCGCACATCTGGGAGGACCATTTCTACCCCGAGATCGTCGATCCGGTGACGGGCGAGGTGCTGCCCGACGGATCGCCGGGCGAGCTGGTGTTCACCTCGCTCACCAAGGAGGCCGTGCCGGTCGTCCGTTACCGCACCCGTGACCTCACCCGGCTGCTGCCGGGCACGGCCCGCGTCTTCCGCCGGATGGAACGGATCACCGGCCGCGGCGACGACATGATCATCCTGCGCGGGGTCAACCTCTTCCCGTCCCAGATCGAGGAGATCGTGCTGCGCACGCCGGGCGCCGCACCCCACTTCCAGCTGCGCCTGACCCGCGAGGGACGCCTGGACCGGCTCACCGTGCGCGTCGAGGCGCGCCGGGAGGCGACGCCCGATCAGCGCGCGGCGGCCGCCGCGGACATCGGGCGGCGCGTCAAGGACGGCATCGGGGTGTCGGTGACGGTCGACGTCGTGGACCCGCACACCCTCGAGCGGTCGGTGGGCAAGCTCCGGCGCGTCGTCGACGAGCGCGGCTGAAGCGTGCGCGGCTGAACCCTGCGGCCCGGGGCTGCGTCACCACAGTCAACTGCTCTTCAACCACCTCGCACAGGAGGTCACGTTGCCCATCCGTCACCGCTTACGCGCGCTGACGATCGCCGGTCTCGCGCTGCTGACCGGCGCGAGCGCGCTGCCCGCCACGGCCGCCCCGGTGGCCGCGCCGGACAGCGCGCTCCAGCCCTCGTCGGGCGGCCTGTCCGCCGTCATCCGCTACACCGAGTACGGCATCCCGCACATCGTCGGCAAGGACTACGCGAGCCTGGGCTTCGGCTCGGGCTGGGCGCAGGCCAAGGACCAGGTGTGCATCCTGGCCGACGGGTTCGTCACCCTGCGCGGTGAACGCTCGCGCCACTTCGGTGCCGACGCCGCGCCCGACAGATCGCTGTCCTCCGCCTCCACCAACCTCTCCAGCGACCTGTTCTTCCGCGGGGCGCGGGACGCGAGGACCGTGGAGAAGCTGCTCGAGAGACCTGCCCCGGCCGGGCCGAGCCGCCAGGCCAAGGAGCTGATGCGCGGCTGGGCGGCCGGCTACAACGCCTGGCTGAAGCAGAACAGGATCACCGACCCGGCGTGCCGCGGCGCCTCCTGGGTCACTCCCGTCACCGCCCTGGATGTCGCCCGGCGCGGCTGGGCCATCACCGTGCTGGGCGGCCAGGGCCTCGTCCCGGACGGCCTGTCCGGCACCGGGCAGCAGCCGAGGAAGGCCGCCGCCCGCTCCGCGCGGGACACCACGGACCCGGTGGCCGCGGCCCGTGAGGTCTTCGACCGGCAGAACGCCGACATGGGCTCCAACGCCGTCGCGTTCGCGGGTTCCACCACCGCGAGCGGCCGCGGGCTGCTGCTGGGCAACCCGCACTACCCGTGGCAGGGCGGCCGCCGCTTCTGGCAGTCGCAGCAGACCATCCCCGGTGAACTCGACGTCGCGGGCGGTTCCCTGCTCGGCATGCCCATCGTCGAGATCGGCCACAACCGGGACATCGCCTGGAGCCACACGGTCGCCACCGGCGTCCCGACCAACCTCTACGAGCTGAGGACCGCCCCCGGCGACCCGCACAGCTACCTCGTCGACGGCAAGCCCGAACGGATGACCAAGCGCACGGTCACCGTCCCCGTGAAGGGCAAGGACGGCCGTACCTCCGATGTCACCCGCACCCAGTGGTGGACCCGTTACGGCCCGGTGGTGACCTCCGTCGAGTCCATGCCCCTGCCCCAGACCGAGGGCACGGCCTACGCGCTGAACGACCCGAACGCGCAGAGCCTGCGGTTCGTCGACTCGTCGCTGGCGCTGAGCAGGTCCCGCAGCGTGCGCGACATCCAGGCCGGGCTGCGCCGCACCCAGGGGCTGCCGTGGGTGAACACCATCGCCACCGACTCCGCCGGGCACAGCCTCTACACCCAGTCGCAGGTGCTGCCGCGCGTCACCGACGAGCTCGCCGCACGCTGCTCCACCGCGCTGGGCCGGCAGACGTTCCCGTCCGCAGGCCTGGCCGTGCTGGACGGCTCGCGCGGCGACTGCGCGCTGGGCCGGGACGCCGACGCGGTGCAGCCCGGCGTCTTCGGCCCGTCCGCGATGCCGACCCTCCTCGACGCCCCGTACGCCGAGAACTCCAACGACAGCCCCTGGCTGGCCAACGCCGACCGGCCGCTCACCGGCTACCCGCGGATCTTCGGCGACACCGCCACCGCCCGCTCGCTGCGCACGCGCGGCGGACTCGAGGACGTCGCCGCCCTGGCCGAGCGCGGCAGGCTGACCGTCTCCGACCTCGAGCGGCAGCAGTTCGCCAACCGGGCACCGGCTGGCGCGCTGGCGGCCGCCGACGCGGCGAAGGCCTGCGCCGCGCTGCCCGGTGGGAAGGCGACGGGCGGCGACGGCAAGCCCGTGGATGTCTCGGCGGCGTGCTCGGTGCTGGCCGGCTGGGACCGCACGGTCGCCAAGGACAGCAAGGGCGCGCTGCTCTTCGACCGCTTCTGGCGCAAGCTCGTCAGGGCGGTCCCGGAGGACAAGCTGTGGCGGGTGCCCTTCTCCCCCTCGGCGCCCGTGACAACCCCGAACACGCTCAACACCTCTGCGGACGGCTTCGGCCGCGCCCTGGCCGACGCCGTGAGCGAACTGCGGTCGGCGGGCGTCGCGCTGGACGCGCCGCTGGGTGAGCACCAGTTCGTCGTACGCAACGGCAAGCGCATCCCGATCTCCGGTGGCGCGCACGCCCTGGGCGTCTGGAACATGATCGAGGCCCGCTGGGACGCCGGCACCGGGAGCTATCCGGAGGTCAGGCACGGCTCCAGCTACATCCAGGCCGTCGGCTTCGACGGCAGCGGCTGCCCGGTGGCCCGTACGCTCCTGACGTACGGCCAGTCCTCCGACCCCACGTCGCCCCACTACAGCGACCAGACCGAGCTGTTCTCGGCCGGCCGCATGGTCAAGAGCCGCTTCTGCGAGAAGGACATCCTGGCCTCGCCGAAGCTGAAGGTGGTACGGGTCTCCGAGCGCTGAGCCGCCTGCCCGGACGACCGACGGGCGCACCGCGCGAGCCGCGCGCGGTGCGCCCGTTCGCGTCGGGTGTCAGACCGCCCGGTCCCGGCCGTCCCAGTACGGCTGCCGCAGGTGGCGCTTGTAGAGCTTGCCGTTGGGGTCGCGTGGCATGACGGCGGTGAAGTCGACGGACTTCGGGCACTTGAATCCGGCCAGCCTGCGGGCGCAGTGGTCGAGGAGTTCGGCCGCGAGCGCGTCGCCCGCGGTGAAGCCGTCGGCGGGTTCGACGACGGCCTTGACCTCCTCGCCCCAGTCGTCGTGCGGGATGCCGAAGACGGCGGCGTCGGCGACGGCCGGGTGGCGCAGGAGCACGGACTCGATCTCGGCGGGGTAGATGTTGACGCCACCCGAGATGATCAGGTCGATCTTGCGGTCGCGGAGGTAGAGGTAGCCGTCCTCGTCGAGGAAGCCGAGGTCGCCGACGGTGAAGAAGTCGCCGACGCGGCTGGTGCGCGTCTTGTCCGCGTCCTTGTGGTAGGCGAAGCCGCCGGTGGTCATCCGCAGGTACACCGTGCCCATCCGGCCGGCGGGCAGCGGCTTGCCGTCGTCGTCGAGGACGGCGATCTCGCTGATGGGCCAGGCCCTGCCGACCGTGCCGGGCCTGCTCAGCCACTCCTCGGCGGTGACGAACGCGCCACCGCCCTCACTGGCGGCGTAGTACTCCTCGACGCACTTCCCCCACCAACCGATCATGGCCCGTTTGACGTGGTCGGGGCAGGGTGCGGCGCCGTGGACGGCGTGCCGCATGGAGGACACGTCGTAGGCGTCCCGCACCTTGCGCGGCAGGGCGAGCAGCCGCTGGAACTGGGTGGGGACCATGTGCGTGTGCGTGCAGCGGTGGGTCTCGATCAGGCGCAGCATCTCCTCGGGCGTCCATTTGTCCATCAGGACCAGCCGGTGCCCGATGTGCAGGGACGCGGCCGCGAACTGCAGGACGGCCGTGTGGTAGAGCGGCGAGCAGACGAGGTGGACGTTGTCGCCGAAGGGCTCGATGCCGAAGAAGCCGAGGAACCCGCCGAGATGGCTGTCCTCCGGCGCCCGGCCGGGCAGGGGGCGGCGGATGCCGCGCGGGCGGCCGGTGGTGCCGGAGGTGTAGTTCATGACCCAGCCGAGCGTGCGCCCGGCCGGCGGGGTGTCCGGCATGCCGTCGAGGAGTGCGGCGTACGGGCGGAAGCCGGCGATGTCCCCGACGGCGTAGCGACGGTCGGCGGGCAGGCCCGCCTCGTCGGCGGCCGCGCGTGCGGCGTCCGACCGGCGTTCGTGGGCGATCAGCGCCTTGGCCCCGGAGTCGGAGACGATCCAGGCGATCTCCGGGGCGACGAGGTGGTGGTTGACGGGCACGAGGTAGAAACCGGCCTGGGTGGCGGCCAGATGGGCGGTGAGGAATTCGACGCCGTTGGGGAGGACGGTGGCGAAGGCGTCGCCCGTGCGGAGCCCTGCTTGGCGCAGGGCGTGGACCAGGCGGTTGGCTGCCGCGTGGAGGCGGCCGGCCGGCCAGGCTTCCCCGGTGGGGGTGACCAGGACCGTGCGGTCGGGGTCTTCTGTAGCTTGTGCCCAGAATCCTTTCGGCCTGTCGGTCATGACGTTTCGTCCTCCCGTGCGGGCCGGTGGGTGGGTTGTGCCCACCCTCCCCCATAGCCTGAACGGCATGGGCGGTACCCCCATCGCCCTGCGGAACGATTGCCCACAACCAGGTTCAGCCTTCCCACCGCCCTCTCGAAGCCCCTTGTCAGGTCGTCGACCACCGCCTGTACGCTGCGGACCGTTCGCATGCTGCCGACTATCTGGCCCACCGGTGTGCCCAGCAGCGGTTCCGCCTCGTGTTTCTGGATGCGGGTCAGTGCTTCCGCCACCAGGAGGCCCTGGAGGGGCATCGGGAGGGGGGCGGGGGCGGAGGGGGCTTCCCAGGCGTCGGTCCAGGCAGTGCGGAGTTGGCGGGCGGGTTTGCCGGTCAGGGCGCGGGAGCGCACGGTGTCGCCGGAGCCGGCGGCCAGGAGCTTGGCGGTCAGGGCGCCCGAGGACAGGCCCGCCTCCTCGGTGGTGAGCCAGACCGAGCCGAGCCAGACGCCCTGGGCGCCGAGGGCGAGCCCGGCGGCGATCTGCTCGCCGCTGCCGATGCCGCCGGCGGCCAGCACGGGCAGCGGGTCCACGGCCCGGACGACCTCGGGGGTGAGCACCATGGTGGCGATCTCCCCGGTGTGGCCGCCGGCTTCGTAGCCCTGGGCCACGACGATGTCGACTCCCGCCTCCGCGTGCCGTACGGCGTGCCGGGCGCTTCCGGCGAGTGCGGCGACGAGGGCGCCGTGGGCGTGGGCGCGGCGGATGACGTCGGCGGGTGGCGGGCCGAGGGCGTTGGCGAGGAGCTTGACGGGGTAGTCGAAGGCGACGTCGAGCTGGGTGCGGGCCACCTCGTCCAGCCAGCCGGTGATGCGCCAGCCGGAGCCCTCGCCGTCGGGGAGTCCGGGGACGCCGTGCTCGGCGAGGGTCTTGCGGACGAACTCCCGGTGCGCGGTGGGGATCATCGCCTCGACGTCGGCCTCGGTGACCCCTTCGACCGTTTTGGCGGGCATCACGACGTCGAGCCCGTAGGGCAGGCCTTCGGTGTGCGCGTGCAGCCAGTCCAGGTCGCGGGCGAGGTCGCCGGGGGCGGTGTAGCGCACGGCGCCCAGGACGCCGAGTCCGCCGGCCCGGGTGATGGCGGCGGCGACGGCGGGGAACGGTGTGAAGCCGAAGAGGGCGTGTTCGATGCCCAGCCGGCGGCTCAGCTCGGTCCGCATGGGCGGCAGGATGCCGCAGCGCGCCCGACGAGGGAACCCGGACGGCACCACTTTTCTGACGCTAAGTCAGATAGGTGGTTGCCGGCCGCGCGTGGCGCGGGTCCGGCGCACCGCCGCGACCTGCCGGTAGAGCTCGACGGCCTCGGCGGAACGGCCCAGCTGTTCCAGGCAGTGCGCCTCGTCGTGGCGGCTGGCCAGCGCGTCGGGGTGGTCGGCCCCCAGCACCCGCTGACGGGCCTGGGCGACGTCGCGGTAGACCGCGAGGGCGTCCGTCCAGCGGCCCAGCCAGCCGAGCCCGACCGCCACCTCGCGACGGCTGACCAGGGTGTCGGGGTGGTCGGCCCCCAGTACCCGGGCGCGGATGGCGCACACGTCGCGCGCCTCGGCCAGGGCCTCCTCCCAGCGGCCCAGCCGGCCGAGGTTGACGCCCAGGCCGTGCCGGGCTCGGAGGGTGTCGGGGTGGGCGGCGCCCTGGACGCGCGTACGGTCCTCGACCAGGCCTCGGTAGAGCTCCAGCGCCTCCGCGCTGCGGCCGAGCCGGCCGAGGCAGATCCCGGCCTCGTAGCGGGCGGCGAAGGTGTCGGCGTGGTCGGCGCCCAGCACGCGGTCGCGCGCGGCGGCGACCGCCTGGTACATCCGCAGCGCCTCGCCCCAGCGGCCGAGCTGGCCCAGCGCGTAGCCGACCTCGTAGCGGGTGACCAGCGTGTCGGGGTGCTCGGGGCCCAGCACACGGGAGCGGGCGGCGGCGACGTCGCGCGCCATGGCGTACGAGTCCTCCAGACGGCCGAGTCTGCTCAGGTTGAAGGCCAGGTTGTGGCGGCAGCGCAGGGTTTCGGGGTGGTCGGGGCCCATCACGCGCTCGCGGGCGGTGAGCACGGCGGCGTAGACCTGGTGGGCCTCGAAGTGGCGGCCGAGCTGCCCGAGGACGTACGCGGTCTCCTGGCGGGCGGCGAGGGTGTCGGGGTGGTCGGGGCCCAGCACCCTTTCCCGGCCGGCGGCGGTCCGCGCGAACTCGCGCAGCGCGTCGCGGGGCTGTCCCAGCCGGCTGAGGGCGAAGCCGATCTCGTAGCGGCTGGCCAGGGTGTCGGGGTGGTCGGGCCCGAGGATCCGCTCGCGTTCGGCGGCGACGGCCCGTTGCACCTCGCCGGCCTCGGCCCACCGGTCGAGGCGGGCCAGGCGCAGGCCCTCGCTGTGCCGGGCGGCGAGTCCGGCCACGACTTCGGGGGGCGGCGGGCGCTCGGAGCCGGCGGTGCGCGGAGCGGTGCGGCGCGCACCGGAGCCGCCCGGTCCCACGGCCCAGGGCTCGGTCCAGGAGCCGGTGAGGGCGGCGGTGGGGTCCGGCGGCGGCTGGACGGGGCCGGTGCCGGCGG
Source organism: Streptomyces sp. NPDC053048 (assembly GCF_044547045.1). Taxonomy (NCBI): domain Bacteria; kingdom Bacillati; phylum Actinomycetota; class Actinomycetes; order Kitasatosporales; family Streptomycetaceae; genus Streptomyces; species Streptomyces sp. NPDC053048. The sequence continues at coordinate 382,462 of NZ_JBITZS010000004.1, forward strand.
CCTTGGAGCCGGTGGTCATGTTCCGGGCCCAGCCGGGCAGCCGGGGCGGCCCGGACAGCCGCGTCGGCGTTCCCATGGGCGGCAGGCGCCCTTCGGGCGGGGTGCGGCGCGGTGGTTCGTCCGCCCGCAGCGGGGGCAGGGCGGCGATGCGCCGGACGAGCTCGGCGGCGTCCTCCGGACGGTCCCCGGGTTCCTTGGCGAGCAGGTCCAGGACGACCCGTTCGAAGGGCTCGGGGAGTTCGGGCCGCACCGGGCGCAGGGGCCGGGGCGGGGTGTCGCGGTGGCCCACCAGGACGGCCCAGGCGTCGTCCATGTCGAAGGGCGGGGCGCCGGTGGCGATCTCGTAGAGCACGCAGCCCAGCGAGTACAGGTCGCTGCGGTGGTCGACGTTGCCTGCGCCGATCTGCTCGGGCGACATGTAGTGCGGGGTGCCCATGGCGATTCCGGTGCCGGTGAGCCGGGCGGAGAAGCCGATGTCGTGGGCCAGGCGCGCGATGCCGAAGTCGCAGATCTTCACCGTGCCGTCGGCGAGGCGGACGATGTTGGCCGGCTTGAGGTCGCGGTGCACGATGCCCTGCCGGTGGGTGTAGGCCAGGGCGGCGGCGACCTGCTCGGCGATCTCGATGACCTCGGGCACCGGCAGCGGGTGCTGGCCGTTGTCCTCCAGCAGCTGGGAGAGGTTGCGCCCCTCGAGCAGCTCCATGACGAGGTAGAGCACGCCCTCCGACTCGCCGAAGTCGTGCACGACGGTGATCCCCCGGTGCTGCAGGGAGGCCGCGACCCGCGCCTCGCGCCGGAACCGCTCACGCAGGACCCGCAGGTAGGACTGCTCGTGCTGACGGCCCATGGGCTTGAGGCACTTGACGGCCACGTGCCGGCCCAGCGACTCGTCGCGGGCCCGCCACACCTCGCCCATGCCGCCCCGCCCGATCAGGTCGAGCAGCTGGTAACGGCCCTGGATCAGCCTGGTGTCCGCCATGCCGCGCCGCCGCCCCCGTCGATTCGCTGTGCCCTCCCCCGGCCCCTCAAGTATGGCGGCCCGTCCGAACGGCTTGTAGGCCGACGGAGGCGGCGCCGACGCGCACACTGATCTCCGAGCGGGGTCGGCTGGGGGCGCTCGGCGGCCTAAGCTTCGCGGGGACCGGGGCTTCGTCCTCACAGCTGATCCGCTGGAGCCCCGGGTGCCCGCCCGACCCGCGAAGGAAGAACCGATGCCCTCCACCCCCGCCGCCTCCGTGCTGTTCGTCTGCGTCCACAACGCCGGCCGCTCCCAGATGGCCGCGGGCTTCCTCCAGCACCTCGCGGGCGACCGCGTCGAGGTCCGCTCCGCCGGCTCGGTGCCCGGCGACCGGGTCAACCCCGCCGCCGTCGAGGCCATGCGCGAGGTCGGTATCGACATCTCCGGCCGGCGGCCCAAGGTCCTCACCACCGAGGCCGTCCAGGCGTCCGACTACGTCATCACCATGGGCTGCGGCGACGCCTGCCCGGTCTTCCCCGGCAAGACGTACCTCGACTGGGCCCTGGAGGACCCGGCGGGCAAGGGCGTCGAGTCCGTCCGCCCGATCCGCGACCGGATCAAGGCCCGCGTCGAGGCCCTGATCGCCGAGATCGACGCCCGGCGGGAGGCGTGACCGGGACGTCCGCGCCCCTCGGCACCCCGGCGCCCCTCAGCGGCGCACCCTCGGCATGCCCAGGCCGATCCAGGAGATGATCTCCCGCTGGATCTCGTTGTTGCCGCCCCCGAAGGTGAAGACGACCGCGCTGCGGTAGCCGCGTTCGAGCTCGCCGTGCAGGACGCCGCCCGCGGAGCCCTCCTTGAGCGGCCCGGCCGCGGCGAGGACCTCCATCAGCCAGGCGTAGGCGTCCCGGCGGGCCTCGGAACCGTAGACCTTGACGGCCGAGGCGTCCTGGGGGGTGAGCGTGCCGTGCTGGAGGGCGTCCACCATGCGCCAGTTGAGCAGCTTCATCGCCTCGAGGCGGATATGGGTGCGGGCGAGCCGGCCGCGGACCCAGCCGAGGTCGATGACGCGGCGGCCGTCCGCCAGCTTGGTGGCGGCGGCCCAGCGGCGGACGTCGCGCAGCGCGGCTGTGGCCGTGGCGCCGTGGGCGGCGAGGGTGACGCGCTCGTGGTTGAGCTGGGTGGTGATCAGGCGCCAGCCCTCGTTCTCCTTGCCGACGCGGCGGGTGGCGGGCACCCGGACGTCGTCGTAGTGGCTGGCGGTGGTGTCGTGCGAGGCGAGGGTGTTGATGAGGGTGCAGGAGTAGCCGGGGTCGCTGGTGGGGACGAGCAGGATGCTGATGCCCTTGTGGCGCGGGGCCTCGGGGTCGGTGCGCACGGCGAGCCAGACCCAGTCGGCGGTGTCGCCGTTGGTGGTCCAGATCTTCTGCCCGTTCACGATGTAGTGGCCGTCCCGTTCGTCGCCCTCGCGCACCGCGCGGGTGGTGAGGGCCGCAAGGTCCGTGCCGGCGCCGGGCTCGCTGTAGCCGATGGCGAAGTCGAGTTCGCCCGCGAGGATCCCGGGCAGGAAGTACGCCTTCTGTTCCTCGGTGCCGAACCGCATGAGGGTGGGCCCGACGGTGTTGAGCGCCATCAGCGGCAGCGGGACACCGGCCTGCGCGGCCTCGTCGAAGAAGATGAACTGTTCGACGGGGGTCATGCCGCCGCCCCCGTACTCGACGGGCCAGCCCACCCCCAGGCGGCCGTCCGCGCCGAGGCGGCGGATCGTGGCGCGGTAGAACCTTTTGCGTTCGGCGGGGTCGGCGTGCCGTTCGTACGCGTCGTCGGGTACCAGTTCCGCGAAGTACTCGCGCAGTTCGGCCCGTAACCGCTGCTGCTCGGGGGTGTACTGGAGTTCCACTGGCCCTCCACGTCGTCGCCTCGCCGGCCGGTCGCTCGCGCGTGCCGGCGCACACCGTAGAACGCGTCGCGGCAATGCGGAAGGCGAAGAGCGGCTGTCGCGAAGGACCACCGGCGGAAACGGATCAGGGCGGACCCCGTGAGGAGTCCGCCCTGATCAACCCGAACGCGTGCCGGGCTCAGCGCCCCACGTGCCGGCGGTGGCGTCCGCCGCGGCCGGGGACGGGCACGGTGGCCGGGTGGCCGTAACCGGCCTGCGCGGCCTCGAGCTCGGCGCGCTCCTGCTCCAGACCGAAGCGGGTCAGCAGGGCCCCCAGCACCGGCAGGCGCTCGAGGTTGGGCAGCAGCCAGGCGTGCCACACACCGGTGATGAAGAAGATCGCGGAGCCGGCGATCAGCACGGAGCCGAAGGTGTCGGTCGGGTAGTGGGCGCCGACGTACATCCGGGAGAAGGCCACCAGCAGGACGGCGAGGACGCCGAGGACCACGACCGTGCGGCGGTGCCGCGACCGGCGGAAGAGGAAGTACACGGCGACGGCGACGGCGACCGTGAAGGCGACGTGGCCGCTGGGGAAGCTGTTGGAGCCGATCTCGGGGTCCAGCATGAACTCACGGGGCGGCCGGGGCCGGGCCACGAGGGCCTTGGCGATCTGGGTGCTGTTCCAGCCGACCGCGACCACCAGGAAGGTGGCGCTCGCCGTGATGGGCCGGCGCCGCACGAACAGCAGGTACCCGCACCAGACCGCGAGGATCAGGACGCCGGCGACCGGCGAGGCGCAGTAGCTGATCATTTCCATCGTGGTGTTCAGCCAGCCGGTGCGCGTATTGGTCTGGATCGTCCGGTCCAGGTCCAGGTCGTGCGGCTGGATCAGCTTGGTGTGCGCGGCGATCATTCCGAGCGCGATCGCGGTCGCGAACAGCAGGATGGAGTTGCGCAGCCAATGGCGCACGTAGGGCATGGGTGGGGCGTCCTTTTGTATCGGTACGGCGGTACCAGGGCGGCAGCACGGTATGCGTACGGTCCGGTGACGAGTACATGCCGCGTGGAGGTCGTCGACGCGGCTGCACAGCAAAAAGTACACGCGCGGAGGCGGGCGCCCGTCCGGGCGTGGGGGCTCGGGCCGCGCGCGGGCGGGACGGGCGGGGGCCGGGGCGTGAGGGGGGTCACACCGGCCGGTGACGGGCGTCACGCCATCCGGTCACCCGCCGGTGTCCGGTGATCACAGATCGGTGAGCGACGGCCACCCGCGCGTGAGCGTTCGGCGGCGGCACCGGCCGGTCGCGAGAGCTCAGGACCAGTCCACCACCAGCCGGTCGCCCTCCACGGCGACCGGCGTGCCGAAGGCGGCGCAGGCGCGGGTGAAGCGGTCGCGGATCCACTCCCACTCGTCCCCGCGCGCCCGCGCGGTGTGGCAGAAGTCCAGGAAGACGGGCACGGCCTCGAGCCGGACGGGCCGGGGGCGGGCGGGGGCGGCGCCGTCCAGCGTGACCAGGAAGAGGAGCCCCAGGTCGTTGCGGAGCCGGGCGTCGACCGCGTAGTCGTCGACGAAGTCGCCCATGTCGTGGACGACGCGGTGGGCCACCCCGTGGAAGACGTGCGCGGAGTGCCCGGCGACCAGGGTCGCTCCGGCCTCCAGCAGCGCGGAGGCGGCGTCCTGTACGTAGCGCGGGGGGCGGGAGGTCATGTTGGGGCCCCAGTGCGGGGTGACGAGCACGGCGTCGGCCTCGTCGGCCGCGCGGGCCACGAGGCCGGTGAGCCAGCCGGGCACGCCGTGGCGGAGGTCGGCCAGCGCCACTCCGGGGCGGCCGGTGTCGGCGGCGAAGTCCTCCGGGTGGTCGGTGGCGCCGACGACGGCCAGCCGGATACCGCCGGCCTCCAGCACCGCGAACTCGCGCGCGGCGGCCAGGTCCGGCCCCGCGCCCACCACCCGGACTCCGGCCTCGGCGAGCAGCGCGAGGGTGTCGGCGAGGGCGTCGTAGCCGTAGTCCAGGGCGTGGTTGTTGGCCAGGGTCACGCAGTCCACGCCCAGCTCCGCGAGGATCGCGGCGGCCTCCGGCGGGGCGCGGAAGAAGAAGGGTTTGCCCGGTGCGGGCCAGGGCTCGCCGCGGCCGGAGACGCAGCACTCGAGGTTGAGGACGAACAGGTCGGCCCCGGCGACGATCGCCCGGAGCTCGTCGCACAGCAGCGCCTCGGCCGTGGGCGTCCGGGCCAGCCGCTCGGCGACCCCGCGCCCCAGCATCGTGTCGCCCGCCATCGCCACCGTGATCGGCGCCATCCGGCTCCACCTCCGTCGTACCCCTCACTGCTCCCAGGGTGTCACCGGAGGGCACCCGAGGCGATGCTCGCCGAGGCCCGATCCTTGTCGGGCTCCTGACAACCCCTGGCTCGTACTGGCACCCTCATGGCGGCACGCACACTCCCCGCCGCCGAAGCCGGAAGGAGCCGACATGGCCCTCCTGCCCTCACGCCCCTCGCATCCCTCCCGCCCGTCCCACCCCTCCCGCCGTCGCACCGGAGCCGCCGCCGTGTTCGCCGCGGCCATCGCCCTCACCTCCGCCCTGCAGAGCGTCCCCGCCACCGCCCGCCCCGCCACGGGCCCCGCGCCCGGCCCGGCCGTGGGCATCGGCTGCGGCACCACCGTGGGCAGAGTCCCGCTCGACACCACCTACAACCCGGCCACCGGCCGCTACGAGCTCACCGACGCCACACGCGGCAACCACAGGACGTACGACATGCAGGGCGCCGCCACGGGCACCGGCGTCCTGGTCACCGACGACGACAACGTCTGGTGCGAGGGCGGCCGGCAGTCGGACGCGGTCGCCGCCCACTACGTCCACGCCGTGTTCTGGGACTACTACCGCCAGGTCCACGGCCGCTCGGGCATCCGGGGCGACGGCAGAGCCGGCTGCAGCCGCGTCCACTACCGCAGCGCGTACACGAACGCCTTCTACGACCACACGAACCTCTGCATCACCTACGGCGACGGCCCGTCCCCCTACGGGCCGCTCACCCGCATCGACGTCGGCGTGCACGAGATGGCCCACGGCGTCACCGCCTCCACCGCCGACCTGTCCTTCTACGGGGAGGCCGCGGCCCTCAACGAGGCGACGAGCGACATCTTCGCCGCCGCGGCGGAATTCCACGCCGCCAACCCGGCCGACCCGGGCGACTACCTCGTCGCCGAACAGCCCCCGGACATCAACGGCGAGAAGCCGCCGCTGCGCCACATGGACCGCCCCTCAAAGGACGGACGCTCCAAGGACTACTGGTACTCCGGCATCAACCGGATAGACCCCCACTACGCCTCCGGCCCCGCGAACCACTTCTTCTACCTGCTCGCGGAGGGCAGCGGCCCGAAGATCATCAACAATGTCAGGTACGACAGCCCGACGTACGACGGCAAGCCGGTCACCGGCATCGGCAGGCGAGCGGCCGAACGCATCTGGTTCAAGGCGCTGACGGAGCGCATGACGTCGAACACCGATTACCACAAGGCGCGCACGGCGACCCTGGCCGCGGCGGCCGTCCTCCACGGCGCGGACAGCGCGGAGTACAAGGCGGTGGACGCGGCCTGGGCGGCGGTCAACGTGACATGAGACGCCGCCCTACCAGCCACTCCACCAGCCGCTCCACCCGCGCGACGCGCGCCAGGGCCTGGGCACCATGGACAGGGGCACCGTCCAGCCTTGGAGCGCTGAGCAGCAGATGAGCGACAGCCCTGAGCCCGCCGGCGGCCCGCCCGTCTCCCGCCAGGAGTTCGACGCGCTGTTCGAGAGCGTGCGCACGTGGGGCCGCTGGGAGCCCGCCGGCCGGGGGGCCTTCAACCGGGTGACCGCCGGCCATGTCCGGCGGGCCCTGTCGGTGGTGCGGGACGGGCACGTCGTCCCGTTGGGGCGGCCGTGGGACACCGTGGCCGGGCCCGACAACGCCAAGCCCGCCCTGCACTACATGTCCGACCTCGGCGACGTCGAGGCTCCCGAGCCCTCCACCCACAAGGACTTCCTCGGCGCCGACTACCACGGCAAGGGCGTCAGCCATCTGGACGCGCTGTCCCACGTCGCCTACCGCGGGCGGCTCTACGACGGCGGTACGGCCCGGGAGCTCGTCGGCGCCGGAGGTGCCCACTTCGGTGGGGTGTCGGCGCTCGGGCCCCTGGTCACCAGGGGAGTGCTCCTCGATGTGCCCGCCGCCGAGGGGATCCCCTGGCTGGAGCCGGGGCAGGCCGTGCGCGCCGCGGACGTCCTCGCCGCGGAGGCGGCGCTCGGCGTGGAGACCGGCGAGGGCGACGCGGTGCTGCTGCGGGTCGGCCGGTTCCGGCGGCGGCGGGAGGTGGGCGCCTGGAACCCGGACGAGGCCTGTGCGGGCTTCCACGTGGACGCCCTGCCGCCGCTGGCCGAGCGCGGCATCGCCCTGCTCGGCAGCGACGGCGACAGCGACGTGCGGCCCTCGCCGGTCGAGGGCGTGCACTCCCCCGTGCACGCGCTCGCCGTCGCCGCGATGGGGGTGCCGCTGCTGGACAACCTCGACCTCGAGGCGCTCTCCGCCGCCTGCGCCGCGACCGGCCGCTATGCGTTCCTGCTGGTCGTGGCCCCGCTGAACGTCCCGGGCGGTACCGGATCGCCCGTCGATCCAGTCGCCGTCCTGTGACGGCCGGGCACTGACCGCACCGGCGGGCCCACCGTCCACACCTCACTCCGGTATGTCGGGAAAGTTCTAAAATGGAACAACAGTGCAGCCGCTCCGGTCTGCGGGCGGCCAGTGCCGCACGTACCGACGAGGGAAGTGATCCGGATGGGGCTCGTGGCGGACGACATCGGCCCCGTACTCGCCCGTGAGCAGTTCCTCCGAGGCGGGTCGGTCGAGGCGGACGTGCGGAGTCCGATCCTGGATTCGTGGCAGCGCTCCCTGTCGCTGGGGCTCTCCCCGGAGGGCTGCGAACTCCCCTACACCGAAGACCTCGACCTGGACGGCCGCCTCGCGCGCGCGGCCGGGCCCGTCATGGACCGGCTGCAGGCCAGGTTCACGGACCGGAACATGAACATCGCCCTCGCCGACGGGCGCGGCGCGGTGCTGCAACGGCGTTTCGGCGAACCCTCCTCGGCCAGGCGGCTGGCCCCGATCCAGAGCGTCCCCGGCTTCGTCTTCGCCGAGAAGTACGGCGGCACCAACGGCATCGGCCTGGCGCTGGCCGAGCGCCGGCTGATCAACGTCTACGGGGCCGAGCACTTCGCCGAGCGCTCCCAGTCCAACGCCTGTTCGGCGATCCCCGTCCGGGACCTGCTCAGCGGGCGCATCGAAGGGGTCCTCTGCTTCGGCTACCCGTACACCGATGCGGACGCGGCGCTGGACGTCATGATCAGCAGGGCGGCGGGCGCCATCGAACGGCGGCTGCTGGAGCAGAGCTCGGCGCGCGAACGCGCCCTGCTGCGGGCCTACCTCGACACCAGGCGCCGCGTAGCGGCCGACGACGCCGGCCGCGACGGGCAGCCCGCCGAGCTCACCGCGAGCGGGCTGGACTGGCGCGACCAGATGATCCTCAAGGAGAAGGCCACCGAGCTGATCTCCACGGGTCAGAGGGCCGCCGTCGAGGTGTCCCTGCCCGGCGACCGGCGGGTCACCCTGCTGAGCCGCCCGGTGACCAGCTCCTCCGGCGTGGAGGGCGTCGTCATCGAGGCGATCCTGCCCTCTCGGCACCAGCGCCTCGCCGTGCCCACCGAGGCCCCCGCGCCGACCGGACTCCTGACACCGCGGCCCCTCACCCCCACCGTCCCGCCGGCCGGCCACCGGCCTCCGGGCACCGGGCCCGGCCGGCCCTCCGCGACCGCCCGCAGGCCCGGCGGACGCGGCCCGCTCGGCACGGCGCCCGCCCCCCAGCACGACGATGACGGTGCGACCAGCGGACTGGTGCTGGTCGGCGAGCCCGGGGTGGGCAAGTACGCCGTGGCGGCCCGGCGCCGCCTGGAGCTGCTGTCCGAGGCCAGCACCCGCATCGGCACCACCCTGGACGTGAGCCGCACCGCCCGGGAGCTCGCCGAGATGTCCGTCCCGCGCCTGGCCGACTTCGTCACCATCGACCTCCCCGAGGCGGTGCTGCGCGGCGACGAGCCGACCGACCCCGCCAAGGACCTGCACCGCACGGTCGTCCACGGCATCCGCGAGGACTGCCCCTTCTACCCCGCGGGCGAACGGGTCCACCTCCGGCCGACCACACCCCAACTGCGCTGCCTGACCAGTGGCAAGCCCGTCCTGGAGCCCGACCTGAGAGCCGCCGCCGGCTGGATCTCCCAGGACCCCGCGCGCGCCCGGCGCCTCCTCGACCACGACGTGCACTCCCTCATCACCGTCCCCCTCATGGCCCGCGGCATCGTCCTGGGCATAGCGAGCTTCTACCGCGCGCAGGACCCCGCGCCCTTCGGGGACGACGACCGTTCGCTGGCCCAGGAACTCGCCACCCGGGCCGCCATCTGCATCGACAACGCCCGCCGCTACACCCGCGAACACAGCATGGTCCTGGCCCTGCAGCGCAGCCTGCTGCCGCACGGCTTCCCCGACCAGAACGCCGTCGAGGTCGCGCACCGCTACATGCCCGCCGAGTCCGGGGTCGGCGGCGACTGGTTCGACGTCATCCCCCTCTCCAGCACCCGCGTCGCCCTCGTCGTCGGGGACGTCGTCGGCCACGGGCTGCACGCCGCCGCCACCATGGGCCGGCTGCGCACCGCCGCCCGCAACTTCGCCGAGCTGGACCTCCCCCCGGACGAGGTCCTCACCCACCTCGACAACCTCGTGGGGCGCCTGGACCGGGAGGAGTGCGGCGAGGACCCGTCCGCCGGCATGACCGGCATCATCGGCGCCACCTGCCTGTACGCCATCTACGACCCCACCTCGCAGATGTGCGCCATGGCCAGGGCCGGCCATCCCCCGCCCGCGCTGGTGCGGCCCGACGGCACGGTCACCTTCCCCGACCTGCCCGCGGGCCCGCCGCTGGGGCTGGGCGGCCTGCCCTTCGAAACCGCCGAGTTCCACCTGCCCGAGGGCAGCCAGCTGGTCCTGTACACCGACGGGCTCATCGAGGACCGCGACCGCGACTTCGACACGGCCCTGGAACAGTTGCGCCGCGCGCTGGCCCACCCGAACCGCCCGCCCGAGGAGACCTGCCGGGAGGTCGTCCGGACCGTGGTGCCCGAGCATCCCGCCGACGACATCGCCCTGCTCGTCGCCCGCACCCACACCCTGGACCCGCAGCGGATCGCCACCTGGGAGCTGCCCGCCGACCCGGCGCTCGTCTCCTCCGTCCGCGCCGCCGTCACCCGCCGGCTGTCCGAATGGGGGCTGGACGAGATCTCCTTCTCCACCGAACTGCTGCTCAGCGAGCTGGTCACCAACGCCGTCCGGTACGGCTCCGGCCCCATCCGGGTGCGCCTGCTCTACGACCGCGCGCTGACCTGCGAAGTCGCCGACACCAGCAGCACCGCCCCGCACCTGCGCCACGCGGCCACCACCGACGAGGGCGGTCGCGGCCTGTTCCTGGTAGCCCAGCTCTCCCGGTCCTGGGGCACCCGCTACACCCCCGAGGGCAAGGTCATCTGGGCCGAGTGCCCCCTGGAGGTGCCGGGGAGCAAGGCCGTCCTCGCCGAGGCGTACGTCGATTTCGACGACATTCCCGCCATTTGACGGACCGTCCGGGACCGGGACGGAAGGTGGCCGTAGCATGACCGGAATGACCGGAATGATGGGATCGGCGAGAACGGGGGAAATGGGGCAACCCACTCCCCTGGTCCGCATCCGCGGTCTGCGCAAGCGGTTCGGCGGCACGCTCGCGCTGGACGGGGTCGACCTCGACATCGGCCGCGGCAGCGTCCTGGCCCTGCTCGGCGCCAACGGTGCCGGGAAGTCCACCCTCATCAAGGTGCTCGCGGGCGTCCACCACGCGGACGAGGGCGAGGTGACCGTCGCCGGTCATCCGCTGGGCAGCGAGGCGGCCTCCCGCACCATGTCCTTCATCCACCAGGACCTGGGACTGGTGGGGTGGATGACGGTCGCCGAGAACATCGCCCTGGGCACCGGATATCCCCGCCGCGCCGGACTGGTCTCCTGGCGGCGCACCCGCCGGCAGTGCGCCGACGCCCTGTCCGTCGTGGCCGCGCACCTCGACCCGGACGCCGTCGTCGCCGACCTCACGCGGGCCGAACGCTCCCTGGTGGCCATCGCCCGCGCGCTGTGCACACGGGCCGAACTGATCGTCCTGGACGAGCCGACGGCCAGCCTCCCGGCGGCCGACTGCGCACGGCTCTTCGACGTCCTGCACACCCTGCGCGACCGCGGCCACGCCATCGTCTTCGTCACCCACCGCCTCGACGAGGTGTACAAGGTCGCCGACACCTTCGCCGTGCTGCGCGACGGACGCGTCGTCAGCCACGGCCCGCTCGCCGGCCACGGCCCCGCCCGGCTCGTCCACGACATCGTGGGCCACGAACCGGGCGGCCACCGCTTCGCCGCACCCGCCGCCGGACCGCCCGTCCTGAGCCTGGACGGCGTACGGACCGAGCACACGGGCCCGGTCAGCCTGCGGCTGCGCGCCGGGGAGATCCTCGGCATGGTCGGCCTGACCGGCGCGGGGCACATGGAACTGGGCCGTGCCCTCGCCGGCTCCCGTCCCCTCCTCGGGGGACGGGCCCTGCTGGCGGGACGGCCGTACCGTCCGGGCACGGTCACCGCGGCGGTCGACGCCGGCACCGGCTTCGTCACCAGCAACCGCCAGGAGGAGGGCTGCGCCGCCGAACTGACCGTACGGGAGAACTTCCTGGTCAATCCCCGGGCGGGCGGTCTGCCGGGCGGTTACTGGATCAGCCCGGTGCGTGAGCGCGCGGAGGCGACCGCCCTGATGGAGCGGTTCTCGGTGCATCCCCGGGACAGCGAGGCGCCGATCGCCACCCTGTCGGGGGGCAACCAGCAGAAGGTCATGATCGGCCGGTGGCTGCGGCTGAGCCGGAGCCTGCTGATCCTGGAGGAGCCGACCGCCGGAGTGGACGTGGGTGCCAAGGCGGCCGTCTACGGCCTGCTGCGGGACGCGCTGGCCGGAGGGCTCGCCGTGCTGCTGATCTCCACCGACTTCGAGGAGGTCGCGCAGGTGTGTCACCGCGCCCTGGTGTTCGTCCGCGGGAGGGTGACGGAGGAGCTGAGCGGCGACGCCCTCACGGTGGGCGCGCTCACCCGGGCCGCCTCGGCCATGCCGGCTCTCACCGGGACACCGTGACGATGGTCCCACCGCCTTCGCCCCGTCGTCCCCCGCTGGGCCGCCGGTTCGGGCACCTCGTCGGCGCCTACGGACTGCTGCTGCTGACGGTCCTGCTGTTCCTGGCCTTCTCCCTCGCGCTGCCGGACACCTTTCCCACGCTGGACAACATCTCCGCCGTCCTGTCCAACCAGTCGATCCCCGCCGTCCTCGCGCTCGGCGCGATGATCCCCATCGCCACCGGCAAGTTCGACCTGTCCATCGGCTACGGCCTGGGCCTGGCGCACGTCATGGCGATGCATCTGATCGTGGGCGAGGGGTGGCCCTGGCCGCTCGCCTGCCTGCTGGTGGTCCTGGGCGGGGCGGCCGTAGGCGCCGTCAACGGCGTCGTCGTCGAATTCGCGCGGATCGACTCCTTCATCGCCACCCTCGGCACCGGCAGCATCATGTACGCCTTCACCGGCTGGATCACCGACGGCGCCCGGATCGTCCCCGGCCCGCACGGCCTGCCGGCCGCCTTCACCGCCGTCTACGACTCCCGGTTCCTCGGCCTGCCGGTGTCCGCCTTCTACGTCCTCGCCCTCGTCGCCGCGCTGTGGCTGCTGCTGGAACGGCTGCCGCTGGGCCGGTACCTGTACGTCATCGGCTCCAACGCCCGCGCCGCCGACCTGGTCGGCATCCCCTCCCGGCGCTTCGTCATCCTCGCCTTCACCGGGTCGGGCCTGATCGTCGGCATCGCCGGGGTGCTGCTGGCCGCGCAGCAGCACATCGGCAACCCCAGCGTGGGCATGGACTACCTGCTGCCCGCCTTCGTCGGCGCGCTGCTCGGCTCCACGGCGATCAGGCCCGGCCGGGCCAACGCGCTGGGCACCCTCGTCGCCGTCACCGTCCTCGCCGTCGGCCTCGCCGGCATCGGCCAGCTCGGCGCCCGGTTCTGGGTCACCCCGCTGTTCAACGGCGGAACCCTGATCGTCGCGGTCGGCCTGGCCGGCTACGCGGCCCGCCGCCAGTTGCGGCAACGACGCACGGAACCGTCCCCGACGGCACCTCATGACCGGCCCGGAGCCCCCTCGTGACCCTCCGGCCGGCGAGAGCGGCCGCGAGCGCGGTCGTCCTGGCAGTAGTGGTGGCCATGGCTGCCGCCGGCTGCGAACGCGGTTCCTCGACCGGTCCCACGTCCTCCCCGACCGGGCCGGCGAAGGCCGGCTGCCCCGCCGCCCTGGCCGGGGCCGAAGCGGCCGTCCGGCGGGCGGAGCAGACCCGCATCGCCTGGAACGGCCCCGCCGGCGGCCCCGCGGCGGCCACCGGCAAGTCGGTCGTCTACGTCGCCCAGACCATGACCAACCCCGGTGTCGCGGGCACCGCCAAGGGCGTGCGGGAGGCCGCGCACGCCATCGGCTGGCGGGTCCGGGTGATCGACGGTCAGGGCACCCCCGCCGGCATCCAGGCGGCGTTCAGCCAGGCCGTCGCCCTGCGGCCGTCGGGCATCGTCATCGGCGGCTTCGACCCCCACCTGACGTCCCAGCAGGTCGCGAAAGCCAACGCCGAGCACATCCCGCTCATCGGCTGGCACGCGGTCGGCGCCCCCGGCCCGAGCGAGGACCCCGAGCTGTTCACCAACGTCACCACCAGGGTCGAGGACGTCGCCCGGATCAGCGCCGACTGGGTCATCGCGCACTCCCGCGGCAACGCCGGGGTCGTCGTGTTCACCGACGCCTCGATCCCCTTCGCCCGGCACAAGTCCGGGCTCATCGAGAAGGAGCTCGCCACCTGCGCGGACGTGCGGCTCCTGGCGCGGGAGAACATCCCCATCTCCGACACGAGCAGCCGCACACCCCAGGAGGTCTCCGGGCTCCTGTCCCGCTTCGGCGACAGCTGGACCCACTCCGTGGCCATCAACGACGTCTACTTCGCCGACGCCGCCCCCGCCCTGCGCGCGGCCCGCAGGAAGGGCTCCGGGCCCCCCTTCAACATCGGCGCCGGCGACGGCGACCCCTCCGCCTTCCAGCGCGTCAACAGCGGCCAGTTCCAGGCGGCCACCGTCCCCGAACCGCTCAACGAACAGGGCTGGCAGATCATCGACGAATTCAACCGCGCCTTCACCGGCGAACCCCCCACCGACTACGTCGCCCCCGCCCACATCGCCACGGCCACCAACAGCGGCGGCCTCACCACCTGGGACCCGCCCGGCTACCGGGCGGCATACCGGAAGATCTGGGGGCGGTAGGGGAAGGCACTTGATCGCGAAGGGCTTCCAGCAGGTCCTGACCTGCTACCAAATGATCACGTTCAAGATCCTCTGCAGTGCTCCCGTGATCCCTTGCGATCGAATTCGCACATTTATCACGAACTCGTGCACACGTTCCTATGGTTCCTGCATGGCTACGCACCAACCCCAACCCTTCCGGAACGGGCCACCGATCTGGCGTGACCTCATCGGCGAAGCCCTGTGGAACGACCTGCTCGAGAAATTCCCCACCCGCTGGCACCCACACGGGGAACAGCTCATGGCCCAGGACGAGAGGGGCCGCTGTGTCATGGCCCTGATCAGCGGTCAGGTGAAGGTGATACGCAACGAAAGCAACGGCGCGGTCACGTTGTTCGCCATTCGGGGGCCGGGAGAACTGCTCGGTGAGGTCGCCGTGCAGGACGGTGGCCTGAGGCTCGCGAACGTGGTCGCGCTGTCGCGGTGCCGTGTCGCTGTCATGAGTGCCCCGGAATTCCGGCACTTCGTGCGGAGCAATCGGCTGGAGTCTCCACTGAACCTGACCGGTCTGGCCCGCTGGCGCGAGACCACACGGATTCAAGGCCGTGGCGATGCCCTCTTCCGCCTCGCCGAGGCGTTACTGAGGTTCGCCGCCGTCTTCGAGCCGTCGGAACCGACGTCGGTCAACCTCCGGCTGACCCGCACCGACCTCGCCCAGCACCTGGCGGTCTCCCGGAATCTGATCAGTGAGTTGCTGGCCGATCTGCACTGCTGGGTACGCACGGGGCACGGCCACATCCACATCCACGATCTTCCCGGACTGCGGGATTTCGTAGCCCTGCATCACGAGTGACACCCGCTGTGTAACGCGCACCACTCCGATTGTGCACTCACCTGGCAGACCTGCAGGGCCGACTGAGGGAACCTTGTGGTCACGGAGGCGATCGCCTCTCGGTCCTCATGCAGAAGCCCCACCAAACCCTGTGGACACGCACAGATCACTCGAGGAATCTCCATGACCCAGTACCCGCATACCCCATTACCCGCGAGCTCCGCTCCGGCGCACAGCAAAAGCAGGCGCCTTCCCCCTTACCAGGGAATCGTGGCCGTCGACGCTGAAGGCTTCACACGGCAACCGTCCATCGAACACGAGCGGATCAGTCGTACCATTCCAGAGCTGCTGCGCCTGTCGTTGGAACAGGCCGGACTCGAGGAGGTTTGGAACGACCGGCGGTTTCCTGCCTCAACAGGCGACGGATACGTCTTCGGCTTCGACCCTTCACTGATCCCCTTCCTCGTCGATCCCTGGCTGGAGACCCTGCAGAAGCTCCTGACCGAACTCAACCTCCATGCCGCAGGGGGCGTGCACACCCGTGTCAAGGTCAGCCTCAACGTAGGTCCCCTCTCCAGGACAGGTGACCCGCACGGCGGGAACGGCACGCCTCGTAACGACACACACCGACTCCTCGACTCGCGCCCAGTCAGAACGTTCCTCGCCGAATCAAGCAAGTACGTCACCCAATTAGTGGCCATCCTCTCCGACCGTTGTTACCAGGACGCGGTGGCCGGTGGCTACACCGGACGCCACCCACACCAGTTCATCGAGGTCCCGGCCACTGTCGCGGGCAAGCAGTTCGAACAGCGGGCGTGGGTGCTGGTGCCGACGCTCTCAGGGAATCTGGTCGACCAGCGGCTCACAGGCGCACAGACCGGCAACGGAGATCAACAGAGCGCGTCCGGCACGCAGTTGCCGCCCGCAGCAGAAGCGAAACCCCAGCGGCTCACGTACCGTGCCGACAGGGGAAATCTGAACATCGGAACAGTGTTCGGGGGCCAGAGTGTGGACAACTCGGCCTTTCCCCGCGACCGGCAGGCGGACCGCCCGTGAGCCCCGGCGACCACCCACGCGCCACCACATCGCGTGCGAGCACGGAGCGGCCAGAGAACGACACCATGGCGTTCAAGGACCTGGCGGACATCCTGAGTGACGAGAACCAGCCGTTCTCACTTGTCTACGCACCCCATGGCAATATCAACGCCGGCTCCGTACACGGTGGTCAGCACGTACAGAACCACAGCGAACGCGCGCCCCTCGGCCGCAGACCGGTGGAAGCCCACGAGGGTCCGATATCCGAGGGCGAGATCACAGCGGCCACAACCGGCTTCGCCGAACCGGACTGGTTTCCTCTGGCCCTGCAGAAACTCAATACAGGCCTGCTCTTCCTCACGGGCGAGCCGGGCACCGGCCGGAGAACCGCGGCTCTGAATCTGCTCCACAGGCACAGCGGCGGGAGCATGGCCCTGCACGCCGTCGACAGCGACGTGGAGCTTCACTCCTGGAGCCCCGCTCGCTCGGAAATCCGCGGCTACCTCGTGGACGGGCTCATCGCCAGCTATCCGACTCAAGCGGGAATGCTCGGCAATCTGCGCCGACTGCTGCGCGAGGCCGACTGCCGGATGGTGATCGTCCTGCCCGACGAACCGGTACTCGTGCGCGTTTTGGAGCGCGATCTCGCCGACAGCCACATCCGGTACCAGGCCCCATCGCCGCGTTCCGTATTCGAGGCACGCCTGGCCGCCCTTGTGCCGAACCAGCAAGGACGGACACATCTGCTCGCGGGGCTGGAGCCTGGTCTGATCGATGCGATGCTGGCTCCGGAGCTGGTGCCCGCAGAGGTGTCCGAGCTCATCACCTCCATGATGCATCACATGGACGGCGCCCGCGATCCCGCCCAGCTCCATGAACGTCTGAGCTTCCTGGCCGAGGGGGAAGTGCCTTCTCTTCTCAGCAAGTTGCATGATGATCCGGACGGTCTGGCATTCCTTCTCGCGGCATGCGTGTTCGAAGGCATGGACTACCGAATCGTCCGGGACGAGTCGGAGCGCCTACTGGAAACGGCCCAAGGCAGACTGAGCTCGGTTCTCGGCGGCGCGCACCTCTCGAAGGCGCCCGCACTCAATCCCCAATTCATCTTCAGAAGGCCATTGCACGATCTCTTGCACACGGTGCGGGCCCAGTGCGGCCCCAAAGAGATCCACTACGGCCCCACCTTCGGCTATGCGGTCGAACCGGTCCGGTTCACCCGCCACCGGCAGGCCGAAACGGTCCTCAGACACGTTTGGAGGGAGTATGGGCAGGTCTCCCCTTTGCTGACCCACTGGATGGGCGCCGTCAAGGACGACATCGAGCTCACCCGACGTGTAGGCAGCGTCATGGGCATGGCGGCAAGCTGGGGAGGGGGCCGGCGAGCGCTGCAGCACGTCAGGGACCTCGCCTCGTCCGATCGAGCGAGTAGTCGCATGATTGCGGCATACGCTCTGGGTGTGGCAGGTGAGGACTTGGTGCTGGTCACCGAGGTCAAGTCCCGCCTGCAGGGCTGGAGTAAGGCCTCCGGCTGGCAACTGCGTTCCACAGTTGCACATGCTTGCGGCACGGAGTTCGGGATCGCACGACCGGACTTCGCGATGGGTCTGCTCAAACGCTTGCCTCGCGATTCCACGAACGCGAATGAGGAGAGCGTCGACGAAGGGATACAGACTGCCCTGCTCAGTCTGTTCAGCGCCGGGGCCCAGTCGACGGTCTTCCAGCACCTGGCCGCCTGGGTGGACAGCGGAGGCCACGAGTCGCGGCATGCCCTGCACGCTTGCTCGGTCTTGCTCGAGGACTCCGCGTGGTTCCGGCAGGAGTTGCTCGAGCAAGGGGAAGTCGCCGAACGGATAGTGACTCTCGTGGGCAGCGCGCTAGACGAGTCGGCCACATTCAAGGCGACTTCCCACGCAGTGATCCAGTGGTGCCGCACGGCGACATGGGACGGGGATCGGCACCAGGCTCTGGAAAACCTGCTCACCGGCCTGGCCCGGAACCCGGGCCACGGTGCCATGCGCTTGTTCGTCACCCTGGACCGCCTCGACGAAATGGAACTGGCCGGCCGGGACATCGCCCATCAGGCATTGGACGTCTGGCGCAATAACGACGACCCCACGGACTGAAGGTAAAGCAATGAGCATTGTCGAATGTTCCAGCCCGTTCGACGCCTTCGAGCGCCATGTCACGCAGGCACTGCACACCGAAGGAGCTGATGAACCGCACTTCACTGGCGTATTCGGCCCACGAAGCCTCACAATCCCGGAGGCCCGGTCCCTTCTCTATGACCGTTCACAGGACGATCGTGCTTGCGATGAGATCTGGCGGCACGTCATCATCGCCGCACAGCACGACGAACCACCGGGAAGGGAATTCTGGCACCTCAGTGCGCTATGGCTGGCCATTCCCGCACTCCGCAGCCGGGGATACCGAATCGCCTATCGGTTACGCGCGGACCGGCGGGACATCGAAGGGGAGATGACACTTGCCTTCATCGAGGCGCTGCTCGCCGCTGATCCCGCCCTCGACCGCCCAGGGCGGTATCTGCTGCGGACAGCCAGCGGCCGGGCTTGGGAAGCCGCCCGCCGTCACCTGCCCGAGACGTGTACGGGCACGATTGAAGCGACAGCCCCGGTCCACCAGATCTTCGAGGTTCCCGGACCGCAGCGATACGGGCATGTATCGGCATCCTGGCGAGTCGTCATGACTCGTAACAGCGTTGAAGGCGAACGGCTGGGAGCTCTGGCGCGGAATCTAGGGCTGGACGCTGCTGTCTCCGCCGAGCACCCACGACGCCACGGAACCCGCACTGGAACCATTCGGCTGCGTCGAGCCGCGGTGCGGTCCTCCGGGGAGGCGAAGTGAATCACGAACCGGAGCAGCCGCTGACTTTCTCCGAGGTATATGGACTTCCCGTGGCCCTGAGCATGCGCACCGCTGCCCGCGCATTCGATGTGAGCGTCAACACGGCCTACAAGCTGGTGAAATCGGGCGAGTTCCCCTGCGAGACCATTCGCGTCGGACGCCAGCACCGCGTACCCACGGCCGCCGTCATGCGCGCCCTGGGGATCGAGGAGATTCCCGTCTACACCGAGGACATCAGAAAAGGCATCGACTTCGCCGCCGAGTCCGAATGGGACGAGTCGGACGACACGCTGTTCTAGAGGAGGAACAAAAACGTGAACTCGTGCTATGTCATCTACCCGACCAGCGAGACGGAACCCCATCAGCCGTATGAGGAGATCGTGCTCGCCGCCTGCCGCCGGCTGGAGATCGAGCCGGTACTGGCCCCGCTCACCGGCTCGACGGAAGAGGCCGCCGAGCAGACGTTCCAGTCCGCCGTGGGTGCGGACCTGGTCATCGCGGATGTCAGCGGCGGGAACCCGCGGGTTATGTACCTACTGGGGCAGCGTCAGGCAAGTGGCCGGTTCACGCTGGGAATCGGTGAGCACGGCAGGGTTCCCCTGGAGGTGCCGGGGGTCCATACCGTTCGCTTTACCCGCACCCCACGCGGACTGATCAACGCCCGCAGGGAACTGGAGTGTGCCATCGAGGACCGGCTCCTCGATGGGCCGGTGGGGACTGCCGACGCGCTGTCCCCCCGGCCGGACGCTCCTGCTGCCGAGCCCGCGCCCGAAGAGGACGCGGAACCTGGGTTGCTGGACCGGATCTCGGACACCGAATCCCAGTTAGAGCCCATTGTCGCCGACCTGGATGCCATCACCGAATCCTTCGACTCCATCACCGTCCTGACAGGAATGATCGGCGCGGAGGTACAGACAGTCGCGAGTTCGGGCGCTCCCACGAGTGCACGACTTGTGGTGGCTGCCAAGTACGCCAAAGCAATCGACGGCCCCAGCACCGATATGCTGGACGCAGCCACACGCTTTGCTTCCCGCATGTATCTGATCGACGCGGGGGTGAGATCTATGTTCGAGATCATCGCAGCGAAACCGCCAGCGGAACGCGAAGGGGAGATGGCCGAGCTTCTGGAGGAATTAATCTTCATGGCAAATTCAGGGCGTTCCTGCGTGGAGACATTGGTGACCTTCGACAGCACTGTCGAAGAGCTCGGCGAGCTGAGTCGCGTACTGCGCGGGCCCACCAAGCGGATCAAGTCCGCCCTCCGCCAGATGGCCAGGGGTTGCTCGGTCATGGACGACTGGGAGCAAGAGGCGCGGCGCCTCCTGCACCCCTGACCCGGCTGCACCGTGCCGACCGCCGCAGGGCGGTCGGCACGCCGTCGGCGGCTGCGTGCGGAAATGGCCGGATGCCTACGCAACCACCCGTTCCTCCCGCCCCCGCACTGCTAGAGTCTCGGGCTCCGTTCCCGCCGAGTTCTCGGAGGAGACGCCTTTGTCCGGTCAGATGCGGTCATCTCGCTCCATGCTCGCCCGCGGCCTGAGCGTTCTGCGCTGTTTCCGGGCGGGCGAACCGGAAATCCCGCTCTCGGAAATAGCGCGCAGGGCGGACATGCCCAAGGCCACCGCTCACCGGATCATCGCCGAACTCCTCGAGGAAGGCATGCTGGAACGCGGCGAGAAGGGGCTCAGGCTCGGCGTCGCCCTTTTCGTCCTCGGCGCCCGAGCGCCCCGCCAGCTCAAGCTCCGCGATCTCGCCTTCCCCTACGCGGAAAAGCTGCATCACCTCACCCAGGCAAGCGCGTTCGTCTTCATTTCCGACGCGTTCGGACCCGACGCCGCCATGGTCGACGCGGTACGCCGCGCGCACGACGCCGGCACCGGGCCCGGTGCCGAGGAGGAGACCCGGGCGTCGGCCCTCGCCGCGACCAGGCTCTTCCACGCGTACGGCGCGCGTACGGCCCTCCCGCCCCCGGGCGCCCGGTCGGCCGACGGGGAACCGGCCCGGGTCCTGGACCGGGGATTCGTGGTCGTGCGCGGCGCGACCGGAGCCGTCGGGATCGCGGCGCCCGTGCTGACGGCGGTCGGCACGGCCGTGGGGGCGCTGGCCGTCGCGGGCCCGCACGGACGGCTGCAACCGGCGAAGGCCGCCTCGCACCTGCGGGCCGCGTGCGCCGCCGTCTCGCGTGCCCTGCAGCGGACACCCGAGCCGGTGCCGGCCCGGTGATCCGCCGTCCGGCGAGCCCCGGCCCCCGCGTCAGGCCCGCCCCTTCCGCCGGGCCGTGAACAGGACCGGCAGCAGCCGCCCCGCCAGGTACTCGTCGCGGGCCGCGGTGAGGGTGCGCCGGATGAGGTCCACCGACTCGGGCCCGTAGATGGCGGCGACGCTGCCCCGGAAGATCCGTACGACCTTGAGCCGGTCGGCGAGCAGCGCGACGGCCCACTCGGCGAGGTCGCGCCGCGTCACGTCGGCGAAGCCCGCGCGGTCGAGCTGGCGCAGGCGTTCGGCGAGGGGGGTGGTGAAGAAGACGTCGTGCGGATGGATCGCGCGGAACGCCCGCGACGGGCCCTCCTCGCCGGGCGTCAGGCTCACCTCCTCCGTGAGGACGAGCAGCCCGCCGGGGCGCAGCAGCCGCCCCGCCTCGCGGACGACCTCGCCCGGCTCGGGGAAGTGCGGCATCGATCCGGTCACCACCACGACGTCGAGCGAGGCGTCGGGGAGGGGGACGGCGGTGGCGGAGGCGCAGATCTCCGTCATCGCGTCGCGCCCCTGCGCGCGGCTGATGCGGCGGCTGACCGCGCAGTGCTCGGCGACGAGGTCGACGCCGTACGCGCGCCGGACGACGGTTCCGTGCGCGGCGAGCCGGTCCACCGTGTACCGCAGCGCCCCGCCGAAGCCGCTGCCCAGTTCGCACAGGTCCACGGGGGCGTCGCGTGCGGCGGCATCGGCGGCGACGGCGTCGGCGACCAGGTCGCAGCCCTGCGGGCCGAAGTGGCCCATCTGGTCGAGCCCGAGCAGGCCGCTGGGTCCCTCCTCGCCGGTGAACTCGACGATGGACCGCTCCGTGCGCTCCCAGTCGTGCAGCGCGGGGAACAGCTGTCGGTGGTAGCGGTACTGGACGCCGCGCTGGCCGTCCGGCAGCGCGGTCATCGCCGCGCCTCCGGCTCCGTGGGGCGGAATTCGTCGGGCACGGCGGCGCAGACGGCGTCCAGTGTGGCCAGGGCCTCCTCGGTCTCCTCGTCGGTGGCGACCAGCGGCGGCAGCAGCCGGATCACCTCCGGCCGCCCCAGGCACGGGGAGACCACGAGTCCCCGCCGCCCCAGCTCCATCAGGACCTCTCCGGCCACGGCGGGGGTGGCGAACTCCACGCCCCACAGCAGTCCCCGGCCGCGGACCTCCGCGATCAGGGCGGGGTGGCGGCGGGCGAGGCGGGTCAGTCCGGCGGCGAGCAGCCGACCCACGTGCTCACCGCGGGGGGCGAGTTCCTCCACGGCCTCGAGCGCCGCGAGGCCGGCCGCGGCGCCCAGCGGGTGTCCGGAGAAGGTGGTGGTGTGCACGAACGGGTCGGCGGCCAGCGGCGCGTACAGCTCCTCGGTGGCCACCACGGCGGACACCGGCTGCACTCCGCCGCCCAGCGCCTTGCCGAGCAGGACGGCGTCGGGCCGCAGCCCCTCGTCCGTGCTGACCAGGCGCGGCCCGCATCTGCGCAGGCCGGTCTGGATCTCGTCGGCGATCATGAAGGCGCCGTGCTCGCGCGCGGCGCGCGCCAGCGCCCGCAGGAACCCGGGCTCCAACGGCCGTACCCCGCCCTCCCCCTGGACGGGCTCGACGAGGACGGCGGCCACGTCGCCGCCGGCGAAGGCGCCGGGCACCGCGGAGGCGTCGGCCGCGATGTGGGTCACGCCGCCCAGCAGCGGGCCGAGCGACTGGCGGTAGCGCGCGCTCCAGGTCGCGGCGAGCGCGCCGAGGGACTTGCCGTGGTAGGCGCCCTCGACGGCGAGGACCCGGGTGCGGCCCGTGGCGAGGCGGGCCAGCTTGAGGGCCGCCTCGACGGCGTCGGAGCCGTTCAGCCCCAGCCACACCTTCGTCAGCCGCTCCGGGTCGGCGTAAGCAGCCAGCGCCGAGGCGAGCCGGGCGGTCGTGCGGTTGCCCAGGACGCGGGTGGACACCGGCATCGCGTCCAGCTCCTCGCGTACGGCCGCGAGGACGGCGGGGTGGCGCTGCCCGAGCAGGGTGACGGCGTAGCTGCCGAAGTCGAGGGCCCGGCGGCCGTCGGAGAGCCGCACGCGGGCTCCCTCGCCGATGGCCTCGATGGCGCCGGAGCCGTTCATGCCGTAGACGAGGGCCAGTTGGGGCGAGAGGTGTCTGCGGATCGCGTCGAGCGCGCCCCGGGCGGTCCCGTCCCTGGCGGTCCCGTGCCTGGCGGTCGCGGTCATCGAGGACGTCCTCTCCGTCGACGGTAAGAGGAGTTGTAACCTCCCGTCCACGCCGCCGAAAAGTCGCGTTCCGGCTGCCGGAACGTTCGTTGATCCGGGCCGGGGCGCTTGGCAAGCTGCGCAGGGTGCCGGGGACGCCGTCCCCGAAGGGAGCCCGTCGCAGCGTCGCCACCGTCGTCGGAAGGTGCACCGTCTGTCATGGAAACCACGTCAGCCCGCGCCGCCGCACCGTCCGCGTTCCCGGATCCCGGGCTCCTGGAGAAGCGCCTCGACGTGTTCCTGGAACAGCGCGGGATGGGCAGGGACGCGGTGCTGGGCGAGACCGACCAGGGCCTGGGCACCCCGGCGCTCGCGGTCGCCGCCGGATCGGTGCTCGCCGGCTTCGGCAACCACCGCAGCGATCTCGACCTGCTCGTCCTCGTGGAGAACGACCGGCTCAACCGGTTTCCCATCCAGTCCCACGAGCACGGCACGCTGATCGACGTCAACATCCGCCGGGCGAGCGACGTCCGCGACAGTACGGCCGGGCTGACGGCCGGGCCGTGGCCCCGGTTCGCGACGGTCACCGAGGAGGCCTGGAACCACCGGCGCCGGGCCCTCAACACCGCGAGCAGGCTGGCGCTGGGGCTGCCGCTCGTCGCCTCGCCGCCGTGGGACGCCTGGCACGCGGGGCTGCGCCGCCCGTGGCTCGCGGGCGCGGTGGAGCAGTGGTGGACGGTGGAGGCGCACCGGCTCGCGCAGGCCGCCCGCTGGCTGCTGGGCGCCAGACCCATGGCGGCGGCCGTCCGCGCGCGGGAGGCCGTGGTCGCCGCGCTCAACGCCCGTGCGGCGGCGGGCGGGGAGCTGTACTTCACGCACAAGTGGGTGGGAGAGAAGCTCAAGGCCCTCGGCGACGCCGAGGGCCTGGCCCTGCTGCGCGACGTCCTGGCGCCCCCGCTCGCACCCCGCGAACGGGTGCCGCACTGCCTCGGCCTGGTCGAGCGGCTCGCCGGCCCCGCCGCGCCCCTGCACGCGGTGCTGCGCTGGGCCCCCGGCGTCGGCACGACGGTCCTCGACGACCGCACGGTCGTCGACCGCTGGCAGCTGCGCGCCCTGGAGGTCCTCCGCCGGGACCTGCCGCCCGGGGACAGCAACACCGTCATCTGGTCGGGCCCCGCCGGAACCACTCCCCCGGACGACGTCCTGCCCCTGTTCGTCCACGACATGGTGTGGCTCGGTGTCGCCCACCCCGACCCGGAGGTGTCCGCTTGACGAGCCCCGGCACGCCCGAGACCACGCCTACGACCACTCCCGCGGCCCGCCCGGCCGATCCGGCGGCGGCCGGTACGGCCCTGCCCGGCCTGCGGCGGCTGCTGGCCTTCCGCGCCCATGGGGCGGCCCGTCTCCTGCTCGGGTGCCGGGCGCGCCTGGAGGACGCCGAGGGCGCCGTCGCCGCGGGGCAGACCGAGGTCGCCGTGCTCATGGCGTACGACCTGGTGCAGCTCTCCCTGTCCGTGCGCGGCCTGCGCACCGAGGGCGAACTGGCCTATCTGGGCGACCAGGCGGGCTTCGACCCCTTCGCCGGGGTTCCGGCCGAGGAGGTCGAGGCGGGGCTGGCCCTCGCGGCGGAGGGCCGTGACGCGGTGGGCCCGCGCGGCGAGGAGTGGCTGGAACGGCTGCGCGGCCATCTGCGGGACACCGAGGCGCTGCTGGGATACGGCGAGCCGCTGCCCGACGTGCGCTCCGCGAGCGGCCTGATGAAGGGGTTCAAGCTGGCCCGCACCTGGCAGCCGCACCTGCAGCGCGTCGGCCTCCCCGACCTCCTGCCGTCCGCCTGGACGCGCCGTGCCGACTGATCCGGGGCGCGGACCCGTCGGTTCCGGCCGGCCGCCGGCCCTGACCCTGCGCGGGGTCGGCAAGCGGTACGGCGCCACGACAGCCCTCGAGGACGTCGGCCTCGACATCGCCGAAGGCGGGATCACAGGCCTGCTGGGGCACAACGGCGCGGGAAAGACGACCCTGATGTCCCTCGTGGCCGGGCTCCTGCGGCCGGACGCGGGAGAGATCGAGGTGCTGGGCGTCTCCGTGGCCCGCGACCCGCGCCGGGCCCGCCGCGGACTCGGCCTGGCCCCCCAGGAACTGGGCGTCTACCCGCCGCTGAGCGTGCGGCAGAACCTGCGGTTCTTCGCCGAGCTGGCCGGGCTGCGCGGCCGGGAGGTCCGGCGGCGGACCGAGGAGGTCGCCGAACCGCTGGGGCTGACCGGACTGCTCGACCGCCGCGTGTCCCACCTCTCCGGCGGCGAACAGCGGCGCGTGCACACCGCGATGGCCCTGCTCCACCGGCCGCGGCTGCTCCTGCTGGACGAGCCCACCGCGGGCGTGGACGTGGAGACCCGGGCCCGGCTCATCGCGTTCGTCCGGGACCTGGCCGCCGCCGGAACGGCCGTCTGCTACTCCACGCACTACCTCGCCGAGGTCGAGGCGCTCGACGCGAGCGTGGCCGTGCTCGACCACGGCCGCATGATCGCGCGCGGCACGCTCAAGGAGCTGGTGCGCCGCCACGGGGACGGCGCCGTCGAGCTCACCTTCTCCGGCAGCCCGCCCGAGCTGCGCCTGCCCTGGCCCGTGAGCCGCGACGGCCACGTCCTGAACGTCCGCGTCGAGCAGCCGCACCTGGCGGCGCCCGAGGTGCTGGCCGCGCTGGGCGAGCACGCGCGGCGCCTGGTGAATTTGCGGGTGGTGCAGCCCAGCCTGGAGAGCGTCTTCCTGCGCCTGGCGGGACGGCGCTACGCCGACGGGCCGGACGGCACCGGCGACAGCTCCGGGCCGGGGCACCCGTCCGACGGGCCGGACGCCTCGCCCGGCAAGCAGTCCGTCGAGGCGGGGCGCCATGGGTGACGGGGCACTGGGGCGGATCGGCGCGCTGGTCCGTCAGGACCTCAGACTCCTGCGGCGCGACCTCGCGCCGCTGATCATCCGTACGGTCATGCCGCTGCTCATCATGGGCTTCATGCAGCCGCTGTTCCGCGCGGCGCTGCGCGCCGACGACGTGCGCGACGCCAACGGCGCCGAACAGGGCGTGCCCGGCATGGCGGTGATGTTCCTGTTCTTCCTCGTCACCGTCGTCGGCTTCTCGATGTTCCGCGAGCACGGCTGGAACACCTGGGACCGGCTGCGGGCGGGACCGTCGCGGCCGTTCGAGCTGGTGGCCGGCCGGCTCGTGGTGCCGCTGGCGGTCGCGGTGCTCCAGCTCGCCGTGGTCTTCGCGGCGGGCGGGCTGCTGTTCGGGCTGCGGGTGCGCGGCTCGTACCTCGCGCTCGTCGTCGTGGGCGTGCCGCTGGCGCTGTGCGTGGTGATGTTCGGCATGGCGCTGGTGTCGCTGTGCCGTACCGTCTCCCAGCTCGCCGTCTTCTCCAACCTCGCCGCGCTGCTCTTCGCCGGGCTGGGCGGCGCGCTGACGCCGCAGTCGGCGCTGCCGGACTGGGCGCGGCCGCTCGCTCCGGGCGTGCCCAGCTACTGGGCGATGCGGGGCTTCTCCACCGTCGTCCTCGACGGCGGCGGGGTGGGCGCGGTGCTGCTTCCGGCCGGCCTGCTGTGCGCCTTCGCGGCGGGTCTGACCGTCGTGACCCTGCTCTTCTTCCGTACCGGTCACCGCAAGATCTCCTGGTCCTGAAACCGGTTCCCGCAACCGGTTCCTGCAACTGGTTCCTGAAACTGGTCCTGAAATGGTTCTGAAAGGGGCAGCCATGGCCGCCGTCGTGGTCTTCGACTGCTTCGACACGCTCGTGACGTCCCGGCGCCCGTTGCCGGGCCCCGAGGAGTTCACCGCCTGCCTCACCGAGGTGCTGGCGCTGGACGAGCGGTGCGCGGGCGAGGTCGTCCGCACGGTCTTCGGCGCGGTGTACGCGGCGATGGCGGACAGGTCTGCGCTGCAGCCGGCCACCCTCGGCCTGCTGGACGCGGCCCTGCGGGAGCGGGGCGCGCCGCGGGAGGGGCCCGACCTGGACCGGGCGCTGTGGCAGGCGCTCGGCTGCGCGGACGCGGACATGTACGCGCTGTGCGAGCCGGTCGCGGACGCGATGCGCCGGGTCGCCGATGCCGGGCACACCGTCCGGCTGATGTCCAACTGCTATCTGCCGGGGCACCTGATGCGCAGGCTCCTGGACGGGCTGAAGGTTCCGCAGGTGTACGAGCGGGCGCTGTTCACCGCGGACGGCGGGCCGAAGAAGCCCGATCCGCGCGCGTTCCGCCTGATCGGTGCGGGTGACTTCGCGCGGCGGGTCATGGTCGGCGATTCGGAGGCGGACGACATCGCGCCGGCCGCCGCACTGGGCTGGGACACGGTGCGCGTCGATCCAGCCGACCCGGATCCGGCGGAACTCCTGTCCCTGCTCGAGCCATGAGGACGCGGTGGACGGGCCACGCGGTGAGAGGAGACGCATGACGACGGCCGGCAACGACGGGGGCGGGCGGGACGGTGAGGCCGGGGCCCCGCACCGGGCCCTGCTGGACGCCGGCTGGAGCACGGCCTGGCGGCCCTCCCCGGCGCGCGAGGGCGTCACGGGCGCCGACCGCATCCGCGAGCTCGCCGCGAGCGGCTACGCGGCGCTGCCGATCCCCGCGGAGTTCGGCGGCGGGGGCGCGAGCCTGGTGGACGTCGCCTCGGCGCAGCGCGCGCTGGGCACGGCCGACCCGTCGGCGGCCGTCGCCCTGAACATGCACGCCTTCACCGTGGGGCTCATGGCCGACTACTGGAAGCGGCACCGGGACACCAGCTGGATGCTGCTGGAGGGCATCGCCCGATCCGGCGCCCTGGTCGCGTCCGCGTTCGCCGAGCCGGGCGGCAGCCCCAACTTCATGAGCAGCCGTTCCGAGGCCGTCGAGACCGGCAAGGGCTACCGCGTGTCGGGGGTGAAGTACCCGTGCTCGCTGGCCACCACGGCCACCCTGGTGTGCCTGACGGCCCGCGTCGCGGGCACGGGCGAGACGATCCTCGCCCTGTGCCCCAGCTCGTCCCCCGGTCTCACCGTCGAGGGGGAATGGCCCTCGCTCGGCATGACGGACTCCGACACGGCCAGGCTGGTCCTGCGCGACGTGGAGCTGGACGACCGGCTCGTCTTCCACCGCGGCCCCGCCGACGTCATCGACGACAACGTGATCTCCGGCATGGCGTGGTTCGCCGTGCTGCTGACCGCCACGTACCACGGGGTCCTCAGCGGGCTGCTGGACGTGGCCTACCGCGGGGCGACCGAGGCGGGCGCGTTCGGGCCGAGGACCGCCCTGCTCGGCCGCGCCACGCGGGAGCTGCTGACGCTCGGCGGCGCCTGCCGCCAGCTGGGCGCGGACGTGGAATCCGGCGCGATCGCCGGGCGGGCGGCGCTGGCCGCGGCGGTGGGCCTGCGGGCCTCGCTCAGCGACACGCGCGACCGCGTCCTGTCCGCCGTCACCCCGGTCGTCGGCAGCCGCCTCTACGGGCGCGGGCAGCCGGCCGCCGGCCTCCTGGTCGACTCGCTCGCCGTCCACCACCATCCGCCGTCGCTGCTGGCCTGCGACGAGGCGGTCGGCGCGTTCTGCACGGGACGTGAGATCAGCTTCGACCCGGCCGGCTGAGCCGCCGGGCCCCCACGGACTGAGGAGAGACAGCCATGCCCCACGTCGAGGTCAATCTGCCGATCGACGCCCCGGTGGCCGACGCCTGGCGGGCCGTCACCCGGCTGGAGGACTACGCCGCGTACATGGAGAACGTCGAGTCGGTGACCGTGCTGGGACAGTCGGAGTCCGGCGCGCGCGTCAGCGAGTGGTCGGTGCTGCTCAAGGGCTCCGTGCTGGAGTGGGTGGAGGAGGACGAGCTCGACGAGGCGACCCGCACCATGACGTTCACCCAGGTCTCCGGCGACCTCGACGAGTTCACCGGCTACTGGCGGGTCGAGGACGCCGGGGACGGCACCTCGGTGGTCACCTTCTCGGTCGACTTCGAGATCGGCATCCCGCTCCTGGCCGACATGCTCAACCCGGTGGCCACCAAGGCGCTGCGCGAGAACTCCGAGCACATGCTGCGGGCGATCGAGCGGCGGATCACGGTCTCGTGACGGCGCCAGCCCGCATCCTGGTGACCGGCGCCACCGGCGCCGTGGGCAGCGCCGTCCTGCGCGCGCTGGACGCGGCGGGCCACCGGGCGTACGGGGTGAGCCGCCGCGGCGGCCCGGGGGCGCGGCAGTTCGCGTGGCGGATCGGGCGGCAGGAGCCGCCCCGTGAGCTGCGCGGCCCGTGGACGGCGGCGGTGCACTGCGCCGCCGACACCCGCTGGGGCCTCCCCGTGGAGCGTGCCGAGGAGGCGAACGTCGCCCCGCTGCGCGCCCTGCTGTCCCTCATCGGCCCGGAGACCCACCTCGTCCACCTGTCGTCGTCGTACGTCACGGGCCTGGAGGGCTCCGTCGCCTCGGACGCGCCGGACGCCTACCGCAACTCCTACGAGTGGTCGAAGGCCGCGGCCGAACGGCTGCTGCACACCGAGCGCGACAGCGTGGACATCGTGCGCTTCCCCATCGTGATGGGGGCCAGGGCCGACGGCCGCCTGGACCGCTACAGCGGCTTCTTCTGGCTGCCCGCGTCGCTGTGCAGCGGCGCCGTGCCGGCGCTGGTGGCGCACGAGAAGGGGCTGATGGACATGGTCAGCACCGACGACGTGGCCGAGCACGTCGCACGGCTGGTCGCGGACGGCCCTCCGGCGGGCAGACGGCTGTCGGTCCTGGGCCGCGGCGACCGGGCCCAGCGGGTCGACGAGGTCTTCGACACCGTCCTGGACGCCCTCAACTCCTGGCGGTCCGAACACGGCGTGCCACCGCTGGACCCGCTGCCCTATGTGACGCCCGACCAGTGGAACCGCTTCTATCTGCCGTTCGCCGAGGAGTACCTGGACCGCACGCAGCTGCTGCGGGTCACCGCCTTCCGGGCGTACCAGGGCTATCTGTCGGTCACCGAGCCGTTCGAGGTCACGGAACGGGTGGCGGACACCACGCGGGTGCTGTACCAGTCGATCCGCGGCTGGGCCGACGCCCACGGGACGTCGGCCCGCCGGATCCCCCGGCCGTGGAGCGCCTGACCGCAGCGGTCCTCACGCCGGGCGGATCCGGGCGTCGAGGTACTCGGCGAGCCGGTCGACCTGCCGGCGGACGTCGCGGAATGCGTACCGGAAGCGGAAGGTCGGCAGAGCTGTCAGTGCGGCGCGTGTGCGCCTGCGGCTGCCGGGGGCGGGTTCGTGACCGAAGATGTTGAGGTGCTTGTTCGGCAGCGCGAGGACGCCCTTCTCCAGCAGGCCGGCGCGGGCGGACAGCGGTACCGGAGCCAGTTCGGCCTCCGCCGGATCGTCGGCGAGGCTCAGGTGGACGACCGCGTCGACCTTCACCGACTGTCCGATCTTCGTGTTCAGGAGGTCCGCGTATTCCCACGGGTAGATCAGGGCCGTCCCGTGCTTCTCGATTCCCGCGTCCCGCAGGCTCAGCAAGGTCTCGTTGGCGGGGTGCGACAGGGAGGAGCGGATGGCCTGTGCGCGGTCCCGGCCGAACAGCAGGTCCAGGGTGTCCAGCCGTACCGAGATGGACCGGGGCCAGCCGGCTCCGACGACGGTTTCCCCGTCGGGATCCACCGTCAGGCTCACGTCGTCGTTGCAGACCATGACGCCGGACCCGTTGAGCACGCCGGCCGTGATGAACGAGGTCTTGCCCGCCCGGCTTCCGCCGATGAGGGCCACACCGAGTCCGTTCAATTCGATGAGCCCGGCGTGGAGGAACAGCACCCCTTGCCGGCTCGCCTCCGAGCGGTGAATCGCCCGGGTGGCCCGCAGGAGGGACTGAGTGACCCATGCGTCGCCCTCTGGCGCGAGATGGAAGAGTTTCCTCGCGGAATGATCGACCGCGTACTCCACGGCCACTTCGCCCTGCGCGGTGACGGATTCGCGCTCAGCGTGATCAGGGGGCACGGTGCCGGCAATGACCTCCCACGCGCCAGGACCGGAGGAGCCCGGTTCGACGGCCATATAGGGCGCCGAGAGGCGGTGGAGCTGTTCCGCCACGTTCCGCGTGCACTCAAGGCCGGTACTGGCGAAATGCGAACGAACGATGTATCGATGCGCCGAGCCGCTCGAATCCATTGTCCCGGATCACCCCCGTGTCTGTTGTGGTCGGACAGGTGATATCCCGTGCAGATGCTAGTTCGACCGGTGGGGCCGCGAAAGGGGGCGTCACGTCACGCCGTTCCTCTCTCCGTCCCGTGCGGATCTCCCACGAACGGTCCCCGGGTGTCCCATCCCAGTTCGTCGAGCCGGCGGAAGAATCGGCCGTTGGATTGCCCGGCGGGCAGCTCCAGCAGCCTGACCAGGTCGGCCGCCGCGGGCCCGGCGTCGTCCGGGGCGAATTCCGTGCCCATCTCGGTGCGGATCCACCCCGGGCAGTAGGAGAAGGCGGACAGGTCGCCGGGAGCCGCCTCGAAATGGCGCGCCACCGCGAGGACCATGGAGTTGACCGCCAGCTTCGACGAGCGATAGGCGAACGACGCCCCGTCGGCGTCCTGGAGGCGCCCCATTCCGGACGAGACACAGACGATCCGGCCCGATGCCCGCGCGATCATTCCGGGCGCGAATCCGAGAACGCAGCGCGCGGCGCCGAAGAGATTGACCTCGAAGGTGTCCCTCAGGTCGTCGAGGGAGAGCGCGAAAAGATCGCCGTATCCCCTCCGGGGGTCGTCGAGGTAGACGCCGGCGTTGTTGACGAGCACCTCGACGTCATCGGAGGCGAACAAGCCGTCCGTGAGCGGCTTTCGGACGTCGACGACCCGGTAGTCGTCGAGAGCGTCGTTCCGCGGCGACGCGGCCAGGCCGACCCCCAGCACGCGGTATCCGGCCGTCTTGAGCGAGCGGCAGATATGCACCCCGAGGCCGCGGGAAACCCCGGTCACCAAAGCACTCGGCATATCGGCGAGAGTAGCGGATGCGGCGCTCCCCGCCGGTTAGAATCCACTCACACGGTTCTCTTACGCCGACTTGTCGACCGCCGCCGGAATGCGGGCCGGTTGATGACACCAGGACGGACGAGGGGAGACGCACATGCGCCGACATCGGTTGTTCGTCACGGGAGCGAGCGGATCGGGAACCACGACGCTGGGCCGCACGCTGGCGTCCCTGCACGCGGTACCCCACGCGGACGTCGACGACTACCTCTGGCTGCCGACCTCCCCGCCCTACACCCACAAGCGTCCCGTCGAGGAACGTCTCGCCCTGATGCACGCGGTGTTCGTGCCGGGTGACTCCTGGATCCTCTCCGGATCGCTGAGGAGCTGGGGTGACAGCGTCATCGAGAAGGTGGACGGCGTCGTGTTCCTCACCCTCGACCCACGCACCCGCATGGGCCGCCTGATGAGCCGTCAGGTCGTCAGGTACGGCGACACCATCGAGCGGGGCGGGATCAATGAGGTGACTCACCACGACTTCCTGGACTGGGCGCGGGACTACGACAACACCCCGCTCGCGGGTGGCCGACGGGAGAAGGACGAGCGCTGGCTGGCGCGGCTCTCCTGCCCGGTCCTGCGGCTGAACAGTGCCGAACCGGTCGCCCGGCTGGTCGCCGAGGTGACCGACTGGCTCGGCAGCGAGGTGACCGCGGGCGACCGCCGGCCATGAGCGGCCCCGTACGGCTCGGGCTGCCGGAGATCGTCGAGACCGTCACGGCCGGGAACGCGGAGGCTCTCGAGGGCCGGGGCGTCAACGCGTCCTACCGGGTCACCGACGGGGACCGCGTCCTGTCCGTGAAGATCCACTGCGCGGACCGGTCCTCCGGCCTCGAGTTCCGGCGCATCCTGCGCGTCGACACTGCGCTGCGCGGGACGGCCTGGTACCCCCCGGTGATCGGCATGGGGTTCCACCCCGCGGAGCGTCCCCGCCTGGTGGTGGTCCGGCCGTTCGCGCCCGGGGCCCCGTCGGACAACGCACGGCAGCACATCGTCCGGATCGGCGGCGTTCTCGGCGACCTGGCCGCCCGTGCGGTCGGTGTGGAGGTCACGGACGATCTGATCGGGGACTACGCGTCGCCATGGCTGTCCTCCGGGGAACGTGAGCGCGCACTCGCGGACCGGATCCTGACCGGCGCGTGGGAAGACCTCGCGCGGGCGATGGACGACCACGTCGAAGACCTCGGGAACAGTGCCGCGCGATTGACGCGTGCGGACGGCACCCCCGTGATCCACCACGGTGACCTGCACGGCCGGAACCTGATCCTCGACCGGTCCCGGGCGCTGACCGTGATCGACTGGGACGAGGCCGGATTCTCCCGCCGCCCGGCCGACGCGGCCAAGGCGCTGTGGCTCTCGTGCCGCCGCGCACGCGGTGACTTCGTGCTGGACCCGGGGGCGGTCGCCCGCTTCCTCGAGCTCGTGCACGCGCGCCTGCGCGTTCCGTACGCCGACGCCGGCGACCTGGCGAGGCTCGGGGCGATCTGGTTCCTGCCGAGGTACGGCCATGTGGCGCTGCTCGGGCAGCGCGACGCGAGCCTGGTCCCGTGGTACCTCGGCTGGGTCTCCCGATTCTGGTCGCGGTTCCGGCGGAACCTGGACCTGCTCACCAGGACGGCGGCGGCACTCGAACGGAACGCGGGCAGCGGCGGCTACCGATAGGCGGTCATCCCCGCACGGCGTCCCGGAAATCGTCCGCCAGCTTCGCCACATCGGCCGAACTTCCCAAGGAACACCGCAGCACGGGCAGTTCCGCGATGTGCGCCAGGAAGCTGTCGAGGGACGGTGGTGCGAGATGCCGGCGGACGGGGACCTGCAGCCAGTCCTCGCCGAACAGGTTGTCGTCGAGGGAGAAGCAATTCCTCCCGATCACTTCGGCGGCGTATTCACGCGTTGCCGGTTCCAGGAAGTAATCCGCGTCCCGGTCGATCCGGGGCAGGATCACTCCGGCGAGCGTCGCGTTCGGTACGACGCGGACGCCGAGGTAGCGGTTGACCTCCCGGGAACTCAGCTTCAGCTTGTCCTCGCCGTGGAACCGGTCCCAGTCGGAGCCCGGTTGCGGAAAGCCCGCGCGCACGGACCATGCCGCGAAGTCGGTGACGCCCATGACGTCGAGCGACCCTTTGTTGATGGCGAGCGGGAGCGGACAGGCCGTGGCCCGGTAGTTCCCGTCCCGACGGTCGAGGTGCATGCGGTCGTTGCCCATCCAGCCGGACGCGGGCAGCAGCCGGGCCAGCGCGATGGCCGTCGTGGACTTGCCCGCGCCCGAGTCGCCGATCACCAGATAGGCGCCGTCGTCGAAGACGAACGCCGAGGAGTGCAGGACCAGCGACCCCTCGGCCTTGGCGACCCTCGTGGCCACGTCGCGGACGATGCGGGTGAGCCAGCGGACGCCCAGCACGGACGGGGGGCGCACGATGGTGATGCGGCGCTCGGTGCGTACCAGGGCGGCCACTTCGTCGGAGTTGACGTCGATGAGCGTGAACACCGTGTAGCTGTCGCCGTCGAATCGCGGCAGCCGGTAGTCGCGGGTGAGTTCGTACTCACCCCTGGTGGTGGTCCCGGCCACCGCCTCGAGCAGGTCGTGGATGTCGGCGGGGTCGCGGGCCAGGTCGACGATCGTCAGGTCCGGTTCACGCCCGTTCTCGTACTCGCCCTCGTTCCCGTGCTCGTGCTCGCGCTCGCGCTCGCGGGAGGTGTCGGAGACGCCCAGCATCCCCGAG
Source organism: Streptomyces sp. NPDC053048 (assembly GCF_044547045.1). Classification (NCBI taxonomy): domain Bacteria; kingdom Bacillati; phylum Actinomycetota; class Actinomycetes; order Kitasatosporales; family Streptomycetaceae; genus Streptomyces; species Streptomyces sp. NPDC053048. The sequence continues at coordinate 417,622 of NZ_JBITZS010000004.1, forward strand.
GGCCAGAACGTTTCCGACACCAGCGCGTCGGATTCCGCCGAAGCCGTGACGATCTTCAGCAGGAGATCCCGGACGTTCAGATACCGGGTGGTCGCCCCGTCGGGGTCGCCGGCTACGAGGTGGCTGACATTCATCGGAGCTCCAGAGCTCGTGGTCGCGATCGGTCAGAACAGGGGGCATTCCCCGGCCGTCCCATGGCGGAACACCGTCCAGGTCGAGAACCCGATGTCGGCGAGCACCCGGACCACTTCCGGGTACTGGTCACAGACGCGTTCGGGAACGTGCGCATCGGATGAGAACGTGATCGGCACCCCGAAGTGGTGTGCGCGCTCGAGCAGATCGTGTTCGGGGTACCAGCCGCCGCACTTCTTGGTGCCGCCCGAGGTATTGATCTCCATGACGGCTCCGGAGTCCCGTATCGCGAGCAGCATCTCGTCGGCCGCGGCGGGGGCCGACACGGCGCCCAGATCCGGGAAATTGCCCTTGAGGGCGTCCACATGACCGATGACCTGGAAGAGCCCCGACCGGGCGCATTCGGCCACCGCCCGGAAGTAGCGCCCCTTGATCGCGGCGAGCTCGCTCTCGTCGACGGTGTCCCACCGCCTGACGTCGAAGATGTCCCGCCCTTCGAACATGTGGACCGACCCGATGATGTAGTCCAGCGGGTAGCGGCTCAGCTCCCTGGTGTACGCGTCCATCCGGCCGCTGAACCAGTCGGCCTCCGTGGCGACGAGGATCTCGATGCTGTTCTCGAACTCCGCCTTGAGAGCGAGGGCTTCGGCGACATAGTCCGGGAACTCCGACTTCGGCATCGCCACGGGCGGCAGCGCGTGGTCCTCCTCGGCCGCGAACATCGGGGTGTGGTCGGAAAGGCCCAGGACCTTGACGCCCTTGTCGAGCGCCGCCACGACATAGTCGCGCAGCGATCCCGTGGCGTGACCGCACCGGTAGTGGTGGGTGTGCAGGTCGACCTTCATCTCACACCGCCAGGTATCCGCCGTCGACCGGGAGGTCGGCTCCCGTGATGAAACTCGCCTCGGACGACAGCAGGAACGCGATCGGCGCCGCGACCTCCGCCGGGTCCGCGAACCGTCCGAGCAGGAACTTGCCGCCGTGTTCCGGTGCCGCCTCGGCGGTCGCCCGGTCGAGTCCGAGAACCTCGCGGTGGTACCGCTCGTTGTTGGCGTTCCACACGGTTCCCGGGCTCACGGAATTCACGCGGATTCCCCGGGGGGCGAGTTCCTGCGCCGTGCAACGGGTGAATCCGAGCACGGCGGCCTTGCTGGTGTTGTACGTCAGGTAACCGCTCTGGGCGATGTGGGCCGAGATCGACGCCATGTTCACGATCGCGGCGTCGGCGTCGCGTTCCGGCAGCCCGGCGACGAATTGCCGGGTGACGAGGGAGAGGCCGATGACGGTGGGGTCGAATGCGGCGTGCCATTCCTCCGGGGTCGCCTCGAGGCCCTTGAAGACGAAGCCCGCGGCGAGGTTCACCAGCAGTGTCGGCCTCGGCCAGCCGGCCGGGACGCCCGCGAAGGCCGCTTGGACCGCCTGCTGGTCCGTCACGTCGCCGACGGCCAGGTGCACCGCACGTCCCTGGCGCCGCCATGCGTCCACCGCGGCCCGGCCGTGGTCGGCGCTCTTGTCGAGGACCACGACGCGGCAGCCTTCGGCACCCAGCCGTTCGGTGACCGCGGCGCCGATGCCCTGGGCACCGCCGGTCACCACCGCGGTACGTCCGGCCAGTCCGCGCGGGAGACCGGTCACGCCTCGGCCCCCTTCCCGGTGGCGGCCCATTGCCGGACGCGGTCGAGGACCTCGTCGCGGCGCAGGTTCTCGGTGGCGCCGTGCGGGGCCACCGTCTCCCCGGAGTCCTCGGCGAGATTGTGGTCGGCGGCCAGCGCCGTCACGGCCGCCATGGGCACGCCACGCGCGGCCAGCGACCGGCCGAGCGCCGTGCTCTCGATGCCCCGCCCGTCGGCCGCGGCGAAGTACCGCCAGGCCTGGAACATGCCCTCCAGGTGGCCCGCCGACAGATGCACCCCGTTGCGGGCCTCGGAGAGCGCGATCCCGTACCGCCGGCCGGCCAGGGTGTGCAGGGTGCCGCGCAGCGACGCCGGGGTCGCAGCAGCCGGGTGGAGCGCGCCCAGGAGGTGGGTGCGCAGGTCGTCGATCTCGCGGTGACTGTGGCATTCGAGGAGGCCGACCAGGGCCGTGGGGCCGGTGTAGCCGAAGGTCAGGGCCGGCAGGAAGCCGTTCAGCACGACGACGGACCGCCCGTTCAGCTCGAGCGTCGAGGCGTACGAGCCGGAGCCCAGCTTGTGGATGCCCGCCTGCCGGCAACGGTCCGCCAGCACGGCCGGGCTCAGGGACGCGTCGTGTGCCATCGCCTCGAACGCGCCCAGGGCGCCGGCTGCTCCCGACACGTCCATGAGCGACCGGAGTTCCCGGTGGGCGCCGGAGCACAGCGCCGGTGCTCCGTCGGCGGCAACCCGGTGCAGACGGGGATAGTGCAGGAGCAGGCCGCCGCGCTCCCCGAAGTCCCTGGCCGGCAGCAGGGCGCAGCGCAGGACGGTCACGGCGCCCGCGCCGAGCACCCGGAGGACCTCCGTCGTCGCGTCGGCCGCTGCGGCGGTCGTCAGGACCTCGGGCTTGACGAGGACCGCGAAGTGCGTGCCGGCCTCCGGTGCCGGGTCACGCGGGGGTCCGGTGTCCTGGCGGCGGCCCGTGCGACGTGCCTCGGCGACGAGGGTCCGCGCGTGCTCGCCGGTCACCACAGGGTGATGCCCGTCTCGATCAGCTCTGCCGTCAGCTCGCCCGTGCCGGCCAGCGCCGTCTCCACCAGGGCCTTCAGGGTCTGTTCGTCCCCGTCGGGGGTCGTCACGACGACCTCGTCCGGGCGCTCGAGCGGTGCCTCCTTGGAGGTGAAGATGTGGACGTGCGCCGGACCACCGGAGGCCTCGTGCACCTGTCGGGCGAGGCGCATGGCCATGACGTTGTAGATCTTGCCGGTGTGGTCGAGCGGATTCTTGCCCGCCGGCGCCTCGATGCTCATGGGACGCATGGGGGTGATGAGTCCGTTGACCCGGTTTCCGCGGCCGACCACGCCCACGTCGCCGGTGTCCGCCACGGAGCCGAGTGCCGTGAGGTAGGGGCGTCCGCTGCGTTCGGTGGGGTTCATCAGCAGGTCGAAGTCCTCGATCCCCAGGGAGCCGACGAATTGCTCCAGCTCCTTGCGGACCACCGCCGAGCGGGCCCGGTACCGGTCCACCGACTCGATGCGGCCGCCGAGGAAGGGCATGTTGACGACCAGGCTGAAGGTGTCCTTCCGTCGGCTGCCGAACACCTTGACGTCCCAGCCGGTGTCCGCGTGACGCTGCTTGAACCCGGAACCGTTGATCAGGTTCTCGAGCCCCAGCACGGCGTTCTCGAGGCGGGAGAGCGGAGCGTAGCCGTGCAGGAGGTTGGTGTCGTTGGAGACCAGCCCTCCGGATCCCAGCGGGACCAGATCCCGCGGTGACGGCGGCTGGTACCGCGAGAGTCCACGGCCGGCGCCCTGGTGGTCGACCACGCCCACCTCGACGACGAGATGGCGCGCGGCGTCGAATCCGGTGGTGACCTCTGCCAGGACGTCGGCGGCGGCGCGGAACATGATGTCGTGCACCGGGATCTCGGTGCGACCGACCCGGAAGGCCGCCTTGCCGAAGAATTTCACCCGGTACGGCGAGGTGAGTTCGCCCCGCCCGAAGCCGATGTCCGCGCCGCCGCCGTAGAGCGTCACCTTGTCGAACCAGTGGTGGGCGACGCCACCGAACTCCTTCAGACAGTGGAGGGAGTAGTAGCGGGACATGCGCTCCGCGATGGCGTCGCACATGGTGTCCGGGTGTCCCACTCCCTTGCGCTCGACCAGTTCGTAGGGCAGGTCCTCGACCGATCGGGAGTCCCGTTGTATCGACAGCATCGACCGTCTCTCCAGCTCGAGTACCGGCAGGTCTCAGGAGGCGAATTCCAGGAACGCGGTCCTCGCCTCCGATTCGGGCAGACCGCGCGGCGGGCTCTTGAAGAGGAGGGCGGTGGGGTCCTCCACCGTGCCGGACAGTCCGCGGTCGGTGGCGGCCTTTCCCACGCGGACGGCGTTCGCGATGACACCGGCGGCGTTCGGGCTGTCCTCGACCTTGAGCTTCACATCGATCTCCACCTCGGAGCCGAGCACGGACGTCGCCTTGATGTTGGCGAAGCACACCTTGGTGTCGGCGAGGTGCCCGATGAAGCCGGTGGGGCCTGCCACGCCGTCGACGTCGGTCATGCCCGCGGCGCGCAGCGCGTTGGCCTTGGAGGCGAATTTGGAGGCGGAACGGCCGGCGTCGGCCAGGTTCAGGAAGTCGGTGTTGCCGCCGACGTTGAGCTGGTAGGTGCTCGAGAGCACCAGCCCGCGGCTGAGCAGCAGTTCGATGAGCATGGTGTGCAAGGACGTTGCCCCGACATGGCTGCGCAGGTCGTCGCCGAGGATGACGACGCCCGCGTCCGCGAACCTGCGGCGCATGTCCGCGTCCCGGGCCAGTTCCTCGGGGGTGGCGTTGACGACGGCCACTCCGGCGGCGAGGGCCGCGTTGGCGAACATGCGGATGGCCTGCGAGGCACCCGTGGGCAGGGTGATCACCAGGACGTCGACGTCGAATTCGACGAGGGCCTTGGCGACGTCCTCCTGGGTGGCATCGCGGGCGGCGGCGGCCGGTTCCACGACGGCGCCGAGCGGCCCCGTGAGGCCGTCGAGAACCGGTGCCGGCAGCACGGGGGCGGTCCGGTCGGCGCCGAGCTGGGTGAAGTCGGTCGCCGAGATGGCGGGAGCGGTGAACGCCTCGGTGAGGGGCAGCCCGACCTTCGCCGCGTCCACGTCGAAGGCCGCGACGACACGCACGTCCGAGAGCCGGTAGCCGCCCACCGTATGGCACATGAGGCCGGGAAGGCGGGTGTCCGGATTCTCCTGGGCGAGGGCGACGAACTGGCTGAAGCTCCATGCGCAGTTACCGGCGCCGGCGAGTGCAACACGTATGGGTTTCATGCGGGGTTGATCCTCTCTACGCGAACACCGACTCCGATAACGCGCCTGCCATTGGTCCGTCGTACAGACAGGCTTCTCCCGTCGTTAACCTTTCGAGCCCACGCGTGGTGCAACTCGGAGACCTCATGAAATGCCGATCGAAGCGACGCGGACGCATCCCAGGGATTTCGGAAATCATCGACCCGGAATGCACGAATAGCTGATGTAGCGTCAACAGCCCGACTCCGAGCGTTTTATCACAGGTGTCTGCACTGCTGCAAGCACGCCCACCGGTTCTGTCCACCCGTGCCGACGGCCGACCGAATCGGGCCCTTGAGGCGCCGTGCGACATCCACTACGTTGAGCCATTCACTACGCCCGGCCACGCGTCGCAGGAGATCAAAAAGGCGGCTGCAGGAGATCAAAAGGCAGCGCAGGAGATCAAAGGCAGAGAGGGGCCGAACCGGTCGTGCTTTCCTTCCGCAGACACATCGCTGCAGTCGACGGCATGGACGACTTCGACGAGGAGGCCGTCCTCTCGAAGATCCATCTCGTCGACAGCGACATTCTGATGCTGTCCGGCTCGCTCGTGGACGGCTCGGGCACCCCCTCGTCGGACTTCGATTTCTCCGTCATCGCGCAGTCCAAGGACGGAAGATTCCACCGCGACACCTTCCCCCGGGAAGGCCACATGAGGTACTACACGAGCGGTGACCGGGTGAAGGCCAGCTTCGACTACCTGCCCGACAGCCTGCTCGGAGTGGACGTCGAGTACTGGACGGTCCAGGAGATCGCCGACATGCTCGCCTCCCACGCGCGGCTGTACGCCCACATGAGGGGCCGTGCCCGCAAGTCGTCCGGCTTCGCCGCGTCGGCCGTGGACTTCCGGCTCCTGTCCCGCCTCACATACGGCGTGGCGCTGACGAACGCCGCCGGTTTCGAGAGGATCAGAGCCGGACTGCGCCCCGGGGAGATCGCTTACACCGCGTTCCGCACCGCCGTCGGCAGCTATCCGGACTTCCGCGACCTGGCCGGAATGTGGGCACAGGGGGACTACGAGTCCGCGCTGATCACGGCCCGAAAGCTCGGCGTCGACACCTTCCGCGGCCTGACGCACGCGTACGGGAACACCAACCGCAATCCGAAGTACCTGGGACGATTTCTGTCCCGGCTTCCGGAATCACTGTCCGGGCTGACCACACGTTTCCGCCGTCTCAACGCCTTCGGCGTGGCGAGTGCGGACGACGCGCCCCATGCCGTCCTGGAATGGCTGGACATCATCGACCAGGCCTTCGCCGAAATCCGCCGGGTGCGCGACGGGGCCGAGGCGTTCGTCGGCCGGCAGGAGTTTCTCGACCTGCTGAAGAGCGAACTCCACCGGACGATGATCTGGAACGCCGAGATCTCGAACGAGTACTGCTTCCGCGCACGCGAGGCGGAGGACGACGTCCCCTCGCTGCGCGACCTGCTGGCCGCCATGGAAAAGCGCGCCGCGGCCGAGCACCGACTGCCGCTGCGGCAGTGGGCCGCCGACCGGACGGCACCCACTGGCGAGAACAACAAGTCCGCCTGAGCGGCCACTGGCCGCCACCAGGAATTCACGGCTTGCAGGAGACGCTCTTGTGCCGGATCTACGGCTACTTCGGTCCTGATCCCGATGCGACCGCTCTGGACGCCGCCCGGGACGCTCAACTGGCGGGCGGCCCGGATCACCAGCACCACGTCAGGGGAGAGAACTGGGGCCTGGGCTGCAACCGCCTCTCCATCCAGGACCCGGCCCATGGATCCCAGCCGTTCACCAACGCCGACGGTTCGGTGCACGCGGTGTTCAACGGCGAGATCTACAACTTCCGCGCCATCAGGGAAGAACTCGCCGGGCACGGCGTGCACGTCGACGGCGATTCCGACGGCTCGGTCCTCGTGCCCTACTACGAACTGCACGGCGACCGGTTCGTGGAACGGCTCGAGGGCATGTACGCCATCGCGCTGGTCGATCTACGCTGCGGGCGCAGGCTGAAGCTGTGGTGCGATCCCCTGGCCGTCAAGAGCGTGTACTACGCCACCACCGAGGGCGGCATCGCGTTCTCCTCCGAGCTCCCCGGCCTGACCGCACTGCTGCGACGGCCCCTCGACGTGGACGCGTTCGCCATCGACGACTACTTCAACTGGCAGTGCCTGCCCGGCGGCTCGTCCTGGTACGCCGGGGTGTCGTCCCTGCGCCCGGGTGAACACGTGGTCTGCGACGGCGGGGGCACGGTCCACCGGACCCTGCGGGACGTCGACGCGCCGGCGAGCGGGACGGCCGCCGAGTGGATACCGGCGGACGGCGACTGCACGCCGGACCGGTTGGGCGCGCTCCTCACCCGGGAAGTGGCGCACATGTCCCTGCAGTCCGCGCCGGTCGCCGTCCAGGTCTCGGGCGGCCTCGACTCGAGCGTCCTCGCGACGCTGCTGCGCCGACGCCGCGCCGACGTCACCGGCTTCCATGTGAGCCACGAGGGCGACCACCCGTCCGACGAACGGTTCTTCGCTCGCGAGGCGGCGGCGCGCGCCGGAATCCCGCTCGAGGTGGTGGAGATCCGCGAGGCCGAGCTGCCCGAGCTGATCCCGGCCATGGTCACGGCGCTGGGCACGCCGAACGCGACGCCGCACGCCCTGAGCGCGTACGTCCTGTTCCGGGAGATCTCGAGCAGCGGATTCCGGGTCTGTTTCGTGGGTGACGGGGCGGACGAGCAGTTCGGCGGCTACCGCCGGTACAGCACCGCCCTCGCGGCACCCGACGACACCTGGCCGTCCCGCTACCTCGACCGGCTGTCACTGATCCCGGAGACGGAATACCGGCAGCTCTACACCCCCGAGTACCGTGATCTGCTCGATTCCGGCGTGAGCGGCCGGCGGCGTTCTCTGGAGCTGCTCAGCCGTCCGGCTCCCTCCCGGCTGGAGCGGATCCTGACCTTCGACCGGCTGCACAAGCTGCCGAGCCTCAACCTGCGCAAACTCGATCACCTCTCCATGGCGCACGCGGTCGAATGCCGGGTTCCGTACTGCCAGCCGGCCGTCACCGGATTCGCCCGGCGCACCCCCGACGCCCTGAAGGTCGACGGATCCCTCCGCAAGCGGGTCCTCTGGGACGCGGGAGCGCGGCTGGTTCCGCCGGCGGTCCGCGACCGGCCGAAGCAGCCGTTCACGTTTCCGGTCGATGCCTTCATGAAGCAGGGCACCAAGCTGTGGGACTTCACCGTCGGTGTCCTGACCAGACCCCGGCTCTGTGACTCCGGCTTCCTGAGCGCCGCCGCCGTGCGGAAGGTGATGACGGAACACATGGAGGGCCGGGACCACGCGCGCCTACTGTGGGGTCTGATGGTTCTGGAGTTGTCTCTTCCCTAGTCGCGGTCCGGCCTCCGCCAGGACCCTCCCCCACAGGAAAGGCACGCACCGGTGCGCAGTGTTTACGTCGTCGCCCACCCGGAGGCGACGCACCACGTCGAGGACCTGGTCGGCGGCTGGCACGACTCGTCCCTGACGCCCGTCGGCCTTCGCGCGGCGGCATCCATCGCCAAGGCCCTGCGGGCCGAGATCCCCGACGGCGCCGACGTCGAGCTGATCTCCTCGGATCTGCGGCGGGCCCGGCGGACGGCGGAGGAGGCGGCCGAACTGTTCGGCGTGAAGCCGGTCCTGGACAGGAGGCTGCGGGAGAAGTCCTACGGTGAGGCGGAGGGCAGGCCGCAGCAGTGGCTGGACGAGCGATTCCTTCCGCCGCCGGCCGTCGGGGACCGGATGGGGCACGACGAGGGCGTTCCGGGAGCCGAGACCAAAGCGGTGTTCGCGCGACGCGTCTACGCGGCCATGGACGACATCCTGCGGCGCCCGTACGAGCATCAGGTCGTCTTCACCCACGGTTTCGCCCTGACGTTCGTCGTGGCGTCCTGGATCAGGATGCCGATCGAGTCGCTCGGCTACGCCAATTTCCGGGCGCCGTCGGGCAGCATCACCACGCTGCGCGAGGACGACTTCTTTCACAACCGCCAGGTCGTCAGGCTCGGTGACATCAGCCATCTCGCGTAGCGGTACGGGTTAACGGGGCACGGGCTACTCGCTACGGGCTCGTGGCGGGACCGGCCGGTTCGGGCCAACCCGGTCCCGTCCGCACCCGCCGCTTGACGACGTACCGGCCGGGACGGAAGCTGACGGGACCGAACCGACCCGACCCGGTCCTGGGGAGGAAGATTGCACCCCCCGCAGCTCGTGGACGCCTTCACCGACCCGTCGACCGCGCGCGAGAGGCTGGTCGGTGCGTTCCGGCACCGGCTCGAGGAACTTCCGTCCCGCGGATCGAGTTTCTTCATCCACCTGATCGAGCTGTGCCCGGTGGCGTGCGAGCACTGCATGTACTCGTCGGACCTCGAGCGGAAGTCCGACAAGGTCGCGCTCTCGAAGGGCGAGCTGGAGGACGCGATCCGATTCATCTCGGAGTCGTCCTCGCAGAAGCTCAACATTACGGGCGGCGGGGAGCCGTTCCTGAAGTTCTCCAGCATATTGAGGCTGCTGGAGACGGTCGACGTACCCAGGATCGAGATCGTCACAGCCGGCCACTGGGCCGTGACCCCCAGGCGCACGGCGCGCGTCATGGCCCGGATCGACGAAGCCAGATCGCGCAATCCCGGAAACCCCGAATTGCTGCTGCGGCTGAGCATCGACCGCTATCACCTCAACGCACCGCGGCCCGTACGGATCGAGCACTACGGCAATGTGCTGCGCTGCTGGTCGGAGACCGGCCCCGGCTTCGCCACGGGATTGCGCGGCATTCAGCCGGACCTGGGCACCGTGGACCGGCTGATCGCCGAGGAGATGGGGGCGGACGTCCAGGAGGTCGACGACTGGAACCGGCTCCTTCTGCTGCCCGGTGGCAAGTCCGTCCCCATCACGTTCAATGTCTTCCGGCGGAGCGGAAAGGCCCTCCGGCTGACCGAGGACCACCAGGGGGCCACCAAGACCCTCCGTGAGTACTACGGCCCGTTCGAGACGAGGCCGGGCAATCTGTCGCTGGCCACAGCCGTGAACGACGCGATTCGCGGCGAGTACACGGCCAGTGCCGGGCTGGCCGTCACCCTCGACTCCGACGGCACGTTCTGGATCTTCTGCGGCACTGCTCCCGACCGGAAACTCCTGCTGAGCGGCCAGAGTTTCGCCGAGGCAGTGGCGTACTTCTTCGAGGACCCCATCACGCACCTGCTCGTCGACGAGGGGATATGGGCCCTGTCCGACCTCGTCATGGACCTGGCCCCGGAAACCCACGCGGCCGCACTCGCCAAGAACGACTCCGCCTCCTTGGTGAACGACCTGCTCGCCGCCGACGACGTCCGCCTCGCCGTCACGCTGATCGCGACCCAGGACCTGGTGACCCGGAACCGCGCCACAGTGGATCCGGGGCATCCCCTGGCCGGGATACTGGCCGACCCGGCGGCCGACGTGACGGAAATGTGCCGCGACCTCGTCCTCGGAAACCGTGGGACGCCGTGACCCTCCCGGCGGACATCACGGAAATCACCGATGACGGGAAGCAATTCGCCCGGCTGCGGCACGCCACCGATCCCGGCGAGGTGCGCCGGGGAATCATCGAGCTGGGCGACGTACTGGGCCCGCGGACGGCAGACATCGTGCGGAATGAACTCGTCTCGCTCCAGGACGTGCTGTGCGTGGTCGTCCTGAGGGGTGGCGCGCTGTTGTATCCCGGTTTCGCGAGGGCTTTCCCGTGGGCGGATTTCTGCATGCTCGGCATGCGGCGCAGGCCGGAGCCGGGCGGCAATCGCCTCTCGCCGGCCAACGAGTACATGACCACGGTGCCGCGGGAGGAGTACCGGGCGACGGTCTACATCGACTGCGTCTCGGCCACCGGTGACACCTTGCTGGCGGCGAGGAATTCGGTGGCGCGCATGTGTGACGGGGGTCGTGAAGTGGCCGCGGTCGTCTGCAGTGCGGGCGTGGCCACGGCCAGACTGCGCGGAGCGGGCATCGGCCTCGTCGGGTTCAGCCTCCACGAGGATCTCGACGGGCAGGTGGTCGTGCCCGACATGGGAGAACTCGACGCCGGTGATCTCTTCAGCGGTGTCCCACGGCACCCCGCACCCGGCGGCCACGAGCGGTGAACCGCGAGCCGGAGCCCCCACTGCTCCTGACGAACGCCGGCCTTCCCGGCGGCCCAGTGACGGATGTGCTCCTGGATTCGGGGCACATCCGAACGGTCACGCCACCGGGCGCCCTACCGCCCACCGACCGCGAACGGATGGACCTGTTCGACCTGATCGACCTGACGGGCCACTTGCTCCTCCCCGCGCCCGCCGAGCCCCACTGTCACCTCGACAAGGTCCTGCTCGGCGGGCCCGGCAGTCTCGGCGGGCCCGGCGGGGACGACGGCCGGGGTGGCCTGGATACGGCTGTCGCGGCGTGGTACGCGACCCGGAAGACGATCTCCCGGGCCGATGTGCGCGACCGGGCGCTGCGTGCCGCGCTGGAGCTTGTGGCCGGCGGCGCGACCGCGATCCGTACGCACGTCGACGTCGGGGTGACGACCGGGCTGGTGCTGGTCGAGGCGCTGACGGACGTCCGCGAACTGATCGGGGACCGGCTGGACCTGCAGATCGTGGCCTTCCCGGACTTCCCGCTCCGCGGCCCCGCCGGCGCGGACAACCGCTCCCTCCTGGTGGACGCGCTCGCGGCGGGCGCCGACGTGGTGGGCGGTGCCCCCTACCGCGACGAGGACCCGTCGGCGTGCCTGGACATCCTGATGAACACGGCGGCCGCTCGCGAAAGCCCGGTGGACCTGCACGTCGACGAGACGCTCGACCCGCGCTCGAACACCCTCGGCGAACTCGCCGAGTGGGTGCTGAGGACAGGCTTCCCGCACGCGGTCACCGCCAGTCACTGTGTGAGCCTGGGCACGCAGCCGCCGGACGTCGTCGCACGGACGGCCGCCCGGGTGGCCCAGGCCGGGATCTCCGTCGTGGCGTGCCCGCAGACCAACCTCTACCTGCAGGCACGGAACCACCCGCTCCCCGTACCGAGAGGCCTGACCGCACTCGCCCAGCTGCGCGCCGCCGGTGTCACCGTGGCGGGCGGCGGAGACAACGCGAGGGACCCGTTCAACCCCCTCGGCCGTTTCGACCCCATGGAAACCGCCTCACTGCTGGTACTGGCGGGCCACCTGACCCCGCACTCCGCCTACGACGCCGTCAGCCACGCGGCCCGAACGGCCATGGGCCTACCGACCACCCCCGTTGAACCGGGCGCCCCGGCGGAGCTGTTGGCCGTGCGGGCGGACACCATCGAAGCGGCCATGGCGAACGCCGCAGCGGACCGCCTGGTCTTCCATCGCGGCCGGCTCGTCTGCCGCACACGACACGAACGCTTCTTCCCGCTCAGCGCGAGGCCAGTCGCAGAGCCAGGGAGCCGACGACCAGCAGAAGGAACGGCATAGGGGCCGGCAGATGGGCGTAGCGGCGAGCGCGCAGTATCACGGCGACGGCGCCGGCGTAGTACAGGATGAGGCCCGCCGACGCCGCGACCGCGATCGCGGGTACGGCGATGCCCACGAGCAGTCCCAGCACGCCGGCCGCCTTGGCGGCACCCAGCGCGGGCAGCCACGTGTGCGGCACGCCGTAGCCGGTCATGTTGTCGAGCATCCATGCGGGGCGGACGTAGTGGTTGGAGGCCGAGTAGGCGCTGGCCGCGGCGGCCAGGACGGTGACGACGACATAGGCCGTGAACATGGGAAACGCTCCCCTGGATGACGGGTGTTGACGGCGTCGACTCTCGCGAGGCCCCGCTCTGGCGTCCAATGGCTCCTTCCATAGCCTGGCGGCATGGACATCGACACCCGGTTGCTGCGCTACTTCGTCGCGGTGGCCGAAGAAGGCAACCTGACGTACGCCGCGCAGCGGCTCTTCGTCGCGCAGCCGACCCTGACCAAGCAGATCAAGCAGCTGGAGAGCCGGCTGGGCGTGGTGTTGTTCACCCGGTCGCGGGCCGGCATGGCCCTCACCGAAGCCGGCCGGGCTCTGGCGGAGCGTGTGCCCGCTCTGCTGGCCGACTGGGACCACGTGCTGCGGGCGACGAAGAGCGCGGCCGACCGGGCGGCACGAGTGCTGCGGGTCGGGTTCCTGGCCAGTGCCGCCAACGAGGCCACGCCGCGCATCATCGCGGAGTTCACCCGCCGTCGACCGGGCTGGAAGGTGGACATGCGGCAGGCCGCCTGGTCGAATCCGACCGCCGGACTGTCCACCGGTGACGTGGACGCCGCTCTGCTGCGTCTGCCCTTCCCGGGCCAGGACGCCCTGCGGGTGGAGGTGCTGTTCAGCGAACCCCGCTGGATCGCGCTGCCCTCGGCACACCCGTTCGCCGCACGTGACCGGATCGACTTCGCGGACCTGTGGGACGAGCCGTTCGTGGCCGCCCCACCGGAGACCGGCCGGTGGCGGGACCACTGGCTGGCCGCCGACGAACGCGACGGCCGTCCGGTCCGTATCGGTGCCGTCACCGAACATCCCGACGACTGGCTCAGCGCGATCGCCAACGGCTACGGCGTCGCCCTGGCCCCCGAATCCTCCGCCCGTTTCTATGCCCGCCCCGGCATCACCTACCGGCCTGTCAACGGCGTCAGCCCCAGCCGGGTGGGCGTCGCCTGGGCTCCCGCTGACGACAGCAATCCGGTCGTGCGGGCTTTCGTCCGCTGCTGCTCGGAATTCTCGAGCGAGATGATCAAGGGTGATACTTCCGCCACGCTATGCGATGACACACAAACGGAAGCCAACGCTCCGTGATGGCCGCCGTCCTGTCGGCCGGGCTGCTGCTGGCCGTCGCGCCGCAGGCCCAGGCCGCCGTCACCGGCACCGTCGTCGGCGGACAGGGCAACTTCAGCACCGTCAACCAGCGCTCCCTGCCGTCCCTGTCCTCCAACGTCACCGGCAGTTCCCCGGTCGGCGATCGCATCCAGATGGTCTGCCGCACCACCGGTGACGTCGTCGAGAACAATTCCCGCTGGATCTGGTCCGGCGCCTACTACATCGCCGACGCGTTCATCCGCGAGGACACCGGCGGGCTGCCGGCCTGCTCCTCCACCCGCCCCACCGGGTGGACCGCCCTGAACATCGGCATGCAGAAGCAGGTCCGGGACCAGTGGTGCTGGGACGCCTCCGGCCTCACCATCGCCAACTACTGGGGCTACACCGGCTACAACCAGTACGACTTCTGCCGCCTGGCCGCCCAGGGCAACAGCGGGCTGGACTGCAACAACCGGCCCGCCACGCTCGGCGACATGGCCAACGGCCTCCGGAACATGGGCTTCCGCAACAGCGGCACCGACCTCTACCGCAGCGCCTCCTTCTGGGAGACCCAGAGCGAGATAGCCAACGGACGCCCCTTCGCCGTCCGCATCGGCTGGACCTCCGGCGGCGGCCACATGAACGTCGTCTACGGCTACGACAGCACCAGCAACATGATCGCGGTCGGCGACCCCTGGCCCAGCACGCAGACCTACACCTGGTGGAACTACTCCAACTACTCCGGAAACAACTCCTTCCGGTGGACCCACACCCGCATCGGCATCCACGCCTGAGGAGACGACCCACCATGCACCGTACGCCCCGACGAGCCGCGACCCTGCTCGCCGCCGCTGCCGCCGCCGTCCTGTGCGCGGCCGTTCCCGCACAGGCCGCCGACGGACCCACCGCCCCCGCCCCGACCGACTACGCCGCCGCTCAGCAGGTACTGCGCTCCGGCAAGGTCCACGACACCGTCTCCCGCTTCCTGACGGCCGCCGAACAGCGCACCCCGGCCGGCGCCGCGGACGGCGGCACGGCCGGGGCGCCGCGCGGCCTCGTGAAGCCCCCCGCGAGCGCACCCGGCTTCGACCTCAAGAAGCCGGTCCCGCTCTACGAGCTCGCGCCCGAGTTCGTCACCGGCAGAACCAAGCCGACCGCCGGGTCGGCACTGCGGCTGTCCTACCTCGCCTCCCGGGTCTCGGCGGCCAACGGCCACCAGGCCGCCGTCCTGCTCGCCCCCGGGCAGGGCGGCCGGACGGACTGGCAGCTGGCCGGGATCCGCGACGGCGACGCGGACATCAGCGCCGCCGAACGCGGCACCGGCCAGGCGCGGACCTTCATGGAACCCCAGATCCACGCCTGGTACCGGCTCACCGCCGACGGCTCCGTCGAGCCGCTCAACAAGGAGGCGGGCACCGCTCTCCAGGGCAAGCCGCGCGTCACCCTGGCCGCGTACCAGCAGCTCGTGACCAAGCGCTACGGGGACAAGCTCCCCGGCTCGGCCTACGACCGCAAGGGTCTTGCCGGCGGCTACGCGGCCCCGGCCCTCCCGGCGGACGAACCGGCGACCGCCGGCTCCCGCCCCTGGCTCCCCGCGGCCTCCGCCGCCTCCGGCGCGGCCGTCCTGGCGGCGTCGGCTGCCGCGCTCCTCCACCTCCGCCGCCGACGCCGCTCGGCCTGACCGGCCCGTCCCGGATCCGGCTCCGCCCGAGGGGTCAGCTGGTGTAGAAGCGCTTGACCGCCTTCAGGAACTCCTTCGGGCTGATGCGGCCGTTGCTGTCGGTGTCGAGTTCGTCGAAGTACGTCCCGGCCTCGGTGACCGACATGGTCAGGTAGTCGGCGGCCCGCAGGAATTCGCCCCGGTCGAGAGAGCCGTCGTCGTCCCGGTCGAGAAGATCGAACAGGGTCCGGCACACGTCTCCCTTGCCGGGGCGGTCCTTCGAACGGAAGCCGGGGGACGTACGGGCTGCCACGTACTCGTCGGCCGTGAGGACCTGGTCGCCGTCGGCGTCGCCGAGGGACAGCAGGAAGGTCCACTGGGTCTTGTTGGCCTCGATGAGAGCCCGTCCCTTGTCCGACTCCTCCGGGACGCCGAGCTCGGTCATGAGCCGGTGCGGTGCCCGGAGGAAGTCGGTCAGGTCGACGGATCCGTCACCGTCCGCGTCCATGCGCTGGAACTCCTGGACGGGCGCGAGCTGGGCGTTCTTGGTGTTGTCGGTCATGTTCGAGAGGGTGCCACCCCCTGGTCCACCGACCGGTGAGCCACGGTGGCGTTCCCCCTGACGGGTGAACGCCACCGGCCCCGTGGTCCCCTCTTCTGCCACCCTCTGGTGCCCATGAACTCCATGGATTCCGCGGACCGGCGCCGTGCCGTACGGCGCCGGCTTCGCATGGCCTCGGCCGTCGTCGGTGTCCTGTGTGCCGTGGCCGCGTGCGGCGGTGGGGCCTCGTCCGAGGGCGGCCGGGCAACCGGGGCGAACGTGCCGCCCGAGTCCTTCCCGGATTCGCCCACGACCAGCTTCCAGGGGGCGTGGCCCTCCCCTCTCGGTGATATCGGTCCCGCCGACGTGGTGGCGCTGGGTGCGCATCTCGCCTTCGCCTACGACCGGAAGGACGTCGGGGTGACGGCCTTCCGGCTGGACTCCGGTGAGGTCGCCTGGCACACGGCCGCCCCGGCCGGTGGCACCGTCGCGCAGGCGCCGCCGCGTCTCGCCGGCAACGCGGTGATCGGGGCCTTCGCCGTCACGGAAGAGGGCACGGGGACGTATGCCGACCGGCACGGCGTCACCGTCGTCGCCCTGGACGCCGGCACCGGCAGGACCCTGTGGACGCGCGAGATCGGCGGCGAATTCGCGAACCCCGCGGCCGCCCCCCATGTGGTCGGCGCCGACCCCCGGCATGTGCTCGTCGCCTCCTACGAGCAGGGCTACGAGGAGACGCCGCCCTCGTCCGTCCTGCTCGACACCCGGACGGGCCGGATCATCTGGACCGAGGCCGACTTCAAGGGAGTGGACCTGGAACAGTCGGTCGCGGTCGGTATCCGCAGCGACGACAGCTTCGCCGGCAAGTCCGTCGCCGACAACATCCAGTTGTGGAAGCGCGACCTTCCATTCGGCGAGTCCGAGGCCGCGGACCCGGGCCCCGGCCTGACCTGGATCGACGGAACCGCCGCGGACGAACCCCTGCTGATCGACCCCACGACCGGCGCGACGCGTCTGGACTCGGGCGACACGCAGCTGGAGAAGTGCCACTACGACGGCTGGACCACGACGATCTGCGCCGGGACCGACGAATCGGCCCACCCGGCCGTCTGGGCCGTGGACGTACGCACCGCACGGGTCCTGTGGCGCCTGCCCGACGAATCGGCGAACCGTGTCGCCCCCCGGATCACCTCGGCATGGCACGGTGCGGTCTACGCACAGGCCGACCAGGCCATGACGCTCGACGCCCGCACGGGCAGGGACCTCCGCACGGACCTCGGTCTCGTCTCCCCCGCCATGGTCAATGACCACTACGGCCTGGTCTACGACGACACGTCCCACTCGATCGACGTCTACCGGGCGCCCGACGCGTTCGTCTCCGGCTGAGCACCGGGAACGCCGAAGGGGTGCGGGAGCCGTCCCTGTCCGGGACGGCTCCCGCACCCTCACCGGCCGGTCGTCACATACACGTGCGCGTGGTCCAGTGGCTGCACCAGAGCGACTCGTGGAGGGACTCGGACTCCTCCTGCAGGCCCTGAAGGTCGAGAACGAAGGCCATGACGCACCTCTTTCCGTGGAAGCGGGACGGTATCGGTCAGCGGTGGTGTCACCGCTGTTTCTTGCTCACCGCGGTGGGCACTGCGCCGCGGTGGTCCAGGAGGGGAAGGGGCGTGCCCTTCCGGGTCAGCGCCGCGTGCAGCGCGAGCAGGATGCCGGCCGAGCCGGTGGCGAGGTCCGTCGAGAGCCGGTAGAGCTGGTGGCCGGGGAAGGCCACCCGGTCCTGGTGGCGCACCAGGTGCCAGGCCAGCCGCGTCAGCTGCCCATCGAGCTGTTCACCGGCCCACGTGCCGCCGCTGCCGGGGGTCTCCGCCGTCGCGGCCTGCGCCAGCGCCCAGACGAGGCCCGCCCTGCCGTGGAACAGGCCGGGCATGAGGAGGAACTGGGCCGCGCAGGCCCGGTCCAGCAGCGGCAGCGCCTCGGTGAGGCGGGGGTCGTCCGGCCGGTGCCGGAGCAGCGCGCGGGCGGCGACGGCGGCACCGGCCGAGCCGTTGCCGAGGTAGGTGGTGGCCCGGCCGTCCTCGACGAGCAGCATGCCCTTGCCGTCCACCCGGCCGCCCCGCAGATCGCGCGACAGTGCGGCGGACGCCAGGTCCAGCCAGTGGTCCTCGCCCGTGTGCTCGTGGAGCCTGGTGAGGAAGAGGGCCCGGCCGCTCCCGCCGTGCAGCAGCCCGGACCGCCGCGGTCCGGGTCGCGTGCCGTCGTACGTCGCCGCTTCCCGTGCGAGCGCCCGCCCGGCGGCCACGGCCTCGTCGGCCAGCGCGCCGTCGCCGTGCCGGTCCGCGAAGTGGAGCAGGCCGAGCCCGATGCCGGCCAGTCCGCCGGCCAGGTCGTGCCCCAGGACGCCCAGTTCGCGACGCTGCCCGGTCACCTTCCGGGCGCGCTCCAGGACCTCGCCTGCCAGGTCGGGCAGCCCGAGCCGGTCGAGGGTGAAGGCGACGCCGTGCAGGCCGTCGTAGAGTCCGGGCCGCACGTGCGATGCCGTGCCGCAGGCCCACAGCAGCCACTCGACGTGCTCGTCCGGCACCGGATAGCCGGTCTCGGCCAGCGCGTAGAGCACACCGGACGCTCCGTGCAGCAGGTTGACGCCACCCTGGGCGGCGAACTGCTCGGGGTCGCCGGGGTAGAGGCGGTCCTCGCGTTCCGGGGTGGCGGTGGCGAGGATGCCTTCGGCCAGTTCGTCCATTACCCGGTGCCAGTCGTCCGGGGACGCGCCGTCGGGTACGAACAGCGCGCGTCCCTTCCTGCCGGTGCCCGCCGTACGGCCGACGGGTATCCGGCCGCCGCTCGCTTCGTGCAGTGCCCGCACCGTGTCGGAGGCGAAGCCGTCCGGCAGGCGGAACAGTTCCTGCGCCGCCTGCGCCAGGTGCTCGGCCTTGGCGGAGTCCAGCTCGACGAGGAACGAGAGCGGGATGAAGAGGAAGAGGCGCATGCAGGCCAGCGCGTACCGGTCGACGGACGTTCCGGTACGGGCGGCGGGTGAGACGAAGCCGGGTGCGCCCATCGCCGGCGGGGTGCCGGTGGCGAGGTCGAAGGACAGTTCGAAGTCGACCAGGGCGAGGCGGCCGTCCGGTCGGACGATGACGTTGCCGGGGTGCAGGTCGCCGAAGGCCACGCCCTGCTCGTGCAGGGTGTTGATCATCCGGTCCAGCTGGTCGGTGAAGTCCAGTGCCTGTGCCGCGTACTCGGCGAGCGCGGCGGCGTCCGGCTCCCCGCCCAGCAGCGGGTGACGGCCGGCGAACAGGTGGCGTTCCAGCTTCTCGCCCTCGATGAACTCCTCGACGAGGTACTCGTGTTCCCAGAGAGTGACGTGCTCGTGGAGGCGGGGGACGAAGTCCAGGCCGTCCAGGCGCAGGAGCATGTCGCGTTCGCGGTGCAGGCGCTCGACGGCGTCGGTGCCGGCCTGGTCCAGCCCGGCCATGGGGCGGGCCTCGCGCAGGACGACCGTCCGGCCGTCGCGGCTGTCACGGGCCTTGTAGACGCCGCCCCCGTTGGAGAAGTGCAGGGCGCGCTCGATCCGGTAGGGGAAGTCCTCGGGCCGGGGCACGGAACGGGCCGTGACCTGCTCGGCGAGGAATCCCGGCACATCGGTCCATGAAGGAACGGAGAAGACCGGGCGGCGCAGGTCGGGCACCAGCCGCCCCTCGGGGTCGCGCAGGGCCGGCACCGTGCGCCCCTGCTCGTCCAGGCAGTACATCTGGCGGAACGCGCCGTACCGCACATACAGGGGACCGTCGTGCCAGCGCAGATCGCTGAGAATGTACGGGCCGCGCCGCCCGGCCAGCACGGGCGACAGGCCGTGCAGCACCCGCTGGAGTTCCGCTTCGTCACGCGGGTAGACCGTCACGAGTTTGCCACTGGAACCGCGCGGGGCGTACTTGGAGTTCGCGTTCAGCACGGCCGTGCGGCTGCGCAGGAATTTGACACTGACGCCTTCGCGGTAGCAGAAGCCGAGGACGGCGCCGATGACGTCGGGGGCCTCGTCCGGGGTGCTGGACACGTGCACCTTCCAGCCCTGCTCGGGCAGCGTCATCCCCTCGGGGTGGAGGTAGACCCAGACGCTGTCCCGGCTTCTGTCCCACCCGTCGGGCAGCGGCTCGAGCGCCTGCGGGTAGAGGGTCTCCGTGTCGGCGAGCCGGCCCGGGTCGTCGTAGAAGACGGGATCCGCCTGGCAGTACGGCTCGTAGTCGGATGGGCGCACGTGACGAA
Source organism: Streptomyces sp. NPDC053048 (assembly GCF_044547045.1). NCBI lineage: Bacteria > Bacillati > Actinomycetota > Actinomycetes > Kitasatosporales > Streptomycetaceae > Streptomyces > Streptomyces sp. NPDC053048. The sequence goes on from NZ_JBITZS010000004.1 coordinate 437,946, forward strand.
TCCCCTTTGCAGACACGAAGGCGTGCTGTTCACCAGCGCCACCACCGTAGGGCGGGCCGACCCCGCCGGAACGGTCCCGGGCGTTGCCTGTCGTTGCCAACGGCCGGGCAACGCCGCCGCCGTCACCCGGCCAGGCAGGCCCGTACGTCGTGTTCGCGCGGGTCGTCGAGCGACCGGTAGATCCCGGCCGCCCTCAGCCAGGCCCGCCGCGCCGCCCGTTCCTTGCCCTGGGTGCCGAGGCTGATCCCCAGCTGGTGCAGCGCCTGTGCGGTGCCGGCGAGCATGCCGGTATGCGCGTGCAGGACCAGGGCGCGCCCGTAGCACCGGACGGCCTGCCGGTGATCCCCCAGCTCGCGGTGGGCGGTCGCCGTCAGGGTCAGCGACGATGCCTGCAGCCACACCGAGCCGTGTGCGCGGTGCAGTTGCTGAGCCTGGAGCAACGGGGCGAGGGCCTGCCCCGGGCGGCCCTGGGCGAGGTGCACCTCGCCCACACACAGCAGCGCCATCGCGGTCCCCCACTGGCCGCCCCGCGCGGTGAACAGGTCCAGCGAGCGTCCGACCAGCCCGGCGGCCTCGTCGTTGCGCCGCTGGCGCATGCAGGACAGCGCGTACGCCAGCTTGACCGTCCCCTCACCCACCGGATCCCCGGCGGCGGCGAACCGCTCGGCGGCCCGTCGGTAGTGTCCGTCGGCGACGGCGTGCTGCCTCAGCCCGGCGCGGGCGCTGGCCAGAGCGGTCTCCGCGCAGGCCTCGGCCAGCGGAGCGGCTTCGGCCGCCGCGGCCTCGCCCGCGATCATCCCGGCTTCCAGCAGGTCCAGGTGGTGATGGCGCAGGAAGAGGAAGGGCCACAACGCGTAGGGGAGTTGCCAGGCCACCGGGCTGTTCGCGGCGCGGGCCGGCCGGCAGCAGGCCAGCAGGTTCGCCCGCTCGTCGTCGTACCACCGCAGCGCCTGGCGCAGGGAGGTGAACGTCCGGGGCCGACAGCCCCGCGGGACGTCCACGATCGGCACCCGGTGGCGTCCGGAGCCCAGCACCAGGTCGGCCGCGGCCTCGACGGTGTGCAGGTACCAGGCGAGCATCCGCTCGGTGCACTCAGCCAGCGCCCGGGGTCCGTCCTCGGCCTCGGCACGCTCCCGCGCGTACTCGCGCAGCAGGTCGTGCATCCGGAACCGGCCGGGCCGCACCTCCATCACCAGGCTGGCGACGCGCAGTTCACCGAGCAGACGGGCCGTCACCGCGGTGGTCTCGCCCAGCAGTGCCGCCACGGCGTCCAGGCCCGCCACGGCACCAGGGTGCAGGGCCAGCAGCCGGAACGCGCGGGCCTGGTCGGCCGGGAGCGCCCGGTAGGACCAGTCGAACACCGAGCGCACGCCGGTGCCCTCGCCGGGGATCGCCAGCAGGTCCAGGCGCGGCGCCGAGTACCCCGGCTCGCCCTCGAGCGCCGCGGCGAAGCCCTCCCCCCATTCCGCCAGGTGCTCGGCCGCGATCCGCAGCGCCAGCGGGAGGTAGCCGCAGTGGCGGGCCACGGCCGCCAGCGTCGCGTCCACGCGCCCGGCCGCCGCCTGTTCCACGGCTGCCGCCGGGCCCGGTGCCCGGTCCGGCGCCCCCCAGCGGAGCGCCCGCCGCATCAGCAGCACCGCTTCCTGCGGCGGCAGCGGCTCCAGCGGCACGCGCAGGGCGCCGTGCCGCACGCTCAGGGCGGTCAGGTGCCGTCTGCTGGTGACGACCACCACGCTGTCGCCGGTTGCCGGCAGCAGGGGCGCGACCTGGGCGGCGCGGGCCGCGTCGTCGAGCACCACGACCACCCGGCGCTCGGCCAGGGTGCCGCGCACCAGGGCGATCCGCTCGTCCGGCCCCATGGACATGGCGTCGGCCCGCGTGCCGAGGTCCAGGGCGTGCAGCAGATGGGTGGCCACGTCCTGGGGCGGCGCCTCACCGGGGGAGGTCCCGTGTGCGCGCAGGTCGGCGAAGAGCGCCCCGTCGCCGTGCGAAGCGCGAAGGCGCGTGGCCAGCGAGACGGCGAACGTCGTCTTGCCCACGCCCGCCATACCGTCCACGGCGATCACGGCGGGGCCGCGCTGCCGGGCCAGGAACGTTTCGGCGCAGGACAGTTCGCCCTCCCGTCCCCACATCTGGCCCACGGCCGGCAGCTGGGCCGGAACGGGACCGCGCGGGGCGGGCGTACGGCCTTCGGGCCGCCCGGTCGGCTGAGGGGACTCCACCGGCGGCAGCTCCCGCGCCAGCCGGACCAGCCGGCCGTCCGTGGCCATCGCCTCGTCGCACCGGCGGGCCAGGTCGAGGGACATCACACGCAGGCCGTTCTCCACCCGGCTGAGGTAACTCTTGCTGTAGTGCACCCGCTGGGACAGCTGGGACAACGACCAGCCGCGCTCCACCCGTAACACCCGAAGCAGCTCACCTGCCAACACCCTCGCCCCCACGCGTCCCGTCAGCCACCAACCCCCACACGTTCGGACATCGTACGCACACCCACCTGTACATCCACGAAGCGACGGCCGCCGCGGTGCCGTTCGCCGTCCGCGGCACCCGCGCCGACGGGACGACCGGGTCCGGACGCCGGGCGGCAGGGCAAAGGCCCCATTCCGGCCACTCCCGGCGACACCGCGGTACATCGAACCCGGCGGATATGCACGCAGGGGCGGCAGCGTCCTGCCCGCGGCATGCGCCACTGCACGTCACCTGCCGGGCAACGGCATTGACCGGTCTCCTTGCCCCCGGGTCTGTTGCCGGAGCACCGGCGGTCCCGGACACTGAGGTCTGGCGAGACAACCATCAGCGCACGCGAATGAGGGGGCCCGTGACGCCGTCACTGTTCCGGATGCTCGACTGGCACGAGCTGATAGAGGCCGAGCGGCAGCAGCCCGGCGCCCGTGTCTTCGTCTCCGACTACAACGGCGGGCACCCGTTCGTCGAGGAATTCCTCGGCGAGCTCGCCGACACCTCCCCCGGGCGCCTGGCGGACATCACCCGCTACTCCGGCCTGGACGAGGACGTCCGGCTGCGCGCGAAGATCGCCGCGATGCACCGGCAGTACGACGGAGCCGACTGCACGCCGCGCAACGTGCTTCCGGGCGGCGGCTCCAGCAGCCTCCTCGGCACGTTCGCCACCTGGCTGCTGCTGACGGGGCAGCGGCGGGTCCACTACGTCCCGCCGGTGTACTACAAGCTCGCCTACCTCTTCAGGCGCATGGGCATCGAACCCGTCCCCGTCGCCCGCGGCCACGCCTACCAGCCGGAATTCGACCTGCGCCTACCCGACGAGCAGACCGTGCTCGTCCTGACCGACCCGGTCTGGTACGCGGGGAGAAGGGTTCCGTCCACGGTGCTGAGGACGATCGGGGCCTGGCAGCAGGAGACGGGCTCGCTGGTCTTCGTCGACGGGACCTTCCAGTACATGCGCTGGGACGGGGAACGCGGCGAGGAGTCGGCCACGCACCTGCCCGGCGATCTCACCCTCCGCATGGTGTGCCCCACCAAATACCTGTCGATCCACGGCTACCGCTGTGCGCATCTACTCGTCCCCGAGCGGCTGCGCGAGGAGATGGCCGAGTTGCATATGAATCTGCATGGTGATGTGGCGGTTTCCGACCGCCTCTTCGCACACCGTGCGGCCGATCTCATGCTCGGCAAGGGCAACGGCGCGCTGGTACGGCACATCCGTGACCGTCACAGGGTGCTGGTGGACAGCGGCGCGCTCAGCGCGCGGATGCCGGTGGAGACCGGCTTCTTCCTGTTCGCCCGGCCACGGGTGCCGCACCGCTGGTTCCTGGCGATGGACGGGAAGTACTTCGAACTCGACGGCCGTCCCGGGTACATCCGCATCAACCTGCTCAACCGCACCGGTATCGAGGCCCTGATGGCCACGGTCGGCCAGCGGGCCGGTCAGCCCGCGAGGGTGTGACGGCCTGCCCAGACCCGCGCCGAGATCCGCGCCAGCAGGCGGGCGGCCGGATCGTCGACGTCGTGCCCGTTCGCGAGGGGGCCGGTGTAGCAGACGGCGATCGCGTAGGCCTCCGCGTCCGGCGGATGGACCACGGCGGCGCAGTGCCGCAGTCCGGGGAACCAGCCGTTCTTGCTCGCCAGCCGGGTTCCCGGCGGCAGCCCCGCCGCCACGTCCACGCGGTGGACGTTGCCCTCCAGTTGTCCCAGCAACTCCGGCTCCAGCGACTCCAGCAGCCGGATCAGGTCCCCGGCAGTGACCTGGCTGTGGACGCCCGCCGCGCGGGCGGGATAGTCCTCGATGCCGCGCGGGCTCGCGCTGCCGGACGCGCCGGCCCGGCGCCATACCCGCGCCACGGCGTCGTGACCGACTTCGGCGAGGCAGAGGTTGGTGGCCAGGTTCGAGGAGTGCGTGACCATCCGCCCGGCGAGCCAGCGCAGCGACGCGGTCGCGCCGAGGAGTTCCCACGGCGCCGGATCGCTGTCGTGCGCACGCGAGTTGGCGTAGGTGGCCGAACCGGTCACGGAGCTGAAGCGGTTCACCACGGGGACGCGTCTGTCCAGGTCGATCCCGCTGCGGTGGAGTGCGGCCAGCACCGCGACCTTCATCGTGCTCGCCGCGTCGTGCGGCACGTCCGGGTTGCGTACGACGACGGGAGCGCGCCGCCAGGGCGCCACGACTACGGAAAGCACACTCCGGCTCCAAGGCGTGTCGATCGAGGAAACGTCAGGCGACTGGCCGCCGTAGGGCCGCCGGTCGCCCTCGCCGCCTTGCTCCTACTGCTCCAGGTCCGGAATCGGGCCCAGGTACTCGAGGGTCCAGGTCTCCTGGAACTCGGGCTGGGGCTTCACGAGCGTGATCTGCGCACCACGGTGCCCGGCACGCAGGGCGAGACCGTTGTCGGACAGGATCTTGACTCCGCCGATGACCCGCTCGAACGTGAACTTCTGCCACTCGGCGCGCGGAACGCTGTTCACATAGAGCTTGTCCTCGGCGACCACGAGACCCGCGGCCGGGTGGTAGGCCAGGTGGATCACATAGGGCGACCCCGGGACTTCGTGCTCGGCGAAGTCGATGATCCACTCCTGCTCGATCGGCAGGGGGTTGAAGCGGTCGGTGATGACAGGAGCACCGTGCTTGACGGCGTACTCGGTGGCCGTCAGGAGCGAGGTCGGTCCGATGATGTGAGCGTGGATCTTGTACTTGCCGGGCTTGACCGGAATCGGGGCCATGCGTGGCACGTCCTCTCACACGTTTCCGTTACCGGCGGCGGACCCGCCGGCACACGCCCTCCACCTTCGCGGCGAGTTCACCCGCCGCAAAGGGCGGTATGTCGCCAAGCCCATTACGGCGAGGATCGATCGATCACAATGGCGAATACGGCCCCTCAGGACCACGAGCTCCTTGGTGACTTGCCGGCCGGCGCCCACGTGGCCGTCACTCCATCTGCGCGGCGAACGCCTCGTACGCCCGCCCGTCGAAGAGCACGAAGCCGACCTCCTCCACCGACGTTTCCGTCTGCCGGACCGTCTCGATCGCGATGCGCGCACCGTCCTCCATCGGCCAGCCGTAGATGCCCGTGGAGATCGCCGGAAAGGCGACAGTCCGTGCGCCGAGCTCATCGGCAACCCGGAGCGACTCCCGGTAGCACGAAGCGAGCAGCTCCGAGCGGTCCTCCTCCGCCGACCACACCGGGCCCACCGTGTGGATGACCCAGCGGGCCTGCAGGCGTCCCGCTGTCGTGGCCACCGCCCGGCCCGTGGGGAGGCCCTTGCCGTAGTGGGAGGCGCGGAGGTCACGGCAGGCGTCGAGGATCTCGGGGCCGCCGGCGCGGTGGATGGCGCCGTCGACTCCCCCGCCGCCGAGGAGCGAGGAGTTCGCCGCGTTGACGATGGCGTCGGCGTGCTGCCGGGTGATGTCGCCCTGTACCAGAGTGATGCGGACCATGGCGCCATCATGGGCCATCCCCGGCGGGCCCGCCCGTTCATTAACATGCACATGCCATGCGCCCAGTGGGCGCTTCCACCGACGAAAGCAACGCATGCGTATCAAGCAGGTATTCGCGACGGCAGCCGTCCTCGCCGCTCTCACCTCGGTGACGGCCTGCGAGGACGGTGACAAGGAGGCGGCCCCCACGACCCCCGCCGCCCCCAGCCCCGCCCCCTCCGCGTCCTCCGCGTCATCGCCGGCAGCGCAGGATTCCCGGGCGAGCCTGGGGCTGCCCAGCGCCGGGAGCCTCGCCGAGCTGAGGAAGCTGGTGCACGACAACCACAGCGTCGACTGCACGAAGTTCTCCACGGATCCCGCGACCGTGGCCGTCCGCTCCATCGACTACCTGCCCGCCATCGAGGGCGACCACCAGGCGTGGGGCGTCAGCGAGCGGGGACTGTGCGGCGAGACCGGTGGTGAGCGGCGGGCCCACGGGCTGACCTGGCTCGACAAGGTCCGGGACATGGCCGCCTTCCAGGCGCGCGCCAAGGAGGCGCAGCTCAAGGAGCTCACGGAGAACGGCCGGATCAAGGCCACCCGGAGCAAGGTGCTCGTCGGGGCGGACATCGCCGTCGAGACCAACGACAAGTCCGCCCGCCACGGCCTGTACCAGCAGCGGTTCCTGGCCCTGAACTGCGAGTCCGGCTTCACCGCCCCGCAGGGCTACCGCCTCGAGAAGGCCCTGGTCGAGGGCTGTGTGCTGACCAACTACGAAGGCTGAGGCCGCGACGCCCCGGCCGAGAAGGCCGCCTGGTAGGCGCGGGGGCTCGTGGCGAGGCGGGCGGCGAAGTGCTGTCGCATGGTCACCTCGCTGCCGAAGCCCGCGCGGCGGGCGATCTCGGGCATGGCGAGGTCCGTCCGTTCCAGGAGCTTCTGGGCCGCCGCCAGCCGCTGGTCCAGGAGCCAGCGGGCGGGGGTGACGCCGGTGGTCGCCGTGAAGTGGCGGGCGAAGGAGCGCGGCGACATCCCCGCGCGGGCGGCGAGGTCCGCGACGCCGAGCGGCTCGTCGAGGTGGCGCAGCGCGTACTCGCGCACCCGCGCCAGGGCGTCGGCGCCCCGGTCCTGCTCGGGGACGGGGCGTTCGATGAACTGCGCCTGGGTGCCGGTGCGGAACGGCGCGGTGACCATCGAGCGGGCGATGGTGGCGGCTGCCCCGGCGCCCTGGTGGGTGCGCACGAGGTGCAGGCACAGGTCGATCCCGGCGGCGGTGCCGGCAGACGTCCACAGGGCGCCGCGCGAGTCGGCCGGGTCCGCCGGGGCCTCGATGAAGAGGGCGTCGGGCACGACGGTGACGCCGGGGAACCGGCGTCGCAGCAGGTCGGTGTAGACCCAGTGCGTGACGGCCCGGTGCCCCTCGAGGAGCCCGGCCTGGGCGAGGGCGAACGCGCCCGCGCACAGCGCCGCGACGGGCACACCGCGCCGGTGGACGCGGCGCAGGGCCTCGAGGACGGCGGGCGGGACGGGCTCGCCCGGGTCCACCAGGCCGGGGACGACGACGAGGTCGGCGCGGTCCATCCAGGACAGCGCGCGGTCGGGGGCGAGGCTGAGGCCGCCCGGCATGGGGACGGGAGCGCGGTCGGCGGCGCAGCGGCGGAGCTCGAAGGGCGGGACGCCGCGGTCGGTACGGTCCGTTCCCCACACCTCGGTGATGACCGAGACGTCGAAGGAGCGGATTCCGGGGAAGGCGAGCAGGGCTACGCGGTACGGCGGCATGGTGGGAGTCTGCCAGACGACTGGCAGAAAGCCATCGATCACCGGCAGTGCTGCCACTTCCGGGGCGCCGCGGCGGACGGCAGGATCATGGTCATGGACAAGCGAGAGATTCACGGCAACGCCGCACTGGTCGTCATCGACGTACAGAAGGGCTTCGACGAGGCCGGGTACTGGGGCCCGCGGGACAACCCGGAGGCGGAGGACAACATCGCCGCGCTGATCGACGCCTGGCAGGCGACCGGGCGGCCCGTGGTGTTCGTGCGCCACGACTCCGACAAGCCCGGGTCGCCCCTGCGCCTCGGCCAGTCGGGCAACGACCTCAAGGACTTCGTGCAGGACCGCAGGGGCAAGGGCGACGGCGGGGAGCTGTTCGTCACCAAGTCGGTGAACTCGGCCTTCTACGGGACGCCGGACCTGCGCGCCTGGTTCGAGGCCCAGGGCGTGCGGCAGTTCGTCGTCGCCGGCATCCAGACCAACATGTGCGTCGAGACCACGGCCCGCATGGGCGGCAACCTCGGCTACGAGGTGCTGTTCGCGCTGGACGCCACCCACACCTTCGACCTGGCGGGGCCGGCAGGGCTGCGGTTGACCGCGCCGGAGCTGGCTCGCGCCACGGCGGTGAACATCCAGGGCGGCGGGTTCGCCGAGGTGGTGACGACGGCGGAGCTGGTGGAGGCCGCCCGCGGCTGAGGCTCAGCCGCCGCTTCCCCCGCCGCTTCCGGTTCCGGTTCCGGTTCAGTTTCCGCTTTCGTCACCGGCACCGCGCTGTTCGATGCTGAAGTCGAACGCGACCGTCCCGGGATCGACGGCCGTCACGCCGCCGTCGACGGTGAGCACCGCGCCGTTGACGAAGGACGCGGCGGGCGAGAGCAGCCAGGCGATCGCCTCGGCCACCTCCTCCGGCTTCCCGGGACGGCGCGCAGGAATGAGCCGGGTCGCCTGCTCGTACGCCGCCTCGAGGCCGGCCTCCCCCAGGCCGTCGTCTCCCGGCTCGCCCTCTCCCAGGCCGGCCTCGTCGGCGAAGCGCGCCATGCGCCGGTCGGCCATCTCGGTGCGCACCCAGCTGGGGCACACGGTGTTGGCGCGCAGACCGTGCCGCGCGTAGTCGACGGCCAGGGAGCGGCAGAGCTGGAGGAGGGCCGCCTTGGACGTGGCGTAGGCGGCATTGCCGACGCCGTTGCGCAGCGCGGAGACCGAGGCGACGGCGACGACCGAGCCCCGCGCCCGGAGCAGGTGCGGAAGGGCGGCGCGCAGCAGGAGGAAGGGGCCCGTGAGGTTGGTGCGCATCACGGTCTCCCAGTCCTCGACGGAGAGCTCGCCGACGCCCCCGCCGCGGCCGATTCCGGCGTTGAGGACGAGGCCGTCCAGCCGTCCGTACGCGGTCACGGTCGCGTCGACGAGCTCACGCACGGCGTCGGGGTCGGCGGCGTCGGAGGGGTGGGCCAGGGCGCCGGTCTCCTCCGCGATGCGGCGCAGGGGTTCGGGCCGCCGTCCGGAGACGACCACCTGGTGCCCGGCCGTGCGCAGCAGCCGTGCGGTGGCGGCGCCGATGCCGGTGCCGCCGCCGGTGACGAGGTAAACGCGCTGATCGGTCACGGTCGTTCAGCCTCCGCGGTGGTCTGGTGCCGGGGTCTCGCGCAGCGGTCGGGCGCGGTCCTCGCGATCGTACCCGGCGGACTGCCGGGGCCTCGCGGCCCTCAAGCTCCTGCCGGCCCCGCAGATCTCATCCCCGACCGATCGCCCGAGAGCTCCATGTGCAGCACGGTGACCGGCAGAAGAAACGGATTGACGAGCGGGTTCCTGTAGTGCACGGAAGGGTCGGCGCCTCCCGCAGGCCTCGCCGGCCCGCGGTCGTGAGTCGTGCTCGACGGCACCGCGCCGAGCGACACCGTGAGCATCGCCCCGCCCGCCAACAGTACGAGCGCTCCCTGGCTCCGCAGCCGGCCACGCCGGGTGTTCAACAACGGCATTCCGTACCTTCCCTCCCCCTGAGCGCACGCGGCACGCCGTCCCGTGCCGATGCCGCCCCCCGCGACGGCACCGGCACGGCCGGCGGTTGTTCGTGCCGGAAAGATCCTGTCCCAGGGGACCCGGGGGCGTCGTTGTCCCCTGGCGCACACTTGTTGGCGTGGAACGCACTGTCGACCCCTGACACCCCTGCACTTTGCTGGCTGTCCCGAATCCGGCGTTGCCGGAGGCGCCGGAACAGCATGAGAGCAGGAGCAGGGATGCGTTCAATAGTCGTCGACACGGTCGAGTTCCCCCTGAACGAGCGGCGGGAGGCCTGGGTCGAGACCATGGCACTGGCGCAGGTGACCCAGCGCGTCAAGTTCCTCGAGACGGCGAGGTTCGGGGCCCGGATAGAGCTGATGCCGCTGGGCGTGGGACAGGTCTCGGCCCTCTCCTACGCCTCGGTGATCGCGCAGCGGACGCCCCGGCTGGTCCGTCAGTCGGATCCGGAGATGTACCACGTCGCCCTCGTCACGGCCGGGGAGATCGGCATCGAGCAGAACCGGCAGAGGTCGCTCCTCAAACGCGGGGACATGGGGTTCTTCGACAGCTCCCAGTCCTTCGACACCTTCGCCGGCGACACCCCGGGCAAGACGCTCCTCTTCCAGTTCCCCAAGAAGCTCCTGCGGCTTCCGCATGAGCAGTTCACCCGGCTGTGCGGGCTGTCCCTGCCGTGGACGGAGGGCGTCGGCCGCCTGTTCGGGCAGTTCCTGGTGGGACTGACGGAGGAGTACGCCCATTGCGCACCGCAGGACGTCACCCGCCTCGGGGGCACCGCGCTCGATCTGCTGACGACCGCGCTGGCGCACCACCTCGACCACGACCCGGCCCTGGCGGCCGGCTCCGCCGCGTCGGGCGCGGCCGGCGAATCGGGCAGGCAGGTGCTGTTCCTGCGGATCAGCGCCTTCATCACCGACCATCTGCGGGATCCCGCCCTCGGCCCGGAGGTCATCGCCGCGGCCCACCGCATCTCCCTGCGGTACCTGCACCGCGTCTTCCAGCAGAACGGCACCACGCCCAGGGCCTTCATCCGCCGGCAACGGCTGGAACGCTGCCGCAAGGACCTGGCCGATCCGGCGCTCGGCCACCTGACGATCCACACCATCGCCGCGCGCTGGGGGTACCACCAGCCCGCCGCCTTCTCCCGCGCCTTCCGTACGGCCATGGGAATGTCCCCCAGCGAATACCGCGCCTCCATGCGCCTTCCGAGCCCGCCGAGCGCGCCGCGCCCGGCCGGTGGGCGCGACGGTGCGACCGGCGGCGTTTGAGGCGCGTCAGGAAAGCGGCGAACCACTTGGCATCCCCGTCACTCCAGTTGTTCTATTACTAGGCGAACAACTGGAGGTGTCGTCATGCCGATCTCACAACCACTGCCCGTCAACGCCCGCCCCGCCAACGCCCGTCGCACCCTCGTCGCCGTCGTGCCCTCCCTCGTGGCCGCCGTCGTCGTCCTCTGGGTCTTCCTCGCCCTGCGCGACCGCCTGCCCGGCCGGATGGCCACGCACATCGGCGCGGAAGGCAAGGCCGACGGGTTCTCCGGCCAAGGTGCCTTCCTCGCCTTCACGTTGGGTGTGCTGATCGGCGGCGGGGTGCTCCTCGGCGGGCTCACCCACTGGATACGCACGACCCCCGACGCTCAGCGCGTGATCGCCGTCTTGAGCGGCGCCGTCGCCGTGGTCACCGGGTGGCTGGCCGTCGCCGTGCTGCTGGCCAACGCCGATGCCGACGATGCCGCGTCGGTCACCCTGCCCGGCCTCCAGGCCGCGGGCGCCTTCGCCGCCGCGGCGGTCTGCGCGGCGGCCGGGTGGGTGATCTGCGGACGGGTACCGGAACCGGAGACAGCGCCGGAGCCGTCCGCCGACGCTGCTCGGCTCTCCCTCGGTGACACCGAGACCGCGGCCTGGTCACGCGTCGCCGGATCCAGGGTCCTGCCGGTCACCGGCGTCGTCGTTCTGGCCGTCGGCATCGTCGTCGGGTTCGCCACGGGGTGGACGTCCGCGCTTCCCGTGCTGATCCCCGCGGTTCCCCTGATGCTGCTGACCGGGGCCCGCGTCACCGCCGACCGGCGCGGGATCACCGTCACCCCCGCCCTCGTCTCCTGGCCGCGCCTGACCGTCCCGCTGGAGCGCATCGTCGAGGCGGGCCATCGTCCCGTCCGTCCCCTCCGTGACTTCGGCGGCTGGGGCTACCGGGCGCGCCCCGGCGCCAGTGGCATCGTGCTGCGTTCCGGCGACGCCATCACGGCCCGGCTGACGACCGGCAGCGAGTTCGTCGTCACCGTGGACGACGCCGCCACCGCCGCGGCGTTGCTGAACACCCTGGCCGAGCGCCGACGCCGCGATTCCGCCGGAGGGTGACCTTGCTCTTCCGTGTCGACCACTCCTCACCGCTGCCGCTCGGCGACCAGATCGCGGCGAGCGTGCGCGGTGCCATCGCCGACGGTTCGGTCGGCGAGGGTGAACGCCTGCCACCCGCCCGGGAGGTCGCCCAGTCGCTGGGCGTCAACATGCACACCGTGCTGCGCGGTTACCAGCGCCTGCGCGAGGAGGGACTGATCGAGCTGCGCCGGGGCCGCGGGGCCGTCGTCACCGCGGGATCGTCCTCCGGAAGGGCCCGGCTCACCACCCTGGCCGGCCGACTGGTCGCCGACGCCCGAGCGCTCGGCCTGAGCGACGAGGACGTGCTCGCTCTCGTGCGCACCGCCCTCACCGCCGGAGGGTGAAGGACGGCGAACAGGACCGGCGGCCGTCGCCGCCGGTCCCACCGTCACCCGCCGCTACGAGACCGTCCTACGAGACCGTCAGTTCGGCGATGCCGGTACGCGCCGGATCAGTGTGCCCCGCGGGATGTCGAGGGTCGTGACTTACGAAGACGACGTCCCGGCTCTGCCGAACCGGTGGGCCACTGCGCGGAAGGACCGCTTGGGCTCCCACTGCCCGGTCTCCGCGTAACCGCGCCGCGTCCCCGTGGGGAACGTCCTGACCAGCGCGAAGCTGGCGATGTCCAGGTCGTGCCGGCGGTGCGGGGAGTAGGGCGAGTCGGGGGCGATGAAGTTGTAGACGAACGCGCCGTGCACCCGCTCCGCCGCGTAGAGGTCCAGCAACGCGCCTATCTCATCGGCCTGCTCCCGCTCGTCACGCGCATAGCCGTCCTTGACGACCGGGGGTTCCTTCTCCCAGTCCACCGCCAGGAAGCCCGACCCACCCTGCTCCTTGGCCCCCGTGAAGGTGCAGCAGCCGAACTCGGTGATGACGACAGGCTTGCCGTGCCGGTGCAGGGCGCGCACCTTCTGGGCATAGGTGGCCTTGTTGCCCGCGTTCCGGTACAGGTTGACCCCCACGACGTCGAAGCCACGCCACTCGACCTCCTCCCACTCCCCGGAGCTGTACGTGACCGGCCCCTGGAACAGCGGCCGTACGGTCCTGAGTGCCCGGCCCAGGAAGGTGTTCAGCCGCTCCTGGTAGCCGACCGCCTCGGGGCGCTCCAGCGCCTGGCCACGCTCGTTCCAGTCCTTGCCCGGCACCAGGCCGGACATGAAGAGGGTCAGCTCGGTACCGACCGCGATGCCCACGCCGGGGTGCCGGGTGCGCAGCCGCTCGGCGGCGCGCGCCACCGAACCGAGGAAGGCGAGGGTCTGCTCCGCGTCCCGGTCGAACTGCCGCGGCTCGAACCAGACGAACAGGCCGTGATCGGCCGCGATCGACGCGGCCTCCGTCAGCCGGCCGAGGTCGGAACCGAGCAGCAGGATCGCGTTGCAGCACAGCTGCTCCTTGATGGCCGCGATCTCCCGGCGTACGTACTCCAGCCGCCAGACTTCGCGCTCGGTATCGAAGTTGACGCCCTTGTGGACGAGCGATCCGGCGGTCCGCGACGACGACGCCGCGCCGGTGGACGTCGTACGGGCCCACGCGCTGTCGGCGGCGAAGACAGTGGCCAGGGCCGCGGTGCCGCCGAGCAGGGTCCGGCGGGCGATCGGTGCTGATGTCATACGGCAAGCCTGTCCGGAGCGCGGTCGTCGGCGCGTCAGCCGAAAGGCTCGCGCCCGTCGACCAAAGTCGCTGCCGCGCCGGCGGGAAGGCCCGACGACCGGTGGCCGGTCAGTCGAATCAGTCGAATCAGTCGAAATACGATTCGAGCGTGCCGCGACGCCGGGTGTCGAGGGTCGCGCAGTGGAACGAGCCGCCGAACGGGGCGTAGTGCAGCAGGTCGCAGGGGATCGGCTCGAACCCCCAGCCCTCCAGGGCGCGCAGCATGCCGGTGTGGTGGCGCTCCGCGATCACCCGCCGCTCGTCGATCATGAGAACGTTCATGCTGAGCCACTTGCCGCACATCGAGGTGATCCTGAGCAGCCGGTCGTCGATCGGGTCGGGCTCGGGGGCGACCAGGACGTCCCACGAGCTCAGGACGTCGGGCAGGTGGTCGACGTCGATGTATTCGGGGTTGATCAGCACCTTGCCGGGCGAGAGCGGGACGAAGGTCGTGTCGATGTGCATCGGTGTGCGGCAGCGGCTTTGGATCTCGTGGATGCGATAGCCCGGTCCGAGATGGCGGCGCAGCCATTCGATGCCCATCCGGTTCGTGACGTTGCTTCGCATCACGAACAGGTCCCGTCCCGCGCGCACGAAATCCGCCGCGTCGAACACCGGCTCGAACTCGGTGAGGATGTAGCGCATGGGCTCGCCGGCCTCGGGGACACGGAAGCCCGCCTCGAACAGCTCGTCGGTCAGCTGCGGTTTCGGCGCCGCCGTCCAGCGCGCGCCGCGCCGGAAGTAGTCCTTGATGAGCGCGCGGTAGGGGTAGGTGTCGAAATACCGGCACGGCCAGGCCATCGGGGTCTCGATGATCTCGTCGCCGATCACGAGCATGCTGTCACGCGGACAGGCGTTGCAGAAACCGCGTGACGACCAGTCGGGCGTGCCGAAGCGTCGTCTGTGGTCGACCGCGTCCGGGCGCCGGACCGTGATGCCGAGGGACCGCAGCAGCGCGACGAACTGGTCGAGCTCCTGCTGGGCCCGCTCGATCAGGGGGCGCGGATACCTGAAGCCGGCGGCCAGCCTCTGCAACCGTGCCGCCCACGGCGGAAGGTTGCAGCCCACGACGGGATGGCCGGAGGGAATCGTCGAGCCGTCGAGCCGCCCGACGATGGTCTCCTCCAGCGGATCCCACTCGTTGTGCGAATTGACCGGCGGGACGAAAGGTTCGGCGGCGTCGCCGTGCGCGGACGGTGGCGCCGGCATCAGGCGTGGCCCACAGCCGCGGCCCGCAGGGGGCCATCACCTTCCGCAGCCGCCGTCGGAATGCCGGGCCTTCGCGCTACCGCCATGCTCATCCGCTTTCGATCACAGAGGTCGGTGACTCACTGTATCCAACGGAGAGCGTTTGCCCCGGCTCCCGACGGCGAAACGGTCCGTCAGTAGATGCGGAAGGACTTCCCCGTGACGAGGGCGCCGCGGAAGTCGGCATAGGTGCGCGGGGGCAGCGGTATCTCGGTGCAGGCCTGGGCCCAGCACGGCTTCGCCTTGTACTTGCCGGTGTAGTAGCCGCTGCGGTAGGGCCAGTCGCCGTGGGACGTGCCCGGTGAGCCGTAGAAGCCCTGGTGGGCGTAGGGGGTACGGCCGCTGTAGAAGCAGCCGTCACTCGCGTCGCAGTAGTTGTGCCGGCCGATGGCCTGAACGGGCGCCCCGGACTCCTTGACGGACTTGGACTCGGACTCCTTGACGGAAAGGATCCTGCCGGTGGCCGGGTCCAGCTCGACGGTCTTAGGAACGGTGGAGCCGAGCAGGGCCCGCTCGTGGGCGGTCAGCGGCGGGATGGGGCCGGGGCCGGCTTCGGCCGGGGCGGCGAGGCCCAGGCCGAGGGCGGCCGCGATCGCGGTCAGGGCGGCGGCGCGGCGCAAGGACGGGCGGGGCATGACGTGTCGCACGAGGATCCCCCCAAAGCACTCGGTGGTGGCGGACTGCCACCCGTGCGGCCCCAGGCTACGCCCGGCGTGCGACGGCGCGAAGGCACAAGCCGGACACATGGCGGGCGGTCGGCTCCCACCGCGCCGTTGCCCGGCTCAGGCGCGGCCGGGCTTGCGGGCCTCGACGAGAGTCCTGGAGGAGTGGGCGACGAAGGGGCCCTCGGCCTCGATCCGCTCGTGCAGCTCGCGCAGCCGGTCGCGGTACCGCTCGACGGTGAAGCCGGGCACCGTCCAGATCACCTTGCGGAGGAAGTAGATCACGGCGCCGACGTCGAAGAACTCCATCCGCAGCCGCTCCGTGCGCACATCGACGACCTCCAGGCCCGCGGCCTTCGCCGCGGCGCTCTCGTCATCGGGGTGCCGCTTCCTGCGCGCCTCGGGCTGCGGCCCCAGGAAGTACTCGACCAGCTCCCACACGCTCGCGGGCCCGACGTGCTGGGCGAAGTACGTCCCGCCCGGCCGCAGTACACGGGCGATCTCCGGCCACCACACGGTCGCGGGGTGGCGGCTGGTCACCAGGTCGAACGCCTCGTCGGCGAAGGGCAGCGGCGGTTCGTCCGGGTCCGCGACGACCACCACCCCGCGCGGGTGCAGCAGCTTCGTCGCCCTGGCCACGTTCGGCGGCCAGGACTCCGTGGCGGCCATGGTGGGCGGCAGCTTCGCGGCTCCCGCCAGGACCTCGCCGCCCCCGGTCTGGATGTCCAGCGCCGCCGACACCGCCGCCAGCCGTCGGCTCATCGACCTCTGGTAACCCCACGAGGGTCGCTCCTCGGTGGCCCGGCCTTCCAGCCAGGAGAAGTCCCAGCCGTCCACGGACGCCGCATCCGCCTCGGCGACAAGTTCTTCGAAAGGGCGTGTCATATCCCCATCATTACGCCCAGTCGCACACGAACGCACGCGTATTTCCGCATCGCCGTCACGATGCCGACGCCGTCACGATGCCCCTGTCCCGGTCAATTCGCTCGGCGGCATGGCCGCCAGTGCGGCCTTCGCGATGTCCCGGGCCTCCGCCTCGCAGGCAGGGTGCTTGTTGCCGTCCAGGTAGACCCGTATCACGAGGTTGCCGTCGCGGACGTTGAGCCGACAGGGCTTCCGGTCGCTCTCGTAGGGGGACGCCGCCGACCAGTACGCCTCGTCGCCGAGGCCGGGACCGGTCTCGCGGCGCTCGCCCTTGCCTCTGCGGGCGAATTCGCTTCGCTGGCGTTCCGTGCCGTTCTCGTCGGGGTCCGAGCGGCGCAGCTCCCAGGAGACGGTCGCGCTGGGAAAGCTGTTCCAGCCGTCCGCCTGGGGCTGGTCCTTGTCGAACCAGGAGCACTGGGTGGATGCCTCGGGGTTCTCCGTGTCGATGTCCTTGTCCTTCCTCCGCTCTTCCCGCAGCGGAAGCTTGGGCACCGCCTCCGGGCACACCGGCCTCGTCACGTACTTGTCCGGAGGGCCGCCGGCACCGTCACCGTCGCGCAGCAGTACGTACGCGCCCGCGCCGAGTCCCGCCGCGAGCACCGCCCCCACCGCCGCCCATGTCACGGGGCGCCGGCGGCGGGGCGCCGGGCCGGGGGTGTCGTGGACGGTGGTGAGCATGGCCGTCCGCGGGGCGGCGGAAGCGGCGCCCGGCAGGAGTACCGTGCGCTCGGCGTCGCCGCCGAGCAGGCCCTCGACGCGGGCCC
The DNA here is from genome assembly GCF_044547045.1 of Streptomyces sp. NPDC053048. Lineage (NCBI taxonomy): Bacteria > Bacillati > Actinomycetota > Actinomycetes > Kitasatosporales > Streptomycetaceae > Streptomyces > Streptomyces sp. NPDC053048. The sequence continues at coordinate 455,245 of NZ_JBITZS010000004.1, forward strand.
GCTGTTCGTCGACCATCCGCTGCACGGCGGGCGGCCACGGCCGGGGCGCCGGGACCACCGGGCCCAGGAGGGCGAGCAGTTCGGGCGGCGTGGGCCTCTCGGCCGGATCCTTGGCCAGGCAGCGGGCGACGATCCCGAGCAGGGACCGGGGCACACCGCTCAGGTCGGGTTCGGTGTGGACCACGTTGTAGAGCGTCTGGAGGGCGGAGGGGCCGGCGAACGGGCTGCGGCCCGTCGCCGCCATGACGAGGACCGAGCCGAGCGAGAACACGTCGCTCGCCCCGGTCAGTTCCCGGCTCTGCGCCTGCTCGGGCGACATGAACGGCGGCGAGCCGACCACCCAGCCGGTGCCGGTGAGCTCGGTGACGTCCCCGGACTCCGCCGCCCGTGCGATGCCGAAGTCGATGACCCGGGCGCCGTCCTCGGCGAGCAGGACGTTCTCGGGCTTGAGGTCGCGGTGGACGAGACCGGCCCGGTGGATCTCGTCCAGGGCCGTCGCCAGGCCCACCGCCAGCCGGTGCAGCGCCGTCTCCGGCAGCGCGCCCGCGCGCTCCACGGCCGCTCCCAGCGAGGGACCGGCCACGAATACCGAGGCGAGCCAGGGCAGCTCGGCGTCCGCGTCGGCGTCGAGGACGGCCGCCGTGTACGCACCGGAGACCTTCCGCGAGGCTTCCACCTCGCGCCGGAAGCGGGAGCGGAACCCGTCGTCGGCCGCGTGCCGGGCGTGCACGAGTTTCACCGCCGCCGGCCGGCCGTCCGGGGCGACCCCGAGCAGGACGCGGCCCATGCCGCCCCTGCCGAGCTCGGTGAGGAGTACGTACGGCCCGGCCTTCTCCGGCAACGGGTGCGGCAGTGGGTGCGGCGCGTTCACAGGGACGCCACCGCCGCCACGGCCTGCCGGCCCATGTCCTTCGTGAAGTCCTCGCACGCGCCCTTCGGGTAGTGGACGCCCTGGACCGAGATGTACAGGTACAGGTTGCCGTCCCGGGCGTACAGCACGCAGTTGCTCTCAGTGGAGTTCTTCAGCCACATGCCTTCCTCCGCGAATCCCACTCCGGGGTCGCGCGTGGTCCTTGACCGTATGTAGAAGCCCTCATAGCGCTTCTTCGCCTGCTCGGCGCCGGTGGGCCCGCCCGCGCGGGAGGGGTAGAGGTCCCAGTTGATGTCGATCTTGTCGCCGGAGCGGGTGGTCCAGGCGCAGGCGGTCGACGGATGCGTGCGTCCTTCGCTGTCGGTCTTCTGCCACACCTTGTCGGGGAAGTTGCCCATGGCTTCGCCGAAACCGGCCGGGACCTTCATGCTGCGGCGCACCTGCACACAGGTGGGGACCGTCTTCGTGTACTTGTCGGGCACCTGCGCGAGCGGGGTCGAGCCGGGGGTGGGCACGGGCTCGGGGAAGACCGAGTAGTACACCTCGTCCGGACCGATCGCCAGGACCGTGGCCGCGACCGTCACGAGCACCGAGCCCACCACGATCGCGGCGGTCAGCCACCGGGGCCGGCGGCGCGGCGCGGGAACCCGTACAGCCGCCGCGGGCGACGACCCGAGCGGGGACGCCGGCGGCGGCACGGATCCGGCCGGAGCGGGCGGCACTACGGGTCCGGCCGTGGCCGCGAGCCGGGCCGCCCAGGTCCGGCGGTCCGCGATCCGCCCGTACACCGCCTCCGGCCAGGGGCGCGCGGAGAGCGCGAGCGGGCCGATCATCTCGAGGAGTTGCCCGGGGGTCGGCCGTGCGGCCGGGTCCTTGGCCAGGCACGGCTCGACGATCCGGCGCAGCCGTGGCGGTACGGAGTCCAGGTCGGGGAGCTCGTGGGCGACGGCGTACATGAGGCCGAGCGGCGAGTCCCCGGCGAACGGGCTCCGGCCCCCCGTAGCGGCCGTGGCGAGTGTGACGCCGAGGGAGAACACATCACTGGCCGGGCCCGGCTCGTCACCCCTCACCTGCTCGGGCGACATGAAGGCGGGCGAGCCGATCAGCGCGCCGGTGTGGGTCAGCTTGGTCTCGTGGTCGGCGGCGCGCGCGATGCCGAAGTCGACGACCCGTACGCCGTCCTCCGTCAGGAGCACGTTCGACGGCTTCAGGTCCCGGTGCACGAGCCCCGCCCGGTGGATGTCGACCAGGGCCTGGGCGAGTCCGGCGGCGAGCAGCTGAATCGTTTCCTCGGGCAGTGCCCCGACCGCGTCCAGCACCTCGCTCAGGCTGGGCCCCGGCAGGAAGAGCGAGGCGAGCCACGGCGTCGGGGCGTCCGGGTCGGCGTCGACGACGGGCGCGGTGTAGGCCCCGGAGACCCGGCGCGACGCGTCCACCTCCCGTCGGAACCGTGAACGGAACCCGGGATCCTCCGCCAGATCGGCATGCACCCGCTTGACGGCCACGAGCCGCCCGTCCGGCGCCACCCCGAGCAGCACCTGCCCCATGCCGCCCTGTCCGAGCACCCCGACCGTCCGGAACGGCCCGACGTGCTTCGGGCCGTCCACTCCCAGCATCCGCATGGCGAATCCGCCCTCCCCCTGAATCCGTGGGATCTTACTAGGCGGGCGTCCACGCGATCAGGTGGTCCGGGGACGTCCACTGTGACGAGCACCGAACCGTCCGAGTCCGCCCCGAGCCGACGGCTCGGGCCCGCTGCGCCCGGGAGCACCTGATGAGGATCCACCTGACCAGCGTCTTCGTCGACGACCAGGCCAAGGCCCTGCGCTTCTACACCGACGTGCTGGGCTTCGTGAAGAAGAACGACGTCCCGCTGGGTGCGGACCGGTGGCTGACCGTGGTCTCGCCGGAGGACCCCGACGGGACCGAACTGCTGCTCGAGCCCTCCGGCCACCCCGCGGTGAAGCCCTACAAGGAGGCGCTGGTCACGGACGGCATCCCGGCCACCTCCTTCGCGGTCGACGACGTGCGGGCCGAGTTCGACCGGCTGCGCGGCCTCGGTGTGCGGTTCACCCAGGAGCCGGCCGAGATGGGCCCGGTGACCACGGCGGTGCTGGACGACACCTGCGGCAACCTGATCCAGATCGCCCAGTACACGTAGATCCGGACGGCGCCAGGGGACTCACGGACTCACGGGGGCTCACCCCTCGCCGTCACGGCACCGTCACGGCAGGAGCGGCAGAAGGCGTGCGCGAGCGTTCCGGTCGTAGGGGCACCCGGGGCGCAGGTTGACGCGTTCGCTCAGCAGCGTGCGGGCCAGGTCGTGGCGTCCGGCGTGCAGGGCCGCCTCGAGCAGGGTCTTCTGCAGGGCGTCCCGCTGGGCGTGGCTGCCGCCGAAGGTGTGGAGGCGGTGGCGCAGCGGGAGCAGCAGGTCGACCGCGTCGGCGTGGCGCCCCTGCCCGTAGGCGACGAGCGCCCGGCACACCGGCAGCCCGATCTCGGCCGTCATCAGGACGTTGGAGAGCTCCGGACCGCCGGAGCCGGCGGCCGGAAGCCAGGCTTCCCGGTCGCGGATGAGCCGTTCGGCGTCGCGGACGCGGCCGGCCCCGACATAGGCCATGACGGCGTGGACGTCGTTGAAGGCGTAGTAGGCGCCGTCGTGCCGCCGGGCCCAGGCGTCGGCCAGCGCCGGCCAGCGGTCGCCGGTGTCGGTGCCCGCCAGGTACAGCCGCCAGAGCAACGACGCGGCGTCCAGGAGTTCCATCGCCGCCCCGGCCGAGCCGTCCCGGTGCACGGCGGCGTCGTAGACGGCCAGGACCCCGTCCGTGCGGCCCGTCTCCAGGACGTACAGGGCGTAGTGCCACCAGTTGTGCACGTTCAGGTAGTTGCCGTCCGACCAGTCGTCCGTGCGGGCGTCGAGGTAGCGGATGCCGTCCTCGTACCGGCCCTGCATCTCGTAGGCGTGCACGACGGCGTGGATGCCCCAGACGTCGCGCGCGTTGCGTTCGACGGCCTCCAGGCCCACTCGTTCGGCCTGGCCGTAGTGCCCGGCTTCCTCCAGGCCGAACGCGTACATGCCCTGGAGCAGGCCGTAGTGCGGATCGTCCTCGTCCCAGGCGGACAGCGCGCCGCCGACGCGGTCGCGCAGCAGCACGGCGTTGCCGGTGAAGAAGTCGATCTGGTGGCCGACCGCGAGGGCGAGGGCGTCCCTCGGGTATGCGACGACGAGTTCGGCTAGGACGCGGCCGGCCCCGTGCATGTCGCCGCGCAGCCAGCGGGATACGGCCTCGATGTGCATGCGCTCCCGCGGGGTCACGTCGGCCACGGGCGCGTCCCGGCGGTACGCCCCGAATGCCGTGGCCGCTTCGGCGGCGTCCTTCGCCTCCGTGCCCAGCAGCCCGAGGTACGCCCGGAGGACGTTCCCCATGGCGGACCGGGGCGAGGCCTCGAGCGCCTTCCCCGTCTCCGCGGTGACCTCCTCGCGGAAGAAGAGCAGGTCGTCGAGCGCCTTCTCGTAATGACGCGCGGCATCGGCGTCGGTGTGCGTCATCGTGTGAGCGTGCCGGTCCGTGACCACTGTGTCCTGCCCTCCCGCCGGGTCGCCTCGCGCCGCGGGGATCCATGCCCCGTACCGGAGAGCGGGACACCACCGGGAAGTGGGACGCCACAGCAGGGGTGCGAACCACACGAACCACACGCGCGTGGGGGCCGATGCGTTCGCGCCACGCGGTCTGGCGCGCCATCACCCGATGTGGTGAGGTGTCGAACTCCTCACCTGTGAGTGATTCCACCTCGGAACGTGAAGCCTCGAATGGTCGGAAGACATGAGCGCGACAACCGGAGGACGTATGCCGAGTAGTATCACGCGACCCGCGATCGTGCTGATGGATCAGGACCCGGACCGCAGGGAGGAGATCGTCGCGACGCTCGACGACTGGTACGGCCAGGACTTCCGTGTCCTGACAGTGCCGGCCGGGCAGGAGCTGCCGGGGGCGCTCAACGGTTTAAGCGCGGAGGGCGGGCACATCGCGCTGGTGGCCGGGGTCGGCGCACACGCCGACGGGCTCGCCGGCACGGTGGAGGCCGCCGAACTGCCCAGCGCCGCGGGGCTGGTGGGCCTGCACCCCGACGGACGCCCGTCGGTGACCGCCGACGGAACCCCCGTGGCGGGTCTCACCGGCGGTGGGCTCACCTCCAGCGCCTTCGACGACGCCCACCGGCGCCTGATCGACGGACAGCTGTACCAGTGGTGGCTGAACGCGCCGAAGGAGATCAAGGACACCTACACCCTCGTCGAGATCTCCGGACCGATCAGGTCCAAGAAGGCCTTCGAGATCCGCGAGTTCCTGACCGGCTCCAGCGTGGTGTTCAAGTGGCCGGAGAACTCCCAGGGCACGGACATTGTCGTCAAGGTGACGATGAAGGGGGGTGAGAGCAAGCTTTTGACGAACCCCACGCTCGTGGACCTGGCCATGACGCTGGGGCTTCTGCTCCCCCGGAAGAAGGACTGGTACGACGTCGTCATCGTCGGCGGCGGCCCGGCGGGGCTGTCGGCCGCCGTGTACTCGGGGGCCGAGGGCCTGCAGACGCTCGTCATCGAGGACGACGTCCCGGGCGGCCAGGCCGGCACCTCGTCGAAGATCTCCAACTACCTCGGGTTCCCCGACGGCATCCCGGGCCGCGACCTCGCCAAGAACGCGCTTCAGCAGGCCAGGAACTTCGGCGTGGAGTGGCAGCCCCTGAACGTCGCGAAGAAGCTCCACATCGGTACCGGCGGCGCCACCGACGGAACCCAGCCGCCCAACTTCGTCGAACTCGACGACGGCAAGGGGACGAAGATCAAGGCCGGCGCCGTGGTCGTCGCCTCCGGGCTCGCCTGGCGGCGGCTGGACGACAGCACCAAGGCCAACGAACTCATCGGCAGGGGCGTCTTCTACCAGGCCCTGGTGACCGACGCCGAGTACTTCAAGGGACAGCACATCGCCCTGGTCGGCGGGGGCAATTCCGCGGGACAGGCCATCGTGTACTACGCCCAGTACGCCTCGAAGATCACCGTGATCGTGCGCTCCGAGCTCAAGAAGACGATGTCGAAGTACCTGATCGACGAGATCGAGCAGCTGAGGAAGAGCGGCAAGGTGGAGATCCTGCTCCACACCGAGGTCAAGCTCTGCGACGCCGACACGAACAACCAGCTCACCAGGCTCCACCTCGGCCCCACCGGCACGAACAAGCCGGCCGACCGGACGCTCGACACCCGCTGGCTGTACGTCCTGATCGGCGGCACTCCGAACACCGCCTGGCTCGGCGGCCGGCTCAAGCTGGACGCCAGGACGAAGACCGTCCTCACCGGCCGCGACGTGACGGGCCAGACGGGCCTGACCTCGACCGCCACCAGCGTCCCCGGTGTCTACGCCATCGGCGACGTCCAGTTCGGCACCCCGCCCCGCGTCGGCGGAGCGGTGGGCCGCGGTGCCGCGTTCGTCGCGGAGCTGTTCGGCTACATCGCCAAGGAGCCGCAGAACTTCCCTTCGTACGCGAAGAAGAACGGGAAGCATTGAGCGCGGAGAACTGAGCGCCGGCAGAGCGACGAGGCCCGCCCGATCCAACGGATCGGGCGGGCCTCGTGCCGCTCGGCATGCCTATGGGAAATATTGCACGACCATCATGCGACTCGCTCGAGCGGGTGAACTTCTTGATTGACGCCTTTTCGTATTGCCACGGGGAGCACATCCTGCCTGCAAAGGCGGGACGCCACATCGGCACGACTGCGGGATCCAGCTCCAGGAACGAGAAGGAACGATGATGTCTCCCACCCCGATCACCGAATCGACTCATGAGGATGCCTTCGATCTGGACATCCGCGAGATCAGCACATACGAATCGACGGAATTGGTTCAGACCTACATCGCAACCGCATGCGGCCCCAGTTGCAGTATGTGTGGCGCGACGTGTGTGACATGCATCGGTACATGCGCTCAGTAAGGGCCGCGCAGGCCTTGTGTCACGGCAGGCGCTGGACGGCGACCATCGCCGCGTCGTCGCCGAGGGAGCCGCCCGCGTGCGCCAGCAGGTCGCCGCACAGGTGCCGCAGCAGGCTCTCGGGGCCGTCGCCCGGCCAGGCGGCCATGCGTTCGGCCAGGGGGTAGAACGTCCCCGAGCCGTCGCGCGCCTCGATGACGCCATCGGTGTAGAGGAGCACGACATCGCCCGGCTCGAAGGGGAAGGACTCCACGGTGAAGTCGGGTCGGGCGATGTCGGCGAGGCCCAGCGGGAGCGCGGGGCGGGTCGCCTCCATGGGGGCGGTCCGCCCGTCGCTCAGCCGCAGGGGCGGCGGGTGCCCGCAGCTGACGAGGTGCAGGACGTGCTCGGTGTCGGGGACGTCCAGCACGGCCGCGGTGACGAAGGACTCCTCCTCCTGCGGCACACCGGGAGCGTCCAGGCCGGAGGAGACGGCCCCTTCCAGGTGGGCGACGAGCGCGGACAGTCCCGCCTGCCGGTGGGCGGCCGCCCGGAAGGCGCCGAGGACGAGCGCCGCATCGCTGATGGCCTCCAGACCCTTGCCGCGGACGTCACCGATGACGAGTCTGGTCGCGTCGGCCGTCCGCGCGACCGCGTACAGGTCACCGCCGATCTCCGCCTCGGCCTCGGCCGCGAGATAGACCGAGGCGATGCGCAGCGGGCCGACCCGCTGGGGAAGCGGCCGGAGCAGCACCCCCTGGGTGGCCTCGGCCACCGATCTGAGCCGTGTCATCTGCTGTTCGTGCCGCTCGCGGTGGAGAGCGAACAAGGTCACGATCGCCGAGATCAGAATCAGGGCGATGATCTGCAGGGTGTGGTTGAGGTCGGTGAGGCTGGTGCGGACCACGGCGACGACCGCCTGGGCCACGACGGCGACCACTCCGACGAAGCCGGTCAGCCATGGGCCGCCGAACGACGCGGTGACGGCGGGGGCGGCCACCAGAAAGGGCCCGAGGTGCACCTCGGGCGGAGCCAGGATGTCGACGACGGTGACGACCAGGATCAGAAGGAACGGCACCGCCACCAGCGTCTGGCCACGATCCCGCCGCAGCCGCCGAAGGTCCATGCCCCCTGCTTACACCATGCCCCACGGGTCTCCCCACCGCCGTGCCCGCAGCCGGCAGCACGTCACACGGATTCCGGTGTCACGCGGAATCCCGGGGATAGCCTGGGGACAGAGGTGGACACGATGACCCGTCCCAGCCATGGTTCCAGCCACGGCTCCGGCCACGACCCCGGCCCCGAGCACCTGGTCAGGGCCGCCCGCGCCTCGGGCGTGACGGACGAGCGCCTGCTGCGGGCGCTGCGCGCGATCCCGCGCGCGGCCTTCGTCCCCGCGTCCCGCCGGGCCGCCGCCTACGCGGACGTGCCGGTCCCCATCGACCACGGTCAGGTGACGACGCAGCCCTCCCTCGTGGCGATGATGGTCGCCGCGCTCGGCCTCTCGGGCGACGAGCACGTTCTGGAGATCGGCAGTGGATACGGCTTCCAGACCGCGCTGCTGGCCCGGCTCGCCGCGTCCGTCGTCGGCATCGAGCGGTGGCCGGACATGGCCGAGCGGGCACGGGCCAACCTGGCGGCCCAGGGCATCGAGAACGCCGAGATCCTCACCGGCGACGGCACTCTCGGCATGGCGGACCGCGCTCCCTACGACGCGGTCGTCGTCTCCGCCGCCTTTCCCCGGGTGCCGCCGCCGCTGATCGAGCAGCTGCGGGACGGCGGCCGTCTGGTACAGCCGATCGGGCCCGGCGGCCAGGAGCTCGTCGAGCTCTACGAGCGCACGCCCCGCGGACTCGTGCGCCGCAGGTCCGTCGTGCCGGCTCACTTCGTCCGGCTGTACGGGGAACACGGCTATCCCCCGACGGCACCGTTCGAGGACACGGGCTGACCTGACCGCCCCGCGCTCAGCTGCCGGTGGCCTCCTTCCACGCCGCGACGTAGGAGGTGAGGTTCCTGTCGACGTCGGCCCAGTCGGGGCGGAAGACCTCCACGTCCTTCATGATGCGGGCGAGGGAAGCGGCGTTCGGGTCGGTCGCCTTGACGTCCGTACGGGCGGGGAAGCCGCCGCCGACGGCCGAGACGTCGCGCTGCACCCGCTCGGTGAGGAGGTGGTCCAGGAACTTCTTGGCGTTCTCGGTGTGCGGGGCGTTCCTCACCAGCCCGGCCGTGTAGGGGAGGGCGAAGGTGGTGGGCTTTCCGTTGTCGCCCGCGGGGAAGAAGATGCCCTGGTTGGGCATTGTCCTCATGTTGGCGAAGTTCATCTGGACGTCCCCGTTGGCGACGAGGAGTTCGCCCTTGTCGACCTTCGGGGCGAGCTGGCCGGTGGACTTGGAGGGGCCGACGTTGTTCTTCTGCAGGTCCTTGAGATAGGCCATGGCAGGTTCCTTGCCGCCGAAGTCGTGCATGGCCTTGATGAGGACGGCCGTGCCGTCGCCCGCGACTCCGGGAGTGGAGTACTGCAACTTGCCCTTGAATCCGGCGCCCAGGAGGTCCTTCCAGGTCTTCGGCGGACTGTTCTCCAGCTTCTTGGAGTTGTAGATGAAGCAGAAGTAGTTGTTGGCGAACGCGGTCCACTTGCCGGAGGGATCCTTGTCGCCCTCCGCGACCTTGTCCGAGCCCTCGGGCCGGTAGGCGTCCAGCAGGCCCTTGCCGTCGGCCTGCTGGACGAAGGGCGGCAGGGTGACGACGACGTCAGCCTTGGTGTTGGACTTCTCCCGGGCCAGGCGCTGCACGACTTCGCCGGAGCCGCCCTCGACGTAGTTGACCTTGATGCCGGTCTTCTCCTCGAATTCCTCGAAGACCTTGTCGTAGAAGCCGGAGCCGTCCTCGGCCTTGAGGCCGTCGGCGCTGTAGACGGTGATTTCCTTCGCTCCGGTGCCGGCCGTCCCGCCGCACGCGGTGAGCGGGAGGACGAGCAGGGCGGCGGCCGGCGGGAGCGTCGCACGGAAACGGGGACGGGACACGGGGACTCCTTCGAAGTCGGCCAGGGGGCGGAAGGTGGGGGGATCAGCGGTAGGAGGCTCGTGTGCGGGCCCGGGAGACCGCGAGGAGTACGAGGAGGGTGGTGGCCATGAGGGCTACGGCGAGCGCGGCACCGGGGAAGAGCGCGCCGCGGTCGGTGGCGGCGAAGACCTTGACGGGCAGGGGCAGCCAGTCGGGCGGGTAGAGCATCATCGTGGCGCTGAGCTCGCCCATCGACAGGGCGAAGCAGAGCCCTGCGGCGGCGGAGAGGGACGGCAGGAGCAGCGGCAGCCTCACCCGCAGCAGGACACGCAGGGGGCTTGCGCCGAGACTGGCGGCTGCCTGCTCGAAGGCGGGGTCGAGGCGGTCCAGAGCCGCCGATACGGACTGGTGGGCGAAGGCCGTCACCAGGATCGTGTGCGCGAGGACGACGATCGCGGGCGTGCCGTTGAGCGGGAACGGGGGCTTGGAGAAGGCGACGAGCAGGGCGAGCCCGACGACCACGGACGGTACGGCCACTGGCAGCATGAACAGCAGGTCGATCGCGCGGCGGACGCGCGAGCCCCTGGCCGCGAGGGCCGCCCAGGTGCCGGTGACCAGCGCGATCGCCGAGGCCGCGAGGGCGGTGAGCACGCTGGTGATCAGGGCGTCGAGCGCGTCTCCGTGGGCGACCGCCCGGTAGTGGTCGAGCGTCGCGCCGGAGGGGAGGGCGCCGCTCCACGTGGTGGCCAGGGAGGCGGCCACGACGACGAGGAGCGGCAGCGCGAAGACGGGGAGGAACAGGGCGAGGAAGACGGCCTGGACCGCCCGGCGGGCACGACGGCTATGCACGAGCACGGCGGGCTCCCTCCATGCGAGTGGTGAGCGTCCGGTAGAGCCCGTACAGCGCCAGGGACAGGGCGACGTTGACGACGGCGACCACGCAGGCGCCGGTCCAGTCCCCTTCGAGGATGGCCTTGCCGTGGACGAGTACGGGCAGGGTCGTCACGCCCTTGGCGCCGGTGAACAGGACGATGCCGAATTCGTTGAGGCACATCACCAGGACGAGCGAGCCGCCGGCGGCCAGTGCGGGCAGGGCCTCGGGCAGGATCACCTGCCGGACGATCCGCGGGGCACGGGCGCCGAGCGAGGCCGCGACGTCGAGCTGTGCGGTGTCGAGCTGCGAGAAGGCACCGAGCAGCGGACGCATCACGAACGGCGTGAAGTACGTGATCTCCGCGAGCAGTACGCCCCAGGGCGTGTGCAGGAAGTCGAACGGGCCGGGTGCGGTCCCGGTCACCCCGGTCCATACGCCGTTGGCCATGCCCGCGGTGCCGTAGACGAACAGCAGCGCGAGGGTGATGAGGAAGGAGGGGAAGGACAGGAAGACGTCGACGAACCGTCCGATGGCCTTGCCGCCGGGAAACGGCACGAACGCGATGACCAGGGCGAGGGCGAAGCCGAGGAGCAGGGCGCCGACGGTCGCGCCGGCGGCGATCAGCACCGTGTTGCGCAGGGCGTCACGGAACGCGGCCTGGGCGAACACCTCGGCGTACGCGGAGAGTCCGTGCCCGCCGCCGTCCGGGGAGACGGACTGCCACAGGACGAGGGCGAGGGGGTGGAGGAAGACGATGCCGAGGGCGGCGACGGGCGGGAGCGCGAGCGTCCAGGCCGGAATCCGCCGGGAGGGGGAAGGGGCGGCCACCTGTGCGAGCGGCAGGTCGACGCTAGCCATGGGCGGCACCTCCGGCCTCGCCGGCCTCGCCTGCCGGGAGCAGCACAGCGTCGTCCGCCGCGAAGTGCAGTGTGATCTCGGTGCCGAGCGATGGCGTCTCGCGCAGCTCCCGCACGTCGGCGGTGACGCGGTGCCCCGCGACGTCGACGCACAGGCGGTGCGTGACACCACGCCACTGCACCTCCACGACCGTTCCGCGCAGGGCGTTCGGCCCCTCCCCCAGCCCGACCAGGTGCGGGCGGAGGCACAGCGTGGCCGGGGCGCCCGCTGCGGCGTCACCCGCCGGTACGTCCAGGACCGTGTCGCCGAGGCGTACGCCGTGGGCCGTGACCGTCACCGGCAGGAGGTTGGCGTTGCCGACGAAGGAGGCGGTGAACTCGGTGCGGGGCCGCCGGTAGAGGTCCTGCGGAGTGCCGCAGTCCCGCAGGCGGGCGCGGTCCATGACGGCGATCCGGTCGGCGAGGGTGAGTGCCTCGACCTGGTCGTGGGTGACGTAGAGCATGCTGACGTCCGGCAGGTCTCGGTGCAGCCGGGCGAGCTCGGCGAGCATGCCGGAGCGCAGCTGTGCGTCGAGGGCCGAGAGCGGCTCGTCGAGGAGCAGCACGCCGGGCCGGATGGCCAGCGCGCGGGCGATGGCGACGCGCTGCTGCTGTCCGCCGGAGAGCTCGCGCGGATAGCGTTCGGCGTAGTCGGCCATGCCGGTCGTCTCCAGCGCCTCGGCGACGCGCGCGGCGATCTCCTCCCGCGGCGTCCTGCGTGCCTTGAGTCCGAAGGCGACGTTGGCGTCGACCCTCATGTGGGGGAAGAGCGCGTACTGCTGGACCACCATGCCGATGCCGCGCCGGTGGGGCGGCAGGTCGGTGACGTCGCGGTCCCCGATGAGAACCCGTCCGGCGACCGGCTGCACGAAACCGGCGACCGCGCGCAGGGCGGTGGTCTTGCCGGAGCCGGAGGGCCCGAGCAGTGCCATGACCTCTCCCGGTTCGACGGTGAGGTCGAGCGAGTCGAGGACGACGTTCCTGCCGTAGGCGACCGTCACACCGTCGAATCGGATGCCTGTGCTCGACGGCCTGATCGACGGCCTGTTCAACGGCCGTCCTCCGCCCGTGCGAGCAGGTCGGGGAGTTCCGCCACGGAGCCGAGGACGTGGGTGGCTCCGGCGGCGCGGAGCGCGGCCTCGTCGTGGGCTCCGGTCAGGACGCCGGCGACCACGGCCGCCCCGGCCGTGGTGCCGGAGAGCATGTCGTAGGACGTGTCGCCCGCGACCGCGATCCCCCGTACGTCGTCCGCGGCGCGGGTGCGCAGCAGGGCGGTGAGCACCATGTCGGGGTAGGGGCGGCCGCGCCCGCCGGCGTCGGCCGGGCACAGGGTGAGGTCGGCGAGGTCCGTCCAGCCGAGGGCGGCCAGGACGGCGTCCTGGGTGACGCGGGCGAAGCCGGTGGTGAGGACGACGATGCGGCCGTCGGCGCGGAGCCGTTCGATCGCTTCGCGGGCGTCCGGGACGGGCTCGCAGTGTCCTTCGGTGACGAGCTGTCCGTAGGCGGACTCGAATGCCGTGTTGGCGCGCCGGGCCTGTTCCTCGTCGCCGGCGAAGAGGTGGCGGAAGACGGAGATCTTCGATTCGCCCATCGTCGCGCGGACATGGGCGAGTTGTTCGTCGTGGCGGGCGGTGCCCGGCTCGATGCCGAGGGCCCGTGCGGCGGTGCCGAAGGCCCGCTCGACCAGGCCGTCGTCGGCGACGGTGGTGCCGGCCATGTCCAGCACCACCAGGTTCGTACGCCGGTTCATCCTCCTCACCAGCCCAGCTCGTTCGCGGTGGTTTCGGCGATCGCCGGGGAGCACGTCATGCCGCGCCCGCCGGGGCCGGTCACCAGCCAGGCGTCGTCGCGCACGCGCCGGCGGTGGACGACGCGGGTGGTGTCCACGCACTGTGCGTAGACCCCGGCCCAGCGCCGGCGGACGGGCGGCAGTGGCCGGCCCAGGAGTTGCTCGGCGGCGGAGGTGAGGTGCTCGTACGGGGCCTCGTCGACGTCGAAGGCGAAGGGCTCGGCGTACTCGTGGGTGTCGCCGATGGTCAGCCCGCCGTCGGCGCGCTGCACCATGAGCAGTTGCATCCTGTGCTCGGCGGCGACCGCGGGTTGGGCCTGGGCGGAGGCCATCGCGTCGAGGGCGGCGCCGTCGTAGGCGGGGTAGTAGCGGAAGCTGTCGGCGTCGGCGACGGAGGTGGTGAGCCGCTCGCCCAGCGGGGCGGTCTGCATCATCTGCAGCCGCACGCGGCGGACGGGCAGCTCGGGGGCGAGCTCGCGGACGAGGCCTCCCAGCCAGGCGCCGGTGCACAGCACGACCGCGTCGCCGCTGTGCACCTCGCCGCGGTCGTCGCGGACGGCGGACCCGCCGGCGGTGTCCACGATGTCCCGGACCTCGCGACCGCCGAGGAAGGTGCAGCGGCCGGAGCGGAGCAGGGCCTCCTTCAGGGCGCGCTGGGCCGTGCGGGGTTCCACGGCGGCGTCGCGGTCGCAGGCCAGGGCGCCGAGGAGGTCTCCGCGCAGGGCCGGGTTGACGGCCCGCACCTCGTCGGGGGTAAGGAAGCGGAAGCCCCGGGCGGCGGCATCGGGCCGGGCCAGGGCGTCGCGGGCGACGGCAAGTTCGGCCTCGGTGGTGACGGCCGTCAGCGAACCGTTGGCGCGGAAGCCGAGGCCGGGGACGGCAGCGCCGATCTCCTCCCACAGCTCGCGGGCGCGCAGGGCGGTGGCCAGCTCCTCTCCCGCGGCCCGGCCGCTGACCCAGATCAGGCCGAAGTTGCGGACGGAGGCACCCCGGGCCTCCGCCTCGCGCTCGATGTGCACGACCTCGTGGCCGCGCTGAACTGCTTGCCAGGCGTGCATGGTTCCCAGCACGCCGGCTCCGACGACTATGACTCGCATGACCCGAACAGTCGTCGGGGCGGGTGGCGCGACGGCGACCGTTCGGCGAACCGACGGGAAACCGGGCGTCAAACTTGGACCAGACCCGTTATCTTTCCGTAATAACAATGGGGGCGGGGGTGGTCGGCGGGCCTGACTTCCCCTCAGCTCGTGCCGTGCAGATGGGCGGTGAAGGAGAACCGGTCCCCTCGGTAGAGCGAGCGCACACGCTCCAGCGGCTGCCCCTCCGTGTCCCGCGACACCCGGTGGATCAGCAGCATGGGCAGCGCGGGCGGCGTGCCGATCAGCAGGGCCTCGCGCGGCGTGGCCAGGACGGTCTCCAGCCGCTCGTCCGCGTCCCCGAACCCGATGCCGAGGCGCTCACGCAGATAGCCGTAGAAGGAGGAGTCCGGCTCGAAGTCCGTGTCCAGCCTGGGCACACGCCGCACCGCCACATACGTGCTCTCCAGCCCGACCCGCTCGTCGTCGGCGAGCAGCACGCGCTCCAGGTGCCAGACGGGGGCCAGGGGTTCCACCCCGAGGTCGGGGGCGAGGGCGGCCGGGCAGGCGAGACGGTCCAGGCCGACGAGGGTACGCCCGGGGCGGCGGCCCTGGCGGCGTACACCCTCGGTGTAGCTGGCGAGGGAAAGCGGCTGCTCCAGCTTCGGCCCCGCGACGACCGTACCGCGCCCCATCCGGCGCAACCGCCCCTCGAGCAGCAGCTCGCGCAGGGCCTGACGCAGGGTCTCCCGCGACACCTCGAAGCGCGCGGCGAGCTCCCGCTCGGTGGGCAGCAGGCCCCCCTCCCCCAGCTCGTCGAGCAGGCCGGCGACCTGTGTCTTGACCGCGTAGTACTTGGGAATCCGGCCGTGTTCGGGAATGCCGGCCCGGACCGGGGCTCCGGGCGGCCGACCGGGCTCGTCGTGCGTGTGCGTGTTCACGCCGCGATCCTCGCATCCCCGGCCGGGCGGGGATCAGTGCCGGTGGCCCTGGCGGCCCAGGGTCTGCACGGGGGTCGCGCCGGGCCGCGTCCACTGCGGAACGGGGCGGCTGGTCGGGCCCCAGGTGGCGACGCCGTCGGCGTCCGAGCGCCAGTACCAGCAGATCGGCGAGCCGTGCCCACCGACCGGCGAGCCGGCCTGCGGGGCCTCGGGCCAGCCCTCGGGGTTGTCCTCCCACGCCTCGCGGCGGCCGTAGGGCGTCATGTCGAGCAGGCCCAGGGACCCGTTGACCGGCTCGTTGCCACGGGCTGTCGTGGAGTAGGTGAGGAACACGCGGTCGCCGTCGCGCAGGAAACAGGCGATGTAGCCCATCTCCCCGCCGACCGGCTCGGCCACGTCGCGCACCGAGTACCAGGGCTGGGTGTAGCCCATGAACTCGATGTAGGAGGCCACCTCGTCCCACCGGCCCGTGGTCAGGACGGCGAACGAGACGCCGCGGGCGTTGAGGTAGACGGCGTCCTTCATGTGCCAGACGGTGGTGGTGCAGCCCTCGCACTGCCCCTGGTGCGGCGCGCCGTCGTACCACATGTGCTGGTAGACCACGAGCTCGTCGCGACCCTGGAACAGCTCCAGGAACGGGACCGGTCCGTCGGGTCCGACGACCTCGACCGTCCCGTCGAGCTCGACCATCGGCAGCCGGCGACGGGCCGCGGCGATGGCGTCACCCTCGCGGGTGTGGGCCTTCTCGCGGACCAGAAGCTCGTCACGGGCCGCCTGCCAGGCGGCCATGTCGACGACGGGCGGACGGCCGGGCAGCGCGGCGGCCGGGTCGTTCGGCGTGGTGGTCATGGCGTCCTCCGTGGTCACTCGTGCCGGGCAGCCGTCGTACCACGTCCCGCGCCTCCGACGCGCGTAGGCTGACCGCACTGACCATTCCTCACGAAAGTGATGAACGTGGCATCACACCTCAACCCGTACATCAGCTTCGCCGGTGAAGCGAAACAGGCCATGGAGTTCTACAACGAGGTCTTCGGCGGCACCCTGGAGGTCAAGACCTACAGCGACTTCGGCTCCGAGGTGCCTCCCGGATACGCCGACAAGATCGTGCACAGCAGGCTCGAGACCGCCAGTGGATTCATGCTGATGGCCTCCGACAATCCGCCCGGGATGGAACACCGACCCGGGAACAACATCTCGGTGAGTGTCAGTGGCGACGACGCGAACGAACTGCGCGGCTACTGGGACAAGCTGTCCAAGGGCGGCACGGTCTCCGTCCCCCTGGAGAAGCAGATGTGGGGCGACGTGTTCGGCATGTGCACGGACAAATTCGGCATCACCTGGATGGTCAACGTGAGCGAACGGCAGAGCTGATCCGTGAGCGGCCCCGCGTCCGCTGATACCGCCCGGCTCACGACGAGCCACGCGAGCCGTCGAGGGCCGCCGCCCAGGGGGACGCCTGTGCGGTCGGACTGGTCGCGGGAAGCCTGGGAGTTCTCGCTCTTGGCCACCTCCAGCGGGCTGTCACGCTCCGCGCAGGGCCCTCCCCCCTTGTCCGTGAAGGGCGGAAAGCGCTGGCTGTCAGGCGCATTCGTCTGCGGTGAGGCCCGCAAGTCGCCGTTCGGCCCTGGTCAGGGACCGCCGGCAACGGCTGAGGCCCTTCCAGGCGTCACCGTGCTCGGCCAGGCGGTCGGGCAGGGTGCGCAGGGTCCAGCTCTGCGGGCCGAGTGCCGGGTCGTCGAGCTCGTCCCAGGTCACGGGGGTGGCCACGGGGGCGTGAGGGCGGGCGCGTACGGCGTAGGGGGCGACCGAGCTCTGGGCGTAGGCGTTGCGCTGGACGTCCAGGTAGAGCCGGCCGCGGCGCTTCGCCTTGCGGGGCTCGGTGGTCAACTTGTCGGAATGGCGGGTGGCCAGCAATTCGGCCGCACTGCGTGCGAAGGCGCGGGCGGTGTCGAAATCGGTGCGCCGGTCGAGCAGGACCAGCAGGTGCAGCCCGCGAGAACCGGTGGTCATGACGGCGGGGCGCAGCCCGAGGTCGGTGAGGAGGTCGCCGAGCGCTCCGGCCGCCCACCGGACGATCTCGAAGTCTTCGGCAGGCGGATCGAGGTCGAACACCAGCCGGTCGGGGCAGTTGAGGTGATCGGCGCGGCTGAGCCAAGGATGTGGGGTGATGCACGCCTGATCGGCGAGATAGGCGAGGGTGGCGGCGTCGTCGCAGAGCGCCATGGTGACCGATCCGCCCTCCTTGGGGACCTCTCGGCGATGAATCCAGTCGGGGAAGTAGCCGGGCACATCCTTCTGAATGAAGGACTTCCCGCCGTATCCGTCGGGGTGGCGCTCCATGATCAGCGGACGGCCCTTGAGGTGCGGCAGCATGACGTGGCTGACAGCCCGGTAGTAGTCGACGAGTTCGGCCTTGGTGATCCCGTCGTCCGGGAAGAGTTCCTTGTCCGGGTTGGAAAGCGGCACGACGCGGCCGCCGATGCGCAGCTGTTGCTTGACTTTGGGGCTCATCGCCTCACCTCATCGGGCCGTTCCCTGACGATCTCGGTGGCTGGTTTGTCGGTGCGCAGGCCGAGTTGGCGTGGGTGGCGCAGCTCGCCGTCGCCTGTCCACTCGGTGAAGCCGATCTCGGCCACCAGTTCCGGTCGCACCCAATGGATGCCGCGTTCCCGCGGGCGCCCGCCGGTGAAGGGATGCTCATCGCATTCGAAGACGTCGAGCCGTTTGCGCAGCCACTTCCCTGCCGGTGCGCTCGTTGACCCGGCGGATCCGAATGCGGTCGGAGGTGCCGCAGCTGCAGCCGGTGGAAGTGGACGGCGTGCTCGTCCACGGCGCCGTAGAGGCTCACCGGGGCCGTCACCAGGCCGAAGGTCAGCATCCCCGACCGGATGGGCCGCTTGGCCATGTGACCACCTCACCGTCGCCGTAGGAACCGTTACCCCACCACGGTCACAGCATCCACGGCGGCATGCACCATGAGCCGGGCGGTCGGCGTAGGACGCCACCTCGTCAGGCGCGGACAGCTCTCGATACCGCGAGGAAAACCGGGGACGTGTACGCGGCGGCCGTGGCGGAGGAGGAGCTGGACGACGCCCTGCGGATTGCGGAGGCGCATGGTGTCGACACGGAGGGCGAGCAGTCATGAGGGCTGCGGTTCCGCTGTATCAGGTGAAGGCCGAGTTCGACGTTCGCGGTGAAGTGGCGTCACAGGCGGGCGGTGCAGGCGGCAGCGTGTGAGGATGCGTCTTCGCCTGTATGGCGGCGCATCCTGACGGTTCCGCTGGTTCCGGAGGCAGTACGCCAGGCGCCGCGCGATACGACGACGGCGCTCTCGGAATACGGGCTCCACCCGAACATCGCTTTCGCCGGAGCTGTCCTGCCCGTCGGGCAGGTGAGTACATGCCCGTGCGGCAGGACGGCGAGCCGCTTCACCGTGCCTGCGACCTCCGCGCACCGCCACCGGCCGTGTCGGTGGGGTGACCGAATCGGTAGCCGTGCACCGTGCGGGGGTGGACACGCAGGAGCGCGTCGTGGGGGCCGTGTGCCCAGCCGGGGAGGGTACGGCGGTAGTGGGCAGCTTCGTCGGGGTGAGTGATGAGTTCGGCCAGGCCGGTAGCGGTCACGGCCCAGCCGGTACCGGTGTTGGGGTGGAGGTAGTCGCAGTGGTAGGTGACCGTGGTCCTGGTGGCCAGCGCGGCGGTGGGGGCGGGGGCGCGGACGATCAGGCGCCCGTATTCGAGGACGTGGCTGGCGGGCCGAACCGCGATCGCCTCCCGCTGCTCGTACATCAGCCGACCCTGGGTACCGCCGCCGAGCAGGTAAAGGGCTTCCTCGCCGGAGACATCAACCATCCGGCGGGGTACGGGAAAAGCAGTGGTCATCGGGTGGGCTCCTCAGCTGGGGCAGCGGGCTCCTGGTCGGGGACGGCGGTCTCTTGCGCGGGGATCGTCAGTAACCCGGCACCATGCAGGTGGGCACGGGCGGCGGCGATTGCTTCGGGAGTGGTGGCGTAGTCGCCACCGTTGGTCCTCAGCAAGCCGAGCGCGCCGGTGGAGTCCAGCACCTGGCGCTGGCCGGGGCGTATTCCGGAGGCCAGGACGGTGATGCCGCGCCGCTGCAGCTTGGCGACGGCGTCCTTGAGAACGAGGGCGCCGGTGGCGTCCATCGTGGAGACGCGCGACATGCGCAGGATCACCACGCGCACGTCGGAGACCTCGGAGAGCTCCAGCAGGAAACGGTGGGCCGCGGCGAAGAACAGCGGGCCGTCGATGCGGTAGGCGACGATGTGTTCGGCGAGCAGCGCGTGCTCTTCGTCGCTGTGGTCGCCGGGCAGGTCGGCCTTCAGGGGAACCTGGTCCAGGCGAGCCTGCTTGGCCACCGCCCTCAGGGCGAGCGCGCCCGCCATGAGCAGGCCGATGATCACGGCATACACCAGGTCCAGGGCCACGGTGGCGATCGCTGTCAGCACCAGTACGAGCCCGTCGGAGCGGGTGGCGCGGGCCATGGCCCTCAGGCTGCCGACCTCTACCATGCGGACGGCGGTGGCGATCAGTACACCCGCCAGGGCGGCCAGCGGAATACGGGCGACCAGCGGGGCGGCGGCGAAGACGATGACGGCCAGCACGGCGGCGTGGCTCAGGGCCGCCAGCCGCGAGCTCGCGCCCGAACGGACGTTGACGGCGGTCCGGGCTATCGCGCCGGTGGCCGGGACACCGCCGAACAGCGGGGCGGCGAGGTTGGCCACGCCTTGACCGAACAGCTCCCGGTCGGGGTCGTGCTTCTGGCCCACGGTCATGCCGTCCGCAACGGACGCCGACAGCAGCGACTCCAGCGCGGCCAGGGCGGCCACCGCCACGGCAGGTGCGAGCAGCGAGCCGAGGGCGCCAAGGTCCAGGAAGGCCAGTGACGGGGCGGGGAGCCCCGCGGGCAGGTCACCGATGGGACGAGCGGCGTCCAAGTGGGCCAGCTGTGCCACGATCGTCGCGCCGATCACCGTGATGATGGAGAACGGGATCGCCGGTCGCCACCGCGCACCCAGCAGCATCACGGCGGCCACGGCGGCGGCGAGACCGACGGCGCTCCAGTTCGGTGTCTTCACGAACGCCTCGACCGCGTGCCAGGTGATGGCGAGGACCTTGTCGTCCTCAGGCTTGGCCACGCCCAGTGCGTTCGGCACCTGCTGGAGGCCGATCACGCATGCGATGCCGAGGGTGAAGCCCTCCACCACCGGGGCAGGTATGTACTGCATATAGCGGCCGGCGCGAGCCAGGGCGAGCGCGATCAGCATCAGTCCCGCGAGGAGACCGACCGTGAGGACGCCCCCGGGGCCGTACTGGGCGACGATCGGCACCAGCACCACGGTCATCGCGCCCGTGGGCCCGGAGACCTGCAGACTGGATCCGCCGAATATCGCGGCCAGACCGCCGGCCACCACCGCGGTGGCCAGCCCAGCCTCCGCGCCCAGGCCGGAGGAGACCCCGAAGCCGAGCGCCAGCGGCAGCGCCACGACCGCCACGGTGAGACCCGCCAGCAGATCACGGCGCGGAGTGCGGGCCATGACCGCCATGTCGGCGCGTGCGGGCAACACGGAACGCACCCGGGCCCCTGCCCGGACGGCGAGAGCACTCACCGGCCACCGACCTCGGCGTCCCGCAGCTCCTCCAGCAGCTCGTTCTGCCCGCTGATCATCTCGGTGAGAATGCGGCGCGCGGCGGACATCAGCTCGGCGACATCGCCGCCCGCGAGCTCGTAGACGACCGTCGAGCCGGTGCGGGTGGAGGTCACGATGCCCGAGCGGCGCAACACCGCCAGTTGCTGCGACAGGGCGGAGGGCTCCACCTCGATCGCCGCCAGTAGATCGCGTACCGGCTTCGGCCCGTCCTGGAGCAGTTCCAGCGCCCGGATGCGGACCGGGTGCCCGAGCATCCGGAAGAACTCGGCTTTCGCCTGATACAGCGGAACCGGCACGAAACCCTCAGCCTCTCGCCTCACTGGGCCTCCGACGCGGAGGCAGCGTTTGCTGCTGTACCCGCGGCTACCTGCGGACACAGCGAAACCATCATGTAGCGAATTGCAAACTTTTGCAATTCGTCATCCTTGCGGACCCCGCCATAGACTGTCCTGGTGAACGAGAACCTGCCCCCATGCCCCGAGTGCTCCAGCGCCTACACCTACGAGATGGGCGCGCTGCTCGTCTGCCCCGAATGCGGCCATGAGTGGACCCCCGCGCCCGCCGAACCCGCCGGCGGCCCGGAGGACGGGGTGATCAGGGATGCGGTTGGCAACGTGCTCGCCGACGGCGACACGGTCACCGTCGTCAAGTCCCTGAAGGTCAAGGGCCACCCGACCGGAATCAAGGCGGGCACCAAGGTGCGCAACATCCGCCTCGTGGAGGGTGTGGCCGGCCACGACATCGACTGCAAGATCGAGGGTTTCGGCGCCATGCAGCTCAAGTCCAGCGTGGTAAAGAAGGCCTGACCCGATACGTCGGAGGCGTCGACCTGCACGGCAACCGTGGCGGAGTCCATGGGGCTGGGCTGTTTCGACGTCAGCAGGTCCGGCTCAGGCCGGGTGAGCGAGGCTGTCGCGGCGGTAGCCGATGCCACAAATGTCCCGACACCCGCGCCCCCGCCCGGCCCGGCGGAACCCGCCGACGTGGCACACCGAACCGGGGAATCCGGGCACTGAGCCACGGCCTGCGACCACCGTGCCTTCCAGCTTCGTCACGCCGGCGGCACCGGCACGGGCTCTGAGGTTCGCGGTGGACTCGAAAGAACAACGGCAGTCGAAGCCATCATGCATCCATGAGCGCCACGTAGGCGCGGGCGACAACAGACGGTCAGTGACCCGCCCACCAAACTGATCTCCCGTCAGTAAAGTCGGCATTGGGTCAGCACAAGTACCGCCGGAGACCGTCGTCGACCGCCGGACACCGCCGAGGTCAATTTCTCTCGCCAGCGCGTCCGGCCAGCGAAAATCGAGCTCATCGCCGACTTCTCCCCACACCCTGAGGAGCCCCGCATGAAGAGCATCATCAACGTCCCCGAGACCGTCGTCCCCGACGCCCTGCGCGGGATGGCCGCCGCGCACCCCGAGTTGACCGTTGATGTCGAGCGGCGCGTCATCGTGCGGCGGGACGCGCCCGTGGCGGGGAAGGTGGGGCTGGTGTCGGGGGGCGGGTCCGGGCATGAGCCGTTGCACGGGGGGTTCGTGGGGCCGGGGATGCTGGACGCGGCGTGTCCCGGGGAGGTGTTCACCTCGCCCGTTCCTGATCAGATGGTGCGTGCCGCGGCCGCCGTCGACAGCGGCAAGGGCGTGCTGTTCATCGTGAAGAACTACACGGGCGACGTCCTCAACTTCAACATGGCCGCCGAGCTCGCCGAGGACGAGGGCATCCAGGTCGCGAGCGTGCTCGTCAACGACGACGTGGCCGTCACCGACAGCCTGTACACGGCGGGCCGGCGCGGCACCGGGGCCACGCTCTTCGTGGAGAAGATCGCGGGCGCCGCGGCCGAGGAGGGCGCTCCCCTGGAGCGGGTGGAGGCGATCGCCCGCCGGGTGAACGAGGCGTCACGGAGCTTCGGGGTCGCGCTCGCCGCCTGTACGACCCCGGCCAAGGGCAGCCCCACCTTCGACCTGCCCGCCGGGGAGCTCGAGCTCGGTGTGGGCATCCACGGCGAACCCGGCCGGGAGCGGCGGGCGATGATGACGTCGGGCGAGATCGCGGACTTCGCGGTGCAGGCGGTGCTGGAGGACCTGGGGCCGGGCGGGCCCGTGCTGGTGCTGGTCAATGGCGCCGGCGGGACGCCGCTGCTGGAGCTCTACGGGTTCAACGCCGAGGTGCACCGCGCGCTGCGCGAGCGGGGCGTTCCGGTGGCCCGCACGCTCGTCGGCAACTACGTCACGTCGCTGGACATGGCCGGCGCCTCGGTGACGCTGTGCCGGGTGGACGACGAGATGCTGCGCCTGTACGACGCGCCGGTGCAGACCGCCGGGCTGCGCTGGGGCCGGTGACGGCACCGGCTGCGCCCGGCTAGGGGGTGTCCGATGGGTCGGCGCGGGTCCTGCGGTGTCCGGTGCGGTGGATCGCAAGGCGGAGCATCGGCCTCGGACTGGGCGTCCTTGGCTGATGCGACAACGCGGCGAGGCGCCGTGCCGGGCGCCGCAGGGCCCGTGCCGACCCATCGGACACCCCCTAGGCTCCCGCCCCCGGCTCGGCCCCGTGCCAGACCGTCGTGGCGTTGCAGAACTCGCGGATCCCGTGCCCGGACAGCTCCCGCCCGTACCCCGAGCGTTTGACGCCGCCGAAGGGCAGGGCCGGGTGGGAGGCGGTCATGCCGTTGAAGAAGACCCCGCCGGCCTCCAGGTCGCGCACGAACCGGCGCTGTTCGTCCTCGTCGCGCGTCCAGACGTTGGAACTGAGGCCGAAGGGGGAGTCGTTGGCGATCTCCAGGGCCTCGTCGAGGTCGTTCACCTTGTACAGCGTGGCCACCGGGCCGAAGGCCTCCTCGTGGTGGATGCGCATGGCGGAGGTGACGTCGGCGAGGACCGTCGGTTCGTAGAACCAGCCGCGCTCGTGCTCCGCCGGGCGCCGTCCGCCGCACAGGGCCGTCGCCCCCCGCCCCACGGCGTCGTCGACCAGTTCCTCGAGGTCGGCGCGGCCGCGTTCGGTGGCGAGGGGGCCGACGTCGGTGGTCTCCGCCATCGGGTCGCCGACGGTCAGGCCCGCCATGAGAGCCGTGAAACGCTCGGCGAAGGTGTCGTAGACGTCGGCGTGCACGATGAAGCGCTTGGCGGCGATGCAGGACTGGCCGTTGTTCTGGACGCGGGCCGTCACGGCGGTGCGGATCGCGCGGGCGATGTCGGCGGAGGGCATCACCACGTACGGGTCGCTGCCGCCCAGCTCCAGGACGGTCTTCTTCACCTCGTCCCCCGCGACGGCCGCGACCGCCCGCCCGGCCGGTTCGCTGCCGGTGAGCGTGGCGGCCACGACCCGGGGGTCGCGCAGGACGGACTCGACGGCTCCCGAGCCCACCAGCAGCGTCTGGAAGCAGCCCTGCGGGAAGTCGGCGCGCCGGAAGAGGTCCTCGAGGTAGAGCGCGGTCTGCGGAACGTTCGAGGCGTGCTTGAGCAGCCCGACGTTGCCCGCCATCAGCGCCGGGGCGGCGAAGCGCACCACCTGCCACAGGGGGAAGTTCCACGGCATGACGGCCAGGATCACGCCCAGCGGACGGTAGTGGACTCGGGCGTGGACGGCCCCGGCGTCACGCACCTCGGCGTCGGGGGGCAGCTCGTCGGCCAGCAGTTCCTCCGCGTGCGCGGCGTACCAGCGCATCGCCTTGGCGCACTTGGCCGCCTCCGCGCGGGCGGCGGCCAGCGGCTTGCCCATCTCGGTGGTCATGGTGCGGGCGATGTCGTCCCGGTCGTCGTCGAGCAGGTCCGCGG
Organism: Streptomyces sp. NPDC053048; assembly: GCF_044547045.1. Classification (NCBI taxonomy): domain Bacteria; kingdom Bacillati; phylum Actinomycetota; class Actinomycetes; order Kitasatosporales; family Streptomycetaceae; genus Streptomyces; species Streptomyces sp. NPDC053048. The sequence continues at coordinate 480,097 of NZ_JBITZS010000004.1, forward strand.
CGCGGACGAGCCACTGGGCACGCTCGGCGAAGCCGGTGGTGCGGTAGCGGCGGAAGGCCGCGTCGGCGGCGGCCAGGCGGCGCTCGATCTCCTCGGGCCCCAGTTCGTCGAACGTCTTGAGCGTCTCGCCGTTCGCGGGATTCACCGTTGCGATGGGCATGCCTCGACTCTGCGGCGCCCCGCCGCGCCGCGCAAGACATGTACCCGCCCGCGTGTCGCTCGCATCCGCGTGCGCCCGCGCACGACCGGGGGCGGACAGGGCCGAATGGCCCTGTCCGCCCCTCCGGGACGCCGGCCCGCGCGGCGCGCGATGCTCCTCGCGACCTCGCGACCTCGCGACCTCGCGACCGGAACGCCCCGGGGATGACAGGGGGAGCGGCGGGGTTCGCCGTCACAGGGGAGGCTGGTCCGCCGTGTCGTCGCCGGAACGGGACGGGCCGGGCAGCCGGGCCGGGTCCTGCGGGCGGACGATCTCGCTCGCGGAGGCCGCCGATTCCAGCGCGGGTGCGGTGCCATTGGGGGACTTGACGACCGACGGGGCGCCAGGGGCCATGGGGACCACGGGTGCCGCGGCGCGCTTGACGATCGCGGTGCCGGGCGCCGGACCGGACGTCGGCCCCGCGACCTTGCCCACCACCGGGCCCTCCGCCACCGGCGCTCCGGACGGCACGGGCACCACCGGCAGCATCCCGGCGCGGTAGAGCAGCCCCACCGCCGCCGCGGAGGCCAGTCCGAAGGCCAGGCAGCACATCCACGGCAGCCAGTACAGGCCGGTCTGTTCGCCGATGTCCATCGTCCGGCCGACCACGGCGTTGCCGCCGGTGGCGGCGATGCCGGAGAAGACGTAGAAGAGCCCGAAGTAGGTGCCGGTCAGGCTCTCGCGCCCGAACCCCGGGATCATCTCCATCGCCGTCGGATGCGCGATCATGATGCCGAAGAACAGCAGGACCGAGCCGGTGACCATGACGAGCATCCGGGCCACGGCGGCACCGGTCCCGTCCGGCGGCGGGGTGCCGCACACCAGCAGCGGCGGCAGGAAGCTGAGCCCCATGACGACCAGGCCCCAGCTCACCCAGCGGGTGCCGCCGCCGTTGCGCGCCAGGGCTCTGGTGATCCGCAGCTGGAACAGCATGTTGGCGATGGCCCCGGCCGCCAGCAGCACCCCGGCCGCACCTTTCCAGCCCGCCGCCCGCAGGGCCCCTTCGGGCAGCAGGAGGTAGAGCTGGTTCTCCATGGTGAACATGCCGGTGGTGGCGATGGAGAAGAGCAGGAACCGGCGGTTGCAGAAGGCCTCGCGCCAGTCCGACAGCACCTTGGCCGAGGGGCCCTCGGGAGCGACCCCGCGGGTCGGCAGCACCATCGCCTGGGCGACGGTCAGCACACCGAACACCGCCGCGGCCCCCACCGCGCACAGCCGGAAGTCGGCCAGGAACAGCACGCTGCCCAGCAGCAGTCCCATCAGGGAGCCGATGGTGGCGTAGACGTTGAGCAGCGCGAAGGCCTCGGCCTTGCGGTCGCCCGCCTCGAGTGCGACGTAGGTGCGTACGGCCGGGTAGAACAGCGCCGCGGCGAGCCCGGTGAGCACCGAGGCGGACAGCAGCAGCCACAGCGAGTTGCCGAAGGCGAAGAGGCCGAAGCCCACGGTCCGCAGTGCGCACCCGGCGATGATCACCACCCGGGGGCCCAGCCGGTCGGCCATGGAACCGCCGAGGATGAACAGGCCCTGCTGGCTGAGGTTCCGCGCCCCGAGCACCAGTCCGACGAGCGCGGCCGACATGCCGAGGCCCTGTTCCAGATATGCCGCGAGAAACGGCATCAGGAGATAGAACCCGATGTCGATGCCAAACTGATTGAACAATAGCAATCGCAATGCGAGGGAGAACTCGCGGGTGGCCCGAATGTTTCTCATGCGCGTTCCTGATTCCAGCCCGGGTAGGCGAGAACACCCTGAACCAAGGGCGCGCCTTACCGCCGGGGGGTTTGCCGGTGCGCCGGGCGGCAGGGACGGCGGACGGGGCGACCTCAGGCTTCTACCTGATCAGAGGCCTGACCATGGGCCTGATCATGGGTCAGAGTGCCCCGGCGTCCAGCTCGTCGGCTCGCTTTTCCGTTCGCAGGAACGGCGCACTCGCTGACTTTTGCGTGGGCGGTCGATCATATGCTTTTGCGGTGCATCCTCACTGACCCCCGACTGCTCTCGGAAGACGAGCAGAGGACACTTTAGCAAAGCAATCTCTTTCCCAACAGAGTGCGAACACAGCCGGTATCACCATCGGGGTCAAAGGGCTCGCACCGAATTTATTCCGGTTGTTTCTTCGAGCGCTGGAACGGCCGTACCGACGAACGAGCCGTTGACGAACACCCACACGCCTTGCGCCGCAGTGGTGGTGACGACCCGCCGCCATCGGCGCCGGCCGTCGGCGGCCCAAAGAATGCAATTATGTCGACTTATCACCAGATGGCGGATCAGCGCCCACCGCCCGTTCGCCCGCCTCGGCACCCCGGCACATGATGAGGAAGCCCCCCGCAAAGGGGGCGACAAGCCGACAAAATCATGAATCGACAGGAGAGTGCCGTGCCCGTGCCCCGCAGGAAGCGCAACAGATCATCGCTGCCGAGAACCCGCAGGACGCTCACCCGGCGGGCGCTCCTGCTGCCGGTGGTCTCCCTCGCCGCGTTCACGACCACCGCTCCCCCGGCCGCCGCCGAGACGCCGCCCATGCCCGCGGTCCGCGCCTACGACCAGGGCAAGCCGCTCTCCTCCTACGAGCCGGTGCTGCGTCACTGCGCGCGGGCCGGCTGCTCGTTCCACATCCAGCCGGACGGCAACCGCGAGTACACCACCGCCGTGCGCCCGGTCGGGAACGCGATCCTCAACTGCACGAACGCGGACATCACCACCAGACGGACGGTCACGCTCGAGACCAGCAGCACGGACAACATCGGCGGCGGCATCTCGGAGTCGTCCCGCACCGAGGACGGCATCAGCGCCGTCACACAGATCAGCAGCAACGGGAACAACGTCGTCCTCGGCGCCACAGCGGCCTTCCAGCAGGCCTACCAGGCCACGTGGAGTCATCAGTGGGTGTCCCGGCACACCGAGGTCACCGAATACACGATCACGGTCAAGCCGCACGACATGGTGGTCTTCAACGCGGCGAACGCGATGACGAGGACCAAGGGCAGGCTCGGCGACGACCGCGGCGCGATGTACGCCGACGAGGTGACCGTGGACAGCCCCTCCACGACGAACCCCAGCATCGTCCAGGCGCAGTCGTTCGCCGCGCACGACAGGTGCGCGAACGTGCGCTCCCAGGGCGGGGCGGCCAGGGGCGTCACGGCCGATCCCGACGGTCTGCTGCTGATCGCACCGCCCCCGTCGGGCACCAAGCCGTCGTCCTGGCTGACCCTGACCCCCGAGCGCCGCCGGGTGTTCGACAGCTGAGGCAGCTGAGGCAGCTGAGGCGTTCGACGATCGACGCGCCGCCCGCCCCTGCCGTTCAGCTCCGCCCGATGCCCTCGAACCAGGTGGGCCCGGCCCCGGCGGCCTGCTTGATGCGGTGCGTCGCGAAATCCTCCAGCGGCGGCAGGGCGTCCGGCGCGAACCACCCCACCTCCAGCGACTCGTCGTCGTTGACGCGCGCCTCGCCGCCGGTCGCGCGGGCCAGGAAGCAGATGTCCATGTACTGGCAGATGTCGCCGTTGGGGTAGGTGAACGGCCGCAGGGCCTCGACCACCAGAACCCGCTCCGGCACACAGTGCACAGCGGTCTCCTCGTACACCTCGCGCACCACCGCGGCGGCGGGCTGCTCTCCGGGGTCGGGGATGCCCCCGATGATCGACCACATGCCCGTGTCGGAGCGGCGGCCGAGGAGGACGTGGCCGTCGTCGCGCACGACGATCGCGCTGACCCCGGGCAGCCACAGCAGCTGGTGGCCGGCGTCGGCACGGAGGTCACGGAGGAAGTCGGGAATCGCCATGGGCCGAGCCTAGTGGCCCGGCGGACCTCCCGTGACCTCCGCCGGGGGCACGAAACCGGGGGCACGAAAGGGGAGGTCAGGGGCGTCAGGAGGCTCCGGGTCCGGTCACGCCGAGGCCGGGCGGCCGCCGAGCAGGCGCAGGCGGTCGCGGATCACGCGGACGGCCGCCTCCGCGTCGTCCACGGTGACCGTGATCGTCCGGCCGTCACCGAGCCGGACCACGAAGCCCTCGCCGCGGCGCACCACGACGCCCGTGCCCTTCTCCGGCCGCCAGCGGTAGCCCCAGCCGCCCCACTGGCGCGGGGTGACGCGGGGGTCGAAGTCGGCGCCCACGACATGGCTGAGCGGAATGCGGGTGCACGGCACCCCCATGTGACCGCAGCGGATCTCCAGGGTGTCCTTGTCGACCCGCACGGCGACGTGCACGAAGGCGAGGGTTCCGTAGAGCATCAGCAGGCCCGCCGCGACGCAGCCGACGACGGCCATCACCAGCGGTGCGAGCCCGGAGGACCAGGCGCTGTCGACGGCCAGCTCGATGCCGAGCGCGAGGCAGGCCGCGCCGATGGCGGCCATCAGCCACTGGGCCCGGTTGGTCGCCCGCCCCGTCCAGACCTCGGGCGACTCCGTCCCCGGCTGGTTCCCGTTCCCGGCGCCGTGTGAACCCTCGTGCCCCTGCGGGTCCTGGGAGTGGTCCCTCATAGGGCGAAGCCTACTCACGTTCCGCCACGACGGCAGGGGTGCGCGCGGGAACCCGGACGGGGTCGGTCAGAAACGGGCGGGGCTGGGGGTCACGAGCGAGCGACCCTCGGGGTAGAACAGCGAGGCCGGCTCCAGCTCCGCCTCCTGGCCGGCGAACAGCACGGTCAGGCCGCCGGACGGCTCCGCGTCGGGCGCGGGCGCCGCGCCGATGCGGCGCAGTGCCTGGGCGGCGACGGCCTCGGCCGATCCGTAGAGGGTGAGCGGCGGGGCCGCGGGGTCCTGGACGGCGGCGCGGATACGCTCCGCGACGAGCTCGTAATGGGTGCAGCCCAGGACGACGCTCCTTACCCCACGGGGCGTGGCGGCGGCCGCGGCCTCGACGGCGAGGTCGACGGCGTCGGAGTCGGCGCGCTGCACCGCGTCGGCGAGGCCCGGACAGGGCACCTCGGTGACGTCGACGCCGGAGGCGAAGTCACGAATGAGCCCGCGCTGGTAGGGGCTGCCGGTGGTGACCGGGGTGGCCCAGACGGCGACGGGGCCGCCGGCGGCCGCGGCGGGCTTGATCGCGGGGACGGTCCCGATGACCGGCAGGCCGGGCTCCAGCTCGGCGCGTATGGCGTCCAGCGCGTGCACGGAGGCGGTGTTGCAGGCGACGATCAGCGCGTCGGGGCGGCGCTCGGCGGCCGCGCGGGCGCAGGCCAGCGCGCGCTCGACGACGTCCTCGGGGGTCCGGGGTCCCCAGGGCATGCTGGCGGGGTCCGAGGAGAGGACGAGATCGGCGTCGGGCCGCATCCGGTGCACGGCGGCGGCCGCCGCCAGTAGGCCATTGCCGGAGTCCATGAGCGCGATCTTCACCCGGACACTTTAATCGATGCGGCAGTCGGCGCCCTCGCCGTGCGGCAGACTGCGGCGGGTGAGCGCGCTGACATGGATCACCGCGGGTTCCCTGGCCGCCTGGGGATGGCTGCTGCTGGGGCAGGGTTTCTTCTGGCGCACGGACGTCAGGCTGCCGGACCGCGCTCCGCCGGCCGAGTGGCCGGCCGTCGCGGTCGTGGTGCCCGCCCGGGACGAGGCCGAGGTGCTGCCGTCGAGCCTGCCGTCGCTGCTCGCCCAGGACTATCCGGGCCGCGCGGAGATCTTCCTGGTCGACGACGGCAGTACGGACGGCACCGGCGAGCTGGCGCGGGAGCTGGCCCGCGAGCACGGCGGGCTGCCGCTGACCGTGGACTCGCCCGGCGAGCCCGGCCCCGGCTGGACCGGCAAGCTGTGGGCGGTGCGGCACGGCATGGCGCTCGCGCGGGCCCGTACGGATGCCGAGTACCTGCTGCTGACGGACGCGGACATCGCGCACGGGCCGGACAGCCTGCGGGAGCTGGTTTCGGCCGCTCGGTCCTCGGGGCTCGACCTGGTGTCGCAGATGGCCCGGCTGAGGGTGGCGACCGGCTGGGAGCGGATGATCGTCCCGGCCTTCGTGTACTTCTTCGCCCAGCTGTACCCCTTCCGCCGGGTCAACCGGCCGGGCACGTGGACGGCGGCGGCGGCCGGCGGGTGCGTCCTCCTGCGCCAGGAGGCGGCGGAACGGGCGGGCGTGCCGGACACCATCCGGCAGGCGGTGATCGACGACGTGTCGCTGGCGCGCGCGGTCAAGCGGTCCGGTGGCCGGATCTGGCTGGGGCTGGCGGAGCGGGTCGACAGCGTGCGGCCCTATCAGGGGCTCGGCCCGCTGTGGCGGATGGTCTCGCGCAGCGCGTACGCGCAGCTGCTGCACAGTCCGCTGCTGCTGGCCGGGACCGTCGTGGGGCTGGCACTGGTGTACCTGGTGCCACCGGCCGCCGTGGCGGCGGGGGCGCTGACCGGCTCCGTCCCGCCGCTCGTGCTGGGGGCGGGCGCGTGGGCGGTGATGGCGGGGACGTATCTGCCGATGCTGCGCTATTACCGCCGGCCGCCGTGGCTCGCGCCGCTGCTGCCGTTCACGGCGCTGCTGTACCTGCTGATGACGGTGGACTCGGCGGTGCAGCACTACCGGGGCCGGGGCGCGGCCTGGAAGGGGCGGACGTACACCCGTCCCAAGGCCGCGCCACAGGACACACCCTGACGCGCCGGCGGGGTCATTTGCGGCCGGGCGTCCAGTTCATGCCCCACCCGTAGGCGCGGTCGAGGGTGCGCTGCGGGCTGACGCCGCGGTCCGGCACCAGGTAGCGGGCCTCGCGCTGGACGACGAGGTCCCCGCCGGTGTTGGTGATGAGGGCGAGGGCGCAGACGTTGGAGAGCACGGTGCACTCGTCGAGCGAGAAGTCGATCGGGGCGCCGTGCTGCGGCTGGAGGGTGACGGTGGCGTGCAGGCCGGCGAAGCTGCGGGCGCCCTCGTAGATGGTGACGAAGACCAGGATGCGGCGGAACGCGCCGATGTGGTCGAGATTGACGGTGAGGTTCTCGCCGGTCTCCACCGCGCCGGTGCGGTCGTCGCCGTCGAGGTGGATGTAGGGCGGCCGGTGCAGTGCGCCGAAGGAGTTGCCGAGGGCCTGTACGACGCCCTTTGTGCCGTCGCTGAGCTCGAAGAGGGCGCCGAGGTCGAGGTCCAGGTCGCTGTGCACGGCCATGGCCTTGCCCAGTCTGCGGCCCCAGCCCTTGAACTGCTTGTGCACCTGCCAGTTGAGGTTGACGCGCAGGGTGCCGGAGGTGCCGCCCTGTTTGGTGAGGGAGACGGCCGGGGCCTCCTTGGTGAGCGTCACCTTGGTCAGCCGTACGGGCTGCGGCGGAGCCGGGGCGGGGGCCGGGGCGGGCGGCGCGGCGGGCGCGGCTGGGGCCGGGATGACGGGCGCGGGTGCGGGGGGCGCCGGTGCGGCGGGGGCGGCGGCCGGTGCGGGGTCGTCGACGCTGATGCCGAAGTCGGTCGCCAGGCCCGCCAGACCGCTGCCGTAGCCCTGGCCCACGGCCCGGAACTTCCACTCGCCCTGCCGCCGGTAGAGCTCCCCCAGGACGAAGGCCGTCTCCACCGTGGCGTCCCGGCTGTCGAACCGGGCCAGCTCCGCGCCGCCGGCCGCGTCCGTGACCCGGATGTGCAGCTCGGGTACCTGTCCGAAGCTGCCGCCGTCGGCGGAGGCCGCGAGCACCACGCGCTCCACGCCCGGCTCGACCGCGCCGAGGTCGACGGTGAGCGTGTCGGCCATGGCGCCGCCCGCGGGGCGCTTGCCCTCGTGGCGCACGGCGCCGGAGGCGTGGGCGGGCTGGTTGTAGAAGACGAAGTCGGCGTCGGAGCGGACCTTGCCCCCCGTCAGCAGCAGCGCGGAGGCGTCGACATCAGGGACTCCGGGTCCTGCGCGCCAGCCGAGCTCGATCCGTACCACCTGCGCCGGAATCCGGACATTGGCGCCTTTGAGCATTGCCACAATGCACCCCTCCCGAGGGCCGTCTTTACACGATCCCAACGTACCTTGCGACCGTTTTTCCCAGGTTCGCTCGCTTTAGTAATCCGCAGCCCCTCCGAGCACCGCAATCAACCCCCATACCGGCCTCCCCAACCGGCACACCATGGGCTTAACTTATGGGCTATGACCTCCCCCCGCAGCACCTACGGCGGCGGCTACTACGCCTCGTCGTCTTTTCCGGACACCCCCATCTACGACAGCCTGGTCGCCGAGCGCGGTACGCCGCAGATCGCGCCGATCCAGGTGTCGTCCCCGTACGACTTCCGCAGCGGCGGCGGTCTGCCCGCGCTGCCGGCCCTGCCGTCGGGCCCGTCCGCCCACCCCGGGCCGCACGGCCCGCAGGGCGGCTACGCCGGGCAGGCTCCGCAGTACGGCGGCAACGCCGGCCCGGCCGGCCCCGGCCCCGGCCCGGTGCAGCCCATGGGCCTGCAGCAGGCCGCCGGCCCGTACATCCCGCAGCAGGCCTCGGCGCCGCGCGGCCCCGCCGGACCGCAGCAGCAGTACCAGCAGCAGCGCCCCGCGGCGTCCGCGGGCCCGGCCGGTTTCGACGCCATGCGCCCCGTCACGCCCCGGCCCGCCGGAGGGCAGTACGAGGACCCGTACAACAGCCGTCCCTACCCGGAGCAGGGCGGCTACTGACCGGCGCCCTGCCGGGGCTCCGCGAACGCCGCGGATCCGGCAGGCACGGACCGCCCAACTGTCATATCCGGCTGGCAAAATGACCACATGACCAAGCCCGAACTGACAGCGGTCCACTTCTATCCGGTCAAATCGATGGCGGGGTGCTCACCCGGCGAGGCGGCAGTGGAGCCGTGGGGGCTCGCCGGGGACCGGAGATGGGCGGTCGTCGACCAGGACGCCCGGCTGATCACGCAACGGCAGGAGCCCAGGCTCGCGTTGGCCTCGGCCGAGCTCCTGCCGGGCGGCGGGGTCCGGATGACCGCCCCGGGGGTCGCACCGATCGACGTGGCCGTTCCCGGTCCCGGGAACGGCACGGTCGTCGCGGAAGTGTTCAAGGACAAGGTCGAGGTGGTGCCCGCCGGCACCGCCGCCGACGCATGGCTGAGCGCCTACCTGGGGGTCGAGGCCCGGCTCATGCACATGGACGACCCGTCCCGGCGGCGGCCTGTCGACCCGGACCACTCGCTGCCGGGCGACACCGTCACCTTCGCCGACGGCTATCCGCTGCTGGTGACCACGACCGCCTCCCTCCGGGCGCTCAATTCCCTGATAGCCGAGGGCGGCCACGCCGCCGAGGGCCCGCTGCCCATGGACCGCTTCCGGCCCAACGCGGTCGTCGACGGCACCGAGCCCTGGGCCGAGGACGGCTGGCGGCGGGTGCGCATCGGCGAGGTCACCTTCCGGGCCGCCAAGCCCAGCGGCCGCTGCGTGGTGACCACGGTCGACCAGCGCACCGCCGAGAAGGGCAAGGAGCCGCTGCGCACCCTCGCCCGGCACCACCGCATCGGCGGCAGTCTGGTGTTCGGCCAGAACCTCATCCCGGAGCACACCGGCGTGATCCGGGTCGGCGACGCGGTGGAGATACTCGACTGAATCCCGACTTGCCCCGGCCCGCCCCCTCTTGTCACGGCTCTCGTCAACGCGCCGCCCCGCCGGGCATCCGCGAGGGGTGATTTTCCTCTCCACACCGCCTTCCTCCGCATGCGCCGCCCCCGGTGAGGTACTACGGACGGGTAAGGGGGTGAGCACCGTGCGTGCGACGACGTTGGTATGGCGATGGCGGCGCAATCCGCTGCGCCGCCGCAGCGATGTCCTCGAGGCCTGGGCCGGGGTGGCCGCCGTGGTGCTGGTCCTCATGACGGGCCCGGTCGTCGGCTGGGCGGCGGGCTCGGCCGCCCACACGGCGCTGCGCGAGACCGTCCGCGAACAGCACCGGCACCGGCACCTGGTGAGCGCCACGGCCGTGCGGGCCGTGCCGGGCGGGGGCGACGGCACCGACCGCGAGGCGGGCGCGGGCCGCGAGGGCTACCACCGCGTCCTGGCCCGCTGGCCCGGACCGGACGGCCGGGAGCACACCGGGCTGGTGGCCGCCCGTCAGTCCGCCGTCCCCGGCAAGCGGTTCCCGCTGTGGACCGACGACCAGGGGCACGTGGCCCCGCGTCCCATGGACGAGGCCACCGCCGCCGTGCACGCCGTGCTCGCCGGTCTCGGGGCCGCCGCGGGGACGGCCGGGCTGGTGGAGGGGGCGCGCAGGCTCATCGTGTGGCACCTGGCCCGGCGCCGGTACGCCCAGTGGGACCGGGCCTGGGAACGGGCCGGGCACACCTGGGGCCGCGCGGACGCGGGCAGTTGACAACGGGCCGAGCAGCCGCCCCGTGTGCCGCCCGCGCGCTACGGTGGTGCCGCCGGTACGCGTCCGTCCCGGAGGCACGCACACTCGAGGTGGGGGCACAGCAGCACCATGGCACAGGGCTCGGTGGTCCAGGTGACGCACACCGGCACGTCGCGCTGGCGACGGCGCACGGGAGAGTACGACTCGCTCGTGGCGGCCCTGGAGGCGGCGGGCGACGGCGACGTGCTGTCCGTGGCCCCGGGCACCTACCGGGAGAACATCGTCGTCGCGCGAGCCGTCACCCTGCGGGGCAGCGAGGGCGCGCCGGGTTCGGTGCGGATCGCCCCGGCCGAGGGCGTCGCCGTGACCGTACGGTCCTCCGCGACGCTGCGCGATCTGCTGATCGAGGGCCATGACGCGGCCGAGCCGGCCCTGCTGATCGAGGACGGATCGCCGGAGCTGGCGGATCTGCGGGTGGTCACACGCTCGGCGGCGGGCATCGAGGTGCGCGGCGCGGCCCGGCCGGCCGTCCGCCGCTGCACGGTCGACAATCCGGGCGGAGTGGGCATCAGCGTGCTCGACGGCGCGGGCGGTGTCTTCGAGGAGTGCGAGGTGGTGGCCGCCGGGCAGGCGGGCGTCGTCGTGCGCGGCGGCGCGGAACCGCGCCTCGAGCGCTGCCGCGTCCATCATTCCCGCGGTGCGGGGCTGTCCCTGACGGGCGAGGGCAGTGCCCTGGAGGCCGTCGGCTGCGAGGTGTACGAGATCCGGGGCACCGGCGTGCAGGTCGCGGCGCGCGCCGCCGGGCGCCTGACGGACTGCCGGGTGCACCGCACGTCCGCCGACGGCGTGACGCTGGACACCGATGCGGTGCTGGCCCTGGCGGACTGCGACATCCACGACGTGCCGGAGAACGGCGTCGACCTGCGCTCGCGTTCGGTGCTGACGATGACGCGCTCGACGGTGCGCCGCTTCGGCCGCAACGGGCTGTCGGTGTGGGATCCGGGCACCCGGGTGGAGGCCGGGCAGAGCGAGATCCACGACAGCACCGGCGACTATCCGGCGGTGTGGGTGAGCGACGGCGCGAGCGCCGAGCTTGCCTCGTGCCGGGTGCACGACGTGCCGGACGCCCTGTTCGTGCTGGACCGCGGCTCGAGCGCGGAGGTCACCGACAGCGACGTGTCGCGTGTGCGGGGCACCGCGGTGTCGGTGAGCGGCGGCGGGAGCGCGCGGCTGGCCGACTGCCGGATCCGGGAGGCGACCACCGGGGCCTGGTTCCGGGGACACGGCAGCGGCGGCACGCTGACGGGCTGCGCCATCGACGCGACGTCGACCGGCGTCATCGTCACCAAGGGCGCCGATCCCCTCGTCGAGGGCTGCACGGTGACCTCGCCGAGGGAGGCGGGCTTCTACGTGTCGGCGGAGGGCCGGGGGACGTTCGACGGCTGCCGGGTGACGGGCAGTGGCGGCTACGGCTTCCACGTCATCGACGGGTGCCGGGCGACGCTGCGGGGGTGCCGCACGGAGCGGTGCGCGCGCGGCGGCTACGAGTTCGCCGAGGACGGGCCTGTCAGCGAGGGCTGTACGAGCGACGAAGGCCCCGGGCGGGGGGCCGCGGTGACGGCGACGGCCGTGGAGCGGGCCGTCCGGCCGGCCGCGGCGCCGCCGGGGCCCCGCACGCCCGCTCCCCGGGCGCCCGAGCCGGACGGCGACGCGGGACGGTCGTCGGCGGCCGTGCTCGGCGAACTGGACGCGCTGGTGGGCCTGGACAGCGTCAAGCGCGAGGTGCGGGCGCTGACCGACATGATCGAGGTGGGCCGCCGCCGGCAGCAGGCAGGGCTCAAGGCCGCCTCGGTGCGCCGCCATCTGGTCTTCACCGGCTCCCCGGGCACCGGCAAGACCACCGTGGCCCGCCTGTACGGCGAGATCCTGGCCGCCCTCGGGGTGCTGGAGCGCGGCCACCTGGTGGAGGTCTCGCGGGTGGACCTGGTGGGCGAGCACATCGGCTCGACCGCCATCCGCACCCAGGAGGCCTTCGACCGGGCGCGCGGGGGCGTGCTGTTCATCGACGAGGCGTACGCGCTGGCCCCGGAGGACTCCGGGCGGGACTTCGGCCGCGAGGCCATCGACACGCTGGTGAAGCTGATGGAGGACCACCGGGACGAGGTGGTGGTCATCGTCGCCGGCTACACCGCAGAGATGGAGCGCTTCCTGACCGTCAACCCTGGGGTGGCCTCGCGGTTCTCACGCACCATCACCTTCGGCGACTACGCGCCGGACGAGCTGCTGCGGATCGTGCGGCAGCAGGCGGACGAGCACGAGTACCGGATCGGCGAGGGGGCGGCCGAAGCGCTGCTGCGGTACTTCGCCGCCATCCCCAGGGGGCCGGCGTTCGGCAACGGCCGTACCGCCCGGCAGACCTTCGAGGCGATGGTCGAGCGGCACGCGGGCCGGGTGGCCCAGTTGCCTGCGCCGAGCACGGACGATCTCACCCTGCTCTACCCGGAGGATCTGCCCGAACTGCCGTGAACTGGTGGGTCGATGGGAGGTGGTCACCTGACCCCGATGAACGAATACGACCGTTGTCGTACGCGCGTGGGAGGATGTGCGCGCACGGCGAGCAGCGGTCGACCGGAAAGGACGGTTCGGGTGGGCGACAACCAGAATCTCCTGGCGGAGCAGCGTCGCGCCCTGATCCTCGACGAGGTCAGGCGGCGCGGCGGGGTGCGGGTCAACGAGCTGACGCGGCGGCTGAACGTCTCGGACATGACCGTCCGCCGCGACCTGGACGCGCTGGCCCGGCAGGGCGTGGTGGAGAAGGTGCACGGCGGCGCGGTCCCGGTCGCCGAGGCGACCACGCACGAGCCCGGTTTCGAGGCCAAGTCGACGCTGGAGCTCGGCGCCAAGGAGGACATCGCGCGGGCGGCGGCCCGGATGGCCGCGCGGGGCGGCTCGATAGCGCTGGCGGGCGGGACGACGGCGTTCGTGCTGGCTCAGCACCTGGTGGACATCCCGGATCTGACGATCGTCACGAACTCGGTACGGGTCGCCGATGTGTTCCACAACGCCCGGCGCCCACCGGGCGGCTCGGGGCCCGCGGCCCGGCCGGGCGCGCCGACCGTGGTGCTGACGGGCGGGATACGCACCCCGTCGGACACGCTGGTGGGCCCGGTCGCGGACGCGGCGATCCGCTCGCTGCACTTCGACGTGCTCTTCATCGGGGTGCACGGCATATCCGCGGAAGCGGGCCTGTCGACGCCCAATCTGGCGGAGGCCGAGACCAACCGGCACTTCGTGCGCTCCGCCCGGCGCGTGGTGGCACTGGCGGACCACACCAAGTGGGGGACGGTCGGGCTGAGCTCGTTCGCCACCCTCGAGGAGGTCGACGCGCTGGTGACGGACGCGGGGATGCCGGCCGGAGCGCGCGCGGAGATCGCCGAGCGGCTGCCGGAGCTGGTGGTGGCCGGGGGATCCGGGGTGTCCGGGGCGGCCGCAGACATCCAGGGGCCCGCCGGATAACGTGGACGGGCCCGGTCCGGGCCGACTGCGGAGGTTGTCCGATGACGCGAGGGTCACGCTCACGCGCTCTGCGCCCGGTGGGGCTCGGGTTCGCCGACACCGCGCCCGTCCTGCTGGTGTTCTCGGCCAGGATGGCCGCGCCCCCGGCGGACGTCCACCGCGCGCTGGCCGAGGAGGTCGAGGCGTGGCCCCGCTGGTTCCGGGCGGTGACGCTCGCCCGGCAGGTGGAGCGCGCCGGGCGCCGGGGACGGGAGATCAGGCTGGTGGGGCTGGCCCGCTTCACCGAGACGGTCGTGGCGGTGGAGCCCGCCGCGCGCTACGCCTACCGCGTCGACGTCACGAACATGCCGGGCCCGCGGGCGCTGCTGGAGGACTGGCGGCTGGCACCGGCCGGGGGCGGCACACTGCTCGAGTGGCGGATCGCGGTGGACGTCCCGGCGGTGTGGAAGCCGGTGTTCCGGCTGGTCCGGCCGGTGCTCGGCCACGCCTTCCGGGACTCGGTGCGCGCGCTGGACCGGCGCCTGGCGGCCGTCTGACGCCGGTTCTCCTGACGCCGGTCTCCTGACGCCGGTCTCCTGACGCCGGTCTCCTGACGCCGGTCTCCTGACGCCGGTTTCCGGACGGCGTCAGCCGGGCCAGCGGCCGGTCGCCAGGAAGCCGTCGATGGCCATGACGTAGGGCTGGATGTCCAGGCCCTGTTCGGCGAGCCAGGCGTCGGAGTAGTACTTGTCGAGATAGCGCTCGCCGGGGTCGCACAGCAGGGTGACGACGCTGCCCGCGCGCCCCTCGCCGACCATCTCCGCGACGATCCTCAGCGAGCTCCACAGGCCGGTGCCGGTGGATCCGCCCGCCTTGCGCCCGATGGCCCGCTCCAGGGCGCGTACGGCCGCGACGCTCGCCGCGTCGGGCACCTTCATCATCCGGTCGATCGCGCCCGGCAGGAAGCTCGGTTCCATGCGCGGGCGGCCGATGCCCTCGATGCGCGATCCCCGGTCGCTGGTCGCGGCGGGATTGTGGTCACGCCAGCCCTCGAAGAAGCAGGAGTTCTCGGGGTCGGCGACGCACACGCGCGTGTCGTACTGCATGTAGCGCGTGTAGCGGGCGATGGTCGCCGAGGTGCCGCCGGTGCCCGCGGTCGCCACGATCCAGGCGGGCTCGGGATAGCGCTCGAGCCTCAGCTGGCTGTAGACGGACTCCTCCATCTACGCCGGTGTAACCCAGTCATAGGCGGTTGCAGCGCTGTAGACGGACTGGGCGATCTACAGGCGTGTAACCTCCGGTGAATGGCCTCGAAGACCCAAGAGCGAATACTTGCTGCGCTGAACCCTGAGTGGACGGACGCCGAGCTGACAGAGCTTCGGCTTCACGAGGTTCGGCAAGCATCGCTTCCGGACAACGCACCCCGAGCGATCATCTCGGTACGTCTTTCTCTCCTCACGGAAGACAGCACCTCCCCCGCCCGTCAGGAACTAGACCAGCGCGGCGAGTGCGACAAGCGTGGGTGGCGCGTAGTCGAAGTAGTCAAGGATCTCAACGTCAGTGCGTCCAAGCTCGCCCCTTGGAAGCGAAAGGCACTGACCCCCTGGCTGACTGACCGACTTCCGGAATACGACATCTTGATGTTCTGGAAGCTGGATCGCCTTATCCGGCGTCGCCAGGATCTCACCTATATGATCAAGTGGGCAGAAGACCACGACAAGAAGTTGGTATCCTTCTCCGAGCCCAAACTTATGGACATGGCAGGTACAGGAGATCCCATCCTTGACCTGATCAATGAAGCCATCCGAGAGTTCATGGCACTCATGGCCAACATCGAGGCCGCCAATACTTCCAAGCGCGTGGGTGCCGCCTACCGGCATCATCAGGTGAACTCGGACAGGAACCAGGGTCAGCCGGTATTCGGCTATGACTCGGTTAGAGGTGAAGACGGCATTCCCCGCCGGGTACTCAATGAGCGTGAGACTGCAGCTGTGAGGTGGGCAGCCAGAAGGCGAATAGAAGGCGTCGGGCCCACCAGACTAGTCAAAACACTCCGCCGAGCAGGTTTCACAGGAAAGAGCGGAGGCACCCTTACCGAGACGTCTCTTCGCTTCATCCTCAGGAATCCTGCTCTTACCGGCCACCGAACCAGAGTCAAGCCGGGCACGAGGCATGACATGGAATACGTTCTCAACGCAGACGGCGAGAAGATCAAGATAGCCGAAGCGGTACTCGAAGAAGACCTGTTCAAGAAGCTTCAAGAGGTTATGGACAGCCAGTCCAAGCCGAAGCAGAAGTTTGAGTACCGAAGCACCCTCTTCCGCGACTCCCTTATCTGCCCCGACTGCAATAGATCCATTGTCGCTGCAAGGTTCCGGAAACTTGCAGCCGACGGGAACCCTAAACCCACACTCGTCAGGTGCACGGGATGTAAGGGCAAGCCCATGCCGCACGCGGAGGAAATCTATTCCGAGGTTGTCAGGCAAATTCTCGAAAAGATTGGCGGTTACGAAGTAGAAGAGCGCATCTACTACAAGGCCGACAAGATTCGAGAAGAAGCAAAGCTTCTCCACGAACAGGTCAGCTACTACGTATCCGGTCTGGAGCCTGGTGGGCTTCTCACGAGAACTGAACCTATCAAGCTCATGTCGGAGGAGAGGCTAAAGACTCTCATGATGAAGCTTGAGAACCTTCCGCCGGAAGCACTTAAGGACCGATGGGAAGTCAGGGGTACTGGTCGCAGCTACGCAGAAGAGTACAAGAAGCGCGGCGTAGAGGGGCTTGAAGAAGCCCTAGAGCGAGGCGGTGTAAAGATACACCTTCACAGGGAGTACGGGGCAGACAGGAGCGAGAAGATTATCAGAATGAAGGTGCTCATCCCGAAGGACATCCGTAGCCGCCTGGTTATCAAACCTAACCCGTTCGAGGGATTCCCCTCCTGAACATAAAAGGCCCCCTGGCCGGAGCCAGGGGGCTTTGTTCATACCTAGTCAAGGAGGTCAGGATCGTACGGATACTCATTATCCTCGTCGTCCACAATCACAACTTCAACACTCAGATTCACTACGAACCACGCCTCCGGCGGAATTCAGTTCCTGGTCTACAACGACACGCAAAGTTACGACGCTTAGACTGGCCGCACAGGGCCCGCCTCTAGCAGGGTGGACCCTTTCTCGCTATCAAAGCCGGAAAAACCCCTCTACTGACTTTTGGGGCGGGATGTCAGCCGGTACCCCCAATCCATGAACGGGCACCCCTTTTTAGGGCGGGATTCAATCTCAAGCTCCCCAATCCGACCGGAGTTCCCTAAGGCGCCTAGTGCCGTTATCGCTTCCCCAATGACAGCACTAGGTTCAACCAGCCCTTTCATTTCCCATTTCGAGAGGTAGGCTCAGGCATACAGCCCCCGTTTCCGCCACTCGGCAGCAGTAGCGGAGTACAGGTCATCGCTCGCCTGAATCATTTCCGGGCTGTAGGCCAGATCAGAGGCCAAGTGGCCGTGCCGGTCCTTGTCGATCCACTCTTCAGTCATGTCGGAGAGGACTCGTACCTCGTTGTCAGAGAATGATGAGAGGTCAGCCATGGGTGACTTCCAGATCTGAGAGCAGTTGGCTGGTGGCGACCACGTCCTCGTAGTCTCCGTAATCCTTGATGAGTTCCAACCCCCTCCGGATTAGGGCTAGCTCAGCATGCGTCATTTCGATCTTCACTATGCCAACGAGAACTTTCGCCATCAGCTTGTCCCCTCGGGCGTGTCAGCGTCTGCGGGCTGGGTGCCGTCTTCGCCCAGCATTGCTACCCAGCTGTCGGTAGCCATCTCCTGGGCCAGGGAGGCCGGGACGCCTGCCAGCACTGCCTCTGTGTAGACGGCGCCTGAGAGCCGGGCCGCGAGCACTGCCAGGGCTCCTAGGGTCTGGTAGCGGTCTGCGTGGATCTGCCACTCGAGGCCCTTGATCAGGTCCTGGAATGCGCTGTCGTCGTCCATGTGTCTCCTAATGCTTGCTTGCTTCGAGCTCGAGGACGCTCCCCCAGGAGCGTTGGCCGATCTCGGCGTCGGCCGGGATGAGGAGTCCGTTTACGGTGAATTCCATGAGCCTGGCGGCTTCGTGGGCCATGCCTGCGGCCTGCTTCTCAGGGAACGAGAAGACGATTTCATCGTGAATCGGGAGCCGCATGTACGGTGTGAAACCGGCTTCGTCTAGTTCCAGCAGGGCACGGGCTGTGATGTCCCTGGAACCGCTCTGGACGTAGTAGTTCAGGGCTGCATACCAGCGGCCCTTGTCCACGGGCAGGCGGCGGCCAGTGGCCGTGTAGACGTAGCCGGTCTTCCTGGCTTCGTCTGCAAGACGTTTCGAGAACGCCCCGACTCCCGGGTAAGTCTCGTTGAAGGCCTTCAGAGTCTTGCGGGCTGTTTCCTCGTCCACACCGGCTTGGACCCTAAGCGCCTTCCAGCCGCCACCGTAAACGGTAAGGAAGTTCGCCATTTTTCCGATCTTCCGGGCTACTCCGGCAGCGCCTGCCGTGATCTGGTGTAGGTCAAGCCCCTTCTGAAAGGCATTCAGCATCGTGTGGTCTCTGCTGGTCGCAGCCGAGTACCGCAATTCCATGTTGGCGTAGTCGATTGTTGCGCTTACGTGGCCTTCCTCGGCTAGCCACATGTGCCGGACGTAGCCCGATCCGGAGGGGTAGGTTTGTGCTGGTACTGCGCCGGATATGCTCATCCGGGCGGTGCGGGCGCCGACTGTATTAATCGATGCGTGGACGCGGTTGTCAGCGTCTCTGCTGTTGAGGGCGGATTCAAACCAGGTCTTACGCCATTTCCCGGCCTTTCGAGACTTGATGACCGCTTCGGCTAGGGGGTGCTGGAGGGATACCAGTACGGCGTCGTCCATGGCTAGCTCGCCCTTGGGTGTTCTCTTGGTGAGCTTGATTCCCATAGATAGGAAGGCTTCGGCTAGTTGCTTATTGGAGTTCGGATTCTCTACGCCGAACGATTGAGCTACAGCCTCCCAGTGCTCTTGGTCGGCTATCAGTTCGGCGCATCGCTTCTCGGCGTATGCGACGTCGAGGAGGTACCCGGTTCGTTCCAACTTGGCGGTTACGTGGGCTAGTCGGTGTTCCCAGCCGATGAGTCCGTGGATTTTAGAGCGGGCTGGTATGAGGCGGTAGAGGATCTGGAAAAGCCTGAAGGCGAGTATGGGGTCCATTCCCGCGTAGCGGTTGAAGTCCTTATCCTGCAGGCTGACGAGTGCCCAGATCTTGTCTTTGGTCGTCTTGTACCTTTGGGCTAGCTCTCGTATGGAGCCTTTGACTTCTTCGGCCGTCTTCTCGCAGATGTAGAACTTGGTTAGTTCTTCCAGCTTGAGGCCTGGTCCTTGCTCTTTGACGGCTCTCGGGTCCACGAGGTGGGCCAGGATCTTGGTATCCCACATTTTGGGCGCAAGGTCCTCCATGGGAATGCCCAAGCATTGCTCAACGACGTGGAGATCGTAGGTGCCGTTGTGCGCTATCAGGCCTTCGAGGCGCTGCAGGGCTGTGCGCACAGCCTGAGCAAATACCAGACCTTTCTCAACGGGGATGACGAACGCTTCGTCGCCGGTGCCGAACTGGGCCAGTCGGAGGTAGAAGCCACGGCCAGCGTTCCACCAGTCAAGGCCTGTCGTCTCGGTGTCGAATCCGACAATGCGCTGGCGTGAGATCCATTCGGAGAACTCCGAGAGGTCGCGTTCGTCTTCAACTACTCGGATGGATATCGGCTGGCCCTTTATCCGATATGGGATGTGCCGCATCAGCCCCCTAAAGAAAAAAGGGGCCGGGTTACCCCGGCCCCATCACGGTGCCTCTGTCTAGCGGTAAGGCGTCAGGCCCAAGAGCCATCCTTCTGCAGGAACAGCGCCTTGCACTGGTCCGCCTTCTGCGGGGCGCTGCAGAACATGGCTTCCCAGGGCCCACGGGCGGACTCGCCCTTGCGGTGTGTCCGGCCGTGGGGGCAGTCGTCGCCCGGTATGGATCCGGCGGCGGGCGCCTTGGGCTGGACTCGACCATCCCGGAACTCCTTTGGAGCCGCAGAACCTCCAGACGGCGGGCTGTAGGCGGCCTGGGCCCGCATGGCGACGTGCGTCAGGGCCTCCGGTCCCCCGTTCTCGACGAACGCCCTGAGGAGGGCCACGGTGCCCTTAGCGACCTCATCCGGGGTGTTGCCGTGCACACGTGGAGTCCACCACGGAGCATCAAACCCTGCACCAAACTTGATGGTTACTCCGGCTTCAAAAGGTGCGCTAGGGCGCTCGTCTTCTACCACAGGCTTGTTCTCCTTGGGCTTCTCAGGCTCGCCCCACGGGGAGGCTCCATCGAACGGGCTAGGGGTGTGCACTCATCGCCTCCGGAGGTCGCGGTTCATCTGTCGGGCCAGTGCATCGATAGCCCGGTTGCTGGCCTTGCGTTCTGTGTCGTTTGCCGGGGGAAGACCGAATACATAGCGCCGCATGAGCAATTCACGGGTCTGCTTGGGAAGGCGGTTGATGGCCAGAGAGGCGTCAAGGCGGGCGGACATGAGATTGTCTGTGATCCGGCCGATCAGCAGGTCGTCTTCCTTGCCCACCATCTGCCCTATCTCGTCATCGCTGTAGATGAACGTTGAGAGAGCTTGTCTGGCTTCGCCGGGTGTGTAGTAGTACTGATCGTCTGTCACATCGCGTGCGTCTCGTTCAGCAGAGGCGTACTGGGTGCCGACCTTCCGACAGAACTTGTATAGGAAGCCTTCGTTCTCCCAGTGCTCTTCGAGGACGGGGCGGCACTCGTATGCTCGGGTCAAGATCTCCTGCTTGACGTCGTCCTTCTCGACAACGCTCCATGCGGCGGATATGGATCGAGCGGCCTTGTCCGCAAGGTCAGCCATTCGGACCCAGTCGACAGCTGTCATGCTGCCTCCTTGCGTGCGAAGCGCCCGCCTGCACCTCGAAGAATCTTGCCGTAGCGCTCTCCCTCGACGACGAACGAGCCGTCTCGGCGAACGTCAACGGCGTAGGGGGAAACCTCGTGGTCGCCGACGTAGAGGATTCCGAATCCTGCCTGCCAGTTGGCCACGGCCCCAGCTCCGAGGTACTGCGCCTTTCGCGGGTCCATGAGGTGCCCGACTTCGAAGCCCCACCGGAGGCCGCCGAGGTGGCTCGGGCCTTGCCGCCGCACTCCAAGGCGGTGAGTGTGCCCCATCACGACGTTGCGCACGGCCTTAGCTGCGTGGTTGAACGCAGTGGTTCCGGCGATGTTCGACATGCCCTTGATCTCGTGACCGTGGATCAGGGCTGTGTCGGGGCCGACTGGGTGGAAGGAGGGGGTCAGGTCGATGCCGAAGCCGTCGAAGTCGAGAAGTTTGGAGAAGTGGAAGTCGTCGGCGTACTCGGCCAGGGCGGGGGCCTTGTTGGAAAGGTATGTACGGGGCCTCAGGTCGTGGTTTCCTTCGAGGATTCCGAAGAGGCCTTCGTAGACTCGCCGGATCGGCTCCAATACCTTCCGTTTGGTGGTTTCTGAATCACTCCGGACCTGTTGCCGGTACTCCAGCCGTGTCCCCTCATTCCAGCGGGACGGGGTCTCGTAGTCGTTCAGATCACCAATCTGGTAGAGCTCGTCAGGCTGGTAATCACCAATGAAGTTGATGAGGTTACTGAGGGCTTTGGGTTCGTGGTAGGGGACTTGGAGGTCAGAGATTATAACTATTCGCTTCAAATGGTCTTCCCTGTTGCATCCGTATAGGCTTCGCCCCAAGGGCGGCCGTTGTCCTGTGCGCACTGTATATTCTCCAGGGCATTAATAGTGCGCGCGGAGAGGGCAACTGGCAGGCTGTCAAGCAGGCGCATTGCGGCCCAACCTTCGTATTGGGCGAGGTATTCGAGCGGCACACCCAATCGGTGCAAGACCACTCCGACAACACATCCGGGGGACTCGGGAGTCCCGTCCCAACTGGTGTGAACGTAATAGCAGTCGTGTCTATCTTGATGCTGCGGGGGTGAGTACACATAGTGAGGGCTCTCGGCAACCACTTCACGAAGAGTCGTCAGTACCTGGTCGTCGTTCAGTTCCAAGACAGCTGGATCAAATGCTATTTCAGGCATGCTTGGCTCCTCGCTCTATTCGCTCGATCTCGCGATTGACGTACCACCGTGCCTTGCGCAGGTCCTCTAGCTCAGCAGAAGGGTCCTTCTTGCCTGCCCTGGCGATGTACTTGACTGCGTTGCCCCTGTTGAAGTTCAGGTGTTCCGTCAGGTCAATGACCTCGACGCCGTTTGGAAGCCATGTGTAGTGGCTCGGTTGGCTCACGCTGTCGCCGACTGTCAGTGAGGCGTCCGGCTCTAGCTCGTCTTCACCGAATCCCATGCCCTTAGAAGTTCCGTCGATGTTGAGCAGCACTCCGTACGGGTAGGGGGCGGTCGTATAGGAGTTGACTGCGTAGACATAGCCGGTGCAACCGGCATAGCGGTAGCTTGCGGCGACTCGCACTTTGTCGCCAAACTTGTATTTCACAGCCCGATCCTTTCCCGCAGAGCGTTGATGCCGTATTGGAGGTAGGTCGCGTTACTATCCAGGTCTCCGGGCATCTGGATAACTGAGGCGTTAGCCAGCTCTGTTGCTAGCTGGTCCATGAATGTGAGGCCTGCAGCGTCCTCGGCGATAAGGAAAACCCTCTTGTAGCCGTAGAGAGCGGGTGACCAGTAGTCCCGCCACGTTCCGGTACCCGGGGCTCCAATGCTCGGTACGCCTGCCAGGGTCCACGTCATTGCGTCAAACTCGCCTTCGACGAGGACCAGATACGGGCTGGTCTCGATTAGTGAGGCCGTGTTGAACAGCCGTGGCAGGTCGCCCGGCAGCGTCAGGTATTTCCCATGACCCTCGTGACGTTCCTTCTCACCCTTGAAGAAGAGGTAGCTTCCGTCTGCGTCCTTAACGCACCTGTCAGCGATGCAGCGGAATCGAACGGTGGCTACTGAGTTCTTTCCGCCCGCAGGCCGGAGATATGGGATGGCAAGATGGCCCGCATACCGTTCATGACCAGGTATCGCCGAACCTACATAGCCCAGGCCGAATCGCGCTGCTACTTCCTCGAGCCCTCGCGCGGCCACGTAGTCCTCTGCGGGGCTCCCCGCGTACATCCCATGGTAGGCCTTGGCTATCTCCACCGAATTCGCGATGTGCAAATTCTTGGGCTTCACGGAAGCCACAGCTCCTTTCACGCATGATGACTGCATAGCTGTCTTCGCTGAGGTTGCAGACGAAGCAATTCCAGCGGTTTTTGTCGAGGTTGACGGACGCTGACGGTGTGGAGTCAGCATGAAGGGGACAACAGACTCTCTGTCGTCCCCTGGATGCTTCGATATTCAGGCCGTAGTAGTGGGCTAGGACTCTACTTATCGGCGGTTTTTCCGGGCTGTTGGTCGTCACCGATGCGTCTCACTGTCACCGGAAAGTCATACTTGCGGTATGCACCCACCCATGTTCGGTGGTTGCCTCTCCAGCTCCGAATGTACGACGCTCCATGGCGGGTTTCCTCGCTCACCAGATCGGCATTTCGTCTCGGGAGTGGTGCCGGAACGGGCCGATTTCAGAATCGGGTTTGTCCGTGAAGTAGAGGCCGAGCGCATACGCCTTCAGGTACCTGTAGGGGTGTTCGCCTTCGTGAGTGAATCCCTTGACGCCTGCCTGGCTCAGCGCATTGAGTATGGCTTCGAAGTGGCGGCGGTGGCTGTGGAGACGGTCTCCGCCGATCTTTGCGCCGACGGCCATGAGGACTTCCGCTTCCTCCTTGGATAGCACAAGGAGTACTTTCTCGTCGGTGACGGTCTTCATTACGGCTTCAGCCATGGTCGTTTCCCTTGTCGAATGTGTAGCGAGGTCCGAGGGCTTTCCATGCGGGATAGTCCTCTAGGTAATCCGCTGCTCTTCTTAGGACGTCCGGGCGGTCTCTAGCCCCTCGGGCCAAAAGTTGTCCGTTACATCGGGAGCACAGGAGGCCTCGTATGGCCTCTGTCCTGTGGCAGTGATCGACGGCTAGATTGGTTCTTCTGGTCTCCTGGCAGATGGCACAGCGCCCGCCTTGGAATGTAAGTATGCGCTGGTAGTCGTCGGCGGATAGCCCGTAGGTCGCTTGAATCCTTGCGTTACGGGCTGCCGCCTTCTTGGAGGACTTTCGGCAGCTGGAGCAGGTGTGTCCTCTCGCAGAGGTGAAGAAGCGCTCTGCGCGGTTCTTTCCGCATTTTCTGCACTTCCGGTACCCCTTGCGGGGCTCTGTCATCAGGCTGCCGCTCTGATGGCGGACTCCAAGCGGAATTGCTCTTTGAGTTCCGTGTTCTCGTCGACCATCAGCCAGAGGTTACAGAGCGGGAGGATTCGGGAGGGTCCGTTCTCCTGGATCACGACGGCCGTGGTCAAGCCGCCGCTGGCGGCTCCGATCAGCACTCGGGACAGCTGGAACAGGTTGAGGTTTCGCGGATTGTCGATGTGGATAATCAGGGCCACGCCTTCTT
Source organism: Streptomyces sp. NPDC053048 (assembly GCF_044547045.1). Classification (NCBI taxonomy): domain Bacteria; kingdom Bacillati; phylum Actinomycetota; class Actinomycetes; order Kitasatosporales; family Streptomycetaceae; genus Streptomyces; species Streptomyces sp. NPDC053048. The sequence goes on from NZ_JBITZS010000004.1 coordinate 504,509, forward strand.
CATCCGCCTGAGTGATGTCCAGTTCCGGAAAGCGATCGGCGAGCCGGAATCCGAATTCCCGGTCGGCACGAAAGCCACCCCTGAGACCCTTGATCAACGTTCTCCCCTTTCCCTCATTTACCATCACAGCTACACCCAGATCACGCAGCGAATGTGCTTGGCAGTCCTTCGCCGATCTCCTCAAGTCGCAGATTTGAGCGGTTCAGCCGAAAGCTGGCGAACGTTTGACCAGAGGCATCCTCGAAGCCCTCACGATTCTTGACGGGGCTCACGTTAAGAATGCGACCATTTAGGCCGTCGTCCTCCTTGTGGATCGTCAAGATGAGAGAAGGAACACGGTGAATCTGACCCTTTACCCCACTGAGCGGAATGGGCTCCAGTCCGTCTGAATGCGGCCCCGTCACGTGGTGCAGGCCTAGGACATGAGCCCCCGTTGCCCTTGCCATTTCCGAGAGATATCCGCATAGTTCTTCAAGCCCAAATGTGTAGCTTTCGGCGTCGCCTACCGTTCCCGTATCGATGTCGGACACGTTGTCCACGACGATCAAGTGAGCGACCATTCCGTACACTTCCAGATAGCACAGGAGGGTCCTCTCCAGCTCCTGTGTTGTCGGGCTTGCAGAGTAGTTAAAACGCAGCCACCACCGCTTGCCTATTTCCGTCAAGTACTTGTCAAACTCGCCGTCCAGGAGCGCGGTCTTAACGCTCTTGACGTCTTCCCCCGTGATCATCGTTGTAGCACGGACAGTTTGGGTTGCGGCACTGGAGTCGGCCGAGAAGTACAAGACCGGCATGTTTCCCCAGGTGGCCAGATTGGCGGCGAACAGGCTTTTCCCGGTTCCTGGTCCTGCTACAACGAGGGAGAATTCTGCCCGCCGAAACTCGACCTCCAGTCGTGAGAGCGAAGGGTATGGGTTGGGTATCGGCTCTCCCGCTTCCCCTCGAATATCAACTGACTGAGCCAACGAAAACATGGAATCACCTTCCCCCGAGATCATGCATAGCACGGCAGTGCTCGGATTTGGCTACAAAAATAGGCCCATCGAGGGCCCGGGGTGTCGCTCAGCTTCTACGGCTACGGCCTATCGCCTTTGAGTCCGACCACCAAACGAGCACTGGTGTGAGACGTCGCAGAATCGGCAGTGAAATCCTGGCTTTGCCGGGAAGTCTCCACGCTTGACAGCTCCGTCCATACGGGCATAGGTCTCCCCAACGGAATCCTCTGAGGTCTCTGACAAGTCAAGCGGACGGGAAAGTCCGCCTGTCTTTGCCATATACCAGTCCCCGGTGTTGATATCCAGCGTCAGCGCTTTGCGCGCAAGTATGGCGTACGTTTCGAGCTGGAACCGTGATCGAGTACTTCCCGTCTTGAGGTCCCTAATCCTCGCCGATCCGTCAGGTTCGGCCACCAGTTGGTCTATGTAGCCCTGGACTGTGACCCCAGAGATTTCAGCTGTCAAGTGCAATTCGATGCCAGGAGTCCCAGCAGGGTCTTTCCAGAGCTCAGGCCGGTGTTCCTTCGCCCAGTGCACATAGGCCTCTGTCTGTGCCTGCCCGAGAGTAAACCGGGCCTCAATGTCCGACGTCCCGTCAGGGCCAGCCGTCATCCACCGGTCGGTGTCCGGCTCCTGATCCAGGCCAGCATTCACCGCATCGGCATAGTGCTCGCTGTAGACCTCTACGGCGTCCTGTGCGGTCATCTGCCGGTCGCTGAGCTCGTATGCCTCGCAGGCGGCATGAAAGGCAGTTCCCTGGTGGCTCCAGGCGGCCGGACGTGGCGTCACGTGCTCTACCCGGCGCAGGTAGTACTGCCACGGACACCGCATGTATTGCTCTGCCTGGCTCACCGACCGGGTCATCGTGGCCACTGTGGTGTTCGTCAACGTATCCCCCTGGTTCGTTGTCTCGGCTCTCGAGGTCTCTCCGGGCGCCGTCCCCTTGCCTCTCACAGGTCGCACCGGCCCCTGAGTCGGCATGCAGGGTGTGGCACCCACAGAGCGTCACGGCCAACTGCCCGCGTGTCTGGCGTGTTTGCCATGCCCTGACCGCCCTTCTGCTTCCCGCTCGTGACTTCTCCCCTCAGGCCTGGTCCACGCCGTCTCGCCGAGACTCTCGAGCTCAGGCCGTTGATCGTGCATGCTGCTGCCTCACACCTCGCTGCGGAGGTGATCGTCAGAACACAGATCATCGAACATGCCTTCGGGTCCGCAAGAGGCTGGTTCTCACCGTAGAGGAAAACAGGACGAGAGGTAGGTTTTACTTTGAGTGACGTAACTTGGCGGCGAGCGAGGTCGATGCGCAGCCGAACGGCGCCCGATGCCCCATATCGCCCCGTTCATCCGGGATTAGAGACGCAACGATTCCCCCCAGGGGTTACGCGGTTACCAAGGGTTGCTTACGGTCCGTCATTACATACCGAACTTGCGGTTTCCCTTGCAAAATCATGCGTCCTTAAGGCCTTCCCAAAATCCCTTCCATCTGCTAAAGGCACCACCGCACATGAACCGCTCTGCCCTTGGGGCCCTCCTGCGCGAGGCCCGCTCATTGATCAGCCCTGAGGATGCTGGGCTGAGCCGCACAACCCGGCGCGCTCGCCGCTCTGATGGGCTCTCACAGACCGACATGGACCAGCTCTTGTACCGCTCCCAGGGGACGTACCAGCGCCTGGAGTCTGGCCGTACTCCTAATCCGTCAGCAGCGCTATTGGAAGACGTAGCACGTATTTTGAGGCTCAATCAGCGATCGTGGGAATTGTTGTGGCAGTTTGCCGCAGACGCCCATCCGCCTTACCCAATCCTGCAGAGCTCCGGGCGCGAGATACCGCCCGCATGGCGCGACGTCATGCAGGACATCAATTGCATGGCCTACGTCAATGACCAGTCATGGAATGTCATCACCCACAACGAGGCGTGGGCGGCAATGTTTCCTCGGCGTGAGCCGCCCACAAACACGATGCGGTGGATGCTGCTCGACAAGGAGGCGCGGACCCATGTACTCACACGGTGGGAGACGCATTGGGCTCCTGTTGTCATAGCTCAGCTCAAGGCTGCCCTCGGCGCTCAGGACGATCCGGTGCTGGCGGAGATTGAGCGGGATGTACTGGCAGATCCGGAGGTCCGGCCCCTCTACGAGCGCATACCGGCTCATGGCACCTCGATCGACGGCAACCAGCGGCCACTACGGCACTCGGTGCACGGCGACATGTGGGTGACGATCCTGTCGGCCGAGCCCTCGCACGCGCGCGGCGCCCAGCTGGTGATGCTCGTGCGGTCCTCGGCTCCTACCCTCGGCCAGCCAGCCATGCTGAGAGCCCGAGCACAGGTCAAGCCAAACCCGGCGAACATGACGTAACTTGATCTTGTCTTTACCTTCAGCCACCCCCGGGGGAACGCCGTGCCGTCCTGCTACGTCACCCGTCCAACCATCGTCCTGGCCGACCATGAGGTGACCACCGACGAGATATGCGCCGACATTGAGGCCCACCACTCAACTCACCCGAAGCTAAAAGCACTTATCCGATCTATCCGAGCGTCAACAGTCAAGAAGCGGTACTTTTCTCGCCCGCTTGACTCCGCGTACGTCTCGGGTAGCGCTCCTCTCAGCGAGCGGAACCCGGCCGCCTTCTCAGACGCGTTTGAAATGGCCAAGAAGGCTGTGGAACGCACGCTGAAGGCAAACAGTCTCACGCCTGCCGATATTGACGCTATCGTCACGTCTCACAGCACTTCGTGGACGGTCCCCAGTCTGGATGTGCGCCTGGCTCAGGAACTCGGCTTCCCGCCGGAGATAAGCAGGATCCCTATGACGTCCCTCGCCTGCGCGGGTGGAGCTCAGGCGCTAATTCGGGCTCGCGACTTCGTAACCGCCCACCCTGGCAAGCGAGTTCTTATCGTTGTCAGCGAAACACTGAGCACGACGTACAACCACGAAGAGACCACCACGCCATCGATGATTTTCAAGGGGCTGTTCGGCGACAGCGCCGGGGCATGCATCGTTACCGACACCCCGCTGGGCTCCGGCATCCAGATCGATGACACCTGGGAGTATGTGGTCTCCGAAAGCCACGATTGGTATCGGAGCCGGGTAGAAACATCCGGAGTTCATTTCCCGTCCACCAGGGAGGCTCTAAACTCCATTCGTGCTGTAAAGGGTCCATTGCTGGATTGGCTGGGCGACTGGCGGCCTGACGTACCTGTCATTCATACGGGAGGCCCCCGCATCATCAGCGACCTAGTAGAAGCCCTGGGGCTCGAGGAGAAGGCAGCTCGCCATTCCTGCTCCAGCCTCGAGGAAAACGGAAACCTCGGTGGGGTTGCGGTACTCGATGTGCTGTCACGGACCTATGAAGAACCGCCGGACCATGGAGAGGGCGTCCTGATGGTGGGCTTCGGCCCAGGGTTCGTCATCTCGTCCTGCAAGGGCTCCTGGTACCACTCCAGCTGACAAGCGCAGACGAAAGGCCCGTCAGGCATCACCTGACGGGCCTTTTCTTGTGGCTATTCCTCCTCCAGCGGAGGAGTGTCATTGGGCCAGCGCTCAAAGAGAGCGGTGACAGCGGGGTCCTTCTCTACGCCTTCCGGCCAACGAATCACTAGGCTTCCATCGGAAGGAAGGCGCTTTCGATAGAGGAAGCCTTGTTCATCCAGATCTAGGACTTCTCCGGATTTGACGTGCCCAAGGAAAGCCCTAAGATGCTTCCTCTCCTGTCCCGAAAGCGCCTCTCCGAGTTTCATTTTGATGAACGTCCGTATCCCAAGGTACGGCGAAAGCTTCGAAATTCGGTGCCGATCCGACCTCTCCGAGAGGTCCCATGGAATAGCGGACGTTACTGTCGACTTGGGCCCCTTGGTAAAAACTTTCGCGCGGTTGAGTCGTTCGGACACGGCCTGCTGTGAGACGCCGAAGCGCTTGGCGATCTGAGGTTGTGTCCACCCCTCACCTCTCAGCTTCAGAAGCGTTTCGGTGTCAGGGAGGGGCACGGAGCATCCTTCGAACTGTTGGCCGGGGTCGGCGGTGCACTGATGCAGAGGGTAGCCCCGGCCCGTCGCCAGCTCAACGTCAGATACCTCAGACACCGCCAGCGATGTGACCTGCGTCTCACTTCTACTCTCCGCCGTCCCCTCCGCCTACCCAGGACACCTACATAGAGAGTGAGAGAAGAAGTAAGAATTACTCTTCTAAACCAGAAACTCTAGACTAACTCCTTCAGGGAGTTCTTAGGGAACTCTAGACAGAGAAAGAAAATACTTCTCTTCTTCTAACATTCTCTCTAAGTTTCTAAGGCTCTCTCTGTTGGGTCTCCCTGTCGACTGCCTTGTCCGGGTTGAGAACCGGAGAGATAGTGGCCCCGGCGCCAGATCAGAATCCGCCGGGGCCACGAGGACTTACCGAAAACTAATGGCTGCTGACGCTAGGGGGTGGCGCTGACATGCCTCGTGCGGCATCCATCTGCTACATCCAGGGATGTACCAGGAAGACGGTTCGCTCCGGCCGCTGCGAGGAGCATGCCCCTGCTATTGAGCGCCCCTGGTCCCGCCAGAGCGTCAGGAACCGGGCCAGAGATCGAGTGTGGGAACGCCGTGTCCGGCCTCAGTCTCTGGCTCGCGATGGCTTCGCTTGCGTCGTCTGTGGCGCCAGGCAGCAGCTGCAGGTGGATCACATTGTCCCGATCTCCCGGGGCGGTACGTGGGACCTGGAGAACGCCCAAACCCTCTGTCGTACCTGCCATTTGGAAAAGACTGTCAGGGACAGGAAAAGCTGAGATAGACGAGGCGGTCCGTGCGTGGCTGGCCAGCACGCGCCTGAACTGAAGCGGCGAAGGCCGCAGCGCACTGAGGTAGATCGCAGATGGGGCTACGCCGGTGGGGAACCGGAGCCCGGAGCCGATGACGTGCGCGCTATCCGACGGCGGACCCCGGATAGCTTTCTGGTCGTAGCTCAGTGGTTAGAGCGCTCGCTTTGGGAGCGAGGGGCCGCAGGTTCGAATCCTGTCGACCAGACGAGAAGAAGGCTTCTCCCCAACCCACAATGAAGGGGAGAAGCCTTCATACCCCGATCGACTATCAATCAGTCGGAATACCTCCGCTTGCGCGGAGAGGGTGTTACACGAGTGGACCGAAGCCGGTACAACGCTGGCTCACCTCCGCTCTCGCGGAGAATCCTGCAAGGCCAAGTGCACGCCCGCAAGAAGTCCGACTCACCTCCGCCTGCGCGGAGCGCACTTCTGGCCGGTCCGTGAACGAAACGTGCTAAGCGGGCCACCTCCGCTTGCGCGGAGCTTTTTTACTGCTGTACCCGATTCCGATACACACACGGGCCACCTCCGCTTGCGCGGAGCGGTTTCAGCCGGTCCATGGCCGGAGCGTGCTGAGTGGTGCACCTCCGCTAGCGCGGAGGATGGTGCAATCCCCACATGCGTGGGGAGTAAGACTCTCCGTATTGCTAATGAGAGCCGTCCCCGCTTATGCGGGGAAGTGGTGTTGCTGTGCTCGTAACGAGAGCCATCCCCGCGCACGCGGGGATTATCACCGCCCAACTAGGCGGTGCGCGTGCGACGTTACCAGAACCGCCCCGCGTCCTGCAGGGCTTCTCACTCTCCGGGAGGTCTCGTGTCGTATGACGGCCAGGACCAGGCCGAGGAGCCCCGCCAGCGGCGGGCTGGATCCCCGACTAGGGCTGCCGGGGACCGCAGTTGGCGCCGGGAGGCGCGCTCAGAGCTGGAGGGCCTGAGGGGCCTGTACGAAGGCCTGCCGGAGGTGCGGATATGACTCGAGGCCCTGCCCCCAAGGCGAACGCCATCCGGCGCAACGTGCACGGGCACGCGCAGAGCCTGTCTCCGGACCGGCTGACGGGCCGGGAGCTGCCCAGGGCGCTCGGGGTTCAGACGGGGGGTGCTAAACGCTTCTGGAAGGTGTGGAGCACGGCTCCTCAGACAGCGCGCTGGGCTGAGACGGATTGGGCGGAGCTCGAGCTCACGACCAAGCTGGTTGACGCCTTTTTCCTCGGAGATCCGAAGGTTGCAGGCGAGATTCGTCAGCGGACTGCCAAGTGGGGGGCGACGGTTGAGGACCGTGCGAGGCTCCGCATGACGATCCAAGCGCCAGACGAGGGGGCCGCCCCTGATGAGGGGGGTCTTCCGGCCAATGGCAGCGATCCGCTGACAACAGAGGCAGAGGACTTTCTTAAGGCGTTCGGAGGCCAGTCCCCTGGCTAGAAGGGGGATGGATTGCAGTCGGGCAACATACCTTCTGAAGCTCCCAAGAGAACGCTCGCTTGGGAGCTTCTTTCATGGGCTCAGAAGTACATCGTTCAGCCAGACGGCGAACGTGCTGGAGAGCCCTGGCGGTTCACCGGGGAACAGATTCGCTTCTTGGCCCACTGGTTCTCAGTGGACGACTCGGGGAGGTGGGTCTACTCCTCTGGGTCGCTTCGGCGCTCCAAGGGGTGGGGCAAGAGCCCTCTACTCGCCGCCCTTTGCATCATCGAGTTCATCGGCCCTTGCCGCTTCTCTCATTGGGCGGTCGAGGGCGAGCGATGTTACTCGTGTGAGGTTGCTGGTAAGGGAACTCGTCACACAGGAACTCAGCGACATCCTGTCGGTAAGCGAGTTCCGCTTCCCTTGGTCAACTTGGCGGCAACTTCGATCGATCAAACGAAGAATGTGTATGACGCGATCCGAGGAATGCTTGCCGAGTCTCCCGCCGAGCGCGAGTTTGATCTGGACATCGGTAAGACGATGGTTCAGTTCAAGTCGGGCAAGCCAGGAAAGATCGAGCCTGTCACGGCCTCATCGCGTGGCTTGGAAGGGGCCAGGCAGTCGTTTGTATGCCTGGACGAAAGCCATCACCTTGTTCCAAATAACCAGGGCGTTCACGTCTACGAAGTGCTTGATCGGAACGTTCGCAAAACCTCGGGCGCTGGTTCACGGCTCCTGGAGTCGACGAATGCTTTCAATCCGCTTGAAGAGTCGGTGGCTCAGAGGACTTATGAGGCCTTCACCGCTGGCACGCGCGGGCTGCTCTATGACTGCGTAGAGGCCTCGGACTCTGATCTCGACCTCAAGGACGCCGTACGTGTCCGACAGGCCGTCATAGAGGCCTATGCGGATTCATATTGGGTGGATGTTGACGGCATTGTCGAAGCGATCCAGGACCCGCGTACGACAGCGCCTGTGGCTCACCGGTTCTACCTGAACCAGATCGCCGAGTCCTCGGACGGCTGGATGAGCAAGGCCGAGTGGGACGCATGCTTTGACGACGAGGACCCGATCCAGCCGGGCGACCAGATAGCAATTGGCTTTGATGGGAGCATCCGTGGGGACAGCACAGGCTTGGTAGGTGTCCGTTTGCGAGACGCCAAGCTGTTTGTCCTCGGCCTATGGGAGCGTCCTGAGAGGGCCCCGGTCGACTGGGAAGTCGACGTCTTAGCCGTTGATGCCGCTGTTCGCGAGGCGTTCAAGACGTACCGGGTTGCCTGGAGTTATTTCGACCCTCCTTACTTTCAAGAGGCCATCGGCCGCTGGTCCATTGAGCACGGTGACGACACCGTTTACGAGTTCTGGACAAACAAGCCGACCCGAATGGTTCAGGCTGTTGAGCGCTTCCGAACGGCGGCTACGGTCGGCGACCTTAAGCATGACGGTGACACTCGATTGACCCGACATGTTCTCAACGCTGTCACGAGGGAAGTTCCTCAGGGTCTTCTGATCACTAAGGACAGTCCGCGATCCAAACGAAAGATTGACCTCAGCGTGGCTGCCGTGCTGGCTATGGAAGCTCGAGCGGACGCCATCGCGGATGGCCGTATGCAGATCCGGAGGTCTCGAGTTGTGGGGTGGTAGTCCCAGGCTCTGAGTGTAAAAGGTCCCATCTCGGTAGCTAATCGGGATGGGACCTTGCCTCATCTTCGCAGAGTTCCCGCGTCCGGGATGGCTCGGAAGCCCTCCAGAAAACATGCTTCCCTACGCTGCTCACGTCCGAGAGAGCCCCGGCAAGCGACGCCACACGTAGGGGAGGCGGCGGGCAGTCTAGCACAGGAATTAGGTGACTATTTGGATGGCATAGATGTTGGATCGCCTCCCAACTCCCCCAATGGATGGGTGGATTATCTCCACTCTAAGCTGCTGCGTCGACGGGCTTACCTGAGATTCTGCTCGGACTACTACGACGGCCAGCATCAGAAGATGGTGTTCGCCCAGGCCAAGTATCATTCCGAGTTCGGCCGCCTCTTTGACGGGTGGTCAGATAACTTTTGCGGTCTGATCGTGGACAGCGTCAACGAGCGCATGTTCATTGATGGTTTCCAGATGACGGACGAGCCCGGCGGAGACAAGGACGCTCGGGAGATTTGGCAGCGGAACCACCTGGATGCCGAGTCCAACGCGGCTCACTTGGATGCCATGGTTCATGGCGTCTCGTACGCGGTTGTGTGGGCCGATAAGGACGGCCAGCCGACCATCACGATCGAGTCGGCGCTGCACGTCGTGGTGCAGTACAAGCCTGGTTCACGTCGGGATATTGAGGCTGCCGCAAAGTTTTTTACCGACGATTGGGGTCGAGAGTGGGTCACTCTCTGGCTGGCTGACGAGGTCTACCAGTTTCAGAAAGCGTTTACTACATGGGCTGATTGGAAGGTCGAAGCAAACCCTCTTGGTGTTGTTCCTGTGGTGCCGATCCGGAACAGGTCTCGCCTTACCGGCCCGCCAGCGTCTGACCTCGCTGTGGTCATTCCTCTTCAGGACGCCATCAACAAGACGGTTGCGGATTCCCTCGTTGCATCTGAGTTCGCGGCTTGGCCGCAGCGGTACGTGACCGGCCTGGAGATCCAGGAAGACGATCAGGGACGTCCTACTGAGCCTTACAAGGTGGCCGTCGATAAGCTTCTGCAGGCGGAATCACCAGATGTGAAGTTCGGCCAGTTCGAGGCCGCTGATTTGAAGAACTACGTGAATCTCGTCAACATGCTGGTTCAGCACATGGCTTCGATCTCGCGTATACCCTTCCACTACTTCCTGTTGAACGGCGGCACCGCACCATCCGGAGAAAGCATCACCAGTGCCGAGGCCGGACTAATCGCAAAGACGCGAGAGCGCATGCTTCACTTCGGCGAGGCGTGGGAACGGATCCTGCGTCTCTCATTCAAGGTACTTGGGGACAATCGGGCTGAGGCCTACGGGGCCGAGGTGATTTGGCGAGACCCCGAGAACCGCACCGAGGCTCAGCACATGGACGCTCTCTTGAAGCTCCAGTTGATCGGTGTTCCCAGGGATCAGCTTCTCTCTGATGCGGGATACACGCCTCAGCAGATTGAGCGATTCCGGCCTATGCGGGAGCAAGATGCCAGGGACGAAATGAAGTTGGCGAAGACATATCCTGTCCCGCAACTGGAGCAGGCTAACGGCCAGCAGGCCGTCGAGAAGGCGGCCCGCAAGGCTCCTCAAGGCAACTCGGGCAACGCTGCCCGCAAGTCCGCGTAGTCCTCAGTAACCAAGGACGGCTCCCGAAACGGGAGCCTTTTTGATGCCACCGAAATGGAAGGCTCCCATGAACGACACTACGCAGAAGCAGAACGATCAGCAGGCTAGTAGTTCTGCGTCCGCATCCAATCCGACTGTTGAACAGCTTCAGGCAGACGTGGAGCGGTGGAAGGCCCTTTCTCGCCAAAATGAGAAGCACTTCAACGACGCCCGGACTGAGCTTTCCAAGCTCAAGGAAGCATCGATGACAGACGCCGAGAAGGCGCTTGAGGCGGCGAGGGCTGAGGCCCGGAGCGCTGTTCTGTCTGAGGTCGGTTCGCGTCTTGTAGAGGCTGAGCTTCGTGTTCAGGCTGCGACAGCTGGCGTGACCCTCCCGGGTGCCGAGTACCTGAACCTCAACCGTTTTGTCGGCGCTGACGGCTCGCCGGACACGGAGGCGGTTACTGCGTTTGTTCAGTCTCTTCCGCAGGCGTCCAAGGCGCCTGTTTTTGCCCAGGACATCGGTCTTGGCCGTCAGGGTGAGCCCGGCGGATACGAGGCCGGGCAGATCGGCCATGAGGCGCTCTCCCGTATGTCCCCCCGGGAGATCAATGAGGCGCGCAAGGCGGGCCGTCTCGATGCCCTCATGAAGGGGGACCTCTAGCAGCGAGGTATGCATGACCTTTACTACTCAGCCGGGCAATAACACAGGCGCTGGCCAGCTTCAGACCACTGGCGGCCAGTTCATCCCGGAAATCTGGACCAGTCAGCTCCTTGAGGATCTCGATGATGAGCTGGTTCTAGGCTCCCCGGAGATCGTCAATCGCCAGTACGAGGGTGAGTTCCGGCGAGAAGGAGACGTGGTTCGGATCCCGCACTTCGTAGATGTGGTGCAGGACAAGGGTCTCGTGAAGGCGTACGGCGAGATCGGCACGGCTGACCATGCTCAGCTCGAGTACATCAAGATGACTGTGGCTAAGGGCTCGTCTTTCCATCTGGAGCTGGACAAGCTTCACCAGCTGCAGACCAAGGCTGGCATTGACCTCATGTCCAACCTGGTCAATCAGCGTGCCCGAACCCTTGCCAATACCGTTGACAGTCTGATTGCCAAGACCCTTCTCGCCGCTGTGTCCGGCAAGGACCTCAACGGCAGCGAAGACCGGAACGCTGCCATCTCCGGCCTGCCTGCTCTGCATGGCTCCATCACTAAGATCGCAGACAACGATTTTAGTGCGGCTCAGGATATCTCTGTGTATGACTTCGTTGTGTCCATGCTCGAGAAGCTAGACATTAAGGGTGCCCCGCAGAATCGTTACCTCTTCATCGCTCCTAAGCTCCGCTCGGCGCTTCTGCGTGACCCGAAGTTCATCGACGCCAGCCACTTTGGTGGCGGTGCAGTCATGCCTACGGGCGTGATCGGCACCATCCTTGGTGTCCCTGTCCGTGTGGCAAACACACTCGGCTCTCACGCCCGGCCGACTGAAAAGCTGGTAAAGAACCGTCACCAGGACTTCTCTTCCGTCGACATGTTCATGGGTTCCACTGCCGCTGTTTCCGTCGTCATTCCTTTTGCGGAGATGGAGGCGTACAAGCCGGAGAAGAAGTTCACTTCGGCCGTTAAGTCGCGCGTCATCTATGACGCGAAGGTCATCCGGCCTGAGCAGCTGATTGTGGCCCAGGGTGTTGAGCAGATGATTGCGACGCACAACACTGCCAACAATCCGGCTGGCTCGTAATGGCATTGGCCACCGTGGACGATGTGGCTGCGCGTCTGGGGCGTCCGGTCTCGGCAGATGAGGCGCCCCGCGTTGCCGCTTTCCTCGAGGACGTCACGGGGCTGATTGAGGATTACTGCGGCCGGGAGCTGGTTCGGCGAGAGAACCGTACGTTCCTTGTCCATCCCGATGGGGGCCCGGCTCTCCGTGTACCGGGCCGGTACACCACGGCCCTCACCGTGTCGGCGGTCCACCAGAACAGTCAGGTCGTGACAGGCTGGTCTCTCGCAGGCCTGCAGCTGGTCCGTGCTGACGGCTGGGGCTCGACCGTCGTCACCGTGTCCGGCTCCTGGGGCTACCTGTCGGCTCCGGCCTCACTGAGGGCGGTTGCCTGCTCAGAGGTCATTCGATGGCTGGCGCTCTCCCCTGGCATCCAGTCAGAGCGGGTGGGAGAGGTCGAGGTCCAGTTCGCGGGGGCCACGTCTGGGCAGGCCCTTTCGTCTGCCGCCAGGGCCTCTCTGCGACCGTACCGGCGTCTGTCGGCTGGATCACTGACCTTGCTCAGAGAGGGGCCGATCCTGGACCTGCGGAGGCCTCGTGTACTCCATGACTGAGCCTGTAGAGGCCTGGCGAGCACCGACCCGGGTTCAGTCGGCGTACACCTCTCGTCCGGACTGGGACCAGGCCGTCAAGGTCTGGTCCGGCCTGGCCAGTGTCCAGCCGTTCCGAGTGGAGGAGTCCGCGTCTCCGGACCGTGGCCTCTCCCAGGAACGCCTCATTCTGTTTCTGCCCATTGATGCGGTCGTCGCTGCCACAGACAGGGTCCGTATCAACTCCCGCTGGTACGAGATAGATGGAGAGCCGAAGAAGCATTCGCAGACCTCCCGGAGGCACACCAAGATCACTGTCTGGAGGGCTCTGCGGTGAGTGCACGCACGAAGGTCGTTTTCAAACGTGGTTGGGAGAACCTTCTCTTCCGCTCGACTGAGACAAAGGCTCTGGTTGCCCTTCACACGTCCAAACTGGCGGCCGAAGCAATCAAGGGTGCTCCCCGCCGTACAAACGCTTCCAGGACTCCTTGGAACGCGTCCAAGAAGAATATTGAGGCGTTCGTTCAGAACTCTCTCGAGGGCTGGTACGGCAATGTGGTGGTGGAGCGCAACCCACGGGTGCGCCACGCCATGCTGCAGGATCAGGGATTCACTGACCCTGCCGGGCGCCGCCATCCAGGCCGCCGCTATCTCAAGGCGGCACTGTTGCGGATGAGGGTGGAATGAGGCTGGATCCGGTAGAGGTCTTAGTGACGTATCTCCGATCGCTGCCGGAGATACCTAAGGGCGCCCCTACGGGGGACATGACAGAGCACGTCACTGGAGACACCACGATCTATCTCGAGCACTCCGGCGGCTACCGCATGGTCCGTGACTCTATGGACAGGGCCGACATCGAATACTCCGTGTACTCACTCGACCGTAAGGCGTGCATTGATCTCGCCTTGCTCGTCCGGGAAGGGCTTCTGGAAACGCTTCCTGGTGTCACCGTCGGCGGGGCCCTGGTGCTCGACGTAGAAGATATCTCCCTGCCCGTGTACTACCCCGACGAGGCGTCACGAGAGCACATGTACGGCGGGGAGGTCGCGATCTTCTACATGGCAGTTTGAGATAGTCGGATCAGACCCTCTGACTCTGTGTCGGACGCCAAAGCTCACATCCTGACTTACCTGCCCCCCCCAATCAGGGCCCTCCTTCCCAACGAAGAGGGGCCCTTCTCTATGCCCTCAGGAGGCTCCATGGCCAATGATGCCAAGAAGGTTAGATTCGCCCCTAACGGGGCTCTGTACGTCGCTCCGGCTCCCGGTGGCGGGGCGGGCGGTACAACTGTGCCAACCACACTAGGTGATGGGACAACGCCACCCACCGGCTACAAGGCTTTTGGTTATACCGACGAAGGTGGAGTGACCCTCACACCGAGTGTGGAGACAAAGCCGGTCGCGGCCTGGCAGTCGGCAGTACCAATTCTGTACAACGTGACATCGGCAGCGTTCTCCGTAAAAGCGAGTCTTCTTGAGACCAATGAGGTCACGACTGAGCTCTTCTTCGGTGCTGAGTGGGTTGAGGTGAAGGACGGCCAGGGCGCCGGTACCGGTGTCTATCGGCTTGACCTCGCTTCCACTCCCAACCTCAAGGAAATCAGCCTTGTTGTGGACTGGAGTCAGGCATCCATTCGCTACCGATGCGTGATCCCACGTGCCATGATTTCGGACCGTGGAGCAATTCAGCTTAACCGTACCGAGAGCAACAGGTACGAACTCACCATGGAGGCCCTGGACTTCAACGGGAACCTCGGGTATTTGCTGACGAACGACGACATCCTGACCACGGCTGCGTAAGCGAGATTCCATGACTGGCGTTAAGAAGTCTGCCCCCAAGGCCGCTGCGGCAGAGGCTGAGGCCACGGGCGGCACCATCACCTTCGACTACAACGGCCTCACCTTTGAAGTGCCGGGAGCTCCTGACGACTTCCCGCTCGCCGCGATTATGGCGGATGACGAGTTCACGGCCATCAGTCTCATGCTGGGTGACGAACAGTGGGCGGCTTACATGAAGACCGGCCCCACCCTCAGGGACTTCCGGGCCCTGGTGAACGCTATGAGTCTCGCGCAGGGGCGGGATACTGACGCGGGAAACTAATTGCGGTCGCCCGCGTCATCAAGGCTTTTCAGGACGAGCTAGAAGCCGATCTCTTGGAATTCTTTCGGGTCGATCTTCTCGACCTGTGGCGTGGACGGCTATCTCTTCGCCGTATCGGCGTACTCATCGACTCACTTATGAAGAAGGCCGGGCGCTCAACGCTCCTCATGGCCATGGATGAGCGGGCAGCATGGGCCGACTCTGATCACCTTCTGGCTCGCGTCTCTGATGCGCTCGAGCTCTCCAATTTCCTTTTCCTCAAGGCCAATTCTGAGCACTCGGAAGACCTTGAGCTTCCTGTACCGATACCACGGCCCGGTGAACCGGAGTCGCAGCCCGAGCCGGAGTTTTCCACGCCACAGGAGCTGACGGACTTCTTTGGGCATATGAACAGCCTTTAGGGGGTCCAATGGCGGGGGGCCGCACGCCCATAAAAGTGGGCATTGGCTACATTGAGATTGTCCCCAAGGTCCTGCAAAAGGACATGGCGGAGCTTCGCCAGCGGATCTCTTCTGAGCTCGAAAAGATCGGTCTCACTGCCGCCAGAGAGGTCAATCAGGCGGTTAAGCGGGGCCTCGCTGGGCTTCCTCGCGAGGCAGCGTCTCAGGCCCAGAAGGCCAAAGCGGCTGTCGAGGGAGAGGCGAGGGATGCCGCCGAGACCATTCGTGAGCTCGAGCGGTTCGTCACTCGTCAGTACGGTCAGGAGTCTGCCCGGCGGCTGGCGGAGCTCCGGCAGTTCTACGCCCGGTACAAGGCACTGCAGGAAGGAGCCTCCGATACGACTCGGCGGGCTCTCCGTGAGACTGTGCGCCAGGAGGAGCGGGCCGCCCTCGACCGTATAGCCACTGAGCGCCAGCGAGTTCGTGAAGCTGCGCGTCTGGCCCGGCAGCAGACCCAGGACCAGGAGGCGGAGTATCGCCGCCAGGTCGCCGCCCAGCGCGAGGCTGTCAGGCAGCAGATAGCCGCGATCCGTGAGCAGGCTGCAGCACAGCGGGCGGCTCTCCAGGATGACATTGCTGCACAGCAGCGGATCATTACGAGCCTGCGCGACCGGATGCGCGATGTACAGCGGAGCATCAACGCAACCAACACCACCACCCAAAATCTCTTCAACAGGACTGGCGCCAGTCTCCAGAAAATGGGCGGCTGGTTTGAGCGGGTCGGCACCTCAATCACCGAGACCGGAAACCTGCTCGCTACCAAGTTCCTCGGGCCGCTCGCTACTGCCGGTGCCGCTCTTACGGCTGTCGGCGTGAAGTCTGCCGATTCCCTGATTCTCGGCCAGTTGGGCCTCATGGGGTCTGGGGTCAGTGCTAAGGATTCTGCTGCCGCGCTGACTCGGATCCGGCAGTACGGCGTCGATACGCCGTACTCCATCGAGGACATGCAAACGTACATGACGCGGTATATCCGCTCGTTGTTCTCGCATGAGCCGGGGTCACAGTCCAAGGATCCCGAAGTCCGCTCTAGGGCGGGTCGAAAGGCAGCCAACAGGGCGGCCGACATCGTCATGATGATCGGTGATAACGCCGCTAAGGCGGGAAATCTCGATCCGTACATGGTTCAGCGAGCCATGTACGCCATCGACATGATTCTTGACCTGGAGCGTGTGCCTACCAGGAATCTGAAGCAGTTCACTGCCAGCGCCGGTATTCCGGTGCAGGAGCTGGCTCAGATCATGGACTACCGGGACAAGGTCCAGACAGGTCCGGACGGGAAAGAGCGCAACTACACGGCTGCCGCTCAGATCCTCGACATCATGGCCAAGGCCAAAACCACTGGCGGCCTGCAAGGGCCGGACATGATTGACGCCCTCATCAAAAACTGGGAGGGCAACAAGGACGTCCAGGGATTCGCCAAGAAGGTCACCGCTTCCACGATCACGGGGCGCCTCCAGCAGATGAAGGAGGGCGCCCAGGTCGGACTCGGCAACCTGTTTGCCAAGACCGACCCCAAGACTGGCAAGGTCCAGTACACGGGACTCGGTCAGCGCATCATGGGAACTCCCGTCACCCGTAAGGGCAAGAACGGCGAAGACGTCACTACCTACGAGGGCGGTTACCTCAATGCTCTCGAAAAGGTAGCCAAGGAATACGCTCCGCAGATCCCCAAGTTCCTAGACGTCTTTTTTGATGCCACCGAGTCGTTTGCATCAGAGATCAAAGACATTGCGGACTTCATCCGCGATCACCCCGTGATCAGAGAGACCGTCTCAGCATTCGTCAGATTTCTTGCCGAGTGGGGTCCACTCATCGTTGTTGTCGGCCTGCTGTCCAAGGTCATCGGCAAGACGATCGGTGTCGTAGGGAAGTCGTTTGCGCCGGTCGGGGCCGCAGCGCGCGGAGCCGTTCGAGGGGCCCAGGGGGCTAACGGCGTCCGGTCTCAGGTGAGTGCCCGCAATGAGGCACGGCGTGACGCCCGCGCCGCTGGCGGCTCTCGTCAGGAGATCCGTGCCGCAGGCCGGGACGCCTACCGGCAGCGCCGTGCTGAGCGCCGGGACGGAGACACCCGGGGACCAGGCCGACGGCTCCTCGACAGCTTCACGGGTGTCGACAGCAACCAGCGGGCCCGGCAGCAGGAGCTGCGGGAGCTTGAGCGGCAGATGCGTGTGGCCCGTGATGAGGCTACGCGCCTGCGAGCGGAGATACGTGATGTCAACCGCGAGTCGTTGCGTCAGATCGCGCAAGCGCTGGCAGGCAATGGGAGTGGTTCCGTTCAGGGTTCTGCTAATCAGGCTCAGAGCGCTGTCAGGTCGATCCAGACTCAGGGTATCCAGCCGCTCAACTCCGCTGACCTGGACGGTATTCGGCAGGAGGTTGAGCGGTTCGAGAAGGCGGCCCGGGATGCCGTCGGTCAGCTCGAGCAGGCTCGCACGAAGACCGGGATTCTCAACAGTGCTCAGCTGGACGGAGTCACAAACGAAGTCCAGACGTT
The DNA here is from genome assembly GCF_044547045.1 of Streptomyces sp. NPDC053048. NCBI lineage: Bacteria > Bacillati > Actinomycetota > Actinomycetes > Kitasatosporales > Streptomycetaceae > Streptomyces > Streptomyces sp. NPDC053048. The sequence continues at coordinate 522,301 of NZ_JBITZS010000004.1, forward strand.
CAAGAACGCTGCTGACGATGCAGGTCAGAAGGTCACTAGCATCAATTCCCGCGTTGGGAACCTGAACGGCAAGACCGTTAACGATGTTCGGGCGTCTGTCGACTCTCTGGCTAGGTCGGCCCGGGAGGTAGCCGACCAGGTTGGTACGGGCACCATGAGTTCATCTGTGTCCGGCCGTGTCGCCAACCTGAATCGCCGACGCCTCACGGACATCATCGGCGAGTTCGACAAGCTTCATAGCAATTCCGACGACGTATTCAAGAAAATCGGTCAAGGCACCGGGGCGGGCAGCCTAGCCGGTCGGATTGGGCTCCTCAACGCCCGTTCACTCAAGGACATTACGAACTGGGTCAAAGATCTCGCGAGGGCATTGAAGGATGCCAGGGACGAGGGTGACGGGCTCGATGGCGCCCTCGACCGCATCGGCAGGAGAACACCAGGCGGTGGCGGCAGCTCTGGAAAAGGCCGGACCAGGAAGGCGCGGGGCGGTGTCATCCCCGGCTATCAGCCGTGGGTAGACAGTGTTCCTGCTCTGCTCACGCCTGGTGAGGCAATCCTCCGCCCTGAAGTCACGTCCGCACTCGGCGAAGGCACCATCAACACCTGGAATGAGCTTGCCATTCGGGGGAGGCTTTCCCGCCATGCTCGGGGCGGTGTTGTTGGTGGGGGCAAGCTCAATCTGGATGACATTAAAGAACTGGTTGAGCTCCAGAACATTGCCCCTATTGGTAAGGCAGCCTTCAACGTCATGGGGCTGGCTTCTTCGTCCAACCCGCTTGGCGGTCCGACTCAGCAGGGCATTCTAGGGACCGGTGACGGAGGTTCCCGCTTCCTCGGTTCTGCCGCTGCAGAAAGGTTTCGCCAGTCGTACGACTGGCTGACCGAGGACATGTGGACTGCTCTAAAGCGGGTTCCCACACTGATTGGTCAGGTCGCGGGTGTCCTCGGCGGGGCTCTCGCTCCGACACTTCGAGAGTACTTCTGGGATGACGTCTGGCGGGGCTCGGGGAACATCGTTGAACGAGGCGAGAAGTTCCTTGGTGACGCCTTCAGTCTCAAGACCCTAGGCAGTGTTTGGAAGGACCTTATAGGCGGTGTCTGGGAGTCACTGGGATCCATCTGGGACACGGGCTCATCGCTCATAACTGACCCAATCGGCTCGGTTAAGGGCGCGATTGATGACGTCTTCGATATCACCAAGGGTTCTTACAACAACTTCATCGGCATGGTGGAGACGGTAAAGGACTTCAAGGAGTCCCCTAAGGAGTACGCGGGTCGCGTCTACGGCGAGTTCATGTCGACCGCCCAGGAATCCATGCCGAACACTGAGGGATTGTTTGATTTCAAGAAGGGCTCGAGGGCCAACGGCAAGCCAGAGACTGGGATTCCCATCGAGGGGCTTCCTGGTGGCAGTGGGGCGGGGCAATGGCGTCTCGTCGCTGCCCAGGCGCTTGAACTGCTCGGGCTACCGCAATCGGCGCTCGGCACGGTGCTTTACCGCATCGACCTGGAGTCAGGCGGCAACCCAACCGCCGTCAATCTGTGGGACATCAACGCCCGGGACGGCACGCCCTCCGTCGGGCTGATGCAGGTAATCGGCCCGACATTCGGCGCCTACGCAGGCCCATTTAGGGGCGTTGGCCCGTTCATGTATGGCACCTCCGTTAACCCGCTTGCCAATATATATGCCGGGCTCAATTATGCGACCAATAGGTACGCTTCACGCTGGCAACAGGTCTTGGCAGGAACTACCGGCTATGCATCAGGGACTCTGTCCGCCTCACCGGGCCTGCACCTGGTGGGCGAGCGAGGGCCGGAGCTTCTGCATTTCAAGGGCGGAGAGCGGGTCTACAACGCCCAGGAGACCGAGGCCCTGCTGAACGGCAAGCGCTATGAAATCCACGTGCATGAGGCCCGCAACGAGCCCACGCCGCAGGCGGTTTTGAGGGCGCTTCAGACGGCGGAGGCGCTTTACACAACCCTGTAAGGAGGCAGCAGCATTCCAATACCCGTACGGGCGGCACCGCCGCCAGCAGTGATCAACAGGCCGGTGCCGCCCGTACCCATCGATTGGGGTCGGACCAGCGTTTCCATCACAGGAAACAATGGTCAGGGAGAAGAAATATCCCTGACTTCCTTCGGTGACTCCTCTTGGCCAGCAATCATTATGCAGCCGGGCGCTACCGGCCTTGATATGCCGCCGTTCGGTCTCTTCTCCGACGACAGCCCGAACCTCGATGGCTCCATCTACAGGTCATCGAGGGCTGCTGCCCGCGAAATCATGATCCCGGTATATCTGTATGGCGTCGACCGCACAACCGTCAATGGGCTCAAACGAAAGCTCTATCAGGCCCTCAATCCGAAACGCGGGCATTGCCTGCTCAGGTTCACTGAGGGGAGTTCGGAGACTCGTCAGCTTACGGTCTACTACAAGGGCGGCATGGAAGGCTCGGAGACGGCGGACACCTCCGGGTTTACCTGGGCAAAGTACGGGCTCACCTTCACAGCTTTGGACCCCTGGTTCTATCCGACCCGACCCCAGTCGACGCGTTGGGAATTCGGCGCTGGCACTCCTTTCCTCAGCACGACCGAACGACTCTTCCCGATGCGTATCAGCAGCGGAATCATGGGAGGGTCGGGCCAGCCCCTCACGATCAGCAACCCAGGGGATATTGAGGCTTGGCCCGTCTGGGCCCTTCACGGCCCCATCAAGTCATTCAGCCTCACCAGTCCTTACGGGGACGTAGTGAAGGCTTCCCCGACCCCGGGCGGGGCTGATTTGGTGCCTTCGGGTCGTGTGCTCACGATCGATACTCGTCCGGGGAAGAAGACGGTTCGGGATGATCTGGGGGCGAATTACTGGAGTCGGCTCGACACGGCCCCGCAGTTTTGGGCCGTGGAGCCAGGAGAGACCAGTGCATCAGTTTCTGTGGTCACAGGGGCAGGGCAAGCGGCCGTAGTTCTGTCGTTTCATCCACGGTACGCAAGCTATGTCTAGGGGGAATTCTGGGATACCGCGTTGAGGTCTTCGACCGTGAGCTGAAGCGCATTGGCGAGATAGACGAATGGATCTCTCTTAACTTCACGGTACGATTCTGTCAGGAGGGTTCTTGGCAACTGCTCGTCAAGAGCGGCACTCCTCAAGCCTTGCTGCTTGAAAAAGGCGGCGGTGTTGTCATCTGGCAGGATGGGGTACCCCGTCCCGTCCTGTCTGGGCAGATCGACACCTTTCAAAGATATTGGACGAAGGTTCAGCACACCGGACCCGGTTCTCTATACGTGGCTGGGAAGTGCCATAACACGCTTGCCTATCGGCGTCTTGCCTTCCCTGACCCTGCTAGGCCGGTTTCTCAGCAGTACCGGGCGACGCTGCCTAACCGGCAGCTGAGCGGCAGTGGTACAGCTGGGGAAATGATTTACACGGAGCTGAACCAGGCGCTAGGGCCGGGTGCTCTCTCAGACCGGCAGATCTCAGGCATCAATCTCACGCCTGCCGCGCTTAGTTCGGGCCTGGCCGACTCGCTGAGGTTCGATGTCATCGGCTCCAAACTCGAGGAATGGTGCAAGGCCCGGCAGGTTGCTTATCGGTTCATCTACAACGCCGGTTCCCAAAAAATCGATCTTGACATTTATCAACCTCGCGACCTGTCCAAGGATGTGCGGCTGAGCCCTGAGCTGGGGACCTTGCGCGAGTACACGTGGACGCTCACAGCGCCGAAAGTTACTCGGGCCATCGTGGGCTGCGCCGGGGAGGGCCTTGAGCGCTACTACTACCAGCAGATAGACAGCGCCTCCGAGGCTGAATGGGGGCTGCAGATCGAGCAGTTCATTGACCGTCGGGATATTCAGTTGAAGGTCGACAAGAGCACGGGTCAGCCGGTGAAGTCGGATCCGGCTATGTCTGATGCTGACTTCCAGGCGGCCAAGAAGGCCGTCGTGGAGGCCGCCTCCGCTGCCCTCGATCAGGGGCAGAAGGCGGGCAATTTTCAGATCTACCCTCTCGATACCCCCGACTGTCGGTTTGGTGAACATTATTTCGTGGGCGACATCGTGACGGTTGCCGTGGACGGCACTGAGTACAGCGACGTTGTGCGAGAGGTTGTCGTCTCGGTCGACAGCGGTGGTAGCGCCACCGATGTACAGCCGAAGGTCGGCCAGCAGGGCACAGGTGAGCCTCTGAATCTCTACCGGACTGTGTACGAGATGCAGAAGAAGATTCGTAAGCTCGAGGCGAGGATGTGAATTGGCAGAGATCAGCTATCCGTTCAACGCGGACAACGCAAATGGCGGTTCAGCGGTCGTCGGCCAAGCGCAGTGGCAGCAGATGGCCACCATGTGGGGCGGCGATCGTGTGGATTTCCAGCTCACGGGAACTTCCGGTCAGCTCCCGTTCGATGCCCGAATCGTCAACGGCCGCAGTGTAGAAGTGACTCCGGGGAAGGCATGGGTGGGTGGTTTCTACTACCAGCTCACAGCGGCAATGTCTGTGACGATCGCCCCCAATCCAACTGACCGGGCACGTAGGGATCTCATCGTCCTCCAGGCTGACATAGCCAAGAGTTCGGTGAATCTGGCGGTCCTGCCTGGTACTCCGTCTGCGACCCCTGTTGCGCCTCAGCCACGACGCCAGCCGGGCGGCCTTTGGGAAATGCCCTTGTACGAGGTGCACGCGGCGGCACGGGACGCCAGCATCGCGCTTGACAGTCGTGCACCGTTCAATGTGCCGACGCCTGTTGCGTATCCCTGGAACGTGACTGAGAGCGCCAAACTGCTGCCCTCAGGCTCATTCATCTATGACATGGATACCAACGGGGATGACTCACAGTATGAGGGGTGGGTTGGCCGGGACGGCTATGTCATCACACGGCATTTCGGAAAGTCCAAGACGTACACTCCGAGCCTTGTTGGGGGCACTAATGTCGCAACTCGCCAGGGTCGTTGGCGGTGGATAGCCCCCAACGTGGTGTGGTTCTCCGCCTATTTGGAGAACACGGCTTCCACTGATGCGAAGGTCTCTAACGGGGAGTGGGCATACCGTCTGACGCTTCCCGTTCCGGCTAATGGGCGGACGGGCCAAGTGTTCACGGGCCATATCGACAACAACAGCTCCGGCGGTGCTGCTTCGCTGCCCAACTTCATCCACGTCGTCGGGAAGACAAACCGGGGCTCAACGGCGACACAGATGTATCTGTTCAGCCCTAGTACCAGCAGTGTTGCGTCTGGAATGGATGGACTCGGCGTGATCCCTCGTAGGGGCTATCTGACGATCTCTGGCGTATATGAAGCGGCTGAACTGAGGGAGTAGGAATGACACGGCATCTCTTTGGGGGCACGGCGGCCGATGTGGCCGAGGACGCCTCTGGCGCCCGTGTGCCTGGGGCTCGAGGCACAGTGTGGGACGGCCCGTCCGGCGGGGCGACACAGATCACGGACCTGACTGCCGTCGACGGCTCCCCGATCACAGAGCTGGTCGCCGATGACTTCGGCATGGTGCCATCGTTCTACGGCCCAGACGGTCTCGAGCGGTTGTACGTCGACTTCGGAGCAACGAGGGTCGCGCTCCTGGCGGCGGATGTCGGCGACCGCCTCAGCGATCACCTGACGGCTCTCGACCCGCACGGTGACCGAGCAGCCGTCCTCGGGCTCTTGGGAGCCCCGACAGGGATAGCCACTCTGGGGGCTGACGGGAAGGTCCCATCGGCTCAGTTGCCAGCGGCGTCCGGCGGGGCCTCTGTCACGTCCGTCCAGGGCTACGTCGGGGACGTCATGCTGCAGGCCTCCGACATAGGGGCCGCGCCGACGAGTCACACCCATACAGCCGCTGAGACTGGTGCAGCCCCCGCAGCCCATACACACACGGCGGCCGACGTCGGCGCCCTGGCGCTCGCTGCTCGAGGCGCCGCCGGGGGTGTGGCCTCGCTCGACCCCGCAGGCCGTGTCCCGGCGGCTCAGCTACCGGTCCAGCAGCTGCCGGGCACATGGCAGCCGGATGACTGGGGTCTGCGGTCGTGGTCCTACGACCTGTCGGCAGGTTCCCGGACCCCGGGTGACCGGCCGTCTGAGGCTGGACGCCTCTATCTCGTCGGTGTGCCGCTCAGAGCGGCGTCGACCATTTCCCGGGTCGCGTGTCATGTGATGGGTTTCGACAAACCCAATTCGACTGTCACAGATGCTTATTTGGGCGTCTACAACTCGGCGCTTCAGCGTCTCGCCACCACACCCAGCCTCAAGGCTGCTTTCCCGGAGACGCACAACATAGGCGGCCAGATGGCCGCCTTCTCGCTCTCGAACTCGGTCAGCCTCTCCCCCGGCAGCTACTACATAGCAATCCTGGTCAAGGGGGCGGGTACGACAGTTCCCTACCTGGCTGCAACGAACTGGGGGGCAAGCTCGACGACGGCGGGAGCCAAGGCGGCCGATGTGAACGGGGCCTACAGATGGTTGCAGACGTCCAGCACGACACTGACCAGCCTCCCGGCCTCCCTGACGCTGGGGGACATGGCTGATGGCATGACCTGTTATTGGGCGGGGATGGGCTAGGCCGCATAGACAGCTAGGGCCGGGCGATTGCCCGGCTTTTTTCATGCCCAATGCACAGGAGCCATATGGATGTTTCGCATCTGCTCCAGTCAGCAGGCGCCTTCGCCTCTCTCATAGCGGCCGCCGTTGTCGCTCTCGCAGCCAGCCGCACCAGCTCTGCACGCGTGTGGCGCGAGGAGGCAGAGGCCCAGAAGGAGCGCGCTGACCGGCTGGCAGGCGACCTGACCGAAATCAAGAACCGGCTGTCCCGTATCGAGGCAGAAAACGCACGGCTGGTGCATCTCCTCACCTCAATCGACCCGTCCCGGCTGGCCGTTGTCCGGCTGGCAGACACCACGACACAGGAGGCCTAATGGCTCCCCCTATGACAGCAGATCAGTTCATTGAGGCTCTGGAAGCGGAGGGCATAGACGCTGACGAGTACGACGATTGGCGGTCCCACAACCGTAATCACAAGGGCCCTTGGGGGCCGATGAACGGCGTGGTTATCCATCACACTGCAGACGATGACTCGCTTGACTACTGCTACACAGGAGACGACGAACTTCCAGGCCCTCTGTGTCATTCGCACCTTGCGAAGGACGGCACCATCACGATGATTGGCAACGGCCGGGCCAATCACGCCGGTACCTTCGCAGCTAACGCGCATCAGGCAGTCGTCGACGAGTCCGAGGACCACCCTGACCCGGATCGCGGCGAGCCTGTCGACGGCAACGCCCACTATTACGGCATCGAGATAGAGAACGAGGGGGACGGCGAGGACCCGTACCCTGCCGAGCAGTACGAGGCGGCGGTGAAGTGGGCTGCCGCGATCTGCCGGTTCCACGGCTGGACAGAGAACTCGGTCATCGGCCACGGCGAAGGCACTCGCCGGAAGGTGGACCCATCGTTCGACATGGACCAGTTCCGTAAGGACGTTGCTGCCCAGCTGGGCAGGAAGCCGAGCGACCCGACGCCGTCTAAGCCCGACTATCCGCCCTTCCCTGGGGCCGACTTCTTCGGTCCTGGCGAGGAAAACAAGTACGTGACCATGCTCGGTAAGCGGCTCATTGAGAAGGGCTACAGGCGCTTCTACAGCGTCGGTGCGGGCCCGCAGTGGACAGGGGCCGACAAGGCCGCTACGAGGGCCTTCCAGCTTGCTCAGGGCTGGTCTGGCGGCGACGCGGACGGCTACCCGGGGCCGGTCACGTGGAAGCGGCTGTTCTCCTAACCGGTTTCAGGACACTGACTCGAGAGGTGATGAAGTATTAATAATTTTCTGTCGAAGCATGGCGTGCGAATCCACGCCGTTGTCTCCGCGATCGTCATATCCCTGCCGGTCATCTGGCCAAACATCCCGTGGGAAGCCATGCTGAGCTCTGCAGCCGCCCTTCTGGGCATCGGTGTTGCTGCTGCCCGGCACGAGGACACTAAGACCATCAAGGCCCTGTACACGGACAGTCCGTTTGAGGCTGAGCTTCGCGGAACCCAGGTAGACAAGTAGGCAAAACGAAAAAAGGCCCCTCCCCTCGGACGAATCCGAGGGGAGGGGCCCTTTTTGTGTTCAGCACTTCGAGTGCCTAACTCTGCTCGTTAGTCTCGCGTCGCACTATGACCGTCCAAGATTCGGCCTACTCAGTCTCCGCCCGCTGCGTCATCAACGGCGAGGGATCCTTATCCCGGGCGACCCGGGTGTAGACAGCTACACGCTTCTTCTCGATCACTCGGCTTTACCGTCCTTCACCGTTGTCCAGAACCGCTTCTCGTCGGTCATTCTTTTCCTACCACTCGCATAGTGCGAATTCGTTCAGCACCGCCGCCACCTTCTCGGCACGCTGCCAATCCTTGTACCTGTGGACCTCCTTGCGTGCGCCTCTCAGCGTCACGGCAACAACGACATGGTATTCCCCGAGCCGCTCAGTATGCCGCCGCTCGACGTTGTACTCGACTACTCGCACTTCAGAAAACCCCCAGTCGACTGCATAGCGCGTTCTACCTGGCACCTTACTGCGGGCCTTCCGCCCGGTCGAAACACCTTTCCGCGAAGTCAATAGCCTCTTGAAGGGAAGGGAAGAGGGTCTTTGAGTATCGAACTTGACCCGAGACCACTAACTTCACCTGATACCCGTCTTTCCGCTGGATAATCGAGCCGGTAAGCGCATACCATGGCCAGACGCTTAGCCCGGTCCGACCATCCGTCTTCGCCTCGCCAACATGAATGTGCTTAGCCATAAGCGTCCTTCCTCTGCCTACTCAGCGGGATCCATCCAAATCTAGCAAAGAATCCCCCTCAGGGAGGGGGATTCTAACAACCCACAAAGGGCTTTTGCCGTCACGCTAGATGGCGAAGCTGCCGCATGTGCCGCTCATGCCTTGCGCGTTCAGCGACAAAGATAGGGCCACCGGTCTTACGGCCGCGCTTCTTGTCGGCCACTTGTCCGCGCCTGTCCCTTGTACATTCGTGCCGTCGTCAGTAGCAGGCGTCCCCGCTCGGCCAGACGAGTCTCTGGCGACGCTCACGCCCGTACTTATTGACCTGGATTAGCTCAATACTGTTGTCCATGTAGTGGATCTTCCTCCCGTCCTGCCACTCTGGCTCGATTTCAGAGAGGTAGTGCCAAAGCTCGCGTACGCGCTGCTGTGCAGCGCGCATGGCATACCAGTGATCGATCGTCCACACGTAGTTTGGAAACTGAGAAAAGAGGTCCCCCCACCAGCCAGGATTCCTATTGAAGTGGACTTCGGACACCCGCGCCCGCCGATCGCCATTGCGTGGAAGCTTGTAGCTGTTGATTTCGCCGCTTCGAATAGCCCAGAGGAGCATTTCGATTCCGGAGCGGAACGTCTTGTCTGGAGCACACTTCTGATAGGTTGACCCGTCGGGTCGAGAGACCGTACGTACTTTTCCTTTGACTACGTGCACCAGGTTCCTCCCCATAGACGTCGATCTACGAGTGCCCCGCGCCGGATTCGAACCGGTCCTGTCTCCTCACGGGGCTTACTTAATCACGCGCGAAGTCGTAGGGCATCGCGCTGCCCCAACATTCGTGCCACTTGCATCGTTGGCCGTAGGAGCGGTTGAACAGGTCGGCGTGAGCTCGTAGTTAGTCCCCCATGGTTGGATCAGTTGGTCGCGTCCGCAGTGTGGTTGACATACTCGATCGCGGGCCACCTGCCACACTCGATAAGTGCCCTGATCGCCTCGGTGCTCAGACGCTTGCCCGCCATCAGCTCTCCACTCCAGCCAGCTTCTCCAGTCGCGCGACCCGGTCCTCCAGGGTCATCGCCGACTTCTTCGGCGACCGCGACCAGAAATCCTGTCCGTTGGCACGGTCGGCCCATTCCTGGCAGATGCCCCGCAGCCACGTCGGCGTCTCGAAGACCGGGTTCATCAAGTCCGAAAACAGAGTGGAATAGTGACGGGTCGTGGTGACACTCCCGTCCTTGACCTTGGGGCCCCATACGGCGATGCTTTCCACGCACCAGATCCCCGCCCGGTTGGGTGTGAGGGTGAGCGTCACGGACTTTGGCCGCACCGTGGGGAATCCGGGGCCACGGGTATCTGGAGCGGGGTCGACGAGGTCGACGGGAATCACCCACCGTGCGGCGTCCGCCATGCGGTACTTGACTCCGCCGGGCGATACGGGGTCCGGCAGGGTACCCAGTTCCCATCCCTTGTCCGTCAGTTGGTGTAGCTCCTCGTCGGTGTCCTGATAAGCAATTCCCACTTCTGCGAGCCGATCAAGTACCGCCTCTGGGACATCGCCGAAGTATCCCGATCTCGTGTGAATCGCGTGCTCGAACGCCTCGCGCATCTCTGCATCCATGCATACTGCCGATTCCTCGGACATTACTTGCGCTCCTCCTTGACGTGGTGTCAGCCCCAGGTGTCAGAACTCTTCAAAGACTCTTCCGCCAACAAGTGCCCAAAGCGTTGCTGAAGCTCGAGTACTTTCCGAGCCTGCGCAACGACGTCTGGTCGTGGCTGCACCCACTGATTCCCGGACACTTCCATTCCAGGCCCCCCAAAGCTTGCCAGAAACTCCTCAAACTGTTCATCGCACCATGAGGGCACCCATGCGCCAGACCGGCACACGTACACTGCGTGATACACGGTGTCCGGCTTGGAGCCGTCATCAATACGGCGGTTCACTTCGATGAGGGGGCCAGTTTCGATACCCTCAACGCGCGTGCGCCACGAAGGGTAGACAACCTCAAGGCGGCTACCAAGGTCGTGGTGCACAAGCATCCAGTCTTCGCAGGTGACTGTTCCTCGTTCACGCCATTCTGCGAGGCTCTGATATTTGCGGGGATCTGGATATCCGCTGTCATGGTGTGCATCCCAGAGGGAGACCGTAGACCATGCCTGTTGATCCCAGCCGAAGGTTGCGGGTCGAATGAAAGCAGCGTGTAAGTTGCTGTCCCCGAAGAGAAGTGGAGCGCCCTCTTCGTCGAAGTTGAACCGGCTCCAGAAGTTCTCATAGTCTCGGCATTTCGGCAACGGTAGGTCGTTCCGCAAGAATCCGTTGGCGCGAGTCCCCCAAATAAGTTCGCCGGTATGAAACTGTGTCTCCGCGTGCGTCCAGTCGTACAACAGCACATCTTCCCCGATCCGGGCACCGTACGATGGATTTGGGAAGAAGAAGTCCCAATCCACTACGAGAAGGTTGAGTTCTTGAGATTCACTCATGGTGTCCCTGTCAGTCCGTAGGTTCATCAGTCACCGAGCTGTCGGGCAATGCGCTGACTCGACAGGCTATAGCGACAAACCCCCTCGACGAGGGGTTTCTTGCTGAAGCCCCCTCAGGAAGGGGGCTTCTCATCAGACGGTCCGTTAAGCTACTTTCGGGAGCGTTTAGCGCTCTCACGCAGCGATTCAATGGTTCTGCGTGTTTCTACCAAAGCGTCGAGGATGAGGGGCCAGCCTTCTTCATCGGTGCAGCGCTGCGCGACTACGGCACTGTAGATTCCCTGAACTGTTTCATAGAACGCCTCGTACGCTTCGGCTTCGGGATCGTCCGGGTATTCGATGGGTGCGCTATCCGTAGCCATGATTTCTCCTATAGGTGCGGAGTAGGGGCCAGCACATAGCGGGCCTCAGCGAGGGCCTTGAGGTCTTCAGCGGGAATCACCAGTCCGGGATCGGCTCCGAGTCCTCTCCATCTTCTTCATCGAAGCAGTGGCAATTAGAGCTGTGCAGTGCATCCCACGAAGACAGTCTAGGGTGACCATCCTCGTCCCAGCCTAGGATTCCGTACTGCATGAGGTGCCCGTGCATAGCCCGTGCTTCCCACGTTGTGGGTGTGTTCGTCAAATCGGCTTCCTCGTTGGCACCTGTCGAGTTTTCAGCCATCGCCCTGCCCCTTCTTCCACGTGCGATAATCCACGTCCTGAAGCTGGCCTGTGTCGGTGTTGACTAGGGTGGCCATGCCTGTCGTCGTTACGTATTGAATGGCTTCCGAGTCGGCTGACTGAGGGTGTTCCTCAAATCCCCGGCCGATGGGCTTTTATCTCCTCATCCGGCTCCGGGCCGTGGTCCTGACGTAAGGTCACAATCTGCCTCCCGGGCTCCAGGCGCCGCCTTCGGTCAGCTTCCTGCCATCAGTCGTGAGAACCGCTACGTCCGCCCTGCTGGCTGCATCCCGAAGTTCCATAAGATCCGCAGACTCCATCGAGTAGCTTCCCGCGTCCGCAGCGATCAATGCATCAAACTTCCGGGCCTTCCCAAACACCCTGCCAAGCCGAGAAGCTTCGGCTCCCTCCCTCATGATTCGGAGCGTTTCAGTGAGGACGGGGAGCTTCGAGCCGAGCCCTTCAGAAGCTCGAAAGACGACTGCGACGTCATACCCGTGCTCTTCAACCCACTCGCGGCAAATCCGCTCCTGCTCACGGGACTTAGCCACGATGGCGACACGCCATATGTTGCGCTTCTGATTCAGGGAGAACCCAGGATGGTAAACGTGCCCCCCATATCCCGCTTCGCACCTCCGAATGTGCTCCTCGCGAGTTTCCGCACCACACTTGCACCGCATACCCCAAATCCCTTCCCTTGCTGATCCCTGGTGTACCAGAGGCCCGTCCCTGGTGTCCGGGGAACGGGCCTCCTGGTGATGCAGCACGAGGGATCAGGCGTTGGCCTTCTCGAACGCCTCGCGGATCTCGGCCGGGACACGGCCCCGGTCGTTGACGTTGTAGCCGTTCTCCTTGGCCCAGGCGCGGATCCTGGCGGTGTCCTGCCCGGCCGCCGCCTGCCCCGGCGCCTTGACAGCGGCTGCCTTGCGTCCGGCTGCCGCCTTGCCGGTGCGACGAGCCGCCTTCACGTAGTCGGCCAGCGCCTCACGCAGCTTGCCTGCGTTGTCGGTAGTTAGGTCGATCTCGTACGACTTGCCGTCGAGAGCGAACGTCACGGTCTCGTCCGCCTCTCCGCCGTTGAGGTCGTCGACGAGAAGAACGGTGACCTTCTGTGCCACTTCTGTGTCTCCTGTTTGTGGTGTTGGGTGTACGGAGGCTATCAGTTATGCAGCGCGCAAGGACTTCATTTCCAGCCTGCACACATATTGCAGCCTTCTCGTGGGGTGTAGTCCCTCATGTCCACTACTGGCGCGTCCCTAATTTTCTCCATCCCACACCGGGTCATTTTTCTCAGTCACCCATCCGCAGGACGGGCACCGCCAGCCACGCCCAACAGCGTCTTCGAAATACTCCATCTCCACGCCGTCGGCCTCACATATCGGTGCTGACACGACCACTCCCCTCCTGAAAGAACTGCGCGAATCCGCCGGAAACCTGAACGGTAATCTCATCACCGTTGCTAGACATGGTGTGACCTTTCGATGACCTTCATCGTCCCGCCCTACTTGACCGCTGCCGTCACGAAACCGACAGCCTTTTATCAATGGCGACCACTACGCGCTCGGGCGGTTCTAGCTTCCAAACCTTGCGGCTCTGCCAGTCGCGATCCGTTTTCCGAGGGGCAATTGACCGGCTCTCGCAGAGGAAGGCCACATGTGGTTCACGTGTGTGGGGGGCCAGGAAAATTTCTGTCACGGTGCCGTGCAGAAGGAAGCCGTCAAGTTGTCTGTAAGTGACGCGCCGTCCAAGCTCGTATATAGCTCTGGTAGCCGGATCGCAGTAGACGGTTAGTTGCTGTGTCTGGTCGAGCGGAACTGGCGGCTTTTCCGGCAGTACATCTGCTGCGGCAGGCTGAGGGGCTTCAGTCTTGGTGCGGGGCTCCGGGACAGTCGTCACGGGTTCTGGGGGCTGCGGCGCCCGGGGGTGATCTCCCCAACCTTCCTCCGTGAGTTCCGCAGTCCACCAGCGGCTTCCGCGATCCGAAAGATACGTGGTGATGTGCTTCTCAACAGTAACCAGTCCCGCCTTTTCAAGGGCTCTCATTACTGAGCGGCTGACTCCTGGCACCTCGCTCATCCTCAAGCGACCGCCATTGCGTCGCATGTAGTGAACTGCCCGATCTTGAGCCGCCGATAGCTTGACCTCGCCTCGGGGGATGGCTGGCTCATAATCCCTATTAGTAAGGTAGACAGCGTTCCCGCGCTTGAGCGTCCTGCGGATAGAAACACCGTAGCTTCCTTGTATCCCCGCAGCTTTCACACGCCCGGCGTATCGGCTAAGGAGCTCTTGGCGGAACGTGTCAGGGATGTGAGTACGCAATACTTGTTCAGATCCTGACTTGCCGAGCGCGGCTTGAAGCTCAGCGTCAATTTCTTGATCCGTCAGGGTCTCAAGCTGTTTGCTGCCCGCTGCCCGCGAGGTGATCTTGAAGACGGTCGCGTGAAGGTGCTCGTGCCATGTGTAGGCGAATCCGCCGTCATTCAGGATCTGTTCGACCGTCTTCCTGGCTTGATCAAATCCCTCCACGGTCCAATCTGCATCCCGTCCCCACGGCCGCACGTGTACTCGGACGTGGTCAGCCTCCTGAACCACCGAACAGCCCTCGGAGTCGTGCTCCGCCATACCCCCCGTACGCAGGGCCTGCGCCCCGCGAAGCAGGTCCCGAACTGCGTCAGCGAATTGGCATTCCCTGCGTTTAGTAGGAGCCTGAGCAAGCGCTTCAACCAAGACACGGCTGTCATCGAGACGCACCGTGTAGCGCGCCGATAGCGCCTCTGCGTATGCCTCCGCATATTCAATGGCCATCGGGGGATCCGGAAGGTACTCCCCTTCCGCCAGGGCCCGCCCGCTCGATCGGCGCATGTATTCGTCTAGGCTCTCGACCCAGCACACGTAAACCCGGCCGTCGCCAAGTGGCCGTACACTAAACCCGGAGAAGATGTTTTTCTTTGTCTTATAGGATCGCTTGAAACCTAGTTGCCCTAGGTAGCGGGAGACGACTGGGACGGTGACCCCGTAAGGCGCCTGCTCCCTCTCCCCTTCTTGCCTGCGTGCCATACCTACCCCAATCCCCCGTGCGGTGGTCGTCCCGGCTACTGCTATTTCCTGAGGACCTATTCTATAGGGGTTTCATCGGGCGGGCATTCTTTGAAGGTGCAGCATCGACATGCATCAAGCTCACCCGCCCACGGTCGACTACCCACACATAATCCGGCCCATGGATCATCGATGCAGGACTCTGGTACCAGGTACGGCACTCCCCATATAGGCCATTACTACACCTCCATCCATAGGTTTCGTTAACCCAGATCATTCGATATCGACCTGTAGAGCAGTATGGGCATCGCGCCCCAGCCTGTACCCGATACCTGCTCACCGGATCCCCGCTATTTTCATACCTGGCCACTAAATCGGCCACCTCTCAAATAGATTCACGGGCACAGCTCTCGGGACTAGTGGGAGAAGAGCCCGGCGTACGCCGGTACTGGCACCCCAACGGGTGCCCTCTTCTTAGCAGACTCTGCAGGCCTGCGAGGCGCCGCCTGGAGGCTGACACCTGACGTCTGTACAGCCTCCGGCTCCTGGATGGGTGCCGGGGCGGCCTTCACTCGCGCTAGCCGAGGAGCGGCCGCTTCAGGCGCCCCCTGGCCTGGCTCCGGACTCACATGGGAGGAGGCTCCCGCGAGTCCTTCCGGTTGTACAGCGACCAGCTTGATGACGGTGGGCTTCGGACCCGGCCGCGTGCTCGGCAGCCGCTCGAGCTCAACTTGGGGCGCTTCACTGACGGCAGCGTCGATCTGGGCTGCGCTGAAGCGCCCGCCCAGGGCCTGCAGCAGCTGCGTGCGGGTCATGCTGCCCCCAGCGCCAGTCAGCGCGGTAATGATGCGGTCGATCAGCGGCCGCTTGGGCACTACAGTATTGGCCGCCGAATCAGCTACCAGCTGCTTAACCGAGTCAATGGAGTAGTCCACGAAGTGCCGGGCGGCCTCGAGTGCCTTCTCACTTATGACGCTTTTACGATTGGCCACTGTCAGAACAGACGCGACCCGAAGAACCTGTTCGGCAGCCCTCTCCACGAAGCACGCAACGTTTCTTGGCATCTCGGCCAGCTCATCCTCATAGGATTCCCGAAGCCCGTCGTAGAGTCTTCTCGCAGTCTCGCTGAAGGCTAGCTTATGCTTACCTTTTCGAGCCCATTCATAGGCTGCCGCAAGGGCTCGGCTCGGCTTCACATTGCTTAGCGGGTCCTCATTCGTTGTCGGCAACAGCTTGGATCGGATCGTAAGGACAGGGAGGATCCTGTTATAGGTCCCTCCTTGAGCCGCGACTAGCGAAACATACTTACCCCACAGCTCCGGCTGAATATGAAAGTGCCCGCCGAGCTGTGGACGCCCTACGGTTTGTACAACAGGCTTTCCGTCCTTCCCTTTGGTGGTGTTGGAGACTCGCTTACCGTCCCATGAAGTACGCCAGATACCATGAAACTTCGGGCACCGGTTTGCCAGCTGAAGAGTTTTAGACCACTCGTCATCGAAGAGGATCACGCGGCCGTCCGGCCCGCCCTCTGACGTACGCGTGCTCTCTAGCTGTTCGTGCATTGCCGCTACGAGCGTAGGCCCCGAAGAAACCCCCTCATGACGCCGTTCCGTCAAAAGGTTCCCCAGATCACCGGCCAGTATGGCCTCACCCGTCGCAAGAGCATAGCCCTTACGTCCCAAGTTGGAAGGGCCGACGAGGGCTGTCCAAACGACGATCGGCCGCCCGTTCGGCTGAGTGATGATGCCGTTCAATGCAGCAGAGTAGAACGCGAGTACAGTTGCCAGGACGCCTATGGGATCGGCTTCTGTATGTGGCATGGCATCCTTAACAGCCTTCCCTAAGGCGCCGTATGCCATGTCGTCGAATCTGGTTTTCTCCACCTCTATTGCTCTCCTGTCGTTGTGGCTGCTGGTTCGGCTGGGCGCCTACAGCAAAGGGCCGGACACAGCTTCGTGTCCGGCCCTCACTGAAGATGTTCAGCTACTCGGGCAGTCCTCGTGCTCCTCTGTCACGTCCAACGTGATCTGTGAGGCGCCTCGGGGTACGTCTTGGTAGACCTGGAATTCGTCTTGGCAGTCTCCACACCGATAGGTGATCGTCATGCCCGTTGCGGTGCCGCTCATCCGATCCCCTAGCTCATCCAGGCTTCTTCGTAGCCATACAGTCGGGCCGCCCTGTCCGCTTCGCGCTTCAGGATGGCGTCGAACTCTTCCCTCTGGCCTGAGGGAATCTCCGTTCCGGTATCCCGCCAGTGATGCCAAACCATCGAAATCATGTGCATGATCTCGTCTTGGGCTTTCTTTTTTAACTCGGTACGGGTGAGCCTGTCTTCACTCACGGGCTCTTGCGCCCCTCGTACACGATCACCGGACGGTCATCCGTCGGATGAATCGTCATCCGGCCTGTCGCGTCGTTGAACTCCACGCGGGCGCCGTCATATGCCCCCTGTCCGGCAGCCGCTCTCGCATCAGCGACAGTTCGCTTCAGGTCCCCGCAGCGATAGGACTGGAAGCCATTCCGCTCAGAGAACTCACCAGCCTCACGAACGGCCTTGTCCTGCTTGACGATGCGTTCCGTTTCTGCGTCGTACCTCATCATGACCCCTCCCGCTCTTTTCGCGATTTATCCTGTTGAGCCCTCAGGCCCAATCCCTGCAACGCGCCATGGGGGCTCAGCGTTGCTCTACTGCCTTCCCGTCGTCACCCTCCTTCCACTTCCACATACTCCGACTTCTCCAGCCAGAGCCCTACGTTACGCCCGTTCGTCCCTTCTTCCCAAACAATCACCCTCATTTGGGGACTGAAATCCTGCGCACGGGGCGTGTACTGGACATTCCACCGCTTCCCGTCTCTAAGGATCACGTCTCCTTCGACGAGATTCCGTGCTTCAACCCGTGCCATTTTCTCTCCGTTTCGTCGATTCGCTCCCGCGCTCGGCGGTCCCGACAGGGTCTGACGTCCTGTAGGGCCGTCTGGCATGGCCTCGCTGCCTCTCGCGGGTCAGCGTACCGAGCCGAGCCTTGCTGATGGCCTCAAAGACAAGGCTCAGTGCTCCAGACGCTCATGGAGTTCTGCGGCCCCTCAAGCGCTCCTCTAAGGCCTCATGCGCGATCGTGGGTCCATCCGAAAGCACATGCGACCTAGTTCCTCGTTGGGACCAACACTCTTCGCCCGCTCTGCCGCTCCCATACTCACCCCTTCTTTCGCCCAATCTCGGGAACCCACGTCAGGTCTCCGTGGTCTGCCAATTCCCAAATCACAGTTACTGGATCATTAATCCAGTCCGCCGAATCGCACCCCATGTGCTCAGACCGAAGCGCATCCAGGACCACCCCGTTCAGTTCGGACTGTTCATAGTCCTCATCACTTGGGTCGTAAGGAATCTCGATCTCCATATCTGGCTTGATGCGGCTGACTAGCTCCGTGCCGTCATTTTCGCAAACCGCTAGGTAGGCCCCTGCGACCCCCGGTGTCCACCCGACACGAACCTGGAAACCGAAGATGTTGGGCCCCAACCCGACAGCTGTATGAGTGTGTTTTTGCATCTCGCCTCCTCTGTCGCCGTCCGAATAGACGTCGAGGAAAGAGCACGGGAATATCCCATGCTCTAACCTCGCTGGCTATCTACTGGCCGAGCAATGACGTGCTAGTGCCGCCCTCTTCAGGGCTCGGATTGCCGTAGGTCACCACTCGGGTGCCCAGTTCTGCCAGGCGCTCATTGAAAACCACCCCAGCGCGTTCCGGGGTAAGGTCATAGTGGCCTGAGTAGCCATGCCACTGCACACCATTACTGCTGGAGGCCTCCAGGACCGCGAACCTGCCCCGTTCCGAGAATTCCTCTCCTCTATCGACGATCACAAGACACAGATAGGGTTTTTCGCCGAGCCTGGAAGCGAAGGGGACAGCCCTGATGACCGGGCAGCCAGCAATACGTTTGGGCGTCTTACTCACTCGTTCTCTCCTTTGACGGTATGGAAAATGCCGGGCTCACGGATGGATGGGAGGTCGAGTGGAGGAGATCCGCTCCCCAATGATCGGTTCATTGGGGATGAGCCCGATCTGAGTCCGGTACTCCTCTAGCCGAATTCTTTCCCACCCCTCCAAGACTCCCGAGTGTTCCTCGCACACGATCATGCGCAGCCGCTTGCCCTTGTGAATGGTGGTTAGGATGACCACTCCCGGATA
Organism: Streptomyces sp. NPDC053048; assembly: GCF_044547045.1. Classification (NCBI taxonomy): domain Bacteria; kingdom Bacillati; phylum Actinomycetota; class Actinomycetes; order Kitasatosporales; family Streptomycetaceae; genus Streptomyces; species Streptomyces sp. NPDC053048. The sequence goes on from NZ_JBITZS010000004.1 coordinate 541,395, forward strand.
AGGGCAGTGCCCGCTTTCATCATTGCGGTAGATCTCGCACAGGAACTCACCCTTTACGGCCGTCTGTGCGGCCTCACGAGTAGGCGCCTCACCAACCCATACGGTTTCGCCGCTTTCGTTGTCGTACTCGTACGCAAACCACCTTTCAGGATTCGGCGCACTGTCCACCTGGACGACGTAACCGCCGTACTCCTCCGTCCCCTCCTTCCCCAAGTACATGAGCCCGTCCTGCCCGCCGGAAATCCACTCGGCGCACATACCTCTCCCTCCTCGTTTTTCAGAGCCTGTCTCTAGAACCAGGGGCAGGGGTGATCCCGACCGTCTAAGCGGCTGACCTTCCCCTGCCCCTGATATTGAGCGGCTAGCTACTGCGGGTCGACGATCCGCAAGTACTCGTATGAGCCGTAGCGGTTACCACCACTTGCAGACTGCCTCTGTGCACGCGGTAGGCAACCGTCCAAGCAAAGGTCCATGTACTGCGGCGCACTTCTCAGCGCCCGAATCCGGAACTCAATCAGCACGACCCCCCAGAGAATCCCGCACCACTGGCACGGCCTCCTGCTATACCTCACGCCGGATTCTCCGGCAGCTCCGCCGTGATATAGGCACATTCGTATGCCCTCACCCGATCAACCGCGTCCGGATACGAGGTGGCCCGCAGATACGTAGCCGCAACGCCCACACCGCGAAAGACGTGCTCCTTCCTACGAACGGAGATCACCATCACGCGCCCGTCATCCATTAAGGCCACGCTCTTGGAAACCAGCACAGCATCTCTTCCGAGAACGAACGTCTTGCGCCGCACGATCTTGGACAGAATGACCTTGTCCGTGTCCCAATCTTTCATTTCCCCACCCTTCACCGCCCACTGTGAGCGGACATGAAAAAGGCGCCTCACCCGTAGAGGGCAGACGCGCCAGCAAACTGGCTCAAGCTGCGATGGATGCTTCTTTTATGGCAACTCCTATGCGCTGAGCCAAGGCTTCCGCTTCACCATCGATGCCGTGCTCCTGGTACGCCCACATCCGGAGCGAAACCACGACCACGTGCACATGCTCACGCGGTATAGCGATGGCCCCAATGGTGAAGGACTGAAGCAGGGACCGTAACTCCGCCATCCTCAGGTATCGGTCTGCATCAACCAGCCCCTCTTGTACCAAGGCGTCGTAGTTCCACTCAACAGCCTGCCTCAAAAGCAGCCTCTCCGACTCCTCAGCGAGCGTTGTGCGGATGTCTCGGAACACACGCATGCCCCTACCTCTTTGGCTTCTTATTCGGCGCGATCGATGGCACCAGAGGAATTCCCTCCGTGCAGTGCCCGCAGAAACCCCTGCGTTCCATGCCACACGCGATGCGACTCAGTTCCATAACCATTTCAGAACCGACGGGGCCAGCCTGCCAGTGTGTCAATGCCGCCTCCTGATCATCGAAGTACACCGGATATGCCACGCCCGGCCGCACAACTCGCCACATGCGATAAAGGTGCTCCATTACCCTTCCCCTTACTGCCACTGTCAGACGGAGTAGACAGAAGGAGGCACAGACAAGTGCTGTACCCCCGTGCTGCCGACTACGGCTAATACTCGGCGGAGTATGGTCCCGGGTCATCGTGGAAGGAGCAGAGTTCCCATGTGAAGTTCACCAGGTGATCCGTGCCTGTGTCGTAGAAGATTCCTGCATCCGGACACCCTTCGCACACAACGGCATGAGACGGCACCCGAATGTGGCTGTGCCCCGGCCTATCCCGGTTGCGTCGGGCTACCTCAGCATTCGCGTCTTCCCGTGTGCTGAATTTCAGCTCTTCCGAGATAAGAGACCCGCCCATGCAGAGATAGAACCAAATCTCCGGCATACTCGTCGGCCCGCCATCCAATTCGTGAGAGAAGTGACTCATCCCTAGGCCGCCTTTACCTGAACGCCACCCCGGGGGCCCCGTTCGATGACGTAGTCCGGATGGTCAAAGGGGTTACCCAACCCCCGGAAGGTTTCCGCCGACCTCCAATCCTCGGGCGTGAACGGGTACAGAAAAGCCTTGCAGGAAAGCGTGCCTTGTTCGCGGCAGAACTCTGCGTAGAGCGCCCGTGCTTCCGCCAGGTTCTCAGCGCGCTCTAGCTCCCACTCATGGCGCCCCGTGTCAGCCACGTACAGGTAGACGATCCAGCGGAAGCCTGCTATGGCACAGACTTCGCACGTCACTTGAATCGGGGCACCACTCTGCCGGTGTTCAACTCCCGTGATCCCCGTACGGCCACACATGGTTTGGTTATCCGTCCGGCCGTACTGATAATCTCCCCGGATTGCGTGCAACTTTTCACTACTGCCGATCCGGGCAACCACCTCAACGCTCTTACCCATGAGAGCTTCCCTCCCCTGAAACTCACTGCCGGATGCAGTGAATAGAAGAGGGCACGGACTCTTGCCCGTGCCCTCGTACTATCGACTACAGCCTCTACTTGGGTTCGTACTCCCCGCAAATGTTCCCCACGCCGTCCTGAATCCAGCCTCCCCCATCCGTACGGGGATTCAAGGGAAGCGGCTTGCATAATGCGGCGTCAAATCCCTTCTTATAGGAGGAGACCGAGACTCGGTCAACTGCTTTTTGCTTGCCTGACTCCCCCACGGCGAAGCCGAGCACACCGCACCCCGCAGCAATCAGCGCGGCAGCAGCAGCCGCGACACACACTCTGCCCATGTTCACCCTCTATCCCTTCCTTACGCCTACGCTCTCGTAGCAGGCGAAAGGGCACACGAGAACCCCCATGTGCCCGACTCCTCTACGAAATCGCTGTGACTCGAATATTGGCCCCCTCAACCGTCCCGTACCCAGTCCGGTAGATGTCTACTAGACACTGAGTCGCAGAGGCTCTATCGGCAACACTCTCCGCATAGCTCCTGACATACCGCATGGCGTTTGCCCACCCCCGGAACGTCTTCTCAGACTGCCCTCGTTCATCCATGATGTTCAAGCGAAATAATTCCGCCCGAGCAAACTCATGGAAGAACTCGAACCAGGCAGGTACAAACCCGGTAAGCGGCGTCGACGACATAAGACGCCAGCCATCCCCATAAACTGTGGGATCGGCATGCTTCCAGCACTGGTTTTCCGTCCAAGGGTAGTGACCAACGCCCTCAGGGTTAGTGTCCTGGTAACGGGCCAGCCTTACGGCAGGGACCAGACGGGGAGACCCGTCAGGCATCAAGCCATGGCTGTAATCGCAGTACTCCACAACCCCTCCAAGGGTCGCTGTGTGGCCCTTACGGGCCTTATGAGCGCCTAACCGACACTCCCTCCGACCCATCTCGTCTCAGACGCTTAAGGAGCACTCAGGGGGCCGGGTGAGTATCAGTCACCCTGGCCCCGTGTACGCCGGACACGTCATGTTGAGAGATGAGCCGTAGACAATCTCAGTTGTGCAATCCCGGCCTGTTTGGCAGTCCCGCCGGGCGAACTCATGCGCCATACGACTAGTTACTGGGGGACGCAATCACTGCACACTGCCCAAGTCTTACCCGCATCCTCACAATGGCTCATACCGCGCCGCTCAATCACTCAGTGAAGAGTGAGAACATACGGCGTACGCCATGTTGCTGGCTCGAACAGTATCAGTGACCTTGTTTCGCTTCACTGTCTTCTGTCACGCATGGACCTATTGGCTATCAGGGTCGGTCAGTTTCCCTGCTTAGCAGTGCACCCGAGCCTTTCGGCCTCTAGCCCTGTCATTGCACGGTCTCGGCCGCGCTCTAGCAACTTGGGATCGCACCCCCGATTCGCTTCAGGGTGCGTGCACCGCCCTATGGAGTTATCAAGGAACTACGGGGCCGCCTCACGGGCGCCTTACGCGTCTGAGTAGGTATCCGCTTAGGTCGACCTGAAAGGCCGCCATTCGCGTCGTCAGGGCCGATACCGACCCGGTGAGTGATGGCCACTCACCCGCGCTTTGGGTGGCGGGGAACGTGCACTCATTTGCTTCCCTCCTAAACCGCCGCCCCGGCGGGGCGGCGTCTCGCTGGACACCATTAGGGGGGAAGGATCTCGGCAACACAAGTCAGGATTTCGGCAACACAAGTCAGCTCGAGGCCCCCCGTAAAGACATAAGGAGAGGTCAGGCTGTTGGCCGACCCCGCATTTCGGAATAGTCGGCATAAATCGACCACATCTCGGCAACACAAGACTTTGCTTTTCCTTGACCTTTACAAGCACACCTATAGGGCGAACCAGACACGCCCTCAGCACCCTCGAGCACCCCAAACAGCAACCCCACCCGCCATCAACTCCCACACCAAAAATCCCCATCAGGGCCACATGTCCCAAATGTCAATCAGACGGTGACACCGCCCGCCACCCACCAGCCGACACACCCACACCCTGCTGATGAATAATTAATTCTTTGTGCGCTTGTGAATAATATTTCTACGCACCCACAATTCCCCACCCACACATCCCGGGGGTAATACATTTAAATTTCTTCCACAGGGACCGCAGGGGGCGCCTCCCTCCAACCGTGTACGGGTTTTAGAAGTTCACAAGGGCACAAGCTAGGGGTCGGTGAAGGCCTTGAAGGGCAGGCCCCAATGGCCTGCAGTACTGTCAGCGCCCTCCTGGAGGACTCCCGAGAGGCTGCAGCGGCCTCGATCGGGGCTCAGAAGTGGGGCTCAGAGCCTCAACACCTCGAGATGAAGAATTATTGTTGTGGTCTCGGCTACAGAGACGTCCTGAAACGGAGCAGAGGACAGGTACGTTATTTATGGCGGGGGTCTCTATACCCCGCCCCAGATCCTCTGCTTGAGGGCATCCCACCAAGGAGATGCCCTCAGGTCCGGATCCAGGCTGTTATCTTCCGCTCTTCAGACGGTGTCTCGGCGGCTCAGCGGGAGCCTGCAGGGCACTTGTATTCAGGGCGCCACCAGTTGGGGCAGGCGACCAGGGAAACGGACAGGAATGTTCTTCCGTCCTTGTACCACCAACCGCCCACAGCGTCTCGCCCGTCCTTCATGGACTGCCGAACGCCCTCGAGTTGATTGCGGATCGTATCCTCTTCCCGGGCATGGTCTGGAATTGATTCGGCATGCGCTTTGACCACAGACTCGAACCAGGCCAGGGCCTTATCGATCTCTGACTCGGAATATGTTCCCTTGATGAACCGTGGGTTCTTCAACAGCCAGTTTGCCGGTTCGATGGGGGCAACTGAGGTCGAGCTGAACTGCTCATTGGACCGGCGACGGATGGAATCGTTTCCGTAATCCGCCCCTGAGCCAAGCCACATGTAGGCGTGGTGGTGAACTCCCATTTGGATGCCTCCGAACTGGAAAGGGGCGACCCTCCCCGAAGAGAGGGCCGCCCCGGTTCACTGGTGAGCGGAGCCTAGCGGCTACTTGCGCCCGCAGCCGTCACCATCACCGCAGCCGCCGGAGGGGTTGCCCCCCTGCCCGTCGCTGCCGTCGCCGGAGTCGCCTCCGGAACCGCCGGAACCGCCGTTTCCTCCAAAGCGCAGTGCATCCTTGAGTGTCACGGTGGTACCTCCCAACGCTGTGCCGACACAGGGACCGTCCCCATGCCGCCGTGCGTGGTGCGGTGGTACACCCGTCCAGCCGCCAACCGTCATGCCGGACGACCGGACGGGCGTTTGAGCCTGCCCCTCCCTCAGGGAGCCGTCGGGGGACGGCCAGCTCTCCATCCGAAGGAGGGACAGGGGTCAGGAAGGAATCTCGGTTCCCTTGCTGGGCAAGGAGTTCGGTGGGGGCGAGGGCCTAGCAGGAACGCTCACTCCACATTCGTGGAGGGCTGCCACAAGCTCTAGGGCGTCGGCGTGTGCTGCTGCCTCCCCCAGCTCGTAGCTGCCGTACCCGATGCGCAAGCGCTCGTGCTCCTCGCACCCAAAGATGTGGATGTCATGCAGCCGGATGCCAAGTCGGGCAAGAGCCTCGTGGAGTCGGTTAGCGCTCTCCTCGGCTGCAATGCGGTCAGGGCTGCGGAACTCTAAGGACACTGTTGCTCCCGCTCTCCGCACTCCGGGCAAGGCGCCATCAAGTCCAAGCGAAGCCGAGCGGCATTCTTGCGGTCCCCTCGCCTCAGAGCCTCAGCCAGAGCCTCCCTGCGGCGTCGGTGCAGGGTGCAGGGATTGGTGGGCGGTCCGCTGGTGTGTGGGAGCGGCACCGGTACGCGTGGCCTGGGCAGCATCAGCAGTGCCCCCCATGTGCAGGACTCAGAGTCTGGCCTACCGGGCATAGATGCTCTGGGGTTCGTCCGCATCCGCAGGACGGCAGCCCCAACGGATCGTCTTGGGCAGTCCTGGCCCTTTTCACGTGGCGCTCTTGGCCCCAGGTCCGCCCGCTGTCCTGTGACACTCGCAGTGTCATTCCCCGGGGCTGGCGGCGCGGGTCGTCTCCTCCGCGTACAACGACGCCGCTCCTGCTAACCACAAACGGGTGACGTTGTTCGAAGCCTCCGTCGCTGGGTGTCTGGTGTCTGTGCGTGTTGGTCGCCCTGTCCTGCTGCGTGTCCACCAGCCACGCAGTAGGGAGGTTTGTCATAGACGTCATTTTGTTCGAGCCTCCATGGTGTCCCGGCCCTCTCTGCCGGGCAACTGCCTTACTGGAGACCAGCGTTATGGTTGTCGCGTTAGATCAACAGCCCCGGGACGTTGACTCTGCCCGTAGTCAACGGGGAGGACTGGACGCATGGCCTATGCAGATGAGCTAGACCCAGCCGGATCCGTACTGTGGTTCTACGCCGAGGACTTGCGAAGGCGGCGAGAAGCAGCCGGTATGACACAGCGGGCCTTGGCGTCGGCCGCCTACATGAGCCCGTCCATGCTGAACAAGATCGAAGCGGGCAAGCGGCTTCCGACCAAAGACCTGTCAGAGGTGGCCGACAGAGAGTTCGGGACGGAGGACCACTTTCAGCGGCTGTGGCGTCTCGTCATCAGATACGCCTACCCGCCGTGGTTCCGGCCGTTCGTTGACCTGGAGGAAGCGGCTTCGGCCATACGGTCGTTCCAAGTGCAGGTGGTTCCGGGCTTGTTGCAGACCGAGGACTACGCACGGGCGGTTCTGTCTGCCGGTCGACCAGATCGCGAAGCCCTCGAAGAGCAGGTGGCGGCTCGACTAGAGCGACAGCGCATCTTGACCCGCGATACACCGCCAGAGCTATGGATTGTCCTGGATGAGAACGTCTTGCGTCGCCCGATGGGCAGTACCGACACGATGCGGAACCAACTCGAGCGACTGATTGAAGCTGCCCAAACCCCTAGCAACGTCATCCAAATCGTCCCCTACTCGGCAGGGGGGCACGCAGGAGTGGCAGGGCCGTTTGCCGCCCTGACGCTCGATGAGGGGCCGGACGTGGTCTATGTGGACGGCTTCTTGCAAGGGCAGATCCTTGCCGACCCAGCAGATGTGAAGGCAGCTACGCGTGCCTATGATCTGCTGACGGCCGTCGCCTTGTCTCCTGACCAATCAATCGACTTGATTGCCGATGCCTTAAAGGATCATTCATCATGAGCAGCGCCTGTGTGGTATGGCGTAAGTCCACCTACAGCAGCAACAACGGGGGTGACTGCCTCGAGTGGGCCCCCTCCGTTGCCGCCTCCGGCGTCGTACCCGTACGCGACAGCAAGCGCCCCACAGGGCCTACGCTGACCCTCTCTGCGGGCTCCTGGTCAGCTTTCGTGACGAGCATGAAGGATGAGGCAGCGTCGCGCCTGTAGTCTCGTGCTGCCCCCTACCGTCGGCTACGGCGAGTTGGGAGGTCGGCGCCCCGGTCTGCCCACCAGCGGACCGGGGCTCGATCGTTTACGGCATGGCAGCTAGCGCGACGTCCGTGATGTCTTCCCTGCGGCTCCTGCCAGTGAAAACGCCCCACTCGCCCCCTGGTTCACTGTCATCCATGGGAAGCGCTACGCACCAGACGTAGCCTTGGGCTCGGTAGTTCCTCGCCCACGCTTCAGCCTCTTCCTGGGTCACTGCCTCTGACGGCACGCTGTCCTCTCCCCAGTTGCCCGTGATGTATCTATCCAGTGCTGCGCCGTCCAGGCGCCCCATGTCGCTCATGGCGACACCCTAGAGGTGGGCACTGACAACGGGTTGAGAAGTGTGGGGAGTTGGAGGTGCCCACATATGGCAAAACACCTTCGTCAGCGCAAGGCCTCCGCCTCATGTCCACTCCACCTCAACAATCACCTCGGAGGACCTGTCCAGGTCTAACGCCACCTGTGCGGGCCGCCGCCGCTTCGCGTGCTTCGGTTGGGGCTGCGGGGGCTCGATACGGCTCGCCAGGTCGTCAAGCACCTGCCGTAGCCTCTCTGGCGGTTGTGACTCCGCCCACACTCGAACCTGCTCATACGAGGCGTCCATGTGGGGTCTCCTTCCGACATCCTCGCAGGTCAGGGGAGGATGCATCAGTGTGAATCGACTCGGCGATGTTGTTGTTGCCGCGCCAGTCGGTGGCCCGTTCGGCGTAGGTGAACTGGTCGATGTAATGGCCTCCGGACCGCTCGGCGAGGGCGGCCGCCTCCTCGTACATGGTGCGCGGGTCGTCCACGAAGTGGCACCGCCCGCCGTGGAACTCGATCAGGCGGCACTTCTCGCGGCTCGTCGTGCGGGGCATGACGGCGATGAAGGGCACGCCGATCAGCTTGGCGAAGTAGGCCTCGGAGACGGCGGTGGAGCCGCTGGAGGCCTCGATGACGCAGGCCTCGGGCCGGATCCAGCCGTTGCACAGGCCGTAGAGGAAGAGGGAGCGGGCGAGGCGGTGCTTGAGGCTGCCGGTGGGGTGGGTGGACTCGTCCTTGAGATAGAGGTCGATCGCCCACTCCTCGGGCAGCGGAAAGCGCAGCAGGTGGGTGTCGGCGGAGCGGTTGGCGTCCGCGTGCACCTTGCGGACCGCTTCTTTGAGCCAGGCCCGGTAGGCCGGATCGCTGCGGTCCACGTCGACGGTGGGGACGGCCCGGCCCGCGGCGGGCCCCGTGTGCCCTGTGCTGTTCACGTGCCGCTCCTCAGGACGTCGGTACGCGCCGATGCGGATCACTCGGGCGTTTCGATCATAAACGGGCACTGGTGCGCGGGCCTCCCCGAGGGCAGACTGCGCAGGGGACGAGCGACGTTCGGCAGAGAGGCGGTGCGCCGTGGCGGAACCGGAGTTCAATGCGACAGGGGTGCGGATCGACCGGTCGCTCCGTTCCCTGACCCGGGCCGGCCAGGTGCGGATCCAGGACGGCAGGCTGGAGCTGCTGACCAGTTACGGGCGGGAGATCGACAGCGCGCCGGTGGGCTCGGTGCACGCGAGCAAGCCGTGGTTCGCCTCCCGCGACCGGGCACGGGCCACCGTCAACGGCCACCGCTATGTGCTCACGCTGGGCGCGGCGGCGTACGGCCCGCCCGGGGGCCGGGCCGGGGACGGGACGTCACCGGACAACACGGGCGAGGCGGCGGTCAACCGCTTTCTGGAGGTCGTTCGCTCGGCGCACGGAAGCACGGAGAAGCACTGAAGGGTGCAGGAGTTGCGAAGGTGGCCGCGAGAGTCGACCCTTGACTCGTACCGGCATCACTGAGGGTTTTCGGCGGTCACGCACGGGATCAGTTGCCGCCGATCGGGCCGGTGGCCCGCGCCGCCGGACCGGAACAGGCGTGTACGGCAGGACACCGCAACGCGTAACTGCATCAGGCTAGCCCTACTTCTTCAGGGAGTCGCAGCCGTGATCAGCCGAGTGAACAAGCACTGCACCGTCGAGCTCCAGGCTCTGCCCCAACGGATCGGCCAGGTCCGCAGAATCGTATCTGCGCAGCTGCGCTACTGGCATCTCGATGCCCTCATCGACCCCGCGGCGCTGGCCGTGACCGAGTTGCTGACCAACGTCCACCAGCACGCGGAACCCGACAAGCACTGCACCGTGGAGATGGACCTCGCACTCGACCGGCTCACCGTGTCGGTGCGGGACCACGATCCCCGGCTGCCGCGCATCGGTGAGGTGGACGCCGTCAGTACGCACGGCCGGGGGCTGGCCCTGGTGGCGGCGGTCAGTACGAGCTGGGGTGTGCGGGAGCGTCAGGACGGTGGCAAGGTCGTCTGGTTCACCCTCCGCGTCCCGTCGGCCTCTCCCGCCGCCACGCCGCGCCTCGCGCGCGTCACCGAGACCGCGCTGCCCTTCGAACGGCCCTCCCCCGTGCCCGCCCTGGACGAGCCCGCGTTCGCGCGCGCCCCGGCGGACCTGCGCCCGGCGGCGCTGCGCCGGCCGGTGGCCCCCTCCGTCGTTCCCGGCTGACCGGGGAGGGGACGGGGGCCGCTCCCGAGGGGCACGCGCGCGTACCGCTCGCCGGGCGCCGGCGTGCTCAGCCGAGTACCACCAGCGGATCGTCCAGGACCGGCTGCCAGGCCGCCTCGGCGGCGCCGATGAGGCTGTTGAAGTCCAGGGTGCAGGCGAGGATCGGCACGCTCCCGCTGCGGCCCCACAGGCTGCGGTCGGCGACGACCGCGCGCAGCCGCTCGGGGTCCGCCTCCAGGAGCTCGCGGTGGAGCCCGCCCAGCAGGATGCGGTCCGGATTGAGGATGTTGACCAGCCCGGCGAGCCCGAGGCCCAGCCGGTCGACGATCAGCTCGGCGGCGGTCCGTACCGACGGATCCCCGTACTCCGAGCGCAGCAGGTCACGGGCCTGCTGCAGCAGTGACACGGCAGGGCCCGGCGTGCGGCCCGCGGCGGTGAGGAAGGCCAGCGGGTCCGTCTCGACGTCGAGGCAGCCCCGGCTGCCGCAGTGGCAGGGCAGCCCGGCGGGATTGACCGTCAGGTGCCCGACCTCCAGGGCCAGGCCCGAACTGCCGCTGTGCACGCGGCCGTCGAGGACGAGCGCACCGCCCACACCACGGTGGCCGGTGGCCACGCACAGCAGGTGACGGGCGCCCCGGCCCGCGCCGTGGCGGTGTTCGGCGAGGGCGGCGAGGTTGACGTCGTTGCCCGCGACGCCGGGGACGGGAGTGCCCGCCGGACCGAGCACCGCGGACTTGGCCAGCGCCTCGGTGAAGAGCTCGCTGACGGGGGCACCGGCGGGCCAGGACAGGTGCAGCGGGTTGAGGGCCGTACCGTCCGGCTCGGCGACCGCCGACGGCACGGCGAGCCCCGCCCCCAGGCAGCGGCGGCCGCTCGACCTGAGCAGCCCGGCCCCGGCCTCGACGACGGCGTCGATGATGCGCGAGGGGTCGGCGGGCACCGTCATGCAGCCCGGCGCCGTGGCCACCAGCCGGCCGCCGAGGCCCACCAGGGCGGCCCGGAATCCGTCGGCGTGGATCTGCGCGGCGAGCACCACCGGCCCGTCCGGCGCGACGGACAACCGGTGCGACGGCCGCCCCTGGGAGCCCGCGGGCGCCGTCGGGTGCGCGTCCACCTGGATCAGCCCGAGCGCCTCGAGCTCGGCGGCCACGGCTCCGGCGGTCGCACGGGTCACACCGAGTTCGGCCGTGAGCACCGCGCGCGTGGGGGCGCGGCCGGTGTGCACGAGCTCCAGGGCGGGACCGAGGGCGCCACGGCCCCGCTCCAAACGTGTTGTCCGAGTCTGGGTCACCCCCCTATTCTGACTTTGTGCCGACGCTGAACAAAATACGGACGGCCCTTCTGGGGGAACGACGACCGATCGCGGACGGAACCGGACTGCGCCGACTGCGCACCGCCCTGACCCTCTTCTTCGCCCTCGACGGCTTCCTCTTCGCCGGCTGGGTGGTCCGCATCCCCGCGATCAAGGAACAGACGGGCGCCTCCGCGGGCGCCCTGGGACTCGCCCTGCTCGGCGTGTCCGCCGGAGCGGTCGCCACCATGATGGTGACCGGCCGGCTGTGCCGGCGCCTGGGCAGCCACCCGGTGACGGTCGCCGCGGCCGTGCTGATGTCCCTCGGCATCGCGCTGCCTCCGCTGACCCACTCCGCGCTCACCCTCGGGCTGGTCCTGCTCGTCTTCGGCGCCGCCTACGGCGGCATCAACGTCGCCATGAACAGCGCGGCCGTCGACCTCGTCGCGGCCCTGCGCAAGCCGGTGATGCCGAGCTTCCACGCCGCGTTCAGCGTCGGCGGGATGCTCGGCGCCGGGCTCGGCGCGCTGGTCGCCGGGCATCTGTCGGCCACCCGCCACCTGTTGCTGCTGACCGCTACCGGGCTCCTGGTGGCGGCCGTCGCGGGACGCACCCTCCTCGCCCACCCGGCGCCCTCGCGGCCCGACCGCTCCCCCACCGGCTCGGCGGGGAAGCCGGGCGCACCGAGCGCCCCGAACACCCCGGGCACCGGCCGGGAACGCCGGCTGGTCGCCGTGTTCGGGCTGATCGCCCTGTGCACGGCCTACGGAGAGGGAGCGCTCGCCGACTGGGGCGCGCTCCATCTCCAGCAGGACCTCTCCGCCCGGCCTGGCGTCGCCGCCGTCGGCTACTCCGTCTTCGCGCTCGCCATGACCGCCGGACGGCTGGCGGGCAGCACGCTCCTCGAACGGCTGGGCCAGACGCGGCTGCTGGTCGCGGGCGGCGCGACCGCCGCCGCGGGCATGCTGCTCGGCTCGCTGGCACCGACCGTCTGGGCGGCCCTGGCCGGGTTCGCGGTGGCCGGTCTCGGCCTGGCCAACATCTTCCCGGTCGCCATCGGCCGGGCCGGCGAGCTGGCCGGACCCGGCGGGGTCGCCGCCGCCTCCACGTTCGGCTACGGCGGCATGCTCCTGGGGCCGCCGGCCATCGGGTTCCTGGCGGACTGGTTCTCCCTGCCCGTCGCCCTGACCACGGTCGCCGCGCTCGCGGCGGGAGCGGCCGTGATCGCCTACAGGACGCGGGGTGCCGTGCGCGGGCCCGCTGTCAGTGGCCGCTGACACCATGGAGGCATGGCGGGGACGGAAGCGATGAGGCACACCGGCTGGCACTGCGCGGGCCTGCGCTGGAATACCGGCACGGGCGGTGCGGCGCCCGAGCCCGCGCTGCTGTGGCGGCACCCCGTACACGGCGAGCGGCTCTCCCCTCTGCCGGTGGGCCGACCGCTGGCGTTCACCACCGGCGAGGGCCGGACGTGCGTCGGAGTGCGCAGGGGCGGCAGGCACACGCCCTGCCCGGCCGGAGCCGAGGTGCCGGCGCAGGCCGTCTCGGCGCAGTGCCCCGAGTGCGCGCGCCTGGACCGTTCGCACTCGGTGGCGGCCGACACCATGGCCGACGACCCCCGCCCGTACGACGTCTACCTGGCGTGGTTCGGCCCCGGGCTGATCAAGGTCGGCATCACGGCCGCCGAGCGGGAGGGCGCGCGCCTGCTCGAACAGGCCGCGCTGTCCTACGCGCTGCTGGGGCGCGGCCCGCTGATGGCGGCCCGCCGGGCGGAGGCCGTACTGGGCTCGGCACTCGCGGTGCCGGACCGCTTCCCCTACGCGGCCAAGCGCGCCGCCCGCCATCCGGTGCCCTCGCCGGAGCGACGTGCGGCGGAGCTGGCCGGGCTGCACGAGCGGGCGCGGGGCCTGGTGGGCCTGCCGGAGTCGCTGACGGTGCGGGACTTCGCGCCCGTGCACCACGATGCGGCGTTCCACCTGGCCGGCCTACGGCCGGTCGAGGGGGTGGTCCTGCTCGCCGGTGGGCGCACGGTGGCGGGGCGGGTGGTGGCGGTGGTCGGCCCGGACGTCTATGTGGACGTGGTGGACGGGCGGTTGCTGCTGGTCGATGCGCGGCAGTTGGCGGGGTGGCCTCTGGTGGGTGCGGCGCCCGATGCGCCGACTACGGCGTCGACGGCGATACGGCCCCCTGAGCCGGAGGGGCTGTTCTGACGCACCGGTGCGTCGGGGTCGTGCCGGTGCGTCGGGGTGCGGGGCCGGGGCGTCGTGGTGCGGGGCCGGGGCGGGCTGGACCGGGCCCTTCCGGGACTGGATTATTTACGGCCCCCCTTGCCTGTCCGGGTCACCCCGAACGTCGCCGCAAATAACCCTTACGTCCCGAAAGGACCCGGCCCATCCCACCCCGGCCCCTCCCGTTGGCCCCTCGGCTCCCCGCCGGTGGGCGGGCCGGCGGCCCGAGCCGGTAGCGGTCTCTCAGGGGCGGCGGTCCATCGCGGAGAGCGTGCGGCGGGCCAGTGGGTGGGTCCGTACGATCTCCGCGAGCGTGGTCGTGCCGCGCACGATGCGCGCGAACGCGTTCCAGGCCGGCCGGAAGCCGGTGACCGCGGCGTGGACGAGTCCCGGGCGACGCTCGAAGAGCGCCAGCATGCGCCGGCCGACGCCCATCTCCACACCCAGGCCTGCCTTGATGGCGAAGGCGTAGTTCAGGGCCTGGCGCCGCGCGTCGACCGCGTCCTGCGCCTCGGCGATGCGAACGGCCCACTCCCCCGCGAGCCGCCCCGAACGCAGCGCGAAGGAGATGCCCTCGCGGGTCCACGGCTCGAGCAGCCCGGCCGCGTCACCGCACACGATCACCCGGCCGCGCGACAGCGGGGAGTCGTCGGCCCGGCAGCGGGTCAGGTGGCCGGAGGAGATGCTCGGCTCGAAGCCCGCCAGCCCCAGCCGGGCGATGAAGTCCTCGAGGTAGCGCTTGGTGGCGGCGCCGTCCCCGCGTGCGGAGATCACGCCGACCGTCAGGGTGTCGCCCTTGGGGAAGACCCAGCCGTAACTGCCCGGCATCGGGCCCCAGTCGATCTGCACGCGGCCCGCCCAGTCCTCGGCGACCGTCGGAGGCACCGGGATCTCGGCCTCCAGGCCGAGGTCCACCTGCTCGAGCTTCACCCCGACGTGTGCTCCTATGCGCCCCGCACTGCCGTCCGCTCCGACGACCGCGCGGGCGTGCAGGGTGCTGCCGTCACCGAGCACTATGGCCACGGTGCGCCGGTCGGGCACGGCCGGGCCGTGCTGCTCGACCTTGGAGACGGTCACACCGGTGCGCACCTCCGCGCCCGCGGCCTGGGCGACCTCCACCAGCCCGGCGTCGAACTCCGGCCGGTTGATGAGCCCGAAGAGCATCCGCTTCGAGCGCCGGGTGCGCGTCAGCTTTCCGTTGAGCGAGAACGTGACGGCGTGCACGCGGTCACGCAGGGGAAGTTCGAAACCGGGCGGCAGCGCGTCCCGCGAGGGGCCGATGATGCCGCCGCCGCAGGTCTTGTACCGCGGCAGTTCCGCCTTCTCCAGGAGCAGCACGCGCCGTCCCGCGGCGGCCGCGGCATGGGCCGCCGACGCACCCGCGGGGCCCGCGCCCACCACCACGACGTCCCACACCGGCTCGCTTGCCGCATGTACGTCCGGGCCCGGCTCCCGGGCTGCGCTGTCGCTGCTCACGTGTGCTTCTACTCCCGCTCGATCACCGGCTACGACTACCGTGCGCATCCTACGGCCCACCGTCCGGCGGCCCGTTCGGGGGAAGGCCGATGCCCCGAGGAGGGCTCGAGCCGGCCATGGCAGGATCAGTGACGCAATCGCCCGTACGTACGGACATAACGTCGCGCCCTCAAGGAGCGTTCCATGGACACGTCCTCGACCCGCCTGCCCGACCCGGCCGCGCTCGCGGCGACCGTCGCGTCGCTGCAGTCCCGCGCCAGGACGGAGCTGGCCGAGCTCGTCGCCTTCAAGTCGGTCGCGGACGAGGCGCAGTTCCCGAAGAGCGAGTGCGAGGGCGCGGCGAACTGGGTGGCCGGCGCGCTGCGCGCGGAGGGCTTCGAGGATGTGGCCCTCCTCGACACCCCCGACGGCACCCAGTCGGTCTACGGCTGCCTGCCGGGCCCGGCCGGCGCCCCCACCGTGCTGCTGTACGCGCACTACGACGTGCAGCCCACCCTGGACGAGGCCGCCTGGATCTCCCCGCCCTTCGAGCTGACCGAGCGCGACGGCCGCTGGTACGGGCGGGGCGCCGCCGACTGCAAGGGCGGCGTGATCATGCACCTGACCGCGCTGCGGGCGCTGAAGGCCAACGGTGGCGTCCCTGTGAACGTCAAGGTGATCGTGGAGGGCTCGGAGGAGCAGGGCACCGGCGGCCTCCAGCAGTACGCCGAGGCGCACCCCGAGCTGCTGGCGGCCGACGCGATCGTCATCGGCGACGCCGGCAACTTCCGCCTGGGCCTGCCGACCGTGACGGCGACGCTGCGCGGCATGACCCTGGTCCGGGTCCAGGTGGACACCATCGAGGGCAACCTGCACTCCGGCATGTTCGGCGGCGCGGCCCCGGACGCCCTCGCGGCGCTGATCCGCGCCCTGGACTCGCTGCGCGCCGAGGACGGCTCGACGACCGTCGACGGGCTGACGGCGGACGAGCGCTGGACGGGCCTGCAGTACCCGGAGGAGGACTTCCGCCAGGACGCCAGGGTCCTCGACGGCGTGGAGCTGATCGGCTCGGGCACCGTCGCCGACCGCCTCTGGGCGCGCCCGGCCGTCACCGTCCTGGGCATCGACTGCCCGCCGGTGGTCGGCGCGACCCCGTCGGTGCAGGCGAGCGCGCGGGCGCTGATCAGCCTGCGGGTGCCGCCGGGCCAGGACGCGGCGGAGGCGACGAAGCTGCTGATGTCCCACCTGGAGGCGCACGTCCCGTGGAACGCGCGCGTGACGACGGAACAGATCGGCGAGGGCCAGCCGTTCCAGGCCGACACCGGCAGCCCGGCGTACGCGTCGATGGCCGCGGCGATGCGCGTCGCCTACCCGGGCGAGGAGATGCAGACGGCGGGCATGGGCGGCTCGATCCCGCTGTGCAACACCCTCTCCACGCTCTACCCGGACACCGAGATCCTCCTCATCGGCCTGAGCGAGCCGGAGGCCCAGATCCACGCCGTGAACGAGAGCGTCTCCCCGCAGGAACTGGAACGCCTCTCCCTGACGGAGGCCCTGTTCCTGACGAACTACGCGGAGAGCAAGCGCTAGAGGCAGCCCCTCGCGTCCCCACTCCCCGTCGGGAGTGGGGCACCGAGCCACCGGCCGGAGGGAGCTGCGGGCCCGGAACGGACGGAAGGGGGCGGGGCGGGGAGGGTGATTCTGGGGCGTAAAGCGTTATTTGCGGCCCAAGTGCGGGGCCACGCGGGAAACAGGGGGCAACGGGCCGTAAATAATGCAGCCCCAGAAGCGCCCTCCCCGCCCCGCCCCCGACCCACACGAACCGGCACCGACGACCCGGCACCGACCACCCGTCACACCGGCTCGCCGCCCTCCAAATTCAGGGCCCGCCCGAACTCCCGGGCGCGCAGCGCCCACCGCAGCCGACGAAACCGCACCGCCGGCAACATCTCCTCCGCCTGCCTCTCCGTCACGAACCGCCAGCCCCGCAACTCCGCCCCCGGCAGCAGCAGACGCCGCGCCTCCGCCCCGGTGAGCCGCCCCCCGTCGAACAGGAACCGCAAGCCGCCGAAGCCCGGCGGCTTCGGCGGCTCCCAGTCGACGACCAGCAACCGCGGCACGGCGGCGAGCTCGATGCCGAGTTCCTCCGCGACCTCCCTCACCCCCGCACGCGCCGGCGCCTCGCCCGGCTCCACGACCCCGCCCGGGAACTCCCACCCCGCCTTGTACGTGGGGTCCACCAGCAACACCCGGTCGTGCTCGTCGAAGAGCAGCACGCCGGAGGCGACGGTCGCGGCCGTCGGCTGCGGCGTCTGGACGATCGGGCAGTACGCGGCACTGCCGTCGCGCACGGCCGCGGCCACGCGTTCGGCCGCCTGGCGCGGCGTCAGCCCGCCGGTGTCGACGGTGAGCGCGTCCTCGCGCAGCCACGGCAGTGCCTCGCGGTAGGGGGCGATGTGGTCCCGTGCCCACTGGCGGACGGACTCGCTGTGCGCGGGGTCGTCCGGGAACTCGACCCGGCCCTCGATCCGCCCCCGCAGGATCGTTTCGTCGGTGTCGAGCAGCACATGCCGCACCTTGATCCGCCGCGAGGCCAGGGCCCCGAAGATCTCGTCGCGGTACTCCTGGCGCAGCAGTGTCATCGGCACCACGAGAACCCCGCCCAGCTCCGCGAGGAGCGCCGCCGCCGTGTCCACGACCATGCTCCGCCAGACGGGCAGGTCCTGGTAGTCGTGGACCTCGCTCAGTCTCTTCGGCGGCAGCAGGTAGCGCAGCGCCCCGCCGGTGACCTCGGGGTCGTAGAGGTTGCCGCCCGGGATGAGCTCGGCCAGGTGTTTCGCCGTACTGGTCTTGCCCGCACCGAACGCACCGTTCAGCCAGACGATCACGGTTCCCCCTTCTCCGTAGCGCCCCCTGTGGCGCGCCCGGAACACGGCGGCCGCAAACGGCGGCCGCAACTCGGCGCCCGCAACACAGTGCCCGCAACACCTTGCCACGGAAACGTGTGCGAGCGGCATGGTGCGCGGTCAGGCCACAGGGCAGTTGACGGACGCCCCGGCGTCTGTCAACTGCCCGTGGCCACTCCCCATATGCCCAGTTCCCCCGCCGCGGCGGCGGCCGCGCCCACCAGGCCCGCGTCGGAGCCCAGCCGGGCGGGCAGGACCTCGACGCCCGAGGCGAACGAGAGGGTGGCGTAGTCGCGAAGGCGCTCGCGCAGCGGGCCGAAGAGGAGGTCGCCGGCCCCGGCGACGCCGCCGCCTATGACGGCCACCTCGATCTCGACGAGCGTGGCGGTCGCGGCGATCCCGGCCGCCAGCGCCTGCGCGGCGCGCGCGAACGAGGCGAGCGCGATCGCGTCGCCCGCGCGGGCGGAGGCGGCCACGGCCGCCGCCCCGGCGTCGCCGTCCGGTCCCGGCCGCCAGCCACCCTCGACCGCGCGGCGGGCGATGTTCGGGCCGCTGGCGATGCGTTCGACGCAGCCCCGGCCGCCGCAGGGGCAGGGATCGCCGTCGAGGTCGACGCTGATGTGGCCGATATGGCCGGCATTGCCCGTGGGTCCGGGGTGCAGCCGCCCGTCGAGGACGAGTCCGCCCCCGACCCCCGTGGACACCACCATGCACAGCGCGTTGACCCGTCCCCGGGCCGCGCCCTGCCAGTGCTCGGCGGCGGTCATGGCCACCCCGTCGCCGACCAGCGTCACCGGCAGCCCGCCCACCAGCCGCGCCACCTCGGCGACCAGCGGAAAGTCCCGCCAGCCGGGCACGTTGACGGGGCTGACGCTGCCGGCCGAGGCGTCGACGGGGCCCGCGCTGCCGATGCCGACGGCCCGCACCCGGGGCCAGTCGGCCGAACGGAGCAGTTCCTCCAGGACGGCGGCCACCGCGCCCATCACCGTCGCCGCGTCCTCCCGCGCCGGGGTGGGCCGCCGGGCGGCGGCGAGCAGGCGCCCGCCGGAGTCGACCAGCGCACCGGCGATCTTGGTTCCGCCGATGTCGAGAGCGGCGACGAGGTCGGCCGGGGTGGTGTGCACGGTGACGTTCTCTCCTGGTCCAACGAGCGGCGAAGGGCCGGTGGGGCCGGTTCGGGAAGCCAGTCTCGCGGGGGTTGACAACGTTGTCCAGGCTCTATGCTCGACGTCACCTCCGTGCATCAGACGGCTCTCTGCGCAAAGGACGAGCGTCCATGGCCCACCCCGACACCCCCCGCACCGCCGGCGCCTCCCCTGCCGCCGGCTCCTCCGCGCCGGCCCGCCACGGCCTCCCCCGGCCGCGCTACGGCGCCCGCCCGACCATGAAGGACGTCGCCGCCCGCGCCAACGTGGGCCTCAAGACCGTCTCGCGCGTGGTCAACGGCGAGCCCGGCGTCACCCCCGACACCGAACGGCGCGTCCAGGAGGCCATCACCGCCCTCGGCTTCCGCCGCAACGACAGCGCCCGCATCCTGCGCAAAGGGCGCACCGCCTCCATCGGGCTGGTCCTCGAGGACCTCGCCGACCCCTTCTACGCGCCGCTCAACCGTGCCGTCGAGGAGGTCGCCCGCGCCCATGGAGCGCTGCTCATCAACGGATCCAGCGCCGAGGACGCCGAACGGGAACGCGAACTGGCCCTCGCCTTCTGCGCCCGCCGCGTCGACGGACTGATCGTCATCCCGGCGGGCAGCGACCACCGTTATCTGGAACCGGAGATCGCCGCGGGCGTCGCCACCGTCTTCGCCGACCGCCCGGCCGGGCGGATAGAGGCCGACGCGGTGCTCTCGGACAGCTTCGGCGGCGCCCGCGAAGGCGTGGCCCACCTCATCGCGCACGGCCACCGCCGCATCGGCTTCATCGGCGACCAGCCGCGCATCCACACCGCCGCCGAACGACTGCGCGGCTACCGCGCCGCGATGGCCGCCGCCGGACTGCCCGTGGACGACGCCTGGGTCTCGCTGGGCCCCACCGCCCCGGAGCGGGTACGGGCCGAGGCGGAGCGCATGCTCACCGGCGCGCGCCCGGTCACCGCGCTGTTCACGGGCAACAACCGGGTGACGGTCACCGCCCTGCGCGTCATAGCAGGGCTCCCCCGCCCCCTCGCGCTCGTCGGCTTCGACGACCTCGAACTGGCCGATCTGCTCTCCCCCGGCGTCACGGTCGTCGCCCAGGACGCGGCCCGCCTGGGCCGTACCGCGGCGGAGCTGCTCTTCCGCCGGCTGGAGGGAGCCCACGACGCGCCCCGCCGCGTGGAGCTGCCCACCCGCCTCGTCGTCCGCGGCTCGGGCGAACTCCCGCCGGCGGCGGACTGAGCGCGGCGATGCGCGTCTGCCCCGAGCGGCTACCCGGAGACGGCAGACGGCCTCACGCGCCCCGCCAGCCCCTCCAGCTCTCCACGGTCCATCCCCGTCAGGTCGGCCACCTCCCGTGCGTCCACGGCACCGCAGTCCAGCCCCCGCAGCAGGTAGCCGCTGAGCGCCCGTGCCGTGGCCGGCTCGTCCAGCACGGCGCCGCCCCCCGGCCCTCCGGTGTAGGCGACCAGGCGCGCGGCGGCCGGCGCCAGCCCTTCCCGGTAGAAGGCGTAGACGGCGGCGTAGCGGGTCGGCAGCTGGGCCGGGTGCATGTCCCAGCCCTGGTAGTACGCCCGTGCCAACGACCTGCGTACGAGGTCGTGGTGGAGCCGCCAGGCGGCGTGGACGCGGTCGGTGGTGCCGACGGGCAGCACGTTGGTCGAGCCGTCCGACAGGCGGACCCCGGTGCCGGCCGCCGCGACCTGCATGACGGCCTTGGCGTGGTCGGCCACCGGGTGGTCCGGGGACTGGTGGGCGGCGCCGACGCCACAGGCGGCGCTGTAGTCGAACGTGCCGTAGTGCAGGGACGTCAGGCGCCCCTCGGCGGCGTCGATCAGGCGGGCGACCGTGGCCCGCCCGTCGGCGCCGAGTATCGCCTGGGTGGTCTCGATCTGTATCTCGAAGCGGATCCGGCCGGCCGCCAGCCCGCGCGCCTTCTCGAACTCCTCGGCCAGCCGCACCATCGCGGTGACCTGTTGGGGATGGGTCACCTTGGGCAGGGTGAGCACCAGCCCGTCCGGCAGACCGCCCGCCGCCATCAGGCCGGTGAGGAAGATGTCGAGGGTGCGGATCCCGCGGTCGCGTACGGGGGCCTCCATGCACTTGAGGCGGATGCCCATGTACGGGGCGGCCGTTCCGGCGTCGAAGGCGCGCGCGACCAGTGCGGCCGCCCGCGCCGCCGCCGCGTCCTCCTCGGCGTCCGGGCGCGAGCCGTACCCGTCCTCGAAGTCGATGCGCAGGTCCTCCACGGGTTCGCGTCCGAGCTTGGCGCGCACCCGCTCGTACACCGGCCCGGCCAGGTCGTCGGTCAGGCCCAGGACCCGGGCGAACGCCGCCGGGTCGGGGGCGTGTTCACCGAGCGCGGCGAGCGCCCGGTCGCCCCAGGAGCGGATGGTCCCGGCGTCGAAGGCGTCGGCCGGGACGTAGACCGTGTGCACGGGCTGCCGGCTGCCCGGGTCGCCCGGATACCGCCGCGCGAGCTCCGCGTCGACCCCTGCCAGGAGAGCGTCGACGCGCTCGCCGACGGCGCTGGTGAACGTGGTGGCCACGGCCTGGTGCTGCCCCATCCGACACCCCCGAACTTCCGCTGCACGGAATCGACTGTCCGTCCGGCGAAGCTATCCAGGCCCTGACGGAAGGTCAACAGGGCGGTCCGGACAGCCCCTAACCCCCCAGCGCGCTCAGGCCCGGCACGAACGTCACCAGCAGCGGGACGAACGGCACCAGTGCCGCCACCGCCGTCAGCCGCAGCCGCCGGGCCGCCGTCAGGCGGGGGGCCGGGGCCAGGAGGCGGTGGACGCGGTCGGGGACCTGGGCGAGCGGTGTGGGGCAGGGGCCGAAGACGCCGCGGTCCTCGTTGAGTTCGACCAGGGCAAGGGCCGTCGTCAGCCGGCCGAAGCGCCGGGAGGCCGCGTCGTCCGCGGCCAGTTCGACGAGGTGGTGGACCTGGTCGCGGAAGGCGGCGAAGACCGGGACCTGGGGGAAGCCGTTGGCCAGGGCCGCGGAGCAGTGCAGGAGCCAGTCGTGGCGGGCGCGGGCGTGGCCCTGTTCGTGGGCCAGGACCGCGTCGAGCTGGGAGCCCTTGAGCCGCTGCAGGGCGGCCGTGGTGATGACCAGCTGGGGTGTGGCGCCGCCCCGCAGCAGCCAGGCCTCGGCGCGCTCGCCCTCGAGCACCACCAGGCGGTCGGCGCCGCGCTCCTCGCCGGGCAGGAGGGGGGAGCGTACGAGCAGTTCGGCGCGGCGGCGCCGGCGACGGGCGCGGGCGTCGCGGATCTCGCGGGTGAGCATCGCGGCGGTCCACACGGCGCCGGAGGCGAGGAGCATGGCCAGCGGGGCCGCCCAGGGTCCGTAGGCGGTGAGGGCGTAGGCCTCCATCACCCCGTGCGGGGCGGGCGCGAAGACGTTGCCTCGGACGGCTTCCCAGGCCGCGGCGGCGCTCAGCGACATCGCGAGCCCGCAGCACAGGAGCACGGCGCCCACCACGCACTGCCACACCCACAGGGCCAGTACGGGTTCGCGGCCGGGCCAGTCGGCGCGGGTCAGCACGCGCGGGGCCATGGCCGCGGCCAGCCCTCCGAGGACCAGCAGCGCGAGCGGGACCATCATGCGATCAGCCTATGAGGGCGGCACCGTGCCCGGACATGGTCCCGCGCCCGAAGTGACGCAGACCACGGGAGCCCGGTGGCGCTCACATGGTGAGCAGCATGGCCAGCATGCCGATGCCCATGGACAGCCGGCAGGCCGTGGTCAGCTCCGGGCCGCCGGCCCGTTCGTGGCACGGTTCGGGCCACGGGGCGTCCGCCGGGGCGACGGCAGTCACCGGGACCATCCCCGCCGCGGTCCGTACGACGTACACCGCGAAGTACACCAGCAACAGGCCCGTGACCAGCGGGCTGCCCGCCGGCTCACGGCCGGCCGCGGCGTGCGCGGCGTGGCCCGCGACGGGGGCGGCGGCCATCGCGAGGGCCATGTAGACCATCGCGAACGCGCCCACCGCGTGGTGCAGGTGGTGCATGCCCGCGCCGCCGCCCCTGGCCAGGGTGAGGGCGCGCAGCCCCACCGCCCCGAAGACCAGGGCGAAGAGGGCGTGGCCCCACGGCCGGGTGTCCAGGACCGGGGCCGGTACGGCCATGGCGGCCATGCCCAGCCCCATCAGGGCGTCGCCTCCCGCGGCCCGGCGCTCCCCCGCCGCGCCGGCCCGCGTCCTGAAGAGGCAGTACGCGCCCGTGGCGGCGCACAGTGCGACCAGCAACCAGCCGACCAGCGGCGGTCCGTGCACGGCACACCTCCCCGGATCCCCGGACGCGACCCACCTCCGGAGAATGCCCGCCGTGAGGACGTCACATGGGAGCGCACGGGCGCACGGGGGGAGCACTGCCCCTCCCCGCCGTGCGCCCGCGCGCGCCGTCACGGGGCGCCGGAGATCGGGCACCAGGGTTCGGATACCGGGCTCAGATACCGGGCCGGTACCGCATCGGGTGTCCCTCCGGCACCTCCACCACCGCGATGCGCACCCCGTCCGGATCGGCGATCCACATCTCGATCAGCCCCCACGGCTTGCGCTCGGGCGGCTCCAGCACCGCCACCCCGCGCCGCGTGAACTCCTCGTGCGCCGCCGCGGCGTCCGCGACCTGCATCCACAGCTCCAGCCCCGGCGCCGGCGGCGCTTCCGAGCGCCCCGAGACCTCCAGGAAGCCACCGCCCAGGAAGTAGACGACCCCGCGCTCCGACCCGGTGCCGAACTCGCGGTAGACCGCGAGCCCCAGCGCCTCGCCGTAGAACGCCCTCGACCGCTCCGGATCGGTCGGCCGGAGTAACACCCTGCTGCTCAGTACGTGCACCATGCCCGCGACTGTACGCACACCCCACCCGTTAGGGTCGTATGTGCGCCCTACACCTACGGAGAGGACCCCGGGTACACATGGAGACCGCCAGGAGCCGCATCGCAGAGCCGACCTTCCGGTCCGCGACCGCCGCCGACGTGCCCGCCCTCGTCGAACTGGTCGAGTCGGCCTACCGCGGTGACAGCAGCCGCGCGGGCTGGACCACCGAGGCCGACCTGCTGGAGGGGCAGCGCACCGACGCCGACGGTGTCATGGCCGTGGTCACCGACGAGAACAGCCGGCTGCTGGTGGCGGACCTCGAGGGCGAGACGGTGGCCTGCTGCCACGTCGAACACCGCGGCGACCACGCCTACTTCGGCATGTTCGCGGTCCGCCCGACGGCCCAGGGCGGCGGTCTCGGCAAGGTCGTCATGGCGGAGGCCGAGCGCCTGGCGCGCGCCGAGTGGGACGCGCGCGAGATGCACATGACGGTGATCAGGCAGCGCGACGAGCTGATCGCCTGGTACGAGCGCCGCGGCTACCGGCGCACCGGGCGGATGAGCCCGTTCCCCTACGGTGACGAGCGGTTCGGCATACCGCAGCGCGACGACCTGGAGTTCGAGCTGCTGATCAAGGACCTCGGCCGGGCCTGAGCCGACAAGGCCCCAGGACCGGCCTAGGGGGTGTCCGATGGGTCGGCGCGGGTCCTAGAGCCGTCCCGCCTCGACCAGCCGCCGCAGGAAGCGCCTCGTGCGCTCCTGCCGCGGCTCGCCGAAGACCTCGGCCGGTGTGCCGCGCTCGAGCACCACGCCGCCGTCGAGGAAGCACACCTGGTCGGCCACGTCCCGGGCGAAGCCCATCTCGTGCGTGGCCAGGACCATGGTCATGCCCTCGTCCTTGAGGTCGCGCACGACGCCCAGCACCTCGCCGACCAGTTCCGGGTCCAGTGCCGCGGTGATCTCGTCGAGCAGCAGCAGCCGGGGGCGGGCGGCCAGGGCCCGTACGATCGCGACCCGTTGCTGCTGGCCGCCGCTGAGCCGGTCCGGGTACTCGCCCGCCCTGCCGCCCAGCCCCAGCCGCTCCAGCAGCTCGCGGGCCCGCTCCTCCGCCTCGGCGCGCGGCACGCCGTGGACGCGGCGCGGGGCGAGGGTGATGTTCTCCAGCACGGTCATGTGGGGGAAGAGGTTGTACGCCTGGAAGACCACGCCGATGCGGCGGCGCACGGAGTCCGGGTCGATCCGGGGGTCGGTGATCTCCTCGCCGTCGAGGAAGATCGCGCCGTCGTCGATCTCCTCCAGCAGGTTGGCGCACCGCAGCAGCGTCGACTTGCCCGAACCGGACGCGCCGATCAGGGCGGTGACGGTGTGCGGGGCGACCTCGAGGTCCACGTCGCGCAGGACGACCGTGCCGCCGAAGGTCTTGCGCACCGCTTCCAGGCGCAGCACCGGCTGCGGCTCGCTCATACGATCCCTCCCTGGGCCCGGCGGCGGTCCATCCGTGCGGTGACCGTGTCGGTGAACCGGGTCATGGGGATGGTGAGGGCCACGAAGATCAGCCCGGCGACGACATACGGGGTGTAGTTGAAGCTCTTGCTCGCGGTGATCTGGGCCGCGTACACGGCGTCGACCGCCCCGGCGATGGAGACCAGTCCGGTGTCCTTCTGGAGCGAGACGAGGTCGTTGAGGAGCGGCGGCACCACGCGGCGCACGGCCTGCGGGAGCACGACGAAGCGCAGCGTCTGGCCGCCGCTCAGGCCCAGGGAGCGGGCGGCGGCGCGCTGGCTGGGGTGGACGGACTCGATGCCGGCGCGGAAGACCTCGCCGACGTAGGCGGAGTACGTCAGCACCAGCGCGGTCCCGCCGAGCAGCACCGGGTCGGTCGTCACCCCCTGCAGGCGCAGGGCGGGCACGCCGAAGACGACCATCAGGAGGCAGATGATGAGCGGCAGGCCGCGGAAGAAGTCGGTGTAGGCGGTCGCCAGCGCCCGCAGTGGGAAGAACACCGGGCCGCGCAGGGTGCGGGCGACGGCGAGCAGCATGCCGAGGGCGAGCACCGCGGCGCCGCAGACGACGAGGAGCCGGACGTTGAGCCAGAGGCCGTCGAGGACGTCCGGGAGCGCCTCGCGGGCGTAGCGGGCGCTGAGGAAGGTCTCGCGGGTGCGGGGCCAGCCCGGGGAGTTGACGACGACGAGGACGAGCACCGTGCCGGTGACGAGGGTACTGACGGCCGCGACGGCGGTGGCCCGGCGGGTGCGGGCGCGCTTGAGGCGCTCGCGCTCGAGGCGGCGCGCGGAGGGTACGTAGGTGTCGTGGGGCTGGTCCGGCGTGCCGGCTGTTCCGGGTGTCTTCGGCACGGTGTCCTCGGTGGTCACTTGAGCACCGGTGCGTCGGCGGCCTCGGACAGCCACTTCTTCTCCAGCCGCGCGAGCGTGCCGTCCTTGCGCAGGGAGTCGACCGCGTCGCTCACGCAGCCGGTGATGCGGCTGCCCTTGTCGAGGACGAGCCCGAACTGTTCGGCCTTGCCGGCGGTCGAGTCGAACTGACCTACGATCCTCGCCTCCGGCACCTCGGCCGAGGTGATGTAGAAGGCGGTGGGCAGGTCGACGACGATCGCGTCGACCTGGCCGTTCTTGAGGGCGGTCTTGGCGTGATCGTTCTTCTGGAACACCGACGGCTTCCGGTCGGGCTTGATCACGTCGTTGACGACGTCGAGGCTGGTGGTGCCCACCTGGGCGCCCAGGCGCGCGTGGCGGAGGCCGGCCATGGAGCGGGCCCCGGCGGCCGGGGAGTCCTTGAGCGCGATGACGGCCTGGCGCACGTCGTAGTAGCCGGAGGAGAAGTCGACGGCCCGGCGGCGCTCGTCGCTGATGGAGATCTGGTTGATGTCGAAGTCGAACTTCTTGGCGCCGGGCGCGACGGAGCTGTTGAAGGGCACGGTCTGCCAGGTCACGTCGGACCTGGCGTAGCCGAGGCGGTCGGCGACGGCGTAGGCGACCGCCGACTCGAAGCCCTTGCCGCTCGTGGGGTCGTCGTCCTGGAACCAGGGGGCGTAGGCGGGCTTGTCGGTGCCGACGGTCAGCTTGCCGGGGGCCCGCGTGAGCAGCCGCCCCTTGGCGCAGGCGTGGGCCGCGGCGGCGGGTCCGCCGGTGGGCCGGGCGATGTCGGTGTCGTCCTGCGGGGCGCAGCCGGCGGCCGCGAGGAGTAACACGGCGAGGGCGGCGGTCCGGCGTCTGAGCGGGTTGGCGGCGGGCATGGCGCGAGACTGGCAGCGCCCGCTGTGATCTGTCCAGGTCAGGACCGGCAACCGTCCGAATGGCGGATGATTGTTGCCGGTTCATGAACACCGCGCGCTCGGCGCGGGGTGGCCGGAACTCGATGGTGACACCTGTGGTGCTGCTGTGCTGCCGGCGGCGGATGCTCACTGCTGTCCCCTGGACGGCGGAGTTCGACAGGAAAAACAGCGGCACGACCGGGGGGTCGGCAGAATAATTTGTTGCTCAACCTCTTGAGCCGAAGAACCTCGCATGGATACGGTGTCTTAACGCCAGGTTCTCCCGAGGAGGGGTAGTCGTGACGGAAATTATTGCGTCGACCGCAGCAAAATCCGACATTTTGTCTGTGGATCGCGTAGTGGATCACCCGGCCTGGGCCGAGCTCAAGGCCGCCGTGGAGACTATCCGGCCCTGGCAGTCCGCGGACGGTTCCATCGACCTCGAGGCCGAGGGCGCGCCGCCGGGTGAGGCCGTCCGGGCCGAGTTCGGCACGGTCATAGCCGCGATCGAGCGGCTCTCGCCGCTCCTGCCGCACGACGCCGCGTACCACGGCGCGCTCGTCGCCGACCTGCGCCGCTGGGCCGACACCGGCTTCGGCGTGCCGGACTTCCTCGACTCCCTGCTGGCCTTCCAGCCCGCCGCGCAGCGCGCCGACGGCCTGCAGCACCTGGTCGTCTTCCCGATGTACACGCAGAACGGCAACCCCGACCGCAACCTCGAGGCCGTCGTCCTGCGCGTGGTGTGGCCGGAGTGGCTGGCGGAGCTGGAGCGCACCCGCTACGACAACCCGCTCTTCCTCGGCATCACCTTCGAGGACTTCACGGCCGGCTACGACACCAACTCGGCCGTCCTCTTCCCCGAGACCATCGCGGTCCGCGAGGCCCCCGAGCGCTTCACCTGGGGCGGCATCTTCTGCGACCGCGAGGCCGCCCGCTTCCGCCGCATCACCGAGGCCGCCGTCGAGACGCTGCGCGTGGACCTGCCGGCCGACATCACCGAGATGCTCGGCGACCAGGAGCGCTGCCAGCAGGCCTTCGTCCTGTGGGACATGGTCCACGACCGCACCCACAGCCACGGCGACCTGCCGTTCGACCCGTTCATGATCAAGCAGCGGCAGCCGTTCTGGATGTACGGGCTGGAGGAGCTGCGCTGCGACCTCACGGCCTTCAAGGAGTCCGTCAAGCTCGAGGCCGACGGTTACGCCCAGGCCCGCGACGTCCAGTTCGCCATTCTGTTCGACCGGATGTTCCGCTTCCCCATCACCGGCGAGCGGGTCCGCAACTACGACGGCCTCGGCGGCCAGCTGCTCTTCGCGTACCTGCACAAGCACGACGTCGTACGCTGGACGGACAACACCCTGCACATCGACTGGGAGCGCGCCCCGCAGGTCACCAACCAGCTGTGCGGCGAGATCGAGAAGCTCTACCGCGACGGCATCGACCGCCCCAAGCTCGTCCACTGGTTCGCCGCCTACGACCTCGTCTCGTCCTACCTCTCCCCGCACCCGGGATCCAAGTGGGCCAAGGGCCCCGAGGCCCTCGACCTCTCGTTGCCGCCGCGCAAACTCGTGGATGACGTGCTCGCGGACGAGTTCCCGCTCAGCATGTTCTATGAGGCCCTTGCCAAGAAGCTGCGCGGCGTGATCGTCTCCACCGAGGGGATCACCGCGGCGGACATGGCACAGGTGGCGGCGTGAGCGAGCAGGAGACGGAGGCGACGACCATGAGCACCCCGACGAACGGCAACGGCCAGCTGGAGGGCGCCGTCGTGGCGGTGGCGGGAGCCGCGGGCCCCGCCGGCCGGGCGGCACTGCTGCGGCTGGCGGAGGCCGGGGCGACCGTGGTCGCCTCCGACGCGGACGCGGCACGCCTCGCCGAGGCCGTGGACGCCGCCCGCTACGCCCACGGCGGCGCCACCGTCACCGGCGACACCGTGGACCTGCTGGACCTGGACGCCGCCCGCGCCTGGGCGGACCGTACCGAGAAGGAATTCGGCCGCATCGACGGCCTGGTCCACCTGGTCGGCGGCTGGCGCGGCTCGGCGACCTTCGCCGAGACCGACCTGGCCGACTGGGAGCTGCTGGAGAAGCTGCTCATCCGTACCGTCCAGCACACCTCGCTGGCCTTCGAGGGCCCCCTGGCCCGCAGCGGCAACGGCCGGTACGTGCTGGTCAGCGCCGCCGGCGCCAGCAAGCCCACCGCGGGCAACGCCGCCTACGCCGCCTCCAAGGCCGCCGCCGAGGCGTGGACCCTCGCGCTCGCCGACTCCTTCCGCAAGGCGGGGGGCGAGGACGCCCCGCCGGCCGCCGCCACCATTCTGGTGATCAAGGCGCTGGTGCACGACGCGATGCGCGCCGAACGACCGAACGCGAAGTTCGCGGGCTTCACGGACGCCAAGGACCTGGCCGAGGCCATCGCCGGCGTCTGGGAGAAGCCCGCCCAGGAAGTGAACGGAACCCGTCTGTGGCTCACCCCGCAACCGTGAACGACACCCCGTCGGCGGCGACCGACGCGATACGCCGCCATGACCCGGCGGTGCGCGGCTTCGCCAGCGACAACTACGCGGGGGCGCACCCCGAGATCCTGGCGGCGCTGGCCGTCGCCAACGGCGGCCACCAGGTCGCCTACGGAGAGGACGACTACACCGCCCACCTCCAGGACGTGATGCGCGGCCACTTCGGGCCGACCGCCGAGGCCTTCCCGGTCTTCAACGGCACGGGCGCCAACGTCGTCGCCCTGCAGTCGGCGACCGAACGGTGGGGCGCGGTCATCTGCGCCTCCTCCGCGCACATCAACGTCGACGAGTGCGGGGCGCCCGAGCGCGTCGGCGGCCTGAAGCTGCTGCACGTGCCGACCGAGCACGGCAAGCTCACCCCTGAGCTGATCGACCGCGAGGCGTTCGGCTGGGACGACGAGCACCGCGCACAGCCGCAGGTCGTCTCGATCACGCAGACCACCGAACTGGGCACCTGCTACACGCCCGAGGAGATCCGCGAGATCTGCGACCACGCCCACGAGCGGGGCATGAAGGTCCACCTCGACGGCTCGCGCATCGCCAACGCGGCGGCCACCCTCGGCCTGCCCCTGCGGGCGTTCACCACCGACGCCGGCGTGGACCTGCTCTCCTTCGGCGGCACCAAGAACGGGATGGTCTTCGGCGAGTGCGTCGTCGTCCTCAACCCGGACGCGGTGCGGGCCATGAAGCACCTGCGCAAGATGTCGATGCAGCTCGCCTCGAAGATGCGCTTCGTGTCCGTCCAGTTCGAGGCCCTGCTGTCGGGCGACCTCTGGCTGCGCAGCGCGTCGCACGCCAACGCCATGGCGGCCCGGCTGGCGGAGGGCGTCCGGGGCGTGGAGGGCGTCGAGGTGCTGCACCCGGTGCAGTCCAACGCCGTCTTCGCCCGGCTTCCGCACGATGTGAGCGAGCGCCTGCAGAAGCGCTACCGCTTCTACTTCTGGGACGAGGCGGCCGGCGACGTCCGCTGGATGTGTTCCTTCGACACTACGGAGGACGACGTCGACGCGTTCACCGCGGCGGTCGCCGAGGAGATGGCCAAGCGCTAGCCGACGAAAACGGCCGAGCCCCCTGTCGCACCGCGTGCGGCAGGGGGCTCGGGCGTTCACGCTCGGGCGTCGACGGCCGGACCGCTAGCGGCGGTCCGTGGCCGCTGCCCGGTCCGGGGTGGGCGCCGTGCCGCCGAGGTGGGCGGGGATCCACCAACTGTCGGCCGGGCCCTCGGACCGCACGGGATAGGAGCGCTGCGCCGCCTCGAGCAGGTCCTGCACCCGGGTGCGGACCCGCTCGGTGATGGTGTCGGCCGCCTCGTCCCGGTCGGCCGTGATGGGCTCGCCCACCCGGATCGAGACGGGGATGTGCCGGCGGCCCAGGTTGCGCTTCTGTCCCTTGGTCCACAGCCGCTGCGTCCCCCACAGCGCCATCGGCACCAGCGGGACACCGGCCTCCTGCGCCAGCCGGGCCGCGCCGGACTTGAAGTTCTTCAGCGTGAACGAGGTGGAGATCGTCGCCTCCGGGAAGACGCCGATGACCTCGCCCGAGCGCAGGGCGGACAGCGCGTGCTTGTACGCGTCCAGGCCGGCCGAGCGGTCGACGGGGATGTGCTTCATCGCCCGCATCAGCGGCCCGGAGACCTTGTGGCGGAAGACCGACTCCTTCGCCATGAAGCGCACCAGGCGCTTGGCGGGCCGGGCCGCCAGGCCGCAGAAGACGAAGTCGAGGTAGCCGATGTGGTTGCTCACCAGGACCGCCCCGCCGCGCCGCGGTATGTGCTCGGTCCCTTCGACGTCGAAGCGCAGGCCCTGCGCCTTGAACATGGTGTGGGCGAAACCGATCACCGGCGGGTACACGAGCTCTGCCATGCGGGAAGATCCTTCCGGGCGGGCCTGGGGAGGGTGCTCCCGGCTGCGTCGTCCGGCCCGGTTCGTCCGGGCCGAGGGTGTTCATGAAGCGGAAACGCGTGGGTTACGCGGCCGTAGGGTTCCGGCTTTCGCCAGATCGTGCCTGAATGCCCCGCTCGCGGGCCAGCCAGGACGCCCCGGCGGCCGGGAGATCCTCATCACGTCGGGAAATTTCCCCGCCGCCGCGGGCGCTGCACCCGAAAACCGGACAGGTGCGGAAAGGGACGGGCGTGCTGGGGCAGGACGGGGAAGCGGTGCGGCTGAGCGCCGCCGACATCGGCGCGGAACTGGGGCGGCGCGCCACGCTCGTGCAGTTCTCCAGCGCCTTCTGCCAGCCCTGCCGGGCGACCCGGCGCGTCCTGGCCGAGGTCGCGGCGATGGTCGACGGCGTCGTGCACGTCGAGGTCGACGCGGAGGCGCATCTGGAGCTCGTCCGGGCCCTCGGGGTGAGCGCGACGCCCACCACGCTCGTCCTCGACGCGGCCGGGCGTGTGGTGCGCCGTGCCGCCGGGCAGCCTCGAAGGGCCGATGTGATCGCGGCGCTGGGCGCGGCCGTCTGACGCTCCGCCGCATTCGCGCGCCCGCGTTGGGCAGATCACAGTCGACCGGCCTTGCGCTCGGCGGACACCCCCGATGTACTGGCCAGTAACATCCCGGTCGGGGGCGAAGCCCGCACCCGCCGGGGTCCGCCCCCACAAGGCGCCTATGCTGCCTGCCAAGGCAGCTTTGATAGAGACGATGCAGTAGGAGAGCCGGCGTGAGCTTGAGGATCGTTGTCACTGTGAAGTACGTGCCCGACGCCACCGGCGACCGGCACTTCGCCGAGGACCTGACCGTCGACCGTGACGACGTGGACGGCCTGCTCTCGGAGCTCGACGAGTACGCGGTCGAGCAGGCGCTGCAGATTGCCGAGGAGGCGGACGACGCGGAGATCACCGTGCTGACCGTGGGCCCCGAGGACGCCAAGGACGCCCTGCGCAAGGCGCTGTCCATGGGCGCCGACAAGGCCGTCCACGTCGAGGACGACGACCTGCACGGCACCGACGCGCTGGGCACCTCGCTGGTGCTGGCCAAGGCCCTCGAGCACGTCGGCTACGACCTGGTGATCTCCGGCATGGCCTCCACCGACGGCGGCATGGGCGTCGTCCCGGCGATGCTCGCCGAGCGCCTGGGCGTGCCGCAGGTGACGCTGCTGTCCGAGGTCAAGGTCGAGGACGGCAAGGTGACCGGCCGCCGCGACGGCGACGCCGCCAGCGAGCAGCTGGAGGCCTCCCTCCCGGCCGTCGTCTCCGTCACCGACCAGTCGGGCGAGGCGCGCTACCCGTCCTTCAAGGGCATCATGGCCGCCAAGAAGAAGCCGGTGCAGTCCCTGGACCTGTCCGACCTCGGCATCGAGGCGGAGGAGGTCGGCCTCGACGGCGCCTGGACCACGGTCGACGAGGCCACGGAGCGCCCGGCCCGCACCGCGGGCACGGTCGTCAAGGACGAGGGCGAGGGCGGCAAGCAGCTCGCCGAGTTCCTCGCGGGCCAGAAGTTCATCTGAGCCTCCGCTCGGACCGAACCCCTGACGCCCCAACGCATCTCAACCGCCCTCGCAATTCCCGCAGGAGAGCAGATCCATGGCTGAAGTCCTCGTCTACGTCGACCACGTGGACGGTGCCGTCCGCAAGCCCACCCTCGAGCTGCTGACCCTCGCCCGCCGCATCGGCGAGCCCGTCGCCGTGCACCTGGGTGCCGGCGCGGACACCGCCGCCGCGACGCTGGCCGAGTACGGCGCGGTCAAGGTGCTCACCGCCGACGCCGCCGAGTTCGCCGACTACCTCGTCGTACCGAAGGTGGACGCGCTGGAGGCCGCGTACCACGCCGTCTCCCCGGCCGCCGTGCTCGTCCCCTCCTCCGCGGAGGGCAAGGAGATCGCGGCCCGCCTGGCGGTGCGCATCGGCTCCGGCATCATCACCGACGCCGTCGACCTCGAGGCCGGCGACGAGGGCCCGGTGGCCACGCAGTCCGTCTTCGCGGCCTCGTACTCCACCAAGTCCCGCGTCACCAAGGGCACGCCGGTCATCACCGTCAAGCCCAACTCCGCCGCCCCCGAGGCCGCCCCGGCCGCCGGCGCGGTCGAGCAGCTGGCCGTCTCCTTCGGCGAGAAGTCCACCGGCACCAAGGTCGTCTCGCGCACCGCGCGCGAGTCCACCGGCCGCCCCGAGCTGACCGAGGCCGCGATCGTGGTCTCCGGCGGCCGCGGCGTCAACGGCGCCGAGAACTTCGCGATCGTCGAGGCCCTCGCCGACTCCCTCGGCGCGGCCGTCGGCGCCTCCCGCGCCGCCGTCGACGCCGGCTGGTACCCGCACACCAACCAGGTCGGCCAGACCGGCAAGTCGGTCTCCCCGCAGCTGTACATCGCCGCGGGCATCTCCGGCGCCATCCAGCACCGGGCCGGCATGCAGACGTCGAAGACGATCGTCGCCATCAACAAGGACGCCGAGGCCCCGATCTTCGACCTCGTCGACTACGGCGTCGTCGGCAACCTCTTCGAGGTCGTCCCGCAGCTCACCGAGGAGGTCAAGTCCCGCAAGGGCTGACCCCCGCGCCTTCGGGCACCGCGTCCCCGCCGGCTCCGGCCGGCGGGGACGTTCGCGTATGCGGGCGACGTACGTGCCCTTCGGGTGGCAGAGTGCCCCCATGAGCAAAGGGGTTCTCTTCGACTTCTCCGGAACGCTGTTCCGCACAGAGCCCGCCGGCTCCTGGCTGAGCGCCGCCGCGAGCCGGCTCGGTCTCGTCCTCGGCGAGGACGAGACCGCACGCCTGGCCGGCCTGCTGGAGGACGCCGGTGCCCAGCCCGGCGGGCGCGGCCCCCGGCAGGTCCCGCCGCCTCTGGCGGGCCTGTGGCAGCAGCGCGACCTCAGCCCCGAGGAGCACCGCGCCGCCTACACCGGCCTCAGCCGTCGGGTCGACCTGCCGGATCCCCGCCTCCACGACGCCCTCTACGCGCGCCACATGGAGCCCGCGGCCTGGCGGCCGTACCCCGACGCCCCCGGGGTCCTGAGCGAGCTGCGGCGGCGTGGCGTACGCACCGCCGTGGTGAGCAACATCGGCTGGGACCTGCGTCCGGTCTTCCGTGAGCACGGCCTGTACGAGCTGGTGGACGCCTACGTCCTGTCGTACGAGCACCGGGTGCAGAAGCCGGACCCGCGGCTGTTCCGGACGGCGTGCGAGGCGATCGGGCTGCCGCCGGCGGACGTGCTCATGGTCGGCGACAGCGCACACGCGGACGCGGGTGCCGGCCGGATCGGGTGCGCGGTGCGCCTGGTGGAGCACCTGCCGGTCGAGGAACGGCCGGAGGGTCTGCTTCCGGTGCTCGGAATGGTGGGGTGAACGAACCTACCCCGGCTCCTACCCCGGCTCCTCCTGTCGTCCGCCGGCCGCCCACGCGCGCAGTGCGGCGCGGTCGGCGAAGCGGGCCACGTTGCGGTCCAGGCCCCCGGCCCAGCTGTACTGGTGGAAGGTCCACGGGTGCTGTACGGCCGGCTGCCCGGCGGGGCGCTCGGGGTCGGCGATCCACAGGCCGTCACCGGGGTTGTCCGTCGTGTCCCGGTTGAACCAGAAGTCGCGGTTGCAGTAGAGGATCACCTTATGGCCGGGCGCCTGTGCCTGGACGTGGGCGAGCCAGCGGTCCTTGTCGCGGCCGTAGACGTCGGGGTGCTCCCAGTCGAGGGCGAGGATGTCGCCCTCGCGTAAGGCGATTTTCCCGAGGAAGTAGTTGCCCTGCGCGGACATCGAACCGGGCGTGACGTAGTGGTAGTAGCCGAGGACCAGGCCCGCCCGCCGGGCCCGGTCGCGCTGCACCACCCACTTGGGGTTGGTGTACGACGTCCCCTCCGTCACCTTGACGATGACGAAGTCGAACCCCTCGAGGGGGTAGCTCTCGCTGTTGTGGCTGCTGACATCGATGCCGTGAAGCATGCCGGTGACCTCCGGTACCGCGGACGAACGACGGAGCGTCCGCAGTATCGGTCCGTACCGGCGTGACAGCGAGAGCCGCGGCCCAGTTTTTTCGAACGACCGTGTCGGCGAACATGTCGGCGAACGTGTCAGCGACCGTGTGACGAACCCACCGGCACCCGCGGCCGCCCGCCGCCCGCCGCCGTGCGCAGGGCCAGCGCCGCCAGCGCCTCGGGGGCGCCGGCCTGCCCCCGGATGCCGGGGAAGGCGTTGATGTCGACGATGACGGGCGCACCGCCACCCGCGTCGAGCAGGTCGACCCCGTAGACGTCCAGCGCGAACACCTCCCCCACGCGCCGCACGACCTCCGGCCACCCCGCCGGGAGCTCCTCGGGCGCGAGGGTGCGGGTCCGCTTGTCCGGGCCGCCGACGGCCAGTTCGGAGCGGCGGAGCCCGGCGAAGATCTCGTCACCGATCACCCACAGCTTGTGGTCCCAGCCGCTGTTGGGCGTGAAGGGCTGAACGACCACCGGCTCGTCCGGCCACCGCTCGGCGAGCTCACGCAGCCGCGCGGCGTCGTCGACGCGGGCCACCAGGTCGTGGCGGCGGCTGTGGCGGCTCTTGACCACCACCGGGTGGGCGGGCTCCCCGGCCGCCTCGAGCCGCCGGAGCGAGGGCTCGGTGCGGGTGGGCACGAACGGCAGCCCGGCGCGCAGCGCGACCTCGGCCATGACGGTGCGGTCCTGGCAGAGCCCGGTGGACGCGGCCGAGTTCAGCACGGGCGCGCCGTGCTCCTCGAGGAAGCGGGCGAGGGCCAGGGCGCGCGGGGTGCGGGTCTTGAGCAGATAGACGTCGGCGAGGCCGCCCGGGTCCGGGAAGCCGTCCGTGGCCGCCGGGTCGAGCCATTCGACCTCGTGGCGGGGCGTCAGCAGGGCCGTCGTCGCGGCCAGCAGCGGATGGTCCGGTGTGGGCGTCAGCAGGCAGATCCTCACGGGCGACCACCGGCGCCCGGGGCCCGCGCGGCCAGCATCGCGTGCGGGGCCGGGTCCGTCCGGTCCGCTCCGGCCAGGCGCAGGATCGCCCACGCCACCTTGGCCACCGCGTCGGGCACCTGCCGGAAGCTGGGGAAGTCGTTGACGTCGACGACCACCGGGCCGTCGGGGCCGAAGACGACGTCCACCCCGTACAGGTCGAGGCCGTAGACCGCGCCGACCTCGGCCGCGATGCCCGCGACCTCGGCCGACAGCGGCACATGCCGTTCGCGGACCGGCTGGTCGGGGTGCAGGGGGCTGCGCCGCTCGGTGGCGTACAGCTCACCGTCGACGCAGTACACCTTCAAATCGACGCCCGAGTTGGGTATGTAGGGCTGGGCTATCAGCATGCCGTCGCCCGCGGGCCGCTCCCCGGGGGCCGTCAGCCGCTCCGGGTCCGGTACGAGCCGCACCGCGCGCCCCGAGCTGCCGTCGGCCGGCTTGACGACCAGGGGGAAGGCGCTCGCGGGCAGGGCGGCGAACTCCTCGGCGCGCATGGCCGCGTAGGTGCGGGGCACGGGAAGACCGCGGGATTCGGCGATCACCGCGGCCAGTGCCTTGTCGCGCACGCCGCGTATGGAACGGGCGTCGTTGACCGTGGTCAGCCCCACGGCCGCCGCGCCCTCCAGCAGGGTCAGGCCGGGACCGCCGGAGACCGTCTTGAGCACCCACGCGTCGTGCTGTCCGGCGCGTACCGCCTCGGAGAGCCGCATCAGCCGACCGCCCGGCCGCAGCACGTCCACCCGGTGCCCCCAGGCGGTCAGTTGCCGGATCACGTCCACCGGCATGCCGTCGTACCGGTACTGCTCCTCCACCAGGAAGCAGAGTCTCATCTGCTGCATCATCCTCGAATCCCGGACATCCGCCGATCCCGCCCCGGCAGAACTCTGACGGCTCAGGATGTCATGGGCGCGAGGCCGCCACGTACCGCGGCGTCGGTGACCGGTCAGCTCTGCGCGCGGAAGGCCTCCAGCAGGCGCTCGGCGGCCAGGCTCGCCGTCAGAGTGCCCTCGCGCACCCGCTCTTCGAGGCCGGGGGCCAGTCGGCGCACCTCGGGGTGGCCGCGCAGGTCGGCAAGCAGCTGTTCGCGGACCATGGTCCAGGTCCAGTCGACCTGCTGCTCGCGGCGCCGCGAGGCGAGCTGGCCGGTGGCCTCGAGCACCCGGCGGTGCTGTTCCACGCGCTCCCACAGGACATCGAGCCCGGTGTTCTCGCGGGCGCTGCAGGTCAGGACGGGAGGGTTCCAGGCGGCGTCCGGCGACTGCATCAGGCGCAGCGCGCCCGCCAGTTCGCGGGCGGCCGCCTTGGCGTCGCGTTCGTGGGGTCCGTCCGCCTTGTTCACGGCGACGAGGTCGGCGAGTTCCAGCACGCCCTTCTTGATGCCCTGGAGCTGGTCCCCGGTGCGGGCGAGGGTCAGGAGGAGGAAGGTGTCGACCATGCCGGCGACGGCCGTCTCGGACTGGCCGACGCCGACGGTCTCCACCAGCACCACGTCGTATCCGGCGGCCTCCATCACCACGATGGTCTCGCGGGTGGCCCTGGCCACGCCGCCGAGCGTCCCGGCGGTGGGCGAGGGGCGCACGAAGGCGGCCGGGTCGGTGGCGAGCCGTTCCATGCGGGTCTTGTCGCCCAGGATGCTGCCGCCGGTGCGGCTGGAGGACGGGTCGACGGCGAGGACGGCGACGCGGTGGCCGAGGCCGGTGAGCATCGTGCCGAGGGCGTCGATGAAGGTGGACTTGCCGACGCCGGGCACGCCGGTGATGCCGATCCGGCGGGCGGCGCCGGCGTGCGGCAGCAGCTCGGTCAGCATGCGCTGGGCGAGGGCCCGGTGGTCGGCCCGGGTGGACTCGACGAGGGTGATGGCGCGGGCGACGGCCGCCCGCTTCCCGTCGAGCACGCCCTTGACATACGCGTCGAGATCGATCGGGCGGGCCATCAGCGGGTCGGCCTCACAGCTCGTGGCCGAGGACCCCGGCGAGGGTCTTCAGCAGGTCGTGGGCGGCGTCGGGGATGACCGTGCCCGGCGGGAAGACGGCGGCCGCGCCCATCTCCAGCAGGGTGGGCACGTCCTGCGGCGGGATGACGCCCCCGACGACGATCATGATGTCGTCGCGCCCCTGCTCCTCCAGTTGCTCGCGCAGCGCCGGGACGAGCGTGAGGTGGCCGGCCGCCAGCGAGGAGACGCCGACGATGTGCACGTCCGCCTCGACGGCCTGCCGGGCGACCTCGGCCGGGGTCTGGAAGAGCGGGCCGACGTCGACGTCGAAGCCGAGGTCGGCGAAGGCGGTGGCGATGACCTTCTGGCCGCGGTCGTGGCCGTCCTGGCCCATCTTGGCGACCAGGATGCGCGGCCGGCGGCCGTCCTCCCGCTCGAAGGCCTCGACCAGCGCGCGCGTGCGCTCCACTCCGGACGACGAGCCCGCTTCCTCCCGGTACACACCGGAGATGGTACGGATCTGGCCGGCGTGCCGGCCGTAGACCTTCTCCAGGGCGTCGGAGATCTCGCCGACGGTGGCCTTGGCGCGCGCGGCGTCCACGGCCAGGGCCAGCAGATTGCCCTCGAGGCCCTGGCCGGGGCCGGCCTCGGCGGCCCGGGTGAGGGCGTGCAGCGCGGCCCGGCAGGCCTCCTCGTCGCGCTCGGCGCGCAGCCGGCGCAGCTTGTCGATCTGCTGGGCCCGCACGGAGGAGTTGTCGACCTTGAGGACCTCGATCTGTTCGTCGCTGTCGACCCGGTACTTGTTGACGCCGATCACCGGCTGGCGGCCGGAGTCGATGCGGGCCTGGGTGCGGGCGGCGGCCTCCTCGACGCGCAGCTTGGGGATGCCGGCGTCGATGGCCTGGGCCATGCCGCCGGCCGCCTCGACCTCCTCGATGTGCTGCCAGGCGCGGCGGGCGAGGTCGTGGGTGAGGCGTTCGACGTAGGCGCTGCCGCCCCAGGGGTCGATGACCCGGCAGGTCCCGGACTCCTGCTGGATCAGCAGCTGGGTGTTGCGGGCGATGCGGGCGGAGAAGTCCGTGGGCAGGGCCAGGGCCTCGTCGAGGGCGTTGGTGTGCAGGGACTGGGTGTGTCCCTGGGTGGCGGCCATGGCCTCCACGCAGGTGCGGGCCACGTTGTTGAAGACGTCCTGCGCGGTCAGGGACCAGCCGGAGGTCTGCGAATGGGTGCGCAGCGAGAGCGACTTGGTGTTCTGGGGGTCGAAGCGCTTGACCAGGCGCGCCCACAGCAGGCGGGCCGCCCGCAGTTTGGCGATCTCCATGAAGAAGTTCATGCCGATCGCCCAGAAGAAGGACAGCCGGGGCGCGAAGGCGTCCACGTCCAGTCCGGCGCCGATGCCGGCGCGCAGGTACTCCACTCCGTCGGCGAGCGTGTAGGCCAGCTCCAGGTCGGCGGTGGCCCCGGCCTCCTGGATGTGGTAGCCGGAGATGGAGATGGAGTTGTAGCGCGGCATCCTCTGCGAGGTGTACGCGAAGATGTCGGAGATGATCCGCATCGAGGGCCGGGGCGGATAGATGTAGGTGTTGCGGACCATGAACTCCTTGAGGATGTCGTTCTGGATGGTCCCGGCCAGCTTCTCGGGCGGTACTCCCTGTTCCTCGGCGGCGACGATGTACAGCGCCAGTACGGGCAGCACCGCGCCGTTCATCGTCATCGAGACGGTCATCCGGTCCAGCGGGATGCCGTCGAAGAGCTGGCGCATGTCGTAGATGGAGTCGATGGCGACGCCCGCCATGCCGACGTCACCGGTGACGCGCGGGTGGTCGCTGTCGTAGCCGCGGTGGGTGGGCAGGTCGAAGGCGACGGACAGGCCTTTCTGACCGGCCGCCAGGTTGCGGCGGTAGAAGGCGTTGGACTCCTCGGCCGTGGAGAATCCGGCGTACTGCCGGATGGTCCAGGGCTGGTTGACGTACATCGTGGGGTACGGGCCGCGCAGGTAGGGGGCGATGCCCGGGTAGGTGGCGAGGAAGTCCAGCCCCTCGAGGTCGTCGCCGGTGTAGAGCGGCTTGACGCCGATGCCCTCGGGGGTCTCCCAGAGCAGGTCCTCGACGCTCTTGCCGGTGGACTCCTTCAGGGCCGATCGCCATGCGCCGGCGTCGGCGGGCGCGGCACCGGCCGGGCCCAGCTCGATGTCGGAGAAGTCGGGAATCCGCATCACGCCACTCCCATGCGGTCGAGGACGGAGGAGAGGACGGCGACCGCGTCGCCGCCCGCGAAGACGAACTCGTCGACCCCGGCGCGCAGGTACGCCTCCCGCTGCTCGCCGCGCGGCTTGCCCGCGAGGAGGATCCGCTCGGCGCCGGCGGCCTTGAGGGCGGCGGCGACCGTCTCGGCCTGTTCGGCGTAGAGCGCGTCGCTGGAGCACAGGCAGGCGATGCGGGCGCCGTCGTCGGCGAGGGCCTTCGCCAGGGCTTCCCGATCGTCCGTCACCGCGTGGTGGACGGGCTCGATGCCGCCGGCCTGGAAGAGGTTGCCGGCGAAGGTGGCGCGCGCGGTGTGGGCCGCGGCCGGGCCGAGCGTGGCCAGCAGGACGCGCGGCCGGGCGCCGGTGGCGGCCAGGTGGGCGTCGGAGCGGGCGCGCAGCGTCTCGTACGCCTCGTCGCGGCGGACCCTGGGCAGTCCGCCGGCGGGCGCCGCCGGGGCCGGGTCGCGGTGGACGGGCTGCTCGCCGAGGTGGGGGAACTCGCTGACGCCCGTGATGGGTTCGCGGCGGGTGGCGAGGTCGGCCGAGCGGCGCTCCCAGGTCTCGGCGAGGCGCTCGGCGACCAGTCCGGAGCGCAGTGCGGCCGCCTGGCCGCCGGCGCGCTCGAGTTCCTGGAACCAGGCCCAGGCGGCGTGGGCGAGTTCGTCGGTCAGCCGCTCGACGTACCAGGAGCCGCCGGCCGGGTCGACGACCCTGGCCAGGTGGGACTCCTCCAGCAGGATCGAGGAGGTGTTGCGGGCGATGCGGCGGGCGAAGGCGTCCGGCAGCCCGAGGGCCTGGTCGAAGGGCAGTACGGTCACGGCGTCCGCGCCGCCCACCCCGGCGCCCAGGCAGGCGATGGTGGTGCGCAGCATGTTCACCCACGGGTCGCGACGGGTCATCATCACCGGTGAGGTGACGGCGTGTTGCCGCTGGGCGCCGGCCGCGCCCCGGGCGCCGCTGACCTCGGCGACGCGGGCCCACAGGCGGCGGGCGGCGCGCAGCTTGGCGATGGTCAGGAACTGGTCGGCGGTGGCTGCGTAGCGGAACTCCAGCTGTGCGCAGGCGGCGTCGGCGTCCAGCCCGGCGTCGGTGAGGGTGCGCAGGTAGGCGACGCCGGTGGCCAGGGAGCAGCCCAGTTCCTGGGCGGCCGAGCCGCCGGCCTCGTGGTAGGGCAGGGCGTCGACGGTCAGCGCCCGGATGCCGGGGCGGTCGCGCAGGCACTCGGCGGCGAGGCGGGCGGCGGCGGTCAGCTGTTCGGTGGTGCCGGTGTCGTCGCCGGTGCGGGCCAGGGTGCCGAGCGGGTCGGCGCCGAGGTTGCCCCGGGCCTCGCCGCGGGGCACGCCGCGCTCGTCGTGGAGGTCGAGCAGCCGCCGGGCGGCGGCCTCGAAGCCGGGGCCGGCGTCGAGGACGACGGGCGCCAGGTCGAGGTAGACGCCTTCCAGCGCGGCCGGCAGGTCCTCGACGGGCAGGCCGGCGGGGCCGACGGTGAGCCAGAGGGAGGTGACCCCGTTCTCGAGGTCGGCCAGGACGGCCTGGTTGGTCCGGGCCGGGTCCGCACCGGCGTGGTACTGGCGCACGTCCCAGCCCGTCACGGCGGTTCCGGCCGGCTGCCCGCCGCGCACGAAGGGCGGGAAGCCGGGGTAGCCGGGTGCGGTGCCGCCGTCGTCGGCGGTGTAGAGGGGGCGGGTGGTGAGCCCGTCCTGGAGTGCGGTGGCCAGCGCGTCCTCGGCCGCCGTGCCCTCGGCCGCGGTGCCCGCTTTGCTCAGCACGCCCTGGACAAGGCGCTGCCACTGCTCGCGGGTCGCGTCCGGGAACTCGGCGGCCAGGTGGAAGCCGTCGTCGGGCAGGACCGTCATGGGGGGAAGGCTAGGGGAGCGGGCGCGCCCCGCAGCAGGGGCTACCGCTGTGACCTTGGCCTCTTCCGGGGGGTGCGCCGGCTCAGCGACGGGGCGCGCAGTCGCGGGCGGGCGCGTCGTGGGTGAGG
Organism: Streptomyces sp. NPDC053048; assembly: GCF_044547045.1. Taxonomy (NCBI): domain Bacteria; kingdom Bacillati; phylum Actinomycetota; class Actinomycetes; order Kitasatosporales; family Streptomycetaceae; genus Streptomyces; species Streptomyces sp. NPDC053048. The sequence continues at coordinate 584,313 of NZ_JBITZS010000004.1, forward strand.
ACGCAACCGATGGTCTCCGCACGCTCCTTGCCGTACCGCTCGGCGAGTGCCGCGCGGAAGTCGGTCCACTGGCGGCGGGTGTCCGCGACGGCCGCCCGGACGGCGCGGTCGAAGTTGCCGTCCACCGTGCCGCGGGGGGTGGCGGGGCCGGAGGTGGTGCCGGTTGCGGGGTCGATCAGGCCCTTGTCCTTGTTGAGGCCGGCGTGCTGGACGCGCTGGGAGCAGCCGAGGGGGACGAGGGAGAAGCAGCCGGTGGTCAGCTCGCGGGGCACGGCGTCGGCGGCGGGCGGGCGGCCGGTGGCGAGGGCGAGCAGCGGGGAGGGGGCGGGCAGGTCGAGGCCGGGCGGGTTGTCCTTGCCGGTGGGGCGGTCGGTGGCGGCCCGGTCGGTCCAGTTGCTGTGCGAGTAGAAGTCCTGGACGCCGTGCAGGGCGCGGCCGAGGCCCTCGATGGCCTCGCATTTGTTGCGGCCGGGGACGGCGAGGGTGAAGGTGCAGTCCTTGCCGAGGTCGCTCTCGCGGGGGTCGGGGGTGCCGTCGGCCTTGAGGGTGGCGCCCGCGGCGTCGACGCCTTCCCGGAAGCGGGTCTGCAGCTTGGTGACGCAGGCCTGCAGTGCCTTGGTGGCCTTCTCTCTGCTGTGTCCGTAGCCGGGGGTGGTGAGGAAGTCGGCGTTGTCGCAGTGGGCCTCGGGTCTGATGACCTCGTCGGTGTCGGGTGCGCCGACGGCGCCGAAGGTGCCGTCGTGGCCGGCGATCTGGTCCAGGGAGCGGGGCTCGAAACAGGTGCCGTCGGACGGCGTGCCGGGGGCGCAGGCCAGCGCGGCGCGGGTGATCTGCTCGTGCTCGGCGTGCTGGCCGAGGGTGTTGACGGTGCCGAAGGCGTGAGCGGGGCGGGTGGGTCCGGCGAGCAGGAGGACCGGGGTCAGGGCGGCGACGCCGAGGAGTACGGCGGTGCGACGGGCGGGGGGTGTCCACATGATTTTCGGCCTTTTCGACGATGCGTCAGATGCAAAGTCGCCAGTGGACCCGAAAACCTGCGGAATGCGCAATTCAGCTGGGGAAGGTGCGATTCGGTGGCATGTCAGCCGCGCCGCTCGGCCGTGTCGTCGGCGTGCTGGCGGTCGGGCACGACGAACTCGCACCACACGGACTTCCCGGTGCCGCGCGGCTCCACGCCCCAGACGTCGGTCAGCTCCTCGACCAGCAGCAGCCCCCGGCCCGACACCCCCGCCTCGCCCGGTTCCCGGCGGCGCGGCAGGGCGCTGGACTTGTCCTCGACCTCGACCCGTACGCGGCGCTCCGGGCCGGGGAGCATCCGGATCGTCACCACCGCCGCGCCGTCGGTGTGCAGCAGGGCGTTGGTCACCAACTCGTCGGCGACCAGCTCGATCTCGTCGGAGCGCTCGCGGGCGCCCCAGGCCCGTACCGCCGCGCGGATCATGTGCCGGCCGGCCGACAGGGCCTCGGGGTCGGCGGGGGCGATGTGCTGCTGGAGCCGCCCGCCGCCCCGCACGGCGGGGCCGTGGCGGCGCAGCAGCAGCACGGCCATGTCGTCCTCGCCGGCCCGCTCGCCGATCATGCTGCACAGCAGGTCGGCCAGCTTGGGCAGGTCGTAGGGGCCCTCGCGGACGGCGGCGGAGAGCTTCTGCATGCCCTCGTCGAGGTCGGCGCCCGGCTCCTCGACCAGACCGTCGGTGAACATCAGCAGGGTCTCCCCCGGGTCCAGCTCCACGGTCGTCACGGGGTAGTCGAGGCGGCCGAACTCGGCGGACAGGCCCAGCGGCAGCCCGCCGGAGACCGGCAGGCGCCGGCAGGTGCCGTCGGTGTGCCGCAGCAGCGGGTCTATGTGCCCGGCGCGCACCATCTGGACGACGCCGGTGGTCAGGTCGGCCTCGGCGTAGGTGCAGGTGGCGAAGCGGTCGGTGTCCAGTTCGTGCAGGAAGGACGAGGCGCGGGCCATGACGGTGGCGGGCGCGTGCCCTTCGGTGGCGTAGGCCCGCAGGACGATCCGCAGCTGGCCCATGACGGCCGCGGCGTGGGTGTCATGGCCCTGGACGTCGCCGATGACGGCCCCGACCCGGCCGCCGGGCAGCGGGATCGCGTCGTACCAGTCGCCGCCGATGTCCCGGCCCATGCGGGCGGAGCGGTAGCGGACGGCGATCTGCGCGCCGGGGATGTCGGGGATGCGGCGCGGCAGCATGGCCTGTTGCAGGCCCTCGGCGATGTCGTGTTCCTGGTCGAAGAGCATGGCGCGGGCGATGCTCTGGGCGAGGCTGCTGCTGAGGGCGATGAAGAGGTTGCGCTCGTGCTGGGTGAAGCCGCGGGCCTCGCGGTAGAGGAGGCCGAGGGCGCCGATGGGGCGGGCCTGGGCGATCAGCGGGAGGTAGGCGGCGGAGGCGATGCCGATGTCCTTGATGCGGTCGTACAGCCAGGGGTAGGACGAGGCGAACTCCTCGCGGGACTCGATGAAGCGGGGGGCGAGGGTGCGGATGACGTCGCTCATGGGGAAGTTGTCGTCGATCCGGGTGTAGCGGGTGCCGGGGATGAAGTGCTCGGAGGGGCCCTCGGCGACGAGGTGGATCCGGCCGGCCTCGACGAGGCCGAGGACCAGCAGGTCGGAGCCGAGGTGCTCGACGGCCTGGACGTCCTTGAAGAAGTCGATGACGTCCTGCACGGTCCGGGCGTGGGCGAGGGCGGCGGTGATGGTCTCCACCACGGTGGTCTGGTGGCGGCGCTCCTCGTCGTGCTCCCGGGGCCCGGTCCGGCCGAGCTCCTGGGTGGCGTCGCGCACGACGCCGACGATGCGGTGCGGGCGGCCGTCCTCGTCGCGCCGGATCAGGCCCTGGGTGTACGTCCAGCGCAGGCTGCCGTCCGCGCCGCGTACGCGGTAGTAGGCGCCGTAGCTCTCGCTGCCGTCCTTCAGTGCGCGGGAGACTTGGGCGTCGAGCCGGTCGGCGTCGGTGCGCGGGAGCCGGCCGGCGAGGTCGGCGATGCTGCCGTGGAACGTCCCCGGCGGCACCTCCAGCACCTCCAGGGCCACCTCGTCCAGGTGCAGTCGCCCGCTGAGGAGGTCCCAGTCGAAGCTCCCCGTGCGATTCAGGGCCAGGATCAGCTCCGGGCGGGCGGGCCAGTCGTCCGGCGGCGCCGGTGCGGCGGGCAGCGCTCCCCGATCAACCATAGAGCCACTCTGCCACCTTTTGTCGGTTTCTTCGATGTGACTGCGCGGTCCGCGGGGGCCCGGTGGTACGGATACCGGCATGGAGTGGTTCACGGCATCCGGCTACTGGCTGAGCCGGCTGGTCCTCCAGCGGGCGCTGGCCGGCGTCTACCTGGTGGGCTTCCTCTCGGCCGCCCTGCAGTTCCGCGCGCTCATCGGGGAGCGGGGCATGCTGCCGGTGCCCCGGTTCGTCGCGTACGTACCGCTGCGGAAGTCGCCCAGCGTCTTCCACCTGCACTACTCGGACCGCTTCTTCGCCGCCTGGGCGTGGACCGGGGCGCTGCTGTCGGCCGCCGTGGTGGCGGGGGCGGCGGACGCGGTGCCGCTGTGGGCGTCGATGGTGCTGTGGGCGGTGCTGTGGGTGCTGTACCTGTCGATCGTCAACGTGGGCCAGACCTGGTACGGCTTCGGCTGGGAGTCCCTGCTGCTGGAGGCCGGGTTCCTGGCCGTCTTCCTGGGCAACGCGCGGACGGACCCGCCGGTGCTGGTGCTCTGGCTGATGCGGTGGCTGCTCTTCCGCGTCGAATTCGGTGCCGGACTGATCAAACTGCGCGGTGATCCGTGCTGGCGCGATCTGACCTGCCTGTACTACCACCACGAGACCCAGCCCATGCCGGGCCCGCTGAGCTGGTTCTTCCACCACCTGCCCAGGCCGCTGCACCGGGTGGAGGTGGGCGCGAACCACTTCGCCCAGCTCGTGGTGCCGCTCGGGCTCTTCGCCCCGCAGCCGGTGGCGAGCGTGGCGGCCGGCCTGATCATCTGCACCCAGCTCTGGCTGGTCGCCTCCGGCAACTTCTCCTGGCTCAACTGGCTGACGATCGTCCTCGCCTTCTCCGCCGTCGACGGACAGGCGATGGCGGACCTGTTCTCCCTGCCCCGGCACGCGCCCCTGGCCACTCCCCCGCTCTGGTACGCGGCCCTGGTCCTGGCGGCGACGGCGGGGGTGGCGGTGCTGAGCTGGTGGCCCGTGCGCAACATGGTCTCCCGGCAGCAGCGCATGAACCTCTCCTTCAACGTCTTCCACCTGGTCAACACCTACGGCGCCTTCGGCAGCATCAACCGCACCCGCTACGAGGTGGTCGTCGAGGGCACCGACGAGGAGAGCCCCGGTCACGGGACGGTGTGGAAGGAGTACGGCTTCAAGGGCAAACCGGGCGACGTGCGCCGGCTGCCGCGCCAGTACGCCCCGTACCACCTCCGGCTGGACTGGCTGATGTGGTTCGCCGGGATCTCCCCGGCCTACGCCCGCGAATGGTTCGGCCCGTTCGTCGAACGGCTGCTCACGGGCGACCCCGCGACGCTGCGCCTGCTGCGGCACAACCCCTTCCCCACCGCCCCGCCCACCCATGTGCGCGCCCGCCTGTACCGCTACCGCTTCACCACGTGGCGGGAGCGGCGTGAGACCGGGGCCTGGTGGCACCGCACGCTGCAGCGCGAATTCCTCCCGCCCACCCGGCTGGCGCGGCGCTGAGCCGCGGCCGGCGCCCGGCACCAGGCCGGGGCGGGCGCGGGTGCCGGGGCCCGTGTGCCGGGCGCCGGTCCCGGCGCGTCAGGGCCACGTCGGGGACGGGCGTCAGTGCCGCGCCAGCCCGGCGAGGGCCAGCTCGGCGGCGGTGATCGGCGGCTCCTGCGGGGGCGGGCGGCGCGGACCGCGCGCCACCCGCAGCGCCACGGCGGGCGTGAACAGCTGGGAGACCGGCGCCGACAGCGTCATCACGTCCATCAGCGCCGCGGTCACCGTCCTGTCCACGGTGCCGGTCCGCATCATCCGCTGGATATAGCCCCGCAGCAGCCGCGCGGCGGCGGGCGGCCGCTCGCCGACGGCCCCCGGGTAGTGGATGTCCTCCCCGGCGGCCATCGCCCAGGCCGCGTCGGCCGTACGGGCCACCGCGCGCTGCGCGGCACGGGCCGTCCCCGGCTCCGCGAGCGCCCGCCCGGCCAGGGCACCCCGCAGCGCGAGCGCGCCCAGCGCGGCCACCGACATGCCGTGCCCGTAGATCGGGTTGTACGCCGCGACCGCGTCCCCGGTCACCACGAAGCCGGCCGGCCAGGCGTTCAGGCGCTCGAAGTAGCGGCGCCGGTTGACGGTGGAGCGGTTCAGGTGCACATCGGTCAGCGGCTCGGCGCGGGCGATGATGTCGGCGGCGATCGGATGGCGCAGCGCGCGGGCGAACGGTTCGAACCGCGCCGCGTCACGGGAGGGTTCGCCGCCCCGGGTGCCGGACACCGTCGCCAGCCAGCGACCGCCCTCGATGGGGTGCATCGTGATGCCCTGGCCCGGCACGGCCTGGTTCACCAGCGGCGCCACGCTCACCATGGGGAAGTCCTCGGCGCCCGGCGGCGCCCGGAAGACGCGGCTGGCATAGACCAGGCCCGAGTCGACGGTCTCCTCGCGGACGGCGGGCAGGCCCAGCTCCGCCAGCCACCGCGGGGCCCGCGAACCGCGGCCGGTGGCGTCCACGACGATGTCGGCCCGCAGCGTCCGCGAGTCGCCGTCTCCCGCGTCGCCGATCCGTACGCCGGTGACCCGGCGGGCGTCCCCCGTCAGGCCGCGCGCCTCCACGTCCTCGCGCAGGGTGACGCCGGGCAGGGCCAGGACCTGCCGGCGGACCACCAGGTCGAGCAGGTCACGGCTGCAGGAGATGAGGAACTGCCGCTCGGGCGTCCGGGGGATCCAGCCCTGCGCCGACAGCGACACGATCGCGTTCGGCAGCGGCACCCGCCGCGCCCCCGCCGCCAGCCACCGTTCGGTGACGCCCGGCAGCAGGGCCTCGACGGCGCGCGCTCCGCCGGCGAGCAGCAGATGGGCATGCCGGGCCTGCGGCAGCCCCTTGCGGGGCTCGGCCCGCTCCGGCATCCGGTCCCGTTCGACGACCACCACCTCGTCGGCGTGGTCGACCAGGACCGCCGCGGCCAGCATCCCGGCCATCCCGCCGCCGAGCACGACGGCCCGGCGGGGCCGTGCTGCGGTGTTGTCATCGTTCGTCTCGCTCATCTGCGCGCTTCCTCCTCGGCGGTCGGGCGGCGTGAGGGTGATGTGCCCATCCATGCCGGTCTGTGAACACATGCGAAGGCGGGTTCCGTAGCGCACGGTGGTGGTGTGGAGGCAGAGGCCATGGAGCCCGTCGCGGCGCTGGAACGCATCGCGTTCCTGCTGGAACGCACGCAGGCGCCCACCTATCGGGTGAAGGCGTTCCGTACGGCCGCCGCCGTGATCGCCGCGCTGCCGGAGAAGGAGGTGCGCCGCCGCGCCGACGCCGGCTCCCTGACGGACATGAAGGGCATCGGCCCCAAGACGGCGGCCGTGGTGGCCGAGGCGGTGCGTGGCGAGGTGCCCGGCTATCTCGCGCATCTGGAGTCGGAGGCCGGCGGTCCGCTGACCGAGGGCGGGCTGGAGCTGCGGGCGGCGCTGCGCGGCGACTGCCACATGCACTCGGACTGGTCGGACGGCGGCAGCCCGATCGAGGAGATGGCCCGCGCCGCCCGCGAGCTGGGCCACGAGTGGGCCGTCCTCACCGATCACTCGCCCCGGCTGACGATCGCCCGCGGCCTGTCCCCCGAGCGGCTGCGGGAGCAGCTGAAGGTGGTCGCGGAGGTCGACGACCGGCTCGGCGACGGCTTCCGGCTGCTGACGGGCATCGAGTGCGACATCCTGGCCGACGGCTCGCTCGACCAGGACCCGCAACTGCTGGAGCGGCTGGACGTGGTGGTGGCCTCGGTCCACTCCAAGCTGCGCATGGACGCCGAGAGCATGACCCGCCGCATGGTGTCCGCCGTCGCCAACCCGCTGGTGGACGTCCTGGGGCACTGCACCGGGCGGATCGTGGGGCACCGGCCGGAGTCGGAGTTCGACGCGGCGATGGTCTTCGCGGCGTGCGCCCGCTTCGGCACCGCCGTGGAGATCAACAGCCGGCCCGAACGCCTCGATCCGCCGCGCCGGCTGCTGCGCCAGGCACTGGACGCGGGGGTGCTGTTCTCCATCGACAGCGACGCCCACGCCCCCGGCCAGCTCGACTGGCAGATCCACGGCTGCGCCCGCGCCGAGGAGTGCGGGGTGCCCGCCGAACGGATCGTCACCACCTGGACGGCGCGCGAGCTGCTGGACTGGGCCGGTTCGACGTGACACCGGCCCACCCGCTCCCCGAGATCCGTCCCATGCTGGCCACCCCCGCTCCCCTGCCCGCCGAGGACGACGAGGCCTCCTGGGCCTTCGAGGTCAAGTGGGACGGGGTCCGGTGCGTCGTCGGCGTCCCGGGCGACGGCACCCTGCGGCTGATCACCCGGGCGGGCAACGACGCCACCCGCACCTACCCCGAACTGCAGGGCCTCGGCGAAATGCTGCCCGGCCGGGCGGTGGTGCTCGACGGCGAGATCGTGGTCGTGGACGAGCGGGGCCGGCCCGACTTCGGGCTGCTGCAGCGGCGGATGGGGGTCACCAACCCGCGCCGCGCGGCGCACCTGGCGATGGAGTGCCCCGTCCATCTGATGCTCTTCGACGTCATGTACCTCGACGGCGCGCTGCTGCTGGAACTCCCCTACACCGAACGCCGGGCCCTGCTGTACGGGCTGGGGCTCGGCGGCCCCAACTGGTCGGTGCCCGCGCACCTGGAGGGGCACGGCCGGCAGGCCTGGGACGCCACGCTGCGCAGCGGGTTCGAGGGCGTGCTGGCCAAGCGGCTGTCGTCCGTCTACCTGCCGGGCGTGCGCTCACCCGATTGGCGCAAGACCAAACACGTGATCACTCTCGACGTGGTCATCGGCGGCTGGGCGGAGGGGCGGGGCGCCCTGTCGGGACTCCCCGGCGCCGTGCTGACGGGCCTGCGCGAGCCGTCCGGCCTGCGCTACGTGGGGTCCGTCGGTTCGGGGCTCTCCGAACGCGAACGGCAGGAACTCGCCCGCTATCTGGCGGTCATCCCGCGGACGGACTCCCCCTTCACCGGCCCGGTCGACGTCGCGGGCGCGCACTGGGTCGAACCGCGCCTGGTGGCCGAGGTCGCCTTCAGCGGCTGGACGGCCGGGGACCGGTTGCGGCACCCGACCTGGCACCGGCTGCGGCCCGACCTGACGCAGCTGGGCTGACGCGGCTGGGCCGAGGGCCGCTCTCACCGCGGCGGCCTCTCACCGCAGCGGCGCCCGGTCGCGGTCCGTGGCCAGGGCGGCCAGGACGTCACCGTGCGCGGCGACGCGTTCGAGGACCTCCTCCGGGGTGAAGGCCAGCTGCTCCGGTTCCGTGCAGCCGGCGACCTCCTCCCAGGTGACGGGGGCGGCGACGCCCGGCCGGTCCGGCAGCAGGCGCACCGTGTAGGGGGCGGCGGTGGTCTTCGCGCTGGCGTTCTGCGACCAGTCGATGAGCACCCTGCCCCGGCGCTCGCTCCTGGTCATGGAGACGACCACCAGTCCGGGGTGCTCGTTCATCATGCGGGTGGCCAGGCCCTTGGCGTAGTGGCCGGTGACCCGGCCGGAGGCGGGTTCGACGGGCGCGTACAGGTGCAGCCCCTTGGCGCCGGAGACCACCGGGTACGCGGTGAGCCCGTCGTCGGCGAGCAGCTGGCGCAGCCGCTGGGCGACGCGGCAGCAGACGACGAGATCGGTGCCGGGGCCGGGGTCCAGGTCGAGGACCAGTCGGTCGTGCCCGTCGGGCCCGGCGGCGGCCGTCCACTGGGGTACGTGCACCTCGTACGCGCCGAGGTTGACCATGGCGATCAGGGCGGCCGTGGAGTCGATCATCACCTGCTCGGCCACTCCGTCCTTGTGCCGGACGGGCACCCGGGGCACCCAGCCGGGTGATCCGTTGGGCGGGGTCTTGGCGATCCAGCTCTCCCCGCCGGATCCCTCGGGGGCGCGCACGAAGGAGACGGCGCGCCCCTGGGCGTGCGGCAGCATCACCGCGGCGATCCGTGCGTAGTACTGCAGGATCTGCGCCTTGGTGTGCCCGGACTCCGGGAAGAGCACCCGGTCGAGATGGGACAGGGACAGCCGGCGGCCCTCGATCTCCACCGCCTGCCGACCCTCGGAAACGGACATACAGTAATAATTCCCACGGAGGTGCGAAACCTATGCGGACGATGTGGAAGGGCGCGATCGGGTTCGGGCTGGTCTCCGTGCCCGTGAAGCTCTACTCCGCCATTCAGGAACACGGCATCAGGCTGCACCAGGTCCATGACGCGGACGGCGGCCGGATCCACCTCAAGCGCGTCTGCGACGCATGCGGCAAGGAGATCGACTACGAGCACGTCGCCAGGGGCTTCGAGGACGACGAGGGCAACACCGCCGTCGTCACCCAGACCGACCTGGCCGGCCTGCCCCTGCCGAGCAAGAAGCTCATCGACGTCCTGGCCTTCGTCGACTCCGACCGCATCGACGCCCTGCAACTGGACAACGCCTACTACCTGGCCCCCGACAACGCCGCGGCGAACAAGCCCTACGTCCTGCTGCGCGAGACCCTCAAACAGACCGAGCGGGTGGCCGTCACCAAGATCGCGCTGCGCACTCGGGAGTCGCTGGCCCTGCTGCGCGTCCACGGCGAGCTGCTGACCCTGCACACGATGTACTGGCCCGACGAGATCCGCGACGCCGGCGGCCTGGCCCCGCCCTCGTCCGTCACCGTGCGCCCGCAGGAACTCAAGATGGCCACGAGCCTGATGGACACCCTCTCGGAGGACTTCGACCTCTCCGCGCTGGAGGACGAGTACGAGATCGCGCTCGGCGAACTCATCAGCGCCCACCTCGACCACCGCCCCGCCCCCAAGAAGGCGGTCGCGGCCGCCCCGGACAACGTCATCGACCTGATGGCCGCCCTGCAGGCCTCCATCGACGACGCGGGCAGGAAGGGCGGCGAGGCGAAGGCGGCGCCGAGAGCGAAGAAGGCGGCCGGAGCCGAACAGAAGAAGCGCACGACCGCGAAGAAGGCGACGAGCTCCGCCACGGCGAAGAAGACCGGCACGGCGAAGACGGCGGCGGCGAAGAAGAGCACCGCGACGAAGAGCACCGCGACGAAGAGCACCGCGACGAAGAGCACCGCGTCGAAGTCCGCCCGGAAGCCGGCGGCCGCGAAGAAGACGAGCGGCCGCCGGGCCGGCTGACCCCGGGTCCTACCGACGGACCGGCTCGCCCCCTTCGTCCGCGACAGCGGTGGCCTCGGCCCGCGCCCGCGCGGCGAGCCCGTCGGCCCCGCACTCCTCGGCGAGCAGCAGCCCCTCGCGCAACTGCACGGCCGCCTCGCCGAGCCGCCCGGCACCACGCAGCGCGACCCCGTGGTCCACCAGCGCGGCAGCGCACTCGTACCGGCACGGAGACTTCCGCAGATGCTCGACGGCCTGCGTCAGCCGGGGCAGCACGTCCCCTTCCTCGGCCACCTGAGCGGACCGCCGCAGGGCCTCACCCATCGCGGTATCGGTCCCGAACCGAGCGGCGTTGCGCACCGCCTGATCCGCCAACGCCCGAGCCCGCTCCGGCTCCTCGGTCGCGACGGCAACAGCCAGATCGAGAGCCCAGGGGGCCCAGAGGGTGTTGTTGCGGCCGCGTTCCTCGAGCCGGCGCCCGGCGGCCTCGAGCTCCGCGATGGCCTCCTTCCGTCGGCCGAGCGCGAGCAGCAGCCTGCCCACCACGCTCGGGGCGTCGGGCATGACCATCGCCGGAGGGTAGGGCGGACCGAAGGAGTACTTCTCCGCCACGATCCGGGCGTTGTCGACCTGGCCGCGGGCCAGCAGCGTGTCGATGAGCAGGCAGGTCCCGTCCCACTGGATGGGCAGCCCCGGCCCCAGCCGGTCGGCCAGCCGCAGCCCTTCGCGCAGAAAACCCTCGGCGACGTCGAGATTGCCGCGCCTGAAGTGGACCATGCCGAGGAACTCGTGGGCGAACGCGAGGTGGGCGCCGCGCCAGCCGGAGATCTCGAAGGACCGTATGGCCTCGGTGAAGAGTTCCTCGGCCTGGTCGAGCCGGTCGGTGTAGGCGTAGGTGATGCCGACGACGCTGGGGATCTCGAAGCCCCACTCGGTGTTGGTCCAGGACATGCCCTGGGCCAGGCGCCCGTCCTGGAGCACCCGGTCGTTGAGCTCGGTGACCAGCACCGCGTCCTCGCCGCGGATCATGGCGTCGAAGGAGCGCAGGGCGAGCAGGGCCCGCTCGGAGTTGTCCCGTCCCTTGAGGTGGTCGGCGAGCCGGGCGAGACGCAGGGAGCGCTCGTGCGCCCCCTCCTCCTCGAGCTGGATGCCCTTCCACAGGAAGTGGGCCGCCTGCAGCCGCATGCGCCCCGCCCCCTGCGGAGCCCTCTCCTCGTGCTCGGCCACCACCTGGGCGGCCTCGTTCAGCTGGCCGTTGTGGGCGTAGGCCTGCGAGAGCCGGTAGGTGGCGTCGACGCGCAGGTCCTCGGGCAGGCCCGGCAGGGCGAGGGCCGCGCGCAGGTGGTTGATGGTGGTCGGCGGCGAGGTGAGCAGCGCCGAACAGCCCAGCTCGTACAGCACGGCGGGCCGGTCCTCGGCGGGCGGCGGCTCCGACAGCGCCCGCTCCAGGCAACGGCTGGCGGCCTCGGGCGCACCGACGGCGAGGTGCTCGCGAGCCGCCACGCGCAGTTGCTCCACGAGCTCCGCGTCGCCGTCGGGGTGGACCTCCAGCAGGTGCCGGGAGGCGGCGGCGGCACCGAGCCCCGCGTTGGTGAGCGCCCACGCCGCCAGCCTGTGCATCGCGGTGCGGGTGGCGGGCGGGACGGCCTGGTAGACGGCCGTGGCGATCAGCGGATGGACGAATTCCATCTGCTCGACGCCGGTGAGGATGCGGGCCTCGCGCAGCCGGTCCGCGCACTCGTCGGCCTCGGCGGGGCTCATCCCGGCGAGCATGGCCGCCCGGCGGGGCGCGATCTCGGTGCCGAGCACGGAGGCCGCCCAGGCGAAGCGGGTGGTGGCCGTGCCCAGCCGCTCGAGCCGGGTCACCAGGCCGCTGCCGCGGGAGCTGGCGCCCAGCTCCCGCAGCAGGGCCGCGGACTCCTCGGCCGGCTTGAGGCCCCGGTCGCGCGCCTTGGCGATGAGCTCGGTGGTCTCGTAGGGGTTGCCGCCGGTGACGGCCCAGACCTCGCGGCAGAAGGGGTCGTCGGCCCCGTCGCCCAGGGCGGCCCGCACCAGCCCCGCCACGGCCCGGGGCGTGAGGGAGTGCAGGACGACGGGCCGGTGGCCGCGGCTGGTGACCAGCTCCTGGAAGCCCGGCGAGTGGTCGGGCAGTTCGCCGGGCCGGTAGGCGACGGCCATCAGCAGCGGCAGGTCCTCCAGCCGTACGGCGAACGAGGCGAGCCAGGCGAGGGACTCCGCGTCGCCCCAGTGCGCGTCGTCGATGATGATCAGCAACGGAGCCCGGGTGAGGGCCATTTGCGTGACCAGCCAGTCGATCCCGTCGCGCACGCCCTGGGGGTCGGCGTGCGAGCCCACGGGCGGCGCGATGCCGAGAGCCGGTCCGGCGATGTCGTACCAGGCGCCCAGCAGGTCGTGGCGCTGGTCCTGTGTCATCGAGGCGAGGGCGGGTTGCAGCAACTGCCGGACGATGTTGAAGGGAACGGTCGCCGCGGACGCGCTGCCGCGGGCGTGGAGGACGGTGCAGCCCTCGTGCCCGGCGGCGATCCGGCGCAGCTGGGCCAGCAGCGCCGTCTTGCCCGCACCCGCTTCGCCGCTGTACAGCAGCAGACCGCCGGACACCGGACCCCCGTCGGCGACGCGGGCGCACAAGGCCTCGACGGCCTCTGCCGTAGCGGTGATCTCCTGCTCGCGCTCGAACAGGGCCGGGTACGGGCGCCGTTCGGGCTGTTGCCCCGTCATAACAGTGTCTCCCGTATGAGTGTGGTGTGAGCGAGCCTAGACCTGTCGGCCGGGGTTGGGGGCAGGGTTCCACCGCCGGAACCACCCGGGAGCGTTACCCCGACACCTATTCGAACGCTCTTCCCTTTTTTCAAAGATTCATTCGGCGGTCGCGGTGCGGGGTCATTGTGAACCCTTTCGAATTCGCCTGTCAGCCCATTCTGCGAATATGACAACTTCACGTCGTCACACCGCGCGACAGGCTACGCTCCATGTCGCGCAGCGGGTCGGGGCATCAGCGGCACGTTGCTGTCCGTTGCTGCGCCGCGCGGCCGGAGAAGCCCGCACCGCGCATTTCGCGGCATGGCAGCGCTCCCCTCTTACGCATGCCGTACGCACGTCATTTCCCGAGAAGCTCAAGGACCTCGATGGCTGGTACTGGATCGTCACAGCAAGGCAGGCGGACCGCCTCCTCCCTCATATGGCTGGTACCCCCTGTCGTGCTCGCGGTCTGCACCGCCGCCGCGGCCTTCCTCGCGCCCCTCGGGGCGCGCGTGCCGACGGTCTGGTGCGGCTCGGCGGCGACCGTGGCCGTGGCCTTCACCTCGTCCGAGGCGGCTCGCCGCGGCCGGGCGATCGACGCCCTGCGCCGGCGGTGCGGTGAGCAGGAGGCCGTCCTGCGGCACCGCCTGGACCAACAGGAGGCGGAGACGAAGCGGTTGGCGCGCGATCTCCTGCCGGCGGCCGTCCTCATGCTCCAGCAGGGGGCGACCACCGAGGAGGTGCTGCGCGAGCTCGCGCCACGGGACTCTCTCGAACCGTCGTACATGGGCGCGCACCGGGCGGTCCTCCGCTCGGTACTGGAGGCGGTGCAGGCCGAGGAAGGGCTGCGCGACTCCGCCCACCGCGCGTTCGTCAACATCGCCCGCCGGGTCCAGGCCATCGTGCACCAACAGGCCACCGACCTGAGGGAGATGGAGGACCGCCACGGCAACAACCCCGACGTCTTCGGCGACCTGCTCCACCTGGACCACGAGACGGCGCTGATCGGCCGCCTCGCCGACAGCATCGCGGTGCTCGGCGGTTCCCGTCCCGGCCGTCAGTGGAAGAACCCGGTACCGCTCTACAACGTCCTGCGCGGCGCCATGTCCCGCATCATGGACTACCGCCGGGTCGACCTGCACTCGGTGGCGGACGTCGCCGTGGTCGGCCCAGGGGTGGAACCGCTGATCCACGCGCTGGCCGAGCTGCTGGACAACGCGACCCGCTACTCGCCTCCGCAGACCCGGGTCCATCTGACCGCCGTGGAGGTCCAGTCGGGCGTGGCGGTCGAGATCGAGGACGCCGGAGTCGGCCTCACCGAAGAGGCCCGGCGGCGGGCCGAGGCGGTGCTGGAGGTGGCCGACCGCGGACTCGACCTCAACGACCTCGGCGAGACTCCCCGCCTGGGCCTGGCCGTCGTCAGCCGGCTCGCCAGGACGTACGCGTTCCGCGTCTCCCTGCGCCCCTCCGCCTACGGCGGCGTGCGCGCGGTGCTGATCGTGCCGGAGGACCTGGTCACGGCGAGTGCCACGCCGGGCGGGGAGATCGCCCGCGCGGCCACCCTGCCCCCGCCCAAGGTCCGCAAGAAGCCGGGCCGGCCGCTCCCGGACCTCCCGTTCGACGCCCAGGCCGCCGCCTCGCACAGCTCGGGCGGCCTGCCGCAGCGCCGCCGGCGGGCGCCGGGCCTGGCCGCGCGCGGCGTACGGCCGGCCACGGCGTCGACCGCGGGCGGACCCCGACGTCAACCCCAGGCCGAACCTCCCCCGCAGCCGGGCATGTGGCTGGCCGCCTTCACCAACGCCGTCAACGGCGAGGCGCGGCCCGCCGAGGCCGGGGGACCGAACAGTGATGAATCGTCAGACAAGAAAGAGTAGCCAAGTGACGCAGCCGCGGTTCAACATGGACTGGATGCTCAAGGACCTGGCATCCAGCGTCCCTCAGACGCGCCACGTGATCGTGCTGTCCTCGGACGGCCTGCGCATGGCTCAGCACGGGTCGGACACGGATGCCGCGGACCGCCTGGCAGCCGCCTGCGCCGGACTGCAGAGCCTGTCCACGGCGGTGGCAGCCGAATTCCCCAAGGGCGACGGGCAGATGCGCCTCGTCGTGATCGAGGTGGACGGCGGCTTCTTCTATCTTATGGCGGCCGGCGCGGGAGCGTATCTGGCGGTGCTCGCGGACGACGACGTGGACGCCGGGCTGATGGGACAGCGGATGCGCGACCTCGTGGCCCGCATCGGTGAACATCTCACCAGTCCGCCACGCGTCAGCGGGCCGGTGGCATGAGCAAAGCCGGAAAAGCGTGGGATCCCGGCAACCCGGACCGGCTCTACATCCTCACCAGCGGCCGCAGCCGTACGGGCAGACAGGCCAAGCTCGACCTGGTGACGCTGGTCGTCGCCAGGGCCGACCCCGACCCCGGGCTCCAGCCCGAGCACGCCGCCATTGTGCAGATGTGCGACTACCCGCTGTCCATTGCCGAGATATCCGCGTATCTCACGTTACCTGTCAGCACCGTGACCGTCCTGGTCACCGATCTGCTCAAGGAAGATCAGGTGGAGGCCAGGCCCCCCGTACCGGTCGCCGCACTGCCCAACGTCCAGCTCCTGGAGGCGGTGATGCATGGACTACAAAACCTCTGAGCCGTACGCCGGCCCCAGGCGGGAGGACATCCTCCCGTCCTCGACGTCGGCGGCCGTCAAGGTGGTGATCGTCGGTGGCTTCGGGGTCGGGAAGACGACCCTGGTGGGCACGGTCAGCGAGATCAGACCACTGACCACCGAGGAGACGATGACCCAGGCCGGCGTGGGTGTCGACGACCTCGCCGGCATCGAGCACAAGGTCGAGACCACCGTGGCCATGGACTTCGGCCGGATCAGCATCAACGAGCAGCTGGTGCTGTATCTGTTCGGCACTCCGGGTCAGGAGCGCTTCTGGTTCCTGTGGGACGGTCTCTTCGAAGGCGCCCTGGGCGCGGTGGTGCTGCTCGACACCCGCCGCCTGGAAGTGAGTTACGACGTGGTCGGGATCCTGGAGGAACGCGGCGTCCCCTTCGTGGTGGCCGTCAACACCTTCCCCGGTGCGCCCGTCCATCCCATGGCCGAACTGCGCTCGGCCATGGACCTGCCCGAGTCGGTCCCCATGTTCACCTGTGACGCGCGTGACCGCGCCTCCTGCCGGGACACGCTGATGGCGCTCATGCGCTACCTCTACCACCTCACGAACGAGATCTCGGAGCCACAGTGACCCCACCCGACGAGCACTCCCCGACGGACTCCACCCTCACCGCTCCCCCGGAGTGCCCGGCCCACGCCTACGGCCCGGGAGGCATCGCCCGGCTGTACGGCCCGGCGGCGGAGGACGATCCGATGGGTCTGTACGAGCAGTTGCGCGACCGGCACGGCGCCGTGGCTCCCGTGCTGCTCCACGGCGACCTGCCGGCCTGGCTGGTTCTCGGCTACCGCGAGAACCTCGACGTGACCCGGACCCCGTCGCGCTTCTCGCGGGACTCCCGGACCTGGCGTGACATGCGCGAGGGCAAACTGCCCCCGGACCACCCCCTGGCGCCGATCTCCACCTGGCAGCCCATCTGCGCCTTCGCCGACGGGCAGGTGCACGAGCGGTGGCGCGACGCCATCAACCACTCGCTGGGCCGCTTCGACCGGCGCGGGGTCCGGCGGCACATCACCCGCTTCGCCGACCAGCTCGTCGACGCCTTCTGCCTCAAGGGCAGCGCCGAGCTCGTGCACGAGTTCGCCGAGCACCTGCCCATGCTGGTCATGACGCAACTGCTCGGCATGCCCGAGGAGTACGGCCCCCGGCTGGTCAAGGCCGCCCGGGACATGATCAAGGGCACCGAGACCGCGGTCGCCAGCAACGAGTACGTGCAGGAGGCCCTGCGCAAACTGGTCGCGCGCAAGCGCGCGGACCCCGGCCCCGACTTCACCAGCTGGCTGCTGGAGCACCCCAGCGAGCTCACCGACGACGAGGTGCAGCAGCACCTGCGCCTGGTGCTGATCGCCGCGTTCGAGACCACCGCCAATCTCATCGCGAACACGCTGCGGATGCTGCTGACCGACCCCCGCTGCCGCGCCAACCTGGCGGGTGGGCACATGACGCTGCCCGACGCGGTCGAGCAGGTGCTGTGGGACGAGCCTCCCTTCACCACCATCCTCGGACGCTGGGCGACCCAGGACACCGAGCTCGCCGGACAGAAGATCAAGGCCGGCGACGCCCTCGTCCTCGGGCTCGCCGCGGCCAACGTGGACACGGCGATCCGCCCCGACCCGACCGCCCCGGTGCACGGCAACCGGTCCCACCTCGCCTTCAGCGGAGGCGCGCACGAGTGCCCCGGCCAGGACATCGGCCGGGCCATCGCGGACACCGGCATCGAGGCGCTGCTGAACCGGCTGCCCGACATCCAGCTGGCCGTACCCGAGGACGAGCTGCGCTGGGTCTCCTCCCTGATGTCCCGGCATCTCGTCGAGCT
The DNA here is from genome assembly GCF_044547045.1 of Streptomyces sp. NPDC053048. Lineage (NCBI taxonomy): Bacteria > Bacillati > Actinomycetota > Actinomycetes > Kitasatosporales > Streptomycetaceae > Streptomyces > Streptomyces sp. NPDC053048. The sequence continues at coordinate 601,837 of NZ_JBITZS010000004.1, forward strand.
GCCGGTGAAGTTCACCTCACAGCAGCCGTTGCCCGCCGCCCCCGACGAGCCCAAGGCGGTGACCGGCACCGCTCAGGACGCCGACCTGCCCTCCACCACGGACACTCCCGCGGCGATCCCGGCGCCCCCGGTACGCGCGGCCGGCACCCGGAACTCGTGGTGGTCGTCGCTGACCCGGTGGCTGCGGCGGCGTTGAGCCGGCGAGTCGAGCTGATCCCACCACCAGGCCGCGGACGCTATGGGCAGCGGCCCGGTGTCGGGGTCGCTCGGCGTGTCCCGCCACGTCACGCCGTAGGTGGCCCCCGGCACCGGAAGGTCGTACCGGTTGCGGGGGCTGGCGTAGCGGGGCGCCGCGTTCATCCAGCGGATGCAGCCGGAGATGTAGTGCCCCAGCGCCTCGAGGTAGCGCAGCAGCTCCACGTCGGCGTCCCGGGCGATCTGGTCGCGCAGCCGCAGGAACAGCGTCATGGCACGGTCCCTTATGGCCAGGGCGTCCCGCAGGGCCCGCTCCGGGGTGCTGCCGTCGTGGTGGATCAGGATGTTGACGATGTTCTGGTCGGTGGTCTCCTGACTGTCCTCCTTGGCGTAGGAGAAGAGGTCGTTGTCGCAGCTGACGACGAACCCCGCCGCCTCGGTGAGTGCTTGGACGGGAGCGGAGTACAGCTCGCTGTCCGGCACCTCGATGCCGCCGGCGATCTCGCTCCAGGAGAGGGAGAAGCGCGTCCCGTTGATGGACGGCCGAAGGGCGACGTAGTCGGACAGCGTCGGCATGATGCCGCGTTCGATGTTGCTGACCTGCCAGGCGGCACCGAACAGCCAGTCGCGCATTCCTTCGGCCACGCGCCGCAGCTGGACGGGGGTGGCCAGGGCGCGGGTACGGGCCGCGAGGTCCTCGAGGGCCGCGTCGAACGGCGTGGTGCCGAGCATGGCGGATCCGGGGGCCTCGAGGCAGCGTGAGATGCGGGCGTTGAGGTCGACGATGGCGGCGGTGCGGATGTCCGCACTGCCGGTGTCGTGGCAGATGTCGTCCAGGGCGAAGGCCCAGTGGTTCCACTGTATGAAGAGCAGCAGCGGCTCGTCCTGGCCATGGGGGATGATGCGGCAGCTGAAGTCGGCGCTGTGGGTGGCGATGCTCCAGGCGCGGTCGGTCTCGTTCCGGAAGATGCCGGTCGAGTCCAGCCAGGAGATCGCCCGCCGCTCCAGCTCGTCCACGCGCGGATGAACCGCCGATTCGATCGGGCAGTAGAACGCCGGCAGTCGCCAGCCGATCGCCGAGGCGCGTGCCGCGGGGTCGGTCATGTCACCGTCCTTCCAGCCGGAAGAGGAGCTGCCGGGTCTCGACGGCGTGGTCGCGCCAGACGCGGAACAGCTTGCTGTGGGCGAGCGCCGATTCCATCAGGCGGTCGGCGGAGATCGGGGAGGCCGCGCCCGTGCGTTCGACGCGGTCGAGTTCGGCCGTGGTCCAGGCCATGGACTGGACCCAGAATTCGGCCACGCGGTCGGTCAGGTCCTCGTCCTGTTCCAGGGTGAATCCCGCGGCGTCGGCGGCGGCGATGTACTCGGGCAGGGTGCCCAGGCGGGTCTTGTAGTAGCCGTCGATGAAGCTCGTCCACTCGCCGCGGCACAGGAAGTGCTCCTGGATGCCGAACCAGCCGCCCGGCTTGAGGGCCTTGGCCACCACCGAGAAGAGTCGTTCGCGGTCCATGTATCCCGAGCTCTCGATCGCCACGGCCGCGTCGTACGTCTGTTCTTCACGCAGGTCGTGGATGTCGCCGAGGACCGGGGTGACCAGGTCCTCCACTCCGGCCTGCCGGACGAGGTCGGCCATCACGGGGACGTGCTTGGCGGTCACCGTGATGGCGGTGACCGAGCAGCCGTACTCCTGGGCCCAGTAGATGGATCCGCCGCCCAGGCCGCAGCCGATGTCGAAGAGCTGGGACGGTGGGCTGTCCGGTACGCCCCAGGCGTGGGCCGCGTGGGCGAGGGCGGCTTCCTGGGACTCGAAGAGGCGGCGCCTGAGCATGCGTTGGGAGACGGTGGTGTTGGGGGAGGCACCGGCGTCGAACAGTCCGACGTGGAAATGCACCCGCGGCCCTGGGCCGTACTTATGCAGGATGTCCGTGGTCTTGCGCGAGTAGTACGAAGGCACCTGGGTCTCATCACGCACCGCTTCGGCACCTGCGGTCACTTCCGCAACAAGATGGTCCATGGGTTCCCTCCGGGACATCGGCTGTCGGTGGATGGACGGGCTGGGCGGTCGGGGCGGTCGGCTCTGGAGGCGGTCGGCCTCCGCCGACGGAATCGTCATTCGATCACGCGTGCGTGTCACGCCGCCCCCCAGCGACTAACGACCAGCGTTCCTGTCCAGTTTTGCCCGGTACCTGCCCACGCCGGGTCAGCGATAACCCACGTTACGTACCGGCGTGGGCCTTTCTGACGTGCACGTCGACGATCATTCCGTTTCACCTTAGATCAAAATCAGTCATTTTTGCCTTACTTGGCGACCAGAAAGACTGAAACTTGCGCACTGTTGTCGGGGTTTTGGCCTCCCGACAGGCCGGAATCCAGCCGCCCGCTACATGGCCGGATAACGCTGCCGGGCGTGGTGTGCGGACGAGCGAGGGGGCGCCAGGCATGTGCCATTCGCGCCCCTGACGCGCATCACAGCACATCGCAGCGTGTCGCGATGACCTACCCCTGTGTCCGGACGCCCCACTGGCGCACACTGGTGACCGGCCAGGAGCAAGGGAGGCGCGCATGAGGGTGTCGGCCCGGCGACGGGAACGGCCGCGCGCCGCGGCCTGGTGGCGCGGGGTCGCGGCGGTCGTGGCGGGCGCGCTGCCCGCGCTGACCTTTCCCGAGCCCTCGCTGTGGTGGCTGGGATACGTCGCACTCGTCCCCTGGCTGCTTCTGCTGCGTTCGGCCACGACCGGTCGCGGCGCCGCACTGCTGGGCTGGCTGGGCGGTGCGGGGTTCCTGCTGGCGGTGCACCACTGGCTGCTGCCGAGTCTGCATGTCTTCATTCTGGTACTGGCGGCACTGCTGGGGCTGTTGTGGGTGCCGTGGGGGCTGCTGGCGCACCGGCTGCTGGCCGGGTCTCCGGGACCCGGGCGCGTGGTGGCGGCGTTGTTCGTGCTGCCCTCGGGGTGGCTGCTGGCCGAACTCGTGCGGTCCTGGGAGTACTTGGGCGGTCCGTGGGGGCTGCTGGGTGCCGGGCAGTGGCAGGTGGCCCCGGCGCTGCGGCTGGCATCGGTGGGCGGGGTGTGGCTGGTCGGCTTCTGGCTGGTGGCCGTCAACGTGGCGCTGGCCGCGCTGATTTCGGCACCCCGGGCCCGCCGGACCGCCCTGGGGGGCCTGCTCGGCTGCGGAGTGGTGATCGGCTGGGTCTGGGCGTGGGCGCCCGTACCCGGGCCGGCGGGCACGGCGCGCGTCGCGGTCGTCCAGCCGGGCGTGATCGAGGGGCCCGGGAGCCCGCAGCGGCGCTTCGACCGCGAGGAGGAGCTCACCCGGCAGCTGGCCGGGCAGCGGCTGGACCTGGTGGTCTGGGGCGAGAGCAGCGTGGGCCAGGACCTGGAGCACCGGCCCGACCTGCGGGCGCGGCTGGCCACGCTGTCCCGTACGGTCGGCGCGGACCTGCTGGTCAATGTGGACGCCCGCCGGTCGGACCGGCCCGGCATCTTCAAGAGCTCGGTGCTGGTCGGGCCGGGCGGCCCGACCGGCGAACGCTACGACAAGATGCGGCTGGTGCCCTTCGGCGAGTACGTCCCGGCGCGCTCGCTCCTGGGCTGGGTCACCTCCGTGGGCAAGGCGGCGGCCGAGGACCGCAGGCGCGGCGACAGGCCGGTGGTGATGCGGCTGCCGGAGGCGAGCGGCGGGCTGCGGATCGGTCCGCTGGTGTGCTTCGAGTCGGCGTTCCCCGACATGAGCCGGCGACTGGTGCGGGACGGGGCCCAGTTGCTGGTCGCCCAGTCGGCGACGTCGACGTTCCAGCACAGCTGGGCCCCGGAGCAGCACGCCTCGCTGGCCGCGCTGCGGGCGGCCGAGACCTGGCGGCCCATGGTGCACGCCACGCTGACCGGGGTGAGCACCGTCGTGGACGCGCGCGGCCGGACGACCGGCGGGCAGTTGGGCACGGACAGCAGCGCGGCCGCGGTCCACGAGGTCCCGCTGGCGCGCGGCACGAGCCCGTACGTGCGCACCGGCGACTGGGCGCTGTACGCCGCGCCGGCGATCCTGCTGGTCTACTGCTCCGCCGAGGGCCTGCGCGGGATGTGGCGGCGGTCCGCCGGGAAGTCGTCCGTCAAGCAGCCTGCTGCTGAACGAGAGTGACGATCCGTTCGCACAGCTCGTGGGTACGCAGCGCGTCCTCGGCGTCGAGGGTACGGCCCTCCCGGACCGCGTCGAGGAAGGCGGTCGCGACCTGCTCGATGCCCCGCTGACGGGCCACCGGGACCCAGTCGCCGCGGCGGCGGACGGTCGGCTGACCCTTGTGGTCGATCACCTCGGCGAGGTTGAGGACCTGGCGCTTGGTGTCCTGTCCGGAGACCTCGAGGATCTCCTCGGTGGAGCCGCTCATGCGGTTCATGGTGCCGATGGCGGTGAAGCCGTCGCCGGAGAGCTGCAGGACCACGTGGTGGACGAGGCCGTCGCGCACCTTCGCCCGTACGTCGATGTGGTCGGCGGGGCCCGGCGCGAGGAAGCGCAGGGTGTCGACGACGTGGATGAAGTCGTCGAGGACGAGGGTGCGGGCGTCCTCGGCGAGGCCGACGCGGTTCTTCTGCATCAGGATCAGGTCGCGCGGGTGGTCCAGGCACTGGGCGTACCCGGGCGCGTAGCGGCGGTTGAAGCCGACGGCCAGGGACACCTCGCGTTCCCGGGCCAGGCGGACCAGCCGCTCGCTCTCGCTCAGGGTGTAGGCGAGCGGCTTGTCGACGTAGACCGGCACGCCCGCCTCCAGGAGGCGGGTGACGATCGCGGGGTGGGTGTCGGTGGGGGCGTGGACGAACGCCGCGTCGAGCCCGGCCGCGAGCAGGGAGTCGAGGTCGGTGTGGCGCCGGTCGCCGGGCACGTGGTGGGTGTCCGCCACCCGGTGCAGGGTGGCCGGCGTGCGCGTCTGCAGGTGGAGCTCGAGGCCCGGCCGGGCGGTGAGCACGGGCAGGTACGCCTTCTGCGCGATGTCGCCGAGCCCGATGCAACCGACCTTCACTGGTGCCTCCCCTGTCACGCCCGTCGCTGTCTGCCTAGGCAGCATACGTGCGCACGGGTGGCCGCCAGTCGGCGATGCCGTCGAAGCCGCGCAGCATCAGTTGCGGGGCGAGGCGGCTGACGGCGGTCAGCGCGGTGTTGCGCAGGACGGTCGCGGGGGCGCCGGCGAGCATGGCGGCGCGGGCGGCGCCGGCCGAGCGGCGTACGACCGTCATGGTGCGGGGCAGCCGGTCGCGGGTGTAGGCGGCCAGCGCGGGCGCGAGGTCCGTCCGGCCGGGGTCCGCGTGATGGGCGAGGACGATGGCGTCCTCGATGGCCTGGTTGCCGCCCTGCCCGAGGTTGGGGGTCATGGCGTGGGCGGCGTCGCCGATGAGGGCGGTGCGCCCGCGGTGGTAGGCGGGCAGTGGTTCGGCCATGAAGTGGACGTCGTTGCGCAGGACGTCCTCGGGCTCGACGGCGGCGAGGATGCCGGGAACCGGGTGGTGCCAGGTGCCGAAGAGGCGCAGCAGTTCGGCCTTCTCGTCGTCGGGCGCCCGGCTGCCGGCGGGGACAGTGGCCGAGGCGTAGGCGTAGATCCGTCCGTCCTTCATGGGCTGGGTGCCCCACAGCCGGCCGCGGCCCCAGGTCTCGTGCGGTGCGAAGGGGCGCTCGAGGGCGGGGACGACGACCCGCCAGGTGGTGAAGCCGCTGTACACGGGGCCCGGGTGGGCGGGGAAGAGGACGCGACGGGCGGCCGAGTTGATGCCGTCGGCCGCGACGACGAGGTCGGCTTCGATGTCGCCGTCGGGCGTGGTGATCCTGGCGGGACGGCCGGACGCGCCGGGATCGGCCGGCGTGGCGGCGATGCCGGTGCGCACGGCCTGCTCGGGCAGGTGGGACGCGAGGAGAGCGACGAGCGTGGCGCGGTGCAGGAGGACCATGGAGCCGCCGAAGCGCCGGGCCGCCGCTGCGCTGTTGATACGGGTGAGCCAGCGGCCGCTCGGTACCCGCACGCCGGCGTCACCCTGCCAGGCGACCAGCGCGCGGACGTCGTCGCCGAGGCCGATGACGTCGAGGGCGCGCTGGGCGTTGGGGGCGAGGGATATGCCCGCGCCGACGGGTTCGAGGCTCGCCGCGCGCTCGAGCACGGTGACGTGCCAGCCCCTGCGGTGCAGGGCGACCGCGGCGGTGAGCCCTCCGATTCCGGCACCGATCACCACGGCACGGGGCTGTTCCATGACTCCTCCTCGTCACTACAGGCGTAGTGTCAGGCTACTACGGCTGTAGTGGATCGACTAGGTTGGGCCCATGCCCCAGGAACGCCCCGCCCGCACCTCCCGCCCCGAGCTCATCGCCGACACCGCTCTCGCCCTGCTCGCCGAGCGCGGGATGCGGGGGCTGACCCACCGCGCCGTGGACGAGGCCGCGGGGCTGCCGCAGGGCTCGACGTCCAACCACGCACGCACCCGCGCCGCACTCCTCGAGGCGGCGGTACAACGACTGGTGGCGCGCGAGGCGCAGATGCTGGGGCTCCGGAAGATGCCGGACCCGGCAGACGGACTGGACGCCATGACCGGTGCGCTCGCGCTCGCGCTGCACCGCTCGCTGACCGGGCACCGGGACCTCCTGCTGGCCCGCTACGAGCTGGCGCTGGAGGCCACACGGCGGCCCGAACTGCGGGAGATCTACGACGCGGCGGGGCGGGGCTTCCGCGATCCGCTCGTCGCGCTGATGACGGCGGCGGGGTCGGCCGCGCCGCAGCGACACGCACTGTCCCTGATCGCGTGGTACGAGGGGATGATGTTCTCGTGTGCCGCCGGGCAATACCACGCCGAGGTCCCGGACGAGGAAGAACTGCGCGCAGGAGTCGGCGAGTTGTTGCGGAGCATGCTCGGACCGCGCCCAGGGCGCGGATCGGGGGCGACGGCGTGAACGGCAGCGCGCGGCAAGGGGGATGATCCCGCATCACCCCCTCGAGGTGTTCACAACCGGCCGTGTCGGCTACCAGGGTTGGGCGGGTGCACCGAATGCCCGCAGCGGCGGTCCTGGTGGCGGTGGCGATGTCGGCCGCCGTCGGCTGTGTGTCCGTCTCCCCGTCCGCCGACCGTTCCGGCCCGCACCACCTCGCGCGCCCCGCCGCCCCCGAGGCAGGTCCCGGCCCCGCCCGCGAGTCCCTGGTCACCATCGGGGACCACCCGGCGCGCGGCCGGGCCGTGGCCCCGGTGACGCCCTCACCGGCCCTGACCCGGGATCCTTCGACGGATCCGGACCCGATCCGGCCGTGGGATCCCCCCTGGTACCCCGACCGCGACCCGGCCGGGCCCGACGGCAGGACCCCCCTCGAGCCGGGCGAGGTCCCGGAACGCGACGGGCCTGCCCGGCGCCCCGAACGCCCCGGCTCCCCCCGCCAGGCCGCTCCCCCACCCGCCTCGGCCGCCGCCCCCGCTGCCCGGGAGGCGCCGGCGGAGCCCGCGCCGCAGCGCCAGGCGCCGCCGCCCAAGTCCCGGCGCGTCGAACCCCGGCCCGCGCCGGAGGAACGCCGCGAGGCACCGCGCCACGAGGCCCCCCGCCAGGAGGCCTCTCGCCAGGAGGCGCCCGTACCGGCCGCCCCGGCACCGCGCGGCCGCAACGGCCGTAACGTCTGCGCCATGGGCGACACCTATGGCAAGTGGGAGAAGCACGGGGACGCGTCGCGGATCTGCCACCAGGTCTACGACCGCTGAGCGCCGACGACCACTGAACCGCCGATGAGGACCGACCGCCCGCGCGCCCCGCCCCCACCGGAGCACGCGCCGCGGCCGGTCAACCGGCGAGCCGAATCAGATGGCAGTCCAGGTCAGATCGCGACGTCGGCGAGGTCCGGGAGCCGCCAGTCGATCGGCTCGTGACCCTGGCCCGCGACCGCCTCGTTGATCTGCGTGAAGGGGCGGCTGCCGAAGAACCTCTTCGCCGACAGGGGCGACGGGTGGGCACCCTTGACCACGACGTGGCGCTCCTCGTCGATGAGGGGCAGCTTCTTCTGCGCGTAGTTGCCCCAGAGCACGAAGACCGCCGGGTCCGGCCGGGTGGCCACGGCGCGGATGACCGCATCGGTGAACTTCTCCCAGCCCTTGCCCTTGTGGGAGTTGGGCTCGCCGCCGCGGACCGTGAGGACCGCGTTGAGCAGCAGGACGCCCTGCTCGGCCCACGGCATCAGGTAGCCGTTGTCGGGGACGTCGTAGCCGAGCTCCTCGCGCATCTCCTTGTAGATGTTGCGCAGCGAGGGCGGCGTCTTGACGCCGGGGCGGACCGAGAAGCACAGGCCGTGTCCCTGGCCGGCGCCGTGGTACGGGTCCTGGCCGAGGATGAGGACCTTCACCCGCTCGAAGGGGGTGGCCTCCAGGGCCGCGAAGACCTCCCCGCGCGGCGGGTACACCGGCGCCTTCGTCCGCTCGTCCTCGACGAAGTCGGTGAGCTCCTTGAAGTAGGGCTTCTCCAGCTCCTCGCCGAGGACAGCGCGCCAGGACTCGGGCAGCATGTCGGTGACGGTCACGTGGCAACCTCCGGGTTCGTTCCGTTCTCGGGAGGAGAACTTACCGGCGACCACTGACAACGCCCTCGCCCGGTCCTCAGACCCCGGCGTTGAGGAAGATCCCGCCGTCCACGACGAGGGTCTGCCCCGTGATCCACCCGGCGGCGTCGGACAGCAGGAACGCCGCCGCGCCCCCGATGTCCTCCGGCACGCCCAGCCGGCCGAGCGGGTAGGCGGCCGCGGCCTCCTGTTCCCGGCCCTCGTAGATGGCAGCGGCGAACTTGGTCTTCACCACGGCCGGGGCGATCGCGTTGACCCGCACCCCGGGCGCGAACTCGTGGGCGAGCTGGAGGGTGAGGTTGACCATGGCGGCCTTGCTCATGCCGTACGCGCCGATGAAGGGCGAGGCGGTGACCCCGGCGATGGAGGCGATGTTGAGGATCGACCCGCCGTTGTCCTTCTGCCAGGCGTGCCAGGTGCGCTGGGCGAAGCCGAGCGCCGAGACGACGTTGGTCTCGAAGACCTTGCGAGCCACCGCCAGGTCGAGGTCGGCGATGGGGCCGAAGACCGGGTTCGTCCCGGCGTTGTTGACGAGGTGGTCCACGCGGCCGAAGGCCTCCATGGCGCGCTCGACGGCCACGGCCTGATGGGCCTCGTCGTGCGCCTTGCCCGCCACGCCGACCGCCCGGTCGGCACCGAGCCGTTCGACGGCCTCCTTGAGGGCGTCCTCGTTGCGGCCGGTGATGACGACCCGCGCGCCGCGGGCCACCAGGGCCTCGGCGATCCCGTAGCCGATGCCGCGGCTGGCGCCGGTGACGAGGGCGACTCTTCCGGTGAGCTCCTGCTCCTGAGCGTTCATGTGTCCTTGCCCCTTTCCGTCAGTTGAGCGGGCCGCCGGCCACGTACAGGACCTGGCCGGAGACGTAGCCGGCCAGGTCGCCGGTGAAGAAGGCGACGGCGTGGGCGATGTCCTCGGGTTCACCGACGCGCTGGACCGGGATCTGGGTGGCCGCGGCGGCCTTGAACTCCTCGAAGCCCATGCCGACCCGCTCGGCGGTGGCGGCGGTCATCTCGGTGGCGATGAAGCCGGGGGCGACGGAGTTGGCGGTGATGCCGAACTTGCCGAGCTCCTTGGCGAGGGTCTTGGTGAAGCCCTGCAGGCCGGCCTTGGCGGCGGCGTAGTTGGCCTGGCCGCGGTTGCCGAGGGCCGAGCTGCTGGAGAGGTTGACGATGCGGCCGAAGCCGGCGTCCACCATGTGCTTCTGGCAGGCACGGGACGTCAGGAACGAACCGCGCAGGTGGACGTTCATGACGGTGTCCCAGTCGGCGTCGCTCATCTTGAACAGCAGGTTGTCGCGGAGCACGCCCGCGTTGTTGACGAGGATGACCGGCGGGCCCAGCTCGGCCGCGACGCGGGCGACGGCGGCGTCCACCTGGGCGGAGTCGGAGACGTCGCAGCCGACGGCCAGCGCCCGGCCCCCGGCCGCCGTGATCTTCTCGACGGTGTCGGCGCAGGCCGCCTCGTCGAGGTCGAGCACGGCGACCGCGCGGCCCTCCGCGGCCAGGCGCACGGCGGTCGCGGCGCCGATGCCGCGGGCCGCGCCCGTGACAAGGGCCACGCGCTGCTCGGTGGTGGACATGCGGGTTCTCCTCACCTGGAAGGCGGCTCCCCGCCGCGGGGAAGCAGCAGGTGAGCAACCGCTTAGTAGCGTCCGACGATCAGACGCTAGAAGCCGCGCCACCCGCTGTCAACGCCTCCCGCCGCTCACCTCACCAGCAGGTCGAGGAGGCGTTCCGACTCGCCCTCGGGATCGGCGGTCAGCCCGGTGTGCACCGGTCCGGGCTGGACGACCGTGCTGCGCGGCGCGATCAGCCAGCGGAAGCGCCGCCCGGCGTCGTCGCAGGCGGCCTGGCCGGCGCGCTCGCCGCCCGCGCAGACACCCTCGACGGCGTGCAGGGCGGCCCGTACGCCGGCGACGTCCGCCGCCGGGTCGAGGGCCAGCAGCCGGGCCTCGTCCAGGTGGACGCGGGCCGCCACGTAGGACTTCGCCTGGCAGTAGACGACGATCCCGGCGTTGATCTGCTCACCGCGCTCGACGCGGGGGACGACGCGCAGCAGCGCGTACTCGAAGACGTCGCGTCCGTTGTGCCGGGTCACTGCGGGGCCTTTCCGTTCAGCCTGACACGCACCCACTCCGGCGCCTGCGAGGGTTTGTCGGCGGTGCGCTCGCCGACGGTGATGCGGTCGCCGATGACGGCGGCGCGTTCGAGGAGCACCTCGACGTACGCCCGGCGCAGGGCGTCCGGGCTGTCGAAGCCCGGCTCGTCCACGAGCCACTCGTCGGGCACGTCGGCGGCTGCCTCGGCAAGCAGATCCTCGGTGACCTTGGGGGCGAGCTCGGCGGCCGCGCCGGCGATGTCGGGGGCGAAGGTGGCGAGCACATGGTCGGAGGCGTCGTACGGCTTGCCGGCCGCGGCGGCCGCGCTCGGCCAGTTGTGGTGCCAGATCATGGTGGCGCCGTGGTCGATGAGCCACATCCGGCCGTGCCAGACCAGCAGGTTGGGATTGCGCCAGGACCGGTCGACGTTGTTGATCAGGGCGTCGAACCACACCACGCGCCCGGCCTCGGCGGGGTCGGTCTCGAAGGCGAGCGGGTCGAAACCGAGGGCTCCGGGAAGGAAGTCCATGCCGAGGTTGAGCCCGCCGCTGGCCTTGAGCAGCGACTGCACCTCGGGGTCGGGCTCGCCCCGGCCGATGACCGGGTCCAGCTCGAGGGCGGCCAGCTCCGGCACGCGCAGTCCGAGCCGGCGCCCCAGCTGCCCGCAGATCACCTCGGCCACGAGGGTCTTGCGGCCCTGACCGGCGCCGGTGAATTTCATGACGTAGGTGCCCAGATCGTCGGCTTCGACGATGCCGGGAAGCGAGCCGCCCTCACGCAAGGGCGTGACGTAGCGGGTGGCAGTGGCCTCCCTCAGCATGCTCCGACGCTCCCCGGCTCGATTGCGTTGCAATTCATGATCCACTCCAAACAGGGCTCCCCGGGATAGTAACCGAGCGTGACCGTGGGTGAGGAGTTGACCCAGGGGTGACCGATGGGCCGACGAGCACCGAACGTGACACCCCAGGACATGGAGACGCCCTGTGCACTCCCGCGTGCACAGGGCGCTCGTCATGGTGGGCCTCAGGAGCAGCGGCCGCCGGTGTCGGTGGCCCAGATCGGCTGACCGCCGGGGCGGTAGATCACCAGGTTGCCGTCGCTCTGGACCTGGAGGTAGGCACCCGGGTTGCCGGCGGTGCCGGATGCCCAGAGGGCACGGCCACCGGCGTCGTAGACGACGAAGTTCCCGTCGCCCTGCATGGTCGCCCGGTGGCCGTTGGGCCAGGCGTTGGACGCCTGCCACATCGCCGAGCTCCCGCAGTAGAGCACCAGGTTTCCGTCGTCCTGGAGGATGATCTTGGTGTTGTTCGCTCTCATGTAGCCGCCGCGGTAGAGCGACGAATTGGCGGGGAGGGCCATGTCGTCGGCCCTCGGCGGGGCGGCGGTCGTGCGGCTGATCGTCGTCTCCGCCGAGGGCGCGGCGGAAGCGGTGGCTGCCGTGGTGGCGACCGTGGAGCCCGCCAGTGCCAGTGCTGCCAGCGCGAGAACCGCGCGCTGCCTTCCGGTTCGCTTCATGCTGTCCTCCATCGTCCGCACAGGCAGGGCCTGTGGCTGGGGTTCGGGGTGTTGCGTGCGCCGTTGGTGCGATGCCGTGGCACCGGCGCATTCGCAGCGTGCCGGTGGGAGGACAGGGGCCACTACGACAAGTGGCGCGTTCGCGGTCGGGACAGTCGTGACGGCCGGGACGGCCGGAAGGGGCGATGGGGATCGCCGTCGTCGTATGCGGCATCCGTCAGGGCTTCACGCGACAGGACCGTGATGCCGCGGCGCCGGGTGGCCACGGCGCCGTCGGCACGCAGTCGCTCCAGGGCGCGGGCGACGGAACGCAGGGAGGTGCCGAGGTGGTCGGCGAGTTCGGACTGGGAGAGCGGGATCGGACGGACCGGTGAGACCTCGCGGTGATCCGGGCTGAGATCGAGCAGGAGCAGGGCCAGGCGCCGTTGGACGGTGTGGGCGGCCGCGTCCAGTCGGCGGTGGTCGGAGGTACGCAGCCGGTCGGCGACCGTGCCGAGCAGGGCGAGGGCGGCGCCCGGGGTGTCCCGCAGGTAGCACACGAAGTCGTCGGCGGGGATGGACACCGCTCGTACCGCGTCGGCGGCGGTGACGCGGGCCAGGCGGGGACGGCCGTCGATGGCGGCGAGTTCCCCGACGACGCTGCCGGGGCCGCGCAGGGCCAGCAGGATCCTCCGTCCGTTGCCGGCGGAGAGGGTGATCTTCAGGTAGCCCTCGCGGACGAGGAGGACGTGGCGGGAGGTGTCGTCCTCGTGGAGCAACACGTCGCCGGATTCGTAGGTTCTGGCCGTTCCCATCGCGAGCAGTCGCCGACGGGCCTGCTCGTCGAGCCGGTCGACGTAGGCGTGCCGGTCGGTGAAGGTGCGCTCCATCTGTCCCTCCGTTTGCCGTGCTCCCGGTGCGATGCGCGAAGGGACCGGTCCGTTCGGCGGCGGCCGCTCCCCGCCGATCCTCCCCCGGAATCGATCACATATCAGTGGATCGAACACGCCATCCGTCATGGTCTTCGGGGCCTGCCGTCCGGCATCCTGAACCGAACACAAGTACCGAACGCGAGTTCAGCACCAACCGGCCCGCTCCCATGGGCCTTTCACCCTGGCCAAGCACGGCGGCTTTGCGTCACGGAGGTTGTTTGATGATGGGCGTACCGGCCCGGCGGACCATGCTCCTGTTCGACATCGAGGACTCGCAGCGCCATCACGACGCCGGTCAGCAGGCGATCCGGCAGACCTTGTACGAGGTCGTGGGCGCACTGCTCGAGCAGTCGGGCGCCGATGAGGCCGAGTGCCGCACGGAGTACCGGGGTGACGGGCTGTTCGTCCTGGTGGACCCGGCCGTCCGGCTGCCCGCGCTGTTACGGCAGTTACTGATCACGCTGCCCGAGGAGCTGGCCCACCGCCGGCAGAACCACGGCCACGGCGCCCCCGTCCGGCTGCGGACCGTGCTGCACCGGGGCACGGTCGTCGAGGACGAGAACGATGTGGTCGGCTCCGCCCTCAACTCGGCCTTCCGGCTGCTCGACAGCGACCCGCTCAGATCGTCCCTGCGCGGGGCCGGACCGGGGACCGACTTCGTCCTGTGCGTCTCGGAGACCGTGTACGACGACGCGGTGTGGCCGGGGCACAAGGGCATCGACCGGGAGGCGTTCGGACAGGTCGTCGTCCCGGCCAAGAACGGCAGCCGGGTGCTGACCGGCTGGCTCTACGCACCGGAGAGACGGGGGCAGGGGTCCGGACCGTCCGAGGCGGCACCGGATGCGGGCGCCCGGCCCGCGAGAACGTCGCCACGGACGGACCCGGCGGCGCCGGGCGGCGCGGGCGTGGTCAACGTCAAGGGAGCCCAGGTCAGCGGCGGCCACGTCGACACCCTCACCAACAACTTCAACGGCTGAGGAGACAGAGGGTACAGAGGAGACAGAGGCCGCAGGAGACCACAGCATGGACCGACAGCAGAACCCGGGGCGTCGTTCCCTGGCGCAGCGCAGACGGCAGCGGGCCGTGGCCGGCCCCGGAGACCCGTCGCACAAGGTCAAGGGAGCCCAGGTCAGCGGTGGCCATGTCGGCACGCTGACCAACAACTTCCACGCCGCGGCACAGCATCACCACTACTACGCGCCCGCCGGCTCCGCGCTGCCGCAGGCGGGCCGGGTGCCCGTGGACCGGCTGGAGCAGCTGCGGCGCGTGTACGTACCCGGTCCGCACCACGGGACGGCGCTCGAGCAACTGCTCGCGCAGCGTTACGTGGTGCTGCGCGGACAGCCCGGAACCGGCCGCTCCACCGCCGCTGCCAGGATGCTCGCCGAGGTGGCCGGCACCGATGTGTACCGGCTGGCCGAGACGACGGAACCGGAGAGGATCCCCGACCGGCAATCCCGGACGGGCGGCTTCATCCTGCCCGTCGCGTCACAAGGCCGCGTGCTGACCCGTGGCGCTCTGGAGACGACGGCGTCCCGGCTGCTCGAGAACGAGCAGTACCTCGTCCTCGTCGTCGACCACAACGTCCGGCTCGGCGGCGTGGAGCCGGTGGACTGGGAGCCGGCTCCGCCGCGCGACGTGCTCGCCCGGCACCTCGAGTCGCTGCTCGGCGACGACGACTACCGCGCCTTCGGCACGGAGCTGATGGATCTGGAGGCGACCCACCGCTTCCTGGCCTCGCCCCCGGTGCCACGCGAATGCCCCGCGTACGCCCGGCTCCTGGCCGACTACCGGCGTGGCGCGGTGTCGGAGGCGGAGCTGGAGCACTTCGACACCGAGGCCGACCGGCGCCGGGTCGCGTCCGCCCTGGGCGATCCGGATGTCGCGTTGTGGGACAAGGCGTTCCTGATCGCCCTCGCGGTCCTGGGCCCCGCGCCGTATCCGCTGCTGATCCAGTGCGGTGACCGGCTCGCGGAAGGGTTGTACGCCGTCGAGCGACCCGGCGCGCCTGTCGGGCACCCGGTGTTCGACCCCGACCGGATGAGCAGGCTGCTGGGGCTGGCGCATGCCTTCCTGGCGGAGCCCGCCGGGACACGGTTCGACGGCGCCGAGCGGCCGGTGGTCCGCATGCACGACGAGGACGACCGCCTGCACGTGCTGGGGCAGGTCTGGTGGCAGCATCCCGAGACCCGTGGTCCGTTGACCGAGTGGCTGGATTCGCTGGCGCACGACGACGAGGACAGCCCGGTCCCGCCGAGTCTGGTCCTGCCGGCGGGGGACGCCCTGGCGGAGGGGGCGATGCTGCTCGGCCTGGTGGACTTCCCCGGCGTCCCGGACGACCTGCTGGCCGTGTGGGCGATGTCCCCGAACGAGTCGGCCCGCCGCATCGCCGCCACGGCGATGAGCCACCTGGCGGAGTACGGCGCGTCGGCCGACGACGTGCACGAGGTGCTCGCCGACTGGAGCGACGGCCCGGAGCCGGAGCTGTGCTGGACGGCGGTCCACGCCTACAGCACCCGCACCGACACGCTCGGCGCCCGCGCGCCCGTCGAGGCGCTGACCGTCATCGAGAACGCGCTGCGAGCCATGCCGGACCCCACGGCCGGAGCCGAGGACGAGGACGAGGACCAGGACGAGGGCGAGGGCGAGGACGAGGGCGAGGACGACGGGCTGGACCTGCTCGGCGAGTGCGGCGACGCGTTGTGGTGGATCGCCGAGGTCGGTGACGCGACCGCCGTCCGGACGGTGACCCAGCACCTGCACTCCTGGGTGTTCGGCACCGGCGAAGCCGACGAGGAGAGCGAGGAAGGTGGGGAAGACGAGGCACGGTGGCAACGCCTGGGCCTCACGCTGTTCCTGCGTGCCAACCACGCCGCCGACACCGATGCCGACACCGACACCGACAAGGACACGCTGCTGGGCGTCTCCCTCCTCGCCCTCCTGGCCGACGACCGGCCCGGTGTACCGCGACGGACCCGCGACCAGGTCCGCGATCTGTGGGCCGAAGCGCTGAACGCCCCGGACAGTGCCGACGACGTCCGGGAGTTGCTGCACACCTGGCTGGCAAGCGCCAGGACACACGAGCCCTCACGCCGCTACCTGGCGGAGCGGCTGTTGCCCGAGCTCACGGTCGATCACGACGACAGCGAAAGGCTGCGTCTCCTCGTACAGGAGACCGCCGCCGCCTCGGGCCGGCCCGACGACGCCCGTCTCCTCACCCCCTAGGCAGCCCCCATGACAGCAGTCCGCCCCCCGGCGGCCCCGCCCTCCCCGCCGACCGACATCACCACCGACCTCGCACTCCGGCTCCTGGCGGAGACCCGGAAGGAGATCGGCCAGGCCGATACCAAGGCGGCCGCCCTCCTCACCGTGGCGGCCGCGTCCGCCGGCATCACCGTCACCGTGCTCGTCGGCCGCCCCTGGCACCCCGTCGCCCTGTCCGCCCCCGCCCAAGCACTGTGGTGGACCGGGTGCGCGGCCTGGGCCGCCGCCCTGCTCCTCCTGCTCGCCGCCATCATCCCCCGCCGTCTGCGCAGCCCGTGGCGGCAAGGACACCCGCTCGCCTACTTCGCCGACATCCGCCGGGCACCCGACGCCCGCGCGCTGCGCCAGGCACTCGCCGACACCGCCCGGGATCCCCTCACCCCCCTGATCGACGAACTCGGCGCCGTCGCCCGCATCGCCACCGTCAAGCACCGCTGCGTCCACGCGGGCGCGTTGTGCCACATCACCGCGATCCTGCTCATTCCCATGGCCGCCCTGATGGCGGGGTGAACCACCGGATCCGGGGCAGGAGTCGCGCGGCGGTTGAACGCCGAGGGCCGCCGGTCCGTATGAGGTGTCGACCCAGCTGAACCCCACCGGATACAGCAAAGGATCGATCATGACCCGTTCCACAGCCTCCCCGTCGGCCTCCTCTTCGGCCCCCTCCTCCGCCCCCTCCTCGGCCTCTCCGTCCGGCACGACCCGCCGCACCGTCGTCGCGACGGCCGGGGTCGCCGGACTCGCCGCGCTGCTCGCCGCGTGCGGCGGATCCGGTGATTCCAACTCCGGTTCTGGCTCCGGCTCCGGCTCCGGCGAGAAGCCGGAGGGCTCCGCGGGGAAGGAGCCGGCCGGCAAGGACGCCCGGACGGGGGCCGGGGCGGCCCTGGCCAGGACGTCGGACATCCCGGAGGGCGGCGGCAAGGTCTTCGCGGAGCAGAAGGTGGTGGTCACCCAGCCGTCGAAGGGTGAGTTCAAGGCGTTCTCGGCGGTGTGCACGCACCAGGGCTGCCTGGTGAAGGAGGTGTCGGACGGGACCATCAACTGTCTGTGCCACAAGAGCCGGTTCTCCGTGGCCGACGGCAGCGTACGTGGCGGCCCGGCCCAGAAGCCGCTCGCGGCGCGGCAGGTGTCGGTGAACGGGGACTCGCTCACCCTGGGCTGATCCCGGGCGCCAGGTCCGCCGCGCCCTGCCTGCCTGCCCGGCCGACCGTGCCGGGCCCTCAGCCCTCCCGCCGCGGCCGCCTCCGCCCGCGCCAGGCGCGCAGCAGGGAGTCGGTCGTGGTGAGGGTGGCCACGAGGGAGAGGGTGTGGCGGACCATGGCCGCCGTGTAGTCGGCGGGCACTCCGGCGATGGCGTCGGAGGGGACGACGGCCGTGTAGCCGAGGTTGACGGCGTCGAAGACCGTGTTCGGGATCGCCACGTTGGCCGAGACGCCGGTGACGACCAGGGTGCGGCAACCGAGGTTGCGCAGCAGGGCGTCCACCCCGGTGCCGGCCAGCGGTGAGAGGCCGTGCAGCCGCCGTACGACCAGGTCGCCGTCCCCGACCGGGATGGGGTCGGCGACCCGCACGGCCAGGGTGCCGGTCAGCTGCTGGACGGGCAGGCGTTCGGCGGCGCGGAAGAGGTGGGCGTTGCGGCCCGCGCCGCGGCCGTCGGGGCGGCGCTCGGCGATGGCGTGCATGACCTGGACGCCGGCTTGGTGGGCCCCGGCGACGAGCCGTGCGACGTTGACGAGGGCGCCGGAGGCGCGGGCGACGGCGGCGAGCTCGGGCAGGGCGCTGTCGGGGCCGACGACGCCGCGCTGGCACTCGACGGTCAGCAGCACGGTGGTCGCCGGGTCGAACTCCTCGGCCGGCTGGTCCTGCGGCGCCATGGTGGGCGTGAGGCTAGCTGGCATTGCGCGGCGGGGGAAGAGGGCCCATGCTTTCTGACGCCTAGTCAGCTACATCGGTCGGCTACAGCGGGAGGGGTGCGCCATGACCGGCACGCAGCGGCGGGGTCGCCGCATCATGATGACGCCGCGGGAACTGGACGCCTTCCTCGCCGGGCAGCGCGTCTGCCGGGTGGCGACGACCGGCCCCGGCGGGCGCCCGCACGCCGGCCCGTTGTGGTTCGTGTGGGACGGAACGGCACTGTGGATGTACTCCCTCGTCCGCAGCCGGCGGTGGAGCGACCTGCGGCGCGACCCGCGTGCGGCGGTCGTGATCGACGACGGTCACGTGTACGGGGAGTTGCGCGGGGCCGAGCTGTCGGGCCCGGCCGTGCCGGTCGGCGAGGCGCCGCGCGTGGGTGGGGCGTGCCCGGAGCTCGAGGCGGTGGAGCGGCTGTTCGCCGCCAAGTACTTCGCCCTGGAGAGCATGCCGCACGACGGCCGGCACGCCTGGCTGCGGCTGGAGCCGGAGCGAGTGGTCTCGTGGGACTTCCGGAAGACGGCCGCGGGCTTCCCGGGAGCGGGCGGCCGGGGCACGGACCAGGGCGCCGGCTAGACCGCCCGTTCCGTACCGGCGACGGCCGCACCCGCGACCGCCGCGCCGGCCGCGCGCAGCGCGTCGACCGCGGCGCGGATCGAGGGCCTGCGGCCCGCGTCCGTGCGCCAGATCGCGTATACGTGGCGGCACATGGTGTGCCGTACGGGCACGACGCGCACCCCTTCCGGCACCGGGCCCCGCCCCAGCCGTGGCGCGACGGCGATGCCCAGTCCGGCGGCGACCAGCGCCAGCTGGGTGTGGTGCTCCTCGGCCATGTGCGAGATGCGGGGCTCGACGCCCTTGCCGCGCAGCGTGAGCATCAGCCAGTCGTGGCAGAACTCGCCCTTGGGCCAGGAGATCCACTCGTCGTCCGCGAAGTCCTCCAGCGCCACATGCTCCCGGTCCGCGAGGGGGTGGCCGGCGGGGACGGCGACGTCGACGGGGTCGTCCAGCAGGGGCGCCTTGGACAGCTCGTCCGGGACGGGCAGCGGCTTGTTGTACCAGTCGAGGACGACGGCGAGGTCGATGTCGCCGCGCACCACGCGGGGCACGGCCTCGTCCTGCTCCATCTCCTCCAACCGGGCGCGCAGTTGCGGGTGGGCGTCGCGCAGCGTGGCGAGGGCGGCGGGGAACAGGCCGCGGGCGGCGGTGGGGAAGGCGCCGACCAGGAGCTCGCCGACGGCCCGGCCCTGCTGGGCCTCGAGGTCGGCCTGGGCCAGCTCCACCTGGGAGAGGATGCGCGAGGCGTGCTCGGCGAGCAGCCGTCCGGCGTCCGTGAGGCGCACTCCGCGGCCGTTCTTGGCGAGCAGCTGCTGGCCGGTCTCCCTCTCCAGCTTGGCCAGTTGCTGGGAGACGGCCGAGGTCGTCACGTGCAGCCCGCCGGCCGCGGCGCTGACCGAGCCGTGGCGGGCGACGGCGTTGAGGGTGCGCAGGCGCTCCAGGTTCAACATGTAAGCGATGCTACGGGATGGTGCGTAATTTTATTTGCTTGTTCTAATGCGTATGCACGCGCATCGTAGTCATCATGCGCACCCCTGCCACCTCCCGTCCCAACTCCCCCGGATCCGCCGTCGACTGGCGGATCCGTTTCGGTGTCCTCTCCCTCATCTGGGGCTTCAGCTTCCTGTTCATCAAGGTCGGCAACGACGGCTACGCACCGCCGTACGTCTCCTTCGGCCGGATGTTCTTCGGTGCGGCCGTCCTGCTGGTGATGCTGCTGGTCACCCGGCAGCGGCTGCCGCGCGGGGGCCGCACGTGGGCACACCTGGCCGTCGCGGCCTTCCTGTGCAACGCGCTGCCGTTCACGCTCTTCGCCTATGCCGAGCTGACCATCTCCAGCACGCTGGCCGGCATCTGCAATGCCACCACTCCGCTGTGGGGCATGGTGCTCTCCCTGGTGGCGCTCTCCGAGGACCGGCCGACGCGGCGCCGCTTCGCCGGACTGGGGCTGGGCTTCATCGGTGTCCTCATTGTGCTCGGCGCCTGGCAGGGGTTCTCCGGGCAGGACCCCGAGGGCACTCTGATGGCGCTGATCGCCTCGGCCAGCTACGCCGTCGGCTGGATCTACGTCCGGCGCACGCTGTCGGACACCGAGGACTCGCACCTGGCGAAGTCCGGCACCCAGCTGCTGCTGGGCACCGCCCAGCTCGCCGTGGCCGCACCGCTGTTCAGCCCGCTGCCGACCTCCTTCCCCGTCGTGCCGCTGCTGGCCGTCCTGGCGCTGGGTGCCCTGGGCACGGGCCTCGCCTTCCTGATGCAGTACGCGCTGGTGGCCGAGGTCGGGCCGACGACGGCCACCATGACGACGTACTTCATCCCGGTCATCGCGGCCACGGCGGGCGTCAGCCTCCTGGGCGAGGACCTCACCTGGAACACCCCGGTAGGGGCGGTGATCGTCCTGGCCGGCGCCGCGCTCACCCAGAGCCGGGGCGGCGGCCCGAAGGCCTCGCGTACCGCAGCCGGGTCGAAGCCGGCCACCGCCGAGGGCGTGCGGCCCGGCAACCCCAGGCCGGACACCACCCGGCCCGACACCACCAGGCCGGGCAGCCCCCGGGCCGGGGCCACTCAGTCGTAACGCCCCGAGGGCACCGGGACGGTCGCGGACGCCAGCGCGTCCGCGACCGTCCCTATCTCGTCCATGGACAGTGACGAGACGGTCAGCCGCACCCCCGGCGGCGAGGCGAGCCGGAAGCGCGCCCCCGGCGCCACGGCCCAGCCCGCCCGCAACAGCCGTGCCACCGCCCCCGTCTCGTCCGGCACCGGCAGCCACACATTCATCCCGCTGCGGCCGTGCGCGGCGATCCCCCGCTCCCGCAGCGCCCCCACCAGGGCGTCCCGGCGCCGCGAGTACGAGGCCGCCACCGCCACCGGGTCGACGGCCCCGCTCCGCCACAGGTGCAGCACGGCGTCCTGCAGCACATGGCTCACCCATCCCTGCCCCAGGCGCTGCCGCCCCAGTACCCGGTCCACGGTCACCGCGTCGCCCGTGAGCACCGCGAGGCGCAGGTCGGGCCCGTAGGCCTTGGCGACGGAACGCACCAGCGCCCAGTGCGTGGTGACCCCGGCCAGGGGGCGCAGGGGCAGGTCGACGATGCCGTGACCGTGGTCGTCCTCGACGAGCAGGACCTGGGGGTGGCCGGCGAGCACGGCGCGCAGCTCACGCGCGCGCGCCTCGCCGATGGCGGCTCCCGTGGGGTTCTGCGCCCGGTCGGTGACGACCAGCGCCCGCGCGCCCTCGCGCAGCGCCCGGTCGGCGTCCTCCGGCAGGGGGCCGTCGTCGTCGACGGCGACGGGCACGGCCCGCAGCCCGAGCGCGGGGATCAGATCCAGCAGACTGCCCCAGCCCGGATCCTCGACGGCCACGGCGTCCCCGGGACGCAGATGCGCGCTCAGCACCCGCTCGATGCCGTCCAGCGCGCCGGAGGTGAGCGCGATGGGCCCGTCGGGTACACCCTCCTCCGTGAAGGCGGCACGGGCCAGCCGCTCCAGCTCGGTGTCCACAGCCGGGGCCCCGTACAGCACGGGCCCACGCCGGGCCTTGCGGGCGGCAGCGGCGAGCGCCTCGTCCAGCGGGGGCAGCAGCGCCGGATCGGGATTGCCGCTCGCGACGTCCCGGCCCCCTTCGGGCGCCTCGACGCGCAGCAGTTCGCGGGGCGTGCTGGCCGGGCGCTGCCGCACCCGGCTCCCCCGCCGTCCCGCCGTCTCGATCACTCCGCGGTCGCGCAGGGTGCGGTAGGCGGCCGCGACGGTGTTGGGATTGACGCCCAGCTCGACCGCCAACTCGCGCAGGGGCGGCAGCAGTTCACCGGGGGCCAGCATGCCCTCGCCGACCGCTCGTTCCACGCTCGCGGAAATCTCCGCTGCGCGACGACCCTCGATCCGATACTCTCCTAGCACAAACAACACTATGCACTAGTGCAATGGAGAACGCAATGGCTTCTTCCACGGCCGTCGAGCAGCCTTCCGTGGCCGGGCAGTACGCCCCCACCGAGCGCACCGTCCCCACCCGCGCCCGCGAACGCGCCTCCTACGACCGCGAGAGCGTCCACGCGATACTCGACGCGGGGTATGTCTGCCACCTCGGATTCGTCCGCGACGGCGCCCCCGTCGTCCTGCCCACGCTCTACGGGCGGATCGGCGAGCGCCTGTACGTGCACGGCTCGACCGGCTCGCGCCCGCTGCGCGCCGCGGGCGAGGCGGGGGACGCGGGGATCGCCGTGTGCGTCACGGTCACCCACGTCGACGGCCTGGTCCTGGCCCGTTCCGCGTTCCACCACTCCCTCAACTACCGCTCCGTGGTGGTGCACGGCACCGCCCGCCGGGTCACCGACAAGGCCGAGCTGACCGCCGCCCTCGACGCGCTGGTGGACCAGGTCGTGCCCGGCCGCGCGGCCGACTCCCGCCCCGCGTCGGCGAAGGAGCTGGCCGCGACGGCCGTGCTGTGCCTCGACCTCGACGAGGTCTCGGCCAAGACCCGCGTGGGCGGCCCCAGCGACGACGCCGAGGACCTGGCCCTGCCCTACTGGAGCGGTGTCGTCCCCGTGACCACCACCTACGGCGCCCCGGTCCCGGCGGACGACCTCGCCCCGGGCATCCCCGTGCCGGCCTACCTCACCGGCCTCGCCGGCAGCTGAGCGGCACCGGCCCCGTCCGGGGATCCGGCGGGACCCACCGGCGCCGTCGCGGGGGCCGGCGTACCCCGGGCCTCCGTGACGGCCAGTACGGCGACCGCCGCCAGCAGGACGGCCGTACCCAGCACGGTCGTCGCGGTCAGCCGCTCACCGAGCAGCACGACCGCGACGACCGCCGCCGTCACCGGCTCCAGCAGGGTGATCACCGTGACCGTGGTGCCCCGCACCACGGTCAGGCCCGCGAAGAACAGGCCGTAGGACAGTGCCGTCGGCACCACCACCAGATACGCCAGCAGCCCCAGGGTGGCGGGGAGTTCGTCCGTCCGCGGCCACAGGCCCTCGGCGGCCGCCAGGGGCAGTAGCGCTGCCGTCCCCACGGCGAAGGACGTCAGCGTCGTGCTGAACGCGTCCCTGTCGCGACCCTCGCGGCCCAGGAACCGTCCGTACACGGTGAGCACGGCGTAGCCGGCCGCCGACAGCAGCCCCATGGCCACACCCATCGGACGCACCGTGCCCGAACCGGCACCGCCCAGCATGAGCACCGCGAGCCCGGCGAGCGCCCCGGTCACGGCCACCACGCCGCCCGTGCCCAGGCGTTCGCCCAGCAGCAGCCGGCCGGCCAGCGCCACCAGCACGGGCGCGGCGCCCTGGGTGACGACGGTGCCGACGGCCGTTCCCGTCCCGTCGACCGCGCCGAAGTAGGCGGCCTGGAAGACGGTCAGACCGAGCCCGGTGACCAGCACCCGGCCCGCCCGGCGCCGCACCGGCTCGCAGGGCCGCGTCCGGGCCGGACGACGCGGCAGTACGGCCCGTACCGCCAGCAGCAGGACGAGGCCGCCGGCCATGCGCCAGAAGGTGAGTGCGAGGGGGCCCAGTCCGCTGGTGCCGAAGGCGAGCGCGGCGGTGGCACCGGCCGTGCCCCAGGCGACGGCCGCGACGGTGACGCAGACCAGGCCGCGTCCGACGGAAAGACGCGAGGCGGCACCGGACCGCAGCGGCGAAGCCGGCGCGGCAACGGTGGCGGAACCCCTGGAGCCGGCGGTGTGGCCGCCCGAGTCAGGGCAGGCCGAAAGAGCGGAGTCGTGCATGAACTGTTCTCCCGCGGAAGACGTGAATGATCGTGTGATCCGTCTGCGGGCAGCGGCGATCAGCCGGGGAGGTCCTCTCGGATGTCCTCCGCGGCCCGGTCCTCCGGGTGGCGGCCGCCCGCGCTAGGCGGCGGGAGGCGGCAGAACAGTCATCGGCATGATCGGCAGACTAGGCCGGACGGGTGTCGGCGGACAACTCCCTTTCGCCTACCTCGTCGCGCCCCGTCCCGTCTCCCCCGGCCACCGGCTGCGACGAGCCCGCCTTGGGCGTCGAGGTCTGCGCGACGAGGGCACCGATCAGCACCATCGTCCCGCCCGCGATCTGCGGCCCCGACAGGTGCTCGCCCAGCAGCACCCAGGCCAGCACAGTGGCGACGACGGCCTCCAGGCAGGCGACGACACCGGCCACCTGAGGCGAGAGACGGCGCACGGCCAGCACGCCGGTGAGGTAGGCGGCCACCGTCGCGACGAGCACGACCCAGCCGAGCAGCACGACGGCGGGCACCTCGACGCCGTTCAGGCCGGCGCCGCCCGCGAGCACCGCCCAGTCCATGCCCCACGGGCGCGCCAGGACGGTCAGGAGCAGGGCGCCCACGAGGAGGCCGTAGGCGATGACGCCGATCGGGTCGGCGGGGTCCTCGCCGTCGCTGCCGTGGTCGGCCAGCAGGAAGTAGCCGACCTGGCAGCAGGCCGCGCCCAGGGCGAGCAGCAGGCCCAGGGCGTCGAAGCCGAGCCCGGCCCACACCTCCACCACGCAGGCCAGGCCGGCCACGGCGAGGGCCACGCCCACGGCGGCGGCCCGGCTCACCGGCCGCCGCTGGACGAAGCGCACCCAGCCGAGCAGCAGCGCGGGGCCGAGGTACTCGACGAGCAGGGCGACGCCCACGGGGATCCGGGATATCGCGGCGAAGTAGCAGGCCTGCACGCCCGCGACGGCCAGCAGGCCGAACCCGGCGAGCAGCGCCGGCTTGCGCGTCACGAGCGCGCGGTGGCGCCAGGCGACGGGCAGCAGCACCAGGGCCGCGCCGGCCACCCTCAGCCACACCACATGGAGGGGATCCAGCCCCGCTTCGATCAGCGGCTTGGCCGCGACACCCGATCCACCGAACGCGAGCGCGGACGCCAGGGCGAGGCCCAGACCCACGCTTTTTCCTCGAGACGCTTGCATCGCCGCATCATGGCAGCAGCCGACAGGACCGTCATCCCCCGACGGGTCTGTACGTGATCAACGGCACTGCGAACGGGCGCCCGCCGCCGGTGCGGTGGCGAGCAGTGCGGTGTCGACGCGGGCCCGGCGCAGCACGTCGACGGCCCGGCAGCGGGGGTCGCGCACCAGCGCGGCGAGCAGGTCCAGGCCCTCGACGCGGGCGGCGTCGCGCTCGCGGGCACGCGCGCGTGCCTCGCGCATCGCCCCGGCGGCGGCGGGCGACCAGCCGGGCACCGCTCCGCCGGCCAGGGCGGGCAGGGCGCCGGAGTCCTCGACGGTGCCGCTCCAGCGCAGCCCGTAGCCGATGGTGCGCTGGACGAGGTAGCCGAGCAGCCGGGCGACCTGGGTGGGGCCGCCGGGGAAGGCGCGGCGGGTCTCGGGGTCGGCCTCGAGCAGGGTGTGCAGCAGGTGGGCGGTGTCGACCTGGCGTTCACCGTCGCGTGCGGCGCGTCTGCGGGCGCCCGAGAGCGCCGAGGCCAGTTCCGTGCTCAGCGGGATCTCGTTCACGGCCTCGGACCATCCGGTGTCAGCTGGTGTACGGCTTTGCACCCTCCCACCCCATCAGTCCCATGTGATGAGAGCATCCCCGGAGGGTTGCATTCGCGCATCCGACAGGGGTTGGGCAATCGGTCCTTCGCGTCATCCCTGAGGAGGAGGGCGGCCGGATTCCGTCTCAGGGGCGCGCGCTCGCGCCCGTGCGCCCTAGGTGACCTCCAGTACGACCGCCCGCGCTCCGGCGCCTCCGCCCACGCCGGCTGCTCCGGCACTGAACGTGTACGCCCCGCGCTCGACGCGCGGCATACCCGTCCCATCGATGTCGCCCGGTGTCACCGCGAGCACCCCGGCCGGGACGGTGAGCCGCACCGTCCGCGACTCTCCCGCCCTCAGGCGCACCTTGGTGAAGGCCACCAGTCTGCGCGGCGGGGCCAGGACCTCGCTCACCGGCCGGGACACGTACACCGGCACCACCAGTTCACCGTCGCGCCGCCCGGTGTTGCTCACCCCGACGGTCACCGGCACGTCCTGCCCCGCCCGCACGGAGGCGGCGCCGAGGGCGATCGCGTCGACGCGGTAGGTGGTGTAGGACAGGCCGTCGCCGAAGTCGTGGAGGACGTCGTGCGCGGATTCCGCTCCCGCGTTGGTGCCCGGCAACTGCTGGTAGTACAGCGGTTCGTTGCCGGTCCGGCGGGGCCAGGACGCCGGAAGCCGCCCTCCGGGGTTCACCCTGCCGAACAGCACGTCGGCGACGGCGTGACCGCCCTCGGTGCCGGGCAGCCAGGACATCAGCAGCCCTTGGGTGCCCTCCGCGTCGCCCAGCACGAGGGGCCGTCCGGCGATGACCACGACCACCACCGGCCGACCACCAGCCTTCAGGGCCTTCACCAGGTCCTGCTGGTCCCGCGAGAGCTCCGGCCGCGGACTGTCGGCCTCTCCCTCCGCGGCCGGCCGTTCGCCGACGACCACCACGGTCACATCGGCGGTACGGGCCTCGCGCACGGCGTCGGCGGCGGTGCGGGCCCGCACGATCCGGGTGCCCGCGGGCGCGGCGGCCACGGCCCCGGCGAGCACGGTCGTACCGGGCACCCGAACGCCGTCGGGAATCCGGTGCCAGCCGACGGTCCAGCCGCCGGTCTGCGCGGCGATGTCGTCCGCGTACGGCCCGGCGACGACCACCTTCTTCGCGGACGGCGCGATCGGCAGTACGCCCCCGTCGGCACGCAGCAGTACCTGCGAGGCGGCGGCCGCCCGGCGGGCCGTCTCCCGGCCGGCCCCCAGGACGGCGGCGTCCGCCCGGTCGGCGTCGGCGAAGGGCCGCTCGAACAGCCCGAGGTCGAACTTCAGGCGCAGCACGCGCCCGGCGGCCTCGTCGATCCGCTGCCGGGAGACCAGCCCGTCACGTACCGCTGTGCGCAGGCCCTCGGTGAACTCGCGGGCCTCGTAGGGCTCCATCGCCATGTCGACGCCCGCGTTGACCGCGAGGGCGATCGCGTGCGGGTAGTCCCGCGCCACCTTGTACTTCGTCCACAGCGCGCGGACGTCCTGCCAGTCGCTGACGGTGACCCCGGTGAACCCCCACCGCTTGCGCAGGACCTCCGTCAGGAGGAAGCGGGACGCGGTGGCGGGCACGCCGTTGACGGCACCGGAGTTGGCCATCACGGTCCTCGCCCCGGCCTCGACGGCCGTGCGGTAGGGGGCGAGCAGGGTGTCCTGGAGGTAGCGGGGAGAGACGTCGGCGGGCACCCGGTCGTGGCCGTTGGACGGTTCGGAGTAGCCACCGAGGTGCTTGACGGTGGCCGCCACCTTCTTGGCGCCGCGCGCGTCCTCGGTCCCGCGCACGGCCGCGGCGGCCAGGGCGCCGGCGAGCACCGGGTCCTCACCGAACGTCTCATAGTAGCGCCCCCAGCGCCGGTCACGGGCCAGGTCGGCGACGGGCGCGAAGTTCCAGTCGATGCCGGTGGCCGCCACCGCGCGGGCCGTGGCGACGGCACAGTCGCGCACGAGCGCCGGATCCCAGGCCGCGGCAAGACCGATCTGGTGGGGCAGGACGGTCGCGCCGAGGACGTTGTTGTGCCCGTGCACGGCGTCGACCCCGTACAGCACGGGGATGCGCAACCGGCTGTGGTCCAAGGCGTACTTCTGGACGGCGTTGACCATGCCGGCCCAGTCGCGGGGGGTGTTCACGGGTGGGCCCATGCCGCCGCCGGAGAGCACCGAGCCGACCGCGTGGTCGGCCAGCACGGTCCGCAGGCAGGCGTCGCGGAGCTCGCCGCCGCTCTCGCGGCAGTCGCCCTGGAGCCGGACCACGGCGATCTGAGCCATCTGCCCGGTCTTCTCCTCGAGCGTCATCCGGCCCAGCAGGTCGCGCACCCGCTCGTCCGTGCCGGCGCGGGCATCGCGGTAGCGCGGCTCGCCGCCGCCCCGCCCCGCCGGGAGCACGGCGAGGGACGCGCAGCAGACGGCAGCAGCCGCGAGCGCGCCGGCGGCGCGCCTCCAGCCGACCGCCCGCCTCCAGCGGGGACCAGCCACGCGCCTCCAGCGGAGACCGGCCGCAGGCCCCAGGCGGGGACCGGCGGCACTGCGCCAGCAGCGTCCATGGGCCATGACCGGGCTCCGTTTCCTCACTTCCGGAGTCTGCGGTTCCGGAGTCTGCCAGGCCCTGGCACCCCGTCAAGGAACGCGGCGGCACGACGCCCCGGCGTCCACGGGTCGGTCCAATTCCTGGCGATTGGCCATGGCCGGTGGACTGCGTGCGCCCCTACGCTCCCGCCATGAGGATCCGCATCGTCGACGCCTTCACCGACCGCCCCTTCGCCGGCAACCCCGCGGGGGTCCTGCTCTTCGACTCCGGCGACTTCCCCGACGACGACCGCCTGCAGCGGATCGCCGCCGAGGTCAACCTCTCGGAGACGGCCTTCGCCCACCCGCTCCCCGCGAGCCCCGGCGGCGCCGACTGGGCGCTGCGCTGGTTCACCCCCACCGCCGAGGTCGACATGTGCGGCCACGCCACGCTCGCCACGGCGCACGTCCTGCACACCACGGGCCTGGCCACCGGAACCGTGCGCTTCGCCGCCCGCTGCGGCATGCTGACGGCGACCGCCCATCAGGACGGTTCGATCACCCTGGACTTCCCCACCTCGGAGCTCACCCCCACCGCCGTCCCCGACGGCGTGGCCGCCGCCCTCGGCGCCACCCCGCTCGGCGTCCACGACACCAGCCCGCACGTCGGCGACCTGCTGGTCGAACTGGCCGACGAGAAGACCGTGCGGGCCCTGACCCCCGACATCCCGGCGCTGGCCCGGCACTCGCGCCGCGGCATCATCGCCACCGCGCCCGCCGAGGACCCGGCCCGCGGGTACGACTACGTCTCCCGCTGCTTCTTCCCCAACGTGGGCGTCGACGAGGACCCCGTCACCGGCAGCGCGCACACCGCGCTGGCCCCCTTCTGGTCCGCCCGCCTGGGCCGCGACGACCTCACCGGCCTGCAGGCCTCCGCCCGCACCGGCCTGGTCCGCACCGCGCTGCGCGGCGAGCGGACACTGCTGACGGGCTCGGCCGTGACCGTCATCGACGGCGAACTGCTCGCCTAGAGCCCCTACCGACCCATCGGACACGCCCCGGGGCGTGTCCGGCCCGAGGGCCGGTCAGGCCGTCGGGAGCCAGGCCACCTTGCCCGCGAGCAGCGCGTACCCGACGAACGCCACGATGTCGATGAGCGCGTGCGCGGCGACCAGCGGTCCGACCCGCCCCCACCGCCGGTAGAGCAGGACGAAGACCACGCCCATCACCATGTTGCCGATCAGGCCGCCGATGCCCTGGTACAGGTGGTACGAGCCACGCAGCGCGGCGCTCGCGGCGAGCGCGGCCGCCGGCGTCCAGCCCAGCCGGTCGAGCCTGCGCAGCAGGTAGCCGACGACCACGACCTCCTCCAGCACCGCGTTCTGCGCGGCGGAGGCGATCAGGACGGGAAGCTTCCACCACACCTCGGGCAGGTTCTCCGGAACCACCGTCAGGTTGCCGCCCGAGGCCCGTACGGCCAGGTAGAACAGCAGCCCGGAGCCGCCGATGGCGGCGGCCAGGCCGGTGCCGCGGGCGAGGTCGCGGCCGGGCTGCCCGCGGTCGAAGCCGATGACGCGCAGGCCCGTCCCCTCACGGGTGAGCAGGTGGGCCACCAGGAGGACGGGCACCAGCGCGGTCGCGATCCCGAAGAGCTGCCAGGCGAGATCGAGCCAGGGCCGGCCGGGGGCGTGCGAGGCGTTGAGGGTGGCGGCCTGGTCCTTGAGCCCGCCGGGGCGGGTCAGCGAGCCCACGAAGCTGATCAGCGACGACACGGCGCTGGCCCCGAGCGACAGCGCGAGGACGATCAGCAGTTCCGCGCGCAGCGTCCGCCGGGACAGCCCGTCGCCGCCCGGCGGCCCGCCGGGCGCCTGGGTCCGGGCGTCCGCGTCCCCGTCTGGAGCGTCCTGCCGCACTGTGCCTCCCGTCCGGCTGCCTTCACGATCGTCACAGCTTGCCCGACGAGGTGGCGCCGGTACGAACAGGGGGTGCGCGGCGGTGTCAGCCGATGCCGACCGGCCAGGTGTGCACGGGCTCGCCGGTGCGCATCAGCTCGCAGTAGCGGCGCGTGGTGGCGGCCAGGGCGTCCTCGCGCCCCGAGCCGCGCTCCCGCGCCCGGTGGTAGGTGGCGGCCTGCCAGGACGCCCCGTTGACACGGCGCCGGCAGCGCCCCTCGATGACGCCGAGGT
Source organism: Streptomyces sp. NPDC053048 (assembly GCF_044547045.1). Classification (NCBI taxonomy): domain Bacteria; kingdom Bacillati; phylum Actinomycetota; class Actinomycetes; order Kitasatosporales; family Streptomycetaceae; genus Streptomyces; species Streptomyces sp. NPDC053048. The sequence continues at coordinate 632,518 of NZ_JBITZS010000004.1, forward strand.
AGTGGTCGCGGTCGGCGGGCTCCACGCCCCAGGCGTCCAGCCCGGCGGCGGCCAGCGGGAGCAGTTCCTCGAGCACCAGCCGTACGGCGGGCACGCGCGCGGGGGTGGCGCCCCGGCCCGGCCTGGGCCAGCGCAGGACGGCGTCGATGCCGTGCCGGCAGGCGACGTCGAAGTTGTCGGCGGCGACATCGAACGGCAGTCGGGTCCACACCGGCCGGGACTCCTCGGCCAGCGCCCTGACCAGGCCGTAGTAGAACGCGGTGTTGGCGATGACGTCGGTGACGGTGGGGCCGGCGGGCAGCACGCGGTTCTCCACCCGCAGGTGGGGGACGCCGTCGGCGACCCCGTAGACGGGGCGGTTCCAGCGGTAGACCGTGCCGTTGTGCAGCGTGAGCTCGTGCAGCCAGGGCACCCCGCCGTCCTCGACCACGCGCAGCGGGTCCTCGTCGGCGGAGATGGGCAGCAGGGGCGGGAAGTAGCGCAGGTTCTCCTCGAACAGCTCGTAGGCCGAGGTGATCCAGCGCTCCCCGAACCAGGTGCGCGGCCGCACGCCCTGGACCTGCAGCTCGGGTGGCCGGGTGTCGGTGGACTGGACGAACAGCGGGGGCCTGGACTCGCGCCACAGCTCGCGCCCGAAGAGGAACGGCGAGTTGGCGCCGACTGCTATCTGCGCCGCGGCGACGGCCTGCGCGGCGTTCCACACGGCGGCGAACCGGCCGGGCGTGACCTGCAGGTGCAACTGGACGGAGGTGCAGGCGGCCTCGGGGGTGATGGACCGGGCCGTGCAGGTCAGGCGCTCGACGCCGTCGATGTCGATGGTGAATTCCTCGCCGCGGGCGGCCACGACCTGGTCGTTGAGGAGGAAGTAGCGGTCGGCGACGGAGAGGTTGGCGGAGACCAGGTCGGCGCTGGTGAGCGTCGGCAGGATGCCGATCATGACGATTCCGGAATCGACCTCCATGGCCCTGCGGTCGGCATATGACAAACCGGTGCGCAGCTCCTCCGCGAGCTGGTCGAGAACCCGTCCCGACAGACGGTGCGGGACGATGTTCACTTCCAGGTTGAAGCGCCCGAGTTCGGTCTGGAAATCACGGCTTGCGATACGCTCCAGCACCTCGGCATTCACCATGCTCGGCATACCGTCGGCCCCCGCGAGATTCAGCTCGATCTCCAGTCCCATGAGGTTCCGGGGGCGGTCGAATCGCTTCTCCTCCAGCAGTCTCGCCAGACCTTCCAGGCACTGCCGGAGCTTGTCCCGGTATCGCCGGCGGTCGGCGAGGTCGAACCCCATGGCCGCGACCTTCTCACCCATTCGAGCCTCCCTCCCCAACCGGGTCGCCCATGGCACCGGCGCCTTGTCACGGTCGATGATGCCCAGAGGAGACGATCCATAACGCCTCGCGGCGGCCGCGTACCCGGTAGGCTCTCCCCGAGCGCACTCCGGCACATTCCGCAGGCATGACGGAAGCACCCGGGTACGGCGCAATGCGCTGGTGATAAACACCGACGAGATCCGGCCTACCGTATACGGGCGATATGCCGGGGCCATCCGCACAAAGAGGCCGCAAAAACACCGAAATCACCCGTGGAACGGGCCCTGATTTCCCCTTGCCCGAAATGCCGGCGACAGCTAGGTGAAACACCGTGTGAACACGTGTCGTATAAACTCCGGAATGAGGCAGAGAGTAGGCGCCCCCTGGAGTCGGTCCGGCCCCCCTCTGACCCCGATCCGCACGCCGACAGCGTCGTCGCACCTGCCCAGCTCCACCGTGTGTCTCCCAAGCGAGAGGCGACCCACCATGCCGCTGCATGTCCCCCCTGCGCCCGCGCCTGCCCTCCGCAGCATCCTCACGGCCCTCGGCTCCCCCACCGCCGTCCGCGAGGCCCGCACCCCGTCGCTGCGGTCCGCCCGCACCCCGCTCACCCCCGAACTCCCGCTGCCCGTCCATGTGCTGGAGCGGGTGACCACGCGCGGCGGGGCACCGCGCACCCGGCTGTCCGGCTGGCGCTTCCTGATCACGGAGGACGGGCGGGCGGTGGCCGCCGGCGAGGCCATGCCGACCCCCGACGGCTGGACCTTCTCCCACTTCTTCGAGGGGCCCTACCTGGCCTCCACCGAACAGGCCCTGCGCCAGGCCGAGGCCATGACGACGCCGTACCAGCCCCGGCTGCTGTCGGTCCCCGAGCTCTACATGCTCACCCTCTGGCTGCACGCCGACATCACCGCCGACGCCACGTCGGAACTCTTCACCCCGGGCGACCTTCTGGTCCCGCTCGCCCCAGCGCCACCGGGCATCGCCGCGCACCGCCCCCACCGGGTCACCGACCTGCTGCCGGTGCTCACCCTCCGGCTGACCCCCGGTCCACAGCTCCAGGCGACCGCCTGAGGCCGCCGCCCGCGATCACGCGCCCCGCGCCCCCGGAGTCGAAGGGGGTCGCGGGGCGCACCGCTGTCCCCACCCTCACCCCACCGGACTAGCCCGTCACGGCCATGCCGAACCCCCCAAAGGGACCGGGGAGTTGGGGGCAACCGCCCGCATGGGTGATGCGTCATCCTCGAGTGAGGAGCGTCACGGTGAAATCCCTGCGGAATCACGGCCGTAGGGCAACACTGGGACCGACGACGATTCATTACGGGGGGCGGCATGACCACCGCATCGAGCCGCAGGACAGCCACCACATCAGAGCGAAAGATCCCTTCCATGTGCCAGCACCAGCCCACGTGCCCGTCAGCCGACTCCACCGACCGGGAGGCCGCCCACCTCGTGGCGACCTACCCGGAGCAGGGATGGAGCCTGCTGTGCAACGGCGTCCTCTGCTTCGAGGACACCGGCGAGCTGCTGCCGGACGGGCAGATCATCGCCCCGCACCGGGCGCTCGGCACGGACCACGTGGTGACCGCCGCCTAGCACCGCACCACCATATGAAGGATCAGAGCACGAAGGGGCCGGCCCGGCGCGAACGCCGAACCGGCCCCGACCCGTGTCCGGGCCCGCTGCCTCAGCCGTCGTACTCGTCCAGCGGCGGGCAGGAGCAGACCAGGTTGCGGTCGCCGTAGGCGCCGTCGACACGGCGCACCGGCGGCCAGTACTTGTCGGCCGCCGACACCCCGCCCGGGAAGACCGCGTCCTCACGGCTGTAGGGGTGCTCCCACTCGCCGGCCACCGAGGCGGCGGTGTGCGGGGCGTTGCGCAGCGGGTTGTCGTCCTTGTCCCACTCGCCCGAGCCGACCTTCTCGATCTCTGCGCGGATGGCGATCATCGCCTCGCAGAAGCGGTCGAGCTCGGCGAGGTCCTCGCTCTCCGTGGGCTCGATCATCAGCGTGCCGGCCACCGGGAACGACATGGTCGGCGCGTGGAAGCCGTAGTCGATCAGGCGCTTGGCGACATCGTCCACGCTCACGCCGGTCGCCTTGGTCAGCGGGCGCAGGTCCACGATGCACTCGTGGGCGACCAGCCCGGCGGGGCCGGTGTAGAGCACCGGGTAGTGCGGCTCGAGGCGCTTGGCGATGTAGTTGGCGCCCAGCACGGCGACCTGGGTGGCGCGCTTGAGGCCCTCGCCGCCCATCAGCCGTACGTACGCCCAGGAGATCGGCAGGATGCCGGCGGACCCCCACGGCGCGGCCGAGATGGGCCCGACGCCCGTGGCCGGGCCCGCGGTGGGCTGCAGCGGGTGGTTGGGCAGGTAGGGGGCGAGGTGGGAGCGGACGGCCACCGGGCCGACGCCCGGACCGCCGCCGCCGTGCGGGATGCAGAAGGTCTTGTGCAGGTTCAGGTGCGAGACGTCGCCGCCGAACCGGCCCGGCCGGGCCAGGCCGACCAGCGCGTTGAGGTTGGCGCCGTCCACGTAGACCTGGCCGCCCGCGTCGTGCACGGCGGCGCAGATGTCGGCGACGTGCTCCTCGAAGACGCCGTGCGTGGACGGGTAGGTGATCATCAGCACGGCCAGCTGCTCGCGGTGCTGCTCGATCTTGGCGCGCAGGTCCTCGACGTCGACCTCGCCGTCGTCGGCGGTCCTGACGACGACGACCTTCATGCCGGCCATCACGGCGCTGGCGGCGTTGGTGCCGTGCGCCGAGGAGGGGATGAGGCAGACGGTGCGCTGCTCGTCGCCGTTGGCCCGGTGGTAGGCCCGGACCGCCAGCAGGCCGGCGAGCTCGCCCTGCGAGCCGGCGTTGGGCTGGATGGAGACCTTGTCGTAGCCGGTGACCTCGGCCAGGCGCTCCTCGAGCTCGGTGATGAGGGTGAGGTAGCCGCCGGCCTGCTCCACGGGCGCGAAGGGGTGCAGCGCCCCGAACTCGGGCCAGGTGACCGGCTCCATCTCGGTGGTGGCGTTGAGCTTCATGGTGCAGGAGCCGAGCGGGATCATGCCCCTGTCCAGCGCGTAGTCCCGGTCGGCGAGGCGGCGCAGGTAGCGCAGCATCGCCGTCTCGGAGCGGTGCTGGTGGAAGACCGGGTGCGTGAGGTACTCGTCGGTGCGCAGCAGGCCCGCGGGCAGCGCCTCGTCCGTCGTCGCGTCGAGCGCCTCGACGTCGGCGGTGACGCCGAAGGCGGCCCAGACGGCTGCCAGCCGGTCCCGGGTGGTGGTCTCGTCGCAGGCGATGCCGACGTGGTCGGCGTCGGTGAGCCGGAGGTTGACGCCGCGCTCGCGGGCGCCGGCGACGACCTCGGCGGCGCGGCCGGGAACGCGGGCGGTGAGGGTGTCGAAGTAGGCGCCGTGCACGACCTCGACGCCGCCGGCCCGCAGGCCCTCGGCGAGGAGGGTGGCGTAGCGGTGGGTGCGGCGGGCGATGGCGGCCAGGCCGTCGGGGCCGTGGTAGACGGCGTACATGCCGGCCATGACGGCCAGGAGCACCTGGGCGGTGCAGATGTTGCTCGTGGCCTTCTCGCGGCGGATGTGCTGCTCGCGGGTCTGCAGGGCCAGCCGGTAGGCCTTGTTGCCGTCGGCGTCGACGGAGACGCCGACGAGGCGGCCGGGGAGGCTGCGGGCGAACTTCTCGCGCACGGCCATGTATCCGGCGTGCGGGCCGCCGAAGCCCATGGGCACGCCGAAGCGCTGGCTGGTGCCGACCGCGATGTCCGCGCCGAGCTCGCCGGGCGAGGTCAGCAGGGTGAGCGCCAGCAGGTCGGCGGCGACGGTGACGACCGCGCCGAGCTCGTGGGCGCGCTCGATGACGGGACGCGGGTCGCGCACGGCACCGGAGGCGCCCGGGTACTGCAGCAGGACGCCGAAGACGCCTCGCTCGGCGATCTCCTCGGGGATGCCCGCGGACAGGTCGGCGACGACGACCTCGACGCCGGTGGGCTCGGCACGGGTCTCGATCACCGCGACGGTCTGCGGCAGGGTGTCGGCGTCGATGAGGAAGACGCCGTCCTTGACCTTGCCGACGCGCCGGGAGAGCGCCATGGCCTCGGCGGCGGCGGTGCCCTCGTCGAGCAGCGAGGCCCCGGAGGTGGGCAGCCCGGTGAGGTCGGCGACGACCGTCTGGAAGTTGAGCAGCGCCTCGAGGCGGCCCTGGGAGATCTCCGGCTGGTAGGGCGTGTAGGCCGTGTACCAGGCGGGGTTCTCCATGACGTTGCGCAGGATCACCGGCGGGGTGAAGGTGCCGTGGTAGCCGAGGCCGATCATCGGCGCGAGGACCTCGTTGCGGTCCGCGAGGGCGCGCAGCTCGGCGAGGACCTCGGCCTCGGTGCGGGCCTCGGGCAGACCGAGCGCCTCGGTGCTCTTGATCACGTCCGGCACGGCGGCGGCGGTGAGTTCGTCGAGCGAGCCGAAGCCGACCTGGGCGAGCATCTTGGCCTGGGCCTCGCTGTCGGGGCCTATGTGGCGGGCCTCGAAGGGAGTGCCGCGCTCCAGGTCGGAGAGGGCGATGCGGTGGGCTGTCATCTGCGGAGGCCTCCTGGTCATTGCGACCTGCGAGGGGTACCACGGCGCGGGTACCCGGACGGCCTCCCCCTCTGTCATCTCAACCTGAGAGCTTCACCGGGCCGCGGCGCACGATCCCGGCTTTCACCGTCGGTGAGGAGGGGCTTCGGTGAGCTACCTGACCTGGGCCCGCCCTGCTTTCCAGAGTGACCTCGTCCGTGCGGTACCGGGTGCCTGAGAGATTCCGGGGAGGATTTGCTCCTTCGGCGCCTCCGACGGTGCCCTTCCGGGCCTCGAGGAGGACTCTCCCGCACGGGGTCTGCGGCCAATCGTCAGCCTACCAGCGCACCTTTCCGGGCGGATCTCCCGAGTGGCCGGTTCCTGTTTTGTGCACTTTCGTGGTTCACGGGGCCGCACGCGAGGGACGCGAGGAATCGAGGCGGGAACAGTGCAGAGCGACATCGACCCCCGGAGCCTGATCGGGCGCAAGGCCTTCGACCGGGACGGCGCGCGGATCGGCACGGTGGACGAGGTGTACCTCGACGACGCGACCGGGGAGCCGGAATGGGCGGCGGTGCGCACCGGGCTGTTCGGCCGGGACGCGTTCGTGCCACTGGTGCCGAGCCGGGTCGAGGACGACGCGCTGCGCGTGCCCTACGAGCGCAAGCTGATCAAGGAGGCGCCGGAACTCGGCGTGGGCCGGCACCTCTCCCCCGAGCAGGAGCTGCGGCTGTACCAGCACTACGGGCTCGAGCTGCCGGGCCCGGAGGAGCCGGGCCGATCCCCGGAACGGGGCGTGCCGCCGGGGCCGGACGCGCCCTCGGGGCCGGACGTTCCTCCGGAGCCGGGCCCGCCCGCTGGGCCCGGCGCACCGCCGCCCTCCGGCGGCCCTCCTGACCCCGGCAGGCTGTCCGGGCCGGGCTCGCCCTCGGGGCACGACTGATCCGAGCCCCCGGAACGGCCGGCCCCGCCGCCCTCCCGCACCAGCGGCAGCGGCTCGGCCGGCTCCAGCGCGGGGTCGTCGACGGCGAACGTCCGCACCCGGCCGGGCTCCGACCAGGGCTCCTCGAAGCGGACGGTGACCCGGCCGACGCCGCTGCCCTGCACCCACCCCGGCCCGTACTCGGCGTGCCGGACGTCCAGTCCGGGCAGCCACTGCCGCGATCGCTGCGGGCCCTCCCCGCCCTCCTCGCGCGCTGCCTGCGTCTCCTCCGCCTCACCCTCGGCGGCCTCCGCCGCCGCCTCGCTCGCCGCCTGGGCGAACAGGTCCTCCTGGGTGTAGTCGGCGAGCCCGGACACGCCGACGCCCAGCAGCCGCACTCCGGCCGTGGTGTCCACGCCGTCGAGCAGCCGGGCCGCCGCCTCCCGGACCACCGCCGGGTCGTCGGTGGGGCCGCGCAGGGTCTCGGAGCGGGTCAGCGTGGAGAAGTCGTAGCGCCGCACCTTGATGACGACCGTGCGCCCGGAGCGCCCGGCGGCGCGCAGCCGCCGCACACACCGGTCGGCCAGGCGGGCGAGCTCCAGCTGGACCCGGGTGCGGTCGGTCAGGTCCTCGGCGAAGGTGTCCTCCACGGACACCGACTTGGCGTCCCGCTCGGCGACGACGGGCCGGTCGTCGCGGCCGGTGGCCAGCGCGTACAGGCCCGCGCCGTGGGCCTTGCCCAGCAGCCGCACCAGCTCGTCCTCGCCCGCCTCGGCGGTCTCGGACACGGTGGTGATCCCGGCGCGCCGCAACGTTTCGGCCGTGGCGGGGCCGACGCCGGGAATGGTGCGCACCGACATGGGGCCGAGTATCTCCAGCTCCGTGCCGGGCTCGATGAGCAGGAGCCCGTCGGGCTTGGCCTCCTCCGAGGCGATCTTCGCGAACATCTTGGACCCGGCGAGCCCCACCGAGCCGGTGAGCCCGGTGGCCGCCAGGATGTCGCGCCGCAACCGCTCCCCCACCGCCCGCGCGGCCGCCGACGAGGGCTCCACGCCGCCCGCCTCCAGGTCGACGAACGCCTCGTCCAGGCTCAGCGGCTCCACCAGCGGCGACAGCTCGCGCAGCAGCTCCATGACGGTGTGGCTGATCTGCTGGTAGAGGCCGAACCGCGGGGTGAGGTAGGCGGCGTTGGGGCACAGCCGGCGTGCCTGGGCCGTGGCCATGGCCGAGCGGACGCCGAAGACCCGGGCCTCGTACGAGGCGGTGGCCACCACGCCCCGGGGGCCGAGCCCGCCGACCACCACCGGCTTTCCGCGCAGGCTGGGCTTGGCCGCCTGCTCCGCCGAAGCGTAGAAGGCGTCCATGTCCAGGTGCAGGATGGTCGGCGCTCCTCTCACAGGACGATGCTCCCGCACGCCACTGACAATCGACGGGCCGGGCGGCGGCCCGGAATACGACGAAGCGCCCCGTACCGGTCGCGTCCATGCGGCCGGCGGGGCGCCTCGAAGGGTTCTCGAGCGGTTCCCGAGCGTTGCGCGAGTGGTTCTCGAGCCGTTCCGAGCGGTTCAGCCCGCCCGGTTGCGGCGGCGGGCCAGCTCGTCGGCCGGATTGTGGCCGACCAGGGTCTCGCCGGTGTCCACGCGCTCGCCGTGCAGCTGCGCCAGCGCGCTCTGGACGTCGCGCCACACCACGCCCACCGCGATCCCGAAGACGCCCTGACCGCCCTGGAGGAGGTCGACGACCTCATCGGGCGAGGTGCACTCGTAGACCGTGGCGCCGTCGCTCATCAGCGTCATCTGCGCCAGATCGTCCATGCCGCGCGTGCGCAGGTGCTGCACGGCGGTGCGGATGTTCTGGAGGGAGACACCGGTGTCCAGCAGCCGCTTGACGATCTTCAGGACGACGACGTCCCGGAAGCTGTAGAGCCGCTGGCTGCCGGAGCCGTACGCGGGTCGCACGCTGGGCTCGACGAGCCCCGTGCGCGCCCAGTAGTCCAGCTGCCGGTAGGTGATGCCCGCCGCCGCGCAGGCGGTGGGCCCCCGGTATCCGATGGTGTCCGGACCTCGCGAGGTGCTCTCGCCTTCGGAGTCCCGCCCCCGCGGAGTGGTGACCGCTGGCGTGGCGGAATAGCGGGGCACTGGTTCGACCATTCCCCCATGCAGCGGATACGGACCGCCGACCGCCGTACCGTCGCCCGTGCTTCTCACGCCGACCTCCGTCCTTGACCTGCCTTCTCGACGGTAGGCAGTCGCTCGGGGTGCGTCAACGATCGCCACACTCGGCACGCCGAGTGATAATCACCCTGAGAGTGGTTTTACGTGTCCAGGTAGCGGGAAAAGCTACTCGAATGCGCCGCTATCGCCCGGCGCACGCCCCGGCCGCGCACCACCGCCCGCGAGCCGGTCGGAGCCTCACTGGCTGCTGCTGCCGAAGTCCTCGGGCGAGATCTGGTCGAGGAACTCGCGGAACTTCTCCACCTCGTCCTCCTGCTCGTCCGGGATGGCGATCCCCGCGTCGTCCAGCACCCCGTCACTGCCGTAGATCGGCGTGCCGGTGCGCAGCGCCAGCGCTATGGCGTCGGACGGCCTCGCGCTGACCTCGACCCCGCTGGCGAAGACGAGCTCCGCGTAGAACACCCCTTCGCGCAGGTCCGTGATGCGGACCTCGGCGAGCTGCTGGCCGACCGCCTCCAGCACGTCCTTGAACAGGTCGTGGGTCAGTGGGCGGGCAGGCGCCATGCCCTGCTGGGCGAAGGCGATCGCCGTCGCCTCCCCCGGTCCGATCCAGATCGGGAGGTAACGGTCGCCTCCCACTTCCCGCAGGAGCACGATCGGCTGGTTGGAGGGCATTTCCACCCGGACGCCCACGACATCGAGCTCGTTCACACAGCAACCCTAGGCCGTGCCCGGCAGGTTTGGGTAGTCGGGCCGGTCAGCCTCACTGCCCGTGCGGGCGCAGAGCCGCCCGTACCAGGGCCGCGTGCAGTCGAACGGAGAGGCCGGCCAGCTCCCGGGCGGTGGCCTCGGCATGCGCTCTGGTCTGCGGATTGCGGTGCCTGCGCAGCGGAGCAATCACTTGTTCGATAAGGCCCGCCTCGCGGTCGGCGGCGGCCTTGATGGCGCGAAGATGCCGCGGTTCCAGGCCGAAACCGCCCAGGTCGGCGACGAGCCGGGCGACCGTCGCGGCATCGGCGTCGAAGCCGCCGTCCGGATGGGGGACGAGCAGCCCGTACGACTCCCACTCGGCCAGCTCGTCCTCGGTGACGCCCGCGGTGGCCAGCAGCTCCTCACGGCCGATACGGGTGGCCGTGGGGCCCTCGGGGCCGGTGGGGCTCCCGTCGGCCGCCCCCGGCCCGTCCAGGCCCTCCACGAGGTCCAGGGCGTCCCGGGGCTGCGCCGGGGCCGGCAGCTGGACGCGCTCGCCCCGGGCCAGGGCGTCCAGCTGCTCCCGGATGACCTTGAGCGGAAGGTAGTGGTCGCGCTGCATCCGCAGCACGTACCCCAGCCGCTCCACGTCCTGCGTGCTGAACTTGCGATAGCCGGACGGCGTGCGCCGCGGCTCGACCAAGCCCTCCGACTCCAGGAACCGGATCTTGGAGATGGTGACCTCGGGGAACTCCTCGCGCAGCAGGTTGAGCACCGTACCGATGCTCACCAGCCGGCCTTCCGCACCGGCGGCACCGGATGACCCGGCGCCGCCCGACGGTGTTCGCAGCATGGCCCTTCCTGGGGATCCCCCCGGACGGAGTCCGGGCGAGGGTCAGATGCCCCGCTGGCCGCCGAAGAAGACCAGACGGTACTTGCCGATCTGCACCTCGTCGCCGTTGGACAGCGCGACCGAGTCGATCTGCTCACGATTGACGTAGGTGCCGTTGAGGCTGCCGACGTCGGTGACGGTGAAGCTGCCGTCCTGCTCCCGGCGGAACTCCACGTGGCGGCGCGAGACGGTGACGTCGTCGAGGAAGATGTCGCTCTGCGGGTGCCGGCCCGCGGTCGTCACATCGGCGTCCAGCAGGAAGCGGCTGCCCGAGTTGGGGCCCCGCCGCACCACCAGCAGCGCCGAACCCAGCGGCAGCGCGTCGACGGCGGCCTGCGCCTCGGGCGAGAGGGCCGGGATCGGCGTCTGGCCGGTGGTCTCGGAGTCGTACGCCTCGAGACCGGAGATGGAGATGGTCGAGGTCGTCTCCGACGCGCGCTCGGCGACGGCACCGGGCCGCAGCGGCGCACCGCAGTTGGAACAGAACCGGCTGGCCTCGCCGTTCCGGTGGCCACACCTCGTACATACCGGCAAGGCAAACCCTCCACCCGCACTTGAGGTCGCTGGTGCCCCGAAACCTATGCGCCCCGCCTGGGCAGGGTCAACAGAGGGCGCGCCCTGGTCGCCCGGAATGTCGCCTCCCGGTGCGCCGTGCGCGTCCACCTGGTCCCGGAACAGCGGCCGGCCCTCCTGGGCCCCCTCGCTGCCGTCCACCGGGCGTGACGCCCGGTGCCGGGCGCTGCCGCCGTCCTGGCGTGCGCTCTTGCCGAACAACTTCGCAAACAACTTCACGGGCGATTCCCCTTGACCGCTTCAGACCCGCCCGTGGGGCAGGACAAACCCTTGCTGCACACACCGTCCGACCTGGACATCCCTACAACGTCCGTGGTCAACAGACAGTTTCCATCACGCGCCCCGAACTTGGTGCGCCGACCCCCCGCAACCTCCCGCCCTCCCCTTGGGCCCCGCCTGGGTGCCCGTCTCACTGCGATGACGACCGAGCGTAGTCAGGCCGCTTCGCCGGGCGCAAGGCGTCGACAATGATCTTCTCAGACCGGGAGACGCTGACTCCGGCCTGCTCCTTCTCCAGAGTCTGCACGATCCCGCCGGGGATGTTCAGCGCGGGCTCCAGGTCCTGCGACTTGCCGATGACCTTGAACTTATAGGGCTGCGAGACCTTCTTGCCATCGATCTCCACCTTTCCGGCGGTGCCGGAGAAATAGGTGTCGGCGACCACCCGGACGTCGTTGATCTGGATCGCCTCCGCGCCCGCCGCCCGCAGCTCCTGGATGGTGTCCAGCAGCTTGTCGGCCTCGACCGCGCCCTTGCTGTCGCTCACCGTGAGCTCGATGCCCGGCCCCTGGGCGGTCACCGTGCCCGCGAGCACGCCGAGCTGGTCCTCCTTCTGCTCGGTCTGCTTGCGGGCCTCGGCGGCCTGGTTGGAGCTGCTCTCCAGCTCCGTCCGCTGGTTCTCCAGCCGCCGCTTCTCGTCCTCGAGCCGCTTGGTGCGGTTGTCCAGCTCGTCGAGGATCCGCACCAGGTCCTCCTGCCGGGCGCCGCGCAGGGCGCTGTTGTCGCTGGTCGACCGCACCTGGATGGCCAGGCCGAGGCCGAGCACGCACAGCAGCAGCGCCACGGTCAGCTGGGCCCGCGTCAGCCTGGGGGGCCACAGCCCGTTCACCAGCCGTTGACGTCCCGTCAACGGTGCGGTGGGGGCCGCGTACTCCTCCCCCGGCTCGACGGGCTCGAGGTCGGGGCCCGGCGCGGGTTCCGCTTCGCGCTCCGCTTCCGGTTCCGCTTCGGGTTCCGGCCGCGGTTCCGGCCGCGGTTCCGGCTCGGGCGCCTGAGGCTTCTCCGGCCCCTCGGGCCGCTTCGGCTTCTCGGCCCCCTCCGGCTTCTTCGGCCCCTCGGGCCGGCCCGGCTCTCCGGACTTCTCCGGCGTGTCGTCAGTGCTCATCGGTCTCACGCCCGGAAGATGTGCCGCCGGATGGCGGCCGCGTTCGAGAAGATACGGATGCCCAGGACGACCACGACACCGGTGGACAGCTGCGCGCCGACGCCGAGCTTGTCGCCCAGGAAGACGATCAGGGCGGCCACCACCACGTTCGACAGGAACGACACGACGAACACCTTGTCGTCGAAGATCCCGTCCAGCATCGCCCGGAGGCCGCCGAACACCGCGTCCAGCGCCGCGACGACGGCGATGGGAAGGTAGGGCTCGACCGCCGTCGGCACCACGGGGCGGACGACCAGTCCGACCACGACTCCCACGATGAGGCCCAATACGGCGATCACGATGTGCCCTTCCCTGGCTTTGCGGTTCGTACGATCAGACTCGGGGCGGCCGGCAGCCGGACCTCGTCCTGGGCGGAAATGCTCGCGCGGACCCCGTAGTTCTGCTGCAGAACATGCAGGTACTGCCCGTCGGCACTGTCCTGGAAAGCGGTGCTCAGCCGCTGCCCGTTCCCGACCGCCAGCACCGTGTACGGCGGCACCAGAGGTCTGTTGTCGACCAGTATGGCGTCCCCCGCGGCCCTGATCGCCGACAGCGACGTCAGCCGCTGGCCGTTGACCGCGATCGCTTCCGCCCCGGACTGCCACAGCCCGTTGACGATGCGCTGCATGTCACGGTCACGGACGCGCCCGGTGTCGGCGAAGCCACTGCTCTCGCGCGGACCGCCACCGCCGGATTTCGCCTGCTTGGCATCATCGACGACCACTTTGATCCCGGGCCCCCGCACCGGGGTCGCACCGGCCAGCAGGGACACCAACTCGGCCTTGTCCCCGCCGTGTTTCCGCAGCGCGTCGCGCTGCTTGCTGCCGACCGTGGAACGCAGGGAGTCGACGTTCCGCTGCAGCGTGTCGGCGGCCGAGGTCTCCGCCTCGATCCGCTGGATCAGCTGCTCGCGCTCCTTGGCCAGCGTCGGTGCCGATATCTGCGCCTGCGCCGCCCCGAGCGTCACCACCCCGGCCGCCAGCAGCAGGGCCGCGGCCAGGCCCAACTTCGCCCGCAAGGTGGTGGGAAGTCCCTTTCCTTCCCCGGCCCGTCTGGCCGCCGCCTCCGCGTATCCCTCGTCGAGGCTGTGATGCATCACATTGGTCAGCAGCGACATCGAGGCATCGGGACGCGGAGGCTGCGAGGAGGTGCTCCGAACGGGGGGCTGCTGCGACATGCCGCACATCGTCGCACGTCGGGGGCGTCGCATCCCAATGGCCCCACCGGCGTGCCGGATCCGGGACGGATCCGGCACACTCCCGGCACACGGGAGGACGACGCCCCGCGCGGCTCAGCGCCCGGCGCCGTCCACGACCGCCGCCCACTCGTCCAGCAGCGCCTGCGCGGAGGCGTCGTCAGGGCCCTCCGCCCACAGGTGCGTCACCGCCTCGGCCGGATCGGGCAGCACCATCACCCACCGCCCGTCGGCCTCGACCACCCGTACTCCGTCCGTCGTATCGACGGACCGGCCCCCCGCCGCCTCCACGACATGCCGCATGACCAGGCCCTTGACCGCCCACGGCGTCGCCAGGTCCCGGCGCAGGACATGCGCTCTGGGGATGCGCGCGTCTATCTGGCTGAGGGTGAGCTGCGTACGGGCCACCAGCCCGATGAGGCGTACGAAGGCGGCCGTGCCGTCGAAGACGCTGCTGGACTCCGGGACGATGAACCCGCCGCGCCCGTCCCCACCGAAGATCGTCGACTCCTGCCGGCCGACCCGGGTCAGATCGTCGGGCGACGTTGTCGTCCATTCCACCTGCGTGCCGTGGTACGCCGCGACCTGCTCGGCGATGCGCGTCGTGGTCACCGGCAGCGCCACCCGTCCGCTGCGCCGCTCGGCGGCGACCAGATCCAGCAGCACCAGCAGGGCCCGGTCGTCCTCGACGATGCGCCCGCGCTCGTCCACGAGGGAGATCCGCTCGCCCACCGGGTCGAAGCGCACCCCGAACGCCGCCCGCGCCGAGGCGACGATCTCCCCGAGCCGCACCAGACCCGAGCGGCGGGCGTCGGCCGTCTCGGTCGGGCGGGCCTCGTCGAGTCCGGGGTTGATGGTGAGCGCGTCCACGCCGAGCCGCCCCAGCAGGCTGGGCAGAACGAGCCCCGCGCTGCCGTTCGAGGCGTCGACGACGACCTTGAGCCCGGACTCCGCGACGCCGGTCGTGTCCACGGACCGCAGCAGCGACCCCGTGTAGGAGTCGTAGACGCTCGAGGGGAAGGACAGGTCGCCGATCTCCCCGGGGAACGCGCGCCGGTACTCCTGGCGGGCGAAGACCCGGTCCAGCTTGCGCTGGCCGGCCTGGGAGAGGTCGGCGCCGCGCTCGTCGAGGAAGAGGATGTCCAGCGAGTCCGGCACCCCCGGTGAGGTCCGGATCATGATGCCGCCCGCGCTCCCCCGCGCGGTCTGCTGACGGGCCACCGGCAGCGGTACGTTCTCCAGGTCCCGTACGTCGATCGCGCTGGCCTGCAGCGCCGAGATCACCGCGCGCTTGAGCGCCCGCGCGCCACGGGAGTGGTCACGCGCGGTGGTGACGGTCGCGCCCTTCTTCAGCGTGGTCGCGTACGCACCGGCCAGCCGGACCGCCAGCTCCGGGGTGATCTCCACATTGAGGATGCCGGAGACGCCGCGCGCGCCGAAGAGATGCGCCTGCCCCCGCGACTCCCAGATGACCGACGTGTTGACGAACGCGCCGGCCTCGATGGTCTTGAAGGGATAGACCCGGACGTTGCCCTGAATAATCGATTCCTCACCGATGAGGCACTCGTCCCCGATGACGGCTCCGTCCTCGATCCGGGAGGCCCGCATGATGTCGGTGTTCTTGCCGACGACACAGCCGCGCAGATTGCTCTGCTGGCCGACGTAGACGTTGTCGTGCACGACGGCCCGGTGCAGAAAGGCACCGGTCTTGACCACGACGTTGGAGCCGACGACGGTGTGCTCGCGGATCTCGGCGCCGGCCTCGACCTTGGCGTAGTCCCCGATGTAGAGCGGGCCGCGCAGGACGGCGTCGGGGTGCACCTCGGCGCCTTCGGCGACCCAGACGCCGGGCGAGATCTCGAAGCCGTCGAGGTCGACGTCGACCTTGCCCTCGAGCACGTCGGCCTGGGCCTTGACGTAGCTCTCGTGCGTGCCGACGTCCTCCCAGTAGCCCTCGGCGATGTAGCCGTAGACGGGCTTGCCCTCCTTCATCAGCTGCGGGAAGACATCACCCGACCAGTCGACGGGCACATCGGGCCGGACGTAGTCGAAGACCTCCGGCTCCATGACGTAGATGCCGGTGTTCACGGTGTCGGAGAAGACCTGGCCCCAGGTGGGCTTCTCCAGGAACCGCTCGACCCTGCCCGCCTCGTCGACGATGGTGATCCCGAATTCCAGCGGATTGGGCACCCGGGTGAGACAGACCGTGACCAGGGCGCCCTTTTCCTTGTGGAAACGGATCAGGTCGGTCAGATCGAAATCTGTGAGGGCATCGCCGGAGATGACCAGAAAGGCGTCGTCCTTGAGCGCGTCCTCCGCGTTCTTGACGCTGCCCGCGGTGCCGAGTGGCTTTTCCTCGTTGGCATAGGAGAGTTCCATGCCGAGTTCCTCGCCGTCACCGAAGTAGTTCTTCACGAGGGAGGCGAGGAACTGCACGGTCACCACGGTCTCGGTGAGCCCGTGCCGCTTGAGCAGCCGGAGCACATGCTCCATGATCGGCCGGTTGGCCACCGGCAGGAGCGGCTTGGGCATGCTCGAGGTCATGGGGCGAAGGCGGGTTCCTTCGCCCCCGGCCATCACGACGGCCTTCATGTCGGAAGCGTCCTCCTTGAGAGACGACGGTCTTGCCGACTTCACGCCCGCGACTTCTCAGGCCCGGGGAAGGCTCGGGACTACGGCGAGATCAGTCGGCCGTGGCATCCGCCTTGACCAGCCGGCGGACCTGAACCACATAGAGGATCCCTGCCCACCAATACAGGGTTGTACCCCATCCGGCGAACGCCCATCCGAAAATCGCGGCGAGCGACGACAACAAGCCCTCTCCGTCACTGAGAAGCAGCAACGGGAAGGCATACATCAGGTTGAAGGTCGCGGCCTTGCCGAGGAAGTTCACCTGCGGCGGCGGATAGCCATGACGTCTCAGAATCCACACCATGACCAGCAGCATCGCCTCACGGGCCAGCAGGGCCACGGTCAGCCAGAGCGGAAGGATCTCACGCCAGGTCAGACCGAAGAGGGTGGAAAGGACGTAGAGCCGGTCCGCGGCCGGGTCGAGCAGCCGGCCGAGGCTGCTGATCTGGTTCCAGCGCCGTGCGAGCTTGCCGTCGAGGTAGTCACTGACCCCACTGAGGGCCAGCACGATCAGTGCCCATCCGTCGTGCTTCTGAAGAATCAGCCACAGGAAGAGGGGTACGCCGACCAGGCGCGCCATGCTGAGGATGTTCGGGATGGTGAGGACGCGGTCGGTCTGGACGCGCGTCTCCTGGACCTCCACCCGGGGGCCTCCTGTGGGGATATGTACCGACGATGTCCCACGACTTTACCCCCAGCCGGCTGGAGGGCGTGCGGAGGGGCCGGAGCGGACCGGCCGGGCGTGCGGGGAACAACCGGAAACGTCCGGAAATGAACGTCCGGAAACGCAAGAAAGCCCTGGCGGGAACCGGAGTTCCCGCCAGGGCTTTCTATTCAAAAGGAGTTCGGCGGCGTCCTACTCTCCCACAGGGTCCCCCCTGCAGTACCATCGGCGCTGAAAGGCTTAGCTTCCGGGTTCGGAATGTAACCGGGCGTTT
>NZ_JBITZS010000005.1:0-582215 GCF_044547045.1 Streptomyces sp. NPDC053048
ACGGAAACCACACCACAGCACAAGCCCGTCGCCAGCCCACCAGCCACCCGGACGCACGAACCGCAGCGGCATAGAGAGACCACCTGGACAGCCGGGCTGGTAGCCGTCCGAGGTGTCCACGGTCAGGGTGGGGACGCCCAGGGAGATCGGGACGAAGGATTGCAGGGATCGCTCACCGGCGACTACACCGTCCGCCAGATAGATCAAGAATTCGGATTCACCCCGCGCACGACCTGCCGCTACCTCAGGATGGACAGCAAGCAACTGTGACGTTGCGCGGACACCGGGTGATGCTGCATGACCTTCGTCAACGGGTTGCGAGCCGTATCTGCGCTGCGTACGCGATGCGGAGCGCACGGCGGGTCAGGCGAACCAGGTAGGCGGGCGGTGGGTCCTGCCCGATGGCGGCAAGGACGTGGTCGTGGTGGAGGGAGAGCAGGACGGCGCGGCCGAGCCGGTGCAGGGGGCGGGGGAACCAGCGGTGGTTGAACTGGTGGATGAGGGCTTCGGCGCTGCGTCGTCCGGCGGGGGTTGGGCGGTACCACTGGGGGGATTGTTCGTAGTCGCGGAGGGCCTGCTGCATGCCGGTCCAGGTGGTGGGCAAGTCGCGGATGTTCATACGGGCGCCGATGGCGCGCCAGTGCTGGACCTGAGCGGCTTTCTCCCTGTCGGTGAAGGCGTTGATGTCGGCGAGGGTGAGGACCTCGTCGGACAGAAGAGTGAACAGTGCGATGCCGTGAACGTACGTTTCGTGGGAGAAGGGGTAGCTGCGGGCGTAGTGGACGTGCATGCGCTGGACCCGGTCGATCGAGGCGGCGGCCTGCGGGCTTGCCGCACCGTGCCGGACCCAGTGCTGGAAGTAGGCGATCGTGTCGTCGGCGCGGGCTTGTCCACTGCGGTGGATCTTTCCGGTGCCGGCGCGGTCGACGGCGGCTGCCCCCTCGGCCTCGCCGACGATCCGCATCAGGCCCAGGGTGTAGAGCAGGTGACGGGTGAAGGCTGCTCCGACCGGCGGGGTCATCCGGCGAGCGATGCCGCGCATGATGTGCGCGTCATCTTCTGCGCTCTCGTGCCGGTGGTCGGGCTCCTGTGGCAGCGGTTGTGACACGGGATCCTCCTGCTCAGGTGATCAAGGGCGGGTGGGGTGGCGGCCGCCGCGGCTGACGGACGCTCCCGCTCGATGGTGCGAAGGAGTCCGAACCGCCGCCTTGGGCGCATTCCGGCCCCCGTCGGCGCATGTCCGGGGCCTGGGCGGGCTGGGCTGGGCGGGTGGTGTCAGGTGGTGAAGGTCTGGTGGCCGAGGACGCGGAGGAATTCCAGGCGTTCGGCGGCGTCGGTGCCGGGCTGGGGCCGGTAGAGGAAGAGGCGGTTGCCGGTGCTGGGGCTCAGGACGACGTCGCATTGCAGGTCGAGGCGGCCGACGTGCGGGTGGAGGAGGGTCTTGCGGGCGGAGCGGACGGTGGCGACCTCGCCCAGTTCCCAGATGGCGGAGAACTCCTCGCTGCGCTCGAGCAGGTCGTTGACGAGTTGCTCGCCGGCTGGATGGGGGCCGTGGCGGAAGACGGCCGCGCGCAGGTCAGCGACGATGACGCGGCCGAGTGATGCGTGGTCCTCCTCCGGGTACAAACCACGGCCTCCGGCGTGGGTGAACCAGAGCCAGGCGCCGTTGCCCTCCCGGCCCGGACGGTTGGCCAGCGGTCCCAGCAGGGCGACGGCCGCGGCATTCTGCACGATCACCGTGCCGAGCTCGTCGACAATCTGCGCGGGGGTGTCGGTGAGGGCGTCGACGATGTGCATCAGCCCGGGGTCGGCATAGCCGTCGGCGGAGTGGTGTTGTGGGGGCTGGTAGCCGGCCACGGCGTAGAGGTGGTCGCGTTCGTCGGTGGACAGGCGCAGGGCGCGGGCGAGGGCGCCGATCAGGGCTTCGGAGGGATTGACTCCGCGTGCCTGTTCGAGGCGTTCGTAGTAGTCGGTGGAGATGTTCGCCAGCATGGCCACTTCCTCGCGGCGCAGGCCGGGGGTGCGGCGCCGTCCGCCGGGAATGAGGCCGACGTCGGCGGGGCGCAGGGCCTCGCGGCGGGCGCGCAGGAAGCGGCCCAGCTCTCGGCGGTCGGTCATCTTCGGTGCTCCCTGGCGGTACGGCGGGCACTGCGAGCGGACCGGGGCGGGGCCGGCTCGCAGTCGCTGACATGACCAGCTTGATACGTCCGCCTCCGGTTATCCACGTACTGCCGGACCGACGATAAACGCACCGTGGATACCTCTTCGTGCCTGCAGCAGGCTGGGAGACAGCCGCTGGGAGACCTCCTCCCGGGACCGGTTTTCGCACGTAGACGGTGCTTTGCAGCCGTCGAGCACTGCTGAGGAGCTTCATCCCATGGCCAAGTGGACCAGCGCCCGCATCCCCGACCAGAAAGGCCGGACAGCTGTCGTGACCGGGGCCAACAGCGGTCTGGGTTTCCAGACGGCCCGCGAGCTGGCCCGCCACGGCGCCCACGTCCTGATGACCGCCCGGGACCATAACCGCGGCACCGCCGCCGTGGAGCGGCTCCTGGCCGAGCAGCCGAGGGCGAGCGTCGAGCTGCGCCTGCTGGACCTGTCCGACCTGGACTCGGTGACCGCCTTCGCACAGAAGATCCTCGACGACGGCCTGCCGGTGGACGTCCTGGTGAACAACGCGGGCGTCATGTGGCCCCCGCACCGGCTCACGCCGCAGGGCTACGAACTGCAGTTCGCCACCAACCACCTCGGCCACTTCGCGCTCACCGGCCTGCTGCTGGGCCATCTGGAGAAGTCCGCCGCCCAGGGCCGCGACGCCCGCGTGGTGACGGTCAGCTCCGTCGAGCACCGCGGCGGCACCATCTTCTTCGACGACCTGCACGGCGAACGCGGCTACGCCCCGCGCGCCTACTACTCCCAGTCCAAGCTCGCCAACACCCTGTTCGGCCTGGAACTCGACCGGCGGCTGCGCGCAGCCGGATCGACGGTGACCAGCGTCCTGGCCCATCCGGGCTACGCCGGCACCAACCTGCAGTCCAGCGGCCCGACCGGCTTCCTGCGGTTCTTCTTCTCCAAGATCGCCAATCCGCTGATGGCCCAGCCCGTGGAGAAGGGAGCCTGGAACCAGCTCTACGCGGCCACCGCACCCGGGGTGAAGGGCGGCCAGTTCATCGGCCCGGACGGCTTCGGCGAGTACCGGGGCCACCCCGCCGTCGTCCAGCCCGACAAGGCCGCCCAGGACCTGGACGTCGCCCGTCGACTGTGGTCGGTCTCCGAGCAGCTCACCCAGGTCCACTCCCCCTCCCACTGACCACTGCCCGACACCACCACGTCAATCGACGAAGACATCCGGAAGGCACCACAGATGACCATGCACAAGCGCGTCCTCGGCCGCCAGGGCCTGACCACTTCCGCCCTGGGGCTGGGCGCGATGGGGATGACGATGTTCTACGGCCCCAGCAACCGCGAGGAGAACATCACCACCATCCACCGCGCGTTCGACCTGGGGGTGACCCTGTTCGACACCGCCGAGGTCTACGGTGGCGGCACCGGATCGAACGAGCGGCTGCTCGGTGAGGCCGTCAAGGGCTTCCGCGACGAGGTGGTGCTGGCCACCAAGTTCGGCTACGACCTCGCCAACCCCGGCGGTCTCAACAGCCGGCCCGACAACATCCGCAAGGTCGCCGACAACAGCCTGCGCTACCTCGGCACCGATCACATCGACGTCCTCTACCAGCACCGCGTCGACCCGGACGTGCCGATCGAGGAAGTCGCCGGGACGGTGAAGGAGCTGATCGAGGCAGGCAAGGTCCGCTACTTGGGTCTGTCCGAGGCCGGCCCCGAGACCATCCGCCGCGCCCACGCCGTGCAGCCGGTCTCGGTCCTGCAGACCGAGTACTCCGTCTTCGAGCGGCACGTCGAGGACACCGTCCTGCCGGTCGTGCGCGAGCTCGGGATCGGGTTCGTGCCTTATGCCCCGCTGGGACGCGGGTTCCTCACCGGAGCGATGAAGCCGGCCGACCAGTACACCGCGGACGACTGGCGCCGCCTCGACCCGCGCTGGCAGGGCGAGAACTTCGACGCCAACGCCCAAGCCGTCGCAGCCCTCACCGAGCTCGCCGCTTCCGAGGGCATCACCACCGCCCAGCTCGCCCTTGCCTGGCTGCTCGCGCAGGGCGACGACATCGTCCCCATCCCCGGCACGCGCAGCCCCGAGCGCCTGGCGGAGAACATCGGCGCCACCGGCGTCACGCTCACCGGCCACGACCTCACCCGGATCAAGGAGATCCTGCCGAACGGCGCCTTCGGCGACCGCTACGCGGCCCCCTTCATGCCCAAGGGCTGACACCGACCCCGACCCGCCTACGGCGCGCCCGGTGGGTCATCCATGGCTCACCGGACAGCCCCCAGGGGCCATAGCGCGCTTCCCGAGCGGGTTTCCGGGCCATGGGCTTCACAACTTTCGCTTCACGGGCAGGCCAGGCAGGGGGGCTGTTTCAGCGTGCCGCCCATGAGGTGATCTGTGAGATCAATGACCCCTACGGGATCATCATGTGCAGCGATACCCTGAGGTGGTGAACCGCCCCGACCTGAACCTGGTTGTCGCCCTCCACGCCCTCCTTGAGGAGCGCCATGTCACCCGTGCCGCTCAGCGCATCGGCGTGGGCCAGCCCGCCGCCAGTGCGATGCTGGCCCGTCTGCGCCGCCACTTCGACGACGAGCTGCTCACCCGCGTGGGAAACCGCTACGAGCTGACGCCGCTCGGCACGTCCCTGCGTGACCGGGCCGCCGGTGTCCTGGAGATGAACGACCGGCTCTTCGCCATCAAGTCGCGCTTCGACCCGGCCCGCACCGAGAGGGAATTCGTCATCGGAATCTCCGACTACGCCCTCGGCGTCCTCGGCCCGCGCCTCCTCGAACGATTCGAGAAGGACGCCCCCGACGCGCGCTTGACGTTCCGGCTGTACACCAGCCCTGACCACGACTCCGACGGCGACATCGCGCTCCGCTCGGTGGACGGCATGATCCTGCCGTACGGAAACCCGCACAAACACCTGCCGCACAAGGAACTCCTGCGCGACGAGTGGGTGCTCCTCCTGGACGGGGCGAACGACCTGGCCGGAGCCCCGTCCAGGGAGGATCTGTCCGATCTGCGCTGGGTCGTCGCGTACGGCGATCCGGCCCACCCTACGCCCGGCACCGGGCAGC
This sequence comes from Streptomyces sp. NPDC053048, assembly GCF_044547045.1. Lineage (NCBI taxonomy): Bacteria > Bacillati > Actinomycetota > Actinomycetes > Kitasatosporales > Streptomycetaceae > Streptomyces > Streptomyces sp. NPDC053048. The sequence goes on from NZ_JBITZS010000005.1 coordinate 5,209, forward strand.
TGGAGGCCGCCGGGGTGACCATGCGGCACATCACGGTCGTGGACAGCTTTCGCATGGTGCCGTACTTCGTCACCGGGAGCAGGCGCGTCGGCGTCGTGCAGCGGCGGCTCGCCGAGAGCCTGCCGGAACATCTGGGGCTGCGCGCGATTCCGGTGCCCTACCCGATGCCCGAACTCGTCCTCGCCTTCTGGTGGCATCCGATCAACACCGTTGACGCGGGCCACAGTTGGCTGCGCGAACTGCTCGGGCAGGTGGCGGCCGAGCTGGGCGCGGGGTGACCCGGTCTTCCCGCAGCCGATGGAACGCGCTGCCGTGGAAGACCAACGGCGGGCGGACCGGACTGCTGTGCAGCCGGTGGACACGCAGCAGCACGACCGGGCTGCAGGACGCTGCCGGCCTGTTCCTGCAGCTGCTGTCCGAGGGGGTGAGGCGGTAGCGGTTGCCCTCGCAGGTTGAGATCAGGAAGGGCCACACCCAAGACTATCGACCAGGCTGATACATCCATATGAATCATTGATTTCCTTTATGTCTGGTGCGGCATAAGACTCGATGGCATGAACCATCCCGAACCGAGCCTCGCGCTCACCAACGCTCTGCTGATCGACGGCACCAGCGGACCCGTGATCGACGGCGCGACCGTCGTCGTCTCCGGCGGCCGGATCGCCGCCGCCGGGACCGGCGCACCGGTCCCTCCCCACGCGACGGTGGTCGACCTGGAGGGCAAGGCGGTCCTTCCGGGGCTGATCGACGCCCATGTGCACCTGGGAGGACTGGGCTTTCGGAGCACGCCGCCGTTCGGTGGCCGGGCCGCCACCGACGACTACGCCGCCGCTCGGGAAGGGGCCTTGCGGTACGGGGTCACCACCCAGCGCAGCCTGGGCGACTTCCTCCACGACAGCATCGCCGTGCGGGACGGCATCGAGAACGGCACCCTGGCCGGGGCCCGCGTCGTGACCAGCGGGCCGAGCTTCCAGGTCGAGGGCGGGCACCCCAACGCCACCGTCTGGGGCAGCGAGCCGGCAGCCGTACGGGAAGGCGCCCGCATGCCGAAGACGGCCGAAGAAGCGGAGCGCATGGTCGACGAGCTCGCCGCCGCGGGCGTCGACCTCGTCAAGATCATTATTTCGAACAACGCGATCCTCGGCCCGGCCCGCCCCGAACTGAAGATGCCCTGGCACCTCACCGAGGCCATCACCGATGCCGCCCACGCCCGCGGGCTGCGGGTCGCTGCCCACACCGAGACCGTCGAGGACGCCAGGACGGCGGTCGAGCGCGGTGTCGACGACATCGAGCACCTGATGCTGCGCGCGGAGGAACCGCAGGACGAGGCCGCCGCCGAGGCGCTGTTCGCCCTCATGGCCGACCGCGGCACCTACCTCGTACCCACCATGGTGGCCCACCAGTTCGAGGCGACCGCCGACGGGGACGCCCGCACCCTGCGCTACGGCAACCACCTGGTCCACCGCGCCTACGAGGCGGGCGTACGGCTCGGGGTCGGCTCGGACGCGCACTCCCCGGGGCTGCACGGCTGGAAGCTGCGCGACGAGCTGGTGATGATGGTCCACGACCAAGGCATCCCGGCCCCCGCAGCCCTGTCCATGGCGACGAAGACCAATGCCGAGCTGCTCGGCATCGCCGACCGCCTGGGCACCGTCGAGCCGGGCAAGATCGCCGACCTGCTGATCGTCTCCGGCAACCCGACCCAGGACATCACCGCCATCGGCCGTGTCCACCAGGTGATCCGAAGCGGCCGAGTCGTCTTCGACGGCGAGGGAGCGTGACCACGTGACAAAGATCGACGTCCATCACCACTTCCTGCCCGGCTTCTACCGCCAGGCGCTGATCGACAACGGGCACTCCCGCCCCGACGGCATCTGGGGCATCCCCGGCTGGGACGAGACCTCCGCCCTCCAGATGCTCGACGAGGCCGGGATCGCCAAGGCATATCTGTCGATCTCCTCCCCCGGAGTCCACTTCGGCGACGCGGCCGCGGCCCGTGTCCTGGCCCGGCGGGTCAACGAGGAGGCCGCGCGGCTCGCGCGCGCCCACCCGGGCCGGTTCGGGTTCTTCGCCTCGACGCCGCTGCCCGACATCGACGGAGCCCTGGCGGAGATCGCGTACGCCTTCGACGAGCTCGGCGCCGACGGCGTGGTCCTCGAGACCAACGTCGACGGCCTCTACCTGGGTAACGAGCAGTTGGAGCCGGTCCATGCCGAACTGGGCCGCCGTAACGCCGTGTTGTTCCTGCACCCCACCAGCCCCGCCGCCCCCTGTACCGGGCATGCCCCGGCCCTGCCGTATCCGCGGCCCATGCTGGAGTTTCTCTTCGACACCACCCGGACGGTGACCGACATGGTGCTCTCCGGTGTACTGGAGCGTCACCCCGGCCTCCGCGTGATCGTCCCGCACGCCGGTGCCGTCCTGCCCGCCGTCGCCTCGCGCGTCGACCTCATCGGCGCGCGCACGGCCGGCAAGGAACACCAGCAGCCGATGCGCAACGCCCTGCGCACGCTCCACTTCGACCTGGCGGGCATGCCCCTGCCCGAGATGCTGCCGGCGCTGCTGAACGTCGCCGACCCGGCCCGTCTCCACTACGGCAGCGACTGGCCCTTCACCCCACTGCCGGAAGTCCTCGCCTGGGCCGGACGCCTCGAAGCGGCCACCACCGCCCTCGGTGAGGACGGCATGGCCAAGGCCCTGCGCGCCAACACTGAGGCGCTCTTCAGCTGAACATCCGAACATCGCTGCCCGCCGGCTGCCCGTACAGCCGGCGGGCAGCCCCGCACCGCCCGGTGAGCGCGCGGGCGGCCTTTCAGCGCCGGCGGTCGCCGGCCGTCTTCTCGACGTGGTCGCCCATCACCTCGGCGAGACGCTCCAGTGCCTCGAGCACCTCGGCGCGGGCGCCGCCCAGCGCATGGAACATCTCGGCCTCCACCGTCAGGCGCCGGGGGAAGAGCGAGTCCATCAGGCGCTTGCCCTCCTCGGTGATCGTCACCAGCGACGCACGCCGGTCGGCCGGATTGGGCGCACGCTCGATCAGCCCCCGCCGCTCCAGCTTCGCCAGCGCCTTGCTCACCGCCGCCTGGGTCAGCCCCAGGTCCTCGGCGAGCCGGCGCGCGATCACCGGCTCCTCCTCGTAACGCAGCGGCACCAGGAAATCCAGCTCCTGCAACGTCAGCGGGGCGCCCTCGACGAGCGGCTCCACCGCGCGGTCCAGCAACGACGCGCACCGCTTGATGAGCGTGACGATCTCCATCGAGGACGTGTCCAGCCCAGGGTTGTTCGCCGCCCACTGGCCACGGACCCTGCCCGAGTGCGCGTGCACCGGACCCCCAATTGCTTAACTGGTTATGTATTGGTTACGGTTTTTCCATGGTATCCCCGACCCGAACCACAAACAGCACCCCCCGCACGACCGCCCCCGCAGGCCGCAGCGCCGCCCTGATCGCCGCCCTCGGCGCTCTCAGCGCCGTGGCACCGCTGGCCACCGACATGTACGTGCCCGGCTTCCCCGCCATGGGAGCCGCCCTGCACGCAAACAGCACGGCGATCCAGCTGACCATGACCACCTTCCTCGCCGGCCTGGTCGCCGGCCAGCTGGTCATCGGCCCCCTCAGCGACGCAATGGGCCGGCGCAGACTCCTCATCGGCGGCACCGCCGCCTTCGCCGCCCTGTCCCTGGCCTGCGCCCTCGCACCGAACGTCCAGACGCTCCTGATCCTGCGCCTGCTCCAGGGCGTCGCGGCCGCCACCGGCATGGTCCTCGCCCGCGCCGTCCTCACCGACCGCTTCGACGGCCCCGAGGTCCCCCGCTACTTCGCCCTGCTCGCCCAGGTCCTGGGCATCGCCCCGGTGGCCGCCCCCGTCCTCGGCGGCGCCATCCTCGGCGTGACCACCTGGCGCGGCATCTTCGTCGCCCTCGCCCTGGCCGGCGCCCTGCTCACCGTGGCAGTGCTGGCCAAGGTCCCCGAGACCCTGCCCCCGCAGAACCGGCAGTCACAGGGGCTGGCGAACACATTCCGCACCATGGGCGGCCTGTGCCGTCGGCGCGCGTTCATGGGGTACGTCCTCGTCCTCGGCCTCACCTCGGCCGCGCTGTTCGCCTACATCAGCGGGTCCAGCTTCGTCTTCGAGCACCTGCACGGTGTCTCGTCCACGGCCTACTCCCTGATCTTCGCCACCAACGCCGTCGGCATGCTGATCGCGGGCTTCGCCTTCAGCAGGCTCTCCCGGAAGATCAGCCTCAACACCATGCTGACCACGGGCGTCGCCATATGCGGCCTCGGGGTGACCGGCCAGCTGGCCATCCTCGGCACAGCCGGCGAAACCCTCGCCGGCACCTGGGCCAGCCTCTTCGTCAGCCTCCTCGGCGTCGGACTGATCTTCCCCGCCGCCACCACCCTCGGCCAGGCCCTCGGCCGCACCGCCCCCGGAGCCGCCTCCGCCCTCCTCGGCGGACTCCAATTCCTCTTCGGCGCCCTCGCCTCCCCCCTCGTCGGCCTCTTCGGCGAAACCAGCTCCACCCCCATGGCCCTCATCATGCTCGTCGCCGTCGCCCTCGCCGCACTCGCCCTGATCACCCTCGCCCGCCCCTGGCTCCGCCACGGCGAAACGCTCACTGACAACTGACCCCCCACCCGGGGCGGGAGCCCACGCTCGGCGGAGGTGGCGGTTTCGGGGAACGCGATCGCGGCCTCGCAGGCCAGCCTCAGCACCATGCGCCGCTCGGGTCCGCGCACTGCCCAGCCCCAGCCGCCAGCGCTCCAGCAGATCGGCCACAGCCACACGGCCGTCCGGGTAGCGGTAGCGGGAGGCCGTCCGTTCCGGGCAAACGCCAAGGCTTCCTCGCTCAGTGGCATCCCCTCCGCCGGCGCATGCTCCCACAGCAAGGCACACCACTGGCGGTCGTCGGGGCGGCGGAAGTAGATCCGGGTGATGTCGTCGGGGTCCACCTGGAACGGCCACGTGTTCGTGCCGGGCCGTCGTACGGGCTGCGTGTGCCGGGGGCGGGCAGGTGTGCCCCTCTGTAGTGGCGGCCGCCGATCTCCACACCGTAGTGCTGGATGGTCCGCCACTCGGTGCGCAGGAACTCAAACGCCAGATCCGGATCCCTCGGTGCTTCGATGTAGCCGGCCCGGGCCATGCCGTGCTCGAACATGGCCGCCGGGGACAGCTGAAGTCCCGGCAGGCCCGGTTCGACGAGGCCCGTGTGGGGCGGTGGTGGTAGACAACCGCCACCCACTGGCGGGTGATCGCCTCCAGCTCGTCCAGGAAGAAGAACGCCTCGTCTTCCGGGCTGCTGCCGCGGGAAGCGACATCGGGGCCCTTGTAGCCCGGCAGCGCCTGCAGCAGGTCCTCGCGCAGGGTGCGGAAAAATCGCTCCAGCGGCCCCTTGTCGCGGCCGGTGCGCAGCCGGGCGGGCTGGAGGGAGATGCCCATCCGGCGGCAGACCGAAGTCAGGTGCTCCGAGACGTAGACCTTGCCGTGGTCGACCACCAGGGTCTCGGGCACCAGGGGCGGCGTGGCCAGCCCCGGGCCCTGGACGGCGCCGGTGTCGAGGAGCACGGTGCGGGGGATGCCGTGCTCGGGCCACACCGCATGCCGCGGCCAGTCGGGAGGGGCGGGTCGGGGGCGGAAGGCTTGGTAGAGGACCGCACTGACGTCCACCGCCTTCGTCGAGACGGGGGTGAGGCGGATCCCGGTGATGCAGCGGGTGTACCAATCCATGCCGATGGCCAGGGCAGCGCATTGGACGGTGTGATCCGGGGCGGTGGCCGGTGTAGCCGGGGCAGCATCGAATGCGCGTAGTAGGGCTCACGCGGCTCGTCCAGGGCGGTCGTGCGGCGGCTGAGGCGTTTCGGGGAGGTTCAGGGGCAGTCGCTGTTCGCCTCCGTCAGCGATCTGGCCCGCAGCCGTGGACGGGGCGCCGCGTCGGGCTCCAGACGGGCCCCGACGATGTGGTCGGCCCGTATCCACCGGTCGCCCACCCGGACCCAGGTCGCCGTGTGCTGCGCTGACATGCCGTTTCTCCTCGGTGCGCGAAAGGCGCGGGGCGGGCCCCGGAGGCCCGCCCCGCGTGGGTGCAGCGGCGGTCGTGGACCGTGTTACGGGTCAGGACCGGATCACTGCGAGGGGTTCATCGGCACAGAGTCGAGGGACGGCTGCCCTCGGCAACTAGGGCTTGACCTTCTGCCAGATCAGCCAGCTAAATGCCCGGTGTCCGCTGGCGTTCGGGTGGAAGGACTCCACGGTGTCGGGGTAGCTGATGCCGTTGATCCACTCGGGGTCCTCGCATATCGCATGCCCCTTGAAGGGGTTCTCGGCGGCCACGAACTCAATTCCTTTACGCTGCGCGGCGATCGCCGTCACGTCGTTGAGGGTGTGGGCGGCGGCGTTGAGCTTCTGACGGGTGCCGAGACCCATCAGCCCGTCCGCATAGCAGCCGCTCCCTTGCTGCCGCACAAGCTTGGGGTAACCGACCACGAGAACCCGGGCGTTGGGCGCCTTGATGCGGATCGCCGTGTAGACCTTGTCGAGGCGGCCGGGCAGCTCCTTGAGGAAGGCGCGCTGCACCTCGGCGATCGCGTTGTTGCAGATGCTGCCTCCGCTGAACAGGATGCACTTCTTGACGACGCCGGTGAAGCCGAAGTCGTTGGCGCCGACCTGCACAGTAACCAGCTTGGTCCGCCGGTTCAGGGCGCCGAGCTGTTCGTTGATCACTGCCTTCGTGTTGGCTCCGCAGAACGCCCGGAATTCGAGCCTGGCTCCCAGGGCCGTCGCGACCAACCGGGGATACGCCCGAGTCGAGTTGGGAATTCGCGTCCCGTCGGCGCGGAAGCAGCTGTCCGCGTTCGCGTTCGGTGCGCCCGCTCCGACGCCGGCGGCGACGGAGTCCCCGAGCGCTACATAGCGCACCGGGGCCGCGGACGGTCCGGGAGCTGCAGTGCTGGCGGCAGCGGCTGCCGTCGACGGAGCGACGCCTGTGCCGGTCATGAGCGCAGAGACGGCGACGGCCGCCGTGAGTGCGGCACGGCCGGTGGTGAACTTCATGGTCCCCCCTGGTCTTTGGGTGTGCACGCCTTTTGTGGTGCACGACGACGAGCCTGTGAAGGGAGAACACCCCGGTCAAGAACGGTGCGCTGTCCCGGACAGGACTGTCATGTCCGCCCTGGTGAGCACGGTGTCCGGGACAGTGCGCAGCACTGTCCCGGACAGAGAGCGGGAAAATCGTGGGAGGGCGGGCTGATCACCTCTGCTGATCGGCGAGTGAGCCCGGGGGCGACGGCTGGGCGCGGCCTGTGCGAAACCAGGGTTTCGTACCATGGGCGCACGGGAGTGAACCGCCCGTGACCATGGGACGCTTCGGGAAGGAACCCGGATGTTCCCGGGGACGCGGTGTATCAGCTGAGGGTGGTGCTGCGCGGCATCAGCCCGCTGATCTGGCGCTCGACGGGGTCGATGGCGTCACAGATGGGCGTCACGGCGTGACGCTTGCTGAACTCGAACGCCGCCGGGCATCACGCCGAGCTACTTGTCACTTGGTCGGCTGCTCGTTAACGGCGGCGAGTGACACCCGGCCAACCTGCGGCCTGAGCTTCACTCGTGGCTACTTTGCGGCTGGTGTCTGAGCTAGGACACCGGGGCCTACCCGGGCGGAGGGGCGCTTGCGGCCGCCGAGGCGCAGTCCCAGGGACTGCACGCTCTGGCCGATGTACCGTCGCTCCCCATCGCGCGGATCCGCCAGGGCATACACCCTTCCGGTCCCGAACGGTGATCTCGTCCATCGCATGGAACGACCTTGGCTGCGGTGATCCAGTTCCGCATCCTGTCGTCGTCCAAGCCGCCCACGGCGGCCTTGCCCCTGGCCGGCGGGCCGCCGATGCGCTGGCGGGCACAGTGCCGGTGACCCCACCGATGATCCCTTCCGGGCAAGCACCGCCGCTGGTGGGCCAAACTTACCGAGAACCAGGTCACGGACGAGTGGTGGCAGCACTCCTGGGAACCGAAGGAGCTGCCAGTGGCAGCCCGGCACGCCGTCGCCCGGACCAGCCTCCGCCGCATGATCCGCTATGAGAACCGGCTTCAACCAGCCCCTGGAACGTCGGCCGGCAGCGCTCGTGGAAATATGCCCCAGGCGGGGCGGTGCCGGCCTCCTCGCAGAACCAGGCGAAGGAGTATTCACATGGGGCACATATCAGCCGAGCGGCGTCGCATCCTGGACTCGCCTCCGCCCGAGCTCGTCGCGGAGGCGGCCGCGAACCCGGGCGGGTCGGTCGCGGTGATCGACCCTGACCTCATCAGCGACCCCAACGGCTACGTCCCGGGGGAAGCCGTCCAGGGTGTCTGGCGGGTCGGCGAGGACGGGAAGCTGACCGGCGAGTTCGTAGAGAACCCGAACTACGGTCCGCCCAAGGACGACTTCACCAAGCTCACGGATTCCAACCACTGGCTGGACTGGCTCGGTGAGCAGCCCGCCGTTGCCGTGCGCGACTCCATCGCGGGAATTCTGAACGAACAGGTCCCTGGAGCGTATCTGGAGTGGATCAAGATCCTCGACGATCCGCGCTACCTCACCGGAGGCCGCCCCCGACCGGACGATGCGAGCCACATGTTCGTCACCCGGGCCGGCACCGCCCTCCCCTTCGCGCTCTCCGTGTCCATCCCGGGCCGCAAGCGGGAGATCCTCCAGGGCGTGTTCTCCTGGGTCGCCGTCGGCCTCGACCAGCCCGGCGAACGCAAGGACCGGGTCTGGCTCGACCTCTGGGCTGACCTGGACTGGGCCGAGACGGAACTCCGCAACCGGATCTACCTCGTCGGTCAGCCCCCAAACCCCGGCACCGCCTGAAACCCGCCCCGTCCCAATCTCGGGTCTCCGCAACCTGTCTCACCTCCCTCAAGTCCACTCTCAGCCTGTACGCGCGAAGGACACGGTCAGCGCCTGCTTCCAGGCCGCTCGTTGCTGGGGTATCGCGCCTGGGCCTCCGTCGTCGGCCATTGCCAGTGCCATGCGACAGGATCAGCCTCATGACGACTTTCCGCCGATGGGGCGCTGTCCAGCCTGTCCAGCCGCCCCGAGTATGAGGCTGCGCTCGACCGGTTGCGTGAGGCTTCGCGGGCGTACTACGGCGAGGGCGACAGCCCGATCGACGATGCCACCTACGACGGGCTCCGGCAGCAAGTGCCGGCTTGGGAGAAGGAGCAGCCCGCCGAGGCGGTGCCCGACTCCCCTACCGCCCTGGTCGCCGACGGTGCCGCCCCGGCAGGCGACGTCGCGCACACCACGCGCCTGCTGAGCCTGGACAACGTCTTCGACGCCGAGGGCCTGCTGTCCTGGGGCGCCTCCGTCCAGCGCCGGCTGGTCCGGGCGCCGGAGGGCGGGTACACCGTGGAACCGAAGATCGACGGCGCCGCCGTGGCCGGCCGCTACCACGATGGCCGCCTCGTCAAGGTCATCACCCGCGGCGACGGCACCCACGGTGAGGACGTCAGCCACATCATCGGCCAGATCGACGGGCTGCCCGAGCAGCTGGCCGTACCGGCCACACTTGAGGTGCGGGGCGAGGTGGCCTTTAGCCAGGAGCAGTTCGAGACCGCGAATGCGGTCCGCACGGCCCACGGCGCGCAGGTTTTCGCCAACCCCCGTAACGGGGCGGCGGGCACGCTGCGGGCGAAGGACCGCCCGTACCGGCTGCGCCTGACGTTTTGGGCCTACGGCGCGGTCGAGCTGAATGAAGGGTCGTTCCTGCCTAACCGGGGCAACCCACGCACAGGTCCTGGCTGCGGTGGCTGAGGCCGGCATCCAGACGACTGCTGCCTCCCCTGCCGGGCTGCATGTCGCCGCCGACCTGCAGGAAGCGCAAGCGCGGATCGATGCCATCGCCGCCATGCGAGCGGAGCTGCCTGTCGGGATCGACGGTGTGGTCGTCAAGCTGAACGACACGGCCGAACAGCAAGCGGCCGGCACCGGCACGAGGTTCCCTCACTGGGCCATCGCGGTGAAGCTTCCGGCCGTCGAGAGGCAGACGGTGCTGGAGAACGTGGTGTGGGAGGTCGGCCGCACCGGGGTCCTCGCCCCGACCGCGATCCTGACAGCCGTGGAGATCGACGGCTCCACCGTCACCCGTGCCACCCTGCACAACCCCGCCGACATCCGCCGCCGCGACCTCCACCTCGGAGACACCGTCACGGTCTACAAGGCCGGCGACATCATCCCCCGCGTCCAGGCCGCCGTGCCCAGCCTCCGGCCGTCCGGGGCACAGGTGGTCCCGCTGCCCGAGGCCTGCCCCAACTGCGGCGGCCAGATCAACAAGGCCCAGGAGCGGTGGCGCTGCACCAAGGGCACCGCCTGCGCCTTGCCGGCACTGATCGAGTACGCGGCCGGGCGGGAGATGCTCGACATCGACGGCCTCGGCAAGACGTACGTGGCGGCGCTGATCGAGTCCGGCGACGTCACCGACGTCGCCGACCTGTTCACGCTGACCACCGAGAAGCTCACGGCCGCGTCCGGCAGCGCCAAGCGCGGTGTCAAACTCGCCGACCAGCTCACAGCCGCCAAGTCCCACCCGCTCAGCCGTGTCTTCTGCGCGCTGGGCGTCCTCGGCACCGGGCGCAGTATGTCCCGTCGCATCGCCCGGCACTTCGGCACGATGGAAGCGATCCGCCAGGCCGACGCGGCCGCGATGCAGGAGGTCGAGGGGATCGGCCCGGAGAAGGCCCCGGTCATCGACAAGCTGATCGCCGCGGGCGTCAACATGACCGAGCCCGAGGAGTCGTCGGTGACGCAGGACGCAGGCCCGCTCACGGGCAAGGTCGTCGTGGTCACCGGCAAGATGAGCGGACCGCTCGAGGCCTACGGCCGGACCGAGATGAATGCCCTGATCGAGAAGGCCGGTGGTCGGGCCGGCAGCAGCGTCAACTCCAAGACGTCCATCCTGGTTGCCGCCCCGTCCACCAGCGGAAAGCCGAGTTCGAAGGCGGTCAAGGCCGCTGAGCTGGGGGTCGAGGTCCTCACCCCGGAGGCCTTCGCCGACCTGGTGGCCACTTCCCTGAGCTGACAGGAGGCTGCGCTCACAACGCTCCCGAGCCCCGTGGGGAAGTCGCGCTGCTTGTCCTCGCCGTATGGCTGGCGCCCGCACCTGTGGGGCGGGCGCCGAAGGCCCAGGGCGAGTTCAGGTCTTCCTGGGCAGTCATGGTCCGAGCTTCTCTGGGCGCCGAAAGGCGGCTCCAAGGGCGCAACCCGCGCAGCGGTCCAGCACAGGGCCCGTGCGGCGAACTCCAGCACAGGCCGTTCGCTAGGGCCGAACCCGACCGGCCGTGCACCGGCACTGGCCGGGACGCGTGCAAGGAGCCCTTTTCACATGTCCGTTCTCGGCGTTGCCATATCCGCTGCCGCCGGAGCCCTGGCTGGAGCGGCAGCGCGCCCCGTGGTCTTCGCCCGCTCGGTCCCCGCTCCCGCGACCTCCTGCAGCAGCTGCCCACACTGCGATACCGCCCTCCTCGACTCGCGCCGGCTCCGCCCGGCTGCCGCCCTCGGGACGCTGCCCGACATGCGCACAGCGCATCGGGTCCCCCGCGCTCACGGCGGAGCTGTCAGCAGCCGCGGCCTTCGCCGCACTCGCGGTCGGCGGCGCCACGAGCTGGTTCGCCGCCGCACAGTACTGGCTCGCCGCCTGCGGCATCGCCCTCGCCCTGATCGACCTCGCCGTCCAACGCCTGCCCAACGTGCTCACCGCCCCAGCCGGCGCCGGAACGATCCTGCTGCTCACCGGAGCCGCGCTCGCCGGCGAACCCGGCAGCCTCGGCCGGGCCGCGGCCGGAGCCGGAGCCGTCACCGCCGTCTTCCTCCTCCTCGCGCTGACCGCGGGAATGGGCCTGGGCGACGTCAAACTCGCCCCGGCCATCGGCGCCCTCCTCGGCTGGCACAGCTGGACCAGCCTGTGGTGGGGCACCATCGCCAGCTTCCTCATCGGCGGCGTATGCGGGGCGGTGCTGCTGGCCACGGGCCGCCACCGCCGCGCCCAGGTCGCGTTCGGCCCCTTCGTGATCATCGGCGCGCTCGCCGTATCCGCCACGGCCAGCTGAACCACGAGGTGGTGGGCTACTGCACCGCAGTCGGTCACGGCAGCCGTTGCCATCCCCTCTTCCCCAAGGCGAGCCCCGGGCCCGGGGCCAGGAGGACACGGGGTATCCGCAGGCATCGCATGGCACAGCCCCCCGGAGGGGGTGCGTGCCGCCCGCAGCCCGTGGGCGACGCGAACCGCCCCCGATATGGTGAACAGCAGATTGCCGCTGATCGCGCTGGAGAAAGAGTCCCCCATGCCGAAGGACCTTCCCGTCCTGGACGGCCAGGTGATCATCGGTCGCCCCGCGCAGGGCAAGGGCCTCCTTGCGCCGGACGCCACCCCACAGAGGTACGTGCACCAGTTGCGCCGAGCGGCTCTGAAGATCCAGCAGCGGCAGGCTGATCCACGAGCTGCCGGCTCGGTGTACATCGTCTTCGCCGACACGGAAGACCTGATCAACCGGCACCCTGACCATGCGGAGCTGCACCGGCTTCTGTCCGACGTCGCCGCGCAGGGGCCCGAGGTGGACGTCCGCCTGATACCCCCTCCTGCCATGTAGGGGTATGAGGGCGATCACCAGGTGACCTCCGACCGCAGTCCCTCAGAGGCCTAATCGCCGCTACCTCTACGAGCCGGACGGGGCCGTGATCCGCGCCCACCTCGTGGCGGAGGTCGCGGAGGAGCTGGACGGGGGGCTGGTCGACGAGACGATCGCCTACGTGGCGTCGGACGAGCTCCGCCCCACGCCGTACGCGGCGGCGTACGAGATCACCGACGTGCTGCCCTTCAACCTGAAGAAGCTCAAGGCGATCGTGCGGGAGCGCGGTATCGGCGTGGCCGTCATCAAGAAGCGGGGGTCGGCCGTCGAGCCGGAGGAGCTGCGGAAGAAGCTCAAGCCCGACGGTCCGAACACCTGCGTGATCATCCTGACCCGGGTGGCCGGCGCGCCGGCCATGCTGCTGGGGCGGCCGGCCCTGGGCGTAGCGGGGCGGCCGCCGGTCAGAAAGCGTTCATCAGGAACTCGGGGAGGATCGACGTCACCGCTTGGAAGGAGTCGGCGCAGAACTTCTTGTCCTTCTCCTTCCCATCAGTGAGGGTGATCTCCACTCCCTCCCCCAGGGCGGTCTTCACATCCTCCCCGCGGCCGATCCTCACGAACACCGGAGCCAGCTGCTTCAGCAGGTCGATGACGACGGCCTGGAAGGCGGGGTCGTGGACCCTGTGCGGGTACGACTGCGCGACGTGCCTGCCGATCTCCTCCGGGCTCATCGGGGGCCGCTCGTCGTAACCCTTCTTGGGTATGGCGTTGAGAATCGCCGGGATGGTGGCGGTCGCGATGTTGAACGCCTGACCCCAGAAGGACTTGTCCCCGATACGCTCGGGGTTCCGCAGGGCAGGGGCAGAGGCGTCCTGGTAGCTCTTCTGACCCACCTCGGCCGATTTCAGGGCGGGGATCGCCTTGGCGAGGTGCGCCGCGCATGTCGCGATATCACCGTCCAGGTGAGGTGTCACTCCGTCCCCCTGCGGCGTCTCGTGATCCTCGTGGTCCGTCGAGGTGTCCTGGTGTCCCCGGAGTCCGTTCGCGAATTCACTGAGCGCCTGATTGATCTTTTCCTGAACGTCCATCTGATGCAGCTCCTTGTCGGGTGCCTTTGTCCCGTGACCGTCCGGCCCGTGCGGGGACTTGGTTTCATCCGGGGGGCGGTACTTCGAGTGATCGCTGGTCTGCACCTGGTAGTTGCGGGTCAGGAGAGGAACATCGAGGAGGGACTGATGATGAGCCGGGGCGGAGACTTTGGGGTGCTGCTCGAATTTGAGCCGGTCGAGCCGCTGGGCGACGCGGTCGCGCAATTCACCCAGTGAGAGCGAGGCGTTCGCCGTCTCGCCCAGCGCGCCGACAAGGGCGAAGGTGAACGCCGAGAGGTAATCGGTGGCCTGGCTGCCGGCCGCCGCCGTCTGGGTGTCCTGGCATGCGGCGAAGAGCACGCCGTCGAGTTCGGTGGCGGCCTTCATCGGTACGGGCGGGGCGGCCCGGCCCGGGAGAAAGTGCTGGACGCGGGCGTCCGTGACGTACTGGCTGTACGGCATGGACATCGGTACGAACTTCTTGATCTCCGGGTACTCCTCGTCGGCTCCCGCGTGCGCCACATAGCGCTTGACCTTGGTCACCCTCGACACGCCCTGCGCGTCGACGTAATCCTTGTCCATGCCTCCCGCATGGCAGGCGTCGAGGATGACGGTCAGCACTCCAGGAGGCACGCCGAGGCTGCGGTTGTCCAGCTCCTTGTCCTCCAGGAAGCGGTCGTAGAGGCACAGCACGTCCGTCAGGACCTTCGGCTTCGTGCCAGGGTTCTTGTCGTAGCGGTAGCCGTGCGAGGACTGGTAGAAGACGCGCCGCTCACCCGGCTGGGCGTCCTCGACGAGCCATGCCAGGTCCTTGCGTACGGTCTCCAGTGTGGCGGCGGAGTTGTGGCGTACGCGGATGCCCTGGTCGGTGAATTCGAACCGCTCGATCAGCAGTTTTCTGATGGCCTCGCTGTCCTTCACACAGCTGTTGAGGTCGTTCGCCGGGTTCGGATACTCGTTGATGCCGACCAGCAGGGCACGGTCCACCGTTTCCGCCTCCCGTCGCGGGGGTTATTTGATGGGCGTGACCGCCATGTCCAAGGGCCCCCTGCCCTTCACGCCGCCGCGGCACTCGTACGAACCCGCCGGTAGTTTCTTCGCCAGTTCGTACGCCTTCCTCAGGCAGTCGCCGAGCGCCATCTGCCCGTAGGCATTGGGGTGCAGGGACTCCTGGATGCTCCCCTGCTCGATCCCGAATCCCATGTACCGGACCCATTCCGCCTCGGACGCCGGAAGAGGGTTCTTGAAGTTGTGCGACTCGGTGGACTGCTGGACGCCCTTTCGGCACACCTCGTGGCCCTCGAAGGCGTGCTGGAGGTCGAGGAAATCCGCTCCGGTCTCCTTGGCCGCCTCCTTGATCATTTTGGCGATCTCCGGCACGAGTTTCTTGCGCGACCAGTCGGCCTCCTCGTCGCCGAAGGGGCAGCCGCCGGGGTTCCAGCGCTCCCCCTCCCAGAGGATGCCGGTCTTGTAGCGGTTGTCGGTCCCGGCCGGGAGCGGCGAGGGGTACGACTGGATGCCCAGCCGGTACTCGTGGTCGCGATAGCCGGCGCTCTTCATGACCGTACGGATCTCCTTGAGCGTCTTCACGATCTTCGGCTTGGCTTCGTCCAGCTTTGCCTGAAGGTCGGGGTCCTCCTGACGGCAGGACTTCAGCTTCCACCTCGTCTCGTAGGCGACGTAACACGCCCTGATGATCCCGGCGAATCCCATGTCGTTTCCGCCGATGGAAACCTGGATGAGCTCGATCTTGCGCTTCTTGTCCTTGGCGAGTTTGGTCAGCTCGGCGATCTGGGGAGGTTCGCCACGGCGCCAGCGCTCGAGAATGTCCAGCGTCTTGGCGCCCGAGCAGGCCAGGTTCTCGGCGAAGTCCGCCTTGATTCCGGCGCTTTCGATCTCGGCGATATCGGAGCGGTGACAGGATCCGGAGGCCCTGCCCATCCGCACGTCGCGGCTGGAGCTGTAGACCTCCCGCTCGTCGGGAGGCCACGAGCAGTTCTTCCCCCGGTTGTCACAGCCCTTGGCGGACCGGTCCGTTCCCCAGCGGTCCCCGAAGGTATCGGTGCCCGCGTAGGCGGCATTGGCCCACCAGCGGCCCGCCTCGCCGGAGATGTAGCTGTCCCCCATCGAGATGATCGTGGTCTTCCTCCCCGCCGCCCCGGTCTCCTCGGCGGTCCGTCCGGATCCGGACGCCTCCGGGGCCCCGCATCCGGTCACGGCGGCGAGGGTGAGGACGAGCGGTAGCGTGACGGCCACGAGGGCCGGGCGGCGGGCGGGCGTGCGGCGGGAGGAAAGGTCTGTCATCACGCGACTCCACTCGTTCGCGGACAGCGGCAACCTCGGCTCGCCTGCGAGAGTAGGAGCGCGGTGGGCCCGCGAGCAGCGGGCCGAACCGGCCTGCGGGCGCCAACTCG
Organism: Streptomyces sp. NPDC053048; assembly: GCF_044547045.1. Classification (NCBI taxonomy): domain Bacteria; kingdom Bacillati; phylum Actinomycetota; class Actinomycetes; order Kitasatosporales; family Streptomycetaceae; genus Streptomyces; species Streptomyces sp. NPDC053048. Next base: position 21,311 of record NZ_JBITZS010000005.1, read on the forward strand.
CCATTGTACGGGGCCCGTTGGCGGAGCGGTTACGGGCGAGCCCCCGTCCGCACCACGGGGGTGCGCCCGGCGCGTGGCGCGGGGCGCGGCATGGCCGGATCCGTACCCTTGAACGTTCCTGCGGGGACTGCCCGTGAGCCGGAGTGGCCGGATATCGCCCCCGCCCCCGCCCTCGTCAGAACGGTGACCGCCAGGACGGGTGGGAACGGCTCGCCCACGCGCCCGCCGGGGCGGTGGGCCACGCGGGCCTGGGATCCTCCGGGATGTCCTGCTGGACGCCGAGGTGGTGCTGCCGCAATCGGTGGCGCGGGAGGCGGAAGCTGCGGTGGCGGCCTTGGCGCAGGTCAGCCCGGAGCCCTACGGGGCGGCAGCATGGCACGGCTACCGGGACCGGTTCCTCGACCGCTACGGCCCGAACGCGCTCGTCCCCTTGACCGAACTCGTCGATCCCGCCACGGGTCTCGGTCTGCCCGCCGGATTCCACGGCAGCGCTCCCCCTGTACGGCCCGCCCTGTCCCGGCGCGACGGGCGGCTGCTCGCACTCGCCCAGCGGGCCCTGGCGGACAGGCGGGATCTGGAACTCGACGAGGCGACGATCGCGGCATTGGCGCTTGGTGATCCGGCGCAGATGGATCACCCTGCGCACACGGAGATGCTGATCGAGGTCCACAGCCCTTCCCCACAGGCGCTCACCGCCGGCGACTTCCTCATCGCGACCCGCGGGCTGTCCCGAGGGTTCGGGTACTTCTCCGGCGGCCGGTTCGCCACCTTGCTCGCCTCCGAGCGCCCAGGCCGCCTGGCCGCAGCGCTCGCCGAGCGGCCGACCCTCATCGAAGGCGCCGTGCCAGTGCAGCTCACCTTCCCGGCACTGCGGTCCTCCGCGGGCAACCTGATCCGCTGCCCCCAACTGCTGCCGCACCAGATCAGCCTGTCCGAGCACCGGCAGCCCGAACCGGGCACCGTCACGTTCCCGCTGTCCGATCTGGGGGTGCTGTGTGACGGCCACCGCCTTCACCTGGCCTCCCGTTCGCGCCGGCAGGTCCTCGAGGCCGACTTCCCCCACCCGCTGCAGATCGAGTTCCAGACGCCGGCCATCGCGCGGTTTCTCGACGAACTCGTCCGAGGCCAAAGCGCGCGCCTGACCGGCCCGGTCGGAGAGCTCCTGCCCTTCGACCGGGATGCCGCCCGCCACCTTCCGGCCCTGCCCCGCCTGCGCCACGGGCGCACCATCCTCGCTCCCGCGACCTGGCGCCTGGACCCTGCGGATCTCCCCGGCCGCAAGGCCGGCACCGCCCAGGGGCAGGACGCCTTCACCACGCTGCGCCAACGCCAAGGCATCCCCGTTCGGGTTCACCTCACCCGCTACGACATGCGCCTGCCTCTCGACCTCGATAACGGGGCCCACCTGGAGCTGCTGCGCCGCGAGCTCGAACGGCCGCAGGACGGCCCCCTTCGCTTCAGCGAGGCCCCGCGCCGGACGCCTACGGCTGGTGCGGCCAGCCGAGCTCGTGGTGCTGCTGCGCTCCGCCGCGCCGCCACGGCCCGCTCCCGGCTCGGGGCCGCGACGGCCATCTCCTCCCCAACCCCCGGCTTCGTCCCCGGGCCTCGCGCTACGTGTGCGCCCGGCTCTACGGCCCGCCCCAGGGCCGCAAGGCGTTGATCAGCCGGCAGGTGCCGCGTCTGATCGCCGGCCTCGGTTCCTGCCATTGGTGGGTCCAGCCCGGTGATGCACCCGTCCCGTACCTGGACCTCTTCCTCCGGGACGAGGAAGCCGGGACCTCGCCTGGCCTGGTCATGCAGCAGCTCGGCTGGTGGGCGCAGCACCTGGTCGAGGACGGGGTGGTGGCGGACGTCGCGCTCGTGTCGTATCGCCCGCACATCGGGCAGTGGGGCTCGGGTCCGGTGCTGCGCGCCGCCGAGCGGTGCTTCGCGGCCGACTCCGCCGTGGTGGCCCAGGAGTTCCTCCATCCGCCGCGGCTCGATCGCCATGTGCTGGCCGCGGTGCACATGGTCGACATCGCGGCCGGCTTTCATGGCGGACGCGATGCGGGCATGCAGTGGCTGGCGGCGGCTCAGCCCAAGCCCGTCCTGGCGGTGGGCCTGCCCCGGGACGTGCGTGCGGAAGCCGACCGGGTCCGCACCGGCCCAGAGCCGCCGGCGCACTGCCTCTTCAAGAAAGCTGTCAGCGACGCCAGCGCGTGGGCCGCGCGTCAGCAGGCCCTCGCGGACTACCGCACCGCCCTGGCCACCTTCGAGCCGCACCTTGACACCACCGAGGTCCTGCACGGCCTGCTGCGAGAGCACCACCGGCTGGCCGCCGGCGACACGGACGAGAGCGCCTGTCTCCACCTCGCCCGCACGGCCGCCCACGCGCACCTCGCCCACCAGCGGCGCGCCCGCCGCAACCCCCGGTGATCCCCTCTACCGTTCGGAGCCCTGGATCATGTCCTGCGTTCTCGCTGCCGTGCTCGACCTCGACGACTGCCTCGTCGACACCGCCGCCACGACCGACCCGTACGCCCAGTGGTTCGCCCGCGCCTACGGCGTGCCGGTCGAGGAGGTGAAGGCCGCCGACCAGTTGCACGACGGCCGGCGCCACGCATTCTTCACCGACCTCAAAGACCGCTTCGGAATCAAGGTCCCGGTCACCGAGCTGTACGCGGAATACCGCCTGCGGGTGCCCAGGCTCACCCCGTACCGGCCCGAGGTGTGCCAGATGGTGCGCGCCCTGCTGGATGCGGGCTGGCGGCTGACGGTGCTCTCGAACGGCGCCCCGGACACCCAGTGGGCGAAGCTCCGGCACAGCGGTCTCCACCGCTTCTTCCCACGGCACCGGGTCGTGACCTCCGGGGAGTGGGGGCCGCGGAAACCGGAGCGTGAGCTCTTCGCCATCGCGCTCGACGCCCTGGATGTGCCGACCGCAGTCATGGTGGGTGACTCCCTCCACGACGACATCGCCGGGGCTAAGGCCGCCGGCCTGTACACCGTCTTCTGGCTCGCCCTCGGCCGCCAGCTGCGCGACGGCGACCCCCAGCCGGACCACGTGGTCCAGACCGTCACCGAAGCCGGCGACTTCCTCCTCACCGCGACCAACCTCGTGATGCCCATCCCCGCCTAGAACCTCACGCCACCGCCGGCCGCTCCCGGCCGGCTCCTACCCGGCGGCCCGGCCCCAACCCACGAGGTCCTCGTCCGCCTGCTGCGCTCCTACCGCGCCGGACCGCTGCCACCCACCGTTGAGGAGCTGTCCGCGTGGTGGCGCTCGGTCACCGCCGCCCGCGAGGGAGCGCCGGTGTGCCTGTTGCTGGACAACGCGACCTCGGCCGACCAGATCTGGCCCCTGCTGCCCGGTGGCCACGGGCACCTGGTGGCGGTCACCAGCCGCGAGCTGCTGGCCGGTCTGGCCCGCGACGGCGCCGCGCTGCACCAACTACGCCTGAGGGATCCCGAAGCGGCGACCGAGTATCTCGCCCGCTGCCTCGGCTCGGGCCGCATCGCCCGCGAGCCGGACGCCGCCCGCCAGATCACGGCCGCGACCCATGGCCTGCCGCTGGCCCTGGGGCTGGCGGTCACCGAGCTGGCCGCGCACCCCGGCCGGCCGCTCACCGACATCCTCGCCCCCAGCGCTCACCCGGGCCCCGGGCCTGCGCCCCGCCAACGGCGGCCCGACAGCCCTGAGGGAGCCATGACCACCGGCCTGGACCGCACCTACTGGAATCTGCCGCGCGACGTCGCCCGCGTCTACCGGCGGCTCGGCCTGTTACCCCTGCCCGAGACCGACACGGCTCTGACCGCGGCCGCCTGCAACCTGCCGGCCGGCGAAGCCGACCGGGCCCTGCGCGCCCTGTCCGCCGCCCGGCTCCTGGAGGACGTCGCCGACCAGGTGGCTGGAACTGGGAGATGCCCCCGAACGTCATCGACCACCAGGCCGTCCTCCAGGCCGCGAGGGAAGGCCGCTGCAACGAGGCCGCTCAGATGGCGGCCATAGGCGAGCGCGAGGACATCAACGCCCACGGAATCAACTCGGATCAAGCCATCTCATGGCTGGTGACCCAGGCCCAGGTAGCGGACCTGTGCGGCAACCATGACCAAGCGGCACGCCTCCGCGCTACGGTCACCCGCATGGGTAAGGACACCAAATGGTGGGAACGGCAGGCCGCGGCCAGCGACACCGCAGAACCGGTATGGCACAGCGCACCCCAGCCGCCGCCCCCAACTCCGTCCCCACCGGCCCGCGGTGGCGGTGGGGAACCCGCGCGACGGCGACGACGCACGTGGCCCTATGTCGCCGTGATCGCGGCCCTGGCCCTCGCGACTGCAGGCGTGTGGCAGAACGCAGATGACGACCACCAGCGCCAGGAACGTCAGGAGAAGGCCGCCAAGTACAAGGGCCGGTCCGGCGCAGCGCTCGACATCGACGGCGTCAAAGCAGACGTCGTGGCCCACTGGAACAGCAACAGGGACCACGTCATCGTGGAGCTGCGCACGTACGCCGACCAGAACGCCAAATTCCTGCGCATCGACACCACATCAGGCCAGAGCGCGCAGACCAAGCGCGACACGTGGTTCCCCAAAGCACCTCAGATCTCGGTACCGGTCAGAGATCCGCTTGCCGATGTGACAGTGCGCGCAGCGGTTGGCGGAAAAGGCTGGCACGAGGGTGCTCAGCCGTCCACCCGGACGGTGCGCCTGTCGCCGACGGGGATCGCCTATGACGCCGAGACCGGCCAAAGCCTCCCCTCAGATCTTTGACCCACGCACGAAGCGGACCCTGTCGCCGACCACGATTCGGGCAGCAGGTCCGCCTTTTATGTTTCTGCGCTGTTAAGCGAGGCCCTGTCGCAGTGCTGACCCGTAGCCCTGCCTGGTCCTCAGCCGCCCCCACTGCTGCCGAGGATTGGATAGGCCGCCCGGTCCGCACGTCTCATACTCCGCGCGCCCGCCAACAGTTCTCTGCCACCACGGGGCGCCGCTGCCCGCTCGCCGTTTTAAGCTTGTTCTTTATGGTCTGAGTCGGTTTCGTTCGGTGATACTCTCGGGTCGTTTCGCGGTCTTGCCCACGTCGTAGCGGGTGGCGGGCCGCCGATTCTTCGAGCCAAGTGGCATTCCAGAGCTGGGAATTGAGGGTTTCGGTGCACGGGCCGGACAGTGCAGGTGCGGGCGGAGGTTCCGAAACCCTCGGCGGACTCGGGCCGGGGTGAGCCGCCCGAGCTCGGCAGGCTTCTCCCACGGCCGCCGCAAGTCGGCGGCGGCATCGCGCAGAAGACGAATCTGGGTGTGCGCGGCGATGATCAGCCAGGTCCAGCGCTCACCGGCCTCGGGGGACCGCAGCTTCGGACGGGTCCACTCGAGGGTCTGTTTCATCATCCTGAAGAGGTGTTCAAGGAGCAAGCCGCACTGCACACGTATACGAGTTGAGGCGGGGAATGCTCCGATTGTAGGGGTTGATGGCCTGCTGGCCGTGGCTGCCCCTGTCCGGCGGTTGCGCGAGCGGCAGGCCGGTCGTGTGGAGGGTGGTGAGCCGCAGTGGACGGGCCGTGTGCCGCCGAGCTCCCCAGATTCCGGGGTGGGAGACCGTTCCGGAGCTGAACCGTCAACAGGTGGTGCGGCTGCTGGCGTTGCTGGCCGCGCGGATCGTGACCGTTCCCGACCTGCCGGGGCGGGGGTGACCACGGTGAGCGTGACGGCTGCTCCATGGGACCGGATTGAGGGCAAGGTCCAGTCCTGGCATCTCGACCGTCTCGCGGTCCTCTATGTCCGTCAGTCGACTCCGCAGCAGGTCATCGACCACGCGGAGTCGACCCGGCTGCAGTACGGACTCACCCGGCGTGCTGTCGATCTGGGCTGGGCGCCGTCGCGCGTCCTGGTGATCGACGAGGATCTCGGCCATTCGGCGTCCGGCCTGGTGGACAGGCACGGCTTTCAGCGGCTGGTCTCGGAGGTCGGACTGGACCATGTGGGCCTGGTCCTCGGTGTCGAGATGTCCCGGCTGGCGCGAAGCGGCCGCGAGTGGGACCAGCTGCTGGAGCTTTGTGCGCTGGCCGGGGCCCTGCTCGCCGATCCGGACGGTGTGTATGACCCGGCCGAGCACAACGACCGGCTGCTGCTCGGGCTCAAGGGCACGATCAGTGAGGCCGAGCTGCATCTGATCAAGCAGCGGATGTGGAACGGGCGGATCGGCAAGGCCCGCCGCGGTGAGCTGGCCGTGCCCCTGCCGGTGGGCTATCTCCGGCTCGCGGACGGCCAGGTCGTCAAGGACCCGGATGAGCAGGTGCAGACCGTGGTCCACCTGGTCTTCGACCTGTTCGATGAACTCGGCCTGATCAATGGGTGTTGCGTTTCCTGGTCGATCACGGCATCCAGGTGGGCATCCGCGCCCGCGAAGGGCCGGAGAAGGGGCTCCTGGTCTGGCGCAGGCCCAGCCGGATCCTGGTCCAGAACATGCTCCGGCATCCGGCCTATGCAGGGATCTATGTCTATGGCCGCAGCCGCACCGACCCCCGCCGCCGCGTTCCGGGCCGCCCGTGCACCGGCCGTGTCCGCAAACCGCGCGAGGACTGGTTCGTGTACTTGCCCGGGGCGCTGCCCGCCTATATCGGCATGGAACAGCATGAACGCAACCTGGCCCGGATCGAGGCGAACCGGGCCTGCTCGCTGAGCATGGGAGCTCTCCGCGACGGGCCGGAACTGCTGGCCGGGCTGATTCACTGCGGCCGCTGCGGAACCCGCATGACCGTCCACTATCAGCGCGGCCAGGGCGGCAAGCTGTGGCCGAAGTACGAGTGCAGCCGCGTCAAGGCCGATTACGGCGGCGAGTTGTGCCAGCAGCTCTCCGGAGCCTGCCTCGATCGCTTTGTCACCGCTTTGCTGCTGGCCGCCGTCGCACCGGCTGCCCTCGAGGTCTCGCTGGCCGCGGCCGAGCAGGCCCAGCACCGGCAGCCAGGAAGTCAACCGGATCTGGCGTCAGCGTCTGGAGCGCGCGGACTATGCCGTCGACCGGGCCCGGCGCCAGTACCAGCTCGCCGAGCCCGAAAACCGCCTGGTCGTCCGCGAGCTGGAGCGCAACTGGGAGTCCGCGCTGGCCGGGCGGCAGCAGCTGGGCGAGGAGTACGACCGCTTCGCCGCCGTCCGGCCCCGCTTCCTCACCGCAGCCGAACGCGAGCAGATCCGGGCCCTGGCCGGCGATCTCCCGGCCGTGTGGCAGGCGTCCACCACGACCGACGCGGACCGCAAGCAGCTGATGCGGCACCTGATCGAGAAGATCCACGTCACCGTCGTCGCAGACAGCGAACGCGTCACCGTCCAGGTCACCTGGGCCGGCGGACACCAGACCGACGGCGAAGTCGTCCGACCCGTCAGCCGTCTGGACCAGCTCAGCTAATTCCCCCAGCTCGCAGCCCGCGCCCGCGAACTCGCCGCAGCCGGACACGCCGCCTCCGCCATCGCGAAGGCCCTGAACGCCGAGGGCTTCCGCCCGCCCAAACGCCGCGATCACTTCGGCACTCAAGGCGTCCGCGAACTACTGCGCGAACTGGGCTGCATCAGCCAGCAGGAACGGAGCCTCCGCAGAAAAGCCCAGCCCCTCGGCCCCGACGAATGGTGGCCGACTGACCTTGCCCGAGAGACCGGCATGCCCCGCGTCACCCTCTTCGGCTGGATCACCCACGGCTGGGTCACCGCCCACCGGCTCGACGACCGGCGCCATTCCTGGGTCGTCCACGCCGACCCCGCAGAAGTCGAACGACTCCGCAGCCTGCACCAATGCCCCGCGGCCACGGAGCACGCCAACCCTGGCTGCGGCACCAGCGGATGGCGATAATCCAGAACGAGAAAGGAGCCCACGGCAATGACGGCGAACCGCAGGTATGACAGCACTGCGGCTTGCTCATCTCGATGTCGAATCTCCTCAGGAACACCTGCCAGCGCACGTCGACGTCCTCGCTGTTCAGGCCAGTGGCGGACGACCAGAGCCAGAGCGGGAGCGGGTCGCCTCCACCGGGCAGGCGGTCGACCTGGAGGCGAATCAGTGTGCCTTCGATGATGGGGAGTTCGCCGGTGTGGTCGATCCAGGCGGAGCGGGTGGTCAGGCGGGGGTGGATGCGGTCCCAGGCCATCGCGCGGGCGGTGCCGTACCGGTCGGTGATCTGCGCGGTTGCCGCGTCCGGCTCGCCCCAGGTGTCCGGCTTGGCGAAGCGGAACTCCTTGCCGTGCTTCGGCGGGCGCCCGCCCTGGGGATAGGCCAGGGCGTACTCCTTGAGCGAGGGCGTCGGCCGTCGCATGACGCGGTCGGAGCGCATCCGCCCCAGCACCTCGACCGGAAGGCCGGCGAGGAGATAGGCCATGCGCGGGGCGTCGTAGCCGGCGTCGAAGACGATGAGGATGTCGCGGTCTCCGAAGTGCCAGCGGCCCATCTCGATCAGGTCCGTGACCACACGCCGGAGCTGGGCGGCGGTGACCTCGGCGACATCGTCCTCAGGCCCGAGACGGACGGCGTCCAGCATCTGGCACCCGGACGTCCGGCCCGATTCGAGGGCGGCGACGAAGGAATACGGCCAGCCGGGGATGAACTGGTCCGAGGACCGTCCGCGGCGGCCGTAGAGGTGGCAGAACAGGCGGTCCGCGCTGGTCGGCGCGTCGGGGCGGAGCCAGTTGCTGACGTCGACGGCCAGGACCAGGCGCCCGTCGACGGCCCGCGGCATCGGCAGACCGGCCAGCACCTGCCGCAGCCGGGGCACGTCCACGTTCCCGTGGTTCAACGCCTCGTACATCGGGCCGTGCCCACGCCGGTGCTCGGCCACCAGCGTCAGGTCCACCGGCGACGCTACCGGGCCGTCCACGCACAGCAACGCATCCACGAGCTCGAACGACTCGTCCCCGCGCGCGGTCAGTCGAATAAGTCCTCCCGGAAGCGTGACGCTTGCGCAAACGCTTCCCCGTGACCGGCGTCAGACAGCAGACTCACCTTCACGGTCTTCGTCTCGATCGGTGCACCTTGGTCGGAGCATATGATCAGACGAAGGCCGCTCCAGCGTCCGGCGAACACCTCGGTCAGTGACCTAGTTCGGGGCTCATTTCGACCTCGGAGGTTGGACCATCTTGGGTTGCACAGGTTGAAGCGGGGAACGTCCCTTGCATGAGCAACTCGGTGACCTCGCTCCTGATCGCCTTCGTCGGCATTGTCGGCACGCTGGCCTCGGGGTTGCTGACCCAACGTGCCGCCGAGAGGTCCAAGGCACGGGAGTTGGAGCATGCGGAGCGTCAACGCCTTGAGGACCGTCGGCATCAAGAAGAGCGCGCGACCGTAGACGCCCGCCGGGTCTGTTACGTGGCCTTGAACACCGCCGCGTTGGACTACCACTCCGCGCTGAACAATCTGCGCTATGCCCTCGTCGGCGGTACCGTCACCGAAGACCTGCGCTCCCGGCTGGACGTAGCTCGCCAAGAGCACCGTGCTCAGCATTCCCAGGCTCAGATGGCGGTCCCCGACGTGGTGCTGGAGGCTGCGCAAGGGGTCAACATCGGCCTCAATCGGCTCTATGGAATCCTCAAACGCATCGATGGTGGCTTTCCGCCCCGGCGGCCCGGTGAATCCATCGAGGTTGCAGACAAACTCATCAAGCAGTTGTGGGACCAACTCGCGGCAATGATGGCGGCGATGCGCGCTGATATTGGAGCCTCTGTAGCACCCGCCGAGTCGTCCCCTTTGCCGTAGCCCGGCGGGCCTTCGCACTGCGGTTGGCAGCCGCCGACTTGCGGCGGCCGTGGGAGAAGCCTGCCGAGCTCGGGCGGCTCACCCCGGCCCGAGTCCGCCGAGGGTTTCGGAACCTCCGCCCGCACCTGCACTGACCGGCCCGTGCACCGAAACCCTCAACTCCCGGCCTTGGAGGCCACTTGGCTCGAAGAATCGGCGGCCCGCCACCCGCTACGACGTGGGTAAGACCGCGAAACGACCCGAGAGCATCACCGAACGAAACCGACTCAGACCATAAAGAACAAGTTAAGAGCCTGTGAACAAACCCCCGTCTGCCCGGATCACTCCGTTTTGGGCAGGCACTCGGCGAGCAGGTCGACGACGTCCCGCCAAGCTCGCTGCGCGTGCTGAGGGTGATAACCGACCCCGGGAAGCATGATGTGGTCGACCGGTGGGTGATGGAAGGCGTGCAAGGCGCCGCCGTAGACCACGAGGCGCCAGTCGACGCCCGCAGCCTGCATCTCGGCGGTGAACGCCTCCCGTTGCTCGGGCGGCATGATCGGGTCTTCCGACCCGACCCCGGCCCACACCGGGCAGTGAATGCGCGCCGTCTCGCCCGGTCGGCCCGTGGTCAGTCCGTTGACTGTCGCGATCGCGCGCAGGTCGACGCCGTCGCGCCCGAGTTCCAGCGCGATTGCGCCCCCGGTGCCGTAGCCGACGGCGGCGATCCGGTCCGGGTCGGTCCGCGGCTCGGCGCGGAGCACGTCGAGCGCCGCGTGGCCGATGCCTCGCATCCGGTCGGGGTCGGCGAGCAGCGGCATGCAACGGGCCAACATCTCCTCAGGGTCGCCCAAATAGCGCCCGCCGTGGAGGTCGAAGGCCAGCGCCACGTATCCCAGCTCGGCCAGCGCATCGGCCCGGCGGCGCTCGACGTCGCTGAGCCCCACCCCCTCGGGCCCGACCAGGACCGCGGGCCGGCGGCCGACACCGGCCGGGACCGCGAGGTGCCCGATCATCGTCAGGCCGTCGGCCAAGTATTCGATCGTGCGCGTTGTAACTGTCGTCATGAGCCTGGACTGTAGTGATCGTCGAGCCCGGTCGGGCCGGTGTTCCGCCACTGGCAGAAGGCAGGCCTCCTCATCCTTCTCATCGCCTCCAGGCTTGCCGGAGCTGACCTGCCCGGCTACCTCGTGCGGATCACGACGGCCGACGACGGCCCGGTGACCACCTCCAGCGGCGTCCGGCTGATGGCCGACCTGACCCTCGACGACGTGGCCGGCCCGACCGACACCCTGCTGGTGTCGGAGGCGATCGAGCTCGTCGACAGCGGCGTGGAGCCAGTGATCGACGAGGAGGTCACCAACTGGCTGCACCATGCGGCCCTCCAAGGCCCGGCCGATCGGATCGAACTGCGCGACAGCGCACCTGCCGGCCGCCGCCGGGCCGCTCGACCGCCGACCCGCCACGACCCACTGGCTCACCGCAGGACGATGGGCCGCCGAACACCCCGGCGTCCGGGTCGAGGCCGAACCGATCTTCATTCGGGACGGGCGGGTGTGGACCTGCGCCGGCGTCACCTCAGGGATGGACATGGCGCCGACCATGGGGGCCGAATACATGGACGCCTTTCGGCGCGTCAGGGTGCGGGACCGTGCTGTAGGACGTGCGGGGTTCGCCGACTGTGTGAGACATCCCTCTCCCGTCGTCGTGGCGCTGGTGGCCTGGGAAGGTTGACCATGTAGTCATGACCTCCTCGCCCCGCCCGCCGCACGTCGATGGCCGACCGGATCCGATATGCGGGACCACCGCGCTCGGTGGGGATTCCGTTCCCGCCCGCGGGTACCTGCTGGACAACGCGCGCGCCGAGGCCGGCGAGCGATTCGTCTGGCTGGCCGAGCTGTTCGACGGTGTGACGCGCGGGCACTTCGATCGACTGGGGGTGGGGGCCGGCTGGCGCTGCTGGGAGGTGGGGGCCGGTGGCCCCGGTATCCCGGAGGCGCTCGCGGCGGCCGTCGGCCCGACCGGGCACGTGCTGGCCACGGACATCGACCCGTCGTGGCTCAAGGCAGGCGACGGGTACGAGGTGCGCCGGCACGACGTCACCGCTGATCCGCCCCCGGAGGTGGGGACGTTCGATCTGGTGCACGCCCGGCTCGTGCTGGTCCATGTACCCGACCGGGCTCGCGCGTTGGCCACGATGGCGGCAGCACTACGGCCCGGCGGCTGGCTGCTGGTCGAGGACGCCGACACCGCTCTGCAGCCACTGGCATGCCTCGACGACAGCAGCCCTGCGCAGCGGCGGGCCAACCGGCTGCGCGACGCGATCCGGGAACTGCTGGCGCGCCGCGGCGCGGACCTGCGCTACGGCCGGACACTGCCGCGGGCATTGCGTGAGGCCGGCTTGGTGGATGTCGCCGCGGCGGGCTCTTTCCCGGTCGGCGGGCCGGCCTGCGACCGGCTGGAGGCGGCGACCATCCGGCACGTACGCGGCGAGTTGCTCGCGGCCGGCCTGGCCGACGACGCCGAGATCGACGCGCACCTGGCCGCCATCCACGCAGGCACACTCGACCTGACACTCGCCCCGCTGATCTCGGCCTGGGGACGCCGCCCAGCAGAGCACCCTCCGGCACTCGGTTAGGTGCGGATCCAGGCGTTGTCCGACCTGCCCACAGCGCTGTTTCGTCGAGGGAGGCCAGGCAGCTCGCTCCGGTGCGCGCTGCGCGTCACCGGAGCTGGGGCCAGCCCGCGCACAGGCTTCGAAGACCATGGAGTTCTGGACGCCCCGTGATCGAGGGGGAAGACCGTACCTGCCGATACATCATCCCCCATCCCGGCTGGCCTCGAGCCAACTCCACGAGCAACCCGAACCCCGCCCCGAGGAGATCCCAGGGCTCCTGGAGCAGCTGGCTGAAGTCCCCGACACACGTGACCCGCGCGGAGTGCGCCACGCCCTGGCCGCCGTGCTCACGCGATCAGGGGCAGAAATAGCCGTTAAATCATTCTTGCCGCGATTTCCCGTGCCCAGCCCTTGTATGTCTTAGATTCATCAGTGTGCATGGCGACGGAACCGCCGGGCGGCCATGGCGGAGGGGCGGCTGTGAGTGAGCATGAAATGTCCACGGCTGTACGACGTGGCCGACGTGCCGGCGCTGGACTTCGATCCTTTTCTCCGGAAGTCCTTGCAGGACGCCCCGGTTTCCCGGATCCGGCTGCCGCATGGCGAAGGTGACTGCTGGCTGGTGACGCGGTACGCCGACGTACGGTTCGTCACCTCGGATCCGCGGTTCAGCCGCGACATCGTCGGTCTGCCCATCCCGAAGATGACCAAGCACTTCATCCCGCTCGACAGGGCCGTCAGCTTCGTGGACCCGCCCGACCACGCCCGCGTACGCGCGGTGGTCGCCCCCGCCTTCACCCAGCGCAACATGGAGCGGCTGCGCCCTCAGGCCCAGGCCATCCTCGACCGCCTTGTGGACGGCTTGCTCGAGAGCGGTCCCCCCGCCGACCTCATCCGCCACATCACCTCGCCGTTTCCCCTGGACGTCGTCAGCGAAGTGCTCGGTATCCCGGCCGCCGACCGCAGCCGCGTGCGTGACTGGGCCCAGACCCTGCTGACAAGGGCGTCGGACCAGGCGGGTGCCGAACGCGCGCGGCAGGTGAAGGAAGCCGCCAGGGGCTACTTCCGTGATCTGGCCGCCCAGCGCCGGGCCGAGCCCCGGAGCGACCTGATGAGCGCGATGGTGGCCGCCGTCGGCGAAGGCCGCATCGACGACGAAGAGCTCCTCGCCCTCGCCACCCTGATGGGCCTCAACGGCTGGCATGCGGTCCGCAACAACACCTCCAACATGATGTACGCATTGCTCACCCGGACCAGGCTGATGGACAGGCTGCGGTCCGAACCCCAGCTGGTCCCGCAGGCGGTGGACGAACTACTGCGCTGGATCCCGCACAAGCACGGGGTCGGTCAGCCACGGATCGCCACCGAAGACGTCGAGGTGGGCGGCGTCCTGATCCGCCAGGGCGAGTTCGTCTACGTCTCCTACGTCACGGCCAACTGGGACGAGCGGGTCTACCCCGATCCCGACCGCATCGACTTCGACCGCAAGGGCCCGCCGCACGTCGCCTTCGGATACGGACCGCACTTCTGCGTAGGCCCCTTGCTCGCCCGCATGGAGTCGGAGGTCCTGCTCTCCACCCTGGTCCGCCGACTGCCCGCGATGCGGTTGGCGATTCCGCAGGACCAGGTGCGGTGGCAGACCGACGTACTGATCCGGGGCCCGGTCGACCTGCCGGTCACCTGGTGAGCTCCGGCCCTGGGCGGTAACGACGGTAGCGGCGGTGCCCGATGGCTGGTCTGTCGCCCGGCTCGTCGTCGCTCAGCATTCCGACAGCTCCGACGGGGCCTCCTGGACCATCCAGTCGTTGCCGCCCGGGTCCTCGAAGGACATGAACGAGAACTCCTTCACCCGGTCCATGTCGCTGACAGGGACCGGGATGACTTCGAGCGTCCAGTTCACGGAGAGCCTCCTCAGGAAACGCCGACGAGCTGTGGTACCCGCCGTGAGCGAGCGAAAGGTACGTCTGACGGCTGCTGGCCGACCTGGCGGAGGACGGCGACGAGAGAGGACGTGACCTCTTCCGTGCTGGTGGTGCCGACCAGCTCACCGAGCCGCCGAGCGGCCCCGGTAGGGACCGGTGCCGGGCCAGGTGCGTCGTCGGTGAGGCCGGACAGGTGATCGTCAGACCTGCGGCGTGCCTGGGCGGGCGGGCTGCCGGGCTGCCGGGCTGCCGGTTGAGGGTTTCGGCGGACCGTTCGGCCCGTGCAAGGGCCACGTCTGCGAGGCACATCATGGGACGTCACAAGCAGCGAAACCGCGGCGTTCGCCCGGCGGGACCAACCCGTCGGCCACGGAGTGGTTCGGCACCGCGTTCCACCCCACCGAGGGCATGTACCACCTGGACGGGCGCCAGTGCGGCAACGGCATCCTGATCACGTCCTCGCCGCCGAGGTCGACGGTGTCCCGGCGGCCTGGCCGCTGGGGCTGCGCAACGACGACAACGGCCACTGCCTGGACGAGTTGGGCGCGGCTCTCGCGGCAGGACGGCCGCACGGCATCTCCGTGGAGACGGGGCCGGGCTTCGAGACCGCCTTGATGTTCATCCCCCGCTATCCCGAAGAGGCGGTGCGCTCGGGCCAGTCCCGCTCGATGTCCTCACCGGTGGCGTCCAGGTCCCCGATGTTTCTCCGGGGCGCCGCGAGTGTGCGGATGGAGTTTCCGCAGCTCAGGAGCGGTCCGGAGCACTGTAGCGGATGCAACACGTGTAGTGCACGGGGCCTACGGGTCCTCGTCGTTTTCGGCGGCCGGCTCGGCTGTGGCGCGGCGAACGATCTTCTTCACCGTCCCTTGCAAGGAGCGCAGAAGCTCCCGCTCAGCCTCTTCCGCGCGGGCCTCGATGTTCCGCTTCCGGACGTTGTCGACCAGGGCCTCGACGTGCCCGGCCTCGCGCAGCTGCGTTGGCCGGGGCCACCGCCGCCTCGCGCTTCGAGGCACCCTCCCCTCACGTGATCGGAAGTCTCCGGCAGCACCCCCGAGCGCCTGTCGCGCTTCGCCCGCACGAGTGAACGTGGGCGGCAAGGGGTCTTCGGATTCCTCAGGACACCAGCGCTGAGGCCAGCCGTGCAGGCCCAGGGACCGGGGTCACGCCGGGCCGCGGCAGAGCCGCGGCGGGGGTTTACCGCAGGCGGCTCATGCCGAGGTCTCCAGGTACGCCGCTGGGAAGGCCCCGGCGCCCGTAGCAGAGGAGAGTTTTCGCATGAATGTCCGCGCGATCACAGAAGCGGGAACATCCATTCCGGCCTTTCTCGGGTACGCAGGCCCCCCGGAACGGCCGGTGTATCTGGGGTCCTGGAATGAATACTCCGAGGCCGCTTCGAAGACGCCGGGGCAGTTGTCCTCGGACGGACATCTGGCCGAGGCGGTGTGCGGGTTCTTCTCCAACGGCGGCCGCTCCTGTTACGTCGTGCCGCTCGACCCTTCCCTGCCACCGCTTGAGGCCCTTGAGGGGGATGCGCAGGCGGGCACGGGCCTGGCCGGTTTGGAGGAGCTGTCCGAGGTGTCCATGGTCGCTGTCCCGGAGCTGTGGGCGATGGCGGACAAGGCGGATGCGGCCACGCTGATGAACGCGGTAGTGCGGCACTGCGCGACGAAGGGCGACCGGGTGGCCATCCTCGACGCGCCCCCCGACATCGCCCCCGACCGGCTCCTGGACCACCTGCCGGCCCTCAGCGGCGACACGTCCTTCGCCACCGTGTACTACCCGTGGGTCACCGTGCCCGGCCTCGCCGGGACTGAGCGGACCGTGCCGCCGTGCGGCCACATCGCCGGCGTCTGGGCCCGCACCGACACGGAGCGCGGCGTGTTCAAGCCACCGGCCAACCAGCTGCTCCGTGGGGTGTCCGGCCTGGCGTACACCATCGAAGACCATCAGAACGGTGCCCTGAACGAGCGAGGCATCAACTGCTCCCGCGTTGTCCCCGGCCAGGACATCCGCGTGTGGGGCGCACGCACCCAAGCCGACGCGGACCAGTCCGACTGGCGCTACGTCAACGTCCGGCGTATGGCCTGCTACCTCGAAGACTCCATCAAGCAGAGCACCGGGTGGGCCGCCTTCGAGCCCAACGACGAACGCCTGTGGTCCACCCTGCGTGGCGCCATCACCGAGTTCCTCACGGACCAATGGCGCAAGGGCGCAATGCCAGGCGCGCGCCCCGAGCAAGCGTTCACCGTCCAGTGCGACAGCACGAACAACACCCCGCCGACCATCCAGCAGAACGTGGTCCGTTGCGACATCGGCATCGCCCCGACCCGGCCCGGCGAATTCGTCTACTTCACGGTCACACAGGCCGTAGGGGCACCTAGGCCTTGACCACCCCTGGGCCTGGAACAACCGGCGCCGCCCCGAACATGCGGCCGTTCGGGAAACGACCGGTTCTGGGCCGGCCACCGTTCGCGGCACGCGGGTCGCGCAGCCCGTCCCGGAACCGCCCAGACCCCCAGGCAACGGGACGCGTTGCGGGACGGCTGTCCGAGCCGGCCGAGAGCCCGCACCCCACTGACATCCATCAAGTCCAGCCGTAACGCCCCGCACGGAACCGGGAGGTCGGGGATTCACGTGCGGGGCTGCGTTCACAGGGAGGGGGCCGTCAGACCCCGGTCAGGGTATACGTACCCGTTCCGTCCTGCCTGCCGCTGGAGTACTGGCGGATGAGCTGCCCGTCCGCGTACCGGTCGTGGCCCATCATGGAGCCGGTGTACTTGTTCTGCACACCGATCTTCGAGCTGCCGGGTACATCGCGGTAGATGTAGAACCGCTGGAGGTCGTCCTCCCCGCAGGCAGCCGTTGTCAGGTAGGCCTGCTCCTGGTTGGCGATGTTTGCCGGGATGGTTGCGCATCCCCCGTTGCCCCAGTTCTTCAGGGACGCCTCGATGACGCCGTTGTTCTCCGTCACGTTGCACAGGAACCAGTTGTCCAGGTGGGCGCTGAAGATTGTAGATTGGCGCAGGCGGATGCCGTCGTTGGCCAGGAGCGGTGCGCTCCAGTTCAGGGGCTTGCCGGGTACGTCGATCCTGTAGGCGCCGGTTTGGCAGCTCAGGGCGGCCCGTGTGGCGGGGGCCGGGCTCCCGGTGGCCTTCACGCTCTTCTCGGCCTTGGCGGCGTTCTCGGCTTCGTGCCTGGCCTTGGCGGCCTCGGCCTTCGCCGAGGGGACCGGGCCCGCCGCGTGCTTGGCGGTGGCGCTGCCGCAGTCCAGCAGGCTCTGTGCCTTGGCCATGACGCTGTTGGCGGAGACCTTGTCCTCGCAGCGCACCGCGCCTTCCTCGACGGTGGTGTAGGTGGTGTAGCTGCCGCTGTCGGGGCCCTCGACCCACTTCAACGCGTAGCTGCCGTCGCCTTGTTGGACGCGGTTGCAGTTGAGACTGCCGTAGGTGCCGGTGACCTTCTTGGTGCCCTTGTAGAGCCCGTAGTAGCCGGGCTGGAAGAAGTTCCAGGTGATGGAATTCGACACGCTGCTGGTGGAGGAGTAGTTGACCTGCACGTTCAGGCCCAGGCTCGCGCCGACCATGCCGAGGGCCTCGACGGCGAAGCTGCCCTGCACGGTGCCGTTGAGACCGACGGAGACCGAGATGGTGGTCTGGGTGTTGGTGGAGATGGTCTGGGTGCCGGTCGTGCCCTCGGTGACGTACCAGCCCTTGAAGTGGGTGATCGTCGGTGAGACTTCGGTGGTCTTGATGAACGGGTGGCGTTTGCCGAGATCGGCGGAGGTGCAGGCGTCGCCGAGCTTCGGCTTGTCGGCGGTTGTGGCGGGTTTCGGATGCCCTGCCGCGGCGGCGGGGCCGGCCACGGCAGTTATGGCGGCGAGCGTCGATGCAGCGGTCACGGTGAGGGCGACCAGCCCTCTGGCCCAGCGGCCGGAAGATCTTAAGTGGCTCATCATGCCCTTTCCCTGGCCGGGCGCCATCACGCCCCAGGCCGGAACCCTGCCAGTTATGTGGTGGGGAGCGGTGGTCGATCGAGGCGAACCTAGCGTCGGCAGCGACGCAGTGACGATGGCGGAATCAGCCGGTCCGAGGCGAAACCCATGACCCTTCATGGGCTGTTAGACAGCCTTGACCTGCCCGGGGGTCGTCAGAATTTCATCTGCGGAGCTAAGATCCGCCACCGCCGCCGCACAGACGGGCTGTTTCAGTCGTGATTCCGCTGCCGTCACCTCGACGGCCGGCGACTGCCGGACCGGCCTCATCGTCCGCCGGCGCGGCCGACCGCCACCAAGCCATCACGATATTCGGCCAACTTGCACATTCTGAAACCGAGGACCTTGGGCGGCCGTGGCGCCTTGAATGTTTGCGCGCCGGCGTGAACGGCCCTATGAACGATGGGGGCAGAGAGGCATCGGCGCGACGGAAGAGAATCCAGCGAATCGAGCCAGGCGGTGAGTCGGAAGGACCAGGCGGTGAGTCGGAAGGAGGAGCGTCGATCCCGACGGCCGACCGGGCAGCGTCCGGCGGTCCAGCGACGGCCGCCGCGCCCGCGCATCCTGCCGACCGCGGCAGTGCCGTCGCGTAGACGGGCGGCGGTGTGAGGCCCGAACGGGCCGAAGAACGAACGTGGAAGATTCTGGCACTACGCCGGCTCGATCCCGAGTGGATTTACATGCCACCGGAATAAGGGGGACCACCTTTGAAACGCGTCAGAGGACTGCTGGCGGCGATAGCCTCACTCGCCCTCACCGCCGCCCTGCCGGCCATGGGAACCTCCCAGGCCGCCGCTGTCCCGGCCACGGCCCGGCCCGCCCCCCACGGCCAGGGCACCTGCCAGCCCGTCCCCCCGGGCAAAGGAGCCCCTAAGGACGCGGCGTGGGCCTGCTACAAGGTCAGTTCCAGATCGCCCGCCCCCGCACGCACCCTTGCCCCCGCTCCCCGCGACGGCGACGATCCGAACAGTCCGGACAGCCTGTGCGGCAAACAACCCCCAGACAACTCCACTCGCCTCGCGTACTGCGTGACAAAGGGATTGAAATGGACCTACCTGAGCAGTGATCAGAAGACGGTGATCGGCGGCGCCGAGGGCGACCTCGCGATCTACTCCAGGCTCAAGGACACGCCGAAGGCCAATTGGACAGAGAGCGTTGTCGCCATCTTGCGCAAGAAAACGGACAATATCCCCGCCGTGGAGATGGCCCTGCTGCCCACCTGCATCGGCCAGTGCGCCGTGACGTCAGGGCCCGTCGTGGCAAAGCTGGAGAAAGTGGGTGGCGAGGGTGGCGGGTCCATCACCTACAGCTCTTCGGTCAGCAAGGGCACACAGGCGCTGGTCCGGCCTCAATACCACCTGGCATTGGACATCCTGCTTCCCTCGGTACGCCTGCCGTCTGTGAACGCCGACTGGCTCGGCCCCCAGATACGCTGTGACGACATGGTCGGCCAATGGCCGGGCTGCGTCATCCCGGAGCACATGGCCAACGTGACCATCCGCAAGTCGCTCTACCGGGCCGCCGCCGTCACCTACGAGTGGGCGCAGAAGAACCTGACCACCTTCAGCATGGGCACCGAGGCCAAACCCCTACACCGCAAGCAAGCCACCGAAAAGGAAATAGACCGCAGGCGAGACATTACCTGCAATCTGGGACCGGACAAGTTCGTGAAGGACAATTCGCTGGTGCCGGATGACTCGTGTGATGAGTTCCCCTTCGCCGCGTCCGAAGAGGGCGGCAATATGGGTTCCCTGTGCGTGGACATCCTTCCCCAGCAGGTGGGTGGTGTGTGGGATGTCAAGAACGTCAAGGTCCTGCGGAACGGCGCGAACGCCGCGAACGCGCCCTGTGTGCGCTCCCACGTCACCAGGGCCGACAACGTCGCGGCGGGCCGTGATGAGTTCGGAGCTGCGGTGCGGTCTGACCGCATCATCGACAAAGAGCCCTTCCAGGTGATCATCCCGTAACCGGCACCGTAAAACGGGGTGGGCGCGGCTCTCCTGGAGCGACTCGTCGGTCAGGCCGTGAGGGCGTCGGCGATCTGCGCCACGGTGTAGCAACTGTGCCCCTTGTCGTCCTTCTCCTCGTACATCGCCCCCGCCAGCTGTACCTGGCGGGGGCCGAGCTTGGTTTCTGTCCGCCGGTGCGGGCGCGGGCGGCGGCCAGGTCGTCCATCGTGCGCTCGGACATCAGGGCGTGCTCGAACTCGGCGATGGCGCCGAGGATCTGGAAGAACATCCGGTCGATCGCGGTGGAGGTGTCGATGCCCTGGTCGAGCACGACCAGGGCGACGCCGTCATCCTCCAGCCGTTTGGACAGCTCGATGAGGTTCTCCAGGGAGCGGCCGAGGCGGTCGAGCTTGGCGACCACCAGTGGGTCGCCGGCGCGCAGGGCGTCGAGTGCCCGGTCGAGTTCGGGGCGGCGGGCGAGCTTGCCGGAGGCCTTCGATCGGCCGCGAAGACGCCCAGGACAAGCGCATTGCGTGGGCCACCGCCCATTTCGCCCAGGCCGCCGCGTACGATCGGCTCACTGCTGCCGAGGCTCCGCTGGGCACCGAGCACAGCCGTGCTGATCGCGAACGCGACGAATCTGGGGCCTGGTACGGATGGCGGAGGCGTGCTCGATCTCCTACGACATCCCGGCCTGGACCCAGGAGTGGTACCTGCGCCAGGAGACCCTGGCCGCAGCGAACGCCGCGGTGGTCAACCACCACCGCCTCCCGCTCACCCGCGCCTTCGGCGGCGCACGCTGTCCTCCTCCGACGGGCAGCGGTTCCCCGTCAAGGGCAAGTCGACGACCGCCCGGGCCCCCTGACATCGGCGCACTCTGGAACAGTTGTGGCGAGCAGCGCTCGCACTCCTCGAGCCCTCCGGGCCTCACGTGTGGCTCCACGGCGACCTCAAGCCGACCAACCTCTTGGTCCGGGAAGGCAAGCTCCACACAGTCATCGACTTCGGAGGACTCTCGGTTGGCTTTCCCGACGCCGAGCACTCCACGGTCTGGGACCTGCCGCCACAAGCCCGGCAGTTGAACCTTGACGATCTGTTGGGCCCACGCCCGCGCCTGGACGGTCGCGGTGGGCGTCAGTGGGGACTCGTACTACTGGGACACCTTCCCCGCATTCGTCGCCGAATGCCGAGTACGACTTCAGGCAATCCTCGCCGACGCCGCTACGCAATGCGGAATGGAGCACCTTCGCCGACACGCTCTCCACCCGGCTCATCTCACCGAACCTGCAACCGCCCTGGCCACAACCTCATCGACAGCTCAGTTCCGACGGGACAGGGACACCAGCGGAGGAAAGACCGGGTGAGGCGCCGGGCGGTGCAGCCGGCTGCGCGGCTCCCGCGGCGAGGGCGGTGAGCGCCCCGCCGCGGGAGCCGTCCTGGCCCACCGTCAGGCGGAGCGACGGCAGGGCGGTGTCCGTGGTCAGCCCGCGGCGTGCGGGTCGACCATGGCGTGCGCGTAGACGAGGCCCAGGCCGTAGGCGCCGCCGTGCTCCTTGACCACGTCGGTGGTGGCCGCGTAGGTCTCCGTGCGGGCCCAGTCGCGCTGGAGCTCCAGGAGTACCTGCAGCCAGGTGACCGGTACGGCGCCGGCGGCCGTCATCCGCTGTATCGCGTGCTCGTGGGCGGCGGGAGTCACGCCCGCGGAGGCGTCGGCGACGACGTAGACCTCGTAGCCCTGGGCGAGGGCGGACAGCGCGGGCATGACCAGGCAGACCTCGGTCCACAGCCCGGACAGAATGATCTTGGTGCGGCCGGTGGCCTTGACGGCGTCGACGAGGGCCTGGTCCTCCCAGGCGTTCATGGTGGTGCGGTCCACGATCTCCTGGTGGGGGAACACGGCGCGCAGCTGGGGCAGGATCGGGCCGGAGAACGACTCGGCCGCGACGGTGGACAGGACGACGGGCACGTCGAAGGCTCTGGCGGCCTTGGCGAGTCCGACGGTGGCGTTGACGACGCCGGTGCGGTCGGCGCTGGAGGCTCCGAAGAACATCTGCGGCTGGTGATCCACGAAGAGCATCATCGCGTTGTCGGGGGTGATCAGGTCCGCGCTGGGCTCGGCCTGGACGGCGTTGAAGTCGACCATGGGTCTTCCATTCTCGGGTGGTTCCGGAGGGGTGTTCCTCCGGCGCTCACGACGCTACGGGCCGTGCGGCGGAGGAAACTTGACCGTCAGTGACCTTGGGTGTTCCGACGCTGCACAGCACTTCCGGTGAGGGAACGCGAAGGCTCTCGGCGAGGGCTGTCAGAGCACGAAGCAGGGGTCGAAGACCGTCGGAGGCGTCTCGGGTGCGAAGCCGCGGGCGACGCGCCACTGGCGGTGCTGTTCGGACACGGCGACGGCCTCGGCGAGCAGGTCGGCCTGGCGGGCGCCGGTGCTGCTGGGCAGCGGGGTGGCCTGGTACCCGCCGAAGTGGGCCACGGGGCTCCAGGCGGGCGAGACCGGGGGCAGCGCCTCGTCCAGCCCTTCGTACTCGGCCGCGGCGTAGACGACGCGGCCGCCGACGACGGTGAGCACCGATTCGATGTGCGGGATGTCCTCCTCCGGCACCGAGAGGTAGTCGTGGCTCAGGACGGTCAGGTCGCCGAAATATCCCTCCTTGAGGATGCCCTTGGCGTTCTCCTCTCCCGTCATGCGGGCGCCCGCGCGGGTGTACAGGGCGAGCGCCTGTTCACGGGTCAGGAGCCGGTCCTGCGGATAGAGGGGCAGGTCGCCCACGGTGCGGCCGGTCACCAGCCAGTGCAGGGCGACCCAGGGGTTGTAGGAGGAGACGCGGGTGGCGTCGGTGCCCGCCGCGACGGGGATCCCCCGGGTCAGCATCTCCTTCAGCGGAGGTGTGCGGGCGGCGGCTTCGGCTCCGTACCGTTCGGCGAACACCCTGCCCTGGAAGGACATGCGGTTCTGCACGCTGATGCCGCCGCCCAGGGCGGCGATGCGGTCTAGGCTGTGCGGCGTGGCCGTCTCCGCGTGGTCGAAGAACCAGCGGTTGCCGCCGGGGAAAAGCCCGTCGGCGGCCAGCTTCTCGAAGACGGCGAGGTCGCGGCGGATCGTCTCGTCGTAGGTGGCGTGGAGCCGGAATCCCCAGCCGTTCTCGGTCAGCAGCCGGACCGCCTGCTCGAACTCCCCCTCGTAGCCGGCCGCGAGCTCGGGCCGGGGCTCCGCGAAGTTCTCGAAGTCGGCGGCCGCCCAGGTCAGGTTCTCCCCGGCCCCGTTGAGGCGGAGCCACTCGTCGCCGTCCTCCGGCCGGACGGTCTCGATCCACCGCTTGAGGTCGGCGATTTCCTGCCCGGCGGTCTGCGGAAAGAGGTGGTACGCGATGCGCAGCGAGAGCTCGCCGGAGCGGGCCAGGTCGGCGACGGTGGCGTAGTCGTCGGGAAAGTTCTGGAAGCCGCCGGCCGCGTCGACGGCGGAGGTGAGGCCGAAGCGGTTCAGCTCGCGCAGGAAGTGGCGGGTGGAGGTGCGCCGGCCGGCCTCGTCGAGGGCTGGGGCGGCGGCCAGCGTGGAGTAGAGGACCAGGGCGCTGGGCGCGGCGAGCAGGACGCCGTTGGGGTCGCCGTTCCGGTCGCGGACGATCTGGCCCCCGCGCGGGTCGGGGGTGTCGCGGGTGATGCCCGCGGCGCGGACGGCGGAGCGGTTGAGGATCGCGGACTGGTAGAGGTGCAGCACGAAGACGGGGGTGTCGGGGGCCGCGGCGGTGAGTTCGGCCGGGGTCGGCATGCGGCGCTCGGCGAACTGGTCGGACGTCCAGCCGCCGACGACGCGGATCCACTGGCCCTTGGGGGTGCGGCCCGCCTGCTCCCGGAGCATCGCCAGTGCCTGCCGGAGGGTGGCGACGCCGTCCCAGCGCAGTTCCAGCACGTAATTGAGGCCACCGCGGATGACGTGCAGGTGGGAGTCGTTGAGTCCGGGTACGGCCCGGCGGCCGAGCGCGTCGACGACCCTCGTCCGGGCCCCGATGTGCCCCGCGACGTCCGCGTCGTCGCCGATCGCCACGATCCGGCCGTCGCGCAGGGCGACGGCGCTCGCGGCGGGGTGGCCGGGGTCACCGGTGAAGATCTTCGCGTTGCGCAGCACGAGGCCGGCCCCGGCCGGGTCGTCCTGGCCGCGGGCGGGGGTGATACCGCTGACCGGCATCGACGTCATGGCTCTTGCCTTTCGGGGGAACGGGATGGGTGGGAGCAGGGGTGGTCAGAGCGTGCGCCGCACACCCGCCTGCCGTTCGAGGTCCCTCAACTGCACGCTCAGATCGCCCTCTACCGCCGCGTGCGCGGGCCCGCTGCGGCCGATGGGCAGCACCTCCACGCCGCGCATGTCCTCCACCAGCAGCGCGAAGGCCGTGTACATCGCCACGGCGGCCAGGAGCAGGCCCAGGGATCCCGAGGCCGTACCCAGCCAGGACGCACCGGTGAGGTTGTGTGCGGCGGCGACGGCGAAGCGGGGCACGGCGACGCACAGCACCAGCCACAGGGCGCGTTTGCGCGTGGCCACGGCCGCCATCATCAGGGCGAACAGGGAGAACACCGCGTTCAGCACACCCAGCACCCGGGTGCCACCGGGCGGGTGCAGCGCGAGGACCAGCGAGTTGGCGAGCCACATGCCGGAGAAGCAGGACATCAGGGTGGCCGCGAGCACGTCCCGGGCGCCGAACGCCAGGACGGCGACGAGCAGCTGGAGGACGAAGGCGGGCAGGATGGTGAAGGCGACCGCGCGCTGCGAGCCGTCCTCGAAGACGCCGAGCTGGAGACAGCCGACGACGGCGGAGGCGATCGCCACGGCGTAGAACCCGAGCGGCAGCGGAGAGGCGATGGGCCGCAGATTGATCCTCGTCATGCGTCGCAGATCGGGTTCGAAATGCCGGCCCGACCCGCGGTCGGCCGGGAGGTCCTGGCCGCGGGCGGTCGTGCCGGGTGTGGTCGTGTCGGGTGTGGTCGTGTCGGGCATGGGCGGTGTCATTCTGTGCGCAGGGCCCGGCGGAGCGTGCCGACGGCGAGGGCGATGGCCGATTCGGCGGCACCCGTGGGGCGCAGCGCGTTCAGCATGACGAAGTCGTGGAGCGCGCCCTGGAAGCGCACGGCGGTCACCGGTACGCCGGCGGTGCGCAGGTGGTTCGCGTACGCCTCGCCCTCGTCGCGCAGCACGTCGGCCTCGGCGGTGATGACGAGGGCCGGGGGCAACCCGGTGAGCTGCTCGGTGGTGGCGCGCAGCGGCGAAGCCGTGATCCGCGCACGCTGTTCCTCGTCGGTGGTGTACTGGTCCCAGAACCACCGCATGGCATCACGGCGCAGGAAGTAGCCCTCCGCGAAGCGGTGGTACGAGCCGGTGTCGAAGGACGCGTCGGTTACGGGGTAGAACAGCACCTGCTGACGGAGCGTCAGTCCGCCGCGTTCCTTGGCCATCAGGGTCAGGGCGGCGCTCATGTTGCCGCCGACGGAGTCACCGGCGACGGCGATGCGTCCGGCGTCGAGGCCCCTGCCCGCGCCGTCCGTGACGATCCACCGGGCGACCGTCCAGTTCTGCTCGACGGCGACCGGATAGCGGTGCTCGGGGGACAGTGCGTATTCGGGGAAGACGACGGCGGCGCCGGCGCCCACGGCCAGTTCGCGGACGAGCCGGTCGTGGGTGCGGGCGTTGCCGAACACCCAGCCCGCGCCGTGGATGTAGAGGATCACGGGGAGGGCGCCGGTGCTGCCGGCGGGCCGGACGATCCGTGCCCTGACCTCGCCCGTGGGGCCGCCGGGGACCGTAATCCATTCCTCGTCCACCGCGAGCAGGTCGACGGGCCCGGACTGGACGTCGTCGACGGCCTCGCGGCCTTCCTTCGGCGGGAGTTGGAAGAGGTACGGCGGCCGGGCGGTGGCCTCGGCGAACGCCGCGGCGGCGGGTTCGAGGACGGGGGGCGCGGGGAGGTCGGGGAGGTCGGGGAGGTCGGGCGAGGGTTGGCGGTCGGTCATGGGATCAGCCCGTTCGGGTCGTGGGACGGGGGTGCCGGTTCCGTGGCCGGCGCGGCCGGCGCACGGGCACCCGCAGGACGCTAGACCGGGGCCGGTCCGCCGATGTGCCCTCGCGTGCACATGTGCTTGTCCACGGGCGCACGCTCACGGGACGGGCAGCCGTCGGCGGGGTGGGTACCAGCGGATGGCCGAGGGCGCACGGCCTCCGGCGGGCGGCCACCGACGCGCGACCACGGGTGCGCGACCACGGGTGCGCGTTCAGTGGTGGGTGGACGAGCTGACGTGAAGAGGGCAGTCAGATGACCTAACGGCCGCCGCGCCGCGCCCGCACGCTGGTGCCATGCCCCAGACCGAAGCGAGGAGTCACATGCCCACGGACGCGGGAACGTCACCCCGTGCCGGCCTTGCCACCGGAGCCGGACGGCTCGCCACCTGGCAGCACGGCGTCGAGCACGCGCTGGCCGCCGCGGTGCGGGTCGGGGCGCGCCAGGAGCACGGCTTCGACGGCGTGCTCGATGAGTGCCGGCTCGGCTATCTGCGCGTGCTGTCACTGGAGGCGGACCCGGTCCGGCTGAGCCGGACGCCCCGGCTCGTCGCCCACGACCCCGCCGACGGGGTCGCCGTCGCCCTCCAGTTGGCCGGGACCGCGGCCCTGACGCAGGACGGGCGCAGCACCGCCCTGCTCCCGGGGCAGCTCGCCGTGCTCGATCTGCGGCGGCCCTTCTCACTGGAGCAGAAGGAGCGCTTCCGGCAGCGGTTCTTCCGGCTTCCCGGGCCGGTCCTGAACGTTCCCGCGGCGCGACTGCGGACGGTGACAGGGCGCGCCCTCGCACCGGGGGAGGAAACCGCCGCTCTGCCGGCCCCTTTCCTGGACCGCCTTGCCGACCGCGCGGCCCACATCGCCCCGGACGTGGGCGACCTGCTGGCCGGCAACGTCGCCGACCTCCTGGCCGCGTTGGTGGACGCGTACGCGGAGCGCGCGGCGTACGCGCAAGGCGCGGACGTCTGTCCGGGCACGGCACGCGACCACCTGCTGCCCGTCGTCCGCGCCTACATCGAGCGGCACCTCGGCGACCCCGGCCTCACCCCGGAGTCCATCGCCCGAGCCCACGGCATATCCGTCCGCTACCTCCACCGTCTCTTCGAGGGCGAGGAGGCGACCGTGGGCCGGCTGATCCAGCGGCGCCGTGTGGAGGAGTGCGGGAAGGAGCTCGCGCGGCCCGCGCCGGGGCAGGCCGGTCCGGCGATCTCGGCGGTGGCCGTGCGCTGGGGGTTCCCCAGCCCGGCGCACTTCAGCCGGGTTTTCAAGACGGTCTACGGACGGTCTCCGAGGGAGTGGCGCGCAACGCGGGCGCTTGCGCAGGCCGCACCAGGGGGCCGCTCGGCGTAGGGCCCGCGACCCGCAGCTCACGGCGCCGACTGCCGGCCCGGCGCCTCCTGCCCGTCGCGCCAGGCGGTGGGCGACAGGCCGTAAGCCGCGCGGAAACTGCGGCTGAAGTGCGCCGGGTTGGCGAAACCCCAGCGTCTCGCGACCGACGCCACGGCCGGCCGGGACCGGCCGGGCCGGGCGGGCGTCAGCTCCCGGCGACATTCCTCGAGGCGGCGCCGCTGGATCCAGCGGGCGACCGTGGTGCCTTCGGCGGCGAAGATCCGGTGCAGGAGGCGGGTCGAGATGTGGTGGTGCGCGGCGATGTTCTCGGGTGTCAGGTCGCGGTCCCACAGGTGCTCGTTCACGTGCGCCCGCAGACGCGGCGCCAGGTCGTGCCGGTCCCGTTCGTCCGGCCCCGTGCCGGGAGCGTCCACCCGTTCCGCCTCGGCCGCGAGCGTCCTGAGCAGTCCGACGACACCTGCCGCCAGGCGCTCCGCCGTCCGTGGCGGGCGGTCCCTCGCCCCTGCGGCGAGGTCCCGCAGCAAGGGGCTCAGCAGAGGCGCCACCTCGCCGCGGATGTGCGGGTGGAGGCGGCACAGGCGCTCGACGTCCGCCCCGCCCGGCCCCAGCAGGTGGAGCGGCACGTCGACGAGGTGCAGCTCGAAGTCCTCCGCCTCGTGGACGGCGGACTCGTGGACGGCAGGCTCGTGGACGGCAGAGGGGGCGGCGGAGGGGGCGGCGGCGCCGAGGACGGCGCGGCCGAGCCGGCCGCATGCGGTGACCGCACCGTGCCGGACGAAGGTCGCGACCCCGCGTCCGTGGACCGCAACGACGAGGCGGCCCGGGTCTCCGGGGGCTGTCGGGATGACGGAGTTCGGTACCACGATCGATGCCTGGCCGGTGACCGTGGTGATCCGCAGGGGACCGACGGCGTGCGTGGTGACCCGGGTGACGGGTGCGGCACCCGGTCCCGGCATGCCTCCCAGCGGTGACGGGGCGAGAGTCGGAGCGAGTGCGCCATCGCGCGCGGCGCCGACGTCACGTCCGGGCAAGGCGGGCCTGGTGGGCGTGATGTGCCTGCTGGGTAGGGCATGCCTGGCGGGCATGGTCGCGGAGCTCATGGCTTTCCCTCGTCTCGCTCGGGCTTCGATGGGCGGATGCCGGTGCCGGCGCGCCGGAGCGGCGCCGGGGCACGGTGTCGGCGGTTCCAGCCTGCGATCGCCGCGACCGCAGGCCGTAGGTCGTTTGACTGTCCCGACCCAGTGGATGATCTTGGAGGGGTCGTGGGCGCTATCCTGTTCCGCGCGCCGGACCACGGCGTGTTACGACCCGTGGACGTGGTGGTGAGTCCGGCGGCAGCCCCTTCCTGAGGGGGTGCACACCACCACCCCGTGATGCCTGAGGGACTGGGGAGCGGTGTGGTGTCCATAGGGAGTGGCGGGCATCTCGTGGGCCGGCAGCGGGAGATGGCG
Organism: Streptomyces sp. NPDC053048; assembly: GCF_044547045.1. Classification (NCBI taxonomy): domain Bacteria; kingdom Bacillati; phylum Actinomycetota; class Actinomycetes; order Kitasatosporales; family Streptomycetaceae; genus Streptomyces; species Streptomyces sp. NPDC053048. Next base: position 50,331 of record NZ_JBITZS010000005.1, read on the forward strand.
CTGCTGAGCCGTGCCCTGGACGACGCGCGGACCGGAGCGGGAGGCTCGGCGACGCTGCTGCGCGGCGAGGCCGGCATCGGCAAGACCGCCCTGCTGGAGTGGGCGCAGGCGCGGGCGCGCGAGGCCGGGTTCTCCGTGCTGCGCGCGGTGGGTGCCGAGGCCGAGACGGAGCTCGCCTTCGGGGCCTTGCACCAGGTGCTCTGGCCGCTGCTGGAGAGTTCCGAAGCGCTGCCGCCGCGGCAGCGGGAGGCGCTGGAGTGCGCGTTGGGGCTGCGCGACGGACTGCCGCCGAACGGCTTCACCGTCGGCGCCTCCGCGCTGACGCTGCTCGCGGAGGCGGCGCGTCGGCAGCCCCTGCTGCTCCTCGTCGACGACCTGCACTGGGTCGACTCCTCCAGCGCGACCGTCTTCGCGTTCCTCCACCGGCGGATCGCGGACCTGCCGCTGGTCGTCGTCAGCGCGTGCCGGTCCGACGGCGCGGCCTCGGAGGGCTGGCCCACGCATCCGGTCGACGTAGAGGCCTTGGCCCCCGAGGACGCGGACGCCCTGCTGCGGCAGTGGCACCCCGAGCTGGCCGCCTCGACCGCCGGCCGGGTGCTCCAGGAGGCCGCAGGCAATCCGCTCGCGCTCGTGGAGCTGCCCCGGCAGCTGCACGAGGACCACCTCAAGGGCATCGTCCCCCTCCCCGAGAGGCTGCCACTGGGGCAGCGGCTGGAGCGACTGTTCACCGGCCGGCTGCGGTCCCTGTCCACCCCGGCCGCGCGGACCCTGCTGCTGACCGCCCTGGGCGGTGGTGCGACGGCCGGCGACACCGGAGCCTGGCCGCACGGCATCCCGGGGAACGCCGCGGAGGCGGTGCTGGACGAGATCGAGGCGAGCGGGCTCGCCCGGCTGGACACCTCCGGGAGGCTGGCCTTCCGGCACCCGCTGGTCCGCAGCGCCGTGATCTCCACCACCCGCGGCCCCGAGCGGCGCGCAGCCCACCGGGTTCTGGCGGCGGGTCTGGAGGCGGACGACCCGCGCCGGCTGGTCCACGAGGCGTCCTCGGCACTCGTCCCCGACGAGGGCCTCGCCACCCGGCTGCAGGAGGCGGGCCGGCATATCGCGCGGCGCGGCGGCGACGCCGAAGGCGCGCTGCTGCTCGACCGGGCAGCGGTCCTCAGCGCCGACCCCGTCTCCCGGGCCCGACGACTGACGTGGGCGGCCGTCATGGCGGCGCGAAGCGGCCGGCTCACCTACACCGCAAAGCTGGTCGAGGAGTTACGACGGGCACCCGTGCCGTCCGACATCGCCCCGCTGTTCGCCTACGCCGTGGTCTACGTCGACCAAGGCCACCGGATGGACTTCGAGTCGTCGTTCACCCTGCTGCCCGAGGCCCTCGACACCCTCTCCGCGCCCGGCGCGGAGTCGTTCGGCGGCCTGGCCGAGCAGGTCTTCTTCAAGCTACTGCTCGCCGCCACCTACACCGACGACGCGCGGGCCTGGCGCGCGCTGGAGACCCACCAGGAGAACGTCTCCCCCATGGCCCGGCTGTGCCACCGCGCCTGGTCCGACCCCGCCCGCACGGCGCGGGGCGCGTCCGAGGAACTGCGGGCCCTGGCCGACCGGATGAGCGATGAGCAGGAAGCCGGGGGCGCCTGGCTGCTGCTGTGGACCGCCTCGGCGGTCGACCTCGCCGACGGCGACATGTGGCGGCGCTTCACCGGGCACCACGCCTACGCCACCCAGGGATCGATCGCCAAGGCCCGCTGCTACCAGGACTTCCTGCGGGGGCGTTGGGACGCGGCGGACGACTGCCTGCGGGAGGCCGAGGCCGCGGACGAACTCGGCTACCACTGCAACGCGCTGCTGTTCCGGCTGTACTACGCCCACTTCGCCGCCGGGCGCGGCGACGAGGAGGGCCTGCGTGAGATCGAACGACGGATCGGGCCGGTGGCGCAGCGCGCCCGCCTGCGGTTCGTCACCGACCACCTCACCCACCTGCGCGCCCTCGTCGCCCTGGCACACGGCCGCCACGAGGACGCGTACTGCGACCTGTCCTCGCTCACGCCGCCTGGCGTCCTGCCCCGCGGCCTTCCCTGGTTCCACCTGCCTTTCTTCGACTTCGTGGACGCGGCCGTCCACACCGGGCGGCGGCAGGAGGCCCAGGCGCACATCGCCGCGGGACGGGCCGCACGGATGGCGGAGATCTCCGCCCACCACGCCTTTCTGCTCGCCGCGGCCACCGCCCTCGCCGCCGCCGACGAGGAGGCGGACGCGCGCTACCGGGACGCCTATGCCGTACCCGGCGCCGAGCAGTGGGGCTTCGAACTCGCCCGTCTCCGGCTGGCTCACGGTTCCTGGCTGCGCCGGCATCGCCGTGGTGAGGCCCACGACGTCCTGCGTGAGGCCCTCCGGGCGTTCCGCGGGCTGCGCGCGCGGCCGTGGGAGGAACTCTGCGCTCAGGAGCTGCGTGCCGCCGGGCACCAGGTGGGAACGGCCACGGACGGGTACGCGCAGCTGACCGGACAGGAGCTGCGCATCGCCGAACTCGCCGCGACGGGACTGACGAACAAGGACATCGCCAAGCGGCTGCGCCTGTCACCCCGCACCGTGGCGGCCCACCTTTACAAGATCTTTCCCAAGTTGGGGATCACCTCGCGCGCGGCCCTCGCCCAGGCCCTCCGGCGGGAGTGAGCGGGGCGCGCGTTTCGTGCGTGCGGAGAACAGGAGGCGTTCAGTCAGCGTCAAGTCCGGCGCCGCGCTCCCGGAAGGATTCTCGATGACGAGATCGTCTTTCCATGAAGGAGTCCCAGCAGTATGTTCCCGAGGAACCTCTTGCACCTGACGGGCCGCCGCCTCCTCGGCCTGGCCATGGCGCTCGCCATGACCATCGGCCTGATATCGACAGCGGCGGCACCGACGGCGCACGCCGACCCCAACGACGCGCACACCCAGTGGACCTGGCAGATCAGCGACCTGCAGCACGGCGGTGAGGCGGCCGAGCGGAGCTACTGGGACCTGATCGCGAGGCTTCACGACCTCAGTGGTCACCGCATCCCCGGCCAGGACAGGCTCGCCGAGACCACCAATCAACCGGCCCGGCTCATCGAGATCCGTCTCCAGGCGGGCGAACAGTACTGGGGGTCGCTGTACTTCTGGGCGGACAACCTCTACCTGGCCGGTTTCTACCAGCCCAGCGTGGACGGCAGCGACGACCACCACTACGCCTTCCCGGACACCTGGCCCGACGAGTTCAGCCGGGTCCTGGGCGGTGTGCCGGTCGACCGCCTTCCCTTCGGCGGCAACTACAACGCCCTGCCGGGCGGAAGCACGTCGGCGCGGCAGCAGCAGGTCATCAACGCCTTCAGCTTCTACAGCGCCCTGGGAACCCTGCGGGATGCGCCCCGCTACCTCCACACCGGACCGGGACGTGAGACGATCGGGCGCTCGCTGGTGACGATCATCCAGGCCACCTCCGAGGCGGCCCGCTTCGCCCGAATTTTCGACAACATCAGGGGCAACATGCTCCACTACACCGCCAACCCCATCGGCGCCGACAACGTCGTCCTCGAGCAGAACTGGGACCACATCTCCAACTGGGTGTACCGGGCGCTGCGGCCGGGTGACCACGGTGTGCTCGGCCTCGGCAGCCGGACCTTCAGCACGCTGGCGGCCCTGCTCGCCTACGTCGGCTACATGGAGCTGAGCTCCAAGGCCCGGAAGTGACCGTGCCGACGCCACGGGAGAGGGTTCCGGGGAGCCGGCTGATCCAGGCCGTGGACGGCGTCGGGACGGGTACCGACTGTCCAGCGCGCCAAGGCGGCCCGGCCAGTGGTGTCCGAGTCAGCCTCGTCCGGGGGTCTGGGCCGATTGAACGGCCTGCGGCTGACCAACAGGGGCCGTCGCCACGAGTGGCAAGTCCCGACCGGACTGACCAAGACAACCTGACCAGGAAGCGGGCTTCCTGAGCGCTTCAGCCGGCGAGTCCCGCCAGATGGAGCGCTCAGTCACACCGCTGTAACTGAACGCTGTCAGGTGGCCCCATCGGCCCAGTGCGCTCTCATCGACCACCCGACAGACGCAGCTCTCGGCCTGCCGAGGTCTCCACCCGGCAAGCGGGTACCTGGGCCGGGTTCCGCTGCGGATCTTCGCCCGGCCCGGCCTGCGGGGTCCGGCCCACGGGTACCGGCTGGTGTCCCGGTAGCGTCCGTTCCGTGATCGCCCACGGTGCGCTCGTCCGCCTCCCCGCCGACGCTGACGGGGACGCCCCGCGGCGCCCGCCGGGAACCGGCGGGTGTCACACGTTCCAGACGCCGCTGCCGCCGCCGTGCCACTCGACGATCGCCGGGTTGTCGACATCGACGTCCCTCAGGCCCGCCTGGGCCATGAACTTCTTGAGGTCCTCCAGCGACCGGGCCTTGCCGACTGCCCGGCCGTGGACCTTCACCAGCCGCATGCCCTCCATCAGCGGATGGACGAGAACCGGCGGATCCTGCTTGTCGAACGACTGCTTGCTCATATCCGCTCACCCCTTCGGGGGCCGCTGCTTGCGGGGCGAGTCCTCGTCACGTTCCAGGGCCTCGGGGTCACGCCACTCCTCCGACCGCGTCGTCCGTCCAGTACGGGCCTGCTGCCGCACCGCCCGCTTCAGCTCGTCATCCTTCTTCGGGCCGTGCTTGCTGCTCCGCTCCATGACCACGCTGCTCCTTCGTCTACGGGTGTCGGGGGCTCTGCTCGGGCGGTATTCCGCCGCCGGGGCCACCGCCTTTGCGTACCTTCTCGGTGCCGTGAGCACACTCGAGGCCGCCGGGAACCCGCCTTCCGGTCCAGTCCGCCCGCCGACTCGGCAGATTCGCAGATTCACAGATTCCTGGACGGTGACGCCCTTCTCGCTGCGGCGCACCGCAGGCTGCTGGGGGCTTACGTCCTCCATGAGTACTGGAGAAAGTGTCACCTCTCTTCCCCCCAGCGTAGGCGGCGCTCCCCCGAGCGGCGCGGTGGGATGGACAGCCCCCAGCGGGCGCTCGGAGCGACGTTTCAGCCGCTCAGCCTGCCGGGCCCGGACCTCCGCCCACCGGCGCTGCTCAGTGGCCGCCCGGCCCCGACCTCGGAGGCATGTCGCGGCGTCGCGCGCGTCCACGCGGCCGGCACACCCGACTATCCGGGCGAGCTCGCTGCGGGTCGCGGCCTCCACCAGGCAGCGGTCGGCCGGACGGTCCACCCCGGCCGTATCCTGGCAGGTCCCGTACGCGGGCCGGCTCCGTCGCCACCGTAGGCCCGCTACCGCGGGTATGGACGGCCGAGACCGTCGGCTGCCCGGCGTGCGGGGTGCGGCCGGCCCGTGGACGGTGACGTTCGATTGGCCTCTGGTCACGCTCGGCTGCCCATGTGGGGTGGTGACCCACGAGCACGGCCTCGCCTTCTCCGAGGCCTGGCTCCTCCTGTCGGACGCATGGCTGAGCGCCCTGAAGCCGGCTCCACGATCCTCGCCCCGACCACTCGCCTCTTGGCAGCTTGCCGCTACCAGTGCCCCCTAACGGCTCACGATGAGTATCCGGACAATAGGGGGACTGGGCACGTCGCGGCGACGCCAGGTGGTGCAGATCTGTTAAGGATCACGTTATGGCGAATCCAGGGGATTGAAGTCACACCGTAGGCGTGTCACGCACCTTGTGGACACAGCCGGGCGGAAAAATCGCCCATGATGGCGTCAGATTGAGCTTCGGCGCCATCCTCATCGAGACGGGAGTTGCGGTACTGCACCCGTTCACCTTCAGCAGCGAATCCATCGGGCGCTGGGAAATCCGCATCCCCATCTTCACCCGGCCAGTGGGTGCAATCGCGTTCCGGAGTATCCCGGCTTGCTGGATCGCCAGCCACAGCTGGCACGCCTCTCCGACCAACGCACTCTGGGCAGTCGACCAGACCTCCTGGGAAGAGACGCCGGGCCGCGTATGGCAACTACTGCCGAGCGTTGCCATCCAAGGGACAAACTCATCCTTCTACCGTGTCGGCTATCACGTCACTGTGTTCTTGCGCGGAGAGATGTCAGATGAAGACTTGACTGCGCTCTCCCATCCAGAGTTTGGCTCACCCTGACGGACACGCCCTAAGAGTTGTCCCCGGCGCCTGGAGCGCCGGGGGCACCGATTGCGAGGAGATTGTCAGACGCGGTATTCGGCCCAGCTCTGGTACGTGCCGCCATTGCAGCCGAAGAGGTAGATCTTCCGGGTGTCGTTGTCCAGGCACTTACCGCTGAACGCCAGGTTCTGGAGCTGCTTGGTGCCGGACTGGGCGTCGAAGATCCCCCACCGCTGGGTGGGCCCGTCGTTGCAGGCGCGGGCGTATACCGCGGAGCCGTTGGTGTCCAGACACTTGGCGGTGGCGATGTTGCGCAGGGTGTAGGTGCCGAACCCGGCGTCGGTGAGCAGCCAGCGCTGGTAGGGGCCGCCGTTGCAGGCGAAGTCGTAGACCTTGCGGCCGTCGTAGTCGAGGCACTCGCCAGTGGCCATGTTCTTGTACATGTAGATGCCCCCGTCTGCCGAGGCCGGGGCCGCTGAAGCGGTCGGCGCAAGCGCGGTGAGCACCGCGGTGGCGGCGGCCGCCACGCCGAGCGCGGCTCGTCTGACGGGTTTGCGAACGTAGGTCCTCACGTTGTCTCCTCTGTCTGCGCGCGGCTGGGAGGCCGCCTTGGTCGGTGTGGCCCTCCTGGACTGAGCCCACCATCAGCCAGGAGCGCCGACGTACTCCATCCCAGAAAACTGGGAGATGGCGATGCCTCACCCGCTATCAGCCATTCCATCCACCGGAGAGCACGAGGCGCAGCACCCCCTTGGCCCGCGGATTCGGCCGAGGGGGTGGGGGTGCCACTTCGACAACCGCACCGTTCATCGAACGTCAACCGCTCTCTGCCACGATTTCCTGGCTCGGCATGAGGCGTTTGCACGGGGCGGTCGTTGAGCCAGGAGTGGGAGAAGCCCGTGGTATTCGATCAGAGCAGCGAGGAACGGCGGCGGCGCAGAGCGTGGAACCGCGCCGTACACGCCGCCCGGACTGCTGTGGATCCGGTGGTTGTCTTTGAGGACGCCGTACCCGAGTTGGCCGAGACCCTGGGGTTCGACGTCTGGGCCGGGGTCCTTCTCGATCCCGTCACCCTGCTCAACACGGGCGGCACCTTCCGGCATGGTGTGAGCGCCGCATGGATGCCGAGGATGCTCGACATCGAGTACCGCGAAGGTGACGTTCTCCAGATGCCCGCTCTCGCCCGGCAGGCGACGCCGGTCGGTAGCCTGGCGTCCAGCCTCGGTGGGCTTCTTGAACGCAGCGTGCGCTACCGCGACATCTATCGGCCACTCGGTCTGGGAGACGAGATACGGGTGCTGCTCAAGGACGCCGGTCGAGTATGGGGGGCTTTGGTGCTCGTCAGGGACGCGCACCGGCCGCCGTTCTCCGCCTCGGACATGGCGTTCGTCGCGGGTCTGTCCCAGCCGCTGGGGCGAGCGCTGCGGCGGTCGCTGGCTGTGCCGGGGAAATCCCTGGGCAAATCCCTGGGCAATGCTCTGGGCGCGGGCGAGTCCGCGCTGGTACTGCTGGACGAGGAGTACACCCTGCTGTCGGCTTCTGCTGCCGCCGAATCCTGGTTCACCGAACTGGCCGAAGCACCGGCCCGGGGTAAGGGGCTGCCGGCATCCGCCTACAGCGTGGCCGCCGCCACGCTGCGCAGTGGCAGTGGCGGCAGCCGGGCCTGTGTGCCGATGCGCGCGGGTGGCTGGGCGGCCATCGAAGGCTGGCGACTGGAGACCGGTGAAGGCCTCAAGCTGGCGCTGACCATCAGCCCGGCGTCCCCGCCCGACCAGGCCACCTCCCTGCTCCGGGCGTACGGTCTCACACCTCGCGAAACCGACGTGCTCGTCCACGTTCTGCGAGGAGCCTCCACGGGAGAGATCTCGGCCCGGCTGGCGGTGTCCCCGTACACCGTTCAGGACCACCTCAAGAGCGTCTTCGACAAGACCGGTACGCACTCACGCCGAGAGCTGGTGGGGCAGGTGTTCTTCCAGCACTATCTGCCGGAAGTCGACTCCCTGGGGCCGGACAGGCAGCCTGGGTCAGGCTGAAGCGCCTGGTCGAGATCGGTGTCCTCACCGAGATCGACGCCGGCAGCTTCACAGGAGGCAGTAGCCGACCGGGGCACCGCGACCAACAGCAGGCTCACGACTGGCCGCCCGAGCCGCCCATGAGCCGTCTCTGGCACGAGCCGCCTGCGGCCGGTGCCGCCGCGTCACCCGCGCGCGGACGTCTGGGACTTTTCCTCGGAGGAGTCTGCCGACGGCTTTTCCGGCCCGAACTCCCTCATGGGCCCACGGACATTGGCCAGAACACGGTTTCCCTGATCATCGATCATGCGGGTAATGGCCTCCTGGGCAACGCCGAAGAACGCGGCCCATGCCAGGATCTGGCCACTGGTGTCGAGGTTGGTGAGTCCCGGCACGAAACTGCCACGGATCAGCAGAAGACCGATGAACGCCGACAGAGCACCCGCCGGGAGCCTGAGCAGCATCAACACCATGGGCACCATGTACGGTGTCGACGTTCCCTGGATGTGCCGCAGGGAGAACGCACCGGCCAGTGCCGCCGCACACATTCCGACGAACATGACGAGGGTGATGTCACCGGCCGACGGAGTGCCACCGCCCGCCGGGCAGGTGCGTATGTTGTTTGGATAGAAGCACATTTTCTCCGGTATGACGGCCGGATCGATGTTTCCCCAGCAGATGACCGCGATGGCCAAGGTGGTCAGGGCGGCCACGGAAACCAGGACGAAATTGCGGAATGTGCGAACCTGTGCCCTCTCGTCGTCCGCGGCCTCGTTGGCCGCCTGCAGCGTGTGAACGGCGAGGTCCCTGAATTCGCTGTCGAGTCTGTGCTCGTTGCCTTCCAGGCGTTCGGTGAGAAGGCTGCGGCGCGGGTCCTGCTCGCCGAGGTGCTGCTGCGCCCTGGCAAGTACGGTGGCGCCCCATGCGTAGAGCTCGTCCTCCGGTACAAGCCGCAGAATCGCCGCCTCCGCCTTGTGGATGTTGGGCCACGCCCGGTCCACCTCAGAGCCCGAGAGGAGACTGTGCAGATCGCCTCTCCTCGCCACGGCGTCCCGCGCTGCTCCCAGGTGCTTGTCCGCCATACCGGCGATGATCTGGTCGCTGTCCGACAATCCACGTTCCCGTACCTGGCCGAGTTCGGACTGCAGCTGGGCGATATGGGAGGCACAACGCTGGCGCCAGGAGGATCTGTCCTGGCCCGCGATGTCTTCCAATTTCCACTTGGCCATCCGTACCTCCACAGCCGCTCAGCTCGCGGATGAGCAGGTCTCCTGCCCAGTGAAAGCCCGGCGGGTACGGTCCGCAACCGGCCCGCCCTTCGCAGGAGGCGACCGGCCTGCACATGCGTCGCATCTGTCCTCGAGCCTCACCCCGTCTCGGCTCGGTCGGCCAGTACCTCCTGCAGAAGGGCATGGCGGAATTGGGGCGCTCCGCCGGCTTGATCGCCACCGCCAAGGCACAAAGGTGGGATCCCGCCGAGGGGTCCGTGTCCCGGCGTAGCGAGGCGCGTGCCGACCCATCGGACACGCCCTAATCGCCGGCAGGTCGCATCGGCTCCACCTCAGCCGCCGCCCGCCGGTCATAGGACCGGCGGGCGGCGAGTAGCTCGCCTTGGTGTTCCTCGGACCAGTCCTGGACCGCCGTCAGCAGGCCGGTGAGGCTGTGACCGAGCTCGGTGAGTTCGTATACGACTTTCGGCGGGATCGTGGGGTAGACGGTGCGGGTGACCAGGCCGTCGCGCTCCAAGGTCCGCAGTGCCTGCGTGAGCATCTTTTGCGTGACGCCGTCCAGGCGGCGGCGCAGTGCGTTGAAGCGCAGCGGTCCTTGCTGGAGGGCGCCGACCGTGAGCAGGGCCCATTTGCTGGTGAGCAGCGACAGTACCGGGCGGGACGGGCAGGTCTGGAAGTAGGCGTCGGCGCCACCGTATTGCCGCAGGTCATTGCAGGTATCCATAGGGAACCTGGGTATCAGGAGGGTGCCTTCTTCTCAAGTGTCACTGTGTGGCGCAGGCTGGTGTGCGCCGCGCGGCGACCGTGAGAGATCAGCAAGACGATCAGTAAGAGGGGTACGTCATGGGTGTGCGTATGCGCGCCGTCAGTCAGCTTGCCTTCGGCGGTCCCGAGGAGCTGCGCGTGACGGAGGTGGAGCGCCCGGAGCCGGTGGCCGCCGAGGTGCTGGTGCGGGTCGAAGCGGCCGGCGTGAACCCGGTGGACGCGAAGTTCCGGGCGGGCGTGGTCCCTTGGAGGACGCTGCCGTTCATCCCCGGCTGGGATGTCTCGGGGGTGGTCGAGGCGGTCACGCCCGGCGTCACCCGCTTCGCGCCGGGCGACGAGGTGTACGGACTGGTGCACTTCCCGTGGCGCGGCGGCGGCTACGCCGAGTACGTCACCGCTCCGCCCCGCCACCTGGCCCACAAGCCCGCCGACCTCACACACATCGAGGCCGCGGCGCTGCCGATGGCGGCGCTCACCGCCTGGCAGGGATTGGTGGACACAGCGCGGGCCTCGAGCGGGCAGCGGGTGCTGATTCTCGCGGCGGCCGGCGGGACGGGCCACCTGGCCGTACAGGTCGCCAAGGCGCTCGGGGCGTACGTCATCGGCACCGCGCGGGCGGAGAAACACGCCTTCGTGCGCGGCTTGGGCGCGGACGAGGTCATCGACTACACCACGACCGATGTCGGTACGGCGGTACGGGACGTCGACGTGCTCTTCGACTTGGTCCCAGGTGACGACGCGACGCGGGCGGTGGGGGTGCTGCGGCCCGGCGGGATCGTGGTGAGCGCCACCCGTGCGGTGGCCGTGCCGGGCCTGGCCGAGCGGGGAGCGCGCTTCGCCGCCCTCGGTGTCGAGCCTGACTACGCCTCGTTGGAGAAGCTCAACGCGCTCATCGAGCAGGGGCGGCTGCGGGTACACGTTCAACGCAGTATGCCGCTGACGGAGGTGGCCGAGGCGCACCGCCTGATCGAGAGCGGGCGAGTGAAGGGAAAGATCGTCCTCGTTCCCTAGAACGGGGTTCCGGTTCCGCGGGGGCGGGCAGGTGACGCCGTAGGGGCTGTCGATCCCACCGTGGCGGAACCGACAACCCCGCCGTCTTCCGGCCCCGCCGGCCACGCCTGCCGGCGAAGGCGGTGTGTGTGGCGCGCCCGACGACCGTACTGACCGTACTGTCGGGCGAAGCCCGCCTCACACCCTGGTACGGAACAGCAACAAGCCTCAGTCCGCCGCCTTCGTGTCCGTGACTCCGCAGTACTCGGACTCGATCAGCGTCTTCAGGTTGAAGGCCCAGTCACCGTTGATGTTGAACGCGGCAGTGTGGCGCCCGTCTTCCGTCGAGGTGGCCAGGGTCTTGGAGCCGTGGATGTCGCCGTCGTGGTACCAGACCGGCAGGCCGCACGGCAGCACGACCCGGTGGATTCCCAGTCCGTAGTCACCCGCTTCCGGGATTCCTGTCGGAACGGTGGTGAGAAGTTCCTTCTGCTGGCGGCCCGGGAGCAGCTTGCCGCCGAGCAGAGCCTGGTAGAAGCGGTTGAGGTCGCCGGTGGTGGAGATGATCTCGCCCGCCGACCACAGCCAGGAGGGGTTCTGTTCGGTGGTGTCGTATGTCTTCGCGTTCGGGTCGTCGAGGTAGAGCTTGCTGTACGCCCGGCCGTGCGGGTCCGGCATGCGTGTCGTGGTTCCCGGCAGGCTGGTGCCCCGCAGTTGCAGTGGCTGGACGATGCGCCGTTCGACCTCATCGGCAAACCGGTGACCGGCGACTTTCTCGGTGATCATTCCGGCGAGGATGTAGTTGGTGTTGGAGTAGTGCCAGGCCTTGCCCGGCTCGAAGACAGGCGGGTGGCTCAGGCCGACGGCGAGCATCTCGGCCGGTTTCCTGCTCTGGAACCGGTGCCGCGGGTAGTCCTCGTGGATCTGCCGGGAGAAGCCTTCGTCATCCGTGTAGTTGAACAGGCCGCTGGTGTGGTTGAGCAGCTGGCGGATCGTGATCCGGCTGCCGTCGTTGCCGTTGCCGCGGACCACGCCGGGCAGGTGCTTCTCGACCGTGTCGTCCAGGTCGAGCTTGCCCTCGGCTTCCATCTGGAGCAGGACGACGGAGCTGAACACTTTGCTGACACTGCCTATCCGGAACCGGTCCTCGGAAGCCCGTTTGCGCTGGGTGCCGAGATCTGCCATCCCGGCCGTGCCGTTCCAGATGCCCTTCTCGGTGGACAAGGCGATGCGGCAGGGCCCGGATGCGTTCGCTGCGGCGGTGCGAACGGCCACGGACAGCGTGCCGGCCGCACAGTCGGCCGCCGCTCTGGTACTGCTGGTGGACCAGTTCGAGGAAACGTTCACCCTCTGCCGGGACGAAGCCGAGCGAGCCGCTTTCGCGGAGGCACTGCCGGCTCTGGCCGCGGGGCGGACGGAAACGGGGGACGGCCTGCCGACTGCGCTGGTTGTCCTGGCGGTACGAGCCGACTTCTACGACCGCTGTCTCGCTCACCCCGGGCTGGCGGCTTCCCTGCGGCAGGGGCATGCCACCCTCGGCCCGATGAACGACGCGCAGCTTCGCGACGCCATCACCGGTCCGGCGCGCGCGGCCGGCCTGGAAGTGGAGGCAGGGCTGGTGGAAGTCATGCTGCGTGACATCGGTCTCGCCCCTGGCCATACGGCGGAGGCCGACCTTCCGCGTGCTGGAGTGCTCCCTTTGCTGTCCCACGCGCTGCTCAGCACGTGGCAGTGCCGCGAGAACACCGCACTGACGCTGGACGGCTACCGGCTGACCGGCGGTATATCGGGGGCCGTCGCGGCCACTGCGGAACGCGCCTACGGTTCGCTGTCCGCGGAACATCAGGCAACTGCCCGGAACATCCTGCTCCACCTGGTCCACATAGGAGAGGACAAGGAAACCGGCCGCCGTGTCCAGCGTACGAGCCTGCTGGAGCACGGCCCCGCATGGGAGAGCACCGAAACCGTCCTCGAACTCTTCACCCGCGCCCGGCTGCTGACTGTGGATTCCGGCCATGTGGAGCTGGCACACGAGATTCTGCTGAGGGTCTGGCCGCGTATGCGCCGGTGGATCGACGAGGACCGGGCCGGCCTGCGGACCCGCCAGCTCCTCACGGAAACGGCCGCCGCATGGCAGCGGGAAGGCCGTGACAAGAGCCTGTTGTACCGGGGAAACCGGCTGGCCTCGATCCGCGATCGGTCCGCGGCCGAACCGCACCATGCCGCTCCTCTCGGCCCCGTGGCGCGGTCCTTCCTCGAGGCGAGCATCGAGCTCGAGGCCACCGAGAAACAGGCCGAGCAGCGCCGAGTACGCCGATTACGACAGCTCGCCGGAAGCCTCGCGGTCCTGCTCGTCCTCGCCCTGGTCGCCGACGGGATCGCTCTCCAGCAGAACCGGACCGCCCGCGCCCAGCAGCGCATCGCAGCCTCCCGCGAACTCGCCGCGCGTGCGGACGTCGTGGCCGCCGAACGCCCGGAGGCGGCGATGCTCCTGGCTCTGAGCGGCTACCGCCGGGCCTCGTCCGCCGAGGGACGCGGCAGCCTGCTCGGCGCGTACGCCCACTACCGTGCCCGGCAGTTCATCGGGCACACCGAACGCGCCACTGCGGTAGCCTTCAGCCCCGACGGCCGCACATTGGCCACCGCGGGCTACGACCGTACGGTTCGCCTGTGGGACATCACCACCCGCCGGCAGACTGCCGTCCTCGACGCCGCAGGCACAGGCGACGACGCCGTCACGGCCGTGGCGTTCTCCCCTGATGGCCATACCCTCGTCGGCGCCAATACCAGTGTCGACTTCGCCGAATTCTGGGACGTATCGACGCACAGGCGGCTCGGCCTGTTGTCCGGACGGCCCGATCCCGGCACGGTGGCGCGCTACAGCCCCGACGGACGCCTGCTGTCGACGGCCGACTCGGGCGGCCGGATCCTGCTGCGGGACGCACGCTCCCTGCGGCCCATAGCAACCCTCACCGCAGACACCGCGGCGGTAAGAGGCCTCGCCTTCGCGCCCGATGGACGCCATCTCGCCGCCTCGGACGACGAGGGCACCGTACGTCTGTGGGACACGACCGCACACCGGCAGTCCGCCACCCCTCACCGGACACACCGACGCTGTTCAGGCCGTGGCCTACTCCCTTGACGGACGCACGCTCGCCACCGCCGGCGCCGACGGCACCGTACGCCTGTGGGACACAAAGACCCACCGCCCGATCGCCACCCTCACCGGACACACCAAGGGCGTCACCGGGGTCGTCTTCTCACCGGACGGCCGCACCGTGGCGACCACCAGCGCGGACCGCACGATCCGCCTGTGGAGCGCCGCCACGAACCGGACGACCACTGTCGTCGCGGCCCGTACGACCGACGGCTCTCCGGTCTTCTCGCCCGACGGCCGCACGCTGGCGACGGCAAGCACCGACAACGCCACGCGGCTATGGGACCTCGATCCCGACAAGGTGGCCACCGAAGTCTGTGCCCTCGACAGAAAACACCGCTGGACGCAACTCATCCCTGACCTGCCCCGGTCGAAACCCTGTGGGTCCTAGCTAGGGCCTGTCGTCACATTGCCGTCGTCGCCCGGAGGGCGGCCCCGCGGCGTCTGGTGCGTGCTCTCGGCGTGCCGGGCGGAAGTCCTCGTACTGGACGTACTTGGGCTTTCGCCCGGTGCGGCGAGTGGGGGCGCCCCCTGCTCGAAGAGCTCGGGGGAGCGTGCCAGGCGTCGCGGGGCAGACGGGCGCTCCGCACCGACCCCGCCCGCGCCACCCACCTCCTGCGCGCCCTGCTCGTCCTGACGAACCTCGAAGTCAGCCGCTGAGCACTGGCCTACGGCTTGGGGAACACCAGGGCGCTGCCACATCGTGTCGGTGTCCCGAAGCCCAAGAGCACTTGGGGCAGCCTAGATGCCCATCACGTACCACTGTCCGGGCGATGTGCCATACAGGTACAAGTGCCGGCCTCGTCCGATAGGGCGTGCGTACCGCTTGAGGGGTGCGCCGTCAGGGAGGGTGAGACAGGCTTCCTCGGTCAGCAGGACCTCGTGCTCTGTAATGCGGCAACGGTGCAGGCGGTCTGGTTGCCGGTTGCCTCCGAGCATGACGATTTGCTCTTCGTGCACGGCCATGCCCGTAGGGGCGACCACAGGGGTCTTCCGGAGCCGAATCTGTCCGTTGGTCCGGGCCTCAAGCAGCGGGAAGGTCGGGTAGTAGTTGGCCCACGCGACGCCGTCGTCAACGTTGAAGGCATAGACCGTATCGATGTACTCGATGCCCTCCGGAGGCGTGTACCGCCACTGCTGGTTGCCGCCGCTGTCCCAGCGCACCAGGCCGGCTGCGCTGATCGGGTCGATGTAGACGCCTTCGTCGAAGTAGGCACTCCATACATGGTGCAGCCGGTCCGCCATCAGGTACTCGACCGCACGCCCCATGGCGAAGCTGCGGCGGCGTCGGCCGTCAGAGCCGTAGATCTGCGCATTGTGCTTCCCCGCGTCACCGTAGCCTTCCAGGACGAACCGGCCATTGGGCAACGCATCCAACTGGGTCACCCGCAAGCTCACGCCGCGCAGGAGCTGTTCCCGAACTGTGCCGCCGCTGTTGATGACAAGGAGCGCGTCATAGGGTCGGGTGCGTGGCTGGGGGTAAGGCCTGCCATACGAACTTGGTTGGAGTTCCGCATCGGGGCAGATCAACCAGAGGGCTCGGCCCCAGGCGTCCACTGTGGTCGCCAGGACCTTCCGGTGGTCGTACTGCCGAGGCAACAGTGCGTGGGAACGCAGCGCCACCTTCCTCAAAAAATCACCTCACGGGCGAATGAACATGACTCGCCCATGATCGCATCCCTCCAAACCCCACCATCTGCCAGCCATGCCAATGCCAATGCCACGGAGGCCCTGGCCGTCGCCCCCTGTCTGGCACGACGGCCGCCATAATCGCCCTTAAGATCGTTCACTTGTCCACTAGGGGGAAATGCATGCGCAAGATCATCATGGGCGCGGCGCTGGTCCTGACCACGGCTGTGCTGACGGGATGCGGCAGCGACGGCAGCCCGGCCACATCCGATAAGCCCGCTGCGTCCGTTCAGCCGAAGGCGAAGGCGGAGAGCGGGAATGGGAGCGGCGAGGTCAAGCACGAGGTCACCCTCGAAGTCCTCGGCACCGGCACCACGTCGGTCTACTACAACCTCGACACCAACAAGATGGAACAGGTCCAGCTGCCCTGGAAGAAGACCTCGACCATCACCTTGACGACGGACGCCGAGAAGAAGGCCGGCCTCGGGGTGTCCGTCGTGCCCGGCTCCGTCAAGGGTCCCGACGGCATGCTCCACCCCGCGCCGTGCGTCATCACCGTCGACGGGAAGAAGGTCGCGGACAACCAGGACGGCAAGTCCGACAAGATGTGCGAGTTCAAGGTGAAGTAAGGGTTCCCAGGGGACCGGCGGTTGCTCAGTCCCAGATCTCACACCCGGCGAGGGGGCATGCCGTGACTGACAGTGCGGAAGGCTTTCGCGCGGCCACCGGGGACGAGCACCCGTCCGGCCCCGAACTCAGCGCCGAGGAGCGGGCGGCCGCCGCACGCCAGGCCATGGACGGCGTGTGGCAGATCCGGAAGCTGATGAACCCGGCGGACGGCCGACCCGTGTCCGTGCCGGCCGAGTGGGAACGCCGCCAGCCCTTGCGCGCCGTCGCCCTCGGCCTGGCGGCGGCCGGGCTCCCCGCATCCGCCCTCGGCCTCGACGGCCGGCGCACCGCTGCAGGCTACCGCGTGAGCCATGTCGACGAAGTCGTCCGCGTGGAATGGCTCGGCCCGCCCGGCAGCCGGGCTGGCTACGAGCAGCACGAGCAGCTTCAGCGCTGCTCGCGAGCCCTGAAGGACCTCGGCTGGCAGGTCCTGGAGTACCGCGGAGCACGTCGGCACCGATGGCTGGAGGTCGAGCCGCTCCCGTAGGCGCAGGCGCGAGGCGACAGGCTGCGCCAGGCGGAGTCGTCCTCCGTCCGCCCCGAGGCTCGTCGGCGCTGTGCCGCCCCCTTGAGTCCGGGGGGACAGGTTGTTCGAGGGAGCGGACGGGGCAGGGGAAGCCGTCTTGATGCTGGGACCGGCCTTGGGGTGGCTGGTGGCCGTCGCCTCGTGGTCATCGCCGTGGCCCAACGCTCAGCGCCCCGAGCCACTCCAGCCGTCGCCGTTGCCCAAGCCGTTCCTGTGGATGGCCGGCGTGGCCGCGCCCTGAATCTGCCCCCGACCTCGACAACATGGCCCTGTCGGCCGCCCAGGTGGTGCTGTGGAGCGCCGGGGTCCTTCTGCTGCCGCCCGTTGTGGGCCGAGTCGGGAGACACACGATGGGTGTACGACGAGGCGGCCCTGTCCAGGAACCCCGACGCTCCCGGCCGGGTGACGACTCACGCCTGAGAACTACCGCGGCCGGTCCGCCGCCTCGCGCAGCGCTTGTGGGGAGCCCAGGATGCCGTGGGGCAGGTAGCCGGAGCGGACGTTCAGGTCGTCGTGCATCGCCTGAAGTCCCTTCAGGGACAGATCGCCATAGCGCAGCTCCTGGTAGCGGCGGAACGTCCGCCAGGAGATGTCCTCCAGCGCCTGGACGATCTGCTGCTCACCGACCTCATGACGCGTCACGTCGTGCACGGCTCCTGCCCTCCCTTGATCTTCCGGCTGGCAGCCGACGATGCCAGCAACCGCCGACAGTGCCGCCGCGCCTTGCTGGGACACTGAACGAACGCCGGCTCGCCCTCGGAGTCAGGGGCAGCGCTCGTACACCGCCCTGCCCGGACCGGGGGGCGTGGTGGTTCGCGGGCGGAGCAAGCCGAATCAGATCGGCAGGTCGACCGGCCCCCATCCGCGGTGGTGGGCTTCTGCGACGACCGCGGCCCACCCGTGGAGCAGCCGCGGACCTTGCTGGGAAGGAACGGTGAGTTCCGGGTGGGTGGGCGGTGTCAGTCCGGACGCAACAGGCGGTCGCCGGGGGCGATTCGCCTCCGGTGACCGTCTGCTTTCGTCATCGCACGGTCAGGACCAGCTTTCCCGTGGTGCGGCCCGTGTCGCCGAGCTCGTGCGCCTTCGCCGCGTCCGCCAGCTCGAACGTGCCGGCGATCTCGGCGCGCAGTCGGCCGTCGGCCACAAGTCGGGCGATGGCCGCCATCCCGGCGTGGTCGTCCTCCACCAGCATGATTTCCGCGCGCACACCGTGCCGGGCCGCCTCCCGGGTGAGCGCGGGGTTGCCGTCGTCGAGCCGGAGGGAGACCAGGATGCCGCCGGGGCGCAGGCTGCGCAGGGAGCGGATGGCGTGGTCGCTGCCCTGGGAGTCGAGGACGACGTCGGCGTCGCGGACGGTCTCGGTGATGTCCGTGGTGCGGTAGTCGAGGACCTCGTCGGCGCCCAGGGCGCGCACGAAGTCGTGCTTGGGGGTGCTTGCGGTGCCGATCACGTGTGCTCCGCGGGCCTTGGCGATCTGGACGGCGAGGTGGCCGACGCCGCCGGCGGCCGCGTGGATCAGGACCCGCTGGTCGGCTTCGAGGCGGGCGGTGTCGACGAGGGCCTGCCAGGCGGTGAGTGCGGCGAGCGGCAGGGCGCCGGCCTGGACGTGGTCGACGGTGGCCGGTTTGGGGGCGAAGGCGCGGGCGGGGCCGGTGACGTATTCGGCGTGCGAGCCCGCTCCGTACGGGTAGGGCAGCATGCCGAAGACCTCGTCGCCCGGCTTGAAGAGGGTGACGCCGGCGCCTGTCGCCTCGATCACGCCGGAGACGTCCCAGCCGAGGACGAACGGGGGCTCACCGAGGAAGAGCCCGGGGATACTGCGGTGCTTCCAGTCGGTGGGGTTGACCCCTGCGGCGTGCACCCGGACGAGGACCTCCCCGGCCCCGGGCGCCGGCCGTGGCAGCCGGACCTCCTTGAGCACCTCGGGGCCGCCGAGGACGTCCTGGCTGATCGCGCGCATGGTGGTGATGTCGTTCATGCGCCCCAGCCTGCGGCGCTCGGACGCCCGACGGGAGTGGCATGAATGCCATTCACCGATAGGATCATGCCATGCATCGTGTCGTCGTCCTGGCGCTCGAGGGGGTCTATCCCTTCGAGCTCGGCATCCCCCAACGCGTCTTCGGCACCGCGGACGGCCGCTACGAGACGGTCACCTGCACGGTCGACGGCCGCCCGGTGCGCACCTCCGCGGACTTCACGATCGCCGCCGACCACGGGCCGGAGGCACTGGCCACCGCGGACACGGTGGTCATCCCGCCGTACGAGTCGGCGCCGTCCTCGGTGCGGCTCCCGGCTCCGGTGGCGCAGGCGCTCGCGCTGATCCCGGCCGGCGCGCGCGTGGTGTCCATCTGCACCGGCGCCTTCACGCTCGCCGCGGCCGGGTTGCTCGACGGGCGTCGCGCCACGACGCACTGGGCGCTGGCGGCCCGGTTCCGGGATGCGTTCCCCCAGGTGGACCTGGATGCGGGCGTGTTGTTCATCGACGACGGCGACGTGCTCACCTCGGCCGGGGCCGCGTCCGGTGTGGACGTTTGCCTGCACCTCGTGCGCAAGGACCACGGCAGCGAGGTGGCCAACCGCGTCGCGCGCCGGTGCGTGGTGCCGCCGTGGCGGGACGGCGGGCAGGCGCAGTACATCGAGCAGCCAGTGCCGGAGCCGTCCGCGGCCGGGACGGCGGCAACACGGGAGTGGGTACTCGGGCGACTGGACGAGCCGCTGACGCTGACCGACCTCGCCGGGCACGCCCGGATGAGCCTGCGGACGTTCGCCCGCCGGTTCCGGGACGAGGTGGGGATGAGCCCAGGTCGATGGCTGATCCAGCAGCGGGTCACCCGGGCGCGGGAACTGCTGGAGTCCAGCGACCTGCCCATCGAACAGATCGCCGGCAGGGTCGGCTTCGCGACGCCCGCGTCCCTGCGCCAGCACCTGCATGCCGCGATCGGCGTCTCACCACAGGCATACCGCCGCACCTTTCAGGCCACGGGCGACCGCTGACCTCTCGCGGAACGCCACCAAGCCACCGGATCAACGCGGCCGGCATCAGGGCAAGCAGGCTCGTCACCTCGGCGACCGCTCCACCGAGGCGGGCACCCTCGTGCTCACGCAGGCCCCTACGCCTCCCGGCGCGCCGCCCAGCCCAGCCTCCTCGCCTTCACCCAGACCGCAGACCGGTCGGACGAGATGAAGACGAGAGAAGACGCTTCAAGAATGCCGAAGTTACCGCCTGGTGAAGCCCGCCAACCTGCGCGACGCCCAGTTCCTCGTCGACTCCATCACCCACAAGTCCGCATCATGACCGACATCGAGGAGTGCGACGACCACGGGCGCGCCCCCGCCGGATGCTGCGGCATCCTCGGCCCCCGATGAACACGACGGCCCCGGTTGAGACCCATGGACCAGCCGGGCCCCTCCAGCCGGAACACCCTTTCCCGGCGGCGGACCGGAAGCACACCGCACCCTGGCGGCCCGACGCCCCCGCCGCGATCCTCAAAGGCATGATGTCCACCGACAGCGACGACCCCGCTGACCCGCCCGAACCGGCCGCCGACGGTGACAGACCCGTCAAAGTCGTCTCCTTATGGCTGCCGCTCATCGTTTGCCTCCTTACTGTCCTCGGCAGCGCCGGCGCCGCCTTCGTCACCGCGAAATTCACCCTCGACAACGACCGTGAGCAGCGGCAGCACGACACCGCCCGCGAGATCCACAAAGAACAATCCGGCGCCTATGCCTCCCTCGCGGAAGCGGCGAACGAACTACGCGGTCGATTATGGATCTACGACACCAAACCCAGCGAGCGGAGCCGGCTAGGCAAGGGCTCAACCGAACTCGTACGCAAAGCCGAGAACGCCGATGCCCTTCTGCAGACCAGCCCCGACCAGCAGCTGCGCGAACAAGCCCATGACGTCGGATGGCTCACCCGGTATGCCGCCGACTGCCTGAACGCCACGGACGGCAAAGTGTCTCTCCCCGGCGATGACGGAAAGCCGCTTAGGCAGACATGCGCGGAGGTCGCGGGGGCACTGACTGTCGAGCTCGACAAGCTACGCGAGGTCGTACCCCCGGCCTTCAACAAGAGCTGACGATCTCGGGTGAAATTGAGTGCCGGGTGCGCTGGCCCGGCAAACTGGCTGGCGGATAATCAGCAGGCGGTCTGCCGGGCACGCGCCCGCGCCTGGTCGGGCGCGGGCATCACCTGCTCGGTTGTCTACCCCGCCGTCAGCACAGCTTGAGACTGCCGCCCCCGAGCAGCGTGTCCTTCACCCAGCCCTGACGCTCAGTGCCCTTGATTCGCACGTGCGACCATGTCCCGTCGTCCTGGGTGCGGGTGTAGCAGTGGTAGTAGACCGTGGCACCCTGGGGGATCTGCCCGAGGGCGTCGCAGCTCGTGTGCGGGCCGACGCGGTACCGTACGCCGCTCGCCGTGACCTTCTTGCTCCCCGAGTCCTTGTTGGACCAGCCGTGCGAACAGCTCAGGAGCTGCTCGACGGCGGGAGCGGCCTTGGCGCTGGCACCGGGCACGGCCGAGGCGGAGGGGGCGAGCAGGAGTCCGCCGCCGAGCAGAGACGCCGTGGCTACGACTGCTAACGATTTGCCTATGCGCACGCTGATTCCTCTCTGGTTCGTGGACCCATGCATGATGTCCGGGAGATAGGTGTGCCGGGAAGCTACTTGGGCCATCAAAGTTTGTGCGCCTTCGTAGGTACCCATCTGTACGGCGTTCGGGCCGGACTTGAGCGGACCTCATCGCGGAGACCTGGCCGCTTATCAGACGCCTGGTGAGGTGTCTTCGACGTGGGCGCAGGTCCCGTTGCGCACGGCCTGGACCGTGGCTGTGAACAGTGCCGCGTTTGTCGGGTCCATGAGCTTCACGCCGTCGTCGGGGGTGAACCAGGCCCAGCCCAGCAGCTCCCCGTCCGGCACACGGATACCGGCGTGCTGGCCGCAGTCCACATGGAGGGCGAAAACGAACAGCTCGTACGGGTCGGCGATGTACTTGCTGCCCCACCCTCGGTCCGCGGTGAGGTGCTGGACGGCCAGCAGCCGCCCCGGCCGGCCGTCGAGCCCGGTCTCCTCGCGAGCCTCGCGCACCGCGCACCGCCGAGGCGTCTCGCCGGGCTCGGCCTTGCCGCCGGGGATCACCCAGTGCCCGGTCTTGGCTCTTGGGCGCGGCGGATGACGTTCTCGCCCACGCCGAGTTCCCCTCCGAGTTCCGGAACGTGTGCCCACGCTCTTGATCTTTGCTGGTGCCATCAACGGTGACCACATACGGCCCGCCCGGATGACATGGTGAGCGGAGCCAACGTCGTGCTGTGTGCCCAGGAGAGCCGGACGGGTCTGCAGGGACGGCACCGTCCTCTACGACAACGAGCTCGTGGACGGACTCTGGCGCAGACGGGCAGCCTCTGACAGGACGGTGGTCTACGAGCGGTCCCGTCCGTGGCGTGCCCGGGAGACGGCCGTCTTCCGTCGGGACCTGGCGCGGACCGATCAGAGCCTGCATCGCGAGCTGCACTGCGAGGACCAGCGTCTGGCCGTGCAACGGGATGCCGAACGTGCGGCAGCCCTGGCCGAGCCGGTCCGCCCGATCGCGCAACTGCGGCGGCAGGCGCCCGGGGTGGACTATCACCGGTTGTCGGCCGCGAAGCACCGGTGGACTTTCGACGAGCTGATCGCGCCGTCGTACCTCAGCGGCATCGTCTCCCGGAACGATCCGAGGGCGGTGTATGTGCTGGGTCAGCCCGAGGCAGCCAAGACCGCGACCGCGCGCATGGCCAAGCGGGCGATGCGGTCGGGCACGACTCGCCTGGTGGGCGACGACTTCAAGGTCTCGCACCCCGACTACCACCAGCTGCCCAGGGACGACCCCCGCAACGCCGGGGCGGCGATCCGCGCCGACTACCGCGCCTGGTCCGCCGAGGCCGAGGCGTACGTACAGGCATGGCGCGGCGATGCACTGATCGAGGCTGCGCCGGGCAGCGTGGAGGAGTTCCTGGGCAGCGCGTTGCCGTTCGCATCCGACCAATATCCGCTGGAGCTGGTGATCGTGGCTGTGCGGGAGGCCGACAGCCGACTTGCGACTGCGCTGCGCTATGCCCCGGGCCCAGCAGATCGGCCTCAGCGGCCGGTTCACCTCGCGCCCGAGCTGGTGGCGGCGTCCGACCACCGGACACTCGCCCTCGCCACCGGATCCCCGGGCGACGTCTGCCTGTGCCATCCGTTCCTGGTGGACGGCTGGACCGTCCACCGGATCCCGCGCGAGGAGTTCCCCGGCGAACTCGACGTGCTGCACACCTCCTTCCCCTTCGACCGCCGCCATGTCACCCCTCCGGGCAAAGCCCGGTGGTGTGGGCACCCGTCTTCGTGCAGTGCGACGGCCGCATACGCATACGCGTACGCTGCAATGCGCGTCGGAACGAGACGGCTGCGGAGCTGACGGGTGAGGCACTGCCTCCACAGCGGCGTGGAGGACTCGAAGCCCTGAAGCAGGTGCTCGGCCGCAGCGATCTTCGGTTTGTGCTGCCCTTGGAAGAGGGCGACTGCCTTGTCATCAATGGCCGCCGGGTGCTGCACGGGCGCACAGGGTACGACGGCTATGCCGACATCGACCGCCGCCGCTGCCTTGTCCGTCTCATGCTCGAGTGCCGCGACCAACCGCCAGGCTTCGGCCAGCACCAGCAGGCATCCGGCACAGCCGGGCTCTCTCCCCGGCACCGGATCTGAACTCGCGGCCACTCCTCACGCCCAGCGGGCTCACCAGGGCGCCGTGGCCCGAGGCAAGAGCCCCGCACCGCCTTGGTGGGCCGGCCATGCTGTACACCGCATCGACAACCTGCCGTCCGCGGCCGGCCTGGTCGGCAACGCCGGCCTCCCAGGCCGAGGTGGCGCCGACCCGAGCCGGCAAGCACTGACCGCACCCCGCGAGGACGCGGCGTCACTGCCCCTCGGGGCCGACCGTCTTCTTCTTCTGGAACGGCGCCTGGTCCTGGCCCAGGTCCTTGTCAATCCTGTAGAGGTCGGCGCTGGCGTGCTCCCCCAGGGCCACCAGGTGGAAGCCACCGGACGGATCCTTGGGGTAGTAGAAGAGGGTGACGCTCGCGCTCGTACCGGCCTTGCCGGCACTGGCATGGAAGACCTGCCGCTGCTCGCCGTCGACGACGTGCATCCCGCTGTTCTTCCCCTGGCCGTTGTACGCCTGATTCAGCGCCTGCCCCAGCGCGGTGACACGCCCAGCGCCCACGTGATCCTTGAGGTCCTTCTTCGCCGCATCCTGGTTGGCATAGGTCTCAAGCGTCTTCGTCATGACACTCCTTGTCGACACACGCCGGTTGAATCGGACCAGGCTCCGCATCATGCCCCGGCTCATGGAAGCGGACAACAGAGCGGGACCGGCCAGTTCGCCCCCCGACCACCCCGGCCATGTTGGGGACCATCCACAGGGGCCTCACCCTCGCCGGCAGCCCCACCCCGATCCCGCCCGAAGGTCTCCGAGCACTCATGAGGACATCCTCGAGCGGATACGACGCGGCAGCAGGGCCGAAGCCCCCCCATCCACCGCGCCTTCACCCCTGAGCCGGGAGGCCGGCAACAACGCCCACCTCCAGGACCATCCGGACCTGTCAGCCGCGCACGGACACCTCAGTGGCCGGCTCCTCGCCGGCGGTGCGGTCCGGGCTCTGCGGACAGCCGCCTGCTGGTCGTCCTCGCGCACCGGGTGCAGTCCCTTCAACGTCCGTGCGGGACTCCCTCAAGGCCCGCAACGCCGTCAGGTCGATCGCGGGGCTGGGGCCGACTTCCAGCTCCGGGTCGCCCGTTTCGGCGAGCATCCGCCTGCACAGTAGATCGTCCGTCAGCGGCCGGCTTGCCGGTTTCTGCCGGCTGGGGCCGGGGGGCCTTCTACGACCCGGTGCACGCTGGCGACCGGAGCTACCCCTACCGCGGACTCTGCGGCTGCTCGTGAGGCAGCGTGGGCAACGATGCCTGCGGCAGCCGCCGCCTACCTGCACCCGCTGGCCAAGGCCACAGAGGTCAAGCACATTCTCGGAGCCGGCGCCTACGCTGCCAGAGCAACTGAACTCGCCACCGGCGACGATCGGAGTGTTGGTGCCGAAAACCTTGAGCAGATGGTGCACCATGCGACACCAGTCGTCGTTGACGTGCTCAAACGCTTCCCGGCGGCGCCGAGTGGCGGCGGACGAATCGGTGGGTTGATCCGCATGCTGGACGCTGAACTTCGTTCACTCACCCTCACTGAGTGACTTTCAGCGTTCAGATGGCGCGGCCTCAGCTCCGTCAGCGGTTGACTTCGAGGTTCGTCAGGATGAGCAGGGCGCACAGGAGGTGGGTGGCGCGGACGGGGTCGGTGCGGAGTTTGGTGAGGGTCCACCAGTTCTCGAGGCGGGCGAAGCCGTGCTTCGACTAGCACGCGTCCTACGGCGAGGACTCGGTTGGCGGTCTTCTGGCCGGGGGTGAGCTTGTGGTCGCGGGTGACGGTGAAACCGGTAACGACTACAGGGCCGCAGACGTCGTTGTCCAGGCCGCGGAAGCCGAGGTCCGCAAGAGCACCGAGACCGGCGGCACGCAGGCGGCCCAGAATGTGGTCGTGTTGGGCGCCAGTGATGCCGTGGGCGCGGCCGGGCCGGACCGCGGATATCTGGACAGACGGCCTCTCTCGTCGGTCAGGGCGAAGAAGTGCAGGCCATGGCAGCGGTGTTCGCCGAAGCAGTTCGGCCGGTCGGCTCTTCCGGTGGGGCTCCGCACACCAGCACTTTGACCTGCCGTTTCAAGTTGACGGGGGCTCGGTGCGGTGCACCGCCCACACCGAGTGCACCGGGCACCACAGCGGCTTGGAGCTCCTTGAGGAGGCCCCGACGATCCCACCAGTACCTGACACCGCCCGGGAGCAGGAGATGATGCAGGGCAGGTGGCGCGTACCTCGCTCTCGTGTGATTGAGCGCCTCACTTGGCGGGTTTCGCCAGGTAACCACACTCAGGCCAATGCCCGTGTGGCAAGATCGACCATGTGATCGAATCTTCAGCACGCAAGGGCGGCCTTCGCCCCGGCCGGTGAAGTGGCTGGACGCGGCCGTGGCCGATGGGACCGCCACGACGCCTGCCCACCCTTCCCGCATCGCGCTCTTCGACGCGGTAGGCGCCGACCCTGCCGGCCCCGTCGCCATCCGGATGCTCCAACTCACCCACGCCGGAGAGCCGTTCGTACGGCGCGAGGCCATGGACCTCCTCTGCAGTCTGACCGGCGAACGGCCATGGCCTGAGGCCGTCGAAGCCGCGCTGACCCGGCTCGGCGACCCCGACGAGGAGGTACGGCGCAGAGCCGCATACCTCGTCGGGCACAGCGGACAGCCCGACCTTGTCCTCACCACCCTCGGCGACGTCACCGACCCTGCGGTGCGTACCGTCCTGGCCAGGGCGCTCGGCCCCGCCGTCGCCCCTCTGAGGGCCGACCGCCTCGCGGCGGTCCGCTTCCTCGCCAACCTGGAGACCCTGCGGGCCGCTCCCCCCACCCGACGGCCCGACCTGGACGCGGCACTCCTCACCGACGCCCGCGAAGCCGCACTCCACCTGGCGGACATCGGACACCTCTGGGGCCGGATGCTGTACGGGCTGGGGCGCGAGCAACACATCTACGCCCTCGTGACCCGGCTTCTCGCCGAGCCCGCCACCCGGGACATCGGCGCCGAGCTTGCCCGCGAGGCGTGCCACAACTGGCGGGCGGCCCCGGTCACACTGCTGCCGCTGCTCATCCGGCACCGCGACCAGGGAGCCACCCCATGCCTCGAGGACGCCCTCAGGACGGCCTTGATCTCCGAGACGGCAAGGCGGACGCACGGGGCGCTCATCGCGGGGCTCCCGTTCACGCCGTCCCCGACAACCCACCGGTCCCCGTTCGGGAATCCGCCGGTGTACGACAGCGCGTCCGCCGCCGCGCTCCTCGCCACCAGGCCAGTGGGCATCGTCCGCCTCAGGCACGCCACCGCCATCTTCAGCGCCCTGCTGGATGCCGGTCCGCTGACCTTCCGGCAGGCGGCCCAGCTGTACAACCTCACCTTCTCCCGCCCCGGCCGCTCGCAGGCGGAATGCGCCCCGGCGTGGCTGCGGCACGCCGGGTTCTCTGCGCTGCCTCGGCTGCTCGCCCTGATGACGCCGCACCTGGCCGAGTACACGGTCGGCGAGTTCTACCTGGCGGGTCTCGCGCGGATGGGGCGCCACGCGCTGCCCGCGCTGCCGGCCGTGACGGCGGTGATCGACCGGCGCACCCGTATCCCCGTCAACGACTCCACACGCGACGCCGAGATGGAGCTGGACGAGCGCCTCCTGTCCGCCGCACTCCACACCCGCCACGCGATCCTCACGGTCACCGCTCCGTGGCCACCGCCACGGACGCCACCCCCGTAGCGGCCCGCCACTGAAGACAGACGAGCTGCCGCTCCCCCACCAAGTCAGAGCCCCAGCCCCGCCACCCCAAGCACTCACCCACCAAGTGAGGTGCTCAGTGACATCTCGCTACTCCCGGCCCGTACGGCAGGCTCCTGCCGTGACCACAGCGCAGCCGCGTCGTGCCCTCGGCCGAGGACTCCGTACCCTCATCACGTCTGCCCCCGAACCACCCGTCGCCGAGAAGGCAATGAATTTCTCCGCCGGTGCCGCACCGGATGTCGAGGAACACGCCGACGCCATGTGAAGGCGCTCTCCAACCTGGACCCGCACTCGCACAGCTCCTCGCCTCCATCCCGGACGCGACCGGAGGCACTGCTCGAGCACCTCGCACATGCCCAGCGCGGTGGCCAGACCACCGTGGTTATCGACGCCCCCGCCCAACGACGGCGGCGTCGGCTCGGACCCGGCCAACAACACGACGCCCGGAAGGGATGACCCCAGCCCCAGCCCCAGCCCCAGCCCCAGCCCCAGCCCCAGCATGACGATCACCCGTACCGGCGATCCGGCCAAGCACGGGCTGCGGGGATCAGCGACGCCGGCAGCGAGCTCGTAGCCATCGGCCGGCACATGGCCGACTTCCGGCGGAAAGTTGGACTCGGTAAAGACCCACAGCGCGCCACCGTCCGCGCGAGGCAGCCGGCGGGCGATCGCCCCAGGCTGGCGCTGGCGCTGCCGTCGGCCGCTGGACTGTCAACGGTACTTCCGCCTCCTCGCCGACCTGGCCGATACCAACCAGCGTCCTGCCGGCCAACGAGCCGGGCGTGCGGTTCCCAGGTGATGATCGGGGGCGGTGGATCCAGTGGCAGGCGAACTCGTGGAGCGGGGTGTCGGACGAGCGGCAGCGACGGCTGCCGGATCCGGGCGTGAAGCTCGCTGAACGGCCCGCCGTCACCCCCAGCCGCCAGGGCCGGGGACGCGGCGGGGCAGCGGCGATGGAGGGAGGCGTCAAGGAATTCTTGACAAGCCGGTCGCGTCAAGGTTTCCTTGACGCATGTTGATCTTGAGTTCCAAAGCCCGGCACCGGGACCTCCCCGCCACCACATCCATGGCCGCCACGCTGCCGCTCGCCGTGAGCCTGCCGGCCGTGACGGTCCTGTTCGGCGACCGGCTCGGCACCTCCGCCACCGTCGCCCTCATCGTCGTAAACCTTGCACTCATCGCCTGCTCGGGCGGCCTGGCCGCCCGAGCGGCGGCCCGCCACTCCGCCGAGCAGACGCGCCACGACGAGGCAGTCCTCGACACCCTCGAACCCCTTGCCGGACTGCGCCGATGAGTGACGAACCCCTGCTCCACCCGGCGGAGTCGGACCGGATCCGGGAAGGGATCGCCGCAGCCGTCCTCGGCGCCCCCGAAGGGCTGGCCGACTCACTCGAACACGACGCCCACGGGTACCTGCGCCTGCTGGACGCCTCGCGCGTCGGCGCCGAGGAGGCAAGCCGGCTGCTTCGCGAGGCCGTCCAGGGCGCCAGGGCCGCCGGCCACAGCTGGGACACGGTGGGCCGCGTCCTGGGAGTGAGCCGCCAGGCCGCTCAGCAGCGCTTCGCGGTCAAGGCCACAGGCACGGGCCCGTCGGCACCGCCCGCCGAGGGACCGAACGCCCCCAAGCGCCGTACCCTCGGCGGGTTGTCCGCATTCAACGAAATGGCCGCCCTGGAGGAAGCCGGCCGCGACGGCTGGCACATGGTCGGCTACGGCCCCTTCTTCCACGAGGTGGAGGCATCCGGCCACCCCTGGGAACACTGCCGGGTTGCACTCCCCTCCGCCGCGCGACACCGACGAATGCAATCAGAAGGCTGGATTCCGGTCGGCGCCGGATGGTTCCCCTGGCGGTACTACAAACGACCCACCAACCCCGACGCCTAAGGGCGTTAGGGAAAGTACCGTCCCGGTCAGATCACAGTGGTGCTCGACCTGCCCATTCACCCGGCAAGGGCGAGGCTGTGCATGGCCCGACCAGCGTCCGTGTCCACCGCGTTACCGCGCACGTCCGGCTCCCTCGAGGGACTGACGCGCTCGCCGTCGCGGACCGCATCTGCGCCTCGGCCCGGGTCGGTCTTCCGGGGAACGCCGCGCGCATCACCTGGCGGATCTGCCCTGGGCATTCACCCAGGCCGGCCACCGCGAGGACGCCGTCGACGCCCTGTTGGACGCCGAGGAGAAGGCAGCCGAGGAGGCGCGGTGCCGTCCCCGTACCCGGCAGTTGGTGGAGTACCTGCGGTTGCTCGGCGCCGGTCCAGCTGAAAGACGGTTGCGCGCCTTGGCCGGCCACTGTGGACTGTCCGGATGACCAACCGGACGCTCTACCTCATCGCCTGCGCCGCCCCGCCCGTCCGCCGCCTCGGCGTACCGATCCGCGCCGCGCAGGCGGTCGGCTGGGACGTGTGCGTGGTCCTGACCCCCTCCGCCCACCGCTGGGCCACCGAGGACGCGCCCGGCGAGATCGAGAACCTGCGTGCCCTGACCGGCCATCCGGTCCGGCATCAGTACAAGCTTCCCTCCCAGCCTGACGTGCTGCCGGCCCCGGACGCGCTTCTCGTTGCGCCGCTCACCGCGAACACCTTGAACAAGTGGGCTGCCGGGATCTCGGACACCCTCGCCCTCGGCCTTGTCACCGAGGGCATCGGCCTCGGTCTGCCCATCGTCGCTCTCCCGCATTGGAACGCCGCCCAGGACCGCCACCCCGCCGTCCCCCGGAGCGTCGCCGCCTTGCGCGAGGTGGGCGTGACCGTACTCCTCGGCGCCGGCGGGTTCGTTCCCAACCCGCCCCGCGAGGGCGACGACCAGGACGCCTATCCGTGGCAGGCCGCCATCAGCGCGTTGCCGTCCTGACGGCGGGGAAGGTTGCCGACCATGGTGGCGATATCTCCGGAGCGTCAGTGCTCCGCGATCACGAAGAAGGGGCAGCGGTGCCCCATAGGGACGACGCGGCCCTCGGGTCTGTGCCACGTTCACGACCCGGATCTCCAGTGCGGCTATCCGACGCGGCGGGGCCGGTGCGGGGTGGCCACCGGAGGCGGCCCCTGCAAGACCCACCAGGACCGGGGTCAGCCCGGCCCCGGCCAGGAATCCCTCCTCCTGGAAGTACCGGAGACGGGGGCGGAGCCAGACTATGCGGTGCCAGTCCCGCCGACCCTTGCGGCGCGGACGCTGAACCTCGGCTGACCCTCCGCGAACGGGACGCTCAGAGGAGGAGTGGCGGCAGGGCTCACGACAACGGGATGCGCAACCGTTGTGCCGGGAGGCCGTCGTGAAGGACGTCGCGTTACCGGCCGGCGTTGTCGAGTACGACGAAGCCGGATCGGGGCCACCGGTCCAGTCGTTCTGCTGCACGGACTGTTGATGGACCACACGTAGTGGGATCCCGTGATGCCGCTCCTGCCAGAGGGGTTCAGGCATCTGCGCCCCGCCTTGCCACTCGGCGCCCATCGCCGGCCGATGAAACCAGGCCCCGCCTCCCGGTTTCCTCCGGCCTTTCGGCCTGCCGGCTCTGGTCGGTGACCGGCTCACCGGCCTTCATCGCCCGGCGCAGGTCGGCAAGGGCCTACTCGGCGGCGGGCCAACGGGGCCGGTCGCCGCTTTCGGGGAGCTCGATGGTGGCGGTGGCGAAGCCGTCCGCCGCGGCGTGCCGGGCACGGGCCACCAGTCGCCGGGCTGCCTATCGCCCGACCGTGACCCCGGAGGGGAGCACCCATGTCGATACGTTCACGGGTACCACCTCCTCGCTCTCCTGCACGGCCTCCGGAAACGTAGCAGTGGCCGCCATGGTTCCGCCAATGGGTTTCTGCGGAGGCT
Organism: Streptomyces sp. NPDC053048; assembly: GCF_044547045.1. NCBI lineage: Bacteria > Bacillati > Actinomycetota > Actinomycetes > Kitasatosporales > Streptomycetaceae > Streptomyces > Streptomyces sp. NPDC053048. The sequence goes on from NZ_JBITZS010000005.1 coordinate 81,618, forward strand.
CCATGGCCGAACACCACGGCGTCGGAGTCACCCCCGTCACCGGTCGGGAAGCGCACGTCCGCCACCGGTTCGAGCACCGAAAAACCGGCAATCAACCGCTGACGGACGATCTACTGAGCAGACAGTCGACCATGACCAGCGCGAGCACCCTGAGCACCGGTCACACCAGCCCTTTGACGTGCGACTTCAAGTTGGCGAGGCCCGGTGCGGTGCATTGCCCTGGCGCGAGCCGTGGCCCGAGGGGTTGCGTGACGCGCATCGGCATACGTCTGCCGGTGTCTATCGCCGCGGTCTTGGTTCGGTGGCCCGGGGCCCAGCGCATAAGGATCATGGCGAGGGCTGGGAGGCTGCCGCTGAGGATGGCGGCGGTGTTTGGGACATGGCAGGAGCGTGGTAGCCGGGTCCGACCGTGTGTCGGTCGGATGGGGCAAGGGAGGAACATGTGGTTCCCTCTGCCCGGCGCCGAGCCGACGGAGCAGGACGTCGCGGCGCTGATCGGGATCTTCCGGGAGCGGGGTCTGCTGCCCCGGCTGGAGTTCGCACCGCAGGCCGCCCCCGCCGTGGCACCGGCCCTGCGGGCGGCAGGCTTCGGCACCGAGGCCGTGCCCAGCAACCCTGACGACACCAACCCGCTCCGGGGCGGCCCCCTGCCACTCAGTCACGAAACGCTGGACGGTCACCGTCCTCGCAGACTGCCATGCACCTGCGCGACCTGCTCATGACCCCTGGCCATCTTCCTGAGTTGGTCGCCGCATACGCCCTGGCTGGTGGCGACCGGTCGGGGCCCGGTCAGTCCTTCGGGCGATGGGATTGCTGAGGCCGTCCCGCGGCGTCCAGCCCACTGGTGACCGCAGGTATTCACCCATGGATATCGGCTCCGGGTGTAGCCGGTGCAGCCAGTCTCGATTGCCTCCGTTCTGGTGGCCCACGGGCCACCAGCGTGCCCATGCCTGAGTGTGGCCGTGGGGCTGGGCGTGGAAACGCGCCGCTCTGCCCATGCTGCTGCCCTGACCGTGGGCCTTCTCGCCACGGTGGCAATCCCACGACCCCAGCCCAGGTCGGCGGCCTCGGCGTCGGCATCCTCTCCCCCGCCATCGACAACGCCTGTGCCAACCAGCACGGTGCTTCCGCCCGAGGAGTATGTGGTCCGGACGGGTGACGGACACGACCCGCGCACCGCTTGTAGGGTCCGCCCATGACGTACAAGAGCGACCGGATCGGCAGTGCGCTGCGCGGGGAGAACCCCACCGTCCTACGTCGCCTGCACTCTTCGTTTGCGGTCATCGGGGATGTGCAGTTCCTTCCCGGGTACTGTGTTCTACTCCTCGACGACCCCGACGTGGAGCAGTTCTCCGACTTGTCCAAGGCCCGTCGTCTGAACCTGGAAATCCTCGGCAACTCCGAACACTTCGTCCACGCCCACCTCTGGCCTCGCTACGACTGGGAGCCCGCCGACATGGTCACGCGTCCGGTGTGGGCGTATCCACGCGGTCGCTGGCACGACCCGCAGCACGCTCTTGGGGTGGAGCACAAGCAGATGCGGGACGCGATTGTGGCCGAGCTCGACTCTGTACTCGGCCGCGGCCACGCCTAACGGCCGGCTGCCGGTACGCCGAGGGCTTGGGCGAGGCAGGTTTCGGCGGTCTCGACCGCTCCCATCAGTTCGGAGAGCAGTGGTGCAGGGATCGCCCCCGGCTGAGGCCGGCGTCGCGGATGAGCGTGTCCAGCTGTTGGGTCTCGGCCGGGGTGATTTGCGCGCGGCCGTGTCGTGGCGCAGGAGTTCGCGGGCGGTGACGGCATCGCCTGATTCCACGGCGTCCCGGATCTGCTTCGTGCACAGGTCCTCCTCCAGCCCCGGGCTCGCCTCCGCCGTGAGGGGTGAGCGCGATGTACGCCGCCGTTTGGACATGGCCGGTGCTGCGCGCGCTTGGCAGGATCGGCGTGCTGCTCTGGCGGAAGGGGCTGGCTCTCTCCACCTGGAGCAATCTGTCGAGCAGGTTCGAGCTCGTGACCCACGGACTCTCAGATCTCTGCGTCGGCCCGTTTGTCCTCTACCTCGTGCTGGTCGGCTTGCCCATGCTCCTGCTTACGGTGACGTTGGTTCGACCGCGGCAGGCGCCATCACCATCTCACCGTTGGGCTTGCCAGACGCGGCTATCGGACCAGCCGTTGCCGCACTAGCAGTATTTGCTGTCGCACTGGTCCACCGGCGGCGTGCCTTGAGGATGCTCCAGGTCCTCCCGTCCCCGTTCGGCGATGGCGGCCAGCAACGGTAACCCCTTGATTGCCTCGTCCGCCCCGCCCAACGCCACTTCGCCGGTGTGGCGCTTCGGTGAGTGGTGACAACCGTCGCCTGAACCTGCGGGCGGCGGCCTTGTGCCGCCGCGTGTGCGGAGTGCGTCCAACACCCGCCCGCCCTCGCTCGCGACAGTGAATGCGATGAGCGTGATGCTGACTGGCGGAAGAGACCGGGCGCCGGGCTACAGCCCTTCCTTGAGGATTCGCGCCGCTCGCCCGATCGATGCCGGCATCAGGTGACGATAGATCTTGAACGTCAGCTGCATGCTCGAGTGGCCCATCCACTCCGCGGCATCAGTGATCGGGACACCCCCTGGAGAGGCGTTCATGACGCCCCCGCCGGCATTGCCTCATCGCACGGTTCTCATCGCTCCGGGCACATGCCGAAGCCCCACCATGACGGCAATGGAAGCGCCCTTCATCCGGATCCGCCAGAAGCACTGACGGTTTCCCTACGCACGGGCGACACACATTCGGTAGATGCACGCATGTGGGTCTGCGATGAAGCGTCTCTTCCTTGGAGTCAGGTCTCCCGGTAGCGCGGGCAGGGTGTCGCCGAGCGGGTGTACCGGGCCGGGCAGTGCCGTGGCTGCGACCACTGCCCGGCCCGGGGGCCTCAGTTCTGCGGTACGAGTGCGGAGTGCTCGTGCTCGCAGGCGTCCTCGATCCCGTAGGTGTCCCAGGCGGGGAACGGGTCGGCGGTGGGGAGGCTCTCGCCGTCCTGCATGAGGCAGCCGGCCAGGGCGGTCCTGAGTTCCTCGGCGCGCAGGCCGGTGCCGATGAAGACCAGTTCCTGGCCCTGTGCGCTGTCCGCGTCCCGGGCTCCGGAGGGCTCGAAGCGGGCGACGGAGCCGGCCTGCGACCACAGGCCGGTCACCCGGGGGCGGCTGGCCAGCCAGAAGAAGCCCTTGGACCGCAGGATCCGGCCGTAGGCCCCGCTGTCGAGGCCTTCGGTGACGAACTCCCACAGGCGGCCCGGGTGGAACGGGGTGCCGGAGCGGAAGACCGTGCTGGAAATCCCGTACTCCTCCGTTTCCGGGACGTGGTCCCCGTTGAGTTCCATGACCCAGCCCGGGGCCTGCTGCGCCCGCTCCAGGTCGAACAGCCCGGTTCCGAGGACGTCGCCGAGGGCCACGCGTCCGCGGGTGGCGGTCACGATCCGGGCCGGCGGGTTGAGCCGGGTGAGGGCGGCCCGCAGACGTTCGGCGCTCTCCTCATCGACGAGGTCGAGTTTGTTGAGCACGATGACGTCGGCGAACTCGATCTGGTCCATCAGCAGGTCGCTGACAGTGCGCTCGTCGTCCTCGTACTGGTCGAGCCCGCGCTCGGCGAGCCCGTCCCCGCCTTCCAGTTCGGGCAGGAAGTTGGCGGCGTCGACGACCGTCACCATGGTGTCGAGGCGCGCCAGGTCACCGAGGGTCGCGCCGTCATCGCGGGGGAAGGCGAAGGTCGCTGCCACCGGCATCGGTTCGGAGATGCCGCTGGACTCGATGAGGAGGTGGTCGAAGCGGTCCTCGCGGGCGAGGCGGTCGACCTCCTCCAGCAGGTCGTCGCGCAGGGTGCAGCAGATGCACCCGTTGGTCATCTCGACCAGGCGCTCCTCGGTCCGCGACAGGGCGGCCTCGCCGCCGCGCACGAGCGCGGCGTCGATGTTGACCTCGCTCATGTCGTTGACGATGACCGCGACGCGCAGGCCCTCGCGGTTGCCGAGCACGTGGTTGAGGAGGGTGGTCTTGCCCGCTCCGAGGAAGCCGGACAGGACAGTGACCGGCAGTCGTTCGCGCACGCCCGTCAGCCTTCGGGGTGGAGCAGACCGCGCTCGTACGCCTTGACCAGGCGCTGCGGCACCAGATGCTCGACGCCGTCGACGGTGATCGGCACGAGCTGCGGCGTGACCGCCTTCCACTGGGCGCGGCGGTGGCGGGTGTTGCTGCGGGACATCTTCCGCTTGGGTACGGCCATGGGTTCGGGGTCCTCTCCGGTCGGTGCGAAACCGAGCATAGATGAAAATGGATCCCATTATCAATTCATGGCTCCGGGGCTGGAGCGCTCAGCCGGCAACCGGCCGCCTGACGGGGGCGGCCGGCTCTCAGGCATCGGGCTCGACCTCGGCGGGAGTTCGGAGCGCCGATGCTGACGCCCCAGCCGCGTCCGGCACGGCGGAAGGCGACTGGCCGCGGCGGCGGCCGACGTCACCAGGAGCGAGAGCACCAGCAGCGATCCGACGATCTGGACGCACAGGGCCACCACCAGTCCGAGGACGAGCATGAAGGCCGTGGAGAGGGCCCGTACGGGTACGCCCCGGGCTGCCGTCACCTCAGGATCGGCACCGGCGAAGGTCAGGGGCCGCCACATGACGACCAGCGTGGCCGGCAGCGCCCCCGGGCACAGCCCGCCCCATTGGCCTGCTCTCATGCCTTGGGCAGCAGCAGTTCGGTGTTCCCGTCCGTCGGTGTGCCCGCGATGGTGGGATCGATCCCGCGTCGCGCGGCACCGAGATCAGTCCTTGAGACTGTAGAACTGAATCGATGAGTTCGGCTTGAACCCGATACGTGGGTACACGGGAGCTCCGGCGGCGGTCGCGTGCAACGTCGCGCGGGTCAGACCGGTGGCTCGGGCGCCTTCGTACAGCGCCTTACGGGTGACCGCCTCGCCGTAGCCCCTGCGTTGCCACCGCGGGTCCGTGGCGACGAGCACGACGAAGAGGCGGCCTTCCGCCTCGACCGCTCCGGCACACGCCACGGGAACGTCGCCCCGCATGCCCAGGTAGGCGTACACCTCGTTCTTCCAGAGCGTGGATCCGACGAGTCCGTCGCGGCCGTGCTCCAGGGGGAAGTCGTAGCCGCGCGAGTTGATGTCCGCGTAGGCTCGCAGCTGCTCATCAGTGGTCACGCGCACGAAGGTCAGGTCGGGGTGGACCGGCTCGGGGATGGGGAGCAGGTCTCCGGCCATGCCCGTGCCCGCGAAGGACTTCTCAAGCCCCGCCCGCTCGGCCGCGTCCCCCAGCGCGGAGCGGGCCTTGTCGTCGAGAAGGTCTTCGAAGAGCCACAGGAATCCCGGGTGCTTCTTCGAGCGCATGATGTCCGCTGCCTGGTTCAGGCGTTGCCCGACGGTCTCCACTTGCGCGCCCACGTCGGTCAAGGTGATGCAGTTCCAGAAGGCGAACCGGCAGTCGGCCCAGCGAACGGCGATGCCGGGAAGGTCACGTACATCCGCATCCGCGTCGCGGTCGAGCACCATGGCCCGCCAGACCACAGCGAGCTGCTCCACCGATTCGACGGACTCCTGAAGATGAGCCATATGGCCTCCCGCGTCGTCGAGCCTGGCGACCCCTTGATCAAACACAGCCCGCGACTCCGGCACACTCCCGGATCGGTGGGTATGGGCACCCTACCTGCGGCACTCATCGCAAGGAACGGGTTGCCCAAGTGACGCACGTTCGCTGAACCGCGGGCTGCGGTGCATGTACAGCCGCATGCCCGCGGCGAATCCCTCCCTGTTGCGCGGCACGCGGTCCCGCACCGCGGGCGGGGTCCGGCCCTCCGTGCGCTGGGCGGCGCAGAGTACTGCAGGGGAATCAGCGGCCCGATGCGGGCTCGGGCCCGCGGCGTCAGCTCCGGCAGTTGGTGACCGTGCCGCCCGCGCTGTTGTCGGTGCGGCAGGCGTTGTCACCCTCGCCACCGTCGACGGTCCCGTACGGGCCGAGGACAACCGGCGTGGCGCCCGGTCCCTGGATGACGTCATCGTCGTCGTCCCCCGAGACCGTGGCGTATCCGTCCTGCCCGGCGGACGGCACCTCGATGAGGTCGGCTCCGGCGCCCCCACTGACGTAGGCGGCGCGCGCCCCGTGGCCGGCACCGATCGCCCCGACGCGGATGACGTCGTCGCCCTCGTCCCCGTCGACGGTGGCGGGCTTGGGAAGGCGGGATTCCACGGGGGTTGTCCCGTCCACGGTGATCTCGTCCGCACCGGGGCCGCCGTGGAGGGGGCCGGCCAGCTTCCCGACCGTGATGGCATCGTTGCCGCCTCCGCCGTCGAGACGGCTCACCTTGTCATATCCGGGTACGCGGAAGGCGGCAAGGCGGAGGATGTCGTTACCGTCACCACCGTCGATCGTACTGCTGTACACGCCGCCGGTGGTGATCACATCGTTCCCGGCACCACCATCGATGTCCCCCAGGTACGACACCTCGCCGGTGGTGACGGTGTCGTTGCCCGCACCGCCGTGGATGGTGCCCTGGACGCTGAACGGGTCCATGCCGGTCACAGTGATCCTGTCGTCGCCGTCACCGCCATCGATGGACCCGCGAATATTCCTTCCGCTGCCGCTGGAGAGGATTCTGTCGACGATGACGACGTCGTCCCCACCTAAGCCATTGACCACGCCGGCCAGGTGGCCGCTGACGTCGTCGCCACCCCTGACCTCGATGATGTCCGCCTTGCCGGTGCCGCTGAGTGTCGTACCGGCGGGGACGCCCTGGGTGCACACGAGGTGGACCCCGCCGGCCGGCAGGGCACCGCTGGTGCAGCCGGGCGGGAGAGCCGCGGCGGTCGCGGACGGGGGCGTGGGCACGGCTACGAGCACGAGACCCGCGACGAGCGCGCCGGCAACGGTGTGTCCGAAGGGCATGGCTGTTCCCTCCTCGACGGCATGCATATGCCAGGGATGAGGGCCAACAGCGTTCCCGTAGGGCCGGAGCCGCACAAGCGGGAAACCAGCCTGACCGGATCCACAGGTCCTCAGAAACCTCTTCAGGGGGTCCAGCCGCGGGGGGGCGCCAGGCCCCGACGACGGCAGTGAGGAATGAGTGCCGAACCACCGGCCGGCCCCGGGCGCGGGCCCAGGGCCTGCCGGGTCTCGCTCACCCGAACGGGCACAGTCATGAGGCGCCGGATCCGGGCTCTGGTGATCCTTGCGGCAGATGTCCGTGCCGCAGTCTGAGTCCGGAGCTGCCGTGTACTCCATCCCGTATCTGCTTCGCCGTGTGTGCCGCCGATCGTGGCGCGGTGCCGTGGCGGCGGTGCTCGTCGCGCTGTCGAGTGCGGGCTGTGGCGGCGACGGACCGGGGGCTTCGGCCCCGGAGGATGGTGCGTCGCGGGAGTTGAGCGTGCCCCTGAGCTATCTGCCGGCGGGCAGCGCGGGCGGCAGGCTGACCGAGCCCCGGCTGCAGGCCACGGTGGGGATCGGCGGGCGGCGGGTGAACCTGCTGGTGGACACCGGCTCCACGGGCCTGAAGGTGCTCGCCTCGGCGGTCGGCAGCGGCGACGCGACGCCCATCGGCGTCACCGGGAGCAGTAGTTACCTCAGCGGGCTGAAGATCGGTGGCCGGGAGGCCCAAGCCACTCTCCATCTCGGCGACGCCATCGCAGCCGGCCAGACGATCCTGCTCGTCGACTCCCTCGGCTGCACCGACGCCCACCCCGACTGCGAAGCCGCGAACGGGAAGACACCTGAGGAGTTCGGCGGGGTCTTCGACGGCATCCTCGGCATCGGCATGGCCGCACGCGACCACGGAGTCGTGGGCTGCTGCGCCAACCCCATGCTCGGTCTCACCGGCCGCGGTTCCTTCGTCGTCCACTTCGACGAGAAGAACCCCCAGCTGATCCTCAACCCGTCCGCGAAGACCGCGAGCAGGTTCAAGACCGTGAGCCTGGTGCGGACGGCCACCACCGTCCCCCGCCCCGGTGGCTCGCCGGTCACGATCCCGTCCTGGGATCCCAACCCCATGCGGGCCTGCCTGACCGTGACCACCGTCCTGAACACCGAGTGCGCCCCTGTCGTCTTCGACACCGGCACCCCCACCCTTGCCCTGGAAGCCCCCCGGCTCGCCGGGCCCGCTGTCGGCACACTGGGCCCGAGCGGCACCGTGAACACCTTCGGCCGGCAGGTCACGCTCGCCGTCGCGTCGGCCGACTGGAGCTGGACGTACACGATGCCGCCCGAGAACACCCTCAAACAGCCGATGAACGCACTCGTCACCCCGCTGCTCACCTACGGCAGGCAGCCGCAGCCGGTGATCCTGGCCGGCCTGCCCGCGTTCACCCAGGTCGACGTCCTGTACGACCTGGGCGGCGGCCGGACCGGCCTGGCACCCCGATGACCGCCGGGAACCGGCCGAACGCCGTACCGTCCGCGCGGGGACGGCTGGGGTGCCTGGGCGAGTGGTGTGCCCGGCACTTCCTGGCCGTCTTCGTCGTATGGCTGGCCGCGCTGGGCGGGCTGCAGGGGCTCAACAAGGCGTTCGGCGGATCGTTCTCCGACAACTTCGACCTCCCGGGCACTCAGTCGGTCCAAGGGCTGGATGTGCTCAGGGCACACGACCCGAAGATCGGCGGGACCAGTTCCCCGATCGTCCTGCACGACGCCACGCGGCCCCTGGCCGACGTCTCGGGGCCGGTGAACACCACCGTCGCGGCCCTCCAGAAACTGCCGCACGTGCTGACGGCGGCCAATCCGCTGCTCGTATCCTCCAAGGGCGGGCAGACCACCGGCCCGGTGTCCGCCGACGGGCGGACCGCGTACATCACCGTGCGGTTCGACACCTCGCCGCTCCTCCTGGGCCAGGACTACCTGGACGGTGTCGACCGGGCGGTGGCCCCGCTGCGCGCGGCCGGCGTGCAGGTGGAGTACGGCGGGCCGCTGGGCGAGCTCGCCCGGCCGAAGCCGGACGACCGGCGCAGCGAAGCCATCGGGTTCGGTGCGGCCGTGGTGGTCCTGCTGGCCGGTTTCGGCAGTGTCCTGGCCGCGCTGATGCCCCTGGTGGCCGCGCTCGTCGGCGTCGTCACCGGGCTGGCCTGGCTCGGTCTGCTGGCGGCCGCGTTCACCTTCTCCACCGTCTCGCCGACCCTGGCCACGATGATCGGCCTGGGAGTGGGCATCGACTACGCCCTCTTCCTCCTCACCCGCCACCGGCAGAACGTCATGGACGGCATGGACCCGGCCGTCAGCGCCGGGTGGGCGGTGGCCACCAACGGCCGGGCCGTCCTGGTCTCCGGCTGCACCGTCATCATCGCCCTGGCCGGACTATGGGCCTCCGGCATCTCCTACGTCGGCAGGCTCGGCACCGCCGCCGGCCTCACCGTCGTCACTGCCGTCCTGGCAGCCCTCACCCTGGTCCCGGCCCTGCTCGGCCTCATCGGCCGGCGCATCGACCGCTACCACGTCCGTACCCCGGTCGCCGAGAAGGCCCCCGAAACCGGGGAGGACAAGGCGGGCTGGCACCGCTACGCCCTGCGCATCGCGCGCCATCCCTGGCGGTTCCTGATCGGCGGCATCGTCGTCGTCGGCGTCCTCGCCATCCCGCTGTTCTCCATGCGCCTGGGCCACATCGGCGACGGCGCCGACCCCACCGGCTTCACCGACCGCCGTGCCTACGACCTGATGTCCACCGCCTTCGGGCCCGGCTCCAACGGACCTCTGACCATCGTCATCGACGGCACCGCCGTACCGCCCACCGACTGGAACACCCTCGTCCGGCAGGTCACCAAGGCCCTCACCGGCCTGCCCGGAGCGGCAAGCGTCAGCCCCTTGCAGACCACTCCCGACGGCGACCTCCTCACCGCCACCGTCATCCCCTCGGCCTCGCCCCAGGACGCCGCCACCACCACCCTGGTCAACCACCTCCGCGACGCCGTCCTGCCCCAGGCCGTCGCCGGAACCGCCGCCCACCCCTACGTCACCGGCTTCACCGCCGTCCAGGTGGACTTCGCCCGCCTCCTGGCCGAACGGCTCCCGCTCATCATCGCCGTCGTCGTCTGCCTCGCCTTCCTCATCATCCTCACCGTCTTCCACGGCGTCCTCGTGGCCCTCAAAGCGGCCGCCCTCAACGTCGTCTCCATCGGCGCCTCCTACGGCGTGCTCGTCGCCGTCTTCCAATGGGGCTGGGGCGGCCCCGCCCTCGGCGTCCACGGCACCGTGCCCATCGAGAGCTACGTACCGATGATGATGTTCGCCATCGTCTTCGGCCTCAGCATGGACTACGAGATCTTCCTGCTCTCCCGCGTCCACGAGGCCTGGCTGCGCACCGGCGACTCCCACGGCAGCGTCGCCCACGCCCTGGAGATCACCGCCCGCGTGATCACCTGCGCCGCGCTCATCATGGCCAGCGTCTTCGCCGCGTTCCTCATCAGCTCGGTCATCGTCGTCAAGATGCTCGGCCTCGGCCTGGCCGTCAGCGTCCTCATCGACGCCACCGTCGTCCGGCTCGTCCTCGTCCCCGCCACCATGACACTCCTCGGCAGGAACAACTGGTGGGCCCCACGCTGGCTCGAACGCATCCTGCCTCGCATCAACACCGAAGGCCCCACACCCGGACACCGGCCCTGAGCCCCCGGGCATGCTGAGGCCCCCACGCCCACCGCGAAGGTCGCCCGCGCCAGGGGCACCCCGCCGAGGACGGTCCCTTCCACGCGGGGCCGCATCGCTTCGTGCGGGGCGCCACAGGTGTCCCCAACGACTCCTGCGACGAGTACCCCTTCGCCCAGTCCCACCAGGGTGGGAATGACGGTGCCCAGTGGGTGGTCAGATGATCATCGTTGCGTGAGGCCCGCCCAGCGGCGGGTGTCGCACGACACAGATGAAAGAGGCCCTCTGTACCGGCGGGTCCGACGAACCCCATCTCGCGCTCATCGACGACGTACATGAACAGGTCGTCGAGCGCTCCGGGCTCCATGACGGCGCGCTGGTGCCCCTGCGCTCGGAGACCGGCCGCATCCAGACAGCCGTGCTCTCCGCGGTCCTGAGCGACCCGTCCTTCCGCGCCGGCATCGGCCCGCCCCCGCCCCAGGAGCGGACCGATGGGGAGCCGGTGGACGACGACAGTGACCTTCTTCTCGGAAGCTGCCCCGCATCCACGGCGAGTAGCGAGTGCTGATGCGGCGCCGGCTTCAGGGGTGGGGTGGTCGGGGCTGTCGTCTGTCGCCATTGGATGAGCGGATCACGCGTTCGGTACGGGAGGTGACGGCGCCGTGAGTGGGCTGTGCGGTGATGCCTCGCCGTTCCGGCTGAAAACCGATCAGTCGTCTTCCACAGAGCACTGGGCAAGCGGGACAATTTCACCACCTACGTGGCCTCCAGCAGCTGGCGGAACCCCCTCGGCCGGTTTGAGAAATCGGTTGATTCCCAGACAGGGCCGACAGCGCAAAGGAGTACAGGTGCCCAAGAAGCCGATGATCAACAAGTTTGTGCCCCCGAAGGGCCGCAATCGGAGGAGAACACTGCCACGTTCTCGGTAGCGCCTGGCCGATGTGCAGTACGTCTGGTTCGGCGAGAACCAGGTCACACCGAGCAGCTCGGACGACACCCGACTCGAAGCCATCGCGTCGAAGCCATCGCGCCTCCTGCGGTCGAGCCGGGCCTGGTAGAGGCGTATTTCTCCAGGATCGCCGCCCCGCCGGCACCGTCTGGGGGCCGCCTCGCCCAGGGCTGGGACAAGCCGTGGCCGACGGCGTTCCCGCCCGGGGGGGGCTGTCGGCCTGTGACAGGAACGTTTTCACCTCGCCAGTCAATCAAGAGGAGGGATCGCGTGGTGGCCAAGCCCGTATCCACGCAGGTGCCGCAGCTGATCGTGCACACGGCCAGTGGTCTGCACATCACCCCGCAAGGCCGTGCCGACGCCGATGTGGAGGTGCGGCTGTGGAGGAGCGGCTGGACGTCCGCCGGCGACAAGACCCGGCAGTGGATCTTCCTGCCGGTGCCGGGGCAGCAGTACACCTACCGGATCAAAAACGCCCAGTACGAGCGCTACCTGACCCTGGAGACGCCCGCCCCCGGCACACGGGTCACCTACCTTCACTCGAACAGCACGGACCAGTCGCTGTGGAAGCTGTTCTTCCCCGACTCCGCCCAGGCCGACTTCGTCATCGCCTCGGTACTCGACACAGAACTCGTCATCTCTCCCAAGGAGGGTGCCCAGGAGCCCGAGGTGACCTTGGAGGTTGAGAAGTTCGGCCCCTACACCGATCAGTTCTGGCGCACACGCGAACCCCGTTCCAGCTGAACGGCGTCCGGCCAAAGGAACACGGCCCGTCCACCGCCTCGGTGGACGGGCCGTCCCACATGACCACGCAGGCAAGCCGCCCGGGGCAAGGGAGACCAGCGGAATCCGCCACCGGCCCGGATGCCGGTGGGCTGGAACGGGGAGCTCTTGCGCCGTTGTGCCGTGTGCCATCGCTTCTCGGCGGAGATCATCCCTGAGCCGCCGGCCGTCATCAGACCGTGCGTTTCCAGCCACGGAGTGAATTCCTCCTTGTGAGGGATGCCGGAAGACTTCGTCAAGCAGATCAAGACCGCTTGCGAGCAGGAGCCGCAGGCGGGTGTCGTCGTCGGTGTAGTTCACTTTGCCGATCGTGTCGAACGCGACGTAGGCGCCCGCCGCGGCCAGTTCCCGGTGGGCGATGGAGTCGTGGAGCAGGTCCTGGGGGCCGGGGTGGTAGGTCTCCTGCCATGGCACTGAAGTCTCAGCAGATCCACCGCATCACGGCCGCCATCACCGCCCGCGCGGCACACGGCACGGCCCTGGTCGCGCTCGACGGCCGGGCGGGGGCCGGCAAGACGACACTGGCCGCCATCCTGGCCGAACACCTGGGCGGCCCGGAAAGGGCCACCGTCGTCCACGGTGACGACTACCTGCTGCCCAGGCCCCTTCCCGAACTCCTGGCCATGGACACCGTGGCAGGCTACGCCGGCTACTTCGACTGGCCGCGCCTGCGCGACCACGTGCTCGTGCCGGCCTCCGGCCGAGCACCGGCCGACCGCGAATCCCGCCGAGCCACAGCGGTCACCATTCCGCACGGCAAGGTCGTCATTGTCGAGGGTGTCCTGACCGCCCGTCCGGAACTGGCCGCCTACTACGACCTGCGCGTCTTCGTCGACACCTCCGCCGACCTGTGCCTGCGCCGCCTGTACGACCGCGGCCGCACCCCCGAACGCGAAGCCTGGATCACACGCTGGCGCGCGGTCGAGGAGTACTACCTCGCCACCACCCGCCTGCACACCCGCGTCGATCTCACCGTCCGCGACGGGTACCGGGCAGACCCCACGCCACCGCTTTGCACCACATGAACCACAGCGCTCCCCTGGAAGCGACTGCCCTCACGGCTGTTCATGCAGAGCGGTCCAGCGACTTCAATTCACATCAGCATTGATCACACAGGCGGGCGGCAGGTGACTCCCGAGCTGACGTCGAGGGTGCCTCACGGGTGCCGGCGCGGCGGTCGGGGCGGGGTAGCGGGCCGAGTGGTTGCCGATCCCGCGGCCGGGCCGATGCGAGGGGACGGGCCGCGGTGGGGTGGGGCTCGGCGAAGTCGCCGGTCAGGAAGAAGGTCGCCGGAGCGCGGTGCCGGCGCAGGACGTTCAGGGCCGTGCCGACGCCCTCCTCGTTCCAGGCGGCGTTGAACGTCAGCGCACCGACCCGGCGCCGGTGGGGCATCGTACGGTTCTCGGAACCGTAGAGGTCGCTCACCACGGCCCGGGGGTCCCCACGGCACCGCCCCCGAGCAACACCGATGCCGTGGCGAGGGCCACCAGCAGCCGGCAGGCCTTGCGGAGGGAGGTCACGCCGCACGGTATCGGCCGACCCGGCGCGGCGTCGCCCGCACGCGCCGACCGTGGGTAACCCCCGTCCTCCGACGACGCCTTCGCCGGGCGTTGCCCGACGACTTCACGCCGGTGGCCGCTATGGGCCGATTTGCCCATTGGCCAGAATCAATCAGTTTTGTTCGGGCCTTGTCGGTACATGCCATGTGACCTGCCCTGCACATGCCATGATTCCGCCCGGTCCCACGCCCATCCGCCCATGCCCGGGGAGAACGAGCCATGGCGTTGTCGCTCCAAGAGTTGCTCGACCTGTTCCCCGCATCCGGTGGGGACTTCCCGCTGCCCGTCGACGAACTCCGGGACATCCCCGGCATCGGCCCGTTACTGGCGACGTGGCTGGAGAGCTCCGACCTCACGGTCGGCGCCTCCGTCCCCAACCGCGGCGAAGTGACCGTCCAGGGCACGTACTCGTTCGCCGTCGTCGAGGGCCCCTGTCCCGTCCTCGTCTCGTTCACTGTCGACAGTCTGCAGGCCGTGACCGGGATGGCCCTGGACTTCACCCTCCCCGCGACGGAGGAGGACGCGGGCGAGGAGGACTCCTTCGCCCCGCACCTGGTGCTGACCGCGAACACGCAGGGGCTGTCCGCCGCGCTCGTGCTCACGTTCTCCGACGCGGACGGCAAGCCCAAGGAGATGACGTTCACCGCCTCCCTCCAGGACACGACGCTGATCGGCACCTGGACCTCCGACGACGGCCTGTCCTGGAACGACGTCGCCCACGCCATCGGTTCGACCCCCGCCGACCTGCCGGATGAGCTGGTCCCGGTCCTCACCGCGGTCGGCTTCGCCTACGACAAGCGCAAGAAGGCGTTCGTCTTCTCGGCGTCCACCGAACACGTGCAGCTCGCGTTCGTCTCCCTGCCGCACAAGGCCGGAACCGGCACCGCGGGCCCCCGCTTACGCGCGGTGCTCCTGCAGGGCACGTACGAGGCGGGCCTCGCCGACCTGCCCTTCCTCGGGGACCACTCCCCCATCGACGACGACCTCGTCTTCGCCGGCCTCCAGGCGTTCCACCTCTCCGCCGCGCTGAAGGCCCGCAAGGTCAAGGCCCTCAACGACCTGATGTCCAACGTGGGCGTCCAGCTGGGCCTGCCCAGCCGCAATCTCACCGCCGGTGCCTCGATCGCCGTCACCGCCGGCACCGCCCTGAACGCCAAGAACTACGCCCTCGTCCACCCGCTGCGCCGCAAGCAGCCGACGCCGGGCCCCACTCCCCCGCCCCGCCAGCTCCTCGCCGCACCACAAGCAGCACCGCAGGAGGCGGAGGACGACGTTCCCGCGCAGGCCAGCATCCCTCTCGACGCCACGTTCGGCCCGCTGCGGGTGTCGGAACTCGGTCTCTCCTACCGGGACGGCACGGCCAGGATCACCATCGATGCCACCGTCGACGCCGGCGGCATCGAACTCAGCGCCTCCGAGCTGGGCTTCACCATCGGCCTCGAGACGGGCGACTGGACCTTCCGGCCGGCCCTGAGCGGCCTGGGCCTGTCCTACGACCGGCCGCCCGTGAAGATCGGCGGGGCCTTCCTCTACAAGGAGGCCGAGTCCCCCTACGACATGCTGTTCGCAGGCATGGCCGTGATCGAGGCCCGCGTGGCCGCCGTCAAGGTCCTCGGCGCGTACGCCCGCGCCGAGGGCGGCTATCCCTCCCTCTTCCTGTACGGGGTCCTCGCCGGCCGCAAGGGGATCGGCCCGCCCCCGTTCCAGGTGCGCGGCATCGCCGCCGGCTTCGGCTACAACAGCTCCGTCCGGCTCCCCGCCCCGGCCCAGACCCCGGACTTCCCGTTCATCGCCGAACTCGGACACGGCGGGCAGGAGCGACCGCCCCTTGAGGTGCTGGACGACCTGCTCGACGGCAGCGGCGGCCGGCCCCCATGGCTGAGCCCGGCGCTCGGGCAGGTGTGGTTCGCGCTCGGCATCGACTTCACCGTCTTCCAGCTGGTCGACGGACAGGCCCTGGCCGTCGTCGAGTTCGGCGACGACTTCACGATCGCCGTCCTGGGCCTGGCCACCGCCGCCTTCCCCGTCCGGCGCGGCTCCGGCGGGCCGACGTACGCGCAGGTGCAGCTCGCCATGCAGGCGCTGTACACCTCCCGCGACGGCATGCTGGCGCTGGCCGCGGAGCTGACGCCCGAGTCGTACGTGCTCGACCCCGAGTGCCGGCTGACGGGCGGGCTCGCCTACCGCACCTGGTTCAGTGGCCCCCACGAGGGCGACTTCGTCTTCACCCTCGGCGGCTACCACCCGGACTTCGACAGGCCCGACCACTACCCCGTCGTGCCGAGGCTCGGCTACACGTGGGGCATCTCCGACTGCGTCACCGTCCGCGGCGAGGCCTACTGCGCACTGACCCCTTCGGCGTTCATGGCCGGTGGCCGCCTGGAGGTGTCGTTCCACTCGGGCATCGTCGACGCCTGGCTGACGGCCCGGCTGGACGCGCTGATCCAGTGGAAACCCTTCTTCTTCCGGCTCGGCATCGACGTCCGCATCGGCTTCGCCGTCGACCTGGCACTGTTCACCGTGCGCGGCGAGGTCGGCGTCGGCCTCGACCTGTGGGGGCCGCCGGTCGGCGGCATCGCCACCGTGCACCTGTGGTGCATCGACTTCGACGTGGCGTTCGGAGCGGGTTCCCGCCGCAAGCCCGACCCCGTCACCTGGGGCGAGTTCCAGGAGCAACTGCCCGCCCGCGACCAGATGCTGCGCATCACCCCGCTCACCGGCATCCTGCCGGAGGACGAGGGCACCCGTAACCGCCGTACGAACGCGGGTGACGGCCGCTGGATCGTCTCCGCCGACGGCTTCTCCTTCTCCACGACCACCGCCCTCCCCGCCTCCAGGGCCACGGCCGGATCCCGGGCGGTGGACGGCAAGGCCCTCGACATCCGGCCGATGGCCGACACCGGCCTGTCGTCCGTCCACCGCCTCACGGTGCAGCTGGGCGGCGACCCGTTCGACCCCTTCGACCCGACCGTGCCGGAGGCGCGCCGCTGGCGCCTCGACCCCCTCAGGGCGAACGTCCCGCAGGCGCTGTGGGGCACGGGTGACCCCTCGGACGAGGACGCCCCACAGGACCCGCTCCTCGAGGACCAGCTCACCGGCCTGGGCATCACCGTGCCCGAGCCCGTCGACGGGCCGAGCCCGGGGGCCATGACGGACCTCTCCCTCGGCTTCGAGGAGCTCGCCCCCAGCCACGCCCTGCCGGTCGGCCCCGCCGACCGGCCCACCGGCCCCGTGCCCGAGGCCTGGCAGCCGGGCACGCCCACCAGCATCGGCACCATCGCCGCCGGGATCGCCACCACCGCCGCGCCCGCCCGCGACGCGCTCTTCGCCGAGCTCACCGCGCTCGGCCTCGCCCCGGCCTCGCACGACCGCCTGGACGGCTTCGCCGCCCTCGCCGACAACACCTTCACCGCCGAACCCATGACCGTCACCGCCTGACGCCCCGAGCCGCGCGAGGAAACCGCCATGACGCAGCCCGACGCTGCCCGGACCACGGAAGCCGGGAATCCCGGGACCCCCCGGTTCAGCATCCACTTCCACGACGACCACGTCGCCCCGGCCCCCGCGGGCCTCTACCAGCTCACGCTCGAACACCAGGTGTCCGGCGGCAAGGTCGGCAACGACTCGCTGCCGCCCGTGCAGCAGCAGTTCGAGATCCGGGCGCCCCAGTTCGCCCTCGACGGGACGTTCGTGCACGCCGTGCACCCCGCTCCTGCGGCCGTCGGCGCCTTCGACCGCGTCCTGCCGCACATCACGCTCAACCGGCTGATCCTGCCGTGGGAGCGCACACTCGACCCGGAACAGACGGGCCTGCCCTGGCTGGCCCTGTTGCTGTTCGCCGAGGAGGAGCTGCCCGACGATCCCAAGGCCCAGGGGCACGTCCGCAGCAGGACCGTGCGCGAGCTCCTCGGCACGACCGACAGCGACGTCCTGATCCCCCGCATCGACCTCGACGACGTCCCGCCGGAGCTGCTGGACAGCACCTGCACCACCGTCGACGTCCCGGCCGACGTCTTCGCCGCCCTCGTGCCCCGCCGCGCCGACCTTCCCTTCCTGTGCCACGTCCGCAAGGTCCGCACCTGGCAACCCCCTTCGGCGGGACTCGCCTCCGGGGAGGCCTTGGAGATCGGCGACTACTCCGTCGTCGTCGCCAACCGCTTCCCCCGCACCGCGGGGCGGTACGCCGCCCACCTCGTTTCGCTCGAGGGCTTCGCCGGCCATGTGGACGGACAGAAGCCCGCACAGTCCGTCGTACGCGTGGTCTCCCTGTCCGCCTGGTCCTTCGAGGCACGGCCCGGCGACACCGGCCATTTCGACGCGCTGATCCGGCACATGGCCGAGGACCCGGACGGCCTCGGCCTGCGCCTCCACCCTCAGCAGCCCGCCGCCGGGCAGGCGCAGGGCCCCGCCGCCGAACGCCTCGGGCTGGGTTACGCCCCCGTCGAGTACGTCCTGCCGTCCGGGGAGCGCACCTTCGCCTGGTACCGCGGCCCCTTCACCCCTGTCGTGGCCCCCACCGTGCCCCGCCCGGACGACGGCTGGAAGCACGCCGACGAGGCACTCGTCTACCTCACCGGCACCGGTGTCTTCGACGTCGGCTACGCCACCGCCTTCACCCTCGGCCGGTCCCTGGCCCTGTCGGACCACACCCTGGCGGCAGCCCTGTCCACGTTCCGCTCCCGGGCACGCCACATCGCGGGGCGGACACTGCTGCGGACGACAGCGACCCCGCATGCCGAGCAGACACGGGCGCACGCCCCGGCGCACGAGCGCTTCCACGCGCTGATCGCCGACGGTCTCGGGGACCGTCTGCACGCCGCGGCCACCAGCACGGCATCCGACGCCCGGACACGCGGCACGGCGGCCCCCGCGCCCCGCCGCCGGACCGGCGGCGTCCCACGGCCTCCCGCCGTCGAGGCCCTCCTCGACCGTTCGCGCACCGACGGCCCGCGGCAGCAGCTCCGGGAGGCCCTCTCCGACCACCTCGACCCGCTGACGACCGCCGTCGGCCAGGTGAAGCTGCTGGCCGCCGTCCCGCTGAGCCACCTGGTGCCCGACGCCCGCATGCTGCCGCCCGAGAGCCTGCGCTTCTTCCACGTCGACCCGCAGTGGTGCGCGGCCGTGCGCGACGGCGTGCTCAGCACCGGCCTCGGCACCTCGCTCGACGCGGCCGTCAACGGCCTGGCCCACGAGGCGCTGGATGACCCGAAGCCCCTCACGGGCCTGCTCATGCGTTCGGCGCTCGTGCGGAACTGGCCCGACGTCATCGTCGAGCCGCAGGTGACGACCGACGGCACGCCGCAGCCGCTGGAGACCGTCCACCGCGTGATCATCGGCCCCGACCTGCTGCTCTGCCTCTTCGACGGCATCCCCGACGAAGTGCTCTTCCGCGAACCGCACGAAGGCATCCACTTCGGCGTCGACGAGGGCGACCGCATCGGGCTGCGCAGGCTCACCGAGCCGGTCGGCGAGTCGCTGGGCGACGGCGCGGCCTTCCCGCCGGCGGGCGAGGAGAACATCGCCCGCTGGCTGCGCACCGTCACCACGGACGGCGGGAAGGAGGTCCTCGACCTCGCCGCGGGCCCCGGCTCCCTCGTCCCCGCCCTGGCCACGGCCCTGCGGGCGGCCGGTCAGCTGGGCCCCGACGACGCCCTCTCCCCCGGCGCGTTCGCCGTGGAACTCGTCAACGCCCCGCAACGCATCTCCTTCACACCCGACGACGCACCCGACGACGCACCCGGCGCGCCCGATCAGTCCGGCCGACAGTGAGGAACAGCACGATGGACCCCCAGCCGCCTCTGATCGTTCCCGTCCAGGTGGACGCGCTCCTGGTGAACAGGCGCGTGCGGGACAACGAGACCCACCGCCGCTGGTACGCCGACTTCGAACGGCTCGACGAGCGGCAACCGCCCGAGCCCGACCCGTTCCAGGGCGCCGCGGGCAAGCCGGACCTCGGCGTCCACGTGCACTGGCTGCTGCCCGACGCACTGCGGCGCGGCCGCCAGGACGGCCCCGCCGGACGGGTGGAGTTCCCCGCCGTCCCCAACCGCTGGCTCGTCGTCCGCTACAGCCGCCCCGCCGACCAGCCCGACCGGACGCCCACCGCGGCCGGCTGGGTCGTCGACAGCGACTACCTCGACTACGACGAGGGCACGACCGCCTTCCTCGACCCGTTCGCCGACCGCCCCACGCCCACGTACATCGGCCGGACCCACGACCTCGCCGACGGTCCCTGGACCGAACCCCAAGGGCGCCGCAAGTTCCTCACCGCGGTGGGCCCCGGCCTGCCCACCTTCGCCACCTACCAGCCGTACAACGAGAACGTCTTCTCGCTCCACGACCCGCTCACCGACATCACCGGCCCCGCCCTGCTCAGCTACGCGGTCGTCGGCTGGTACTCCGACCCCACGTGGGACGTCCTGCACGCCCCGCCCGGCGGCGACGTCCGGGCACTGCTCGCCTCCCTGCGCTGGGCCACGACCGACACCGCGCTGCGCCCGGCCCGGTCCTTCCACGCCGGAAGCGCCCTCGGCCTGCACTGGGATCCCGACGGCGACCGTCCCCCCTCCGCCAAGCCCGACGTCCGCGACGTCGACGTCGCCGTCGGGCACATCGTCACCGACGCCGAGACCGCCCTGCACCCGGCCGCCCTCGACGACCCCGAGGCGGCCCTGCTGTGGGAGGCGTTCTCCTACGACCTGCTCGACGCCCTCGACGACGGCGGCGAGCAGGCACTCGACCAGGCCACCCGCCGCACGTGGTTCGGCGCCGAACCGGGCGGCTACTCCTGGCGCATCGTCGACCGCCCGGCGCCTCCCGGCCGCTCGTGGCCACAGCGGACCCCCGAACAGATCGCCGCGGAACGGCAGTGGCTGGCCGAGCTCAACCAGGCGCAGGACGAGCACGACGCCGCCTCGCGCGAGCTCGCCCATGCGCAGCGCCGTCTCTACGGTCTGTGGTGGCTGCGCGGCCGCAGGAACCGGCCCGACGGTTGGGACGCCCTGTGCGACGCCCAGCTCGACCCGCGGCAGGGAGGCACGCTGGCCCGGCAGGTCCAGCAGCAGCTCACCGCTGTCTTCGGCGAGGGCGGCCTGCGCTCCCGCATCCCCTGGGGCGACACCGCCGACGAACTCGCCACGGCGGTCCGGGACTACGCCGACCGGCAGGGGCTGGCTCCGGGCCGGGAACTCCAGCGGTGCGCCGACCCCGCCTTCCACAGCACCCCCGACCCGTCGGTCATCGTGCGCGGCGCCAAGCTGGACCGCCCGCTCACGGACGAGAACGCCCTGCCCTGCCGTACGACCGGCGAGACCGTCACGCATATCCGCATCGGCGGCGAGATGGTCACCCCGCCCGTCCCCGTACCCGCCCCCGCGCTCCCGGAGCTGCCCGAGTCCGGCGTACTGCCCGCGCTCCTCGGCGAGTTCTTCCTCCTCGACCGGGCGGCCGCCGCGCCGGGCGAGGAATCCGGCAGGACGGCACTCGACGACGCGCTGGCCCACCCCGACACCCACGTCACCGGAACGGTCGCCCGCTGGACCCGGCCCTGGGGTCAGCCCTGGTCACCGCTACACCTCATCTGGAAGACCAACTGCTACCCCACGCCGTACCGCAGCGGGGACACCGACAACTGGCGGTTCGACGGCACCCGTTACCGCTGGCAGGGCACCAACGCCGTCACCACCCCGGGCGTCCTGACCGGGCGCGCCCTGCTGACGCCCCTCCCCGCGTTCAACACCCGGGCCCGCCTCGCGCAGCACGCCCGTACGCACCGCAGCGGACCGGTGGCCGAGCTGCACGCGCTACGGGACAGGGCCGAGGACTGGGACCAGCTGTCCCAGCGCATCGACGG
This sequence comes from Streptomyces sp. NPDC053048, assembly GCF_044547045.1. Classification (NCBI taxonomy): domain Bacteria; kingdom Bacillati; phylum Actinomycetota; class Actinomycetes; order Kitasatosporales; family Streptomycetaceae; genus Streptomyces; species Streptomyces sp. NPDC053048. Next base: position 103,364 of record NZ_JBITZS010000005.1, read on the forward strand.
CGTCAACGACTGGCTGGCCCAGCACGCGCCCTCGGCCAACCTCGCCCCCGCCGACGCCCTCGCCGACCTGGTCGACAACAGCCGCTCCCGCGTCTCGCTGAGCCAGGTGCCCGACCCCGGGCCGGTCTCCGGCGGTGACGGCGCGCAGGAGTTCCGGCCGGTCCGGGCCGGCCAGCTGGCGTTCGAACAACTCCACGTCATCGACCGGTTCGGCCGCTCGCTCGCCGTCATCAGCACGGACAACGTGGACTCCTACGAGGTGCAGCGCGCCGACAGCGTGACCCCGGACTTCCCCGTCCTCCCGGAGAACGAATACCGGTACGTCGAACTGCCCCCGCGGCTGCTGCAGCCCGCCCGGCTGCGCTTCGACTTCGTCTCCGCACGCGACGACCACCACCGCATCGACGTGGACGCCGGACCCGGCGAGGCCGCGGGCGAGAGCCCGGTCTGCGGCTGGCTGATCGCCAACCAGCTGGCCACGTCCCTGCTCGTGCACGCACCGGACGGCAGCGGACTGGGCGAGATCCGGATCGTCCTCGACACCGTGCACCGGCCCGTCTCCACCTGGTACCCGCTGCCCGGCTCGCCCCACCCCGACCCCGACCCGGCGACGGACCCGGGACGGGCCTTCGCCGCGGACCTGCCCCACCTGCACGGCTTCGTGACCGAGCTCCTGCGCGGCGGCGAGGCCGCCTTCACCCAGCTGCTCTCCGTCGTCGACCGGGCCATGTCGGCCACGGCGCACGGCGGGGACGACGACAGCCTCGCCGCCCTCGTGGGCCGTCCGATGGCGCTGCTCCGCTCGCGGCTGTGCTTCGAACTCAACGGCCCGGCGATGACCTCCTCCGCGTGGGACCACGTCGTCACCCCGCCCCCGCCGGAGTTCACCCGCTACCTCTGGAACGTCCGGCTCGGGGCCGGGGACATGCTCGGCGACGGCCTGGCCGGGTTCTACCGCGGTACGGACTACGCGCGGCTGCACGCCGTGCCCGAACCGCCGGCGCCGCGGGGCACGGGAGCGGACCCGCAGTACGCGGTCCCCATCGACGGCCACGAGATCGCGCTGCCGGCACGCCCGGCGGCCGCGCCCTCGCCCGCGGCCCGCGCCCAGGACGAGGAGACGACCGCGTGGGTCACGCTGCTCGCCGATCCCTGGGCGGCCGTGCACGCCGTCACCGACATCCTGCCCGTGAGCCGGCTGCTGCTGCCGCCCACCTGGGTGCGCGAGCCCCTGTCCCGTATGCGGCTCTCCTTCCGGATGGGTCCGCTGCTGGCCGGGACGCGCGCGGTGGCCGAGGAGCAGGGCGGTGCGCCGTCCGCACACGTGGTCATGCCCGGTCCCTCCGGCCAGCGCGGCACTTGGGCATGGGCCGAGCCGGTGGCCGCGAGCCGGGCGGTACCGGCCGAGGGCCCGGGAGCGTGGACCGTCCTCCCCCTCACCACGCCCGACGCGGCACTCGCCCTGTCGGACAGCTCGCCTGCCGCCCGTACCGGGTTCCTGCAGCTCTCCGGCGCACTGGGCGAACACGACGACAGCGGCCGCCGGGCCCGCCGCCCTGTCGCGCAGCCGGACCCGGACCCGACCCACGGGAGCACGTCATGACCAGCGCACTCACCCCCGCCCTCTCCTACAGCGTCCACACCAGCCCGTCCCCGCTACGGGTCAGCACGAAAGAGACACCCGGTCACGCCACCGTCCGCGTGACCCTGACCAACTCCGGCCCCAACCCCGTCCCCTGCGGCACTATCGCCCTGTCGCTGCCGGCCGGCACCGGGCCCGAAGCCCTGACCGCCACACCCGAGACCATCAAGGCGTCCACCGACGACGCCGCCTGGTCGGCCGAGCACCAGGGCGACGGCGTCTTCCACGTACGCCCGTCCGCGCCCGGTACGGAGCTCGAGCCGGGCGCCCGGCTGGTCGTCACCCTCGACGCAGTCACGGTCAACCACACGGTAGGGACGGTCACGCTCGGCGTCGACGAGCACCACGGCACGGCGAACGGGCCGGAGGCGCTGCGCCGCACGCCCGGCACCGGCCTGCGGCTGGCCAAGGCGACGCCGAACGCGATGCTGGAGGACTTCCGTCCGGACAAGGTCAATGTCCCCAACGGCGGGACGGTGACGCTCACCTGGAAGTGCGAAGTGGGCCCGGACTACGAGCTCTTCTACGGCGACCAGCGCCGCACGGTGAACGACTGCGTCGACGCCGACGGCAACGGCTCCTGGACCTCGCCCGCCCTCACCAGCGCCACCGCGTTCATGCTGCTGGGCTCCACCGAGAAGGACGGCGCCCCCGTCACGTACGGCCTGACCACGGCCGTCACCGTCGACGTACCCGACCTGGAGGTCGGTGACCTCGACGTCAACGGCTCCGTCCGTCTCTTCGGACAGGCGCAGGAGGTCGCGGGCGGCACCGAGAGCGATCCCATGGAGTACGTCGCCGACACCGACGGTGTGATCACCGGCTACGTCAAGACCACGCAGGACGGCGCACCCGCCTACCTCAGGGTTTTCGTCACGCCCCCGGGCCTCACCCGGCAGCGGTTCGCCACGCAGTCGTGGGACGCCCGGGGCGGCACGGACAACCAGGAGGCGAGCCTGCTCGTGCCGGTGCCGAAGGGCTCGGCAGTGCGGGTGGTCCAGAAGGGCGACGCGAGCTTCACCGCCGCTCTGACCTGGTTCCCGTTCGGCGCCGGACCGTTGCGCGAGATGCAGCAGTGAGCCCCGAACGACCCCGCACACCCTCACCTCAAGGAGTCACCCGCATGACCGAGACCGCCGCCGCCCTCACGCCCCCGGGCATCGACGCGGCCTTCAGCATCCCCGACTCGGGGCAGACCCGGGCCACCGTCTTCATGGTGCGCGGCGGCTGGGCCGTCCAGCACGAGGCGGCGGCCGTGGCGCCTCCGACCCGGGGAGCCGCCCTGCAGGAGCTGTGGTCCGGCCTCCCCTCCGCGTACCGCAACGGCTTCGACGCCGCCTGCTCGACCGACTCCGGTCGCGTGTACCTGTTCAAGGGCTCGACGTGCGTGCTGTTCGACGCGGCGCAGAACGCGACGGTGCCGCCGAACGCCTCACCGGTGCCGATCGGTGACCGGTTCCCCGGTCTGCGCAAGGACGCGCCGGCGTTCGCCGACGGCATCGACGCGGGCCTGCCCGCCCCCGACGGCACGGTGTACCTCTTCCGCGGCGACCAGTGCGTCAATTACGACATCGAAGGTGACGAGGTCCTGGAACAGAGCTCGATCGCCGACCTCTGGGGCACCTCCGACCACCCCGCCACCGACGTCCGGGACGGTGTCGCGGCGGCCTTCAGCCACCCGAACACGAGCAACGGCTACCTCGTCACCCGGGACGGCAAGCGCTACGTCGAGTGCGACACCGACCGGCACCGCGTCACCTCCGGCACCAAGCTGCTGCGGGACCGCTGGCCGTACCGGACGTTCCTCGGGGTGGTCGACAGCACCGAGGAGCTCCTGCGCGTCTACGACGCCGACACCGGGCAGAAGATCCGGCAGATGACGATCGGCCGCTCGTACCACGTCGTGTTCTCCCCCGACGGTTTCCTCGCCCTGGCCTCCACCTACCAGTCGAACCAGCTCGTCCTGGCCGACATCACCGCCGGCACGCTGAAGACGGTGCCCTCCGTACCGGACACCTACGGCGTGGCGGTGCTGCCCGACGGATCGGCCGCCTACGCCGGCAGCCTCGACGGCCCGGAAGTCCAGGCCGTGGACCTCACCACCGGCACGACGACCACCGTGGACGTCGGCAGCGAGACGGGCACCGTCCTCGCCGCGCCGGACGGCGCGTACGTGTACGTCACCTGCCCGTCCACCCACGACGTCGCGGTCATCGATCCGCGGACGCAGCAGGTGGTCCGCCGGCTCGACGGTCTCAGTAAGCCCACGGACGCCGCCATCACCCCCGACGGCACCGTCCTCGGCCTCGTCAACCGCTCCTCGGGCAGCAGCTTCGTCGTCATCGTCACCACGTCCGGTGCGGGTTCGCCCCGCCAGGTCGAGGTCGGCCGGGACCTCATGGGCGTCGCGGCATCGCCCGACTCCCGGCGCCTCTACTCCGCCGACCTGGGCCCGGACGTCCGAATCATCGACATCCCGTCGGCGAGCGTCGTGGGCTCGGTGCGGGTGGAGGGCGAGCGGCCCAATTCGGTCGCCGTCTCCCCGGACGGCGCGTACCTGTTCGTCGTCGGCTACCTCGGCTCCTCGGTGAAGAAGATGTCCATCGCGAGCGGTGAGCAGGTCGCCGAGTTCCCCTTCGACGCCCAGCTGATCGAGTACGCGTTCCTCGGCATCGGTCAGGCGTGGGGCTGACGCCATGGGAGCACCACGCACGGGGGTACGCCGCCCCGAGGACAGCACCTGTGTGCTCAGCTACACCGTGGAGACCGACCCGGCGCCGATCCAGGTCTCCCATGGACCGACGCCGGCGAGGGCCGCGCTGCGGATCACCGTCACCAACCACCGGCACGAGTCGGTCCAACTGGAGGAGATCCGCTTCTCGTTCCCGGTGGGGGACGGGCCGGACGACCTTACGGCCGTCCCGGACAGCGGGGAGCCGGAGCTCGACGACACCAGGCACTGGCGCTTCGAGTACGACGCCGACAGCCGGACCTTCGTCCTCACGCCGCGGCGCAGCCAGCACCCGCTCGACTTCGGGGACCAGCTGGACCTGGCCATCGCCAACGTCCAGGTCAACTCGGCGGTCGGCACCAGCACGCTGACCATCACCGAGACGCTCCAGGACGGCGGGGAGCCCGGCACGGAGGAGTGGCCGCTGGCGAAGGTCCCGGCGGGGTTCACCGTCGGCGACTTCCGCCCCGACTACATCCTCGTGCAGAGCGGGACCGCGGCCAGGCTGTCCTGGCGGGGCGAGAGCATGCCCGGGGCGACGTACACGATGCTCCACGACGGCGATCCCGTCGACGTCACCGCCGTCCGCTCCTGGCCCACACCCCCGCTGCACCGCGACACCGCCTTCGCGCTCGTGGTGCGGGTGGAGGCGGGCGAGAGCGTCGCCGAATACGCGATGTCGACCACGGTCACGGTCGCCCGGCCGGACCTCGCCGTCGGCGAGCTCACCGTCCACGGCCGGGCCACGCTCACCCATCTGCCCACGGAGTTCGACCTGGGAGAGGCGGGTGAACGCTCCTTCACGGCCGAGACCGACGGCTTCCTCACGGGCCACCTGGTCACCGAGCAGGACGTGGCGGGCGACGGCGCCCCGACGCTGTCCGTCACGGTCTCGGCCGGTGGTACGGACCGCCGCACCAGCGTCCAGGCCCGGCAGGCCCCGGCGGACCCCGGCGACCCGACGTTCCCGGGCTCCCGGCTGACGGCCGTGGTCCCCCGCGGCGCCCGGGTGACGATCGGCCGCTCGGGCACCGCCCCGAGCCGGCACCGGCTCTCCTGGCTGCCCTTCGGCACCGGGGAACTCAAGGCGGCGGAGTAGCCGCGGCCCTGCTCAGGAGCGGCTCGGGACGGACTCAGGAGCGGCTCCTGAGCGGGTCCGGGCCGAGCGCCGGCGGCGGGTCAGGACGAGCGCGTCGGCGTCTGCCGCCGGGGCTGCGGTGCCCTGCCCGCGACGGCCAGGTACGCGGTGATGCTGTCGCCGCCGGTCTTGGCGAGCCGGCCGCCCTGGGGAGCCGGCCGCCCGGGAGCCGGGGCGTCGGCCGGGTCGTGGGCCGGGGGCCTGCACCTGCTGTGCCGGCTGTGCCGCTGCCGTCCTGGAGCGCCGGGTTGGTGACCTTGGCGAACGGCTTGGCCTCCAGGTCGGGCCACTTCAGTGGCTTCCGCGGACCTGCGGTTCTGACGGCGCGGCGGCCGATTGTCAGTGGTGCGGTGCATCATCGTCGACATGAACGAGAGCCCCCTGCACCACCTCGCCCGTACGCTTCTGCCCGCCGATCTCGCCGAGCGCTGGATCTCCCTCCTGAGGCCGGCCGCCCGGCTTGTGGCGACCCCGGAGCCGGGGCCGGAGGATGTGGTGGTCGGTCGGCTGGGCGGGCTGCCCGCGCTGCCCGAGGACGTGGAGTGGCCGGTGTGGGAGGGGCATGGGCCTCTGTCGTTCATCGCGTCCGTGGACTGCGCCGCGCTGCCCACCGGCACGCTGGACATAGCGCTGCCCGCCGACGGGACGCTGTCGCTCTTCTACTTCGACGGGCAGATCGACGACGGCGATGCGCTGGTCTGGCCCGACGACCCCGAGACCTGGGCGGGCGCCCGGGTGGTCCACGTCCCGGCGGGGGTCGCGGTGACCGAGCGCGCCCTGCCGGTGGTGGACGACGAGGACGTCGAGTTCGAGGCATACCCCGAGGTGCCGCTGACGGCCCGCGTGGAGTGGACCGCGCCCGACTGCTGGCACCCGGACTTCCGGGCGGCCCTGCGTCGCGACGGCGTCGTCGGAGACCACAACGGTCACCCCGAGGAGGCCAAGGCGTTCGTCGAGGCTCTGTGGGACCTGGAGCGGGATGCCGACCACCTCGTCGGCGGCCACGCCAACCCCGTCCAGAACCCCGTGGAGTACGAGATCGCCCATGGGTTCCTCAACAAGCAGCATGGCGGGGACGTCGGCTGGGACGATCCTCGCCTCGCAGACGAGGCCCGGCGCTGGACGCTCCTCGCCCAGATCGACACCGACGACAACGCCGACATGATGTGGGGCGACTGCGGCGCCCTCTACTGGCTCATACGCCCCGAGGACCTGGCCGTCGGCCGCTTCGATCAAGCAATGTTCACCATGCAGTGCTGCTGATCCGGCGGATTCCCGCTGTATCGGACGTCCGAGGAATGGCTCGCACGTCTTCGCGCCCAGTGTGAGCAGGCAACCGCTCTCGTAAGGTCGGCGCTGGGCTCCTGCCAGGCAGCCGCGCGGCACCTTGCCGGGCCGGGCGAGTGGGGTCCGAAGCTCAGTTGCTCGTCGGCGCCGGGGCCTTCGCCCACCCGCGCGTCACCAAGGCCTGGGTGGACGTCGGCTACCGCACCACCGCCATAGACCACGGCGCCCGCCTGGGCATCGACGTCCACCCTGTCCAACGCCCGCCGGGTGTCAAAGGCTTCACGATTGAGCCGCCGCCTCACCGGGAAATCCACCCCAAACTGGCGCGACACCTGAGTCAGGAACCAAACACGAATCACGGACCAAACGCTCAGTCAAACAAGGGACTGTGAAGGAGATCGTCTGCCACCACAGGTGTTGCATCCCCGCCGTACCGCGGCCCGCGTGCCTCGCTGGGCGTCCGGAGCAGGGATCGACGTCACCATCGCCGCCAGCCGGGGTGTCCCGCGCCTGCGTCGCCGCGCGTGCGGCTTCCTGTAGCGGGCCGGAGGCGAGCAGTGGGACGACCGTGCCGATGTCCCCGTACTCCCGCCCCGCATCCCTCAGTGGCAGGGCCAGCAGCGCACCCGGGCACAGCCCGCCCCGTTGGCCTGCTCTCATGCCTTGCGCAGCAGCAGTTCGGTGTTCCTGTCCGTCGGTGTGCCCGCGATGGTGGGATCGATACCCGGGGCGTTGGCGGCCAGTTCGCGGTAGAGGGAGGCCAGGCCGGTCTGGGACAGGTCGTGGAAGTAGGTGCCGGGCGGGGCGGCCGACTCGATCAGGGTGGTGATCAGGGACAGCGTGCCGTCGTGGTTGTCGGCTACCTCGACGATTCGGGCGAGGTGCGGGTAGTCGATGTGGGAGGCGGTGCTGATCTCCCAGAAGGTGCCGCGTGGGCGGATCCGGTTGCAGTGGCTGTGCCCGTTGATCCACGCGAGCACGTTGCGGTGCCGACCGAGGGTGCTGATCAGCTCGGCACCGCTGTGGCGTGCTTCGCCGGGACGGGCCGGGTCGGGGGTGCTGTTGGTCATGCTCCAGCTGGGGTGGTGGCTGAAGACCAGCGCGTAGCGGTCACGGTGGCCCGTCAGGGTCTCCTCCAACCATCGCAGTTGGGCCGTACCTACGGAGCCGGCGCAGCCACCACCCGGATCGGTCGAGTCCAGGCTGATGCCGAGGATGCCGCCCGGGATGGAGAAGGAGTAGTAGAGGGTGCCCAGGGAGAGATTGGCCTGCGTGTAACCGTGGCCGGCCGGGCCGGGGCCGGTGAACCTCGGGTCGAGGTGGGCCGCCAGGTATTCATGCAGGGTGAAGGGGGCCCGGCGGTCGTCGGGGGTGATGGTGCGTATCCGCCGCTCGTGGCGCAGTAGCGCGGCGATGCGCGTGCCGCCGGGGTCGGTGCCGTCGCCCTCGCCGGCCATGATCTTCCTGGCCACGTCGGGCGGGATGATCTCCAGTTTGCGGTTGCCCACGGCCACGTCGGCGATGAAGTTGTGCGCCGCGGGGTAGCAGCCGCCGGACAGGCCGTCGTGGTTGCCGATGGTGGAGTACCAGGGGATGGTCAGTCCGGGGCTGTGGACCGTTCGTACGGCGGCGCTCAGGAACCCGTCGATCTTGGGGAACCCGGCGCGGGTGTCGATGTCGCCCAGTGTCCCTTCCGGATGCCAGTAGAGGGCGAGGCCGCTGTTCTGGACCCCCTCGTACCGGGTGGGGTCACCGGTATTGGGGGCGGCGGTGCCGCCGTTCATGGCGGTGAGGAACCACTCCAGTTCGGCCTTCGCGTTGTTGTCGGTGTTGTCGCCGGTGGTCATCGTGAAGGACAGCGGGGCTCCGGTGGCGGGCCCGCGGCGCAGCGCGTTGACCCGCTCGACGAGCGCTACGGCCCCGGGCAGGGTGAGGGCCTCGTGCGGCCGCCAGGCGCCCCGCCATCCGGCCCGGAAGAACTCGTAGCGCAGCGGGTGCTGGACATCGGTGATGTGCAGGTCGGTGAACTGGACGAAAGCGACCAGGGCGGTTCGCTGGTCGAAGCGGCCGGGCAGGGCGGGAGCAAGCTCTTCGCGCACCACGCGCGGCCACCCGGGCCCGTAGCCGAGCCGTCGGTAGGGGGCGCCGCCCCTCGGGACGGCCATCGTGCTGAGGGTGGTGCCCGTGGTGAAGGCCTCAGTGGGGTACGGCTCTTCGGGCGAGTCGGAGAACGTGCTTGCGAGCTCACGTCCGGCGATGCCCAGGGCCACTGCGGTCCCCGCGAGGAACACACGCCGGCTGACAGCAGCGGACTGGGGGTGAGGGGTTCCAGGCATCTCCAGGGCCCTTTCAAGCCCGCCTCACGGCATACGCAGTCGATGAGAGCAGGTCAAGGACGCAGAGTCGTCCCGGCAATCCAACAGATAGATGATCCGGTGCCATGGGCACGTACGACTCCCCGGTCAGTGCGCCCCCGGATCACCCATTCGGCGGGAAGCGTCGGCTGGACGTGCCGGCGGTCAAGGGTGTGACCGAGTTGCTTTGTTCACGAGCCGACAGCACCTGTACACACAGCCCCTGCCGAGAGTCCGGCAGGGGCCCGTGGCGCAGAGAGCCGAGGAGGGCCCGGACCTGTCCCTGAATAAGCAGCATCCTGGCCGAGACGGCTTACCGTCTGCTGGTGGCCTGACGGCCCGGCGTCACTTCAGGTGTCGGGTGAAGAACTGGGCCGCGGCGTCCCCCGCGAACTGCGGGACGCCGGTGTGCCCGCCCATGTTGGCGTGCAGTGTCTTCTCCTTGGAGCCGAAGGCGTCGAAGAGGTCCAGGGCCGCCTGCCGGTCGTTGCCTTCGTCGTCCCACTGCAGCAGGACATGCAGCGGAATGGTGACGTGGCGGGCCTCCTCGAGCATGGCGCGCGGGACGAAACTCCCGGCGAACAGAACGGCGGCCGAGATGCGCGGCTCGACCACCGCCAGCCGGGTCCCGATGGAGATCACTCCCCCCGAGTACCCGACCGGGCCGCCGATCCCGGGCAGCGACAGGAGGGCGTCAAGGGCGGCCTGCCATTCCGGGACCGCCCTGTCGACGAGCGGCAGGATGAGGGCGTCGATGATCTCGTCGCTGACCGGCTCGCCGGCCTCCATCGCCCGGCGCAGGTCGGCCAGGGCCCGCTCGGCGGCGGGACAACGGGGCCGGTCGCCGCTCCCGGGGAGCTCGATGGTGGCCGTGGCGAAGCCGTCCGCCGCGGAGCGCCGGGCCCGCGCCACCAGGCGGGGGTACGTCTTGCGCAGTCCCAGAGGAGGGGGGCCGAGCAGGATCAGCGGCACCGCTACGGATACGGATGCGGGCGTCCACAGGATGCCGGGGATCTCGCCGAGGGTGAACTCGCGCTCGAGGACAGCGTCGTCGAGACACTGTTCAGAAGTGAATTGCATGGTCGTGCCTTTCGGGAGTGCCATTGGACGGCGCTCCCGGACGACCTATCGCCCGACCGTGACCCCGGAGGGGAGCACCCATGTCGTCACGTTCACGGGTACCACCTCCTCGTTCTCCTGCACGGCCTCCGGAAACGTAGCAGTGGCCGCCGTGGTTCCGTCAACGGGTTTTTGCGGAGGTTCCGTGGCCGGACACCACGGCGTCGGAGTCACGCCTGCCACTGGTCGGGAAGCGCACGTCCGCCACCGGTTCGAGCACCGAAGAACCGGCAATCAACCGCTGACGGACGATCAGGGCGCCCCTGCACGGGCACGAACAGCAACCCCCACCCCCACCCCCGGCCGCCGGCCCGGGGCTTCGAAAACCTTGAGAAGGCCCTTCGCGGCATTTCATGGCCGAAAACACTCTCCTCAAGACCTTCACACAGGCCATTGAATGCCGTGGCCAACGCTGATCCCTCATCAGCGCATCAGTGCACTCTTACGCTTGGGAGACACCCCATGAGACGACTCCGCACCGCGGGTCTGGCCCTTCTCGGCGCGACGCTCGTCGCCTCCGTCACGGCGAGCCCGGCCCAGGCGTCGCCTGGCGAGACCCGCACGGTGTGCGCCGACTCGATGACCCCGGACGGCTGGGTCGACGTGAACTGGGGCACCAGCGCCTCGTGCCGCGTGATGAGCGGCTCGAACATCAAGATGATCAAGCAACTGGACGGCCTCCCCGTCGGCACCCAGGTCAACGCCTGCGCCTCCGCGCAGCCGCCGGCCGGCTGGACCAAGGTCCAGACCTACTACAGCGGCGGCTGCGTGGTCTTCACCAACTCCTCCTTCACTCCGAACGCTTGGCTGCTGCGGAAGACCTCCTGACCGGAGGCCGACGAGGGTGTGGCTCTCAGCCAAGCAGCCGTCACGACGAGCTCACCCGGTCCGGTGGCGGGCGTGCGACCTGGTCGTACGGGACGGAGCGGATAGCGGGCGCGCAGCAGCACATCGTCCGGCGGCGCATCGGCGGGCACGAGATCTTCACCGGCCCGTGACGCGCCCACGAACGGCGACGGCCGACCCCCGGGGTTGGGGGCCGGCCGTCGCCCGTCAGCCTGGGATCGGGCGAAGTCCTCGCCGCGGACCGTCCCTGAGCGTCTCCGGTTCGACTTATCCACAGGCCGGAACGTGATCGGCGGTTCCCTCGCACCCTGCTGCCCTGTCGATCACATGGGGGTGTGCAGAATGCGGTACTCGCCTCCATCCCGGACACGACCGCGGCGCTGCGGCGGGTTCGCGCCTACCCGCCGTTGGCCTCGATGTACTGCTTGGCCTTGCGGAGAGTTGCTTTGAGTACGTGCTTGGCTTCGTCGACGATGGGGCCGAGCGGTGTGCTGCCGGCCAGCGAGGCGATGTCCCCTCCAACGCGGGGAACGTATTCGTTGCGGTGCACCACCCGTGTGCGGTCACCGTCCACTTCGTGGAACTCGGTCACGGCCTTGCAGGTGAACAGTTCACCACCGGTCTTCCACTCTGCCCGCTCATTGGGCTTGGTGGAGACCAGCTCCATTTCCTCGGTCCACGACAGGCCGCCTCGCTCCCACGACCACCGGCTGCGCGTGTCCGACAGTCGCTCGACCCGGACGACACCATCCACAACCTTCGGGATGTTGTCCGTGTCCATATAAATGGCGTACACCTTGTCCACCGACTTGGCGATTTCGATACTGTCTTCGATTTTCAGTGGGTTAGGCATGGCTTCCTCCTGGCGTGGGCTCGCATTACTCCATGTTCATTATCAAAGGCTTTTCGGTGCAAAGCCCGGCAGGCCCCGGCCGGGATAACTCTCAGGGGGGAGCCTGACTGGAGCATCCGCGCTCGGCCGGATCAGACGAGGGAACCGCAAAGCCAGGTGCCACGGCTCGGGGTTTCGCTGCGGATACAGTTCGATACCGTCGTGCAACGAGAAATGACCAGAGGTGGCCGATGCCGATGCGGTATGTAGGCGAATTCGCAGAATCTCTCGCGACGGAGAACTGGGCCCGCGACATGGACGTCTACCCGTATTATCGCGCCGTCACTGAGCGGCCGGCGCCCGGCGAGGTGGTGGTTGACGGTATGCGAGCCGTCAACGCGGCGTCCACCGATTATTTGGGCCTTGCGAGCGATGCGCGGGTGACCGAATCGGCGATGAGGGCCGCAGCCGCGTTCGGGGCCTCCTGTTCGGGCTCACCTCTGATCAGTGGGACTTTGGGGATGCACCGTGAGCTCGAGGAGGAACTGGCTTCCTTCCTGCGTCGGCCGGCGGTCACGCTGACGACGACCGGATACCAGGCCAATCTCGCGTTGGCTTGCTTGTTCGGGGACGGGCATGTGGTGGTCGCGGACCGGCACAATCACGCGTCGCTGGTCGATGCGGTGCGGCTGGGGCGGGGGATGAACCGGACCTTCCGCCATAACGATGCCGCCCACCTCGACAAGGTGTTGTGTGAGGCCGCCCTGCACGGAGGAGAGCCGCCTTGGGTGGTCACCGAGGGAATGTTCTCCGTCAGTGGCGATCTGCTCGAGATGCCTGCGGTGGCCGAGACGGTGCGTCGCCATCATGCGGTGCTCATTGTGGACGGCGCCCACGACATCGGTGTGGTCGGCGCGAGCGGCCGCGGTGTCGGTGAACACACGGTCCAGGAGAAGGCGGCGGATGTACTGACCGGCACGTTCTCCAAGGCCTTCGGCTCGGTCGGAGGGTTCGTAGCGGGTTCGACGGAGGTGATCCACCGGATCCGGCATTACGGCCGTTCCGCGGTCTTCTCGGCGTCGATGTCTCCTCCAGCGGTGGCGGCGGCACGGACGGCGCTGAAGATCGTCCGGGACGAACCGGAGCACCGCGCCGTGCTGGCCGAGGTCGCGGGTCGGTTGCACGAGGGGCTGGCCGGTGTGGGCTGGCCCCGTTCCGCGTGGGCCGGGCCCGTCGTCACTCTTCCGATCGAGGGTGGCACGAAGGCGGCCATGCTGGCATGGCGAGCGCTGCTGGACAGGGGAGTATTTGCCGCCGTGTTCGTTCCCCCGGCGGCAACCCGGCCGCTGATGAGGCTCTCCGTGACGGCCGCCCACACGCCGGAGCAGGTCGACCGCATCGTGCAGGCGGCCTCCGACGTTCTCACGGTCGACGCGCCGCTCCCCGGGCCGCGGGCCTGCGTCGCACCGGCCGCACACCCTGGCGCGGATCCCCCCGCGCCTTGCGTGCGCAGCTGACGGGTCACCAGCAGCGGCGTTCTCGTCCGACTGCCCCGGGAGGGTGGTCGAATCCGTCACCAGCGGCCGGCAGGACAGGAACCGGATCCCGAATGACCGCCGCAGAGCCCGAGCCCTTCACCCCTCTACCGAAAGGCCATGTAAATGCCCGCCGTGTCGCAGTCCGCTGCCTCTCCGGGCGTCGCAGCCCGGATGACCGAGATCCTGGCGGATCTCGCCGAGATCGACGAGCAGGATATCGACGGCTCAACGTCCTTGGCGGCCCTGGATATGGACTCGCTGATGCAGGCCGAGTTCGAGACCATTCTCGCCCAGGACTACGGCAGGGAGATTGCCAGTGACCTGGCCGCTGCGGTCCAAAGAGCACCGGACATGACGGTCGGGGAACTCATCGCGTGGTTCGACGCGCGTCTGGGCGAGAGCGCGGAGGGGGGCGCCTCGTGACCGGCGGCGTAGCGGTCACGGGGATCGGGTTGCTCACACCTGCGGGGTTGGACGCCGAATCCTCCTGGCAGCGGTTGTGTGCCGGTCGGGCCTTCGCGGAAGCCGACCCCCTTCTCGCCGGATTGCCGGTGGACTTCTCGTGTCCGCTGACGGGTTTCGACGCCCGCGCGTTGTTCGGGCGCAAGCTCGTGGCCCGGACCGACCGCTTCGTCCATATGGCCCTTGCCGCGGCCACGCGGGCCGTCGAAGACGCCGGCTTGAGCACCGAGGACATCGATCCGTGCCGGATCGGTATCGTCCTGGGCGTCGCTTCCAACAGCGCGGCCAGTTACGACGCCGCCTACGGGTACCAGCTCGCCGGGGACCACGACCTGGTGTCGCCGCTCACGATGGCACGCAGCCTGCCGAACATGGCCGCCGGCGAGGTCGCTGCCCGCCTGGGCCTGTTCGGCCCCAATCTGACCATCACGACGGCCTGTGCGGCCGGTGCCAACGCGCTGGGTGTCGCCCGGGATCTCATCCGGTCCGGAACCTGCGACGTGGTCCTTGCCGGCGGCTCCGAGTCCGCGCGCACCCGTTCCGCCGCGCTGTGGTTCGCCCGGCTGGGCGCGTTGTCCACCCGACGCCACGATCCACAGGGCGCGTCGCGTCCCTTCGACCGCGACCGTGACGGGTTCGTCCTCGCCGAGGGCGCGGCTGTTCTCGTTCTGGAGCGTCCGGAGCACGCCCGCGCCCGCCGGGCCGGCGTCCAGGCCGTGATCAGCGGATACGGAGCCGCGGGCGACGCCCACCACCCCACCGCGCCGCATCCGGACGGCCGCGGCATCGAGCACGCGGTCACCGCGGCCCTGGCCGACGCCGGCATCACCCCGGCGGACATCGACCACGTCAGCGCGCACAGCACCTCCACCCCGGCCGGCGACCTCGTCGAGGCCCGCGTCCTGCGTCGGGTCTTTCAAGGGCATCCGCCCCCGGTCACCGCGGTCAAAGGAGCCCTCGGCCACACGCTCGGCGCCGCGGGGGCAGTTCAAGCCGCGGTCGCCGTACTGTCCCTGCGCCACCAGGCGATTCCCCCGACGGCGAATCTGGATACCCAGGACCCGGACATCGACCTCGACATCGTCACGAAGGTGCCTCGCCAGCAGCGGCAGCGCGCCGTCCTCAGCAATTCCAGCGGCTTCGGCGGAGCCAACGCGGCGCTGGTCGTGTGCGCCCCGTGAGCAGGGCCGCGAGAGGGCATCGTGTTCTCCCTGGTGGGTGACTTTGCGAGCGAACCGGTGTTTCGTCCGGTACTCAGCGTTGACCGGGAGGCTAGCGTGCCCGGGTGAGCTTCTCCGACGCGCGCGGCACCACGACGTCAGGCACTTCAGGCGAACCCGCTCTCACACGGCAGGAGTGGCTTCGAGCGTCCCCGCCGCTGTTCCGGTCACGCTTCATGGACCGGTTCACCCGGGCGCACCCCGCACTGCCTGTGGCGCTGTACGTCCCCGTAGGCGTGGTCCTCGCGGTAGAGGCACTACGCGGCCAGGGGTGGGCCTCCGTGGCCGGTCTCGCAGCCGTCGGATATGCGCTGTGGACCCTCACCGAGTACTGGCTGGCTCGCGTGGCCTTCCACAAGGTGCTTCCGGGTGATCGGGGCGCACAGTTGCACTGGAGGATCCATGGAGTCCACCATGCGCACCCCGACGATCCCAGGCGCGCGGTCGCACCGCCCCTGATGAGTCTGCCCTTCGGGGCGGTGGTCGTGCTGCTCGTCTTCGCGGCCGTCGGCGTGCCGCGGGGGTCCGCGGTGATGACCGGGTTCCTCGCCGGCTATCTGGCGTACGACCTGCTGCACTACCACGTGCACCACCACCGGCCCAGGACCTGGATCGGACGTGAGCTGCGCCGCCGGCATATGGTGCACCACTTTTGCGACGACACGAAGGCTTATGCCGTGAGCTGTCCCTGGTGGGACCACGTCTTCCGGACGGCGCCGCCTCCGCGAGGCGCGCGGACTTCACACGGACTGACGGACGACGCCACACCCGCGTGATCGTGGACCCGGTGTGGTGCTTCGTGCAGGGCGCCGAAGGCCGGTGGCCCGGATTGCGGTCGGCATGATCGGGAGCAGAACATGACGGTGGAATCCGAGGCCGTGGACGCCTCGGCGTTGATGCAGGTGCTTCACCAGGACTTCAAGGTGCCCCTGACGCTCCTCCACGATGCGGCGACGTTCGGTGAACTCGGTCTCGACTCAATGGCGTTGATGGAGCTGCTGCTACGGCTGGAGGACATGGTCGGTGACGGACTCGCCGACCGCTTGGGCGAGTTGTCGCCGGTGAGCACGCTCGGCGATGCGGCGGCCGTGCTGCTCGGCCCCGGCGTCCCACGGCGCGATGAGTGAGCGCGCGGTTGCGGTGACGGGGCTGGGACTGGTCACGCCGGCGGGCGGTGACCCGGACACCCTCTGGAAGACCTTGGCCGCCGGCAGGTCCGTCGCCGCGCCGGACCCGGACCTCGCCGGCCTACCGGTCCAGTTCTCCTGCCGGGTCACGGGGTTGGATCCGGCAGCCGAGCTCGGAGCCCGCCTGGCCCGGCGACTGGACCGCTTCGCGCACATGGGCCTGATCGCCGCGCGCCGAGCGGTCGCGGACGCGCAGTTGCAGGTGGCAGCGTCACCCGAGCGGGTCGGCGTCATCCTGGGGGTGGGATCGAACAGCCTGGAGACCTACGTCACCGAATTCACCCGCCTCGGACAGGGGCAGCCGACAAAGGTCTCGCCGCTGGCGTTGCCGCGCAGCGTGCCGAACATGGTGGCCGGAGAGGTGGCGCTCGATGTGGGCGCTCAGGGCCCGAACTTCACCGTGTCCAGCGCCTGCGCCTCCGGCGCGTCCGCGCTGGGCGTCGCGCGGGAGCTGCTGCTGTCCGGCGCGTGCGACGTGGTGCTGGCGGGCGGCTGCGAGTCGGCCCGCTCCCGCATGACCGCGACGTGCTTCGCGCAGATGCGTGCGCTGTCCCCGCAGACGGACAGACCCGAGCTGGCGTGCCGCCCGTTCGATGTCGCGCGGGACGGTTTCGTGCTCGGCGAGGGCGCCGCGGTACTCGTCCTCGAGCGCCTGGACCACGCACGACGCAGACACGCCGGCATCCGGGCGGCGTTGCGTGGTTTCGGCGCGTCGGCGGACGCGTGCCATCCCACCGCCCCGCACCCGGAGGGAGCCGGAGCCGAACAAGCCATCCGGCAGGCACTGACCGATGCCAGGTGTGCGGCCGGTGACGTCGGCCATGTCAACGCACACGGCACTGCCACCCAGGCAGGCGACGCGGCCGAAGCCGCAGCACTGCTGCGCACGTTCGGTGACCGCTCACCTGTGGTGACGGCGCCCAAGAGCATCATCGGGCACGCGCTGGGGGCCGCCGGCGCGATCGAGGCCGCCGTCACCGTGCTGTCCCTGCAGCGCCAGGAAGTGCCGCCCACCGCGAACCTTGTGCGACAGTCCCCCGGCCGCGAGCTGGACCTCGCCACCCGCCGCCCTCGCCCCCTGCGCTTCGACCTGGCGGTGTCCACATCATGCGGATTCGGCGGGCAGAACGCCGCGCTGGTATTCGCCACTTCATGAGCCCGCCACCTAGAGTGAGCAAATGCGCACATTTCTGGACACAATTTCTGCTTCGGGGCGGGATCCTCTCATCGCCGTCGTGGACGGCCCGCGGCGCGGCGGGAAGCCTGTCGTGTCCGAGGTGCGTACACGTGCCGACCGGACGGCGTTCGTCCGCGCGCCCTACCGGCTCTACCGTGACAACCGACTCTGGGTGGCACCACTGGAGACGGAACTGCGGCGCCTGGTATCCCCGCGGCGTCATCCGTACATGCGCCGCACGGAGTCCGCGTTGTTCCTCGCCCGCCGCAGCGGTGTCGCCGTCGGCCGGGTGGCCGCGATCGTCAACCCGGACCGGACGCGGCCGGGACAGTTCGACGGATTCTTCGGCTTCTTCGAATGCGCGGACGACCCGGAATGCGCCCAGACGCTCCTCAGTTCGGTATACACCTGGCTGAGGGAGCGCGGGTGTGCCGGCGTGGTCGGTCCGATGAGCCCGAACATCCACCACGAATGCGGCCTCCTCGTCGACGGCTTCGACGACCCACCGCTGGTCGGCATGCCGTACAACTGGCCTTATTACGAGTCCTTGTTGACCGGCTGCGGGCTGCTGCCGGTCATGGACCTGCTGTCATGGCGTGTCGACCCTCGGGGACGGAGAGCCAAGGCCGTCCAGCGCATGGGCGCCTGGTCGGCGGAGCACCTGGGGGTCACGGTGCGCGGCGTGGACTGGGGCCGGTTCGACGACGAGGTCGCCGTGGTCCGGGATCTGTACGCCCGAGCGTGGGACGGGAACTGGGGTTTCGCTCCGATGACCGCTGCCGAGGCGGAAGGCATGGCGCGACAGCTGAAGTCGGTGGCGCCGGACAGCGTCCGCATCGCCGGCCACGGGGAAAGGCCCGTGGGATTCACCATCGCCCTGCCCGACCTCAATCAAGCGATCGCCCCCGCGCACGGCCGGCTGACACGATGGGGCCTGCCGGTGGGCGCCTGGCGCCTGTGGCAGGCGCGCCGGCGCATCACCCGAGGAAGGTTCATGGCCACCGGCACGCTCCCCGACAGTGCTCCAGGCCTCGGCGTGGTGCTGTTCGCCGAGGCATTGCGGGAAGCCGACCGCCAAGGCTGGAGCGAGGTCGACGTCTCCTGGATGCTCGAGAGCAACGTGGCGGCCAACGCCCCGCTGGCCATCGGCGGGGCGGAGCTCTACAAGCGGCACCGCCTGTACGCACGGTGTCTCGACCATGCACGCGCATGCCGATGCGTCCTGGGTGGGTGACCTTGTGGCGCCGCGTCCGCGGCCGCCGCGCCGAGCGGAAGGCCACCAGGCCCACCAGGCCCACCAGGAACGCTTCCCCGGCCGACGACCCGCACCGGCGGAACGGGGCGCAAGACCGTGAGCGGTCTCCCGTTCCCCCCGCTTCTCCACCTGCGCCCCGCCGAGAAGGTCACCTTGGCCTACCTGGCCGCCTCCACCGTCTTGGTCGTTGTCGGCCGCAGACGGGTACCAGGCGCCCGGCGAGTCCTCGCCGGCTACACCGTCACCGCCGCGGCCGTCGCCGTCTGCGCCTACGCACAGCCACGCTCATCCTCCAGGGCCCTGTTCCGGACACGAGCGGTGCTGCCATTGGCCTGTACGGGGTGGCTCTTCCCCGCCAGCGGGCGCCAGGCGCTCGCGCTGTACGGCCGCCTGCTGGACAACGAGATGCTCGTCTGGGAGCGACGCGCATTCGGCTGTCATCCCAACCTGGCATGCGACAAAATCGCCTGGCGCGCTCTCAACGAGGCGTTGACCGTCGCTTACAGCTCCTACTACCTGTACTTCGCCGTCCCCCCGTTCCATCTCGCCCGTACCGGACGTGACCGCGACCTCGAGCGCTACGTCCTGGCGATCTGCCTCGCCCAGTACTGCTGCTTCCTCGGATTCGCCGTCCTCCCGCTCGCCGGACCCATCGCGGCCCTGCGCGCCTCCTTCGATCCTCCCCGTTTGACGGGTTACCTGGCTGTTCCCGCACAGACCTGGCTGATGGACCGTGCCGACCCTCCCGGCACCTGTTTTCCCTCCTCCCACGTCGCCGGCGCATGGGCGGCCACCCTCACTGCTCTCCCCGTCCTGCCGCGGCCGGCCGCCCGGACCATGGCGGCCGTGACCACGGCCCTGACGGTCTCCGTCGTCCACTGCCGTTACCACTATGTCGTCGACGCGGTGGCGGGCCTGGCCATCGCCGCACTCGCTCACCGGGCCGCCCCGCGCCTCCTGCGCGGCGGTTCCGCAGCCTGAGAAGACACGCTGTGAGCCGGCCCTACCCGCCGAGGTCATCCCGGGCACCAGGCCGGCTGCCCGCCGTTCCGAACACGTAATCCCAGTACGGGCACGTCACCCCGAACCTCGTTCCCTCGTCACGGTAGTGGTGCAGCAGGTGATGGCGACGCAGGGCGCGGCCGAGGCGGGTGGAGGGCCTGCCGCGGTGAAGGTGGTGGTGGACCAACTCCTGGGACATCGACCCTGCGACGAAGGCCGCCCCCGCGCAAAGGCCCGGTCCGGTCCCGCCCAGCGCCCACATGGCGCACACCACGGCGATCAGCAACGGCAGCGCTGTCAACGGAGGCGTCGCCGGACGGCGGGGGTCATCGGGGTGATCGTGATGAATCCCGTGCACCAACCACTGGGTGCGCCCGCCGAAGCGTGCGAGCGCCGAACCGTGATAGGCGATCCGGTGGATCCAGTACTCCGCCAGCGTCCACGCCACATACCCCGCCACAGCCCAGCCGGCCGCCGCCCACCCGGCGGAACGGACGCCGAACACGGCAAGCACCGAAGCCAACGGTCCCAGAACCAGCACCGGGCTGAGCCAGTGCGTCCGGGTGAACCAGTCCAGAAACGGCGACTCGAACACGGTCGGCGACGCGCGACGCCACTCGGCACTGCCGCCCGTCCCGGACACACCCGCGACCTGGGCCACCCCTCGGGCCCGACCCTCGAGGAGCCCGTGCGCAACCGCGTCATCCGCCTCCACGACCCCGCTCCTACCCGACCGCTGCATCTCCGGCCTCCCAGGCCTTGTGGAATCCTTCGGCGAAAGCCACCTTCGGCGCGAATCCCAGTTCCCGCCGAGCACGCTGGACGGTCAGCAGCCCCGAACACACCGCTTCGCGCGCCTTGTCCCGGTTCAGCAAGGGCAACCGGCCGAACGGCCGCCCCACGAGCTGGGCGAGAGTCCCCGCGGCACGCACCAGCGGCCCCGGCACCGCCACCACCCGCGGAAGCCTGTGCCCGAGGACCGTCGCCGCAGTACCCAGCAGGTCCTCGAACGCGTAGGACAGACCGTCGGACAGGTGATACACACCGCTGTGCGCAACACCCGCCCGCACCGGATTTCCGTACAACGCCGCGAGAACCAAGGCGTCGGCGAGATCATCGACGTAGAGCAACGAATACCGCCGCGGGCCCCAGCCCGGCTTCGCCGCCACCCCCGCCCGCACCATCGCGGCCAGGACCGGCACGAATGCCGGATCTCCCGGCCCGTACACGATCGGCGGACGCACGATGACAGCGTGGATCCGGTCCGCCCGCTCGCGCACCGCCGCTTCGGAGTCGAGTTTGCTGCGCCCGTACCACGACACCGGAGGAGCCGGATCGTCTTCCCCTCGCGGTGGCCCAAGGGACGACGTCAGTCCCCCCGCCGCCATCGACGAGCACAGCACCAGGCGCGGCGGCGCCGGAAGGCCGGCCACCACCCGCGTGAGGGTGCGTGTCACCGCCGTATTCCCGCACTCGAATTCGGCCCTGGACCGCGCGCGCACCACGCCGGCCAGATGCACCACCACACTCACACCCGACAACGCCTGCGCCAGCCCGGTCCCGGACCGCAGATCCGCCCGCGCGAAGTCCACCGGGCACCCGTCCAACACCGAAGTGTCGGACTGCGTCCGTACGACCGCAACCACTTCGCCACCGCGCCCGACGATGCGGCGGCACACATGGCGCCCCACGAACCCGGTCGCCCCCGTCACCGCGATCCGCATCCCTGCCAGGTCCCGGACCGTCGAACCGGCGGACACGAACGGCTCCGGAGCTGCTGCAGAACTCACCCAAGCACGGTAACGAACACCCTGGATCCCTCCCGCGAACCCACCACCCGAGCCTCCACAAGAGCCACCCGTACGGAGGCCGGCCGAGTGAGCGCCCGGCCGGCAGGCGGACACGCTGACGATCGAGGCGTCGCGTGAGACGTCACTGCGGTGGGGCGGATTCGGCGGGTTGAAGGGCTCGCAGGAGGTAGTCCCCGTCGATGGGCTCGGGGTCGGCCAGGTCACCGACTGCCTGGAGCAGATTGGTCCGGTCGTAGGTGCGGCGCTGGGCGATGTAGCCGAGAAGCCTGGCCTGCTCGCCGATGAGCGCTTCGGCTGGGGTGGGGTCGGTGAGTGCGGGCACGGGGACCAGGGCCACACCGGGATGGCACCGTTCCAGGGCACGGGCCGCCGTCGCCGTCGTGGTGTTCTGCGGATGAGTGACGTGAAGGGTTCGCAGGGAGGGTGTGCCGCGCAGGGCCTGGGCGGCGCGGACCATGGCCTTGGCGGCGTAGTCGGCTTGGAGCAGGTTCAGGGCGCCTCCGAGGTCGACGGCCGCCCGTAGGCGCAGCGTGTCTCCCCGGCCCTGCCTGCGGGCGAGCAGCAGTGCCCGCCCCTTGTCGCGCACGCTCATCGCCCGCACGCCGGCCTCGACAACGTGGGACAGGGTGTCCAGTGGCTGTCCGGGCAGACCGGTGGGAACGGGTGGCGCAACATGCGCGAGCCCGTCGCCTTCGCCCAGGCCGTGGACGAAGCCTTCGACGAGGGCGCAGACGTCTTCCTGGAAACCGGCCCTCACCCCGTCCTGCGGACCTATTTGCGGCGCATCGCAGAGACACACCCACAGGTCCCGGTCGCTGTCCTGCAGACCCTGTGCCGGGGGCACAGTGGCACCGAAGCGATGGCAACGGCTCGGGCCGCCTTGCTGGCAGCGGGCGCCAACACCGACTGGTCACGCTACTTCCCGCGTCCCGGCCGGGTGACCGAGTTGCCCGCCTACCCCTGGCAGCGCGAGCACCACTGGACCGTGCCCAAGGAGCAGGCCGGCAGCCCGCCGGTACTGCACCCGCTGCTCGGCAGCCGGGTGCCCGCACCGTTCCCGCTGTGGGCGGGGGCGGTGGAGCCGGCTCTGGTGCCCTGGCTGGCCGATCACCGGATCGCCGGAAGCGTCGTCATGCCCGCCACCGGCTACGTGGAGATGGCACTGGCTGCCGGACGCCTGGTGTGGGACGCACCAGTGGAGGTCGAGCACCTCGATATCACCAGCGCCCTGGCCGTGAACTGGGCCTACGCCTCCGCCGTGAAAG
Organism: Streptomyces sp. NPDC053048; assembly: GCF_044547045.1. Taxonomy (NCBI): domain Bacteria; kingdom Bacillati; phylum Actinomycetota; class Actinomycetes; order Kitasatosporales; family Streptomycetaceae; genus Streptomyces; species Streptomyces sp. NPDC053048. Next base: position 126,230 of record NZ_JBITZS010000005.1, read on the forward strand.
TCCAGGTCTCCCTGGACCGCGACGACGGCCTCCTGCAGGTCTCCAGCGCCGACGGGCACACCGGTGAACCCCGTCCGCTCGCACGCGCCCGGGTACGCACACTGCTCGCCTCCCGACCCGGCCCTCTCGACCTGAAAGCACTGCGCGAGCGGTGCATGCGACGGGTGAAAGCCGAGGACCACTACGCCACGTGCACGGCCGCAGGTCTCGACCACGGTCCGGCCTTCCGCGTCCTGACCGACCTGAACACCGGTGACAAGGAAGCCCTCGCCCACTACAGCCACCCAGCCCCCGGCACGCCGTACACCGCGCACCCGGCGCTGCTCGACGGCGCCCTGCAGGCAGGCGCTCCGCTCCTGGCCGACCTGGTGGCTCGGGGCCAGGCCTACCTGCCCGCTGCCATCAGCGCTGTCCGGGTGTGGGCCACACCGTCCGCGTCCGGCGTCATCGCCGTACGGGAACGGTCCCGCACCGACAGCGAAATCTGCTGGGACATCGCTCTCGCCGACCCCGACGGCACCCTCACCGCCCAGCTCGACGGCTGCCGCCTGTGCCGCTTCGCCGGCACCCGCACCACCCCCTTGTCCATCACCCACACAGTGCTGCGCGCCGCACCCCGCGACGACGCCCCCTCCTCGGCGCCCTCACCGGTGCCACTTCCCGCCCAGGTGGTCACCGCCTGCGCACCCCGCATCGTCGAGGCCCGCACTGCCTGGAAAGAGCTGGACTACGACGGAGGCGGCGCCCAGGCCGTTCTCGCGCCCCGTACACGTGAGGAGTGGGACGCTGGTCTCACCACCGCCGGCGAAGTCTCGCCGACGGTGGTGTTGCTCCTGGGCGAGGCGGCGGACGACCCGAACACGGTGATGGCACAGACCGCGGACCGCGCAGAAATCCTGCGAAGCTGCGCCTGCGCCCTCGAGACGCGGCAAGAGGGCAACTGCCGTCCAGAGCTGTGCGTGGTGACCCGCCCCAGTGGCGCTGTCGAGGTCGGCCTGGACATCGAGCAGCCGACCGATGCGGCGGTATGGGCCATGGCGCGCTCGATGGCCAACGAATGGCCCGGAACGCGGTTCCGGCGAGTGTCCCTGACCCGCGCCGGCGACCTCGACCGGAATGCCCGCCGTCTGGCCCAGGAGCTGTGCACGCCCGGGGACGAGGACGAGATCGTGCTGACGGCACAGGGCCGGTTCGTCCCCCGCGAGCAGCATCGCCCCAGCGCCCGACCGGCCACCGACGGCCGGCCCTATACGATCCGCGTCCGCAATCCCGGCCTGTCCTACCAGCTGTCCTGGCAGGAGACCGTGCGACCGGAGCCCGGCCCCGGCGAGGTACTCGTGGAGGTCAGGGCAACCGCCCTGAACTACCGCGACATCATGCGGGTCACCGGCCTGCTGCCCGCCGAGGCCAGCGAAGGCATTCCCTTCGCGGACGGCTTCAGGATGGAATGCGCGGGCCTGGTCGTCACCTGCGGTGAGGGGGTGACCCAGCTCAAGCCGGGCGATCGCATCGCCTGTATGGCGGCCGCCGCCTTGGGCTCCTACGCCTTGGCACGCTCCGAGGCCGCCGTCCGGCTACCGGACGACACCACGTTCACCGAGAGCGCCACCCTGCCGGTGGCCTACGCCACCGTCCTTTACAGTCTGGGCACCCTCGCCCGCCTCCAGCCCGGCGAGACCGTCCTCATTCACGGCGCCGCCGGCGGTGTCGGCCTGGCCGCACTGCGCTACGCAACCGCCCGCGGCGCGAACGTCATCGCCACCGCGGGCAGCGACATCAAGCGGAACTTCCTCGAATTCCTGGGCGTCAGGCATGTCCTGGACTCCCGCTCGCTGGATTTCGCCGACCAGATCCGCTCGATCACCCAGGGCCGTGGCGTCGACGTCGTACTCAACTCACTGGCCGGCGAGGCCATGCCCCGTAGCCTCGAACTGCTGCGCCCCGGCGGCCGGTTCCTCGAACTGGGCAAACGCGACTTCTACGAGAACAAGCCCCTTCTGCTGAGGCCGTTCAAGAACAACATCGCGTTCTTCGGCGTCGACCTCACCAGGGTCATCGCCGATGAGCGCCAACTCGCCGGACTCCTCGCCCAGCTCGAGGATCCAGCCCTGCACGACGTCGTGCGTCCCCTTCCCCACAGCGTCTTCCCGGCCGCGCGCGTGGACGAGGCGTTCGCCTTCCTGCAGCACTCGCGCCACATCGGCAAGGTCGTCGTCGCCTTCGATCCCCTGGACGAACCACCGCTCGTCGAACCCCGCGTCCAAACACCCCGCCTCGACCCGGCCGGCACCTACCTCGTGACCGGCGGCACCAGCGGCTTCGGCGCCGAGACCGCCAAGTGGCTCGCCGGCCTCGGCGCCCGGCACCTCGCCCTCGTCAGCCGGCGCGGCCCCGACGCACCAGAGGCCGAGTCGGTGCTCACCGCCCTGCGCCAACAGGGCGTGCAGGCCACCGCCTACGCCACTGATGCCGCCGACCTCACGGCCATGACCGAGCTCGTGGCCCGGATCGATGCCCAGGGCCATCCGCTGCGCGGTGTCGTGCACGCTGCTGATGCACCACAACGCCGCCGTGGCCACCGTCGCGCATTGGGGCATTACCGCATTACGCCCTCGCCTCGGCCTGGGACACAGCGCCGAGGCGGCCCTTCCGGCCGGACACGCGGAGGAATACACCCCACTGCCCTCCCGGAGAGGCCCGGCCACCGACCAGAAGCAACCGGCCGCCACCTGAAACCCATTCCCCGTCGACACCGGACTGCTCATGACCGCATCACAACGGCTTGCCCAGGCCTACGCAACAGACCAGAATCCCCTCTACCCCGTACTTGGTGCCCTCGGCTGGGGAAATCTGGTCAATCTCGGCTACTACACCCCGCTGACCATGCCGCGCCTCCTCGGCGGCCTGTCGTCGTTCCAGAGCGCCCTGGTCACTCGCTCCCTCAACCTGCTGGACATCAAGCCGGGTGACCGGGTTCTCGACGTCACCTGCGGGACCGGGCACACCACCCGCCGCATCGCCGAGCAGGGTGCTGACACCGTCGGTATCGACCTCTACCCGCCCCACCTCACACAGGCGATCCAGCAGCACGGTCACGATCCCCGCGTTCGCTTCTTCGAGGCCGATGCCACCGATCTCCGCGCCGGCCTGCCTCGATACGGCCAGAGCCTCACCACGCCGTCCACGGACGGGGCCCTCTTCGACAAGGTGCACTGCCTGGAAGCAGCGTTCCACTTCGGCCCGGACGGCCGACGCGCCTTTCTGGAAGATGCCTACTGGCTTCTCAAGCCCGGCGGTCGGCTGGTTCTCGTGGACTTCGCCTGGTCCACCAGCGACCCCACCGAGATCAACGCAGCCGATCCCGGCCGACTCGTCCGCGACACATGGGCCTTCGAAGAGTTCGAGCCTCTTGTCCGCTACATCCGGCACGCCATCGACATCGGCTACCGTCCGTGCCGCGCCCTGGACTGGACCCACCACGTCACACGCCGCTTCATGGTGCTCGGCACCCTCACCGCCCGAATGGCACTCACCGCAACGGGACGCCGCGCTCTGCGAACGTTCTCCCCGTCACTCGGCCGACTGACGACCGCCCAGTGGATGTCGTTCTCCGCCGTCGTCTCGGCCCACGTACCCGTTCAGCGCGCCAGCCGCTACCTTGCCCTGGTCCTGGACAAGCCGGCCACGGCAGGCGCCGACCGTAGCAACTGGACGCGAACGAGCCGCGGTCCGCTCTGGTATGACCCAGAACCGCCGCATAGCCGGAGCGACGCAAGAGGCTCGCCGTGGCCAGTGATGCACTTCGAACCGGGACGAGATGCTCGTTGTCGGGGAGCTGGACATGTTCACCAAACGATCTTGACAGCAGGCCATCCCACCTGGGGCCCGCGGGAACGTCGCTGCCTGCGAGTTCAGTCAGTTCGAATCCTGGAGCCACTTCCGTTCCGAACTTGTTCAACCACGGTGCACCCGGGCCCGCATAGGATCCGAACATCAGCACCCCTCCTGTCCGCGTGCCGAACCGCCCTCGTTCCCGGAGATGACATGAGCAGCGCCCTTCTCGTGATGGACGTCCAGCAGGCCATCGTGGACATCGCCGACGACGGCTCCGGGTATCTGACACGCCTGCGCAGGGCGATCGACGGGGCGCGGGCGGCGGGCATCCCCGTGATCTACGTGGTCATAGCGCTGCGTCCCGGCTTCCCTGAAGTCGGCACGCGCAACAAGGCTCTCGCTGCCATCGCACAGGCCGGCCTCTACGTCGAGGGCGCAGCGGGCACCGAGATCCACCCCGATGTCGCGCCCCGGCCGGGTGACGTAGTCGTCACCAAGAGGCGGGCGAGCGCGTTCTCGGGCAGCGATCTCGATGTGGTGCTGAGGGCACGTGGTATCGACAGCCTCGTGCTCACCGGCATCGCCACCAGCGCTGTGGTGCTGTCCACCGTGTGCCAGGCGAACGACCTGGACTTCGGCCTCACCGTTCTCTCCGACGCCTGTCTGGACACCGATCCGGAGGTCCACCAGGTGCTCGTCGAGCGACTGTTTCCGCAGTGGGCGGACGTCGTCGCCGTCGACGCCTGGGTCGAGACGATCGCGCCTGAGTAGCGGCGGGCGAGCCAGGGGATCACGATCGGGAATTCCTTGGCCGGTGGGATGGGCCGCGGGATCGTTCGAGGCCCCTGACGAGCGGGCGTCATCGCGCCCCGGCCGTCATCACCGCCGTATCCTCCGGTGGCAGCCACGCCGTGGTGGAGGAGTGCATCCACCCTTGTGACGCGCCGAGTTCCCGTGCGGCCGCCCGCAGTGCGTCGAGGCCCGGGTGGCGCAGGCCGCGCCGCCACACCATCGACACCGGTGACAGGGGCACGGGGTCCACCAGCGGCCTCAGCACCATCCCCGGCACCTCGATGAACTCGGCGGCGGCCAGCACCGACCAGCCCCGCTTGCGCACGACCCGGATGAACTCCTCCGCGCCCTCGAGCTCGGGAAAGGGCTCGGCCATGACGATCCCGTGCCCCTCGAAGAGCCGCGCGGCAAGGCCGGTCCACTCCGCCGTGGCGGGGTTCCCCGCCCCGGCGTACACCGTCTCTCCGCGCAACGCCCCCACGGGCACCTCGTTCCGGGTGGCCAGCGGATGCTCCTCGGGCAGCAGCACCGCCATCCGCTCCAGCCGGACGGGCACGTGATCGAGCTGTTCCCGTACCGCCGGCGTCAGCCCTGCGACCCGGCCGAAGGAGACGTCCAACCGCCCGGCGAGGATCTGCTCGGCCGCGCCGCACAGGCCACTGTGGTAGCGGGTGACGAACTCGAGCGCGGGAGCGGCCGCCCGAGCCGCCGTCACCACCCGCTGCCCCGTGGACACCGACACCGACACGTCGACGAGCAGCGGCCGTACCTCACCGGCGTACGCGGCCGCCAGCTCGTCGTAGGCGGCGAGCACGCGCCGCGCGTACGGCAGCAGCCGAGCGCCCTCGGCCGTGAGTGCCACGGACCGGGTCGTTCGAATGAACAACCGTGCTCCCACGGCCGTCTCCAGCCGCCGGATGTCGCGGCTGAGCGCTTGCTGGGCGACGAAGAGGCGCGCTGCGGCACGCGTGAAATGCAGCTCCTCGGCAACGGCGGCGAAGGCCCGCAACAAGCGCGGCTCAAGGTCGTAGGGCACGGCACGCAGTTAACAACACAAACGCGTGAATGGCCACTGACCAGGTGTTGGACCGGAAGGCAGCGACCGGGGACCGTGGACCACATGATCCGTTTCCTTGCCACCCCGCCCCGCTGGACCGACGCCCCCGCCCCGTCCCCGCGCCCCGCCCTCCGCGTACGCGTCCGCATCCGCACCGCGCTGACCGCCGCCCGGCGGGCACGGCCCTGAATCGCTCACGTCCGGGGCCGCGCCGCGTGGCGGCCCCGCTCACCCGCGGAGACAATGGCCGCAAGAGCGCAGGAGGCGGCCAAGGGAGGCGGCCATGCGGATCACCAACCTCAAGGGCGAGTCGGCCGAGTACGCCCGCGCCCGCGAGGAACTGCAGCAAGCCGAGATCGAGCTGATGCGCCACTGCGAACGCGTCGCCGATCAGCGGCGCCGGCTTCCGCCGGGCCCCGTCGTCGAGGACTACGTCTTCGAGGAAGGCCCCGCCGACCTGGAGGACGGCGACACCCCGGTGACGACCGTGCGGCTGAGTGAACTGTTCACCGACCCCGGCCGTGACCTCGTCGTCTACCACTTCATGTTCGGGAAACGGCAGGTCGAGGCGTGCCCCATGTGCACCATGTGGATCGACGGGATCAACGGTGTCGCCCGCCACATCGCGCAGAACGCCGACCTCGCGATCGTCGCCGCCTCCGACCTGCTCACCCTCCGCTCCTACGCCCGCACCCGGCACTGGACGAACCTGCGCCTGCTCAGCGCCGGCTCCGGGACCTTCAAGTACGACCTCGGCAGCGAGGACGCCGAGGGCCACCAGGACTCGACCGTGTCGGTGTTCACGCGGGACGGAGACGGGGCGGTGCACCACTTCTACTCGGCGCATCCGCGCATGTCCGACGACATCGACGAGCGGGGCCTGGACCTGATGGCCCCTGTGTGGCACATCCTCGACCTCACGTCCCGGGGCCGGGGCGAGTGGTACGCCGGGCTCGACTACTGAGTCCCGGCCAAGGAGCCGGCTACCGGGACGCGTCCGTCGAGCGGGCACCTCGGTCGGCAAGGTCGTCCAACTGGCGGGCCAGCAGCTCCACCACTTCTGTCGCCGCACCCCGTTCTCCGTCGATACCCACCTGCAGCAGGAGGCCGTCGAGAGCGGCTGACGCCAGACGGGCGGCTCCCGGGGCGACGGCCGGGGCCAGGCCCGCTTCGACGAGCCACTGCTCGGCAGCCCGGAGGTAGGCCGATGTCGCCGGCGCCAGTTGCCGGCGCCAGAGCTCGTCCGTGCCGGCCAAGGAGGCCGCTTCCAGGTACACACGCATGGCCACACGGACGCCGGGCTCCTCGAACGCCTGCCACAACGCACGTACCAGATCGGACGGCTTGGCGACCTGCTGCGTCCGCCACATGTCCGTGAGGTCGTCGAAGGCCCGGTCCAGCAGGGCCACCACCAGCCCCTCGCGGCTGCCGAAGTGGTACACGAGCATCCGGTCGCTGGTGCCCAGTGCGGCGGCGAGGGGCCGCAGGGTGAGCGTCGCCAGGCCGTTTTCCCCCACGTAGCCCATGGCTCCGCTCAGCAACTCCTCACGACGGGACATGTGCCTCCTCCTCGAACGCCGTGTAGCGTGAGCGTATGTAGCGATCGCTACATACTAGGTGGAACGCGCTGAGTGAACGGCGAGGTGCAGACATGACGGCGATACGACGGCTCATGCACGTGTGGCCCGAGACCGCGGGAGCCCTGGTGATCTGGGTGGCTGCCTCGGCGGCGGTCACCGCCCTGGCGCCCATGCTCGCGGACGCTCCGACCGCACCGGCCGCAGCCGCGGTCGCCATCGCCTTCACGGGCATCGGCGTCCTGGTCGGCCGGCTCCTCCCGGCCGGATACAGCATTCGGCTCGGCATTGCCGTCGTCATCGTTGGCCAGCTCCTCGACGTCTTCCTCGTCCTGGCCGCCGACGGGCTCTACCCGCGGACCGACGAGGGCGGCAGCGGACGCATCCTGCTGCTCCTGCTGGCCGGATATGCAGCATTCCTGCTGGGCGCCCTCGCGGGCGACCGCTCCCTGAAAGCCAGCCAGGCGCGGTAGAGCCGGATCGTGACACACCGGCCGTCCCTGACGCCCGTTGCAGCGGGGCGCGCGGGCGGGGAAAGTTGAGGGGTGTCCGGCGGATCGGTGGCGGTAGTGGCGCGGATGGTGCACATGGTCGTCCTGGGAGAGTTCCGTGCGGACAGGCTCGCCCCTGCGCTCAGGAGCGGTGGTGCGAAGGTCACCGTGCTGGGATTCGCGGACCTGACATCGTTCCTGGGCCCCGGGACCGCGTGCGGAGAGCTGCCGGCGGAGCTCGACGAAAGCGGGCTGCTGCGACTGCTCAACGACTGCGGGGCCGACGTCGCCGTCCCCAACATGGGGTGTCAGGGCCAGGAGCAGTTCCTGCCCGTCTACTCCCGGGCCGCGTCACGGCTGCGCGGCGCCGGCTGTCATATGCCCGTGCACCCGGAGACGTTCGCCGTGCCGGCCAGTGACAAGGCGGTGTTGCACCGCCTGGCGGTCGGGCGGGGCTGGCCCGTGCCGCGGGGCGTGGTCTGCGAGGAAGCGGCGGAGCTGCCGGGCGCCGTGGGCGATCTCGGGCTTCCCGTACTGGTCAAGGAGGCCCGCAGCGAGTTCCACGCCGGACGCCACTACGTGCGGGACCGGGGCCGTCTGGAACGGGTGTCCGGCGAGGTGAGGTATCCGGTGCTGGTCCAGGAGGCGGTGTCGGGGGACGAGTACGCGGTGGAGTTCCTCTCCGGGCAGTCGGTCACCGTCGCGTGGCCGGTGGCTTCGCTGGGTCGGCTCGACGGCGACTGTGCTCCGGGCCGCCGGGTGAGGGTGGCGCCGGCGGCGCTGCCCGCGCGGGCGCAGGAGCAGCTGACCGCCACGGTCGCCGACATGGTGGAGTCGACCGCTCCCTGGGGGCCGTGGCAGATGGACTTCGCCGTCACTGATGACGGCCGGCTGCAGGTGATCGAGCTGAACGGCCGACTGAGCGGCGTGTCCAACATGAGCTGGGCGAGTACGGGCCTCGATCCGCATGTGGCGTACGCGCACGCTGTGCTGGGCCGTCCGTCGTCCGCCCCGCGGGCCCACCGGGTCGCGCTCGAACTGCCCGTGCGCAATGGGGTCGCGCTGCCGCCCCTGCCGGCGGGGACGCGGCTGATGTCCTTCCCGGGGAATCCCGCCAACCCGGGGCCTTTCATCGGTGGCTACCAGCGCCCCGTCCTGTGTGTCCCGGGCGACCGCGCCAGCGCGGTGGGCGCGGTCGGCGCCTGGCTGCGGTCCCTGCTGCCGGGAACGCTGCTGAACGGGGCGGACGAGGCGGCTGCTCAGCTGGGGCGAGGGCTGGACGCCCTGCGGCGGGGCGGCGGCCGACCCGGGGTGTGACGGCGTATGACGGGGTGACGGCCCGCGTCGTGACGGGCTTCCCGCCTGCGCCGGTACGGCGTCACGCGAGGAGGTTGGTGATGAGCTTGCGCACCCTGCCCTTCGCGACGGGCAGGACGCCGTGGACCAGCTGGGTGCCGTAGACGACGGTGGTGCCCGGCGGCGGGCTGCAGATCCAGCGGGTGTGCGGGAGGTCGTCGAGTTTCACCGGGCCGGAGCGGGCGGTGATCTCGTGGACGATCCGCGTTCCGGGTGCGTACGGGCTCCCGGCCGTCGCGGTCGCGTCGCTCCACAGGGCCTCGGCCGAGTAGGTGTCGAGGTAGAACTCGCCGCCCTCTTCGGCGTCCTGGAGGTTGAAGGCGACCCGGGCGATCCGCTGCGGCCGGGCCTGCGGGTCGCCCACGCCGTGAACGTGCGGACGGATCTTGTCGCCGGGCTTGAGGTCGTGATAGAGCCATGGGTCGGTGCCCGAGGCGGAGGGGAACACCCGGCGCAGCGCGGGCAGGGCCCGGCGCATGGCGCCGTTCAGGACAGCCTGGGCCGCGTCGGGCGGTGTCATTCCCTCGCTGGGACGTACGGGGATCCAGCCGGTGGCCGCGAGGTGTTCGTCCAGGACCTTGGTCAGTTCGGCCGTCTCGTCGGCGGTGAGGAAGTCCTCGACGGTCTGCACGGCCAGGGTCTCGGTCATGTGGATCACTGGCGGACTCCTCTCGCGGGACCGGTCGGCCCGACCCTCTCATTCCAGTGCGGGAGCCTGCCGCGGCCAAGCACCGGCTTCGGCCAATCACGAAGGGCCGCTTGACGGTCCGGCTCCCGCCGCAAAGGGTGAGGGAGTGACGTCCCGGGGCGCAGGCATCGGCGTAGGTACGGACACCGACGTGCTGGTTGTCGGGGCCGGGCCGACGGGGTTGCTGCTGGCGTGCGAGCTGGCCCTGGCGGGTGTACGGGTCCGGGTGGTCGACAAGCGTTCGACGCCCCACCGGGAGTCACGGGCGCTGAACCTCCACCCGCGCAGCATCGAGCTGATGGACATGCGTGGTCTGGCCGGCCGCTTCCTGGCTGCGGGCCGTACCGTGCCCGGCTGGCAGTTCGCCGCCAGTCTCGAGCGGCGGCTCGATTTCACCGCCCTCGACACCCGGCATCCCTACGCGCTGCTGCTCGCCCAGGTACGGACCGAGGCGTTGCTGGCCGAGCGAGCCCGGGAGCTGGGAGCGGAAGTCCACCGCGGGTACGAGGCCGTCGCCGTCGGACAGGACGCTTACGGTGTCGAGGTCGTTCTCTCCGGCCCCGGCGGCCCGGTCACCATCCGCTCCTCGTACGTCGTCGGCTGTGACGGCGGGCACAGCCGGGTGCGGCAGGCGGCCGGCATCGCCTTCCCGGGGACGCGGGAGTCCATGAGCGCGGTCGTGGGGGACTTCGCCGCCGCCGACCACGCGTGCATCGACCGCGCCCGGCAGCATGGCGTCCTCGTCGCCCGCCTGGAGACCGGGCTGACGCGGTTCGTGGTCATGGACCCCCGGCGGATCCGGACTCCCTCCTGCGAACCGGTGACCCTGGAGGAGTTCCGCAGCTCGCTGAGACAGGTCTGCGGCACGGACTGCGGCATCGGCAAGCCCCGGTGGCTGTCGAGGTTCGGCAACGCCACCCGCCTCGCCGAGACCTACCGCCGCGGACGTGTCCTGCTGGCCGGTGATGCCGCGCACGTCCACTTTCCCGTCGGTGCCCAGGGCCTGAACACCGGCTTGCAGGACGCCGCGAACCTCGGGTGGAAACTCGCCGCCACGGTCCGGGGCTGGGCGCCGCCCGGCCTGCTGGACACGTACCACGCCGAGCGGCACCCCGTCGGCCACGCCGTCACCGCGGCAACCCGGGCACAGACGCTGCTGGTGGAACTCCCCCTCACCGAGCAGTACGGACGACCGGCGAGGCTCCTGTGCGAGCTGCTCGACACGCTCCTGGGCATGAGCGAAGTCAACCGGTACCTGGCCGGCCGGATCTCCGCCCTCGACACCACCTACCCGGCCTACCCGCCGTCCCTGTCGGATGCCGACCCGCTCACCGGCCGGCGTATGCCCGACATCGACCTGCCTACTGCGTCAGGACCGGCCCGCATGTACGAACTCCTCCACGACGCCCGCTTCGTCCTGCTGCACTTCGGCGACCGGCCGGGCCCGGACGAGCCCTCTCGCACCCGTGCGGTCACCGTCCACCGGCACGCGGCCCGGCCGGACCTCGACGGCGTGAGCGCCGTACTCGTCCGTCCCGACGGCCACATCGCCTGGGCGACCCGCACCACCGACCCCCGGGCCCTGCAGGCCGAACAGGCCGAGGCCCTGCTGGCATGGACCGGCGCCCGAACCGGGTGAACCGCGCGTTCCCTTCGCGCTCGGCGACCGGATCCGAGCGCCCTGCGCCCTGCGCCCAGGGCCTGTCATGAGAAATCCTGCCCCCGCCCTGCGGCGGTCCGCAGTCCGCAGCCCCCGGCCCCAGTCGGTCGACAGACTGCCCAGGCCGGGATGACTGGCTGCCGTCAGGCCGGGATCCACGAAGCCGTACCCGGGCCGCTGCTCGTCGAAGAGCCGCAGCCACACCGCGCCGATCGGCCCGTCTGTGTCCGTGACCGCCACCGCTCCCAGGTCGCCCGGCCGGGGCCATCCGGCGACGTAGTACGCGATCCGCTCGTCGCGCAGTACCCCGCTTCCCGGCCGGGAGCTCGCTGTCCGGGGCGCCAGCTCACTGCTTCGCCCAGCATCTCCGCCAGGAACCCGGCGTCCCCCGGCCCGGCAGCCCGCAACGTGAAGTCCATCCGGCAATGGTCGGCCTTCCCGGCGGACGCAAGGTAGAAGTCCCCGGTGGGTGGCTCTGTTCACCAGGTGGACGACGCGCCAGCACCACCGGCCTGGCGTGATCGAGGTCGCCTGCTCAGGTGTACCTCAAGGTCGTTTCGGGGTTCGTTCAGGGGCGGGACCGCGGCAGACGCGTCAACCCCGCCGCGGTGATCGGGAGTCCTCCCGGATACCGAATCCCAGGAGAGACGGAGCACCCCTCGTGGCCACATACGCCTTATCCCGCCCTCTGGTCGCCCTGGCCCTGGCAGGAGCGGCAGCCCTGACCGCCGCCGTCCCGGCCGCCGCTGCACCACCCGCTGCCTCACACCACTCCGCGACACAGGACGCCCTCGACGCGATCACCCGCGCCGGAACCCCTGGAGCCCTGGCCCGCGTCGACCGCGCGGACGAGATCTGGCACGGCACTTCCGGCGTGGCGGATACACGCACCGGTCGACCCCGCCTGCCGCAGGACCGGTTCCGTGCCGGCAGCTTGACCAAACCCTTCATCGCCACTGTCCTGCTGCAGCTCGCCGCAGAGCCAGAGTACGGCCTGGCGATCGATGACACGGTGGACAAATGGCTGCCCGGCCTGGTGCGAGGCAACGGCAACGACGGGCGCCGCATCACGCTGCGCCAACTGCTCCAGCACACCAGCGGGCTCTACGACTACATTCACGATGCCCGGTTCCGCGCCAAGTTCACCGGCGAAGCCTTCCACATCCACCGGTACGACGGCGCCACGCCGGAGGAACTGGTGCGGATCGGGCTCGCTCACAAGCCACTCTTCACTCCCGGCCTCAAGTGGTCGTACTCCAACACCAACTACATCCTGGCCGGCATGGTCATCGAGAAGGCCACCGGCAACTCCTACGCCTCGGAGGTGGAGCGGCGCATCATCAAACCTCTCGGCCTGCGCGGGACCACATTGCCCGGCACGTCGTCATCGATTCCCGGCCCGCACGGGCGGCATTACTCCAAGCTCTACGTGAGCGGCCCCTCCGCCCGGGTCCACGACGTCACCGACTTCAACCCTTCCGTCTCCGGAGCCTCCGGCGAGATCATTTCAACGACCCGCGACCTGAACGTCTTCACCCGCGCCCTCCTGCGCGGCAAGCTGCTTCCCCCGGCCCAGCAGAAGGACATGTTCACGGGCTACGACATCGGGGACGGCCGGTCCTACGGCCTGGGAATCAGGTCACAGACGCTCAAGGCATGCGGCGTGAAAGTCTGGGGACACTCAAGCGAGATCCCTGGCTCCCTGACCCGAACAGCGGCCACCGCTGACGGTGAGCACGTCATCACCCTCAACCGGAACAGCGACTGGGGTGACCCCGCACTCGAGCAGGCGACCATCGAAGCAGAATTCTGCGGACCACGACGCCTTGGTATGGAGCCGACAGCTCCCACAACTACTTGAGTAACCGATACTCGTGATCATCCGGACTTGCTCAATCAGCGCTCATGATCCGCAAACCGTTCTCCATCAAGCTCTCGATCTCGCCCGCGAGGACGCCGAGCAGGTGGCCTGGGGCGGTCGTGGCGGTCTGGAGGCCTCTACCTTGACCGAAGCCCCTGTGCGGACGGGTGGGGTGTGCCGCTGGCCTCGGGACCATGGTCTCGTCCAAGCGCCGACCAAGGCGACTTCCGAGCCGCGCCCGGACGGTGACCGGGCGGAGAAGACCCCGCGCACACAGGTGGAAACCGGCGATAAACCGCTGGTCTGCTCGTCTTGGGCCCCAATACGGTGACCGTCATGAGCGGCTGTCTTCCTGTTCCCGTGCCTGACATCTGTGTCCGTGTGAAGCTGAACGTCGGTGCCTGCGGACCGTATGCGCACATCGTGGCGGACTTCGAGCCGCCCGGTCCGGGCGGCTGTCGGGACCTGCTCTCATGGCTCCGGCCGGGCGGAACATGACCTGATGGTGACGTAGGCGGCAAACGCAGCGCCGAGGCGGACGCCGCAACTCGTGGCAACGGACGTAGGGGGCGGGGCCGGGGCGATCAAGCAGGCTCGGCGAGGTCCTGTCGGCAGTTCATGAGCTGACTCGGCCCCCGACGCACAGTGGAGCCGAACGCGGTCGAGAAGTTCTTCGGCGAAGGCCAGAAGGGGAACGAGACGGGCGCACGGGACCTGATCGGGGCCGCCTGGCACTACCTCGACCAAGCGTCAACGGGATGCCCCCAAGTACCAGCGCAGCCTACGCAGCAGCTCCTTGCCGAGGGAGGTCTGCGCCCGGTCCAGGAGGTCATCGACATGCGCGCGTTCGGTCGGTGGCAGCGCCGCGTACACCGTGGCGGCGTCGGCGGGGCCCCAGTCGTGGAGGGCGGTGCGGGCGCGGGCGCGCAATCCGGGGTCGGCGTCGTCCAGGAGGGTGAGGAAGCAGCGGAGCTGGGCGGCCGTGCCGTGTGCGGCCAGCAGGCGGAAGGCGGCCAGCCGGACGTAGCGGGGGCGGTCGGCCGCCAGGCGTGGGCGCAGGTACTCCTCCGGGAGGCGGGTGGCCGTGGGCGTGAGGGCGAGGGAGGTCTCGCGGACCACGGCCGCCGACGGGTCGTCCAGCAGCGGCACGAGCTGCTCCGGTCCGGCTGTGTCCAGCATCCGCAGCGCCCGCACGGCCCGCGCACGCACCGCGGCCAGCGGGTGCGCCAGCAGGGACTGCAGCGAGGGGGCGTCGGCCGCGCTGCCGCACTCGCCGAGCCCGGAGACGGCGCCGGGGCAGACGTTGGCCGAGGCGCACAGGGACCGGTAGTAGGGCAGCGGCTCGACGCCGTGCTGCCGCAGTACCCAGCGGGCGCAGGCGCGGACGAGCCCGGAGCGGTCGGCGAGGAAGGCCGTGGCCCGGCCGGTGTCGCCGGTGCGGTTGAGGGCGGTCACGCCGGCAGCGCGGACACGCGCCTGCCGGGCGCCCAGCAGCAGCCGGACGATATCGCCTTGTTCCCCGCTGTCCCGCGTGCGGGCGAGTGCCGCGTCCGCACAGAGGTCCTGGATGACGATGTCGTGGTCAGTGGCCGCGATCCGGGCGAGTTCGGCCGGGGTAAGGCGCCTTTGCTCAACGGCGATGCGGTGGCCGAGACGCCGGGCGGGCCGGTCCTGGCTGCTCAGCAGCGCGTCGGCGATCTCCCCCTCGCGCAGCACCTCTTCCAGCAGTTGCTGGGCGAAGCCTCCGTGGCGCCGCTGCGCGACGCGCAGGACGACAGCGGCGACCGTGGCCAGCATCTCCGGCGCCGCCTTGGGCAGCGCGCTCCCCAGCACCGTCTGCGCCACCTCACGTATGGGGGTGGCCCAGTCCGCGCAGCGCACGGCGATCAAGGGGAGGAGGGCAGTGGAGCCGGGGGACGTGAGGGCGGCCTGCCGTATACGGCCGTCGGGATGGCAGAGCGCGAGGGCGAGGGACGGCTCGTCCGGCGCCGGGTTCCCGGCCCGGAGCCAGTCGGTGGCGGGAAGGCTCCACAGTCGGCGCACCGCGAGGTCGAACGCGACCCAGTCCTGCGGGTTGGTGGTGTCGAGTACAGCACCCATCGATGAGCCGGGCCCAGGTCCCGACCCGGCGACTTTGAGCACGGACAGGGCCAGGTCGATCCGAATGTTCATGTACTGCGTCCCCGCCTCGGTCGGTCGATCATGGCGACCGCATCATAGAACGGACGTTCTGCCTCATGCGCGGCGTTTCCACCCACCTGCCTCCCGGGCGGCGGCAAGGACGGGGGAGCTGGTGCGGACGACACCGCGTCCTGGATTCGCAGTCTCCGCCATTCGCGCGGCGTGACGCCGTAGGCCGCCCGGAAGCGGCGGGTGAAATGACTGGGGCTGGTGAATCCGCAGCGGGCCGCCACGGCGGACACGGGAAGGGCGGCGTGGCGGGGGGGAAGCCAGCAGGCGGCAGGCGGCCTCCAGTCGTTCGGCGATGACACGCTGCTCGAGGCTGATGCCGGCCCGGCTGAGGACCGCGTACAGCTGTCTTCTGGACACGGCGTGTTCGCGGGCTATGCGGTCCGGGGTGAGCTCCGGGTCGGTGAGGTTGCGGCGTACGTAGGCCATGATCCGGGCGGTCAGGGAGTCGTCCATGACCGAGCGGACCCGCCGGTCGTCCTCCTCGTGCGCCGCCGAGATCAGCAGGGCCCGAACCAACTCGGTGGTGCCGTTGGCCAGGGCCGCGGCGCCCGGGTCGGCCTCCAGGCGGCCGGGGTCCTGCCACAGTGCGCGCAGGTGGGCCAGGACCAGGTCGTGCAGGGGGCTGGCCCGCAGCCGTACAGAGGCTCGTACGACGGTGTCGACCGGCACCCCGAGGTGCTCCATGTCGACGGTGACGGCTCGGGAGGCGCCCTCTCCGGTCCATCCGTACCGGCGGGGCGCCAGCTCGTGGAAGACGGCGATGTCGTCGAGGCCCAGGGTGTACCGCTCGCCTCCGTTCTCGGCGTGGTGGACACCCGCGGTCTGGAGAGAGAAGGAGACGACCGGACGGTCGCGGTGCCACCGGACGTGCCGGGCCGTGCGCCGCACCTCGAAGCCTGTGGTGCGTGCGTCGAACAGGTCCAGCGGCCCCACCCGCCATGCCTCGAACCGGGCGCGGATCCCTGTTTCGGGTGATTCATGGACGACGTCGTTCGGCACCGACGTGTCCGTCAGCGCGTGATGGAAGGCGTCCACCCGGTCCTCGGGCGCGAAGGTGTCCAGATCCAGCAGCAGCACGAAGTCCCCTCCCTCCGATCAACCTCTCGGGCACCACACGCGCAATTCTCCGGCAGGCGTCGGCCTCCTTACGGTGGGCGGCTGTCTTCGAGGAGGCCTGCTTCGCCCCCACGCCTCTGGCCGGCGTCCGTCCCGCTTCGTTGGGCCGTTGATGGCTTTGGCCGGCACACCACAGCCATCACGGACTCGAGCACTCGCAGGCACAGGGCGTGCACTCTCAGACCAGTCCCGCCTCACCAGGAGTGAAACGCTGTACCCGAACGCCGGGCCACGGCAGACGGCCAATGTGCCGTCCGTCCGGCCGGCCGTGAGCAGCGCTCGCGAGTCGCCAGTGAAGTGCATCAGTGGGATGGACGGCAAAGGAGCTCAGCGTGTTCATCGTGAACCTGTGTCAACGTGCGGCCCGGCGTGCTGCCGGGCTCCTCGTGGTACTCGCCTTGTCCGCTGGCATGCTGGGCGCGATCACGCCCGCCGCCCATGCCGATCCGGACCGGCCACTGTCGGTCGTCGACTGGGACATCACGGGCCTCGAACACGGCGGCCAGGGGCACCACGACCGGTACTGGCACGTCATCGATCAGGTGCACCGGATCAGCGGTCACGACTTCTACCAGGTCCTGGACGAGACCACGACGACCTACAACCGGCTGATCCAGATCAGAGTGAGGTACGCCGGACAACACGTGGTGTCCCTCTACTACTGGGCCAACACCTTGTACCTGGCAGGGCTCTACCAACCGGCACAGCCCGACGGCACCGGAAACCGCCACTACGTGTTCCCCGACGGCTACCCCGACGCCTTCAACCAGGTCCTGGGTGTGCGGGCCGAGCGCCTGCCCTGGAACGGGAGTTACGCCACCCTCCCAGCCGGCAGCACCCGCTCGGAGCGGCAGCTCACTCCTCAGAACCTGCAGAACGGGCTGCTGACGCTGCGCAGGACACAGGAGCTCCTCCGCTCGTCAGCCGGCAGGAACACTCTCGGGTCATACCTCGTGGACGTCATCGGCGCGACCGCCGAAGCCGCCCGGTTCGGCTACATCTTCGACGTCGTACGACAGAACATCAGAAGCCGCACGTCGACACCGATCGGCCGCTTCGGCGCGGACCTGGAGACGAGCTGGGGCCATCTCTCGGCCTGGGTGTACGAACGGCTCCGCAACCCGGCCGGGGACGGCTTCACCATCGGTGCCCCGGGCTACAGCAGGTACTACCCCACGGTCGCCGCGCTCATCGCGCACCTGGGATACATCGAACTCAACGGCCACAAACGCAACGGCTGACGCCAAACCCAGGCGCCCATCGGTGCGATCGATTCGGACC
Organism: Streptomyces sp. NPDC053048; assembly: GCF_044547045.1. Taxonomy (NCBI): domain Bacteria; kingdom Bacillati; phylum Actinomycetota; class Actinomycetes; order Kitasatosporales; family Streptomycetaceae; genus Streptomyces; species Streptomyces sp. NPDC053048. Next base: position 144,136 of record NZ_JBITZS010000005.1, read on the forward strand.
CCGCCGCCCCCGGCCCCCGGGCGCCCGCCGGGTCAACGTGTCGGCCGCCGTTTCGTCCCGGCGATGGGATTACCCCGGCCTCCGGAACCCACATCCATCTCAGCGGTTAAGCGTACGAACGCTACGGCTGGGATTACCCCAGCCCGCACCCCCTAGGGAGAGACATGCTTCAGCGCATCGCCGCACCCGCTCTCGGGTTCCTCCTCGCGTCAACGGCACTCCTCGGCCTGGCCGCCCCCGCCGGCGCCCACGATGGCGACCACGGCACCGGAGAACACCGGATCGGTCGCGCGGTCGGGCATGACGAATGCACAGCAGGCAATATCTGCTTCTGGTCCGAACGCGGCTTCCGCGGGCACAAGACCGTCTACAAGTCGGCGCTCGTGGAGTGCACCCGCATCGTCAAGCCCTCCGCCGACGCCCCCGCGCGGCTGATGACCGCCCGCTCGGTGAAGAACCGCACCGACCGCACCGTGGTCATCGGCTACAACGACCCCCTGTGCCTGATCCCCAGCAGCATCACCGCCTCCCAGACCCCGCTCCACCTCACCCCGCTGTCCGACAACGACGACCTCGGTGAGGGCATCCGCTACATCCGCTCCACCTGACCGGCCGGTCCTGTCTCGCCCGGCGCCCCATGGGAGCCCGGCGGGATGGGACGCGGCACGCTGCCGTCCGGCGAGGGGCCGCCGTAAGGCTCCCGGGGCATGTTACGGATGTAGCTGATGTGCGGTTGGTGTGCGTGTGGTGTTGGGAGAGGAAATGGTGCCGTGCTGACGCGCGGGGGCAGGCGGCTGCTCTCCCTGATGGTGCCGTCCGCGCGGCGTCGGGCCGTTGCATACGGGCAACGGACGCCGGCTGAGGCGTCCCGCCAGATCACCGGGCCGGAGCGATGAGGCTGCTGGTGCTCGGGGGGACACGGTTCGTGGGGAGGGCGGTCGCCGAGGAGGCGCTTGCCCGTGGGTGGCAGGTGACAGTGTTTCACCGCGGTCCGGGCAACGAGCCTCGAGGAACGGTCCCTGTGCACGGTGACCGGCTGGCCGCGGGAGGTCTGGGGAACCTCGTGGAGCATGGTGAGTGGGATGCTGTTGTCGACACCTGGGCGGGTCCGCCGTGGGCGGTGCGCGAGGCGGCCCGGCTGTTGGCCGGCCGCGTCGGCTCGTACGTATACGTCTCCAGCCGGTTCGTGTACGCCTGGCCGCGCCGGGCGGAGGGTCCGGCACTGGTGGACGGCTGTGCGGGCGAGGGTGAAGTGGACTATCCGCGGGCCAAGCGCGGCGGTGAGATGGCCGCTGTCGAGTCCTTCGGGGAACGGGCCGTGCTGGTGCGCGCCGGGCTGATCCTCGGCCCTCGAGAGGACGTCGGCCGGCTGCCGTGGTGGCTGGCGAGGATGGACCGCGGTGGTGTGGTCCTGGCCCCGGGTCCGCCCGAGACGCCGCTGCGCTACATCGACGCGCGTGACCTCGCCCGGTGGATCCTCGGGGCCGTCGAGAGCGGTACCGGTGGAGCCCATGACCTGATGTGCGACGCCGGGCACGCCACCGTGGGCGAGCTGTTGGCTGCGTGCGTGCAGGCGACCGGCTCGGGGGCCCGGTTGTGCTGGCTGCCACCCGAGCAGGTTCTCGCTGCCGGCATCGAGCCGTGGAGCGAGCTGCCCGTGTGGCTGCCGCCCGGCGATATGCACGACTTCATGTACGGCGCAAGCGTCGTCGACAGGATCCCGGCCGATCTGCGCTGCCGCCCGCTCGCCGAGACGGTCCTGGACACCTGGAGTTGGCTGCAGGCACAGAGCGGGCGTCCACCGGAGCGGTGCGACGGCCTTCCGGTCGGTCTTGATCCGGCAGTCGGTCTCGATCCGGCCAAGGAGGCGGCATGCTTGCGTGCGGCTTTCTGCGCCGGCGCGGCGCACCGCCCTGTGGCGCGGCGTGGGACGGTGGCGGAGGGGCCGCCGTGATGGGCGCGGCCCGCATGTCCGTCCGGCACGGCGTACAGGGTGCGGCGTGCGGGAGGGTCCGGCCGCCGCGATAGTGAGTGCCATGCCGGACACATCCTCCGACTCCACCTCCCCGCAGGCCTCTACTGTCCTGGGTTCTGTGACCTGGGAGCAGTTGCGGCGGACGGTGCGCTGGGCGTCCGGCTGCCGTGAGCTGGCGTCGGCCTGTGCGCGGTGGCTGCAGGACAACGGTGCCCTGGATCCGGCAGTCGGGGTAGGGCCTGCGGAGCTGGCCGACGTTCCCCGGATGACCGGGGACCAAGCGCTGGACGCCGCTCGCGTCAACCTGCGCGGCCGCCCCGGGCACTATCTCGTCAGCAGCGGTACCACCGGGGGGCGCGCCGTGCGAGCGCTGAGCGGGCGGGATGCCTTCAGCCCCGGACAGCTGCGGGCGTGGCGGCCGCTGCGCCGCGGGGACGTGCTGGTGAACTGCTTCCCGACCGGCGGGGCGTACCTGCACACCGAGCGTCTCGCTGACCAGTGCGGCGTTCACACCGCGGCGGCCGAAGGGGAGACGGTGGCCGACATCGCCGAAGAGCTGCTCGAGATCGGCGCGAATGCGGTGGCGGGTTACCCGCAGACTCTCGGTTACTGTCGCCCCCGACCTGCTGTCTGTCATGCGCGCCGACCCGGCCGCCGACGACGAGGCGCTCGTGGCCGTACTGTTCAGCCGGTTGTTCAGCGCGCAGACGGCCCCCGCCCTGCTCACCGCCTGGCTCTTGCACCTGCTCGCCGGCCACCCCCGCGAGCAGCAGCGGCTGCGCGAAGAGGCCCGTACCGTCCTCGGCCCGGCTGGCACACCGCCCACCGTCGATCCGGCACGCCTGGTCGCCACCCAGCACGCGCTGCGCGAGACCCTGCGCCTGTACCCCCCGGCGTGGCTGCTGGACCGCACCATCCAGAGCCCCACCACACTCGGGGGACGGGATCTGGACCCGGGCACCGAAGGACGGGTCGTCACCTACCTCATCCACCGCGATCCAGCCCACCACCCCGACCCCGACGTCTTCGCCCCCGCCCGCTGGGCCGACCCGCAGCCGGACCTCCACCGAGGCGCCTACCTGCCCTTCGGGACCGGCGGCCGGTACTGCCGCGGCGCGCTGTGGGTCACCACCATCGCCGCGCTCACCAGCGCAGCCCTGCTGCGCCGCCACGACTTCCGGCACACCCCCGGCACCCGCGTCTGCCCGGCGTTCGGCGCTCATCTGGAACCCACCGGGCTCCGCCTGGATACCCACTGCGCATCACCTGGATGAACGGCAGTGACGGTAGGCAAGCCCGCTCTGTACGGCGAGGTGGTGACATGCACCCGAAACGTCGCGAGTCGCGTCCGGCTGCCGAAGCGCTCGGTCCGCGCTACCCCGTGGCAAAAGAGGCCAAGGAATGCCTCGATGCCGGCATGTCCGTCAAGGAAGCCATGGAGCATGCTCGAACAACTGTGCCGGATGGCAAGAACATGGCGCCACAACAGGTCGTTCAGGGCATGCACGACATCCTTGCTCTCGGCCCGGACGAGGCCCCGGACGACGACCGCTCGGAGGACGACCGATCGAAGGGCGACCGATCGAAGGGCGACCGACGCCACGGCCCGCAGGCGTGATGCCGGGCCAAGGAGACGCGGCGCAGGCTCGCCGCCGACTTGCCGCCGGTGATGGAGGCGTTGACCAGGACAGGCAGCGATTCGACATCCAGATCGACGCAGACGAGCCTGCCGCTGGCGCCGGGCCGCGAGCGCGCCGACGGCGCTCCGTCAGGAGCGGGTGTCTGGCGTCCTGGGGCCGTAAGCTCTAGCAAATCGTGCCATTACATGCTGCCCGTAGAAGACATCCTGGGTGTCCCGGGAACCGGAGTCGGCCGGCCTCGTTCGGTGTCACGAGGGGCCATGTCCCTCTCCCTCCGCCGAGTTCGGCTCCGTCCGGCCAGCATCCCGCGCCGTGGCCATCCGAGCCAGGGTGTCGACCTCGGACAGCGTGATCGCCGGAGCCGTGGTGCGGCGGGACACGGATGCGGTGATCTGCCGGCTGCGGTTCCGGATCGCGGCGCAGGTGGGGTGATCGGGGCAACAGCCTCACTCACGGGTGGGTATCGACCCCAGTCCCTCTCGAACCGGAACTCAGCCTTGATCACCCGAAGATCTGGACTCTTACGGACAGACCGCTCCCCAGCAGCCGTGAGGGTGGGAAGAACGTCCGGTGGGGCAAGGTCGACCTACCGGAGAACATCACGGGACCGGACCCATGGGGCCCAGTGGAGTATGTGCACATCACCGAGGAGTATTACCGGGGGCCCGAGTACGTTCCCGAGACAGACCGGAGGACGGGCAAGCCGAAGGAACAGATCGCCTGGCGCGCCGAAGGCTCTTCCGGCAAGGGGCCCGGCTCATGGACGACTCACTCCTGCCTACCGTGCGAGCAGCGCACCCCGTACCTGATCTGCGACAGGCCGGCCGAGGACTGACCGCAGGGCGCCCGGCCTCCGGGAACGTTCGCGAGGAACGGCGCGGGCCCGGGAGCGGGCCGGCTCCCGGGACTACAGTGCGGTTCATGCGGCTGCTCCTGACGTCCGACACCCACCTCCCCACCCGGGCCCGGAAGGTGCCGCCGCCCCTCCTGACCGCAATGGACCAGGCCGACGTCGTCCTCCACGCCGGCGACTGGACCGACACCGCGACTCTGGAGCTGTTCACCGCCCGCGCCCGCCGTCTCATCGCGGTCCACGGCAACAATGACGGCCCCGACCTGCGCGCACGGCTGCCGGAGATCGCCCACGCCGAGCTCGGCGGACTGCGCTTCACGGTCGTCCACGAGACCGGCCCGGCCCGCGGCCGCGAGGAACGCTGCGCCGAACGCTTTCCTTCCACGGACGTGCTGGTCTTCGGCCACAGCCACATCCCCTGGGACACCACCGCCCCCGGCGGCCTGCGCCTGCTGAACCCCGGCTCGCCCACAGACCGGCGCCGTCAGCCCTACCGCACGTACATGACCGCTCGTGTGGACGCCGGCGAGCTCACCGAAGTGACGCTGCACCGCATCGAGGCGACAGAGGCGAGGTAGGACTGCGGTTTCGTCGGTCCTGCATGTGTGACCAGCTCGCGGGTACCCCGGAGGTTCCCGCCGCATCCGCGTGGTGGGTGCACGCTCAGGACCACGGAGGTGGCCGATGGCTCGGCAGCAGCCCAAGAAGACGTCCCAGGACCCCTACGGACGAGCCCGCGACCCGAAGGAGCCGGGATCCCATTCCGGCGGAGAGAGCCAGGCGCGTGAGCGCACCGTGCCGGGTACGGCGAGCGCTCGTGAGGGCTATCAGACCGAGGGCGGCACCGCGCACGATGAGGCCCTCGAAGGCGTGAGGGCACGCGGCGGGAGGGCGAAGAAGGACAAGGAGAGGGCGAAGGAGCAAGCACGCGGTGAGGCACACGGCAAAAGGACCCAGTCGTGAGCGCCGGAGGCGGCAGGAAGACCCCGGGGCGCGGCCGAACGCGAGACTGCCCGCAATCGGAAGGGCACAGAGAACGCCGGGGAGCGGACCGGCGGTACGGGTGGCTCCGGGAAACCGCAGTTGGACGAGCCCCCGGATTGACCACAGGCGCATCTCACGTCTTGCCTACCCGCCAGGACACCCGGCGGGCGTAGGGGCTGGAAGCCCTCCGGAAAGCACCCGGGCTGGTCGAGGCGCGAGCAGCGACCAGCCGAGTACGGGGCAACGTGCCCAGCCGAAGCATGGGCAGACATTTGCTTGAACTGAAGCATGGTTGAGGTTTTAGCGTGTGACCTAGTTGATCACCTGACGATGGGAAGCACGCTCATGATCCTCGTGACCGGAGCCACCGGAAACATAGGCAGTGCCCTGCTGAAGGAGCTGCGCACACGCGGTGTCGGGCCGCTCGGAGGGCTCACCCGTGATGCCGCACGGGCCGACCTCCCCGAAGGGGTCGAAGCCGTGGAGGGCGACCTCTCGGAGCCGGCGTCGTTGAAGTCCGTGCTGGAAGGCGTGCGCTCACTCTTTCTTGTGCCGCGTCTGGGCTCGGACGCCGATATCCTCGATGCCGCCCAGCAGGCGGGCGTGGAACACGTCGTGCTGGTGTCGTCCATCACCGTCCAGACCCACCCCCACCTCGACCCCGCCCGCGAGAACCTGGCGGTGGAAGAACTGCTCAAGGCAAGCGACATGGCCTGGACGATCCTGCGACCGACGCAGTTCGCCTCGAACACCCTGATGTGGGCGTCCTCCATCCGTGGACAGGAGACCGTCCGCGCGCCGTACGCCGATGTCGCGCTGCCGACAATCCACCCTGCGGACATCGCGTCAGTGGCACGGGTGGCACTGACCGAGCCCGGCCACCACGGACGCACCTACGCCCTGACCGGTCCTGAGCCGGTGACCCCCCGACAGCAGGTCGGGGCCATCGCGGCAGCCGTGGGGCGGCAGATACCCTTCGTCGAAATCAGCCGCCAACAGGCTCGTGCACAGATGGCCGCGGCCTTCGGAGCCGAGGCCGCGGATGCGGTGCTCGACGTCACGGGCGGAGACACCAATGACGAACTGCTGATGGTCCGCGACACGGTTTCACGGATCACCGGAACCCCGGCCCGACCGTTCCGACAGTGGGCCATAGAGAACGTCGACGCTTTCCACTGAATCGCGTGGGCCTGGGCATGTAGACGGGCAGGCAGGCAGTAGACAGCTGCCAGCTCGGGCAGACTTGGACAGACCGTCGGGCCTCCTCAGCCGGTGTGGAGGATCCGGAAGCGATCGGGTTCCGCCGGATCGCGGTCAACGATCTGGACGGGTGTCCAAGTCCATTGCCAAACGCTGCTGTCCGGCGTGCGCGAGAACCGGATCGGCCCTCGGGTGCCTTCGACCGCCAGGCGCGGCCATGAGGCGGCGATGGCCGCCCTGTCCGTGCCGTGGGAGCGCAGCACCTCGGCGAGGACGGCGACGGTGTCCCAGCCCTCGAGGGCGACGAAGGAGGGCGCTTCGTCCAGCCGTTCGCGGAGTTCCTTCCGCACGCGTTCGCCGAGCGGACCGAGGCGCTCGGGCAGGTAGCGCAGGAACGGGATCCCGGCGCCGTCCTCGCCCAGCGCTGCCGCCCATTCGGTGAACTCCGGTTGTCCGGCCGGAGCGCCGATCAGGATCTCCGCGAGCCGCCGGTCGCCCCGGACGGCCCTGACGATCGGTACCGCCGGCTCCGGATGGCCGACCAGCAGCAGGAGCGCCGTCGCGCCGTGGTCGACGAGCGCGTCGCACAGCGCCTCATGGGTGAGCGCGTTTGTGTCGAGTTCGACGACGGTGCCGCCGCGGCGAGCGAGGTGGTCGCGCAGGATGCGGGTGCCGGACGCCCAGTAGACGCTCGGCTGGGTCGCCACGGCGATCCGATGCCGGCCCGCGTCGAGGAGGAAGTCCGCGTAGAGCCTCCAGCCGTGGGACTGGGCCGGAGCCAGGCGCGCGACCCACTGCGTCGGTTCCTCGGTGAGCGTGTCGAGCACCGCGGACGAGCAGAGGAACGGCACGCCGAGGGCATCGGCACGGGCGGCAGCGGCGCGGGCGACGACGCTGTGGTACTCCCCCACCACGGCGGCCACGCCCAGGCCGGCCAGTTCGTCCACGGCCGCCGCGGCCCGCGCGGGATCGGCCGCGGTGTCCCGGACCACCAACTCCAGTGGTCTGCCGTCGATCCCACCTGCGTCGTTGACCTCGCCAACGGCCAGGTCGAGCCCCGCGAGCAGATGCCTGCCCGCTTCGACCCACCCAGGCTGCGTCAGCGGGACGAGAACGCCCAGGCGGACGGGCGACGCGTCTGCGTGCTCCGCTCCGGGCAGCGATGGCAGCGTGTTCATCGGGTGGCCTCTCCCTGGGACGATGCGGTCGCGGTCCACCCGGATTGCGCACCGGCCGGCACCGGCGGCTCTCGCGCTCATCACGTCTCGCCGCGGCGGGCGCGCCCGGGTGATCACGACGGTCATTGGATCCACCACCATCACCAGCGGGCAACCGATTATTGGTTCACTGAGCCGCCAAGCTTCATCGTCATCGGCACCGACGAAGGGCCTGCACGGACCCTTTTGCGGCGAACTCACGGGCACCGGTTGTACATGGCGGTACAGATCTGCACAGCCCGCTACATCGGCCGGTTCCTGGGCGAGAACCCGCTCGCGGTGCCGTGGGAGGCCGTGGAGTACCCGGCCGGGCAGTTGGGCATCGCGGACGCCTCGTGTGTCAGGTGGTACGGCGACCGCCGGTCGACGGTGTACGAGCACACGAACGAGGTCAAGGAGCGGTTCCGGTACCGCAACTGCAGCGCCCACCAGTGGGGGCGGCAGTTCCGCCGGTTCCTGTACAGGCGGGCTTGGACGCATGCCGAGGCGCCGGTGACTTTGTTCAACCAAGCGGTGACGTGGCTGCGCCGGGACCGGGTGCTGCCGGGCTTCTCGGTGCTGGCCCGGCAGGTGTCGGAGGCCCGTACAGCAGCCGAGCGGCGGCTGTACCAGGCGGCGGCGTCGGCCGCGTACCTCACGGCACGGCCGACCTGGCCGCGATCTGAATGTGGATCCGTTAACGGACCGCCGCCCTCGCCCTTAGTTGCAGATGAGCAGGCTGAGTCCACTGCCGGGCTCAATGATTGAGGCATTCATGCCACGGCCCTCCGGCTCGTCCTCCGCAGCAAGAACCTGAAGATCAAGAAGCACCGCCTCCACCGTTTCCTCCTCAAACCATGCGCGCCACCAGCTGACTCGTCCACAGATACCACCGAACGTCGGCCGTAGGCAGGCGCACGCACCCAGCGCATGACCGCACCAACCGCGCGCAAGAGAACCGGACCGGACCGCCCTCACACGCAGCGAATCCGGCAAACGCCTCCTCCGCGACGGCAACCGCCGTGCCACCGTCCGCCTTCCCGCGTTCTACGACAAGTAACGTCGTACCGCTCAGACCAGCGCCTCCGCGACGGGATGGAGATTGCGTGGCACATTGGTCCAGCCCGGTGCGCTGGCATAGAAGCCGACCAGCGCCCAGCCGTCGGGGCCCAGGAGGCGCAGCTCTTGTGGGGTGGATGCGCGGGGAGCCGGCCCGGCCGCGCGGGGCGGCCGGGCGCTGATTGGAGTGCGGAATCAGCCCTGCGGACCCTGCGGGGGCAGGGAGAAGAGCAGGAAGCGGATGCCGCGCGGGTCGGTCAGCCGGGCGAAGGTCAGGCCGTAGGTGGTGGTCTCCGGTCCGGCCTCGACCGTGGCGCCGAGCCTCTCGGCCTTGGCGATGGCGGCGGGCACGTCGGGGGTGACGAACTGCGGGGCGGCGAAGTCCTTGACGCCCTTGGCCTGGCTGTTGTCGGCCAGGCCGCCGCTGCCCCTCTGGTCGCCGGGGGTGACGGTGGCGAAGTACGGCCGGGTGGTGACGCCGGTGTCGTGGATATAGGTCCAGCCGAAGGCGTCCGCGTAGAACTTCTGCGACGCCTCAAGGTCGGCGGTGCCGATCTCGAACCAGCCCAGGGAGCCGGGAAGTGGTGCACCGACCCCCGCGTCCGGCAGTTCGTCGGCTCCGGCGGGGGGCTGCTCGGGGGCCTGCCAGACGGAGAAGACGGTGCCGCGCGGGTCTTTCAGACGTGCGGAGCGTCCACCGTCGGCGGCCGGGCCTGCCGGGAGGACCACGCCGGCGCCCAGGTCCTTGAGGCGGGCCACCTCGGCATCCACGTCGGCGGAGCGGACGGCGAGGCTGGCGCCCTCCCCCTGGCCGCTGGGGGCGGGCTCCCAGAAGCCGCCCATCGGCAGGGGTGCGCCTGCGGCGCTGATCAGGGTGTACGTTCGGCCGTCGGCCGTGGGCACGGTCTGGAAGCTCCAGTTCAGGAGCGAGCCGTAGAAGTCCTTGACGGCCTCGGGGTCGGCGGTGTCGATCTCGAACCAGACGACACTGCCGGGATCCATGAAACCCATGATGCTGTCCTTTCAGGAGCGGCGGGAGGGGGAAGTTGCGAGGAGCACGGGACGGCCACGAGGGGCGGGGCCTACCCGTGGCGGCACGGACCGGGCCGGGCCGATCCTTCGGGCCACCGGGCGGCCGGTGACCGCTCATGACATCGACCGTAGGTCCCCTTTAGGACACCTCACGTCACTAACGTCTGGCAGTCTGAACAGCATGAGTGAGGACAAGCCATGACCCAGGACCTGCCCGGCCGGATGCTGCGCCTGCTCTCCCTGCTCCAGACCCGCCGCACCTGGACGGGTGACGAGCTCGCGACACGTCTCGGGGTTACCCTGCGCACCATCCGCCGGGACATCGACCGGCTGCGCGATCTTGGCTACCCCGTCGATGGCACCACTGGCACCGCCGGCGGCTACCGCCTGGCCGCCGGCGCCGACCTGCCACCCCTGTTGCTGGACGACGACGAGGCGGTCGCCATCGCCGTCGCCCTGCGCACCGCCACCAGCGGCGTCGCCGGGATCGAGGAGACCGCTGCACGCGCCCTGGCCAAACTCGAGCAGGTGCTGCCGGTGCGTCTGCGCCACCAGGTCGCCACCTTCCAGGCCGCCGCCCCGCTGCCGGTGCCGTGGAGCACCGGCCCCACGGCCGATCCCACCGCCCTGGCCCTTCTGGCCGCCGCCTGCCGCGATCATGAACTCGTCACCTTCGCCTACCGCCGGGGCAGCGGCGAGACGGGCCGGTACCGCGTCGAGCCGCACGCCCTGGTCGCCGCCGACCCGGTCTGGTACCTCGTCGCCTACGACACCGGGCACGACGAGTGGCGACTGTTCCGCGTGGACCGTCTCACCGACCCCGCCCCCACCGGCCACCGCGTCCCCCCTCGCGAGCTACCCGCCCCGGACGCGGCGGCGTACGTCGCCGGGCGCCTGGCCGCCGCCCCGGCCCGCTACACCCTCCATGCCACCGTCCCCGCCGACGCCGCCACTGTCCGCGCCCGCACCTACTCCCTGCCCGGCCGCGTCCACCCCCTCGACGACCACACCAGCACCCTCGACCTCGCCGCCGACAACCCCCACCACATCGCCGAACAACTCCTCGGCATCGACCTCGGCCCCGACGACACCATCCACGGCACCCCCGAACTCGCCCCGCACCTGGAGCAGTCGGCACAGCGCCTGCTGCGCGCCGCCCGCGCCCTCACCCGGCCCGACGAGAACCGCAGCAGCCAGGACACGGCACACGGTGGGAGCAACGAGAACGGCGTCGGGCACCGGTGAGCCCGCGGTCACGCCCTCCGACTCGAGACGCTCCTTGATCCGCTCCGCCGGCGCCTCATCGAAAGCCATGACCCGTTCCACCAGATGGTGGGGCCGATGTTGCCGTTGCGGTCGAAGAGAGCCTTGGTGTGTTCGGGGTACATCTCCATGCCGCGGGCGGCGACCAGCGGTCCGAGGTCGAGCACGTCGCTCCAGCCATAGGACTTCAGCAGATCGGTGACCTGCTGTTTGGCGTCGGTGTCCTCGCCGGCGACGAACATGGTGTGGTCGCCGCCCCCGATACTCTTGGGGTTGACGACAGTGGCCTGTTCCTGGGTGACGAAGGCCTTGACGACCTTCACCTCCGGCAGGGCGCGCTCGATCTGCTCGCCGAGGCTGTGGGGTTGACGCCCCACGGGGTGGGCCAGGGGCGCTCGATGGCGGGGTTGTAGATGTACGGGACGGCGTAGTCGGCGAGGGTCTTGCCGGCGAGCTCGTCGGCGATGGCGGACAGGGCGGCGACGGCGTTGTGGCCGTCGATGCCGTTGATCACCAGGCCGTCGGACGCGGCACCAGCCTCGCCGAAGGTGTGCAGGGTGACGAAGGGCGGGGTGCCCATCATGTCCGGCTCTGTGCGGGCCAGGGTGGCCTGCGGGTCGCGGTACCGACGTGAACTTCATGGCCGTGCTCGGCGAGCCTGGCGATGTGGCAGCGGGCGCCGCCACAAAATTTGTCCTTTGATGGCGGTGATTACCCGCCGTGCCCGCCCGCTCATCGACATCTCTTGCGCGCGCATGAGCGGGTCTGGCGACATCCGGGGGTGCCGTTACTTGGGCGGGAGTTCCGCGGTGGCGTCCATGGCGATGGCGAGCCAGTGGTCGAGGATGTCGTCGTCGAGGACGTCACCCGCGACCATGACCCAGCCGTCGGCCTGCTTGCCGCGGTGCACCGCAGGCCGGACGCCGGGCTCGGCGAGGGCGTCGTCCATGCCGTCCGGGCCGACACGCAGCCACAGCCCGTCCTCGTACACAGACACCACGGTGTTGCCGTTGAGCATGCAGGTGATCGAGCCGAACATCTTCTTCGCGACCACCCCATCCGGCTCCAGCCGCTCCAGGACCCGCTGGGCCAGCACTTCGTCGTAGGCCATGTCCCACGCACCTCCTCCTGTGGTTCTCCGTATCCGTTCCGAGCGCCCGCTGTTCCCACCGGAGGCGGAGAGTCCCCCGGTCGGCGGCGGACCCGCTGGACAGCAGGTTCGCCGCGCTCAGGCCACCGCCTCGGCCGCAGATGCCTGCTGCTCGCGCACGCGGCGGGCGTCCTTGCTGGTGCGCCTCGTAGGTGAGCAGTTTGGGCAGGGCCAGGACGATCAGGCCGACGGAGGCGACGCAGGCCAGGCCGCCCGACCACATGGCGCCACGGATACCGACGATGCCGGCCATGCCGCCCGCCCTCACCTGGCCGAGTTGTGGACCGGCCATGTAGGAGAGCATCTCGATGCCCGCCAGGCGTCCGCGCAGCTCGTCCGGGATGGTCTGGTTCCACATGGTGGTGCGGAACAGGCCGCTGAGCATGTCGAAGCCACCGGCCGCAACCAGGGCAGCCAGCACCAGCCAGATGTTGTGCACCATGCCCGCAGCGGCGATGGCCGCGCCCCAGGCAGCGGACATGCACACCGCGAGCAGGCCGTGCCGGTGCACGCGGGAGGTCCAGCCCGAGACCAGGCTCATCAGCAGCGACCCCACCGCACCGGCCGAGTAGAGCATGCCCAGGGCCCAGGGGGTGTCCAGCTCGCTGACCAGGAACACGAACAGCACCTCGGGGTGCGCGAAGAACATCGCGGCCACATCCAGCGCGTAGGTGCCCAGCAGGTCCTTGCGCTTCCACGCGTAGCGGGCGCCCTGCAGAACACCGCTCAGCGACGCCTTCTCCGCGTCCTCGGCCGGAGGGCAGGGCGCCAGATTCAGCATCAACATGGCGGAGACCACGTAGGTCAGCGCGTCCAGCCCGTAGGCGATCTGCACACCCGCGAAGGCGGCGACCGCACCGGCCAGCCCGGGGCCCGCGATAGCGGCGACCTGCCAGCGCACCGACTCCAGATTGCTCGCAGCCATCAGCTGATCGTGCGCGACCACGCGCGGCACCATCGCGTGCAGCGCCGGGCGCTGCAGCGAGGCCAGGGTGCTGACCAGGCCCGCGATGACGTACAGCGGCCACACCACCGGGGCCGGCAGCATCGCGTTCACCGCCAGCACACTCACCGACAGGGCGAGCCCCAGTTCGGTCCACAGGATCAGCTTGCGCCGATCCACGGCATCCGCCAGCGCGCCGCCGTACAGGCCGAAGACGATCATCGGGATCAGCTCGACCGCGCCCACCGCGCCGACGGCGAGCGTGGAGCCGGTCAGCGCCTTGAGCTGCATCGGCACGGCCACCAGGGTCAGGTACGTACCGAACGCGGTGATCGAGCCCGCCAGCCACAGACGACGGAAGTCGCGCGAAGAACGCAGCGGCGACATGTCGGGCAACAACGCGCGCCGACGGCCGCCGGGCGGAACAGCGGACGCATCAGCAGAAGGATCCATCTCGGCCATGAGAACACATGTCCTATAGGGCTCGCGAAGCGAGGCGAAGGATGGATTTCAGCGATTGACCCGCTTGCTACCTGCGAGATCAGGCCGACCAGGGCCTGGCAGCCCACAAGGGCCGCCCAGCGGCAGCGGGCACGAGAACGCCCGCGCCGCCACCGCTGGTTGCGGTGGCCAGCGCCTACCCGCCGAGGCGCACGTCACCCCTACCGCAGTCGCGACCGGCCAGCTCGCACGTGTCGAGCAGCGTGCGCTCACCGGCGGGACGCACCCGGGCGTCGAGCCGGGCGCTGCGCCTCCCTGCTCCTGCGGTTGATGCCCGCGGACGCCATGGCTGCATCACCCGGGATGGATCACTCGGGACGGGTCAGCGCTCGCGGTGACCGGTAAGGCCGCCGAGTCCGCATACGCCATGCGGACCCAAGCCCTCGGCCGACGCCCTGTCCTCAGCCGGACGCAGTGAGCGAACGAACCCAGCGATCATTAGGTTAGCCTTGCCTTACTGATCGACTCCGGTTGTTCGCACTCCAGTGCGTCATTCATGAAGGACAAGGAGCAAGGCAGCACATGACGGCGAGAACATTAAACCGAGCCCTGGTCGCCATGGCGGCGGCCGTCACCCTGACCACCGCCTTCACGCCTTCGGCCTCCGCCGCGGCGGACCCGTCCAAGCGCGGGCACGCCGTCACCCAGGCGGCGTTGGAGGAGCAGGTCAGGGCCGGGCATCCCGGAGTCCTGGCACAGGTGCGGGACGGGAACAGCGTCTGGAACGGCTCCGCCGGCGTCGCGGACCTCGAGAGCGGCCGGAAGCGGCTCCCCGAGGACCACTTCCGTATAGGCAGCATCACCAAAGCGTTCACCTCGGTGGCCGTCCTCCAACTGGAGGGCGAGGGCAAGCTCGACATCGACGACACGGTCGAGCACCTGCTGCCCGGCGTCGTACGCGGCAACGGCTACGACGGCCGCAAGATCACCCTCCGGCAGCTGCTCAACCACTCCAGCGGTATTTACGATTACAGCGACGACCAGGCCTTCCAGCACATGGCCAGGGAAGGCTGGCCCGAGCACCGCTACGACGCCAAGACGCCGAACGAGCTCGTGGCCATGGGCCTGTCGAACAAGCCGTACTTCGAACCCGGCGCGGGCTGGCACTACTCCAACACCAACTACGTCCTCGCCGGCCTCATCATCGAGAAGGTGACCGGTAGGACGTACGCGAGCGAGATCGAACGGCGCGTCATCAAGCCCCTCGGCCTGCGCGCCACCTCCCTCCCTGGTTCCTCGACGAAGATGCCGGAGCCGCACGGCCGGGCGTACAGCAAGCTCCTCTCCGAGGATCCGGACGCCAAGATCTGGGACACCACCGAGATCACCAACACCTGGGTCTGGGCGGCGGGCGAGATCATCTCCACCCCGGGTGACGTCAACCGCTTCCTCGGCGCGCTGCTGGGAGGCAAGCTGCTGCCCGCGAAACAGCAGCAGGAACTGCTGACCACTGTGCCGACAGGCGAGCCCGGCCTCGCCTACGGGCTCGGCCTGTACAAGTACGACCTGCCCTGCGGCGGTTTCGTCTGGACGCACGGCGGCGGCGTCCACGGCTCCTCCTCGGAGGCCACCTCGTCCCCCGACGGCCGTCACACCATGGTGTTCAACGCCAACGGTGACTGGGCACGCATCGAAGCGGTCAAGGTACTCGAGGCCGAGTACTGCGGCACCCCGCCGCCCACACAGCGCTGATCCAGGGGCGGCGGCCCGAAAGAGTGCTCCCGACGTCCCCGAGTTGGCGGCTTTGCCCCTGACCCTGACAGCCTGCGGCCAGCAGCGCACCGGCCCGGCCGCGACCGGCCCACCAAGCCCCCAGGTCCCCCGCCGGCGAGGAGATCGCCCGCGCGGAAGCCGCCCGCATCGAGCCTGTCCTCAAACGGCTCTGGATAGCCAGGACATGGGATCCGAAACGTGTGCGTGGTGCGCTGCTGGACCTCGGCTACCGATGCGAAGGCCCGGACATCGGGCGACCATCACTATGGCCTGTCCGAGGGGTCGGTCGGGGCTGGGGCCTGTGACGGGCGCCGCCACAGGCTCTGCGGCGAGAAGAGGGGTGCGGTGTCGGGCGGGGAAGCCGGAACGGTGGGTGGGGGCGAGGCGGGTCCGGCGGGCTGGGACCAGTTGAGGCGGGCCGGGCACGAGGTGACCCCGTGGTCGTCCATCATGCGGGAGTACAGCTCCCGGCGGCGGGCGACGACGGAGAGCAGGCCGCCGTCCTCCGGGAACCAGCTGCCGAGGTATTCGTCCGCGTAGTTGCAGACCATGACGCGGCCGCCGGGCTCGCAGTAGATCTTCTCGACGTGCGGGCAGTCCTTGGTGGTGAGTCCGGAGGACCGGGCCGGCGGATAGCAGGAGACGGTCAGCCGCGGCGGACGGCCCGTCGTTGGCGCGGCACGCAGTTGCCGGGCGAAGTCCTCGAAGAAGTGCTGGGTCTGTTCGGGCGGCAGGGCGAGGTCGTCCGGGTGGGAGGCGGCGAGGCCGGAGGGGATCCATGGTTTGAGCTGGACGACGTCCACGCCGATGCCGGTCATGAGGTCGTAGATCTTCTTGATCTCGTCATCGTTGGAGCGGCCGACGCTCACCCGGACGAACACCCACAGCCCTGCGGCCTTGGCGGTCCGGATGTTCTCCAGCACGGTGTCGACGTCCTTCGCGTGGGAGCCGCCGACCATGGAGAGGAGACGGGCGCTGTCCGTGGTGTTGTAGGTGATCTTCAGGCCGGTCAGCTGCATGTCGACCAGCCGGGCGATCCGGGACTCGTTGAGCAGGGTTCCGTTGGTGACCAACCGGGTGGCGATGCCGCTGCCGGCCAGCGGGCGTATCACCTCGTCGACGAGGTCGAGCACCATCAGCGGTTCGCCGCCCGTCCCGTACAGCGCGAAGGGCTTCTCCTGCTCGTCCGTGCTCTCCAGCCAGGTGTGCAGGGAGGTGTTGAAACGGTCGGTGTCGAGTGGGTTGAGGACCTTGCCGATGTGGTCCTCGTTGACGCAGAAGGCACAGGAGCGGTTGCAGCCGTCGAGGAACTTCACTTCCACCCGTCCCAGCGGGCGGTACGCCGTGAGCCCGGTCAGCGGCAGGCTCTCCGTGTGGAAGGCCCAGTGGCGCGAACGGGACGGCGTGGCGTGCGGTCGGGCAACCATCGGGAACCCCCTAGTGGTCTGGAACCGCGAGCGCTCCCCAGCGTATGGCTGCGCGCCCGGCGTGTCAGGGGCCGCGCCATGGAACCGACCCACTGCGCCCACTGCAGGGAATCGAGAGCGGCGCGCCGGCCGGGCGGCAGGGGACGACCGGTGAGTTCGGCGGCGGTTTCGATGCGCTTGGTGTTGCACCGCAGAAGGACACGGCCGCCTACCTGCTCGAACACTGGTCCCTCCACCACGGGGTCTCCGCCCGGCGGCGTCACATGACGACGGTCGACAGAGTGCGGCGTCCTGAGGAGGTTCAGAGCGGCCGGGGGCTCCTCGCGCAGGATGCGGTACACCGTCCAGCCGTCGACCAGGACCGAGGCGCCGCCCCGGGCTGCCTTGCGGTGGCTGAGCAGGGCGACGCAGTCGGGGTCCTGGCCGAAGGGTCGGATGGGCCGGTCGTTGTGCAGATGCAGGTAGCCGCGGGACTTGGAGGTGTAGGTGTTCTCGTGGAAGCGGCGCTCGTCGGTGTACGCCGACACGCCCTCGTCCCGCACCAGCCAGGCGAGCTCCGTCCGGTCCCCGGCCCTGCGCCAGCGGCCGGCCGGCCGAGGTGACCGAGCATCGATAGGGCGAACTCTTGGCGCCTTGGGTGCTCAGGGTGCCGGCGGGCGTGCCCGTCACGACGCTTCTGGCTCAGCCGGGCACCGTGATCCCCCTGCCGGGCACGCGCCGCCGTACGCATCTCGACGAGAACGCCGCAGCGCTGGCACTCGCCCTCTCCGCCGACCAGCTGCGGATGATCACGGACGCGATATCCGAAGCGGCCGGCCCGCGCACCGGGCCTGTCCCGGCTGGAGAAGTAGCCCCCTTCAGCCCACCACACCCCACCGCGCTGCGCAGGAACCCCTGTCTCGCCCAGCGGGCGCCTGTCCAAACCCGTGCTCGGCTTGACCACCGTGCGTACGCACCAGGCATACGCACCCAGTACGTACGAGCGGCAGGCCTGCTCAGGGAGGCCAGGCGGCAGTGTCCTGACGGGCTGGTTCACCGTTCCTTGGCGGTGTGGTCCAGAGGGAGGGAAGCGATCATGGTTGTCAGCGACACCTACTACCCGCAATTCGCGCGGCTCCTGGACGAGCTCGGAGTCGCGACGCGGCGTGCCGACATGTCCACGGAGGTGGCCTGCGTCGACTGCGGCTTCCTGCAGCGCAGTGCTGCTCCGGTGGAGGTGAGCCGACTGCCTCAGCGGCCGCCCCGGGTGAGCGGGGAGGTGTGGAAGCGGTACGGGGAGGACGTCGAGCGGTTCGTGCCGCGGCTGGAACAGGCCGCGCCGGTGAACACCTCTACCTCGGTGCGGGCCGTCCGGCGCACCGCCGACGGGGTCCTCGTCCGGGATGCTGCGGGCCGGGCGGACGACTTCGACAAGGCGGTCATCGCCGTGCCCGCCACGCACGCCCTGGCCCTGCTGGTCGACCCCACTCCGGAGCAGCGGTCCACGCCGGTCGCGTTTGCCTGCACGCCGGTCGAAGCGGTGCTCCACACCGACGGGAGCCTGTTCGAGAAGGACGCGGGCCACTGTGGTGTCAACATTCAGCTCGGCTGTGCCAACGCGCTCCTGCCGTCGCCGGTCGCCAACCACCAGAACATGGACGCCCTGTGGGGGCGCGGCGCCGAGGACCCCCTCTACGCCACCTACTCCCCGCTGCCGGTGGTGAACCCGTCCCGTGTGGACGCCCGGGAGTACTACTGGCACCCCGCCATCAACAAGCAGTACGTAACCGCGCAGAGTCGGCTTCCGGCGGGCTGTCCGACAGCGTGCTGGCCTTCGCGGGCGCCTACCACGGCGACGGCTTCCACGAATCGGGCTGCGCTTCCGGAATCGCCGCCGCTCGGACGCTCACCGGCATGCCTGGTCCCCCGCCGGGCGGCGGCCCGAAGCACGGCGGAGACCAGGGCGAGCCGGCGAGGGCAGCCGACGGAACGGGCGGCGCACACCCGAAGCGGCACCCGGAGCGCCCAGGCCTTGGCGGCGTTCGGCCCGATACCGAGCGGTGCCGCGTCACCACATAGCCGCACCGCCGGGCCCGGCCCGACCGCCCCGGCGCGGTACGCGCCCGGCCCCTGAGGAATGCCGCAAAGGTACCTGTCGACTTCAGGGCGGCCGGGGTCGGAGCGAAGCGAGCAGTATCACCGTGGTGATGTGTGACTGCCTCGGGCGCTCAATGCGCGGATCGGCCCGATCAACACCCGGTAGACGGGCCGCACCACACGGCCGGGAAGATGGCGGTGACGTTCCTCCCGCCAGACCCTCGCCCTGCGGTGCGCCGCAAGGGGAGACCAGCGGTCTGGATCCGGGGGTTCGGATGTGTGGAATTCGATGCGGCAGAGGTGCTTTGTACTGACGAAGCCGTACTGGCTGGGGCTGACCAGCCGCACCGGAGCGCCATGGTCGGTGTCGAGCGGCCGTCCATCGAGACGGTCGGCGATGAGGACGTCGTCGGCCAAGGCGTCCTCGAGCAACACGACCGACCGGTAGCCATCGAGACCTTCGAAGACGATATGGCTCATCGACGTGTCCGACTCGAGCAGTGGTTCGACGTGCATGCGGTAGAGCGTCTTGAACGCGACCCCTTCCCACAACAGGCCGGTTGCCGACCATCCGGCGACACAATGGAAGTCGGCTCCGAGCTCTTTACGTGGGAGTTTTGCGAGGTCCGTCGCGGACAGAGTGATGGCCTCGGTCAGAGCTCCGCCGATCTCGATCACCGGGTCGGCGGGAACAGGCGGAGGTGGGTGATGGAGATGTGCGCCGAAGCGTGGGAATCCGTCGACGGCACGTTGTCCTGGGGGAAGCGTCATGTCGATCCTCCATGGGGTGCGGGTCGGTGTGAGGGAAGATCTTGATCGGGTGCTGAGCTTCAGGCCTGCTGATATCGGATCCATGTGCCGGGCCGTGAAGCACCAGCATCCATTCACGTGCGGCACAGCGCGCGGACAGTTTGCGACGCGCGGCACCGTCCTCCCGCGCCGCAGGGACTGGACGGGCCGGGTGGGAGGGTCGTTTGTCGGTATCGGTCCGGATCCGGTGGCTCCCCCGCCGTTCACCGGAGCCGGGCGTCCGGCCCTTGCCTCATGCCATTGGGCCGACGCCTCATACGCTAGGACCTCCACCGCACGGGAGATTCAAGGGGCTGAGATGCAAGTCACTTGGTCGATCGGGGAACTCGCGACACGTACAGGGCTGTCGGTGAAGGCCATCCGCTACTACACCGACATCGGCCTGCTGCCGACGGCTCCGCGCAGCCAGGGAGGCCATCGCCGCTACCCGCCACAGGCGCTGGAGCAGTTGCAGCTGGTGCGGCAGCTGCGTGCGCTGGGTGTGCCGATCGCGGCCATCACGGACGTCGCCACCGGAGGTCACCGCCTCGGCGACCTGGTGGCCGAGCAGTTGGCGAGTACACAGACGCAGTTGGCGGAACTGCGTTGGCGTGAGGCGGCGTTGCAGGCGCTGGAGGAGTGTTCCGGCCCTGAGCGACTGCGTCGGCTGCGCGTGCTGGCCAGGGTTCAGTGCCGGGCGCAGGCCGCTGCGGACTTCACCCGAGCGTGGCAGCACGTCCTGCCCACGAGTTTGCCGGCGCGCTTGGCCGGTGTCATCACAGCGCAGGCCGTTCCCGAGCCGCCGCGCGATCCCACACCCGATGCTGTACTGGCCTACGCCGAGCTCCACTTCCTCGTAGCAGAGCCCGCGTTCTTGAGCTACTGGGCCGCGCCCCATGTGCAGGACAAGGCATCCATGTACGCGGCGCTCCTCGACGCCGCGAACGGTGCCGCACCCGCCGTCGCCGCCGGACGTGCACCGCACAGGTGTGAAGCACTGGACGCCTTCTGCCGTGCCTGCGCCCGTGCCCGCGATACGGAGGACACACCCGACTTCCGTGCGTTCATGGCCACGGACATGCAGACCACGGTTCCTCTGTTCCGTCGCTACTGGCAACGTCTGGACGCCCTCACCGCCGGCCCGGTGCCGAGCCTGGGAAAGACACACTGCTGGCTCGTGGAGGGGGTCATCGACGAGTACGGCCCCGCGCGGTGAACAGGCGCCCACCCCGCTCCGGCGAACGTTCGCCACCAGGGCGGCGCCGACTGACCGTGGGACCGCTTGGGTATGACGTCGGGGCCAGGCTGCGGAAGGAAGGTGTCCTCATAATGGCGTATGCCGCCGAGTACGCTGGCCGCCCGCATACAGTGCTCGTGCACGATCCTGTCCATTCCGGGGCGTTGCATGCCCTTCACGACGTCCCGGCCGGTGAATTGACCGAGCGGTTTCTCTTCCGTGAGCCCCCCGAGCCCGCTGCGGCGCGGTGAGGTCGCCGTCCTGTCAGCCGCACTGGAGGAGTTGTGGGGTTCGAGGTGGGTGGCCTGCTCGTCATGCGCGCGGTCGCCGGGGTGGGCTCGTCGGCTCAGGCCTGCTGCCCGTCAGGCTGACGGGTGCACAGCTGGACCGGGGATGGCTATTGGGGGATTTCGCCAAAGATCATGCGGTGCCCACGGGCTGTGTCCACATACTCGCGGACCCGGTGGATCAGCTCGTCCCGGAATTCGAAGACGAAGCAGTAGTCGTTGCTGTAGTGGTTCCCATTGGCGAGCGTTGCCGTCACGCTCGCCTCCGCGATCCCCCGCTCGCTGTCGGCGTGGACCCCATGGAAGGTGACGGCGACGTCGCGCACGAACAGGCGGGGGAAGCCCTCGGCGAAGAAGCGCACGATCGCCTTCCTGCCGACCATGTGATGGGTTGTCCCGAGCGCGACGGCGACGGCGTTCCCGGGGGGCGAGAGCCACTCGGCGCCCTCGGTGAGGACCGCGGAGATCCGGTCGGGGTCATAGCTGGCGAACGCCTGGAAGGCGTTGTGGATGATGAGGCTGCTCATGAGTCCACTGTGACCGTGGGCGCGCGCCGGCGTCTTGGACGAATGTTCCGATCGGTCGTCCTCGTAGCATGGGGTGATGCGATCCGCCGTGGGTGAGCGTGAGGCCGTGGCCGGGTGGGAGGTCGTGAGGCCACCGCGGCGCGGCCGGGCAGCCGGCGTCAGCCTGGCCGGATTCCGCGATCGGGGCACGGGCCCCGTCGACCTGCCGGTGATCCCTCACCCGGCCCTCACCCTCGTCGTCGAGTTCGGCGACGGTCCGCTCATCGTGGGCGACGCCGCCGGCCGGCAACAGCGCGGAAGCCTCGTCGCCGGGCTCGTACCCGGTGCGGTGCGCATGCAGGGCGAGAACATCGCATGCGTGGAGGTGCGCCTGTCCCCGCTGGTCACGCACGCCGTGCTGGGTGTCTGCCCGGCGGAGCTGGACCGTACCGTGGTCGCCCTCGACGACCTGTGGGGCCGGGACGCGGCACGGATCCGGGAGCAGCTGTGCGAGGCCCCGTCCTGGGAGGACCGTTTCGCGTTGACGGACGCCTTCCTCGCCCGTCGCCGCGGGACGGGGCCACCGGTGGACCCGGAGGTGGTCCGGGCCTGGGACCGGATCCTCGCGAGCCGCGGCCGGGTCAAGGTCGAGGAACTGGCAGCAGAGGTCGGCTGGAGCCGCAGGCGCCTGTGGTCCCGATTCCGGTCGCAGATCGGCCTGCCTCCCAAGCGCGCCGCGAGACTGGTCCGCTTCCGCCACGCCGCCCAGCGTTTGACCGCGGGCGGGAGCGCGGCAGACGTCGCGACGGAAGGCGGTTACGCCGACCAGTCCCATCTCCACCGGGAGGTCCTGGCGTTCACCGGAGTGACCCCGTCGACGCTGGCCGGTGACCCGGGGCTGGCGGTGGACGACGTCGCGTGGGCGGGGCATGACGCCGACGGGACGCGCTGGGCTGGCGCACAAGGCTTGTTCACGGTGGGGCGACGTTCCGAGGGCTACCGGTCGTAAACGACGCTGAAGCCCTGGGTCGTCTTGTCGTACCTGGTCAACTGGTCGCGGAGCGCAGCCGCAGCCAGAGGTTCTCGTAGTTCCAGCTCGGCCCAGTGGACGAAGCGCAACTCCTTGGGCATCTCGATGAGGCCGGTGATCGCATCCCAGAACGCGGCCCAGTTCATGCCGTAGAACGAGGGAAAGCCGAGCTCCCGCTTGAGGACCTCATGGAGATCACGCTCGCCACGCACGGAACCGACGTCGATCACCGTCTGGCGGTCCGGAGCGTATGCCGGCTCCTCGGGGGCTCCCCAGAAGGAAGGAAGCCACCAGCACAGGACCGACCTGTCATCGGGCCAAGGACGGCAATCGTCGCCCTTGTTTTCCTCGAAGAAGTCCGTAGCCGGATCGATCGGGCGCCAGGCCGCGTCCCGAGGTTCGTCATCCGCCGGCGGACGGGCGAACCGCCGCCCTCGCTGATCGCAGGCGCCGTAGGCCTGAAAGTTCCGCTGGGCCTCGACAAGCGACACCCTGTTGGCGCCGACCTGCATGAACGGCCAGCGGAACTGAGCCGGGTCGTCTTCCCAGGAGCAGATCGGACAAGCGGCATAGGAACCAGGCCATCCATCCTCGACGTCGAAGACGAGATGACCACAGCAGGGGCAAGGGCGGCACGTATTCACTGGGCCAGTGTGGTCTGTTCCCCGAACGACGGTCATCGCGGACGACGGCGGCAGCATCGCGGACCGCAAGTGCGGCGAGCGTATCCGCGAAGCCGTACGAGGAGGCATGACGTGACGCGATATGGGTCATCGCAGTAGAACGCGTGGATGCCATGAACTACCCAGCCGTCAGCACAAGCACCGTTGCGGTACCAGATCGCCCGTCATGGTGACCCGGAAACGACTTCCGGTTCGACCGAAAACGGTCGCCAGGAGACGGTTCTCCATCCGTACTTCTCTCGGGAGATGCCCGGTGCCTTCGCCCGTATACATCACCTCATCACTGCATCGCTGCATCGCTGCATCACGAGAATCGCTACGGCTTCCAGTTCGACCGGGAGCCGGACCGGATCAGGAGGATCCCTTGAAAGCTGTCCTGTTATCCGTGCCGCGGCTGAGATGTCTGCTGGCCGCGCTGATTACCGCACTCATGACCGGTACGTTCCTGGTGGGGCCCGTGCCGCAGGCCGGGGCCATCGACGGGGGCGCCGAGGCCGCCCGGCTGCGAGGGGCCGCGCAAGTGTGGCTCGACAACGGCTCCGGAACGAGGAACTTCATCTGCACGGCCAGCGTGATCGACCATCGGTGGGTCCTCACCGCCAAGCACTGCATCACCAACGCGGGCAACCCGGCTCCCGGACGCTTCTGGATACGGGCAGGGAACCTCGCCCTCGGAAAGGGCGAGCGCCGACAGGTCGACGGATATCGCGTCACGGCGGTCAACGACCTGGCACTGTTCCGCCTCGCCAAACCGCTCAACAGCTCGATCACGGTCAACTCCCTCGTCAGCAGAGGTTTTCTTCCCAGCAGCGGCTCGGACCTCTCCCTCAGCGGCTGGGGCTACACCGACCCCCGCGACACGACGCCCGCGCCCAAGCTCAAGGTGTGCTCGATGAACGTGGAGCGGGTGGACCTGGGGGATCCGAGCTGGATCTGGGCCACCAGCAACAACGGCCATAACCTGCGAGGGGACTCCGGGGGACCGGTCCTGCTCGGAAGCACGCAGATCGGCATCATCAGCGCCTACATCGACCTGACCGCCCAGGCACGCATCGTTCCGCTCGGCAATCCCGAGATCCGCGACTGGATCCGTCACCACACGGGAGTCTGATCCACCGCCGAGGGTGGGCCGCACACGACGCCGGCCTTCCCTCGGTCGGCCCCGGGTCGGTCCGGCGCAGCTCGGGCCGGCCTCGGCTTCGTTCCGCAGGTCGTGATCGATAGGCTCCCCCGTGTGACCAGCAACGACGATTTCATACGCGTACAGTGGGCGTGGAAGCAGATCGAGACGTGGATGGACCGCCACGCTCCCGCCTCGCGCTCCATGCTCAACCCACCCGCCACCCCGGAGCGGATCGAGCGATGGGAGGCCACGATGGGCTTCCCCCTCCCCCCGGCTCTCAGGGCGCTCTACCTGCTGCACGACGGCAGCCGAGGGTACGAACAGGACCAGTTCGGGCACCACCCGCACAGCGAGGGACCGCTGCCCGCACCGGCCGACGACGCTTCTCGTGCCTGGGAGGAGCAGTGGGCTGCCGCTCTCTTCCTGCCCGGCCCCGGCATCCACACCGGCTTCGCCTGGTTCCCCCTCGCCGAAGTGATGATGCAGCACCCGGTGCATCAGGGCATCGAAGAGGAGTACAACCGGCTCATCCCCTTCGCGGCCGACACGCTCGACTCCTCCATGTCCGGCTTCTTCCTCGACCCCCGGGACGGGCAGATCGGGGCGTGGGGCGATGAGGGGCACGTGGACTTCGGGTTCGGCACTCTTGTCGACTACATCGAGCAGATCGAGGCCGCGCTGAACAGCGGCGGCACTGCCTTCGGCTACCGGCCCGCCCTGCATGCCAGCGGCGCTCTCGGTTGGCCGGACAGTGACGGCGATCCGTTCGACGAGCTCGGCGGAGACGCCTGGACGTGGGTACCCAAGGCTTAGGCCGGTGAAATGCCTGGCATCAGCCCTGGCCGGTCCCATCCTCGGCGGACGATCTCGCTGAAGGTCCCGAAGATACTGCCGCGCCCGTCGAAGAGCCCTCCGTCGAAGAACCCTCCGTCGAAGAGCCCTCCGTCGAAGAGGCTTCCGCTCGCGGAACGGCGCTCTCCGTAGGCCGGTCAAGAGGCGTTCGACGCATCGCGGGGTAGCGACGGAGCAGCCCCCGCGCTCTCTCGAGGACGTCCCCACCTGCCGGGCCGGGCCGCCGTTTGGCCTGCACGGGCACGGGCAGACATGGCCTGGGTTAACGGATCCATGACAAGCGCAGCCGGAGAAGGGGGAACTGCGTGCTGCCGGGGGACGGACGTCACAGGCGCGCCGCCGTGGTGGGCAGTGGAATCGCCGGTCTGTTGACGGCCCGTGTGCTCGCCGACCACTTCGGTGAGGTGACCGTTCTGGAGCAGGACCGGATCGGCGTCGACACCGAGTACCACCGCGGCGTCCCGCAGGCGCGCCACCCGCACGCCCTGCTCGCCAGGGGCGGCAGCATCATCGAGGAGCTGTTCCCGGGGCTGCGGGCCGAGCTCGCTGACCTCGGTGCGCCGGTGTTCGACTTCGGGGAATCGAGCGCAATCCTCTACCCCGGCGGGTTCGCCCCTCGATGTGTGATCGGCATACCCGGCCAGGCGTTCACCCGGGTCGCCCTCGAACGGTGTGTCCGCCGTCGGGTCCTGGCCCGTGAGGAGGTCGTGCTCCGCAGCGGCTTCCGGGTTGAGGGCCTGTGCTGCGACACCGCGGCACGGCGGGTGACGGGGGTGCGTGGACGTGCGTCGGTGACGGAGACCATCGAGGCGGACCTGGTCGTCGATGCCAGCGGCCAGACGTCCCGTCTCCCGCGCTGGCTCGTCGAGGCGGGCTTCCCCGCGGTGGCCGAGCGGACCGTCGACGGCGGTGCCTCGTACGCTTCGCGGCTCTTCGACGTGCCCGGTTCCGCGGCGGCGGACTGGACGATTCTCCTGGAACCACCCTTGTCCCCCACCCACCGTGGCGGTGGCATCTCGGCAGTGGAGGCGGGGCGTTGGCTGGCCGTTCTCATCGGGGTGGAGGGAGAAATGCCGCCCAGCGACGAGCGGGAATTCCTCGCCTACGCCCAGTCCCTGCGCCACCCACTCATCGGCGCGAGTCTCGCTGGAGCCCGACCGGCCGGCCCCGTCTACCGGACGACCGGTCTGAGCAACCGGTGGCGCCTCTACCACCGCATGCCACGTTGGCCCCGTCGGCTGCTGTGCCTGGGCGACGCCGTCTGCCGACTGAACCCCATCTACGGTCAGGGCATGACCGTGGCCGCCGTCCAAGCCCTCACCCTCCAGGGCCTGCTGGCCCGGCACGGCGCCGACTCCGCGCTGGACGCACTGGCCCGGGTCTTTCAGCGCCGCGTCGCACGGTCCTTGCTGGTGCCCTGGCTCATGGCCGTCGGCAACGATCTCAAGGGGGATGCCTGTCGGAGCGGCCGCGCAAGGCTCGCGCACTGGTATGTCGACCGGCTCCTCTCGCTGATCCCGGACGACGCGGATGTCTACCGCAGGTTCATGCGGGCCGCACAGATGGTGAGCAGCCCCGCCACGCTGCTCCACCCACGCGTCGTCTGGCGCGTGGCCGCGTGCGGCCTCTCCACTCCACGTCGGTGAAGCCCGGGAGCGTCCATGACTTCTGCCGGCTACACCCTGTCCCGTGCCCCCGGTGCGCGTCCCCTGCTGGGACACGTGCCGGCCCTGTTTCGTGATCCGCTGCCGTTCCTCCGCTCGTTGGCCGGCCTGGGTGACCTGGTGGAGCTCCGGCTGGGGCCGCGCCCGGCGTTCCTGGTGTGCTCCCCGGAGCTCTTCCATGACGTCCTCACCGATACACGGCACTTCGACAAGGGCGGCCCCTTCTTCGACAAGTTGCGCCGCTTCACCGGGGACGGCCTCGGCACCACCCCGCACGAGGTGCACCGCCGGCAGCGCCGACAGCTCCAGGCTGCCTTCCGTCCGGATTACCTGTCCCGTTACCTGGAGGTGATGCGGGAGGAGATCACCGCGCTCACCGCCCGGTGGACGGACGGCGCCGCGGTCGAAGTCGAGGAGGAAGCCTATGCGCTGATCGCCCGGATCATCGCCAGGACCATGTTCTCGGCGGACGGCGCTTCGCAGGACGTGGCACGGATCGCCGCCTCCTATCCCGACTTCCACCATGGGCTGGGACGTCACATGCGCTCCCCGTTCGCCCTGCTGGACCGGCTCCCCACACCGGCCAACCGTCGGTTCCGTCGGGCGTGCTCCACCCTGGGGCAGGTGGTCGACGACGCGATCGCCGCCCGCCGCCGTGGCGAAACCGCTCCGCAGCAGGACCTGCTGTCCCTGATGACGGACGAGGGGATGGCCGACGCGGAGATCCGTGACCATGTCCTCACCATGCTCACCGGCGGCATCGCCACCTCCGCGTCGATACTGGGCTGGGCGCTGTTCTTCCTCTCCCGGGACCGCGAATCGGCCGAGGCCGTCTGCGCGGAGGCGCGCGCCGCACTGAGCCGGCGGGTGCGACTGGACGGCGACCGTCCCGTCCACTTCGATCTGACTCACCGGGTGGTGCTGGAAACGCTGCGCTTCCATCCCTCGGCGTGGTTCTTCAGTCGCGCGGTGGTGGCCCCGGTGGAGCTCGCCGGACGGAGGCTCGCGCCGGGTACCGCCATCCTGCTGTCCCCTTATGTGATCCACCACCGGCCCGACCTCTACCCGGAACCGGAGCGCTTCGACGCCGACCGCTGGTCTCCGGCACGGCGGGCCGAGGTGCCACGCAACGCCTACATCCCTTTCGGCGCGGGTTCCCGCCAATGCATCGGGGACGTCTACGCCCTCACCGAGCTGACCCTCGCGGTCGCGATCGTGATGTCGCAGTGGCGCCTCGACCTCCCCGAGGGCCCTACGCCCCACCACCTCCTGGCGCCCCGCCCCTGGACCGTGATCCATCCTTTCCCGCTCCGCCTCCGGCCGCACCGACGCCCCTGAGCAACCAGCCTCATCGGATACGGAAAGGCGGCGGAGCACCACCGTGACGCCCGGCAGCATGCTCCCGAGTCCGAGTCCGGATCACATCCTGCACCGGCTTCCTTCTCATCTGTCCACGCACCGGGACGAGTTGGAGAAGCTCGTTGTCCAATGGGCGGACCGGTACGGCCTGGTCGACAACCCGGTGGCCCGTCGGCGCCTGACAGAAACGCACTTGGGAGAGCTCATAGCCCGGTGTTACCCGTGTCTCGAGGCGGACCGTCTCGAGACACTCGCAGGGTGGTTCACCTGGGCGTTCGTCATCGACGACCTGTACGACCGCCAGGTCTCGCCGGAGGTCTTCGGGCCCTCCGCGACCACCATGTGGATGCTCGGCGCCCTCTCGTTCCCGTCCGGGCACAGGGCCCCGGAGCCGCAGCACCCGCCGCTCGCGGCGGAACTGGCGGCGGTCTGGCAGGACCTCGCCGCCCGGCAGAGCCTTGCCTGGCAGATACGGTTCATCGCGCACACCGGGACGTTCCTCGACGCTTTCGTGTCCGAGGCCCGCAACCGGGCGCATCGCCGCATACCACCGCTCCGTGAATACCGGCAGCTGCGCAGGGTCTCCGGCGGGATCATCCCTGCACTGGACCTCCTGGAGTATGCGGCAGGGCTGGAGCTCGCCCCGCTGCTCCATGAATCGCAGCAGCTCCGCACCATGCTGAACAAGGCCGCCGACGTGGTCGTCTGGGTGAACGACGTGCTGTCGCTGCCCAAGGAACTCGCCGTCGGAGAAGTCACCAACGGGGTGCTGGTGGTGAGCCGGGAATTCGGCTGCGACATGGCCGAGGCCGTGGACCGCGTGTACGAGAAGGTCGCCGAGGACGTTCACACCTATCTCCGTGCCGAGCGGGATCTGATGGCCATGGCAGAGGCGTGGGGCGGACTGTCCGAGCGTGATCACGCGGCGCTCACCGCGCTGAACGACGGCATGAAGGCATGGATGCGAGGGAACCTGGAGTGGGGCATGGGTTCCCGCCGCTACCTGGCGGCGGACGGCCTGCGCCTCACCGACAACCCGAAGCTGCTCACTCCACCCGCCGAGCCGCCGTGACCATCCCGCGCACGTCAGCCGCAGTGTGCCGTCACCGCATGTCCCACCGGTCAGGCTGCCCGTGTCGACCGCGGACCTCCGGGTGAAGGCGCCGTCCAGGGAGTACGGCGACGACGCCGACCCTCATCGGAGTGGCCTCCGCCGTCGGCATCCCACCAAGGCCGCCCTGCTGCCTGTCATTGAGATCAACCGGAAACCGACCGAGCAGTAGTGCTCAGCGGCCCAGCCTGTGTCGGATGTATTCCGCTGGGCTGCACCGACCTCGATGCGATTCTCGTCGAGGCCGTTGACGATCCGCAGACAGTCCCCGGCGAAGACGAACTCAACCGCCACCGTTCCCGATGCCAGGTCAGGGCTTGTCGACCGCCACTCGAGAAGGCTGACCTCGCACAGGTCCTGCCCGACGAACGGCGCCAGGCGTTCATCGCTGTGGGACCACTGGGGCGTGAGCTCGAACCACTCCCACCCGGTGATGGCCGCCGCGGTGTCGATCGTGCCCCACCCGATCGAGAGTTCGTCGAGCTTCCAGTGACAAACCTCCACCTGGATACCGTCGAAGTCCAGGAGCACCGGGCAGTCGGCGAACCAGTCTCCGTCCTCGACGAACCGCACCAGGGCGAACCCCGTCAGCCGCCTGCCAACCAGCGCCGACAGGCGTGAGCCGTGCGCCTGCCGAATCGCCTCGATCCCGACGAGGAAGGACGGCTTGAAACCAGAGATCCCCATGTCCACAGCATCTGAGTCTCCCGGCCTTCAGCCCAAACGGCCAACGCATATCGACCAGCAGCATCCCTGCGTGCGGTGATGGCTATGCCTTGCGTCGCCGAGCCAGACCGGCCCAGTTCTCCAGTGCCGTACGGCAGGCGTGATCGAGGTACCGCAGCTCCGACAGATCGAGCTCGAGGGGACGGTCCTGGGGCAGGGCCTCCAGTGTCTCCAGGATGCGGGGCAGGCGCCCCGACGGGTGTGGGCCCGGCCCGGATCGAATGTTTCCGGGCCGGGTCGCAGTTCACCTGCCGGTCAGCTCGACAGGCCGGCGAACATGCCGGGGTCGTAGGAACCTCCCCGCATGCGGGTGATCACGCCGAACCGGTTGGCGGCGTTGATCAAGGCGACCAGGGAGACCAGCGCCGCGATCTGGTCGTCGTCGTAGTGCTTGCGCACCTGGTCCCAGGTCTCGTCGGACACGCCCTGGTGGGCGTCGGCGATCCGGGTGCCCTCCTCGGCGAGCGCCAGCGCGGCCCGCTCGGCCTCCGTGAACACGGTGGACTCGCGCCAGGCGGCGACCAGGTTGAGCCGGATCGACGTCTCGCCGGCGGCCGCCGCCTCCTTGGTGTGCACGTCGACGCACCAACCGCAGCCGTTGATCTGGCTGGCGCGCAGCTCCACCAATTCCTGGAGGGTCCTGGGCAGCGACGACTCCCGGATCGCCAGGCCGACGTTGTAGAACCGCTTGCCGACCTTGGCGCCGAGCTCGTTGGTCATCAGGTTGATACGGGGGTCCATGGCTTCGTCCTCACTTGTGCAAATGGCTTGCCGCCACGGTTCGTTCGCGTGGCGTCGTGACGAACACGAGATGCCGGTGCCCCGCTCCGCGTGACATCGACGGTTGTGTGACGTGCGCCACCGGGGCCGGATGTCACAAAGCAGCGGGGACCGGCGTCTTGCGTGTGGACCGGTCGAGAGCGAACAGGCGGGAGTCAGCCATGAGCGAGAGCAACGGGCGAACAAACGGGCGAACAAGGGACACAGCCGAGCCGCTTGCCCGAGGTGAGCGGATGAACTCCGCCACCGAGGTGTTCATCGCCCACCGAAATCTGCTGTTCACCGTCGCCTACGAGATGCTCGGCTCGGCCGCCGACGCGGAGGACGTCCTGCAGGAGACCTGGTTGCGGTGGGCGGGCGTCGATCTCGACACCGTGCGCGAGCAGCGTGCGTTCCTGGTCCGGATCACCACGCGCCAGGCGCTGATGCGACTGCGTACGCTCCGCCGGCGCAAGGAGTCCTACGTCGGCCCCTGGTTGCCCGAGCCGCTGTTGACCGCCCCCGACGTGGCCGAGGACGTCGAACTGGCGGACAGCGTCTCGATGGCGATGCTGCTGGTGTTGGAGACCCTCGGCCCGACCGAGCGGGCGGTGTTCGTGCTGCGCGAGGTGTTCGACCTGGACTACGACGAGATCGTGGAAGCCGTCGACAAGACCCCGGCCACCGTCCGCCAGATCGCCCACCGCGCGCGGGCGCACGTCGCGGCGCGCCGACCGCGCGGGGGCGTTTCTCCGGCCGAGGCCCGAGACGCGTTCGACGCCTTCCAGCGGGCGGTCGAAACAGGCGATCTGCAACGGCTCCTCGACATCCTCGCGCCGGATGTCGTCTTGTTGGGCGACGGTGGCGGAGTCGTGCAGGCCGTGCTGTCGCCCGTCGTCGGGGCTGCCGAGGTGGCCTCCTTGGTCGCCGGTCTTGTCAGGTTCGGCGAGGCGGCGTCGCTGCGGTCCGCACAGGTCAATGGCCACCCGGCGCTGATTCTCCGGCTCAACGGTGAGATCGACACCGTCCTGGCGGTGCACATCGACGACGGCCTTGTCACCGGGCTCTACGCCGTGCGCAATCCTGAGAAGCTGTCACGGGTCGAGCGGGAGACCGCTGCGAGTCGCACAGTAGTCCGTGGTGGGTGAGCCAAGCGGACGGGGGCGGGCCGACGCCGGCAGCACGGGGACGCCGACGCCCTCCGGGAGGCGGTACGGCTGCAGGCAGCGGAACTGTGAGCAGGAACCGGATGCCCCGCCCCGGGACGGCCCGCTGGTCGGCTGCGACTCGCCGCGCACGTCCGGCACCACGCGCTCGTTGTGGTCGATGATCGACCCGACGGCTGTAGTGGTCAGTGGCAGGCACCGGAGGGAGGCACAGGTGGCAGAGCATCCGCTGATCGGCTATCTCGTCTGGGCCGCACTCTTCGCCGCCCTCTTCGTCTGGGAAGGCATCGGCCTGCTGCGACCGCACGACGGCTTCCCCACCCTCAGCGACGCCGTCAGGGCTGTCATGTACTACCCCGTCGGCCGCTGGGCACTGTTCGCGCTGTGGCTGTGGTTCGGCTGGCACACCTTCGTCCGCGGCTGGCACTTCCTGCTCCAGAACCCCTCCTGAAGGACCGGCCACCGTCAGGAGCCGACCATGCTTCCCGTATCCCTCAACATCACGCTCATGCTGACCGGCTACCTCCTGGTGATGGGTTATCTCGGGATCGGCCTGCTCACCATGCGCCGCCACCCCGGCAGGCCCTGGCCCCCGGCACGGCGGCTCGCTCCCACTCGGCACGGGAGGGGCTGGCTCGCCTTCACCCGCCAGGTCTTCGGCACCGCGCTGGGTGGCTATCTCACGCTGCTGGCTGTAGCGATCAGCTACTACCGAGGCGTCGCGCACCTGGGAACCGGCTTCCTGATGAGCGCGGTCACGGGCGCCGCACTGATGGCCGGCATCACCCTGCCTGCGTTCCTCCTCGCCTCCTGGATCGCCACACACCGCCGAAGCCAGGGCCCTGCGGGCTCTCGACGCCCACCGGGAGCGCGGAACCGGTCAACGGAACGGTGACGCCTCCGCCGCCCCCGGCGATACGAGGTCCACTGAAGGCAGGCGGAGCATGGCCGCGGTTGCGCTGATGGGTTCCCGGAGCCGCCCGAAGGAGACGTTCGGTCTGGGCCTGGCGGTGCTGCCTGCGGCCCCTACCCGAGTTCGGGGAAGTGGCTGACCTCGCATCCCGCGGCGGACTGGCGGCCCTGGACCGCGCGCAGCGCGGGCTGACCGGCGCGCGCAGGGCCTGGGTGGCGGCCTCCACCTGTCCGGCCATGGTGGCGTAGGCGGCCTCCATCCGGGCTTGCCCGTAGATGGCGTTCGCCGTGCTCGCGAGGTACTGGCAGTTGTTGCTCTCCGCGCCGGCGGTGGGGGCGCCGGTGAGGAGCGCCGCGGCGGTCGCGGCGGTGACCGCCGCGAGGGCGAGCGCACGGTGCGCGGGACGGCGGGCAGGGACCCCATCCCAGGTTCCCTTTGGGGAGGCACTGACCTCGGTTCACCCCTGCGACCGCACGACACAGCAGCGGGTAGCAGGCGCCTCCTCCCGACAACGTGCGGACCTCCCGACCTGGGGAGATGAGTAGGACCCTGTTATCGTGCGCCGATGTCAACGATCAAACAGTTCCAAGTGACCTTCGACTGCGCGGAGCCTGCGCGCCTCGCCGCCTTCTGGTGCGAGGTGCTGGGGTACGTCGTGCAGACGGTCCCGGAGGGCTTTGCCACGTGGGAGGAGTACCACCGCTCGCTGCCGCCCGAGGATGAGATCTACTTCGCGTGCACTGATCCCTCTGGTGTGGGCCCGCGCTTGCTTTTCCAGCGAGTTCCCGAAGGCAAGGTCGTCAAGAACCGGGTGCATCTCGATGTGAGGGCTGGCGCCGGGCTCGTGGGTGAGGAGCGCCTTGTCACACTCGAGGCCGAATGCGCACGGCTGATGGCGCTCGGCGCGAAGCACGTGCTGACGCAGCGCGCCGATGGCGTCAACGAGTCGTGCATCACGATGCAGGACATCGAGGGCAACGAGTTCTGCCTCGCCTGATTCTCCTCCGAGACTGCGAGGCATGATCAGTCCGGTGCCCAGGTAGCCGCCGTCCGCGATCGTCGTAGTGTTGCCGACTGCCCGCTTGGCACCGGACTCGACCAGGCCAGGCAGTCGTTGCGGTTCCCCGGCAGCGGCCGGCCGACCACCACGACCAGGCGGGTGTCGGCGTCGATGACCACCTGGTGGTTCGTCGAGTAGCGATAGTTCTTCGACTGCTCGGCGACCTGGTGGTCGCGGGTGGGTACCAGCGTCCCGTCCACGATCAGCACCGCGTCCTTGGCGAAGCGCCTGCGCGGGGCCAGCGCGAGCCTGGGGCCGAGGTGGTCGATGAGTTGGTGTGCCAGTACGCGGCCACCAGTAGCACCCGGTCCTCCAGGGACAGCTTCCACGGCCGACCACGGCCCGGCGCGTCGCCGCCCTCGCGGCGCAGCTGCCTCAGCAACTTGCCGAAGGCACGCGGGCTCAGTTCGGCGAACGGGGCTATCCAGGACGGCTCAGACGCCGTGATCACACCAGCCACAGCCGAGATCATCCCACCGCAAGATCACTTACGGGACAACCCTAGTTGTCAGCTCGCATATACAGGGATGCTCAAGCCGGAGCGGACGAAGGTCGATCAGCTCGCGCCGAAGCCATCGCTCTCCTGGCCTGTGGGTATGGGTGGGCAGTCGTGGAATGCGGAGGACACGGCCTTGTTCAGCACCGGGTCCGCGAGCAGGGGCCCGTCGTAGTCCTCCATGGTGACGAATACGAACTCAGTCCGGACTGCGTCCACCTCAGTCTCCACGGTGCATTGCCCGGGGAAGTCCTGCCCCCGGCGCCAGCCGCATCCCGCGGCGTCCAACGCGGCGGTGAACTGGGAGTACGTCACTTCCGACGGATAGCTGACCATCGTTTGCGCCCGTGCATCGGGAACTTCGATCTCCCCGTGCCACACCGGGATGATGACCTGTATCACCAGCCGACAGCTGCAGACGACCAACTGCAGATTGCCGTAGCCGAACCAGCGTGGCCAGCGGCATCCCTCGCTCACGGGGTCACCGATGAAGGGCTGCCCCAACGCCTCCACCAGCTCGGGCAGGGAGGCAT
Organism: Streptomyces sp. NPDC053048; assembly: GCF_044547045.1. NCBI lineage: Bacteria > Bacillati > Actinomycetota > Actinomycetes > Kitasatosporales > Streptomycetaceae > Streptomyces > Streptomyces sp. NPDC053048. The sequence continues at coordinate 179,442 of NZ_JBITZS010000005.1, forward strand.
GACAACCGACCGGCCCGATCTTGGCCGTCAGGCCGAACTCTGCCAATACCCGGGTCGCAGTCATGGCGAGGATTATGGCAGTAGATAGGCTGAACTGCGGAAACGGGTTGCGCCGGGTCGGTTTCGGCATAAGGTCGCCAGTGCGCTCGTTGCCTGGGTGGATCGGCGCGTTCCCTGCCCTGCCTCGCCGGACGCAGGGCTGACGTCCTGTTCGCGATGCTCCGAAACGGAACCTTCCACGAACCCGAACACGCTTCGACAGGTGAGAGTTCAGACCGCCCGGTCAGTCCGCCGGCCGAAGCCGCCGGCGAGCGGCCTCGAGCCTCTGGTCATAGTCAGGCGTGAACAGCTCAGGAAGCGCTTTGTCCAGCGTTCCGGCAATCCGATGGATCGGTGCCCAGACCACCGGATCGTCGACAACGCGGCTGAGATCCGTCATCTGCAGCTTCTCCAGCCAGTGCGACAGCACCAGTGCCTCGTCACTCGTGAGCTTGATCGTGACCTGGCTGTTCTCCATGCACACCCCTATGGCTCGTCCACGGCCTCGACCACACGAACCTACTGGTCTTCGACCTTGGCCAAACACATAGGGGCCCCTCTCGGAGCCATCGCCACCGCCGTTGCCTCCGCCTCTGCCGGCTGCTACCGCTTGGTGATGGACACGTCGCCCTGGAGGGACAGCGCGTCCCCGAAGCGTCCGAGGGTCAGATCCGACGGGGTCACGTCGAGGTGGACCGGGTCCACGTCGACGGGAATGGCCGGGAGGCTGCCCAGAGTGAACTCGATGCCGTGGAGCTCGTCGGCGACCAGTCGGCCGAGGGTGGACGAGAGGGCGTTGGCCACCCAGGAGGCGATGACGCTGACGATGTCGCCATGCGGATAGATCTTGAGGTCGAAGGAGCTCACACTGTCCGTCCTGGCCTTGAGCGTGGTTCCGGACATCGACAGGGTGAGCGTGATGGTGGGGTCGGGCTCCAGCCGCAGGTCGTAGAACACGTCGGTCGATCCGCCCCAGACCCAGTTGATGCCGGCGCTACCGCTGCCCGCTACGGCGGCGTGGACGCGCACAGTGGGGACGTCGGTGTCCACGACCTCGCACTGGACGTCGTGCACGGCGACGGTCGCCTTGTAGTAGCCGGTGCCGACCCCGAAGTCCTTCGAGTCGCCGGCGGGGAAGGTCTTCCCCTCGAGGTACGCGGTGGCCGCCTGGACGATCCGCTGGACCGTGTCCTTGCCGAGCAGGGCGAAGAACGGGCTCGTCGGCCAGGTCTCGGGGAACGGCGGCTGCGGGACGCCGTGCTCCACCAGGTTCATGGCGGCCACGGCCCGCTGCGGCTGGATGACGGGGACCGGCACGGACAGGTCCAGCAGCGGGATGTCCGGCTTGGGCAGCTTGATGCCCGAGAGGATCTGACGGGACCGGTCGAGGACGGCGGGCAGCACGACGTTGTCCAGAATGATCTTCTGGACCTTGCTGGTGTCACTGGCCACGGCCTTGAGGGGGTTCAGGGTGAGGAGGCCGGACGGGGACGTGGTGGCCTGGACGTCCACCGTCACGGTCACGTCCCCTTCCACCAGGTCGCCACCACCCGTGTCGACGGTGACGTGGACCTGGCGCAGGACGACCTGGAAGGTGCTCCCGTCCAGCGAGTTCCGCAGGGCGGTCGCGTACTCCGCCACCTCGTCCTCGGTGAACCGCCCGGCCCCGCCCTGGGCGAAGTGCGCGCGTAACTCCTCCTCGGAGTGGGTGACCGGGGTGAGGTCGAAGACGGGGGCGGTCTTGACGTTCCACGTCACCGTGACCTGGGTGCCTCCGGCGTCGTACGGCTGGGAACCGGTGAAGTACCGTGGGTACAGCTGGCTGTAGACCTCTTCGGCCGCCCTGTTCACGGTGCTGACATCGACTCCGACTGCAAGGTCGTAGCTCATGTTCCGACGCCCCCTGTCCGAGATGGTGATCACGGGCTTCGCCGAAGCGAAGCCCGGTATTCCGACGGGTCGCACGGCCGACGACGACCTTCCGTCGACGGCGGCCTCACATCATCGACCGGTAGCGCCGAATCCGGCAATACGGCCCCGCGTGGCACGGAGGCGAACATTTCCGGAAGCCCGTGAGGCCGGAACTGGCCTTCCTCTTCGGCGAGTTGGCCGCGTGGGATGTCACGGCACCCGTCGCGAACATGGCCAGTCATGGATGGCCCCGCCCCTGGTCACACCGAATGACACCCGGCATCCGCCCCGTTCCTGCGCCCCCGACGCGCCCCGCGCGGAGGGCGGCCGGATCGGAACCGCTCAAGCATTCCTTTGCGCCAGCGCACGGGAAGCCGTGGTGGCGGCCGTCGGGGTTGCCCTTTCATGGCGGCGTGAGCAACTCAAATTTCGATCTTGCTGTCGGAGTCGGTAAGGACGCGATCAACTCCGGTCTCCAGAAGGCCTACCAGCAGCACCGTGAAGCGTTCCGGGGCAGCGTCACCCCGGCTCCCATCGAGGGCACGACCTACACCTTCGCCTGGGACTTCCTGGACGCCCCTTCCCTCGTCCTCGCCCCGCCGGACAAGGACCTCTGGGCCAAGATGATCAAGGCCGACGGCGTCACGGTCCTCCCGGACTCCGGGGTACTGCAGTTCGTTGCCCAGAAGCTGCAGGCGGACTGCAAGGTGGGCGACACGGCCCTCCCCCGGGTCACCGGCAAGGTCACGGTGGCCCTGCAGCTGAAACTGGACGGCGGCGGCATCACGGTCGTCCCCCTGGGCGCCTGGCTGGAGAACCTCCCGGACGGCCCGACCAGCATCATCGTCAAGAACGTCGTGGTCCCCACCCTCCTCACGCAGGGCGCCACCTTCCTCAAGGGGCTGAAGATCCCGGCCCAGGACCTCTTCGGGCAGACGGTCACCCTGAACCTCGTCCGGCTGGACGTCATCCCGACGCACCTGGTCCTCGCGTCGGCGGCCAAGGTGAGCAAGCCGTCAGCGGTGGGCGCAGCCGGCGCCGACCCCGTGGACTGGCCGACGGACAAGCAGGTGTTCACGCTGATCAGCAAGGGTCTGCTGACCACGCTCCTCACGGCAGCGATCAAGCAGTACGAGAACAAGCAACTGGCCAAGGGCGACAAGACGGTCAAGTTCCTCGCCTCGGCCAAGTGGGACGCCACCTTCCGGCGGGCCACGAACCTGACGATCGGCAGCGACCCGACCACGGCCTCGGCCGGAGTCGACATCGACTGGCACGTCGAACTCGACCTCGTCCCCATCTCGCCGGACGGCAGCGGCGGCTGCGCCCTCACCAAGGCCGGCCACGAGTCGTGACCTGACGGGGCACGTCAGACCGATCAGGCCGACCAGACCCATCAGGCCGCCCCGGCGCACCCGATCGCACCGACCACTCAGGAGGAGCACCACCATGGCCGCCGTCGAATTCAATGTCACCTACGACCCGGACCCACCCGTCGTCACGGTCAAGGCCACCGGCCTCACGGCCACGGCCCTCACCGTGAAGGTGACGGACCTCGACCTCCGTCGAGTCACCTTCAAGCCCGAATCGGTCCTCGCCGCCCCACTCACGGGCCTCGTCAACGCCCTCGCCCTGGCGGCCCCGCCCATCGTCAAGGACAAGGTCAAGGGGCTGTCCCCCGACATCCCGCTCGGCAAGCCGATCGGCTGTGACATCCCGGTCGGCGGCGGGACCGTCCACGTGCGGCTGGCATCACCGGAGCTGGGATCCCACGACGGCATGCTCATGATCAGCGGGACCGCCGCCGTCTCCTGACCCGCCGTTGACCCGCCGTTGAGCCGCCGCTGACCCGCCCTGAACCCTCCCTTGACCAGCCCCTTCCGCCCACCGGTCCGACTCACCGCAGGAGACGTACGTGAGCACCCCGCACCCCGAAGCCCTGCCCCTCCACCTCGCGGACACCCCCGGCTACCCCCTCGCCCGCACCGTGGAGATGCCCGGCACGGTCGGCTACCCCACCGGTTCCCTCAGCATCCGCTTCGGCGCACTCCAAGTACAGGCCGAAGGACTGCCGGAGCCCGTCGCCGGGCAGGAGGACACCTACCGCATACCGGCGCTCGTCCTCACCGGCCGGTACGCGCTCGACGCCCGCCCCGACGAGATCCGCGACGTCGACACCGCCGGCAATCTGCGCCCGCTCTCCGAGGAGGCGCGGCAGCCCACCCTCCCCGCCGCGAGCCGCGCCGCCGCCCCGCACGACCCGCCGGACCCGGACACCCTGCAGAAGTGGCGCGACCGCGCCGACGCGCACCGCGACAAGCTGATGCAGAGCGAGAACGGCCAGCAGTTACTCATCACGTACGGGAAGCACAACGAGAGCTACTACGACGCCTTCGACGACCCGGACGACACCTACGGCCTGAGGCAGCTGTGGAAGGCCGAGGGCGTCACCCGGCGGATGTCCGAGCAGACCTACGACACCACGAACCCGGAATCGGTGCTGCCGGAATCAGGGCTGAGCGCCCAACCGGCGATCAACGACTGGCACGACTCCCAGACGGGCGTCGCCTACAACGCCCACGCGTTCAAGCAGCACAGCAACCTGGCCAACACCCTCGCCTACATGGCCGACGACGCGACGGACGAGGTGAAGAAGCAGCAGTACACAGACGCCGCGCTGGCATCCTTCGACTTCGCCAAAGTCGTCGGCACCACCGGCAACACGGGCAAGGACACCGAACCGATGTCCCAGTCCGCCGTCTACACCGCCATCGACGACCACACCGGCGAGCTCCCCACCACGACGGAGGAAGAGCTCGCACGTCACAAGGCACTGGCCGATGGGACGTACACCCTGACCGAAGAGGACGAACCCGAGGACTGGCTTCCGCTGTCGACCGAACAGCGCACCCACATCCGCGAGTTCGGGAAGAACGCCTACCGTCTCAAGGCGCAGCGCCGGCCCGCGGCGACCGACACCCTCCACCTGGGCGCCTGCTCCGCACGGCTGGAGGACATCCGCATCACCGTGGACCCCGCACGGGACGACGCCACCGTCACCCTGCCCTCCCTCGCGCTGAGCATCGAGGACGAGAGCTGGCAGGGGACGGTCGCAGAGGTGGCCAGGGAGCGGCTGCGCACCATGCTCTTCGTCCAGGAACTGCTCCGCGACGCGATCGCCGAGACCCTCCGGCACGCCGTCCTCACCCGGATCGCGGGCTACGCCCTTCCCCAGGTCGGACGGTCCTGATCCGTGCTGCTCCTCCACGACACGTCCACCGCTCCGCCCGAGGACGTCACCACCGGTATCTGGGCGGAGCTGCTGGCCGACGACCAGCCGCCCTTCGACGAGTTCCTCGCCGAGGCCCTCGCACCGCAGGAGGACTACCTCAGCGACACCGAGCGCGCCCTGTACCGGCACGGGAAGCGGCTGCGGCCCGCCGTCCTGCTGCTCGCCGCCAGGATGGTCCACGGTGGCGCCCCGTTGCCTCGCAAGGCCGTCCAAGGAGCCGTCTCCCTGGAAATGCTGCACGTGGCGACCCTGATTCACGACGACATCGTCGACGGCTCGGCCCTGCGCCGCGGGCTTCCGTCCGTCAACGCGGCGCGCGGTACGGAGACCGCTGTCCTGGTCGGCGACCTCCAGTTCGTCCAGGCGATCCGCGGCTTCGTCCGGGCCATCGACCGGGACCGTGACATGGCGCTGGTCGAGCTCGTCCTCGACACCGCGTTCCAGATCGGCTGCGGCGAACTGGACGAGCTGCGCACCGACATGAGCCTGGATACCGCACAGCTGGTCCAGCACTACCGGCGTACGGCCGACCGGAAGACCGCCGTCCTCTTCGGCCTCGCCGCCGAGGCCGGCGTCACCCTCGCCGGCGGGCGCAGCAGCGACGCCCGCCGGGCCGGCTTCTACGGGCGCCGGATCGGCAGAGCCCTCCAGATCATGGACGACCTGTTCGACCTGGCCCAGGACGAGGCCGACTCCGGCAAACCGCGCGGCATGGACCTGCTGCGGCGCCGGGCCTCCCTCCCCCTGGTCTACGCGATGGAGGAGCTGGGCCCCGACCACCGGGTCAGCCGTGTCCTGCGCGGGGAGCCCGTGGACGCCACCGGGCTGGAGCGGTGCGTCGCCGAGGTGCGCGCCAGCACGGCCTTCTCCCGCGCCTACGCCGACGCGCGCGCCCAGGCACTGGAGGCCATCGAGCTGCTGCGCCCCTTCCCGGCGAGCCGCTACCGGTACGCCTTGGAGGACCTGGCCCTGTACATCGTCGACCGGACGCCCTGAACGGGCGGTCCCAACACCGTTCCCCCTACCGCACACGACACCGCCCACAGCCGCAGGAGGAGCATCATCATGACCACGGACCTGGTCGACTTCGTCTACGCCACCATGCACAAGCGGATCAATAACCCGGACAGTTCGTACTGGCTGCCGAAGATCCTGGAGACGATCCGTACCCCGGATGGACGTCAGCTGTCGCCGCTGTCGGTGGACGCGTGGCCCCTGGGGGCGCTCGCCGGGGATCAGGGCGTGACCATCGGCGACACCATCGCCGACGCCTGGTGGATCTTCGTGAAGCGGGCCTTCAAGAAGGCGAAGGACGCCGGGGTTCCGGATCTGCCCGCCAACCTCGAAGCGTTCATCAGCCAGCGCAGCAACACGGACCAGTACCCCACGCTGGCGCTGAGCCAGGTCACCGTGGCCGGCCTGCCGAACGCCAAGGTGGGAGACCTGACCGGCCTCGCCCCCACGGAGAACGGATACCGCGGCATCGTCAGGGTCACGACCGCCGCCTACGACTCGCACGGCTACCAGCCACAGATCACGATCGACGGGCACTACCAGCTCGACCAGCACGTCATCGTCATCGACGCTCCCCGCACCCCTGGCCTCAAGCCGCCGACCCAGGTCTTACTCAAGGGCCTGGACGCGTACGGGGTGGACTGGCCGTCCCAGAAGATCGAGGGGCTCGGCCAGTTCCGCGTCACCGTGACCGGCCTCGTATTCGACGTGGGGCTGAACATCGAGGTGGCCGGGACCGGCAGCGGCCGCACGGCGAAGGTCACCGTGGAGTCGGTCGCCACCGTCGGCACCCCGGTCTTCACTCTCGACCAGGACCACCTCACGATCGAGGGCGACACGGTCTCCGACCTCAACAAGGAGATCTGGAAGCGGTCGGCCGTGACGGCCTTCAACAGCCCCGACGCCGCCAAGGCCCTCACCGCCAAACTCGCCGACGCCCTCAACGCGGACGACTTCCGCACCCAGTTCTCCGGCTCCGTCACGGGCCAGCTGGCGAAGGCGCTCGACAACGTCTTCGGCACGGGCGCGCTCCCGGCGGACACCGGCCGGCCACCGCAGGGTGACGGCCCCTTGGAGGTCTACCTCTTCGACCGGGTGCGGGCCTCGCTCAACGACACCGGATCCGGCTTCTACCCGCCGACCGTCGTCCGGTCCACCAGCGACCCGAAGCTCGATCCCCTGTCGATCGACACGATCGACCTCGGGGACCACCAGGTGATGGGCGTCTCCGTCAACTTCACCCTGAACGACGTCACGATCAACGGCATCGCCGACGTGCTCATCCCCGTCGAGGACGCCTCACTGGTGGCCGAGGGCGTCGACGCGACCTTGCGGTTCGGCCGGATCTCGCAGTCACCGATCACCATCACGGCCTCGGTCGTAGCGACCTTCAAGTCCGGCGATCACATCGACGGCACCATGAACACCACCGTGCGACACCCCTCCGCGGCCTTCGGCCTGTCCTTCTCCGGCCCGGACGCCGACGCCCTCACCGTCGAGGTGCGCTCGCTCACCGTCGATATCGACTCCGACGGTCTCGACATCAACGTCCATGTCGACGGGCTGCCCGACAAGGCGGTGCACGACATCCTCAACACCCGCGACATCAAGGGCGACTTCATCAAGGGCGTCCAGGACGGCGCCGTCCAGCGCAAGGACGACATCGCCAAGGCCCTGACGGACAACGCCCGCAAGGTGATCGCCGCGAAGCTGGCGGGCTGAGGGACTGACGGGCTGACCGCAGTGCGGGAGCGGGTACGGGCGCCGAGCCGTCCGCGTACGACCGCTCCCGCACTCCTCCCGCACACGTCCCGTACCAGCCCCTCCCGTACGACCGACCGCCCTCCCCCGCCACCGCCTGGAAGGCCCCCGCGCATGCAGTTCACCGAACTCCAAGCCCTGCTCGACCGGCACACCACCGGCGACACCCTCACCCTCGCGGCCGCCGACCTCGGCAGCGGGCCGGCCGCCGCACTGGTCGGCACCTGGCTCGACGACAAGACCCTCACGATCGCCGCGCTCCACCGCGAGGACCACCCGGAGACGAACACCATCATCGTGAACGGCGAACTCAGCGCTTTGGGCATAACCGACGCCCAGGTCACGGGCATGGAGTTCGGCCTGGACCCGGTCAATCACGACCCGACCCTTTTCCTCCCCCTCGCGACGCCCACGGGCTGGACACTGGCCACCTCCTTCCCCGACACCGAGAGCAGCGACCTGGCCGGCCTCACCTTCGACGCACCCCTGCCCGAGCTCCTGCTCACCTCCGTTTCCCGCCCCGCCCGCGGCGGCCGCCCCGCCATCGGCCGGGGCCTCACCCTCCACGCACCCGACGTCCGGGATCCGGAACCGCTCGGCGCCCTCGTCGCACTGGTCCGCGGCCGACAAAGCTCCCTCTCGCTGACCGGGCCCGTGCAGCGCCGCCCCGTCGGAGACCAGGTCGTTACGGAGATCGCGCTGCGCTCCGTGCCCGAACCCTCGGAGGAATTCGGCGGGGACTTCTACCTGTGGGCCGGCTCGCGCGGCGACGGCCCGTCGCCCACGTACGGGCTGCGCCTGGCCGGGGACCTCGTGCTGGCGAAGGGCATCGGCGTGACCGTCAGCGCGTCGGTCCCCGTGGCCGGGAACGAGATCGTGCTCGCTGTGGACGCGCTGCCGGGCGGCGATGTGGGGACGGGCGTCCTCGAAGGGTGGTACGGCACCGGTCCGGCGGTTCAGCAGCTGACCACTCAGGGGTTCACCCTCGGGGACGCCGTCCGGATCACCGAGCTCAGCGTCACCATCGACGTGACGAAGACCGGTCAGGGCCTGGCCAAGGCCCTGACCGCGGTCACCGTCAAGGCCGCGGCGAGGCCCGAGGTCGCCTGGCCGATCGCCGGGGACGACCTCGCCGTGACGGGCGTCAGCGCTCAGCTGACCGTCACCGCACCACTCCAGCCGAGCCGCTCCGCCACCGTCACCGGTTACGGGGACTTCACCGTGGCGGGCTCCGTCGCCCTGCACGCTTCGGCGGCGATCCCGCCCGGCCGCTTCGAACTCACCCTGTCCGAGGAAACGCCGGCGCAGCTCAAGGAGGTGCTCCACCACTTCCTCCCGAAGGCCGACCTCAACGGAGTGCCGGACCTGACGCTGAAGAAGTTCCACGGCACGGCCGTACCCACGCAGGGCGAATACGGGCTGTCGGCCGCCGTGACCACGGAGTGGCACATCGACATCGGTGCGTCCCGCCTGCAGCTCGACGAGGCGTCCTTGGATCTGGAGCGCAAGAAGGACGGGGCGGAGGCCGCGAAGACCACCGGCACCCTCGCCGCGAAGGCGAAGCTCGGCCCGGTCGGCGGCGACGGCAGCATCCTCTTCGACGCCGCCTGGCATCTCCCCGGCACCTTCGAACTCGGTGGCACCTTCCCCGAGACCGACCTGACAGCCCTCCTCGAAGCCCTCGCCTGCCGCATCGACGTACCCCTTCCCGACGGTCTGCCCAGGGTCGAGCTGCACGACTCCACAGTGAAGCTGCGCCTCGGCGGCGCCCAGGCGGGCGAGCCCGCCGACGGCAAGGGCTACGAGCTCGCGATCGCCGGCACGGTCGACTTCTCCGGCACCAAGGCACTGACTCTGGTCGGCAAGGCGGCCAAGGGCGGCTCCGGCACCCTCTTCGCCGCGGCCTTCTGGCAGAACGGCTGGACGTGGGCGCCGAACCAGGTCCAGGGATGGTCCGAGGTCCTGGGCATCCTCGGGGACATCACCTTCAGCAAGTCCGGCCTGGCCGTCTGCTCCGCCGACGGCGTCACCCTCGACGCGGGCTCTCCCCCGGACACGCTCCCGTCCACCCTGGACAAGGGCCTCACCTTCTTCACCGAGATCGGCTTCACCGGACCGCTGGAGCCGCTCAAGGCGCTGTTCGAGGGCGTCGCCACCGGCGTCCACCTGCAGGCGGTCCTTGCCTCACCGGTGCGGAACTCGGTGTTCCGGGCTTCGATCGCCGAGCAGAAACTGCGGCCCGGCTTCGGCGGACTCGACGTGGAGATCCAGCCGGCCCAGCTCAGGATCACGCTCAAGACCTCGTGGAACTTCACCGTTCCCGCGATGGGTTCGTCGCCGGAGACGCTCCTGCAGTTCGTGGCCGGGGGAACGGTGTCCAAGGAGGGCTTGTCCCTCTTCCTCACCCTCAAGCCCGCCGACCACGCCCTCGGGACGATCGCCGGGCAACTCGCCCCGGGGCAGTACGCCTTCGCGCTGGAGAAACCGGGCGGTACGGCCCTCTCAGCCGTGCCCGTCACCGGCGCGAACGGTCAGCTCGTGCATGACGCCACCCACCGCCTGACCGGGATCGCCGCCCCGCAGCCGGGCCCCGCCTGGAAGAACGCCTTCGGCATCGACGGCTTCGACATCGAGGCGTTCTGGGCCCAGATCGGCGGCGGGACGAGCGGCCTGACCCTGGGCATGGGCGGATCCATCCGGGTCGGCGATGCCGGCCTGGAGCTGGACATCGTCGGCGGCCTGGAACCGGAACCCTTCGTCACGGTCTTCCGGTTCTCCCTCACCACCCCCGACAAGGACAAGGGCGTCTCCCTGTGGGACATCCTGGCGATCGTCTTCTCCCCGCCGGAGGAGCTCGCCTTCCTGAAGAAGATCGTGCTGCACGAGCTGATGTTCTGCGCCGTGACGGTCCCCGGCGGCTGGACGAGCCCGCTGGGCGAGCACTGGGACCAGGGCTACTACGGCAAGGGCGACATCGACTTCCTCGGCAACAACTGGCGCTTCGAGGTGGGCGTCGGCAACGACGGCATCTACGCCAACAGTGTGATCGCCCAGCCCCTCACTATCGGAGACTGGTTCACCTTCTCGGACAAGGGCGGCACCAAAGGCCCCCAGTACCTCCTCGACACCCGGGGCATCAAGGACCACCACCTGCCGCAGAAGATCCTCTACCTCTCCGGAAAGATCGCCCTCCTCGGGCTCTCCGTCGCGGTCGAGGCCGAGCTCGGCGCCAAAGGCTTCGCCTTCACCCTCGAGGCCCACCTCCTTAACATCCTCACCTCGGAGATCAGCTGCATCCTCGACACGGCCGGCGGCCTGCATGCCGCCGCGTCCGTCGGCCTGGACTTCAGCGTCGACATCCCCCGGGGCGTCCTCCTCGGGGGCATCCCCATCGCCGGCGGAACCCTGGTCGGCATCAAGGCGCACGGCGGCTTCGACCTGAAGATCGACGGCACCGGCGCGAACCTGAGCCTCAACGCCGGCTGCGACGCGTATCTCGCGGGCGTCCACCTGGTCTCCTTCGGCCTGGACCTGACCTTCGGCATCCAGAAGTGGGACGACATCGTGCAATACCTCAAGGACAACCCGGAAAAGCTCTTCGAGAGCCTGGGCGAGGGCATCTGGGACGCGATGAAGGACTGCGCAACGACCAAGGCGGCGGAGCTCACCTAGGGGGTGGAGGGGGCGCGTCGGTCCGTCCCGGGCAGCACGGCGACGTAGTCGGGGCAAGAGGGCGGTTCACGATCCGGGCGCACCCGGGCACGCGGTGTGGGGTGGCTGATCCGGCAGGTACACCGCACGTTCCTGCGGGCTGAGGTCACGGCCGACGGCGCGGCATATCTTGCTGATCGCCGCGGTGGGGGTGGGCAGGGCGACATCCCACCGCCGCACGGTCTGGTCGGCGCTGCCTGTGATCAGAGTGCGCCCGTCCGGGCTGAACGCCATGGAGAACAAGGGGCCTGTGTGCCCGGACAGCGTGGCCAGCACGCCGCCGGTGTCCGTGTCCCACAGCCGCACCGTGTGGTCGTCGCTGCTGCCGGTGGCCAAGGTGCGCCCGTCCGGGCTGAACGCCACGGAGCCGCTCTGACCGGTGTACCGGGCCAGGGCTCCGAGGCTGTGACCTGTGACGGTGTCCCACAGCCGCACCGTCCGGTCTTTGACGCCGCCTGTAGCCAGGGCGCGGCCGTCAGGGCTGAACACCACCGAGGCGGCTTGACCGGCGTGCCCGGGGAAGCTCCTTCGGCTGCGGCCGGTTCGCGTGTCCCAGAGACGCACCGTGCCGTCGTCGCCGCCGGTGGCCAGGGTGTGCCCGTCCGGGGCGAATGCCACCGAGGCGACCACAGCGGTGCCTACGACCAGTTTTCTTCGCAGGCGTCCGGTGGCCGTGTCCCACAGCCGCAGGCCGTCGTTGCCGGCGGTGGCCAAGGTACGGCCGTCCGGGGCGAACGCCACCGAGCGCGTTCCTTCGCTCTGCTCGTCAAGCATTCCGCGGAGTCGTCCGGTGGCTGTGTCCCACAGCTCCACTCCGAATCTGTTGCTGCCGGTGGCCAGGGTGCGGCCGTCCGGGGCAAATGCCATCGAGGCCGTCTCTTTGGTGTGTTCGGCCAGGCTCGCGCGGAGGCGGCCGGCAGCCATGTCCCACAACCGTACTGGCCGAACACCGGAGCTGCCGGTGGCCAGGGTGCGGCCGTCCGGGCCGAATACCATCGAGTCCGCTTTCTCGATGTGTCCGGAAAGCAGGGTCCGGGACTGGCCGGCTGTCATGTCCCACAGCCGCAGGCCGTCGTCGCTGGCGGTGGCCAGGGTGCGCCCGTCCGGGGCGAACGCCATGGAGGACACGCCGTGGGCATGGCCGGGCAGGCTTCTTCGGAGACGTCCGGTACTGATGTCCCACAGCCGCACCATCCCGTCGTCACCGCCGCCGGCCAACGTGCTGCCGTCCGGGGCGAACGCCACCGAGCGCGTCCCTCCGCTCTGCTCGGCGAACTTGCCGCGGAGACGTCCGGTGCCGGTGTCCCACAGCATGACAGTGCCGTCCGCACCGTCGCTGGCCACGAGACGGCCGTCCGGGCTGAACACCGCCGTGGCCCCTTCGCCACTGGCGCGCCCTGGGAAGCTCCTTTGGCTGCGGCCTGCTTCCGTGTCCCACAGCCGCACCGTGCCGTCATCGCCGCGGGTGGCCAAGGTGCGCCCGTCCGGGGCGAATGCCACCGCGCGTGTCCCTCCGCTCTGCTCGGCGAACTTCCCGCGGAGGCGTCCGGTGCCGGTGTCCCACAGCCGCACGATGCCGTCGTCACTGCCGGTGGCCAGCGTGCTTCCGTCCGGGGTGAACGCCACCGAGTACACGGTTACGGTGGGGCCGGAGCCCGCGGTGCCCAAGGACTCGGGGAAATCGATGGAATTCGTGTGGGGACTTCCCGTGGTCGCGTTCCACAGCTGCACTCCGCCGCTGAGGCCGACGGTGGCCAGGGTGCGCCCGTCCGGGCTGAACGCCACGGAGACCGTCGCCTCGCTGTACTTGACCCGCCTTCCGGGCAGGCGCCCGGTGCTGATGTCCCACAACTGCAGTCCGTCGTCACTGCCGGTGGCCAGCGTGCCCCCATCCGGAGCGAATGCGACCGACACCGCGGACCCCGTGAGTCCCATGAGTCTGCGCTGCAGTGGCACGGCGGAGGCGGCATAGAGGCTTTCCAAGGCCTGGGTTGTCGGGTCGGTGCGGTAGGCCTGGACCGCCAGCAGGGAGGCCAGGTCGGGGTTGGTGCCGATGAGGGCAGCGGACTGTGCGGCAAGCTGCCGGGACAGCGCGACGTGCCGGGCGGCATCGGCGGCCCTGCGCTGCTGGTCGCTGGTCCGGGTCTGCCGCCATGCGATCAGACTCGCGGTGACCGCGAGGACCAGCAGTACGGACAGCGTCGCGGTGAGGGCGCTCAGGCGCCGGGCGGCGCGGACAGCCGCGTCCTGTTCTTGATCGCGCGCGGCAACGCTGGCGGTGAGGAAGGCATGCTCGAGGTCGGTGAGGCCTGCAGTCCGCCCGGAGCCGAACTGTTCTTGGGCGGTGATCAGGCGGCTGCCCCGGTACAGAGCTCCCGCATCGCGCCCCAGTTGCTCCCAGGCCTGGGCCGCCTCCGTCAGCTTCCGGTGGCCTCGCAGGCGTTCGCGGTCCTCCTCGATCCAGCCGCGCAGCCGCGGCCAGGCGGTGAGGAAGGCTTCGTGGGCGATCTCGACGATGGTGTCGTCGAGGGTGAGCAGGCGTGCTCGGGCGAGAGCCTCCAGGACCTGGGCGGCCTCTCGCCGGCTGGGGGCCTCGAGCTCCTCCCGTCGTGCGGGCCTGCGGGTGTCGGGAGTGCCCTCGCCGGGGGCGACCAGACGCAGCAGCATATGTCGGGCCGCGACCGCCTGCTCTTGGGTGAACCGGGCGTAGACGTCCTCGGCGGTTTTGGCGACGGCACCCTCCAGGCCGCCGGCCGCCTCGTAACCGGCCACGGTCAGCAATTTGCCGCGCCGTCGCCGCCAGGTCTCCAGCAGCACGTGCGACAACAGCGGCAGCCCGCCCGGGGCGTCGGCGACCTCTTCGACGAGGCGGGAGGTCAGGGCCCGCTCGACGGTCAGCCCTTCGGCCGCAGCCGGTCCGATGATGGTGTCGCGCAGTTCCGATGGGGTCATCGGGCCGACCAGAAGGTTGGCGTCACGCAGCGCCTCAGCCAGATCACGGTGTTCGGCGCAACGGCCGTAGAAATCGGCGCGCACCGCGATGAGGACCCTCAACCGGCTCTCGGGCCGTCGGCCCGCCAGGAGCAGGTCCAGGAAACGGGCACGTTCGGCCAGGTCGTGACAGAGGGTGAAGACTTCCTCGAACTGGTCGACGATCACCAACGTGTCCGCCGGGCCGCTGTCGGTGTCGCTGGGGGTGAGGAGAGCAGCGTGGGTGCGGGCCGGCCGCTCCCCGGGAGTAAGGATCCGGATGGCGGCCGGGCGCAGGCCGCCGAACCGTTGAGTGTTCTGGAGGGCGGGGATCAGTCCGGCGCGCAGCAGGGAGGATTTGCCGCTGCCCGACGGGCCGAACATCGCGGCCACCCGCCGTCGGCTCAGCAGTTCGAGGAGGTCGGCGGTGAGTCGGTCACGGCCGAAGAACAGGCCGCGGTCCCCGGTCTCGAACCTGGCCAGCCCCCGGTACGGCGGCTCTCCACCCTCCCCGTCCTCCTCTGTGGAGGTGGCGATCTCCTCCACTGCCTGCTTCCACCGCAGCTCCCACTCCGCCGCATCGCCCCCGCACGCCGCTGCGTAGGCCAGCGCCACGGGAAGCGTCGGCAGCTGTTCGCCCGCCGCTGCCTGCGACAACGTGGTGATCGAATACCCGGCCCGCTTCGCCAGGTCCCGATAGGTGGTGCCACCCGCCTCGGCTCGCAGCCTGCGCAACTCGAACGCGAACCGCTGCACCGGACCCGCTTCCGGATCCACCGGCACCTCGCGTCGCCCCGCCACAACGCCTCCCCTCGCCGCTCGCCCCGCAGCAGACCGGGGCGGCCACGCTACGCACCGCGACGTGCCTCGCACAGGGGCGCGTTCGGTCATTGTTCGGGCGCCGGACCAGCCCTGCCGAACAATGCGTCGGCTGCTGAACTCGGTGATGCGAGCGGCGGATGACCGCTCCAGGGGAACCGCAAAGGGAGAAGCATGCGTATTCGTCACGTTCTCGCGACCGCTGCCGTGGGCACCGCCCTCGCGCTCGGCGGCCTCGCTGCGCCGGCACAGGCTCAGACGGTAACTGCCACCGCTCCGGCTGCGCCCTCGTCCGCAGCAGGTGTCCTCTCGTATTGGTGGGACACCGGCGAGACCTTCAATCGGAAGGTAGCCTGCGACGGGCGCGGCCAGCAGTGGAAGGACGCCAACCCGAATCTGGTCGAGAGGTGGAAGTGCGACTGGTACGGCAGGTCCTACCACCTGCTGCTGCTGGTCAAGGACTAGCAGGGTGGCCCCGTAGCGAAAGGGGGGTGGCTGACCACCGTGGTCGGCCGCCCCCCGGTCTCAGCGGGTAACTGGCAGGCCGGCAACTTGGGCGCAGGGCCCGCATCAGGAAGCAGTGGATTGACCCCAGAGGCGGGTCAGGGGGTGTCCGTTCGCACCGTGGTGACTGCCACGGTGGCGTAGCGCATCGTGAAGCTGCCGCCTGCCGCGTCGATGACGGCGCCGACGCCGGCCAGCACTCCCTCCAGCTGGGCCTGCGGAAGTCGGGTGAAGGCGCCCTGGGTGGGTAGCTGATCCAGCCACTCGTCCCGTGTATAGGGCCGTTCCCAGTCGAATCGCCACTGCTCGGGGTCGGCGAACCCAGCCACCTCCCGTATCCCATCAGCTGCCTTGGTGCACAGTGCCGTGTACCCGTCCACGGCCGGCACCGCCCATTGGCGTGCGGCGAGAGAGTCGGGCATCACTCGGCGGTAGACCTCGGCGAAGGCTTCCGCTACTTCGGGCAAGGGCTGGCCCGCGTTCCAGAAGAGGGCCAGCAGACCGCGTGGACGCAGAGCCTGTGCCGCCTTGGCAGCTCCAGCGACCGGGTCGACCCAGTGCCAGGTCTGTCCGGAAACGACGGCATCGAACCTTCGTCCTGCCGGATCCCAGGCCTCGAACGCCGCGACCTCGACGTCGAGTCCGCGCCGGTGTGCCAGGTCGGCCATCCGAGCGTCGACGTCGACACCCAGCACCCGGCATCCGGCGGCCTCGAACTGCCGGGCCACGATGCCAGTGCCACAGCCGACATCCAGGACATCACGGCCGGGGCCGGCGGCAACGATCCGGTCCACCAGCGCTTGGGGGTAGCCGGGCCGAGCCCGGTCGTAGCGTTCGGCGTCCGAGCCGAACGACTCCGCTAACTGCCGGTTCTCATGGGACGCGTGTGCTGAGCGAGGAGCTCGCTCCGGAGGTAGAGTGGGCATGTGCCCACTATCAGTGGGCACATGCCCACTCGTCAATCCGAACGGGCCGGTCGAGAAAACAAGGAGTTGCACGATGCCCACGGGAGTAGCCCTCCGCGACGTGCGCGGCCAACTGTTCGACGCCGCCGAGCGCGTCCTGCTCCGGGACGGACCGAGCGCGCTCACCAGCCGGGCGGTCACCACGGAGGCAGGCTGCGCCAAGGGCGTCCTGCACCGACACTTCGCCGATTTCGACGTCTTCCTCGCCGAGCTCGTACTGGACCGCATCGCCCGTATCGACGACCAGGCCGCCGCCCTGCGCGAGTCCGCCGGAACCGGCACGGTCGCCCACAACCTCACCCAGGTATTGCTGGATCTCTTCGAGTCGGTTGCGGTGGCTGTCGTCAGCCTCGTCACCTCGCGGGACGGCCTGCGCGCGCGACTGCGCGAGGTCAGGCCCGCCGGCGTCCCGATCCTGACCGATGCCGCGACCGCGATCGCCTCCTACCTCACTGCCGAGCGTGAACTCGGCCGCATCCGTGCGGATGCTGACGTCGGCACACTCGCTCCCACTCTCGTCGGAGCCGCGCACATGCTGTTCGCCGACCGACAAGGCATCCCGCCAGAGGCCGGAGACGTCGGCAAAGTCGTCACCGCAGTCATTGCCGGCGTTGAGCAAGAACCGCTGCGGTGAACGGCCCCGCAGCAGGCGCATACCCAAGGTTCGGACACCGGCGCGCAGAAGAGACGGCCTTCACGTAGTCGCCCCGGACCGTCGTCGTGTGCATGAGCCTGAAGAGAGCGACCGGACAACCACCGGACGAGCCGGAACCACCCGGCCCGGAGCTGGAGTGCGAGGTACGGTACGGCCGACCGTGGCAGGGGGGCCGGAGGTGGACGGTCTGACGAGGCGTCCGCTCCCGCCGTGCCATGGTGATCAGGGACAGGCGGCCGCAGCACCGAGATAGTCGGCCACTTGCCGGACCCGGTCCGCTTCGGCCTCGGACACTGCGCCGAGGACCTCCGGCGCCAGCGCGACCGGGACGCCGAGCCGTTCCACGCACTCGCGCGCCAGCTGTCGGCACGCTGTGGCGATCGGTTCCGTGTCGAAGATGTACGGCAGCCGCATACCGCGTTCCACGGCGACGAGGAGCGCCATCTCCGCGAAGCGCTCCGCCGCGTCGTCCACCGTCATCGTCTCGATGGGCCTCCGGCCGGGCGCGAAGACCGCGTACGGGTCGTTCTCCGGGCCCGCGGCGCCGGTCAGAAGCCCGGCCAGGTAGCGGGCGATCGCAGGGGAGCTGTGGAAACCGTCCCGATAGGTCCCCGTCGCGAAGAACAGACCCGGCAGCGGCGCGCGGCCCAGAAGCGGAAAGGTGTCCAGCGTGACCGGCCGCAGGCCGTAGTGCCAGCACCGCACGGCCGAGAACGCGATGTTCCGGTCGAACTGCGCGATGAAGCCGGACAGCAGCGCCTGGACGAGCCCCAGCCGCGGTCCCGCGGGTACGTCGACGCGCACGTGGTTGGTCGCGCCCAGGTACTCGGCCCCGTCCCCGAGCGGCACCACGTGCAGCCCGCAGCCGCCGACGAGGGTGGGCGTGCGCACGACGTACGGTACGGCCTCGCCCCGCACACGCTGGGTATCCAGCGCAACGCCCGTCCCATTCAGCATCGGCTGCACCGTGCCCGGGGGCAGTTGCTCGATCAGGTGCCCGGTCGCCGCACCCGCCGCCAGGACGACGGCTCCCGCCTCGAGTGTCGCTCCCGAGAACAGCCGCACCCCGGTCACCGCGCCCCTGGCCGTCACCAGGGACGTCACCTCGTCGGCGACGCGCGTGACGCCGAGGCCGGACGCAGCGGCGTCCAGAGCCCCGAGAACCCGCCGGGCGTCGACCGCCCCCTCGTTCTCCAGGTACAGCGCGTCCACGGGCTGGTCGCCCGCCTCCGGCTCCAGGAAGCCGATCCCGTAGGGATCCACGTCCTGGAAGGGCTCGCCGTGCTCCTGGGCAGCCGCACGGATCGCCCGCATGCTCCCCACACCGTCATCGGTGGAACGCGCACCCAGCACGACGAGGGTTCCCCGGGCGACCCTGACGGGAACCGCCGCGTGCCGCCCCACTTCCGCGAGCCGTTCCAGCCAGGCCGGCCACAAGTGGGCCGCTTCGCGCGCCAACGCGAACTTCGCCCCGGACGCGGGATGTTCACCGGTACGCCTCGTGACCTCGGCAAAGCAGTTGAGCATCGCCCCGGCCGCCACGGAAGCCGCCCCGGGACGCGCCTGCGGGCCGACCACGGCAATCCGCAGGGCGGGATCCCTCAACGCCGACTCCACGGCAACAGACAGGCCCAGCACGCCGTTCCCTGCGATCACCACATCGGCCGTCATGTCCTTCACCATTCCCGGAATGGGAACAGGGCGGGCCCGCCGAGCGGAAGACCGCGAACGAGACACCGGCCAGGCCGGCCTGCCGCGCAGGCCCACCCCCTGCCCCGGAGGTCGGGCTACCAGTGCACGGGCAACCCGGTCATGTGTTGAAGGACAGTGCCGGGCTGGAAGCCCGTGCGACAGGTCCGCGTCAAGAGCCCCTCGCGCGCCACACGCCCGCCGCGAGCGCGGGTTTCGGCCGTGGGTCAGCCCACAGACCCTGGTCAACCCGCCACAGGGCAGGCGGTCGTCTCCCGTCAGGCGGGGGCATAGGCGCGGCTCGCGACGTGGTCGTGGATGAGCCGGGTGAAGGCGCGGGCGGCGGCGGACTGGTAGGCGTTCTCGCGGGTGAGCAGGGTGACGGTGCGGGTGGGCAGGGGTGGGTCGAGGGGGACGGGGGTGAGGTGGGGGTGGTCGTGGGTGATGGCGTCGGGCAGGACGGTGGCCAGGCCGGTGCGCTGGACGATTTCGGTGAGGGCCTGGATGGAGTTCGCTTCCACGGTGATGCCCGGGTGGACGCGGTGGCGGGTGAAGTAGGCGTCGATGTGGCCCCGGGTGGCGAAGTCGCTGCTGAGCAGTACCAGTTGCTTCTGGTCGAGGGCCTGGACCGGCAACGGCCGGCCGTCGGCGGCGGCGTGCTGTGCAGCTGCGACGACGAGGCTGAGGGTCTCGGTGAACAGCGGTGTGGCGGCGATGCCGGGCGGGTGGGGCCCGGTGAAGGCGATGCCGAGGTCGACCTCGTCGCCGGCCAGGCCGGCCTCGATGCGGTCCTGGGGCGCCTCCGTGACGGTCAGGGTGATGCCCGGATGGCGGGCGTGGAGCTCGGCGATGACCGGACCGACGAGGTAGGCGGTGAACGTCGGCGTGACCGCGAGGCGTAGATGGCCGCGGGAGAGGTCCTGCACATCATGGACGGCCCGTTCGGCGGCGGCCAGGTCCCGCAGCGCCCGGCGGGCGTGCTCCGCGTAGACCTGGCCGGCGTCGGTGGGCCGTACGGTGCGGCCGGTGCGGTCGAGTAGCTGCACACCCAGGGTGCGCTCCAGCTGTTTGATCTGCTGGGACAGGGTGGGCTGGGAGATGTGCAGCTCTTCGGCGGCACGGGTGAAGTTCCCGTGCTCGGCGACGGCGAGCAGATAGCGCAGATGGCGAAGCTCCAGAGTGGCCATGCAGGCAACTATAGACACCAGCAATAGGAGTCATGGTCAGCAACTCTTGGACACTATAGACGCAGGTCATGCATGGTGGATCTCGTCGGGCCCACGGGTCCGGCCACCACCGAAGGGAGTGACCCATGCCAGACCTCGCCGAGGGCGTCGCGCGTTTCCAGCGGGACGTCTTCCCGGACAAGGCGGGCCTGTTCGCCCACCTCGCCGGGCATCACACGCCGCACACGCTGTTCATCGGCTGCTCGGACGCCCGTGTCGTACCCGAGCTGATCACCCAGGGCGAACCGGGCGAGCTGTTCGTCATCCGCACCGCCGGAAACCTCGTACCCGCCTACACCCCCGGTGCCAACGGGGTCACGGCCGGCATCGAGTACGCCGTCGCCGTGCTGGGCGTGACCGACATCGTGGTGTGCGGGCACTCCGCCTGCGGCGCAATGACCGCCCTGGCCGAAGGCCACGACCTCAGCGGCGCGCCGGTGGTCGCCGACTGGCTGCGGCACGCGGACGCCGCCGTGGCCCGTACCGCCGACCTGCCGGCCGGACCGGAGAAGGTCGGCGCCCTGGTCCGCCAGAACGTCTACGCGCAGCTGACGAACCTGACCACCCATCCCTCCGTCGCCCGTGCGCTGGCCGAGCAGAAGGTGACGCTGCACGGCTGGGTCTTCGACATCGCCACCGGGCGCGTCGAAGCCCTCGACCTCACCGGCACTGGCACCGCTCTCGCGTCCTGACCCAGGCCCTGCCCACACCCCATGCCGGGGCCCGGCCCCCAGGCGCTGATCCGGCCGTGCCGCGCAACGCGCCACACCCGGACCACCACACCCACGAACCTGCCGCTCCCGCGCTCTCCCGCGAGGGCCGGCACCCCCAGAAAAGGAGCCCTCTCATGGTGCACGCCCAGTTCGACCCCACCGCCCGCCAGGCCCTGGCCGTCCAGGCCGTGGAGGCGAAGGTCCGCAAGGACCTCACCTGGCAGCAGATCGCCGACGCCTCCGGCCTGTCGGTCGCCTTCACCACCGCCGCCGTCCTCGGCCAGCACCCCCTGCCGAAGGCCTCCGCCGAGGCCGTCGCCGAGCTGCTGGGCCTCGACGAGGACGCGGCGACGCTGCTCCAGACCATCCCCACCCGCGGTTCGATCCCCGGCGGCATCCCCACCGACCCGACCATCTACCGCTTCTACGAGATGCTGCAGGTCTATGGCACCACCCTCAAGGCCCTGGTCCACGAGCAGTTCGGCGACGGCATCATCTCCGCGATCAACTTCAAGCTGGACGTGAAGAAGGTCGCCGACCCCGAGGGCGGCGAGCGCGCCGTCATCACCCTGGACGGCAAGTACCTGCCGACCAAGCCCTTCTGACACACCCGGGCCCACCGGTAGCCGAGCGGGCCGGAAGCAGGACCTTCCGGCCCGTTCGCTCCCGCCCCTCCCACTTCCCGCTCTCCCACCCGCTCCCGCGGGCCGGCCCCGCTCCCTTTGGAGGCATTCATGGACTTCGCGCAGCGCACCATCGACATCGCCCGGCAGAACGTCGCCGAAGGCGGCCGCCCCTTCGCGACCGTCATCGTCAAGGACGGCGAGATCCTCGCCGAGTCCCCCAACAAGGTCGCCCAGACCAACGACCCCACCGCCCACGCGGAGATCCTCGCCATCCGCGAGGCCTGTACGAAGCTCGGCACGGAACACCTGACCGGCACCACCATCTACGTACTCGCCCACCCCTGCCCGATGTGCCTGGGCTCGCTCTACTACTGCTCCCCCGACGAGGTGGTCTTCCTCACTACCCGCGACGCCTACGAGCCCCACTACGTCGACGACCGCAAGTACTTCGAGCTGAACACCTTCTACGAGGAGTTCGCCAAGCCGTGGGACGAGCGCCGCCTGCCGATGCGCTACGAGGCCCGCGAGGACGCCGTCGAGGTGTACCGCTTCTGGCAGGAGAACAACGACGGCGACCGCCGCGTGGCCGACGCCCCCACCGCCTCCTGACCCGCGGTGCCCGCCGGGCTACAGGATCGTCAACGTCGTCACCCCGGTGGCGCCGCTGACGCCGCCCGCCAGGCACTGCAGCGCGCCCGGCTGTGGCACCGGGATGACCTGGAGCAGTTTCCGGCCGTGGAAGCGGCCGTGGGTGATGGTGCCGGTGACCGGGGTGACGACCTGGCCTGCCACGGCGGTGCTGCTGCCGATGATGTCGGCGGTGCTGGAGTCGCCGGTGTTCCAGTTGTAGGTCCGGCGGGCTCGGAACCCGTCGAGAAGGTTGTTGCATCCCGTGAAGAGCGTGAACTCCTCGTGGTAGCCACCGCTGCGCACCGCACCCCGGCCCCCGGTGCAGGAGGTGAAGCGCCCGTCGACCGTGACGCGCACGTGTCGCGGCTTGAGGGTGACCGCCGGGTGGTAGCTGATGGACTCCGTTCCCTGGCACTGCAACAGCCCGGAGTCGCGGGGGTGGGCGGACGCCGGCACCACGGGAGCGGCCGCGCCGAACATCACAGCGGCCGCGAGAGCGACCACACGCAGCCGCCTCCCGCGCTTCGTCACGGACGATCTCTGCACAGTCAAGGCCATGAGGCACACAGTGCCCCGCTTGCACGGTTCGCAGACAGGCACACCGGAGCACCGGCGGATGCCAGGGATCGGGGAACCGCGCACTCCCCGGCGCGCACGCCTGCCCCTGTCCGCGCCAGGCGGCCCACGCGTAGCCTCGTGCCGCCCCACCGGCCCTCCCCAGGGCCCGCGCCGAAGCGAGCTGGAGAGAGATGGACACGCTGAAGACCGGCACCTTGGCCGTGCCGGGCGCACGCCTGTACTTCGAAGTCCGTGGAGCAGGGCCGCTGTTGCTGCTCATCCCGGGCGGTGCCTCCGACGCCGAGGTCTTCCGGGACCTGGCCGGCGAACTCGCGGCCGGCCACCGCGTCGTCACCTACGACCCACGCGGCATCTCCCGCAGCCGCCTCGACGGGCCTCCGCCCGAACCATGGCTCGGCACCCAGGCCGACGACGCCGCGCGGCTGCTCGACCTCCTCGCCCGGGACGGTGAGACCGTGCGGGTGTTCGGCAGTTGTGCCGGCGGGCTGACCGCTCTGGAGCTCATGGTCCGCGATCCGCAGCGGGTGCGGCTGGCCGTCGTGCATGAACCGCCTGCCATGGGGCTGCTGCCGGACGCGGCACAGTACGCCGTCTTCTTCGACGAGGTGTACGCGACGTTCCAACGGGAGGGGAGCCCGGCAGCCCTGGACAGTCTCCGGTCCCTCTTCGGCGGCAGGCGGGCCCCACAGCTGCCCGAAGCGGCCGACAACAACGAATTCTTCCTGGCTCACGTGATGCTGCCGTCCTCCCGCTGCGTGCCCGACCTCGCCGCGCTGGAGGCCGTGGCGGACAGCATCGTCATGGCCGGCGGCCGGGAATCGAGCACCTACGACGTACACCGACCGGCAGTCGCCATCGCGCAGCGGCTCGGTCGGCAACTGGTGGCGTTCCCTGGCGGACACGTCGGCTACGCCCAATGCCCCGCCGCCTTCGCCACGCAGCTCGCCGGGATCCTGGCCGAGGCGCGGTCCTCGCTGTCCCCGCACGCCGCCACGCCCAGCTGACCCCCATGCGCATCCTGATGGGAGCCCAGAACTGCGGTTTCGGCCCCGCCTCCGTCCTCGTCGCCGTCTCCCGGCTGCTGTCCGGGCATGAGCGGGTGCACGAGCGGGTGTTCGTCGGAGACAGCATCTCGGCGGCGTTCGCCCACCGCAACGCCGCGGCCTTCAACGCCGTCCACGAGATCAACGAGCCGCACGAGCACGCCTCCGTGCCATCCCTCGATCGCCTGATGGCCAACAGCGACTACGTCATCTCCGCCATGGACGCCGATCTCGTGCTGCGCGCCTTCGTGGCACGCCGACCGGTGCTCCTGGTGGACTGCCTGTTCGGCTTCTGGCAGCACCGCACCCCCCTGACGCGGATCCACGAGCTGTGCGCGACCCTGCCCCGCACCTCCTTACCGGCGGCCCGCCACCACCTGTCCTGCCTCTCGCCACACGAACGTGTCCTCGCCGCCCACCTACTGGCCGACCACAGTGTGGTCCAGAACTTCCCCGGCGTCTCCCGGCGCATCGCCGAGCTCACCGGTGGTGCCGGCACGGACCACACGATGCTGCTGACCGGCCCGCTGGTCGACCTGGAAGGCATCAAGGCAGCGGAAACGGAAACAGGAACGGACGAACCGGCGACCGGCGAACCGGACTACGACCTACTGATCAACACCGGCGGCTTCAAGAACTTCCTCCTGGACTTCGAAGCCAACAACGCATACCTCCAGCTCATCCACCGCTGGATTCCGGACATGCTCACCGACTGGCCCCGCTTCACCCGCGTCCTGCTCTGCGGCGGCCCGTACACCGGCCCTCGTGCCACCGTCCTCCGCACCGCCTCCCGGCAACACGTCGACCGCCGCCTCCTGCCCCAGCGCGAGCTTCTGCGTCACGTGGCGAGAACACCGCACTCCTTCCTCGCTCCCGGCCTGTCGGCACTCCACGAGACCACGCTCCTGGGCCGGTTCCCTCTGGCCCTCCACGAACAGCACTACGCGCACACATTCACCGTCCGGAACCTCGCCGACACCCTATTTGGACGCCTGGCGGCCCGGTTCACGGACGTCCTGCCCGGCCACCCCCTGCCCGAGGACGACTACTCGGGCACCCAGGCCCTCGTAGCCGTCGCCGGCCGGATCCTGGAGGACGACCGCCTCTACGCGCGGTTCCGCAGAACCTTCAACCAACGCATCGAGCAGTACCTCGCCCTCTCACCGCAGCAGCGGGCCACAGGAGTGACGGAACTGCGCCGCCTCCTCGACGGCCCTCCCGCCCCCGCGGTGATCGCGTCGATCCTGACGGCCCGGTGACCAGCAGGAAAGGGCCTTCCCCGGTGACGGGCTGAGCGCGGCACCGCATGGGATTAACCCTGGTGGACCCGATCGGCATGCGCCTGCGGCCGCCCGATGGGACCGTCGGCTGGTGAAAGGGGTGCGCCTCCCGACCCACCGCCTGCCGTGAGGTCACGGGTGCTCAGGCACTCCGGCAGGCACCGGCAGGCACCGGCATGGCCGGGCAAGGGAGGCCACGGTGCGGATACGTGATTCCGTCGTGGTGGTGACCGGGGCCTCCAGCGGCATTGGGCGGGCCACCGCCATGGCTTTCGCGCAGCAGGGGTGCGCGGTGGTGCTGGCTGCGCGGAGCGAGGTGGCGCTCCGGGCGGCCGCGAACAGCTGCAGCGGGCGGCGTGGGACACGGACGCTCGTCGTGGCGACCGACGTCAGCGACGCCGACGCGGTCGACCGGCTCGCCCAGCGTGCCGTCGAGCGCTTCGGGCGTATCGACGCGTGGATCAACGCTGCTGCCGTCTCCGTCTACGGGGCGTTCGGCGACGTGCCCATGGAGGACTTCCGGAGAGTTCTCGACGTCAACGTCATGGGGTGCGTGCACGGGGCCCGGGTTGCGTTGCGGGTGATGCGGAAGCAGGGCCGCGGGACACTCGTCAACGTCGTCTCCGTCCTGGGTCTGCTCACCATGCCCTACGACCATCCCTACGTGATGTCCAAGCACGCCGTACGGGCGCTGAGCAGCGCGCTGCGGCAGGAGTTGTGGCTGGAGGGCGAGAAGCGCATCCATGTGTGCACCGTGCTGCCGGCCACCGTTGACACGCCCCTGTTCGAGCACGCGGCGAACCACACCGGCCGCAGGCCTGTGGCGATGCCTCCCGTCTACCGTGCCGAGCGTGTCGCGCGTGCCATCGTGAACGTGGTGCGCGTCCCGCGCCGCGAGGTCCCGATCGGAGCGACAGGTCTCCTGGCGTTGGTCGGCTCCCGCCTGAGCCCGGCGTTGGTCGAGCGTATGGCGGCGCGCCGGACTCGGGCCTCGCACTTCTCCCCCGACGAGCCGGCGCCGGCCACCCATGGCAACCTCTACCAGCCGACGCCGGGAACCGGCGCGGTCGACGGAGGGTGGGGCGGCCGCCACCGCGACGCCAGGTGATACCCGGCCGCAGCAGCGGTCGTAGCCGGGCATCCGGTGCCCGGAGTGGGGGCCGTCGCCTGCCGGTGACCGATGACGAGGGCCTCGCACCCTCCAGGAGTGGAGAGAACCACGCACGGTCCAAGAACACCGGATACTTCACACCGCGGGGTCAGGGGCGGGTGGCAGTGACCAGCCAGGCGCTGCCGCGCAAGTGGACTGCCCCAGGCCGGGCGTAGGTTTGCATGGCGGCGGTGAGCGCTGCTCCGGCGCGGTGCGCGACGTCCGGGGCGAGCTGGTCGAGGAGGAAGCGGACGGGACCGGTGCCGAGGAGGAAACCGGCCGCGTCCTGCACGTCGCGCCCCCAGTTCTGGAGTGCTTCGACCGGGGTGATGGCCGGGGGGCGGAAGCCGGCTCCTGTGAGGACGTCGCGGATGCGCGCCGGATCGGCGAGGGAGAACATGCCGGGTTCGCCGGCGGTGGTGGTGAGGTCCGGTATCGGCGCGTGCGCGCTCATGGCATCGATCACCCGTATCCAGTCGTTGCGGGCGGGGTCGGCCATCGTCACGAAGGCGAGCCGGCCGCCGGGCCGCAGGGCGCGGCCGATGTTGGCGAAGGCGACGACGGGATCCTCGAAGAACATGATGCCGAACCGGCTCATGGCGATGTCGAAGCCGCCCTGCGGAAGGGGATGGGCCTGGGCATCGCCCTGCTCGAAGGCCAGGTTCGCCAGTCCCTCCCGGGCCGCGAGGTCGCGGGCAAGGCGGAGTTCGGGCCCGGACAGGTCGAGGCCGAGCACGCGGCCTCGTACCGCCCGGCGCGCGGCCAGCCGCGAGGTCTGGCCCGCGCCGCAGCCGATGTCCAGCACCCGGTCCTCGGGGCCGATCGCGGCGGCTGTGAGAAGCGGCTCGTTGAAGCCGGCGTTCACGGCGTTCCAGCGGTCGTGGTGAGCGGCCCAGTGACGCCCCTCATCACCGTTCCACGCTTGCTCCTGCTCGGTATTGACAACTGCTCGCATGCAGAACTCCCCCGTCGCGTCGCCTGTACGGCGAGTAGTATGGGCGCTTGCCCATAGAGTATGGGCAAGCGCCCATACTGGCTAGGGGTCCACGGCAAGCACTTCCGCGGTGCCGGGAAGGAAGCACGATGTCTCCACGAGGCGTAGCGATCACAGGAGTCCGGGAACGGCTCTTCGAGGCGGCGGAGCGAGTCCTCTCCCGTGAAGGTCCGGGCGGCCTCACCAGCCGGGCCGTGACCAGCGAAGCCGGATGCGCGAAGGGTCTGCTGCACAACCACTTCGAGGACCTCGACGACTTCGTGGCCCAGCTGGTGCTCCACCGGTTCCGACAGCTCGCCGAGGGAGCCGCCACCCTTCCCGCACGGGCGGGTGAGCGCACCGTCGCCGAGAACCTCACCGATGCGGCACTGGCACTGCTCGGCTCCAGCGGGCCGGCGATCACCGCACTCGCCCTGGCCCGTCCCACGGCCACGGCGCGCATCCGGGGAGCCTGGCAGCAGGGCGCCCCCGGTCTGAACGCCATCGAGACGTCGATCGCCGCCTACCTGCAGGCCGAACAGCGCCTCGGACGCGTCCCCGGCAGCGAGGACTGCGCCGCGCTGGCCCTGGCAGTGGTCGCCACGGCACACCACCTCCTCATGACCGCATGGCCGGACGGTCCCGACCCGCGCGAGCGCCTTCGACATCTCGTGACGTCACTGACGACTCGGACCGACGACGGACCCACGCCATGACGTGACCCCAACGAGAGAATCGACAGGCCCCGGCTGAAGCCGGGGCCTGTCGATTGACCGGGAAGAGGCACTTGCTTACTTGAAGCGCCGGAGCCGGAGGCTGTTGGTGACGACGAAGACCGAGGAGAAGGCCATGGCCGCACCGGCGATCATCGGGTTGAGCAGGCCGGCCGCCGCGAGCGGGAGGGCGGCGATGTTGTAGCCGAAGGCCCAGAAGAGGTTGCCCTTGATGGTGGCGAGGGTGCGGCGGGAGAGGCGGATGGCGTCAGCGGCCACGAGGAGGTCGCCGCGGACGAGGGTGAGGTCGCCGGCCTCGATGGCCGCGTCGGTGCCGGTGCCCATGGCCAGGCCCAGGTCGGCGGTGGCGAGGGCTGCCGCGTCGTTGACGCCGTCGCCGACCATGGCGACCGAACGTCCCCCGGCCTGCAGGCGCTTGACGACGTCTACCTTCTCCTGCGGCAGGACCTCGGCGATCACCTCGTCGATGCCCACCTCACGGGCGACGGCCTCGGCGACGGCCTTGTTGTCACCGGTCAGCAGCACCGGCGTCAGGCCGAGCCGGCGCAGTTCGGCAATCGCTCGGGCACTGGTGGGCTTGACCGCGTCGGCCACGGTGAGGACGCCACGGGCCTCGCCGTCCCAGGCGACGGCCACGGCGGTACGGCCCTCGGCCTCGGCGGTGGCCTTGGCGGCGGCCAGCTCGGCGGGCAGCTCGATCACCCACTCGGCCAGCAGCCTCTCCCGGCCCACGAGCACCGCGTGGCCCTCGACGACGCCCTGCACACCCAGCCCGGCGACGTTGTCGAAGCTCTCGAGGACGGGCAACGTGCCCGTACGGGCTGCGGCACCGTCGGCGATGGCGCGGGCGATGGGGTGCTCGGAGGCGTGCTCGAGCGCGCCGGCCAGCCGCAGCAGCTCGTGCTCGCTTACGCCGGGGGCGGTGATCACCTCGTGCAGGGCCATCTTGCCGGTGGTGACAGTTCCGGTCTTGTCCAGGACGACGGTGTCGACGCGGCGGGTGGACTCCAGCACCTCGGGGCCCTTGATGAGGATGCCCAGCTGGGCGCCGCGGCCGGTGCCGACCATCAGCGCGGTCGGAGTGGCCAGGCCCAGGGCGCAGGGGCAGGCGATGATGAGCACGGCCACGGCGGCGGTGAACGCGGCGGTGGCGTCCCCGGTCACGAACAGCCACGTCAGCAGGGTGCCGAGGGCGATGAGCAGGACAACGGGCACGAAGATCCCGGAGATGCGGTCGGCGAGGCGCTGCACTGCGGCCTTGCCGTTCTGCGCGTCCTCCACCAGCTTGGCCATGCGGGACAGCTGGGTGTCGGAGCCGACCCGGGTGGCCTCGACGACGAGGCGGCCGGAGACGTTGACAGTGGCGCCCGTGACGGCGTCGCCCACGGTGACGTCCACGGGCACGGACTCACCGGTCAGCATCGAGGCGTCGACGGCGGAGCCGCCCTCGACGACGGTGCCGTCTGTGGCGATCTTCTCGCCGGGCCGTACGACGAACCGGTCGCCCACCGCCAGCTCGCTCACGGGGATGCGCATCTCCCGTCCGCCGCGCAGCACGGCCACGTCCTTGGCGCCCAGCTCGAGCAGCGCCCGCAGCGCGGCGCCGGCCTTCCGCTTGGACTTCGCCTCCAGGTAGCGGCCGGCCAGGATGAAAGCGGTCACCCCGGCCGCGGCCTCCAGATAGATGGAGGACGAGCCGTCCGCACGCGAGACCGAGAAGTCGAAGCCATGTCGCATGCCCGGCATGCCGGCGTGGCCGAAGAACAGCGCCCACAGCGACCAGCCGAGCGCGGCGAGCGTGCCGATCGACACCAGCGTGTCCATCGTCGCGGCACCGTGCCGCGCGTTGGTCCACGCCGCCTTGTGGAAGGGCAGCGCGCCCCACACCACCACCGGCGCGGCCAGCGTCAGCGACAGCCACTGCCAGTTGTCGAACTGCAGGACCGGCACCATCGCCATCAACACCACCGGCACCGACAGCGCCAGCGACACCAGCAGGCGCTGCCGCAAAGAGCCGACTTCGCCACCGGTCGCTTCATCGGCCCCGCCCGGGGCGGCCACCTCCGCCTCTCCGCGGGCCGCGGGCTTCGGCGGCTCCTGGGCGGTGTAGCCGGTCTTCTCCACCGTGGCGATCAGGTCGGTGATCTCGACACCGGGCCCGTAGGCGACCTTGGCCTTCTCGGTGGCGAAGTTGACCGTCGCCGTGACGCCGTCGAGGCGGTTGAGCTTCTTCTCGATGCGCGCCGCGCACGAGGCGCAGGTCATACCGCCGATGGAGAGCTCGACTTCGGAAGCGGATATGGCGGGCGTCGCCTGTTCCGGGGCGATGCTGGTCATGGGGCTTGCTCCTGGGAGAAGAGCCGGGCCGTGCGGCCGCCATATCAGTGGAGCGGCACGGCCCGGCGGGGATACCGGGGAGGGGTGTTGCTCAGGCGCGGCCGGCGAGCTCGTAGCCCGCCTCGTCGACGGCGGCGCGCACGGCCTCGTCGTCCAGCGGGCCGGCGGAGACCACGGTGACCAGGCCGGTGGCGGCCACGGCCTTGACGGAGGTCACGCCGGCTATCGCGGAGACCTCCTGCGAGATCGAACCCTCGCAGTGTCCGCAGGTCATGCCGGTGACCTTGTAGACGGTGGTGACGCCGCTGTCCTGGACGGCGGCCGTGGTGCCGGTGCCGCAGGTACCGGCCGGGGTGCAGCAGGAGCCGGAGTTCGTCTGGGAGGTCATGGCTACTTCCTTCGGGACGCAGGTGCGATGCCTTACGGAGGGGGTGCCGGGTGCTGCCCGGCGCCGTTCCGACAAGAAGAAATATATACCCCCTGGGGGTATCTACGGAAGGGGGCCGCCCAGCTGACTCGACGGCCGGCGCCCCCTTCGGGAGAACCGGGTCGACGCCCACCGCCGACCGCGCGCCCCGACACTCCGCCCCCTTCGACGCCCCGCCCACCGTTCATGGCAGTCACGGCAGAGCCGCCCCACGAAACCCCGCCCTTAGGATGACGATCATGTCTACGACAACCCGACGCCGGACGGCGATGACCGCGATGACCGCGACGGCCTTGATGACGCTGTTGACGGTAGGTGCGGCGGGGTGCGCGTCAGATGGGAAGGCGTCGGAGGAGCCGTCGGCGGCGCAGCCGTCCCAGGCGAAGGCCAGGCCCCACGACGGCCTGGTCGACATCCTCGTGGCCGGGCGGCCCGTCACAGGATCAGAACCGTCGGGGAACGCCAAGTCCCCGTACCGGCGCACGTACACGGACGGTGAGCTGTACGTGGCGGTGACGGGGTACCGGTCGATGGCCTTCGGGTCGAACGGGCTGGAGCGCATCTACGGGGACGTCCGCGGCACGGTGGAGACCACCGTCGAACCGACACTGCAGCGCGCCGCCGCGGAGGGTCTGCGCGGCCGGAAGGGAGCCGCGGCGGCTCTGGACGCGGAGACGGGCCGCATTCGTGCGCTGATGAGCACACCGTCGTACGACCCGTCGAGCTTCACCGGCGCCGCGAGCGCGGATGCCGCGGCCTGGAAGGAACTGTCCCGCAGCAAGGACCTGCCCCTGCTCAACCGGGCCCTGAGACAACCGGTCCCTGCGGGCCGGGCTTTCCACGTGGTGGTAGCGGCAGCGGCGCTGGAGAAGGGGCTGTACGCGACGGTGG
The DNA here is from genome assembly GCF_044547045.1 of Streptomyces sp. NPDC053048. Lineage (NCBI taxonomy): Bacteria > Bacillati > Actinomycetota > Actinomycetes > Kitasatosporales > Streptomycetaceae > Streptomyces > Streptomyces sp. NPDC053048. Next base: position 211,381 of record NZ_JBITZS010000005.1, read on the forward strand.
ACACGCCGACGCGTGGACCGGGCGGTACGGGTCACTGCGCGAAGGCCTCGATCCGGCAGGCGCTGCGGTACGGGTGCGACGAGGTCTTCGCGGACATGGGCACAGAAGTGGGCCAAGAGGCGATGCGGTTGACGGCGGAAGCGTTCGGCTTCGGCGAGAAGGATCTGCTGGTGCCGCTACAGGTCGAGACGGGCACGTACGACCAGGGCGGCGACACGAAGGCCACGCCGCTGCAGATGGCACGGGTCATGGCCGTCATCGCCAACGGCGGCAAGCAGATCGGCCCGCGGCTGGTGGACAAGGTGGTGCACGCCGACGGCAGCGTGCAGAAGCCCCTTGCGTACGCGCCTGCGGGCCGCCAGGTCGTCAAGCAGGAGACTGCCACTCAGTTGCGCTCGGCATTGTCGGACCGCACGGGCGGGGACGGATGGTCGCTGGCTTTGACGCGCGCTCCGGACGGCCGGCCGTTGGCGCTGGCCGTACACGCGGAGGGAGCCGGCGACACCGCATCAGCGGTCGTGAGCGGCATGGCGAAGGCCGCATCGGGCTGAGCCGCCCTTCGTCCGACCGGCCCGGGAACGAGCGGCCGGGGGGGCGGACGTCGCCGCCCTCCCCTCCCGCCCGTCCCTCCCCCCTGACGCGATGTCACTCCTCCGCGGTGACCGTCCTCAGCGCCTCGTCCCGTACGTCGGCGTGCGGGTGGCGGCGCAGGGCCCGCAGTTGGTCGCGCCAGGCCGTGCTCCAGTAGCCGCGGCGGCCGCCCGCCACGGTCAGGGCGAGGGCGAACAGCCCGGCCGCGTGTTCCCCGTCGTCGGCCAGGGCGGCAGCGGCGTGCAGCAGTGCCGTATCGCTGCCGTCGCGCCTGCCGATGCGGGTGGTCAGTGTGTCGGCCGTGCGGGTGGCGAGGGCGGGCCGGCCCTCGTGGACCCGGGCGAGACGCGTCAGCTGTGCCGTCAGCTCGTCGGGTTCCGCGCCCAGGTCGAGCGTACGGACCAGGAGGGCGGCGGCCTCGGGCGCGTGGCGGCCCGTGGCGGTGAGGAGGTCGGCGATCGCCGGCGCCGCCGTTCCGACCGTGCGCCGCTGCCGGCCGCCCAGCTCGGCGAGGACGGTGGTCACGTACTGGATGCGCCGGAAGGCGGGCCGGTCGCGGTCCTCCTCGGCATCGGGCGTGCCGGGGAGGGCGTCCGCCTCCATCAGTGCCGTGAGGGCGCGGGTGAGAGGGACGAGGTCGGGCGAGCCCGACGGGGCGTAGGCGACGTAGGAGCACAGGGCGCGGGCCGCGGACTGCCAGCTCGCCCGGTTGTCCAGGTCGGTGACGGCGGCGACGAGCAGGTCCACGGCGTCGGGAGCCCACCGCGACCACGTTCCGAGCGCCTGGAAGCCCTGCCGTGCGAGGTCCGGGTCGTCGGTGACGCACACCGTCCGTACCAGGCCCGCGTAGCGGCACCGGTGCCGCTCGGGCAGTGTGCCGGGGGCGGGGCCGAGCACGGCCCGGCGCAGCTCCCGGCGTCCCGACGCGGCGGACTCCAGCAGTCCCCAGGCGGCCTCGTGCGCCAGCAGTCCCGTCGTGACCGTGACGCAGGCGGCCTGCACGTCGTGGTGCTGGCCGGGCGCGGCCATCGCCTCCGCGAGGAGGGCCACGGCCTGCGCGGCGGGCAGCCGGACGGCGGCGAGCCGCGCGGCCTCCTTCCGGCTGGTCACCTTCACCCCGGTGGCCGCGGTCAGGAGGTCGCGGAGCACACCGGACAGGCCGGACGGAGCGGTGTACCGGCTTGCCCGGGACGCGGCGGGGACGGCGACCCGTGCCCGGTCCCCGCCCACGTGGGAGAGCAGGAGCGGCAGGTGACGGCCCGGGTCCGTGGTGCGTCCGAGGGCCGCCAGCGCGGTCTCGGCGATCGGCACGTTGTCGTCACCGGCGTAGCGCACCAGCAGTTCGGTGCCGTACTCCGGGATCCACGCGGCCAGGGGCAGCGCGTACACGCGCTCGGCGAGGCTGAGGCTGCTGTCCCCCACCGCGCGCTCCAGCAGCCTTGCGGCGGCCGCCTGTTGGCGCGGCAGCCAGAAGGCCGTGTGCCGGCCTATGGGCGGCAGCCAGTGCCGGTCCTTGGTGAGGAAGCGGCCGTAGGGCGGGGTGTCGCCGAGGACGGCGTCGAGCAGGTCGGTGCGGCGGACCGCGAGGGCTCCGATGACGGCGGGGAACGTGGCCGTCGACGGATCCAGGGCGAGCAGTTCGACGATCCGGTCGTCGCGGGTACGCGGATCGTCGAGCCAGAGGTCGGCGGCCTTGCGACCGTCCTCGGCGGTGCCGTGCTCGACGCAGCGCCGCAGCAGCGCCTGCAGCCCCGCGATGTCGTGCGCGCGGTCGCCGAGCGCCGTGGCCAGGCGGATGACCTCGGTGAAGTCGGCGTGGCCGGCGGCCGCTTCGAGGGAGGGGCGCAGCGCCTCGAACAGCTCGTGCTCCTGGCCCTTGCGCAGGCTCTCCTCGCGGAAGCCTCCGGAGGCGCCGGGGAGCCGTGCGAGCGTGCGGTAGGCCCAGTCCGTCAGCTCCTCGCCCGTGCCGGACGCGTGCTCGCGCAGCAGAGCGTGGGCCAGGCCGTGCAGGGCGGAGTGGTCGTTCCAGGAGAAGTCCCGGGCCTCCAGGGCGTCCGTCGCGAGGCGTTCCAGATGCGGGGCGGCCTCGGCGGCGAACAGGGCGGGGCGGATCGCGGCGATCGCCTTCAGGGCGGCGGCTCGCACCGGCTCCTGTTCGTTGCGCAGCCGCCGCAGGCCGGCGAGCAGCTCCGTCACGGCGGACGGGTCGCGCGTGAGGGCGGCGTTGCGTACCAGCAGCGGGTAGGCGTACGCCCGTTCCATGGCCTCGGAGCGGCGGGTGGCGGTCAGAAGCTCCTCGCGGCCCTCCGCGACGGGCAGGAAGGACACGGCCGACAGGACCATCTGCCAGGACGACCCGTGCTCGCGGGCCTGTGCGGCCATCCGTCGTGCCTCGGCCTCCCGGCGCTCCCGGGGCAGCACGCCGAGGAGGGCGTCGGAGAGGAACGCGAAACGCGTGGACCGTCCGCCCATCGCGGTGTCGTAGCACGCGGAGCGCTCGGAGGGCGGCATGAGCCTCAGCAGACGGACGAGTGCCCGGTCGTTGCGGGACAGCGCTCGGGCGAAGTCGGCGAAACCGGGCGGCCGGTGCCGTATGAGGGTGCGCAGTACCGGCGTGCGGAGCCACAGCCGGTCGGTGTCCTGGCGCCCAGGGGCGAGCAGCACACGGAGGGTGGCCTCGGGGTCGGCGGCCGCCAGCTGCCCCAGTCGTGCGCTCACCTGGCCGGGCAGCGGCCCGGGGCACAGCCGCTCGAGCAGGTCGAGGACACGGGAGGGGGCCGTTTCGACGGCCGCACCGACGACCGCGCCGTGCAGGCGCCACCAGATCTCCCGGTTGTCCTCGGACCGGGCGGCCGTGAGCCTGCGTTCCGCCTCGTCGAGGAGGGCGGAGGAGTGGTGCCGGGCGAGTTTCTCCCACTGGACGATCGCGTGGAAGAGGCCGGGCAGGAGCTCGGTGACCGTCCCGGCGCTGCAGGCCGGAAGCAGCCGCGCCGCTTCGGCGTCACCCCAGTGCTCGCGCAGGGGCCGGATCAGGGCGTCGGCGAGGGCCGTGCGCCGCCCGGCGACCACGGCCCGCACCAGCGCGCGCCGTACGACGGTGGGGGCGTCCTCCAGCGCCGCGACGACAGCGGCGTCGGGAACGCTCGCCTGGCGCACCGCCGCCATGGCCCGCGCCCGCACCACCGGATCGGGGTCGGCCAGCCGGTCCTGCAGCCAGCGGGTGTCGCGGCCCACCGAGGCGGCGAGCGCCGCGACGCCGTGCTCGTACGCCCCACGCCCCGACAGCTCGGCCAGGACCGCGATCAGTTCGCCGGCCGCGGCACGCTCCCGCGCCCACAGAGCGATGTGTCGAGCGCGCCGGGGGTACGGCAGCGGATCGAGCGCGGCCAGGAGGCCGTCGACGAGGGCGGAGGCGGCGCTGTCGGTGTTTTCGTTCACGCGGGGATTCTCTGGGAGAAGCCCGCTCCGGCCTAATCCTTTGTTTCGTCACATGCTGCTGATCACAGACTGCTGATCACAGACTGCTGTTGCAGACTCCCGCCACGACTCCGCTGTACTGGCTGGCCACTGGCACGTTCTTCAGATCGGTCTGGCACACGGTGTCCGCGGCGGCTCCGGCGAGCTCGCGAGCCGGTCCCAGGGTGTCGTCTTCGGCAGGGGCGGCATGGGCGGGGACAGCCGCGCCGAACAGGGCCACGCCGAGTACCCCGAGGGTCATGAGTCTCTTCATATCCGGTCAAACGAGGCATGACGCCACCGGTTGCGCCCCGACTCGCGGGGGCGACCGCTTCCGAGCCCTGATCACGGAGAACCGATAGAACTGATAGAACCGATGAACACCTGGATCACCTCCTCCCGCAACGGTGAGGATCTCGCCGACGTATACGCCCACCACAGCACGACGCTTCGGGGAGTTCTCCGCCACCACCTCGTCGACCGAGCCCTGGTCGAGCACCTTCCGGATGCCCCTCGGCGCGTGCTCGACATCGGCGGCGGTACCGGCGTCCAAGCCGGGATGCTGGCCGGACGCGGCCACCACGTCACCGTGCTGGATCCGGACGCGGACATGCTGGACAGGGCACGCTCGGCATGGAAGCCGCACATGGCGGGCGCCACAGGGACCGTCACTTTCCTTCACGGCTTCGGTGAACAGGCACCGCGGCTGGCCGGCACCGGTTGGGACGCGGTGCTGTGCCACGGCGTGCTGATGTACCTGGAGTCCCCCGACCCGTTGCTGCGCGCACTCGCCCGGTGTGTGCGCCCCGGCGGTCTTGTCTCCGTCCTCGCCAAGCAGCACACCGCCCTGGCCATGCGCCCGGGGCTGGAGCGGAACTGGACCGCTGTCCTGGAGACACTGCGCGACCCGGTGGGGCACGGCCGGCCCGACGTGGTCAGCCGCGGCGTGAGCCGGGAGCGGGTCGCCCGCGTCCTCGCCGAGCACGACGTGCGCACCCGCTGCTGGTACGGGGTGCGCTGCTTCACGGACCACCTCGGTGACGAGCCCGTCGGCGAGGACTTCGACCGGATGCTGGAGGCCGAGTGGGCGGCTGGGCACATCGACCCGTACCGGCGCGTCGCCCGCCACTTCCACCTCATCGCCCAGCGCTGAACGCCCGAACGCAACCGCGCTGGAACGGATCAGCGATTCGGCATGCGCGGTGGCTCGGTCGTGAGCGAAGGTGGACCCTCTGACGCCTCTGAGGGGACTTCTCATGAACTGGACGCTCGAAGTCGTACCGATCCCTGTCACCGACATGGACCGGGCCAAGGAGTTCTACGCCGCCAAGGCCGGTTTCAAGGTCGACCTCGACGACGAAGTCGCCCCCGGCATCCGCATCGTCCAGATGACCCCGCCCGGCTCGCGGTGCTCGGTCGCGATGCTTCAGGGGATGCCCGCGGCACCCGGTACGAAGGTGATGGCCCCGGGCACGTTGCAAGGCCTCCAGCTCTGTGTCACGGACATCGAGGCGGCCCGCGAGGAACTGGTCGGCCGCGGTGTGGACGTCTCCCCCATCCGCCATGTCGGCGCGAGGGGCTGGGAGGACGGCAAGGGCGGCACCTGGAACTCGTTCATGTCCTTCGAGGACCCGGACGGCAACGGCTGGGTGGTCCAGGAGGCTCCGTCGGAGCTGTCGGAGCGCTGAAGCCCACGGACCCGATACCCCATGTCCATGTGGCCTTCGATCGTTGCCGTGATCGGCACCCTGGCCGGTGCCCTGACCGCCGGACTCCTTCAGCACCGCGCCGCCGTCTCCGCACGCGCTGAGCAGCGCGCCGACACCCACCGCCAGGACCGGCTCGGCGCCGTCACCGACTTCGCGGCCGCACTGGACGCGCACCGCTCGGCGATGTTCCACCGGGAGCGGCTGGCCCTGATCGAGGCCGGCTCCGAGCACCAGCTGGAGGCCCAGACGAGGTCCCACGACACCCGGACGGCGATCACCGCGCCCCACGTCCGTCTCCAAGTCCTGGTCCCCGAGTTGGCCGGCCCCGCCCAGCAGGCCGCCGATGCCACGTACGCCCTGCGCAATGCCACCGGCCGCGCCGAGCTGGACGCCCTGCGGCATGCGGCCAAGGAAGCATCCGCGGCCTTCATCACTGCGGCCGCCGCACTGCTGAACCCCCACCACCGCTAATTGCGGCGGAGGGGCCACCGTTCAGCGAGGAATCACCCAGCTCGGCGTCCAGGTCCCGGCGGCGTCGTGGCCGGACGCTGTGGCGGCGAGGTGGGCGCGCAGGGTGGCCCGGCGTGGGGTGGGGGTTGTTTGATCCCAGGACATGGCGCTCGCTTTGATGCTTCCGATCACGAATCGGTTGTGCGGGTAAGCGGCAAGGGGCGTCGGGTATGAGGAGCGGGCACCGGCTCGGGTATCTGCCCCGACATCGGCTGGGGCGGCGGTTCGGGTGGCTGTGGGGAGCGTACGGGACCAGCGCGCTCGGGACGTGGCTCGCTTTCGGCGCGTTCCCGCTGATCGCCATCCGGGTGCTGCACGCCGGACCGGTCGAGGTCGCCGCGCTCTCCTCCGTGGGGGCTGCGGTGGGCGCCGCCGTGGCGGTGCCGCTCGGCCCGTGGGTGGAGTTCCGCCGCAAGCGGCCGGTGCTGATCGGGACGGACCTGGTGCGGTTCGCCGCGCTGCTGACGATCCCCGCGGCGTTCGCGCTCGGCGTGCTCAGCTTCCTTCAGCTCCTGCTGGTATCAGTCGTCGTCGCGGCGGCCGACATCACCTTCCGCGCCGCCTCCGGCGCGTACCTGAAGACGCTGCTGCCGGCCGAGGACCTGCTCGTCGCCAACGCCCGGTTCGAGTCGACGGCCTGGACGACCACGATCATCGGGCCGCCGCTGGGCGGCGTGGCGATCGGGCTCCTCGGTCCGGTGGCGACGGTGGTGGCCGACGCGGTCAGCTACCTGCTCTCGGCGCTGGGCATCCGCGCGATGGGCGGGCACGAGCCACCGCCCGAGCACCGGGAGGCCGCACGCATGCGGGCCGGGGACCTGCTCGACGGCTGGCGGTACATCCTCGCCGACCCGACGCTGCGGCCGCTGTTCTTCAACACCGTCTTCTTCAACGGGCTGGTGATGGCCACCTCGCCGCTGCTGGCCGTCCTGATGCTCGGCCGACTCGGGTTCGCGCCGTGGCAGTACGGCCTCGCCTTCGCGGCACCGTCGATCGGCGGGCTGCTCGGTTCACGGCTGGCCCGGCCGCTCGTCACCCGGTTCGGGCAGCACCGGGTGCTGGTCACGGCCGGGACGCTGCGCGCGCTCTGGCCCGTCGGCCTGGCGTTCCCGGGGCCGGGCACCGGTGGGCTGCTGCTGGTCATCGGCGTCGAGCTCGGGCTCATCTTCTGCTGCGGCATCTTCAACCCCGTCTCCGCAACGTACCGCCTCGAGCGCACCGCGACCGACCGGGTCGCCCGCACGCTCTCCGCCTGGGCGGTGACGACCAAGGCCTCGACCGCGCTCCTGACGGCCGTCTGGGGCGTACTGGGCGGCCTGCTCGGCCTGCGGACGGCCATCGGCCTGGCCGCCGTGCTCCTGCTGGCGACGCCACTGCTGCTCCCCACTGCGAGGCTTAAGTGCGTGCGTTGACCGGCGGGGCCTGCGCCGCATGAGCACCCGCCGACGGACGGAAATGTCCGGATAGCGCCAGGCGGAAGGCTGTCCACCGGCTTACGGTCCCCCAACGGCCGCTGATAGACGTGGGGCACCGCGAACGAAGGAGTGTTCCCATGCGTAAGCTCGTCGCTCCACTCGCCACCCTCCTGCTGGCCGGCGCGGCAGGACTCACGTTCAGCGCACCCGCACAGGCCGCACCGGCGGCGACGGTTCCGGTCGTCGAGCAGTGCCCGGACGTCTGTCCGGCCAACTACGACCCGGTCTTCTGCAGATTCTCCGACGGCTCCACCGGACGGTTCACCAACGACTGCTTCGCCTCCGTACACGCGTGCAAGCGTGGCGTGAAGATCGTGGCGTGCACCCGCATTCTGAACTGACCGAACCACCGAACCCTGCCGCCCCGATCACGCACAACAGTGCTCGGGGCGGCCCGTCTCCCCCATACCTGGCGTCAGGCTCGTACTGGACGCGCCGGCGCACGCCCGACGACAGGAATTCGGCTGCCGGCTCTTTCGGTGGGTCGACTGAGACCCGTCAGGTCAGGAGGGCTCGCCAGCGGTCGGCCGACGCCTTCATGTCCAGGACGACTCGCTCCAGGAACGTCCCCGCTCTGGCCAGCCGCTCCCCCACGGCCGTGTCGAGGCCGGACGTCTCCGCCGCGGCCATCGCGGCCTGCGCCGACTCGAGCGTCTGCCGCGCGCTGATCACGATCGCGTGGTACCAGGCCTCGTCATCGACCACGTAGATGTCGCGCCGCCGCTGCGGATCGCGTTCGCGACGGACATAGCCGTGCTGGACCAGATAGTTCACGGCCACGGAGACGGAGGCCGGACTGACGTTCAGCCTGCAGGTCAGTTCGGCCGCGGTGCGCCTGCCGTCCTCGGACAGCATCAAGTCGACGTGCACGCGCGCCGTGATCCTCGGCATTCCCGACCTGACCGCCAGCTCGACGATCTCCTCTTCCATCCTGCTGCCCGATACATCGGCCGCGCGCGGGGGCGCCGGCGTACCTCGTCGCGCCCGCTGGACCGTCGCCCGGTGCGCCTCCTGGGGCCGGTAGCCGCCGGGGCCGCCATTGCGTGCGACCTCCCGGCTGATCGTCGACGTCGGCCGCTCGATCCGCCTGGCGATCTCCGCATAGGAGAGCCCGTCGGCGAGTCCGGCCGCGATGCGCTGGCGGTCCTGCTGGGTCAACCGTCCTCCTGGCATGCCGTCAGTATTTGCCTTCGCCGTCATTCATTGCAACGCATCGTTGCATTCGAGTTCAGCGTCATTGCATCAATTTGGCGCCTGCTACCAGGTAAAACGCATTTGCATCGATTGACGTAATTCTGAATGCAACGTAGCTTTCGAGAAGCGTTAAACGCGTTCCGTCGCGAGATGAGGAATGGCCATGAACGAGTCCCTCCACACCGTCACAACGCTGCCGACGACGCGTCAGCGCGGCTGCCCCTTCGACCCGCCGGCAGAGCTGGTCCAGGCCCGTGCGCACGGCCCGATCAGCCGCTACCCCTTCCCCGATGGCCATCAGGGCTGGCTGATCACCGGATACGACCTGGTCAAGTCCGTCCTGGCCGACTCGCGGTTCAGCTCGCGCAAGGAGCTCATGCGCCACCATCCGACCATCGATTACGGCGACATCGAGGTCCCTCCGGCACCGCCCGGCGAGTTCCTCCTCATGGACGACCCGCAGCACCGCCGCTATCGCAAGCCGCTGGCGGGCAAGTTCACCGTACGGCGGATGCGACAGCTCACCGAGCGCGTCGAACAGATCACCGCCGAGTGCCTGGACGCCATGGAGAAGGCAGGGCCACCGACCGACCTGGTGACCGCGTTCGCCAAGCCCATCCCCACCGTCATCATCTGCGAGCTGCTGGGAGTGCCGTACGAGGACCGGGGCTTCTTCCAGGAGCAGATCGACACGTTCATGGGCGGGGAGACGAGCGACGAGGAGTTGATAGCGGCCTACACCGCGACCCAGGTCTACCTCGCGGAGCTGGTGGCCGCCAAGCGCGCGAACCCCACCGACGACGTGCTCAGCGACCTCACCGACAGCGATCTGACCGATGAGGAACTGCAGGGGATCAGCCTGATTCTCCTGGCCGCGGGGTTCGACACCACCGCGAACATGCTGGCCCTCGGCACCTTCGCACTGCTGCAGAACCCGGAGCAACTGGCCGCGCTGCGCGCCGACCCCGCGCTCACCGACCGGGCCGTGGAGGAGCTGCTGCGGTATCTGAGCGTCGCCAAGTCGTTCATGAGGACGGCACTGGAGGACGTCGAGGTGGGCGGCCGGAGCATCAAGGCCGGCACGACGGTGATCCTGTCGTACAACACCGCCAACCGCGACCCCGACCGCTTCGCCGATCCCCACGTGCTCGACGTCCGCAGGCAGGACGGCGGCCACCTGGCCTTCGGCCACGGCATCCACCAGTGCCTGGGCCAGCAACTGGCCCGCATCGAGATGCGGGTCGCCCTGCCCGCGCTGGTCAACCGTTTCCCCACGCTGCACCTGGCCGTACCGGCCGAGGACGTCGCCCTGCGCCCGGAGACCGCGGACATCTACGGGGTGAAGAGCCTCCCGGTCACCTGGGACGTGTGAGCCCGAGCCGGTGACGGATGAGGTCGCGCAGGGGCTCAGCGGCCGTGTCGACCGGCCGGGACGAGGGTGGCCGCCGGGCGCCTGCGACCCGGCGGCCCCGGTGGGGGTCAGCAATCGGCGACCGGTGCTCCGAGTGCGTAGTGCACGTACGTGTGGATCAGCCGGAAGCCGGACTTCGCGGCCAGCCGGCGGCTGGGGTGGTTGTCACGGGAACAGGTCCACGACGGGATGCGGCCGCGCGCGGTGATATCGGCGCACAGTGCGCGGACGCAGGCGGAGGCCAACCCCCGGCCGCGCGCGGCGGGCAGAGTGGCCACGGCGATGTCCTCGTAGCGGCTGCCGGCGAAGGACGTGCAGGCGAGCGAGAGCAGGAGCCCGTCGCGGAAGGCGCCCCAGCCATGGCCTGACGCGGCGAGGCCGTACGGGCCGCCCCAGCTCTCGGCGATCCAGGCGAGGTCCGGGCCCAAAGCCCGTACGGCCGGCGCATCGGCGGGCACGAGGGGGCGGACGACGGCGCGGACGACGGCGCCGGGCATCGGCCGGACGGCAGACACCGGGGCATCATGCGCCCAGATCATGCGCTCCCACGGCACGATCCGCTCGAACGCCCTGCCGAGCAGGGGCAGGAAGCGGTCCGGGGCGGCAACGTAGCAGTGGGCCAGCGGCGCGAGGTCCGCCGGGACCGTGGCGCACGGGTCGCCGGCCAGGACCGCGTAGCCGGCGCAGGCGACGTAGGCGGCCCGAGGGCGCGACGGGTGATCGGTCCACCACGTGCCCAGCCCGGTGCGGGCGGCGTGCTCGGGAAGGGCTCCCACACCCGGGCGGCCGGCAGGGAACCAGGGCTGCCGCGCCCGGACGGCCGGCTCTGTGTGGAGGGCGTTGTCGTTCGGCATGACGGCTCCGGAGAACCCGAGGGGCGGGCGGTTTCTCGCCGCCCGCCCCGGTTGCTGACAGCTTGCGGTCAGGCGCAGGCCTTGCTGCCGTGATTGGCGTTCTTCTTGCGGCGGGCTCGCTTCTTACGGGCGCGCTTGGACATGGATCTCATTCCTTCGTTCGCTGTGGGGATCTGGCTGTGGGGATCTGGCTGTGGGGATCTCGCTACAGAGATGACGGGGCGTTACGGAGGCTCAAGCCGTCTGGGCGACCAGCTCGTCGGCGAGCTTGCACAGCCGGCGCACCGTCCGCTCCTCCATGGCGACGGGAGCCGCCGGGGACAGGGCGGTGCAGTCGTAGTAGGCGCCGGGGACGACCTCGACGGCCGGGTCGCACAGCCGTACGACGCGCTCGGCGCCCTGCAGGGCGGAGTCGCCCTCGTGCGCGTACAGCGGCAGCAGGGCGGTGTCGCAGACGCCGGGGTGCACGCTGACCGACGTCCAGGGCGCCTTCTCGCGGGCGAAGACGGTCAGCGCGAGCTGCGACTGGGCATAGGCGGCCAGGCGGGAGTAGCGCTTGGCCCGCTGGGGGTCGTTCCAGGAGATGGACGCCGTGCGGTGCATAGAGGACGACACGTTGACCACACGGCTTCCCGGGCGGGCGCCGAGCGGGCCGGCGAGCTCGTGGGTGAGGAGATAGGCGGCCAGGAAGTTGACCTGGAAGGAGAGCTCATTGCCGTCGGCGGTCACGGTACGCCGCTCGGGCGCGGCGACGGCCGCGTTGTTGACCAGCACGTCGAGGACAGGGTGTTCCTCGGCGACGCGAGCGGCCATGGCCCGTACCTCGTCAAGGCGGGAGAAGTCGGCGACGGCCAGGCGCAGCCGCAGGGTGTCCATACCGGCCGCGACCAGGCGGGCGACGGCGTCGTCGCCCGAGGCCTGGTCGGGGGCGTGCACGATGACCGTGTCCCCCCGGCCGGCGAGCAGCCGGGCGGTCTCCCAGCCGATGCCGGAGGTGGCACCGGTGACCAGAACGGTCCTGGAAGCGGGCGAGACAGCAGAAGACATGGGAATCCACTCCGGGAATTCGAGCAAAGCGGCAGCTGGATCCGCCCTGTGGCGGACTGCCGTGCGAACAGAAGGCGGCGACGTCAGCGGCGGCGAACGAACACGCGCACGCCGACGGGCCAGGTGATGTGCGAAGGCATCACAGCGGCGCGCTGGGCACCGTCGTATGTCGAGAAGGAGAGACGCGCGCTCAGCGCACGGTAAGTGAACAGCGCGCGGTGCCGGACAGCGCCGTATGAGGCGGCCGGTCGTCATGGCGCAGGTGGCTGTTCACGGGCACTATTCAAGGCGGCCGGGTAGCCAGGGGCAAGCAGCGTGCCGCTTCCCTGACGCGCTTCTGACACCAGGACGGACGTCAGCGCCTCCGGATCACGTGGCGGGTGAGTCGTTCGGGGCCACGGTGACGCGTTGGGCGAGGCTCACGGGTGGGTAGGCCGTGGAAGGCGCCAAGTCGCTTACGCAACGCACCGTATTGTCACGCACCCCGCACCCTCGATATCGGATTCAGCAAGGCAACCGCATCGAAGTGAAAGGAGTTGGCCCATGAGGCTCTCCCGTGGACGGCAGTCAACGATCGCCGCAGTGGCTCTCGTGGCGACGGCCGGGTTCTGCCTTCCCTCGGACGCCGCCAGTCCGGCGCCCAAGATCGAGGAGGTGGCACAGGGAACACAGACCGGTCCGATAAAGGTGGCGGTCTCCGGCCCCGTACAGGTCAATTTCCGCGAAATCACCATCCCGCCAGGCGGTTCCACGGGCAAGCACTGCCATCACGGCCCGTTGGTCGGCGTCGTCAAGGCCGGCACGCTCACCCACTACGCGCCCGTGTACCCCGGTGGGGTCCATGTGTACCGGACGGGTGACTCCATCACCGAAGGCAAGGGCTACGTCCACGAGGGGCGCAACGAGGGGTCCACTCCCCTGGTGCTGTGGGCCACGTACATGACCCCGCAGGGGAAACCACTGGCGGACACGGATCTCTCTCAGTGCGACCGACCGCGCTGAGACGACGAATGACGAATGACGTCCATACCGCAACGCCCAGGAACAGCGCGGCACCGAGCAGCAACGACACGGCGGGGATCACACGGTGGCGCCACGTGAAACCCTCGCCGTGTCCGGCCTGCCCGGCAGATGGACGACGTCCGACGGCGGGCGGGTCACCGCGGCTGCCGCGCGGTGCGACACCCGGTATGGCCGCTCCTCACAGGCCCGGACCCACAGGGGGCCAGATTCGCCCGCTGGCCCAGGCCCCGCCACGTCAGCGCTGGGCTCCGGGGCGTCGGCCCCGGTGGCACTCACCGGGACAAGCAGCGTCAATCGACGGACCGGAAACGCTCATTCCCCCTCCGCTGACGACGAGCGACGAGCGACGATCAGGGTGCACGCGACCGGATTGCTGGGCTCGGGCGCCCGCAGCACGGAGATGTGCTCCAGGAGGAAGCCCCCTTCGACCAGAAGGTCCTCCCACAGCAAGGGGCTGAGCACCCACATCCGCACCACCAGCTCGCCCCCGCCGGCCAGGGGAAGGACCTCGTCCCGTGGGGCGACCGTGACCTCCGGCCCGGCCCCGTCCTTGTTCGTGTGCAGCACGGAGAAGACAAGGCTCCCGCCTTCCCTCACACGGGGAGCCAAGGCTGCCAGCAACTGGTGCGGATCGATGTATCCGAGGCCGTGCACCGAGTACGCGACGTCGTAGACCGGTGCTGTCTCCCGCTGAAGGAACTCCACAGCATCGGCCTGCACAAAGTGCACGCCGGGGACATCGCCGTACCGGGTCGTAGCGCGCAGGTACTGGGTGGGCGAGACTTCGACCGCGTCCACGATCGCTTTGTGGCTGCGGGCGAGGTGAGCGGGGTAGCGGCCCGTGCCGGGACCGATGTCGAGCATGCGCTTCCCGGCCAGGTCGCCCAGGACCTCGGCCCCGGGCCCTGTGCTCCAGAATCCCCAGTCGAGCCGCTCGGGCTCCGACAGGCAGGTGCCACGCTCGATGTGGTGCTTTCCGTACGTGGTCCACGCCTGCTCGTTCAGTGCTGCATCATCCATCGCAGACTTCCCTTTCCCAACACGGGAGTTCACGGTCGCAGAGCGAGAAGCAACCGCATGTTGGCTCCTCCGTCCGGTCGGCGGCCAGGGGCGACGTCCACCTGTTCCGGCCTCCCGAAGGCGACGCGTGGGAGCGGCATCTTCCTGAAAGGGGTACTGCCGCCCGACCGGTCTCCGTGGTCGGAACTGCCTTGCCGCGTTTGAGCTTCACGCCACGCCTCCTGTCGTGGTGGTCCAGCCGTGCGTGGACAGCAACGCCCCGGAGCAGAACCGGTCCAGGACGGCGGCGGTGTAGGGCACGCAGTCGGAGGGCGGCTGCGCCGGGTTCGCCCACACCAGGGCCGAGCACTTGCCCGGCTCCTGGTTGCGCGGCTCGCCGGACCACTGCTGGGACGTGAAGACGACGCCCAGCCGCGCCTCGCCTTCCGGGGAGCGGTGGTGGATGAGGTGGCAGAACTCCAGGTCGGCAGGGTCGATGCCGACCCCGACCTCCTCCCTTACCTCCCGGCGAGCACCGTCGATGAGCGTCTCGCCGTTCTCGAGGTGTCCGCCCGGCGGAGCGAGGAGGCCGCTTGCGTACACGTTCCCGGCCCGACGCAGCAGCAGGACCCGGCCGTCGGTTCGGTGCAGCAGGACCATGACGTCGACCACGCTTCGGTAGCGGTCGGGTTGAATCACGCCCGCCTCCCCGCGCGGTCGGCGACAGCGGACTTCGGCGGCCGGTGTTCGAACAGCAAGGGCACCCTCGGGTCGGTCGTGCGGCAGGTGCGGCGGTGATGCACATCGCCTCCTTGTTGACGCGGAGATCGGACGGTTGCTCGGAAAAACGACCCCCGAACGGGCCTCGTCACGGGCCCCCGAGGGCGTTTTGTCGCGCGTAAGTTCGGATCCGTGTCAATGGGCCTGTGATCGTGGGGCAGGCGGCACGGCGGGGCTTGTGCGATTCACCCGGCCGTGGCCGCTCACCCGCTCCAGCGATTGCGTTGCTGCCGGAAACGGCAGACCGCCACCCGCGGCCCACTCCTTCGGGGTGGCGGGCGCGGCTCCTTTGCAGCAGACCGGGTGACGGCCTTGCGGGGACACTCACCCGGCGGCTCTGATCACCTTCGGCCTCCGCGGCTGCCGGCAGGCATGCACAGTTCCGTGCGCTGAGTGCGGGCCACTGCGCGCCGGTGACGCGTGACCCCCGGAAGGGTACGGTCCGGCATAGCTGAAAACGGGACGTCCTGGGGAGGGGCCGTGAGGATCATCAAGGCAGCGATCACCGGTTGTGCGGCGGTCGTGCTGGTACTGGTCGGCACGTCGGCGGCCAGTGCCGACGTGGGCGTCACCACCGGCGAAGACTCCATCCTCGGGGGAAACCAGGTGATCGCGCCCATCAGCGCGCCGATCGACGTCTGCGGCAACGCGGTTGCGGTCCTCGGGAACGCACCCTCCGGCTGCGCAATCAGCGTGTCCGGCTGACTGACCGAGCTGCTGCGGGGCCGATGCCCTACTGGACCTTGCCGTGTCCCGGCAGGCCGACTTCGTACGCGGTGCGGTGATGGACCCGCTGACCGGCCAGCTGTCGCACAAGGGCCGCGACTCCCTGGTACTGCCGGCCAACGCACCGGACTTCCTCCAAAGCCTGGCCGACCGCCTGTCCCAAGTCACCGACGTCCTCGGACTGACGGCTCCGCTGTCCCAGGCCACGACCGTCCTGTCCGCGCATGGCACCGGCGGTCACTTCGGCATCCACACGGACGCCGTCAAAGTGGTCGACGTCGCCACGGCCGTCACCGCGGTCGACTACCTGCATCACCGCCCTCTGCCGCAACCCAGCACCACCACACGCTGACCGGTCGAATACGCCGGAGAACGGGCAGGTAGGGAGGGTGGGCCGTCGGAACTGCCAGTGACAAGGGGTCGGGGTGGTCGTTGTTGCAGGTATGACCACCTTCCGAAAGATCATCACAGGAATCGCCACGCTCGCTGCGGCGTTCGGCGGCGTCTTCACCGTCGGCCCGTCCGCTGAAGCCGCGGGCAAGTGGTGCAACCACTCCGTCTGCATCGAGACGTACGACCACGGGACGTACCTCGGCAGGGTGGAGGTGTCGGTGACCAACACCAACCAGCCGCACCAGATCACAGCGCGGGTGTGGACCACCAGCGGCTGGAGCGCCCGTACCAAGGCCGAGAGCGTCGCCGCGTTCCGGACGTACCGCGACCAGGCCTACCCTCAGCGACACTTCCCGGCGGGTACCCGGCTGTGTGCGGAAGGCTTTCGCGGCGGCGCCAGCGTCGGGCTGCCGTGCGTGACGCTCACCGGTTGATGAATGCTGCGCTGCACAGGCGCAGTCCGCGTAGCGCGAGCGCGGAGCGGACGCTCCGCGCGAGCGCGGGGAGCGCAGGGGCACTGTTCACACATATGGGCGTACGGCGGCATCCCCGCCCCGGGTCCAGGAAATGCACGCGTTCAGGCCGTGCCCCCGGAGGCTGAATGACGGCCTCAGGGATGACTTGCGGCTGCCTGCGCAGTGCCGTGCCCGAAAGGACCCGCCATCCATGTCCGCACCCCGGCGATCAGCCCGCGACGCACTCGTCATCGGTGTGGTGGCCGCGCGCACCGGCCGGGTGGCTCGGTTGGGCGACCCGCTGGTGCCCGGTGCGCCTGGCGATCCGGGACAGCCGCTCCGAGGCGGCGGGCGCGCGGATCGCGGTCAAGGAACTGGTCCAGGATGAACGCGCCGACATCATCGTGACGCTGGCCGGCACCCAGGTCCTGCCCGCCGTGAGCGACGCCTGCGAGGAACTCGGCGTCCCATGCCTCAGCAGCACCTTCCCGTGGCAGGTCTACTACTTCGGCCGCGGGGCGACCGTACGCCGTCCCTTCACATGGAGCTACCACTTCTGCTGGGGACTGGACGACATCGCCTCGGTGTTCACCGACATGTGGGAAGTCGTCGGCCCGGGACAGAAGATCGGCTGCCTGTGGAACACCGGCCCCCAGGGCACCTGGTCGCGCACGGCGAGCACGGGTTGCCGCCGACGGCCACCCGCAGGGTCCACCGCATCGTCGACCCGGGCGGTTATGACGAGAACACGCCCGACTTCGGCGAACACATCACCGCGTTCCTCGACGCAGGCGTGTCCATCGTGACCAGCGCCGCAACCGTAGCCGACCTGGCACTCTTCCGACGGCAGGCCGCGGAACACGGGCTGCTGCCCGCCTTGATCACGTGCTCACGCCGGCTGGCCTACCCAGCCCCCGCCCCTCCGTCCACTGCCGACGGGGAGGCAGAAGAGGTGGCCGTACATGCCCTGGCCACCGCCGACGACCCCTTCGACCGCCACGCGGTCGCCGCCTCACTGGGCCGGACACGCCTGGACACCATGGCCGGCCGTCTCGACTGGACAGCGGGCCCCGTCCCCGACATCGCGAAGGTCCGCTTGGCCGGAGGCCAGTGGCACCGTGGGACACGCCATCCCTGGGAACTCGCCATCGTCACCAATACGGGATGGCCGGACCTTCCCGTCACCGTCCCTCTGCGGCTCGCCCACTGACACCCACGCCGCAGCCCCTGGACGACAACCACTGGGCCAACTTAGCTTCGCTTACGTCAAGTTGGGCTCACATTGCGGATCTCCGGGAGGCGGCCGTGCCCAGCACCTTGCCCTTTGCCCACTATCTGCTCGGTGTCGAGGGGCTGGCGCTGCTGCGGTCCTGGCCCGTCGGTGACGCCGCCGCCTCGGCCGCGCGGATCGCGGAGGTCGCCGAGCTGTGCAGGCAGTGGTCCGAGCGGTCGGCGAGCGGAGACGTCGTAGTGGAGGAGCGAGGTGTGCCCGACGGCTATCGGACGTGGTCGGCTTCGTACGACGACTCCCCCAACGCCGTCATGGTGCTGGCCGACCGCGCCCTCGAGCGCGCGCTCTCGGACATTCCCGCGGGACGGGCGCTCGACGTGGCGTGCGGAACCGGGCGCCAGACCGAGCGGCTCCTGGCGCTGGGGCACCGGCCCGTGGGCGTCGACGCGTCACCGACGATGCTGGACCGGGCCCGGCGGAAACTGCCCGGCGGCGCGTTCGTGGTCGCGGACATGTGCGCGCTGCCCTTCACGAGCGGCGGTTTCGATGTGGTGACGTGCTGCCTGGGCCTGGCGCACCAGGCCGGTCTGCGGCAGGCGGTCGGGGAGTTGGCGCGCATGCTGCGACCAGGTGGGCACGCGATCGTCTGCGATGTCCATCCCACGCTCGTCCTGCTCGGCGGCCATGCCACCGTGCCGCTCGGCGCAGGACGCCTGGGGGTTGTACGGAACCACCACCACCCCCACTCGGCCTACCTCAAAGCGTTCGCCGAGCACCGGCTGCGCGTGGTGGACAGCGACGAACCGGTCTTCAGCGACGACTGCCGGGTGAGCATGTCGGCCGCGGCGCAACTGCCGGAGGCCGCCCGCGCCGC
Source organism: Streptomyces sp. NPDC053048 (assembly GCF_044547045.1). Lineage (NCBI taxonomy): Bacteria > Bacillati > Actinomycetota > Actinomycetes > Kitasatosporales > Streptomycetaceae > Streptomyces > Streptomyces sp. NPDC053048. The sequence goes on from NZ_JBITZS010000005.1 coordinate 230,109, forward strand.
GTTCACCGGGCTGCCGGCCGTCCTGCTGTGGAAGCTTCGCCGGGACCGCTGAAATCGCCGCACGCGTGTCTTCCGCGGCATGGAGCGCTGGAGTAGAGTCCGGCGGAGCATGCTGGTCATGTACAGGTAACGCCGTGGTACCGGACTCCGGACTCCTTCCTCGCACCGGGGAGCAGAGCATGGCAGGCGCCACCACCCAGCCCCCACGATTACCGGGTACGGCCCGCGTCGCACCGGCTCACGTCGCACCGGCCCCCGGACGCACCCGCCCGGTAGCGGCCGCCACGGACCGGGCCCGGGGCCGGTGACAGCCGGCGGCAAGCCCTTACGGCGCCGCGCGCAGCGGCTGGTGGCCCGTGGGTTCGCTCCCCCGCCCGAGCCGGAAGCCCCCGTCACGGTCCTGTTGCGCGACCCTGCCGACGGCACGTGGTCGCGGCTGTCCGAGCGTGAACTGGCCGCCGCCCTGCCCCGGGTGTCCCCGCACGGTCTGGCCGCGCTCTGCCCCAGCTACGTCGGACGCTGCGGCCTGGCCGAGCACCTGGAGGTCGCAGGGCACGTCCTCGACCAGCTGGCGGGATTGCGCCGTGCGCACCCCCGGCTGCCGCTCGTCCTGTTCTTCGGGATGCAGTGGCAGGCCGGGGAGGAGGAAGAGGCCACGCGCCGGCTCGCCCGGATCGGGGAGGCGGCCCGGGAGAGGGTGCCCGGCCTGGTGTACGTGGGCCTGTCCCTGCCCGGCCCGGGGAAGGTGCGCACGACGAACGCGGCGATCAGGGCGGCCGCACCGCTGCGCCCCGCGGGATGGCTCTGGCTCGACGACGACGTCCGCATGGAGCCCGGGTGCGTCGCCCGGCTGGTGGACCGGTTCGAGGAACGCGGGCGGACCGGTGCGGTGGGGGCGGCGAAGGTGGCGCTGGCCACCCGGGGCCGCGCCTCGCGCGTGCTGCGCCGCATCGGCCTCACCACCGCGCCGCGCAGGAACTACCCGAGCGCCTGCTGCATGCTCGTGGCCGCCGGCGTCGTGGCCGGCGGCATTCCCACCAGGCTCGGCGCGGACGACGCGTACGTACTCTTCGAACTCCTCGACCCGGCCGCCGCGGACCCCTTCCACGCCCTGGAAGTGCTGCCGGAGGCGCGGTGCCTGTTCGTCCACGGGGCGAGCTGGGGCATGGCTGTGCGCCGGCTGCGTTCGACCCTCTTCAGTCATCTCATGCACATGGCGGACTATCCCTGGCCCACAGCGCGGGTGTACTTCGAGGAGACCCTCTTCCACGGGCTGTGGCCGCTCGCCCCGTGGGACGGCCGCCGGGGGCCGGTCGGCGGCACCCTGCGATGGGCGGTGAAGGCGATCCATTTCTCCTGGTTCGCCGCCGCCGGATCGGCGTTGCTGGTCCGCGGGCTGCTGGGTCGCCCGCTCCTGCGGGCCCCGTGGGCGGACACGTCCGACCACCTCGTTCCCCCACGGCCGCCGACACCGAGCACGTCGTTCCCCATGGCAGTGACCGAGCTCGAAGGGTGAGGAACATGGCGCAACAGCCGACGAGTCTGAGCGGATCGTTCCGCACCGACCTGGCCGGGAGATTCAACGAACTCGATGTACTGCGCCGGCAATGGGCCCTGTTCGCCGCGAACACCGAGGGCAAGGTGCTGCCCCCGTACGAGGTGCTCATCCACCCCTCCAGCGGCTGCAACCTGCGATGCCAGTGGTGCATCGGTGACCACGTTCCGGTCGAGGTCTGGGACGACGACCGCGAACGGCTGGTGATGCTGGACGCCTCGAAGGAGGCCCCGGACCGGCTGCCGGACGTGCTGGCCGACCCCAAGGCGATGATGAAGCTCGCCGAGGACCTCGTCGGCTACCGCACGACCGCCGGCTACCGGTCCGGCGGTACCCGGCACACGGCGGAGTTCGCGGTGCGCAATGTCTCCTTCTCCGGACTGATCGGCGAGCCGCTGGTCGCCCGCGCGGCGCTGATACCGGCGATCCGCCATCTGACGGACCACGGCGTCCGCGTGGGGATGTTCACCAACGGGGTGCTGATGGACGACCGGGCCATCGACGTCCTGGTGCACACCGCCTATCTCCACCTCAGCCTGGACGCGGGCAGGGCCGAGACCTACGGGGCGCTGAAGTTCAAGGGACACCACTCCGGGGCGGTGAAGTTCGAGCGGGCGGTGGAGAACCTGCGCAAACTGGTGGCCCGCCGTCGCGAGCTGGACACGGACCTGGAGATCAGCGTCTCGTTCATCCTCTACCCCGAGAACTACCACGAGGTGCGCGAGGCCGCCGAACTGGTACGGGAGATCGGAGCCGACCGGCTGCGGCTGAAGCGGGACATCTCCGGTGACCGACTGCTCGACGCGGCGCAGCGTGAGCACGCCAACCGGCTCATCGCGAGCATCCGCGAGGACCTGGTCGACGACGCGTTCGAGCTCGTCGAGGTGCACCGGCTCGACGAGCTCGGCGAGTCGACCAGGCGGTTCTCCCACTGTTCGATCACCGACATGATGGCCGCCATCGGCTCGGACGGGCATCTCTACCCGTGCAACTACCACCCCCGGCCGAACGGCGCCTCGTACGGGAGCGCGGTCGACTCCTCCTTCCGCGAGGTCTGGGAGGGAGAGCGGCGGATGGCGCTGCGCGCCCAGCTGCCGTCCATCTGCCCCAAGGTGTGCGACCCGTTCAAGAACCGGGCCAACGCCATGCTGCAGATCGCCCACGGCATCGTGCGCGAGCACGGACTGGACCACCTCGAGCGCGACGTGGCGGAGCTGGTCGCCTCCGGGGCCTACGATCCGCGGCACGGCCGTCGCCCCGAGGGCGGCAGCGAACGGTGACGGACGGCGGGGCCCCGCCCCGGGCACGCGTGCTGGTGACGGGGGCCGACGGCTACCTCGGCACGTCCGTCGTCCGGCGGCTGTGCGAGGCGGGGTGCGAGGTGCTGGGTCTGACCCGGCGTCCGGCGGGTGCGGCCCGCCGGGCGGACGGCGCACGGCCGGTGCGCGGCGACGTGCGGGACGCGCGGGGACTGGCGGCGATGGTGCGCGAGGAGCGGATCGACGCGATCTGCCATCTCGCGGCGCTCACCCGCACAGCCGACTCCCGCCGTGATCCGCTGGGGTACTTCGCCACCAACGTCCAGGGCACGGTGAACGTGCTGGGCGCGCTCACCGGGCGGGGCCGGGCCGGCCCCGCCCGTCTGGTCTTCGTCTCCACCTGCGCCGTGTACCGGCCGGGCAGCGGCACACCGGCGCGCGAGGACGACCCGCTCGGCCCGGACACGCCGTACGCGGCGTCGAAGCGCGCGGCCGAGGAGGTGATCGGGTTCCAGGCCGCGACGGGCTCACTGGGTGCCGTCACCCTGCGATGTGTCAACATCGCGGGTGCCGACGGGCGGCCCGATCCGGACCCGGCCCGGCTGGTGCCGCGGACGCTGCTGGCGGCCACCGGGCGCGTTCCCGCCCTGACGGTGGCCGGGGACGGCTCCGCGGTCCGCGAGTTCGTGCACGTCGACGACGTGGCGCGGGCCTGTGTGGCCGCGCTGGAGGGCTGCTGTGCCGGCGAGCACGCGGTGTTCAACGTGGGCAGCGGCACCGGCGTCTCCGTGCGCGAGGTGGTGGCGGCAGCCGAGGAACTGACGGGCCGCCGCGTGCCGGTCGTCCACCGGGAGGGCGGCGGCGGGCCGGCGGTCCTGCGGGCCGACAGCCGGCGCATCCGCGACCGGCTCGGCTGGCGGCCTCGGCGGTCGGCCATCGGGCAGATCCTCGCCGACACGCTGGCGGCCGGGCTGCCCGAGCCCTGAAGCGCCGTCACGCCGGGGGGCTGCGGCCGGGCGGCCTGCGGCACACCCGGCCGAGCGGCGTTCATCTCGGCGGCCGCGCCCGGCCTCCGTTGTAGGCCATGAGATCCCCGAGGACGAACAGGTCGACATCACGCTCGCGGAAGTCCAGCAACGCGTCGTGGGCCCGGTGGGCGATGGCCCGGCCCCGGGCGTTGAGCGAGGTGTTGATCAGGGCCGGTGTGCCGGTCGCCCGCTCGAACTCCGCCAGCAGGTGGTGCAGGCGGGGGTTCTGGTCGTGGCTGACGGTCTGCAGTCTCGAGGTGCCGTCCACGTGCCGGGCCTCGGGTATCAGTCCCTCGGGGACGTCGTAGTTGAAGAGCATGTACGGGGAAGGGGGCTCGCCGGGGAACCGCTGCCGGAAGTCCTCGGTGCGCATCACCGCGCCGAGCGGCCGGAACCATTCGCGTTCCTTGAGGCGCTCGCTGAGCCTTTCGCGCATCCCGGCGACGTCCGGACTGCCCAGCAGGGACCGGTTGCCGAGCGCCCGGGGCCCGCTCTCCGAGGGCCCGCCGACCATGGCCACGACCCCGCCGCCGGCCAGTACGCGGACGGCGGCGTCCGGCTCGTAGGGCAGTGGGTCGAGCGCGGCGGCCATGATGGTGCCGCGGATCTCCTCCTCGGTCTCGGCCTGGCCGTTGAGGTAGACCCCGAACGGCTCGACGGGCCGGTCGTACAGGAACCGCTGCGCGTAGACGCCGGCGCCGAGCGGGTGCCCCGCGTCGCCGCAGGCCGGGGGGATGGCGATGTCCCTGTTGAAACGTTTCCTCAGATGGGCGTTGGCCACCACGTTCAGGGCGCACCCGCCGCCGAGCGCCAGCGGAACGTCGTCGCGGCCGGCGGCGTCGATGTGCTTGGCCAGCCCCGCGTACACGCTCTCGGTGAACATCTGCTGGAGCGAGGCGATACAGTCCGCCCGCTGCTGGAAGTCGGCACCGAACTCCGGCCTCGTCATCAGTTCGGCGCCGACGCGCTCGGCCAGGGCACGGTCGGTGAGGATGCGGTCGTCGATGCCCTCCAGGATCTCCCGGATCGCGGCGGACGGCTGTCCGTAGCCTCCGAGGGCCATCACCTTGCCGGCCACGCTCGGGCCCTTGCCGAAGCCGTAGAGATAGCCGAAGGCGCTCCATCCGAAGCCGGTGCCGTACCAGGGCAGCGGTTCGGTCTCGATCCATTCGAGTCGTCCCTCCGCGTAACGGAAGAGCGAGCTGTGCGAGATCTGCCCGCGTCCCTCGTTGGTCAGTACCAGGCAGCCCTCGGGGTGGCCGGCGTACTGCAGCGCCAGCGCGGCGTGCGACACCTCGTGGGTGACGATCACGCAGTCGACCGTCCTGCCCAGCAGGTCGCAGGTCGTGCGGTAGTGCGGCGCTCCGCTGTTGACGGCGGCCATCGCCCGGTCCAGGTCCGGTATCCGCAGGACGGAGTCGCGCACCGGCGAGCTGACCGCGACGAGGTCGATGCCGTCCGCGTCGACATCGGGCCGGGACAGGATGTACCGCAGGGCCAGCGCGATCCGGTGGTCGTGCTTCCAACGGGTCAGCCGCTCGGTCTCCATCGAGTGGACCAGGCGTCCGTCCTCGAAGTAGGCGACTCCGCTGTCGTGCCCCAGTGAGTGGAGGGACAACACCTTCATGGACCGGGTTTCCTCTCGTCGCAGGGGTGGAGTTCCCGCGCGGTGTCAGTGCCGGGGCCGGGAGCGGCTGCGCTCCGGTAGCCGCTCCAGGCGACCTCGCGCAGCGGGCGGCCGCACAGCCCGCGCAGGTACAACTCCGTGCCGATGGCGGCGAACCACGGAAAGTACAACCACTTGACGGCTGCCTTCCGGCACGCGTGGCGGACACCCCGGGAACGGTCCCAGGGAGCCAGCGGCCACATGCCGAGGAAGAGGACCTCGCGGAAGTAGTAACGCGCGGTCGGATAGGGCCAGTCCGCGAGGTAGATGTGGTGATTGAGCAGGAGCCTGCGGATCCTGCGCCGGGTGGGACCGGCCGGCCCGGCGACCTGGTAGTGCACGCGGGCGCCGGGGACCAGGCGCAGCTGGTGGAGCGGGTCGGGGGCCGCGGGGTCGAGCAGCCGACCGCACACATAGCCGTCGTCGGACACGTACCGGTCCGGGATGCCGCCTGCCACGACGGTGGTGGCGAGGAGGATGCAGCAGCCGTGCGGGTAGTTGGTCGCGGGCGCGGCGACGGCCTTGGCCCGGTGGAGCAGCCTGGAGGTGAGGTGGCTGCTCGCGTGCGGGATCTTCGTCGCTCCCACGGCCCCACGGCATCCGCCCTCGCGGAAGGCGGAGACCAGCCGGGCCAGGCAGTCGTCCTCCATGCGCACGTCGTCGTCGATCCAGCCGATGCCCTCGAGCGCCAGCCGCTCGGCGACCGAGATGGCCGCGTTGAGCGTGCGCACCTTGAGCGGTCCCCGGAGCAGCAGGCCGATGACGTCCCCGTCGGCGGCCAGTTCCAGCAGGGCGCGCAGGCGCTGCCGTGCCTCGTCGCGTTGCTGCGGCGCCTGCCACTGCATCCCGATCATCAGTACCAGGCGCAGGTCCGGGTGGGCGCGGCGTGCCTGGCCGACCTTCTCCAGCAGGTCCCGGAACGTCTCCCGCTGCTCCTGTGGCGTGGCGCGGGTGACCTGGGTGGGCACCACCAGGCCGATTCCCCCGCCCCGGGAGCCGGGCGGGGGGAGGACTCCGGCGGGCAGGTACTCCACCAGGGTGGCCCAGGTACCGGTCGGCCGGTAGCCGCGGGCGATGCGGCGGCGGATGTGGGCCAGCAGTACCGGCTCCACTGCGGTGGTGGTGCCCTCGGCCATGGCGGCGGCGTCCGTTCGTCGCGTCCGGTTCGGCGGGATCGGCGGCATCGGCGGTGTCAGAAGTCGCGGACGGTGTTGGAGTCGGAACGCGCCAGGCTCAGCAGTCCCGAGGTGGTGTTGCGCCACTGCCCGGTGGCGGCCATGTGGGCGAGCAGGGGCCGGACCATCCGTGGGCGCAGGAAGAACGAGCGATAGGCCTCCCGGGCGCGTGCCTCGGCGTCCTTGACCAGGTAGCCGATGCGCCGCTGGAAGTGTCCGCGGACGAAGGAGTCCCAGTAGTCGCCGGGTATGGCCCCGTCCGCGACGCACTCCTCGTGCAGCGGGGTGCCCGGCAGCGGTGTGGCCGTGTAGAAGCTGGCGTAGTCCAGCGGCAGCCGGCAGGCGAGGTCGACGGTGCGCCGGTACTGCTCGCGGCTCTCGCGCAGCCATCCCACGATGAAGTAGCCGAAACCCTTGATCCCGGCGCGGTGAGCCGTGGTGACCGCGTTCTCGATCTTCTCGAGGTCGCTCTCCTTGCGCATGCGGCGCAGGATGTCCGGGTCGCCGTGCTCGATGCCGAAGCGCAGGCGCACGCAGCCCGCTCCGGACATCGCCTGCAGCAGCTTCTCGGGCACGAGGTCGACCCGGGTCGGGGCTTCCCAGCGCACGTTGACGCCCTTGTCGCGGAGCAGCTCGCAGATCTCGAAGACCCTTCCCCGGTGCAGGGTGAAGACGTCGTCGTAGAACATGATCTCCTTCACCCCCCACCGGTCCTTGAGGTGGGCCATCTCCCCGACCACGTCCTCGGGGGTGCGGTACATCGACCGCCTGTCCACGGCCTGCTTGAAGCAGAAGCTGCATTTGAAGGGGCAGCCCCGGCTGGAGATCATCGTCGCGAAGGGGCGTGGGGCCATGATGGAGAAGAACCGGTCCATCGGGAGCCCTTCGCGCTCCGGCCAGCCCACGTCCTCGAGGTTCACCATCGGCGCCGCGCCACCGTCGTAGGTCCGGGAGACCAGCCCGGGGATGCCCTGCGGCTCGTCGCCGTGCTCGAGGGCCTCGGCCAGCGACGGCATGATCGTGACGCCTTCGCCGACGCCGACGTAGTCGACGCAGTCGTGGTACAGGTTCTCCCGGTCGTACACCTCGGTGTGCGGGCCACCGAGGATCACCCGGGCGCCGGTGGACTTCGCGGCCCGGCATGCCTCGATGGCGCCCGGCAGGCCGGGGGTGGTGGTTGTCACGCCGACGAGATCCGGGCGGTAGTCGGCCAGCAGCCGGCGCAGTCCCTCGCCGTCGAGCCCCATCGCGGGGGTGTCGATCTGGACGACGTTGCCGAACCCGGCCTTCTTCAGGGCCGTATGGATGTAGCCGAGCCCCAGGTGCGGGAGCACTCCCGCGCGCCGCTGGACGGCGTTGATCTGCCGGGTGTTCAGGCACAGGTCGTGATGGCGGACGAGCGCGATGCGCAGCTTGCGCGAGCGCGGCGGCCGGGTGCGCAGCGGAAGGCTCCGCGGGGCGGGCGGCCCGGCGGTGTTCACGATCGGCAGCGCGGTGCGCGGCCGTATCCCGCCCTGGCCCGGGGGCCCTTCCTGCGGCCGTGCTGTGCCGGTCATCCCGTTCCCCCTCCTGCCGCGTCGGTACGGCATGCCGCGGCGGAAGAGGCTCCTTCTGCCGGGCGGCGCCGACCGCACAGGCGCTCCAACTCGGCGCGCCAGTCCGGTTTCTCCAGGGCCCCGGCGAACACGACGTAGTCGGCGCCCGCGCGGATGTAGGCGTCGATGGCCTGCCGGGTCCTGATGCCACCGCCGATGAAGATGAGCTGGTCCGGCCGCAGCCGCTGCCGGAAGTACCGGCAGACCTCGGGCGAGACGTCCTCGTAGCGCGAGTACAGGTACACCACGTCGAAGCCCAGCAGCCGGATCACCCGGATGAGGAAGTCCAGGGCCTGCGGGGAGCGTTCGACGGGGACGGTCGCCATGGCGTCGAACGACACGTCGTCGCCGCCGAAGGTGAGCGCCGCCTCGAGCAGCATCTCCGGCAGGGGGCGCGTGCGCGCCGTCCCGTGGCCCGCGCGGGCGGCCGTTTCCAGGACGCTCTTCCAGACGAAGTAGTCGTCGCGTGATCCGAGCAGGGCCGGGCAGAGCATCGCGTCGGCGCCGTCGGCCACCGGCAGCCCTGTGCCGGGCCGGGCCGGGAAGTGGGTGACGACCGGTATCCGGACCGCTGCCTTGACGCGGGCCACGTAGCCGGGCATCCGGGCGTCGAAGTCCTGGTAGTCGGTGCTGGCCAGGATGAGGAACGGAAGTCCCAGGCGTTCGACGGCGACGGCCTTGTGCACGGCCTCCTCCACCGGCACCTTGAACGGGTCCACGACGTGGACCGGGCTGCGTCTGCGTGCCCGGAGCAGTCCGAGTACCCCTCGGCCGGTACTGGTCATCGACACCCCCCGATGTCCGGTGGCGGGACGCACCTGGCTCGTCACGTCCACGGTTGCGGTCCCGGGCCGCTGCCCGTCCCGGGCGGCGGCCGTCTCATGACCGCTCCAGGACGTCCCGTACCGCCCGTGCGATCCGCGCTGCGGTGGCGGACTGGTCGAGGGCCCTGCCGGCGTAGGCGGTGGCCCGAGCCTTGCACGCGGCGATGGCGGACGGATCCTCCAGCCACGCCGCGAGTCCCGCGACGAGGTCGTCCACCGAGCGGTGGCACTGGCCCAGCCCCTCGTCGCGGATCAGGTGCGGCACCCAGGACTCCATGGGCAGCCCGGATTCCAGCATCAGCACGGGGATGCCGAACCAGGCGGCCTCCAAGGTGGTCGCCGGTCCTGCCTTGGACACCAGGAACGCGTGCGGGGACCGTGCGGCACGGGCGATGTACTCGAAGTACTCGGGCTGGGTCAGCCGTTGGTGGAAACGCCACCGCCGCGCGTTGCCACCCCGGGCGAGGGCGGCTGCCCTGCGGGTGGTCTCCACGTCGCCGTAGCCCACGAAGACGAGGTCGATGTCGGCGTCCCGCTCGGCCAGGCGCGCGACGATCCTCAGGTAGTCCTCCCCGCCCCGGTTGGAGAAGACGATCAGCCGGGGACGCTCGGGCGCGGCCGGATCGCCCCATTCCACGGCCGGTTCCGCGGCCGGCTCGTCGGCGGCGGGACGGGCGGGGGCACGGTGCGGCGGGACGGGCTCGGTAAGGAAGCCCTTCAGGTCGTGCCGTGCCACGAGCGGGCCCACGGTGCGAACCCGCCGCGGGTCGGCGCCCTCGTCTGCGATCAGACGGGTCCGGGCCCAGTCGAAGCCGACCAGGGTCAGGTCCGGGTGGCGCGTGCGGTGCAGGGGCAGTTCCAGCAGTCCGGGGTTGGTCACCTGGTGTACGACCGGCGGGACGCGCCCACCGGCGAGCCGCACGGCGGCCACGCACAGCCGGCTGATGAACCCCTTGGTCCCCACCACCAGGTCGGGCGCGTGCTTGCGGAAGTGGCCGGCCATGCCCTCGAGCCGGCGCTCCCGCTCGGTGCCCGCCAGGGGCGCGACCTCGACGTCACGCGGCCAGTCCTTCGCCAGCTCGTCCATCAACGCCAGGTACCGTTCGGTGCGGGTAGCGGGAGTCGGGCTGGTGAGGGTGATGTCCCGGATCCGGGCACCGATGTCACCGACCCAGGGCAGCATCGACTCGGCCTCCCACAACGAGACCTCGGCGTCGAGATGTTCCTCCAGCACGCGCGCGAAGCGGGTGGCGGCCAGGTAGTTGCCGAACTCCCCCCAGGTGCGGGGCGAGATCACATGGATGCGCGGGACGGACATCTCAGGCTCCCGACGAAGGCGCCGCCACCGGCGGCAGCACGGTGCGGACAGGCCGCAGGACGGCGTCGTGCCAGGACTGGAAGCACAGCAGTGCCCACAGCCTCACCGAGTTGTCCCGGCGCGAGGCCAGGTGGTCGTCGACCATGCGCCGCACGGCGGACGGTTCGAACAGGTCGTGCCGGGCCAGGCTCTCCGGCGAGAGCGCGTCCATCAGCACCGGCCGCAGCCGGCCGCTCAACAGGGCCGCGACCGGGGCGCGGAACCCGAGCTTGCGGCGCCGGACCGCCTGCGGCGGCAGGTGGCCGGCCGCGGTGCGCCGCAGCACGTACTTGGCGGTCAGGCGGCGCAGCTTCAGCTCGGCAGGCAGCGACGCGCAGTACTCCACCAGATCGCGGTCCAGGAAGGGCGAGCGGGTCTCCAGCGCATGGCGCATCCCCCCGCGGTCGGTCTTGGTGAGGATGACGTCCCGCAGGAAGTGGGTGATGATGCCCAACTGGCAGCGTTCCAGCGGTGACAGCCCGGGACTTGCGGCCAGCACCCGCTCGACTTCCTCGAACGGCTGGTGGGACACCAGCTCGTGGCGTGCCCGGACGGACAGCACACCGGCCAGCTCGTCCGGCCTGAACGGTGCCCCGGCAGCGTAGAAGCGCTGCTCCGGGAGGGCGTTCATGCCCTGCGCGAGCCGGCGCAGGGCGACCCGCCACGGCAGGTTGCCCCGGTGGGGCCCGCCCTGCCGGGCGGCCGACCGGGCGAGACCCTCCAGCAGCGGCCGCGGGAGGTGGCCGAGCAGGCCGAGCACTTTCTCCGCCTGGAAGAAGCGGTAGCCGAGCAGCATCTCGTCGGCCCCGTCGCCGGTGAGCACGGAGCGCACCTCCTGGCCCGCGGCCCTGCACAGCAGCAGAGTGGGCAACAGTGAGGGATCGGCCAGTGGCTCGTCGATGCCGGTGTACTCCTCGGTGAACGCCTCGGCCAGATCGTCCTCGGTGATTCTCAGGAGGTGGTGTTCCAGGCCGAGATGGCGGGCGACGGCCGCGGCGGCGGACGACTCGTCGAAGGCGGTGTCGGCGAACCCGGCCGTGAAGGCGGGCACCGGGCGGTCGGAGATCTCCTGTGCGAGGGCGGCGACGGTGCTGGAGTCCAGGCCACCACTCAGCAGTACCCCCAACCGGCGGGGGGTACCGGTGACGCGCCGCTGGACGGCCGCCCGGAGCAGGTCCTCGAACTCGGCGGCCGCCGTCCGCAGCGGGACACGCCGCCTGGTGGCCGGCAGACCGGGGGTGAAGTACACCGTCTCGCGAAAGCCGTCCGGTCCCGCTCCCGGGCTCGCCTCGACGTAGCTGCCGGCCCGCACCTTGGCCACGTGGCGGACGGCGGAGCGGGGTGCGGGGCAGGCCCGCAGGACGAGATAGTCGGCCAGGGCCCGGACATCGGGTTCGCCGCCGCAGGCCGGGTGGCGCAGCAGCGGCGTGAGCTCGGAGGCGAAGGCCACCCCGGCCGGGGTGCGCAGGTAGTACAGGGGCCTCTTCCCGAACGGATCACGGGCCAGGATCAGCTTGCGGTGTGCCCTGTCGTACAGGGCGAAGGCGAACATGCCGTGGAGCCGCCGGAGGAATCCCATGCCTGTGCGCTCGTAGAGTTCGGCGAGGATCTCGGTGTCCCCTGCGGTGCGCAGGCGCGCCCCTCCGCGGACCAGTTCACGGCGCAGTTCGGCGTGGTTGTACACCTCTCCGTTGAGGACGACGACGGTGCGGCCGCTGGCCGAGCGCAGGGGCTGTCCGGGTCCGTGGACGTCGACGAACCGCAGGGCGCAGTGGGCGAGGGTCAGCCCGGTCTCGTGCAGGGTGCCGGTGCCGTCCGGGCCGCGGTGCAGGATGTCGGTGAGCATGCGGCCGGCGAGGTCCAGGGCCGTCTCCCGGCCGCCTGCCGGGTCGGTGAAACCAACGAAGCCGCACATGCCCTCTCCCCTGGGAGCGCTTGGTCGGTCGGTGGTGCCGGGCCGTGCGGAGGACCGCTCCTGCACGTGTGGTCGGCGGTGTGTCCCACCGCGAGGGTGCACAGAGCCGCAGCCAAGGCCAGCGCTTGACTGTAATCACCACTCACGTCGGTACGCAATGACCCGTGGACGAATGGCGGAAGCACGACCGGAACCCGGTGGCCGGATCCGCCGCTCACAGCACCTCGACGGCCGGGCCCCGCAGCCTGCGCCGGCAGTCCAGGACGTAGCGCGCGTGCTCGAGCACCGCGTCGTAGTCGAATTCCGCCTGGTCGACGAGCAGGATCACCGCGTCGGCCGCTCGCAGTTCCTCGGCCGTGGCCTCCACGCGCACGACGCCCCGCGGCTCCGCCTCGTCGTCCGGGCCCGGCGCGGCCACCTGGGGATCGGCGGCCCGTACCTGGGCTCCCAGCCTCAGCAGCAGTTGTGCCACGCGGGCCGACGGCGACTCGCGGACGTCGCCGGTGCCCGCCTTGTAGGCCAGTCCGAGCAGCAGCACCCGGGAGCCGTTGACCGCACGGCCGCGTGCGTTGAGGCCCTCCGTCAGCCGCCTGACGACGTAGTCCGGCATGTGGCCGTTGATGTCGCGGGCCAGTTCCACGAAGCGGAAGCGCTGGCCGAGGGTGCGTTCGACACGCCACGACAGGTACGAGGGGTCGATCGGAAGGCAGTGCCCGCCCACTCCGGGGCCGGGCGTGAACCGTTGGAAGCCGAACGGCTTCGTCGCCGCGAGGTCGATCGCGCCCCACACGTCGATGCCCAGTTCATGGGCGAACATCGCCAGTTCGTTGACCAGGGCGATGTTCACGTGCCGGAAGGTGTTCTCGAGCAGTTTGGCCAGTTCCGCCTCCTTGCAGCCGGCTGCCGGGACGACCGTCCGGACCAGCGACGCGTAGAAGGCGCTGACGGCCTCCAGTGACGCGGCGTCGATGCCGGAGATCACCTTCGGGGTGTTCTCCAGGTGCCAGACGGGATTTCCGGGGTCGATGCGCTCCGGGCTGTAGCCGAGGTGGAAGTCCCGGCCGGCCGACAGCCCGGAGCCCTCCTCGAGGATCGGCCCGAGCAGTTCCTCGGTGGTGCCCGGATAGGTGGTCGACTCCAGGACCACCAGTGCGCCCCGGCGCAGGTGGCAGGCGAGCATCCGCCCGGACGCCTCGATGAAGGACAGGTCCGGCACGCCGTCGCGCAAGGGCGTGGGCACGCAGATGACCGCCACGCCGAATCCTGCACAGTCCTGCGGGTCCACCGTGGGCTGGTAGGCACTCGACGCCAGCACCTTGCGTAATCGCTCGGCGGGGACGTCCTCGACGTAGGACTCCCCGGCCACCAGCTGTTTGACGCGGTGTTCGTCCACGTCGTACCCGACGACCCGGTGTCCCGCCTCCGCCGCTCGCACCGCCAGCGGCAACCCCGCGTATCCCTGTCCGATGACGACTACCCGCACAGTCCACCCACCCTTCTCGTGACTGGCGCCGGACCAGGGAGGCGCCAGTGGCGCTGTTGACATGTATCAGGCGTTTGTCCCCCGTGCTAGGGTGTCCGACGGTCCGCGGTCGCTTCGGACACGCAGACGCCTGGGCTTCCGAGGAAGGGGCGGGAGGCACGTCGTGGCAGCGATCGAGGTCCGCGACCTGACCAAGCACTACGGCGACACGGTCGCGGTCGAGGGCCTGTCCTTCACCGTCGAACCCGGTTCGGTCGTCGGATTCCTCGGGCCGAACGGCGCGGGCAAGACGACAACGCTGCGGATGCTGCTCGGTCTGGTCACCCCGACCTCCGGCACGGCCCTGATCCGTGGCCGCCCCTACCGCCGCCTCTCCCAGCCGGGCCGCCTCATCGGCGCGTCCCTGGACAGTGGTGCCGCACATCCTCGCCGCACCGCCCGCAACCATCTGCGCGTGCTGGGCAGGCCGCTGCGGACTCCGGAGGCCCGGATCCGGGAACTGCTGCACGCGGTCGGCCTCGAACAGTCGGCGGACCGCCCGGTCGGCGACTTCTCCCTCGGCATGCGTCAGCGGCTCGCGCTGGCCACCGCGCTCCTGGGCGATCCGCGGATCCTGGTCGTCGACGAGCCGGCCAACGGCCTGGACCCGGAGGGCATCCACTGGCTGCGCGGGCTGCTGCGCGGACTGGCGGCGGAAGGCCGGGCGGTGCTCGTCTCCAGCCATCTGCTCAGCGAGATGCAGCAGACCGTCGACCGCGTCGTGGTGATCGACCAGGGACGACTCGTCACCGAGGGCACCATCGCCGAACTCGGCGCACTCGGCCGGCAGACCGTCAGCGTCCAGTCGCCGCAGAGTGTGCGCCTGGGCGAGTTACTGCGGGCCGCCGGTGAGCACGTCCTCGTCACCGGTCCGGACACCCTCCAGTTACCGGGCGGCTGGGCGCAGGTCGTGGGTCACCTGGCGGCCGAGCACGGCATCCCGCTGTACGAACTGCACACCTCCGCGCCCACCCTGGAAGAGATCTTCTTCAGCCTCACCGGCTCCCGGACCGCCGACGAGGCCACCGGCGCGGGCCGCCACCGTACCTCGAACCGCCGGGGAGGCGGCTGAGTGAGCCACCTGGTACGCACCGAGCTGTTCAAGCTGCGCAGCACCAAGGGACCATGGGTGGCCTCGGCCGCGGTGGTGCTCGCCCAGCTCCTCTTCGCCCTGCTGATCGGCATGCAGGCCGAGTCCGCGCTGGTGCGCAACGGCCTCGGGCCACGCGCCGGGGTGTGCACCGGCTACCCGGTGCTGCTGCTCGGCATCACCGCGATCACCCAGGAATACCGCTACCGGACCATCGTCGGCGCCTTCCTGACCACTCCGGCCCGCTGGCGCGTCCTGGCCGCCAAGGCCGCCGCGGTGGCCGGGCTGGGCGCCGCCCTGTCCGCCGTCGCCCAGACGATCTGGCTGGGAGCCGGTCTCCTGCGGCACGGCGCGGCCGGGATGCACCTGGACCAGGCCGGGGAAGTGGCCAGGCTCTACTGGGTCACGGCAGCCGGTGTGGCGCTGCTCGGGGTGCTGGGCCTGGCCCTGGGCACGATCGTGCGGAACTCCACGGCGGCACTGGTCGTTCTGATCGTCGGCACGATCGTCGAAGGCGCGCTGGAGCAGTTCCGCTACAAGGGTCCGTTCACCAGCGGGCTCCAGGTGCTGTCGGACCGGACGGCGCACGGTGTGCCCCCGGGGCTGGTGGCACTGTGCCTGTGGGTCGCCGTGGCCCTGTGCGCCGCTCTGGTGGTGCTGCGGCGCGACGAGACGGATTCGTGAGCGGCCGACGCGCCGGTGGCCCGGCTATCCGGCCTGGCGTGAGGAGGCCGCCGGCCAGGCGCCGCGCGCGGTGAGGAATCGTTCCTGCGCCACCAGGCCGTCGTACAGGACCGTCGCGGGCCGGCAGCCCAGGACGTCCGCCGTTCTGGCCGGGTCGGCCAGGGTGACCGTGGCATCGCCCGGGTAGGGGTGGGCGTACTCCACGCGCGGGAACCTCCCGGTCACATCCGCGACGAGCGCCAGCAGTTCATTGATGCTGGTGTTGCGCCCGGTGCCCACGTTGTACGTGCCGCTGGGCACGCTCCGGGCGGCGGCGGACAGGGTGGCCCCGACGACATCACCGACGAAGGTGAAGTCCCGCCGCGCGGACCCGTCACCGTGCACCCGCAGCAGCTCGCCCTCCCGCGCCGACCGCAGTGCACGGGCGATGAGCATGTCAGGGCGCTGGCGGGGCCCGTAGACGGTGAAGTACCGCAGCGCGACCACGCGCAGGGCGCCGCCGGCGCGCCGGGCGTACGCCATGCCCAGCCGCTCGGCAGCGAGCTTGGTCACCGCGTACGGGGAGGCGGGGCAGGGCGTGCGCTCCTCGTCCATCGGCGTGCCGTCACCGTCGCCGTACACGCTGGAGGAGGACGCCATGACCACCCGCGGCACCCCGAGCCGGACGCAGGTCTCCAACAGACGTTGCGTGACGAGGACGTTGTCGCGGAGGTAGTCCGGGAAGGCGTCCCAGGAGGGCCGGACCCCCGGGCGGGCCGCCAGGTGGAACACCACTCCGGCGCCGCGCAGGAGGGGCTCCAGGTCCACGGTGGCGAGGTCCCCGCCGGCTCCCCATGGCGGCGCCTGTGCCGTGTCGGCGCCGTCCCCCCACCGGCGGTCGATGCCCAGGAAGGGGACCTTCCACCGGGCCAAGGCCTGCACGAGGTGGGATCCGATGAAGCCGGCGGCGCCGGTGACGACCACAGGGCCGCCGCACAGCAGTTGCTCGCGTACACCTGGGTACGCGTCTTCCGGTGAACCCGATGCGGGCATCCGACTCGACTCCTCGGGCAGCGAGCGGCATGACAGCCGACGCGCGGGCCGCCGGCCGGATCACCGGCGGACGAACGTGCCGACCCGGCCCCGGCAGACGAATCGTGGCCCGGGGCACGGACGGGCTCAGCTCCACAGCAGCGCCTCGATGGAACGAACCCACGGTCCTGATGACGCCGGCACAGCGGGTGCGGGATGGACTCAGGCGGGCGAAATCCAACGCCAGACTCTAAATCAGCGGCATGACACAGGCAAGAGAGCGGCCCCGGTCGGCCGGGGCCGGGGCTCGAACGGGCGGCCGCCTGGTGACCGTTGTCCGCGGGAGACACCGTTCCTATCCTGAGTGGGTTTCCGCAGCGGGGCCGTGGCCGGACACGCGACGGCCGGCCCGGAGGGGGGCGAGCGGTGTCATCTGCGGGCCTGGGCACCTCCGACCTCCGGGCGTATCTGCTGCTCCTGCGCGAGCAACTCGCTCCGCAGCGCCGCCGGTTCCTCCTCCTCTGCGTGCTGTTGTTGTCCGAGACAGTGCTGCTGGTGTCACAGCCCCAGTTCCTGCGGTACTTCATCGACGGGGCCCTGGGCGAGGCGGCCGAACGCACCTTGCTGGTGCTCGGCGGCTGCTACCTGGCCACCGCTCTCGCCGGTCAGGCCGCGTCCATGGCGGCGCAGCACTGCGCCGTCTCGGTGGCCCGGGACAGCGGCGACCGGCTGCGCGCCCGGCTGGTGGACCATTGCCTGCGGCTCGACGCCGACTACCATCGCCGTCACCCACCCGGTGAACTGCTCGACCGCATCGACGGCGACGTGACGAAGCTGGCCGGATTCCTGTCCCGGATGGCGCTCGACGTGGTGGCTCAGCTGCTGCTCATGGTCTGCGTGCTGGCCGCCCTGTGCGTCCTCGACTGGCGGCTGGGGCTGCTCTACCTTCCGCTGTGGGCGGCCGCCCTGCCGCTGCTGGCGCGCGGATTCGGCCGTGCCACGCCGCAGTTGGAAGCCGGCCGGCAGGCGGGTACCGATCTGCTCGGGTGGCTGGAGGAGCGGCTGTCGGCGACCGAGGACATCCGGGCGAACGGCGCGGTCCCGTACGTGCTGCGGGACCTCGGCGAGCGGCTCACCGCCTACCGGCGAGCGGCGGCCCGTGCCGCCCGCGCCGCGGTGAGCTGGCCGATGTCGGTGCAGGCCCTGTCGCAGCTCGCTTTCGCGCTCGCCCTGGCGCTCGGTGCCTGGCTGCACCAGCGCCGTGAACTGTCCGCCGGGGACGTCCTGGCATCGCTCTCCTACGTCATGCTGCTCCGTCAGCCGCTGGTGCGCATCACCCAGCAACTGGGCGAGTTCGAGGAGGCGGTGGTGAGCCTGCGCCGGATCCGGCGGTTGCTGGCCTGTTGCCCCCGGCTGACCGACGGCACGGGAGAGCTGAGGGTGGGGCCTGTGCCGGTCGAGTTCGACCGCGTCTCGTTCGGCTACGCCGGTGGCCCGAGGGTGCTGGCCGATGTCTCGTTCGAGCTGCCGGCCGGCCGGCAGCTCGGCGTGGTGGGACGCACCGGGTGCGGCAAGTCGACGCTGATCCGCCTGCTGTTCCGCTTCCACGACCCGGACGAGGGCGTGGTGCGGCTGGGCGGTCACGACGCGAGGTCGCTGCGCCTGGGTTCGTTGCGCGGCAAGGTGGCGCTGGTCACCCAGGAGGTCCACATCCTGGAGGGCACCCTCAGGGAGAACCTGGTCCTCTTCGATCCCGGGGCCGACGACCGGCGGGTGCTGCGCGCGCTGGACAACGTCGGTCTGACACCGTGGTACGAGACGCTGCCGGAAGGACTCGACACCCCGCTGGGCGGTGCGGGCATCGGTCTGTCGGCGGGCCAGGCCCAGCTGGTGGCCCTGGTGCGGGCGTGGGTGCGCGACCCCGGGCTGGTGCTGCTCGACGAGTTCTCCTCACGGCTCGACCCGCACAGCGAGCGGCTGCTGCAGACCGCGTTGCGCCGGTTCCTGGCCGACCGTACGGCCGTCGTGGTGGCGCATCGGCTGCAGACCCTGCGTGAGGTCGACCGGATCCTGGTCCTGGGTGAGAACGGGCCGCTGGAGTACGGCGCCCGCGAGGAGTTGATCGCCGATCCGCGGTCGGAGCTCAGCAGGCTGCTGCGCGTCGGCGAGGTGATCTGGTGAGGCCTTCCCGGCTGGTGCCGGAGCTGATCCGCCTGCAGGCGCCCCTCTACTGCACGGTGACACTGCTGTGGCTGCTGTGGCGTGCGGGAACGTTCGAGGTCGGCCTGCTCCTGCGCGAATTCTTCGACCTGCTGTCCCAGGGGTCCGCGGAATCCGCTGGGGCCGCTGCGTCCACGGCATGGTCGTTGGTGGCGGCCGTGGCCGCCATCGAGGCCGCCCGCATGACCCTGCAGTTCGGTGTGATCCTCGGCCGGCTCGAACCGCGGCTGGAGCACCGCGCGTCGGCCTCCCTGCGGACCGCCATGATGCGCGGCATCCTCTCCCGCCCCGGGGCACAGGTACCGTGCGGGAGCACCGGGGAGGCGCTGACGACCCTGTCGGCCGACGTGGACGACGTCAGCTCGTTCGTCTCCTGGTCGCCGGTCAACATCGCCCGCTGGGTGTTCGCGGTCGCGGCGGTCCTGCTGATGCTCCGCACGGACGCGCTCGTCACCGTCGGCATGGTGGTGCCCCTGGTGCTGGCGACAGCCGGCGGACGGGCGGTGAACGCCCGGTTCATCGCGTACCGCAAGGCGAACCGGGAGGCCACGGCCTCGGCGGGCGGCGCGCTGCGCGACACCCTGGCCGCCGTCCAAACGGTCCAGGCGGCTCGGGCCGAGAAGAACGTCGCAGCCCACCTGTCCGGCCTGTACCGGCGTCGCAGCGCCTTCGCCGCCCGCGAGGAGCTGTTCGGGAGCCTGCGCACCATGCTGCTGACCAACGGCGGGGCGGTGAGCACGGGGCTGGTGCTGCTGCTGGGCGCGAGGCGGATACACGGTGGCGGCTTCACCGTCGGCGACCTGGCCATGTTCTGCTACTACCTGCAGTTCCTCAACGAGGCGGTGAGCACGTTCGGGATGTTCAGCGCGAAGTACCACCGCGCCGTCGTGGCGACGGAGCACATGGCCCGCGCGCTGGGGGACGTGCCGGCGCTGTCCGCCGGCCACCGGCCCACCGACCCGCCGCGGCCCCGCCACGCGGAGACCTCGCCGAACCTCCGGAAGGACACGCTCCGCCACCTGGCCGCAGGCGGCCTGACCTACCGGTACCCGGGCAGCGGACGCGGCATCACGGGAGTGGACCTGTCACTGGAGCGCGGCACCCTCACCGTGATCACCGGTCGGGTCGGCTCGGGCAAGACAACACTGCTCAGGGTGCTGCTGGGACTGCTGCCGGCCGAGGACGGGGTGGTGCTGTGGAACGGCCGCGAGGTGCGGGATCCGGCAGCCTTCATGGTGCCCCCGCGGTGTGCGTACACCCCGCAGAGCCCGCGGCTGTTCAGCGGATCGATCCGTGCGAACATCCTTCTCGGCCTCGACCCGGACGCCGCCGGCCTCGGCCACGCCCTCGAGCTCACCGTGCTGGAACCCGACCTCGATGCCCTGGACGACGGGCTGGACACCGTGCTCGGCGCCGCCGGGCTCGGCGTGTCCGGCGGGCAGCTGCACCGGGTGGCCGCCGCGCGCATGCTGGTGCGCCGCCCCGACCTGCTGGTGTGCGACGACCTGTCGAGCGCGCTCGACGCCGACACCGAACGCCTGCTGTGGGACCGGGTCCTCGGCCCTCGGCCAGGCCCCGCGAGAACGGCGCTGGTGGTCACCCACCGGCCCGCGCTGCTGCGCCGGGCGGACCGGATACTGGTGCTGCGCGACGGTGCCGTCGCCGGCTGCGGCCCGCTGCCCGAACTGCTGTCGAGCTGCCCGGAGATGCGCCGACTGTGGCACCGGCGGAACCCGGACGGCTGAACGGCGACGGCTGAACCGCGCCCGTCACCACGTGACCGGCAGTTCCTCCAGCTGCCGCACCAGCAGCCCGTCGCTCCAGCGCAACCGCTCCGGGTCCGTGGCCAGAGCGAGGCCGGGAAAGCGCTCGACGAGCATGCCGATGGCCGTACGCAGCTCGATACGGGCCAGGCTCGCCCCCAGGCAGTAGTGCGCCCCGTGGCCGAAGGACAGATGCGCGTTGTCGGAACGCCCGATGTCGAAGCGGTCGGCGTCACGGAACCGGCCCTCGTCGCGGTTGGCGGACACCGGCGGGGCCAGTACCACCTCGCCCCGCCGCACGGTGCCCGTGGTCAGGGCCACGTCCTCGTACGCCACCCGCGGCACCCCGGTGTCGCCCGGCATGTTGTAGCGCAGGATCTCCTCGACCGCACCGCCGATCAGCCCGGGATCCGCGCGCAGCCGGTCGAGCTGGCCGGGGTGGCGCAGCAGCAGGAGCACACCACGGGCAATCATGTTGGTGCTGGCCTGGTGGCCCGCGGTGATCAGCCCGCGGACCATGCGCCGCAGGTCGTACTCGGTGAGCCCCTCGTCGGTGTCCTTCACCCGGATCATCGCGTCCAGCAGCCCCTCCCCCGGGGCGCGTCTGCGGCGGGCGATCAGGTCACCCACGTACTCCTCGTACGCGTGGTGTGCCTCGGCGACCTCGTCCTTCGAATAGGCCGTGACGGACAGCCTGATGTTGGCCCACTGGTGGAACAGGTCCCGGTCGCGGTCGGGAACGCCCAGCAGCTCGCACACGACGGACACGGGCACGGCGAACGCGTACTGCCGCACGAGGTCGGCCGGTGCCCCGGCGGCCTCGAGATCGTCCAGGCAGGTGCGCACCAATTGCCGGACGCGCCCCTGCCAGGCCTGCGCGTGCCGGGGCCGGAGCGCGTCCTGGACGACCTGGCGCAGGCGCAGGCGGGCCTGTGAACGCCGGTCCTGTTCCCCGCCGTCCCCGTCCTGCGCGGCGTCGTCCGCGGGGATCCGCATGAACAGGTACCGGTCGTCACGTGCGAAGCGCGTGTCCGAGGTGACGGTGACGACGTCCTCGTAGCGCGTGGCCAGCCACACCTCGTGACCGGTCGGCAGGCGCACCCGGGTCAGCGGGGCCTCGGAACGCAGCCGCGCGTACTCGCACGGCGGGTCGCCGAGCGGACCCGGCGGGTAGGGCAGGTCGTCGGCCGGCGGTGTGGTCATGGCTTCAGAGTGGTCTCATGGCGGACGCCGGTACAAGGGGGCTGCCGCTGCCGATGCAGTCGCTTTTGCGGCGCCAACGGGGAACGGGCCGCACGGTGCCGCCGCGTCCCAGGGTGTCCCCCATCCTCTCGTGGGAAGCGGCGTCCCAGCAGGTCACAGCACGCTTCGTCCCCCGTCGGCCCACCTCGGGGCAGCCTTCTGGCGGCCTGCCGCCGGGCGTACGAATCTGTGGGTGCCGGATCCGGCGGCGGGGCAAGCGACCGCCCGCCGGTCGGGCCTCACGGTCACGACATGAGGAGGCGCACATGCTCATCGGCAACATGTTCCAGCGGGTCGGCATCGGCACGGCCACCCTGGTCCTGGCGGGCACGGCGTTCGGCGGCGCCGCCCACGCGGCGGATTCCGCGAGCACGTCCACGGCCGCCATGGCGGCCACGTGCGAAGAGTCGCGGTTGATCACAAAGCCGGGAGGCAAGGTCAGGTACAAGGAATGCCACCGCACGTACAAGGGCAAGCGGCAGTCCAGCGTCACGCTGCGGGTCGCGGACCACGGGTACAACTCATCGCCCAGGGCGAGGGTCGTCATCGGCGCATGGGAAGCCACGTACTCGCACTACAACCCCGGCGGCCCGGACACGCAGTGGAGCGAGGAGTACAAAACCGGCTGGCACAACGGCAGCGACGCCAAGGTGACCCTTTCCATAGTGAGGTACCCGTAGAGGGGTACCGGTAGTGAGGTGCCCGTAGTGAGGTGCCCCTCCGCAAGGTGATCTGCCATCCCTGATGAGGGGCGCCCCTCGAGCCGTACTCCGATGTCAAGGCGCCGGGCTGCCGTCCGGCCCGGCGCCGCGGGGACAGGCCGGCCGCCACGGACCGGAACGCGTGGCATGTGGCCGGATTTGCCTGAACGCCTCGCACGACGTGCGTGCCACAATGTGTCGCCGTCCGTTCCACGCGAGTCATCGCCATGCCCGCTCCGGTCAACAGCCGTGCCGCTTGGGCGCGCTGAGGGGAGTGCACACGGATGAGCAGGCCCGAGGACGTCCCACAGGCACCCGCGGAGCCCCCCGCGCGGCACACCGGGCGGGATGCGGCGGCGGCCCCGGGCGGGACCGTCCCCCGGCCCGGCCCCGCCGAGACCGAGGTGCTGGTCCGGGCCGTCATCACCGCCACCGCCCCGCCACAGGGACCGGGCGCCCTGCAGGACGTTCTGCTGCGCGCCCTGTGTCCCGTCATGACCGGGCACCAGGTTCCCCCCGGCCCGCTCGAGCCGGTCACCCTGGCCGAGTTGAAGCGGACGCTGGACGCCGGGCACCGGGACACCGAATTCCGTACCTGGGTCGCCCTGATGCTGATCGTCAACGAGGTCATCCTGTCGCCGCTGACCGACGACATCACCGCACGGGTCGCCGAGTGGGTGGCGGGCGTGGGCGCGCCCGACGGCCTGGTGGCCCTGGCCCGCAGCCTCAAGGACGGGGATCCTTGGGCCGCCCTCATCGAGTTCGAACGGGCCTGCGGCTACCGGCCGTTGCGCAGGGACCACGAAGGCCGCCCGCTGGACACCGTGGAGGCGCTCAGCGCCGCGTGGCGTCCCTGCTTCGACGACGCACGGCTCGCCGCCCGCTGGGAAGCGCTCGCGGGCTGCCCGCCCGGCTCGCTGGGACTGGCTGTGCACCGCTACTTCCTGGCCCGCGGCTTCCCCTTCCCCGGCCGGCCCGGCAGCACGCCGGCGTACCTGACACAGCACGACTGGGTGCACGTGGTCGCCGACTACGGCACCACCCTCACCACCGAACTCGAGGTTTTCTCACTGGTCACCCGTGCCCTGCTCGACCGCCGCGGCTTCGAGCTCCTCGCCTGGGTCGTCGGGCTCCATCTGATCGGGTACACGGGCCTGGCCGCCGCCCAGTTCGCGGCGCGACGCGGGCCGGTGTCCAAGGAGGGGATGGCGGTCCGGGTACGGGACGCCCTGCGGCGCGGCGCGCTGGTGCGCACGGACCTGCTCAGCGTCGACTGGTTCGCCCTGGCCGACCAGCCGCTCGACAAGGTGCGCGCGGACCTGGGAGTGGTGCCGAAGTCCGCGGCCGCGCTGACCGCCGGGGCGGCCGGGCCGTTCGAGCCCGGTGGCCTGGACACGTACCAGGTGGAAGCCGGCCGCCGCATGGCGGCTGCCGCAGGCCGTCCCTACGCGATGTACGGCGCCGCGCCGGAGTGACGCGTGGCGGGCGCGGCGGCGGACCGACGGCGCACGACGCGTGCACACCGCCGGCCCATTGCGGGATCCAGGGCCCTCGAGGCAGGGAGAGGACATGGCGCAGTGGAGCAGTGCCCCGGAAGGTGAGGGCATCGTCGCGGAGGGCCCCGACGCGGATGGCCCCGATGCTGCGGGCAAGGCCGACGCGACGCACGGCGGCCCGCCCCGGTCTCCCGCGGTGGCGCGGAACCGGGCGTGTGCCTTTCTGCTGCGTTCGCGCGGCGCGGACGGCTGGTGGCGGGATTTCGATGTCAACGGGCCGAGCAGCACCTGGCTCACCGCTTATGTAGGCGCCGCCCTGGCGGGGTGCGGCGTGCCCCGCGGCGAGGAAGCGGCCCGGGAGGCTTGGGGGCTGCTCGCCGGGCCCGAAGCGGTCGCGCGCGGCTGGGGTTACGGCCCCGGCGCGCCCCCCGACGCCGACACCACGGCATGGGTCCTGCGGCTGGCCGAGGCCGTGGGCGGCGACAAGGAGCCGGCCGCGGCGCGCGGCTATGCCTTCCTGACCCGGCATGTCCGGCCGGACGGCGGAGTCGCCACGTACTCGCGTCAGGACGCGGGCCATTTCTTCGACCGTCACCCGGTGCCGGGCGGTTGGGACGGCTGGTACTCCTCGCACATCTGCGTCACGGCCGCCGCGGCGGGCCTGCGCGCCCTGCCCGAGCGCGAGCGGCTGCTGCGCCATCTGGCCGCGCGCCAGCGGCCGGACGGCAGTTGGCAGTCGTACTGGTGGACCGATCCGGAGTACGCCACGGCTTTCGCATACGAGGCCTTCGACGGCGCGGGCCGCGCAGCGGAGGCGGCACGCGCGTGGATGGCCGGGCGGATCGGCCCCGACGGAGCGGTCCGCACCGCGACTGCCGGCGCCGGCTCGGCGTTTGCCACCGCCCTCGCGGCCCGTACGCTCCGGCACGCCACGGACGGCCCCACGCCCGCGCCCGGCGACGCGTCCGGCCGCGTCCTGCACCGGCTGCTGCACACCCAACGTCCCTCGGGAGACTGGCCCGGCTCAGCCTGGGTACGGCTTCCCCCGCCCTCCATGGCCGACCCCGACGCCCCCTACGACTGGCGGTACGAGGGACGCGGCGCGCGGGTGGTGGGCACCATGACCCAGGACCGTGCGGGACTGTTCACGACGGCCACGGCGCTGCTGGCTCTGAGCGGTATCACGGCCCCGGACACCCCACTTTCCTCCCCGCCCACAGCGGGCGATCCCGTGACCCGCCGGATCCGGCCGTGAACAGCGGGACGCACCGGCCCGGCCCCTCGCCCGCGCTGCTCGCCGAGTGGGACGAGGTCCACGACTGCATCCGCGAACGACTGCAGGGGCTGCTCGCCGGCTGGGACGCCTCTCTCCACCTGACCGAGTACCTGCTCGGCCTGCGCGGCTACCTGCGGTCTCCCTACCTGCTCACCGTCTGGACCCCCTGCCCCCGGACACGCCGGGAGCTCGCCTGGGAACTCACCCTGCACGGCCTGGGGATGAAGCTCTTCGACGACCTACTGGACCTCGATACCGACCACGACCGCTATGAACTGGGCTACTGCCTGCTGATGTGGCACACCGCCACCCGCCGTCTGGCGCACCGGACGCCGGACGCGGTGCGGCTGCTGGAGGTGCTGGAGCGGGAGTTCGTCCGGATCGGCACCGGCCAGGTCAGGGCCAAGCGGCGACCCGCGTGCGACCTGGCCCAGTGGTGGTCCGATGCCGAGCACTACAGTGGCTCGTTCCAGGGCTGCTACGCCTTGCTGGCCGCCCTGGCGGGCGACGTCCCGGAGGCGGCCGAGCACGCCCGGACGTTCGGGCACTCCTTCGGCATGATCACCATGGTCGCGGACGACCTCCAGGACTACCGTCTCAAAGGCGAACGCGAAGGCAACCTCGGCCACCTGCTGCTGACCGGACGGGCCTGCGCCCGTGAGCTGACGACCCTGCTGGAGACCGCCCGGCAGCAGGCCGTGGTCGCGGCGGGACAGGGATGCCCGTCCCACGACCTGACGCCGGTCATCGACAGCTACACACACGACGTCCTCGAGCGCGTGCTGCCGTCGTACGTGACAGGGTGAACGAAGGCCGGCGACGGTTATACGGCGACGGCGCCGACCTGGTGCAGCAGGTCCGCCGCGTTCCAGTAGTCGGCTTCACTGGCTATGCGACCGTCATCGGCGAATTCGACGACGGTCACGCCCTCCACGGAGAAGGACGGTTCCGGTGCCGACATGGTGAAGCCGTACAGTTTTCCGCTCAGGGTTCCCGTCCAGGTCCAGTGGACGACCCCGTGCGTGGGTGCCGTGAGACAACGGCGCACGACGATGCGGGTATCCGGTGCGGCGTCGTAGAGGCGTTGCAGCAACGCTTTCAGTTCCTGGGGGCCTCGGGAGGACTTCTTCATCGCCATGTCCTCGACGAGCGCGTCATCGGCGTAGAAGCGCAGAGGCGCGGTCGCTTCGCCGGTGCTGAGCGACTTCGCCCATTCCTCCAGAAAGGCGTTCCGTTCGCCGGCGTCGTAGGTGAACATGCGCGATCCCTCCTCCACCTGTGGCTGATGGGTCCGTGCCGCGCGGCAGCCGCTGCGCTGCGAACCTACAGCTCGCCCTGCCCCCGCACACCGGCCACATCCGGTCATTCCCGGTTCGCCGGCCTGACCCTGCGCACCTGACCACGATCAGACCGGCATGGCGCATTCGACTCGAGGTGGTCCCGGCTCGACTCCCGTCCGATCCTGGCGGATCAGCTGACCACGGCCCACTTCTGCGTGGGAGATTGGGGATCGGCCGTGTTGGCCACTACGAAAGAACCTGCGACCACGCCTGCGCTGTCGAGCACAAAGCCGCCCGCCACACTGGCGATGGTCAGCTTGCCGCTGGGGTCCTGAGTGACGTTCCACTTCTGATCGGCACGGGACGAATCGTACGTCCGCAGTTCGACCTTACCCCCAGCACTGGGAGGGGCAGTCAGCGCACGAGATAGCGCGCACCGGTCGTAGATGTACACGGTTCCCTCCGAGTTGAGGTCGAACCGGTACTGCTGCGCGGCGAATCCACCAGCGGTGTTGATAATGGCGTAGCCGGTCTGATTGGCACACCGCCCCTCCCGCTCGAGCACGAGGCCGCTGACATTGCTGATGGCATGGTACTGGCCGTCACCTACCGGCGATTCGACGGCAGCAGAAGCCGCCCCTGAAGAAA
Organism: Streptomyces sp. NPDC053048; assembly: GCF_044547045.1. Lineage (NCBI taxonomy): Bacteria > Bacillati > Actinomycetota > Actinomycetes > Kitasatosporales > Streptomycetaceae > Streptomyces > Streptomyces sp. NPDC053048. The sequence goes on from NZ_JBITZS010000005.1 coordinate 257,416, forward strand.
AGATCAGCACCGTCGCGGCCAGCACCGTCATTGCGACGATCGAGGCATGCCACTTTTTAATGATCCGGAAATTCACGACCATACCCCTTTCAGTTCGTATTGCCTCGCTTGCATGGCAAGTTCAGGCAACAGCACATGCAATGACGTTCGATAGGGGCCGCGTTCGCAATTCACCCAAAAAGGTCACGACCCTCCATCGCCGGCCGCAGCCAGCGCGGACGTCGCCACGGTGACCCTTCGGGTTCCTCTGACGCGCTGCCGGGCCGGGGTGCGGTGCCGAGGAGGTTGCGTTCAACCCGGGTTGAGTTGGGAGGGTCGCCTACCACCGGCCGTCGGCGACGAGCGACGGCGGCTGTGGAGACGTGGAGGTGGAGCGTGAGCGAAGCGTTGACCATGAGCCTGACCGAGGCCGCGCGGGCGTTGCGGGACGGGAGCGTGACCAGCGTCGGGTTGACCGAGGCGGCCATCGCCGCGGCCGAGCGTGCCGACGGGGCGCTCGGGGTGTATCTGACGCGGTTCGACGAGCAGGCGCGGGCGGCTGCCCGGCGCGCCGACGAGGAGCTGGCGCGCGGCATCGACCGTGGGCCGCTGCACGGGATCCCGTTCGGGGTCAAGGACACCATCGCGGTGGCGGACGGGCCGACCACCGCGCAAAGCCTGGTCCACGACCGGAACTGGTGGGCCGGGCAGGACGCCCCCGTGGCGGCCCGGCTGCGGGTGGGCGGGGCGGTGATCACCGGGAAGACGACCGCGATGGAGTTCGGATGCGGGCTCCCGGAGGAGGACAAGCCGTTCCCGTTCCCGCGCAATCCATGGCGAACCGAGTCGTGGGCCGGAGGCTCGAGTTCGGGCTCGGCCAGCGGTGTCGTGGCGGGAATGTTCCTGGCCGGGCTCGGCAGCGACACCGGCGGCAGCATCCGGATGCCCGCCGCGTTCTGCGGAGTCAGCGGGCTGATGCCGACGTACGGGCGGGTTCCCGTGTCCGGGTGCGTACCGCTCGCGTACAGCCTCGACCGCGTCGGCCCGCTCGCCCGTACTGCCCGGGACTGCGCGGCAGTGCTCGGTGTCATCACCGGAGCGCGGGACGGCTTCGGCGGCTCCTTCCAGGAGCCTTGGTGTGGCGGGGATCTGGGCGGGCTGCGGATCGGCGTCGTACAGGAACACCACCTCCCCGCGGACGGCAATCCGGCGCTGCCTGGCGCGTTCGACGAGGCCGTGTCGGTGCTCGCCGGACTCGGCGCCGTCCCGGTGGAGGCCCATCTGCCCTACTGGCAGGAGATGATCACCGCGACGTTCGTGACCGCGGCCGGCGAGGGCCTCGCCCACCACCGCGCCGACCTGTCCCGGCACTGGGACGACTACGGCGTGGCCACGCGCGGCCTGCTCGCCACGGGTGCGCTGGTATCGGGCGCGGACTACGTCCAGGCGCAGCGGGTGCGAACGGTGGCGCAGCGGGCTGTGGACGCGCTGTTCGCGGATGTCGACGTGATCGTGTGCCCGACCGCGTCGATCGGGGCGCCGCCGTTCGCCGCCCTGGCCGACGAGGCGGGGCACCAGGACCACGCGGGGGTGTTCGGGAAGATCTACACGCCGTACTGGAACGCGCTGGCCAACCCCGTCCTCGCGGTGCCGATGGGCCGGACGGGGGCGGGGCTTCCCCTGTCGATGCAGATCGCGGGCCCGGTGGCGGGCGAGGCTGCGATCCTGCGGGTCGGGGACGCCTTCCAGCAGCACACCGACTGGCACCGGCGCACCCCTGATCCGTGCGTGGCTGCGGCAGCGCACGAGTGTGCCGCTGTGGACGTGGTGGTCGGCGCATGACCGGGCCGCGTGTCGAGACTGCCGCGCACCCCGACGCGGCTGTCAGGGTGCGGAGCCTGCTGGCCGCCGCCGGACTGCCCGCGGGCGAGCGGGAGATCGCCGGATTCGTGGCGGCGTACACCGCCCAGCGCCCTGCCGTCGACGGGCTGTTCGACGTCCCCGCGGCGCGCCACGCCCGGCCCGTGCTGCGCCCTGACGTCACCGTCCGGCCGGACGACGAGGAGCCGGTATGAGCACGCGAGCGGCGGCCGTGGAACCCGGCGCGGCCCGGCCCGTAAAGCGATGTGAACGGCGTGAGCGGCGTGAGCGGCGTGAGCGGCGTGCTCGCGGAGGTGAACGGCTGGTGATGGCCCTGGCCTGCGCCGGGTCGTTCGTCGTCGTCCTGGACGCCACCATCGTGTCGGTGGCGCTGCCCGGCATCCGCGCCGACCTCGGCTTCTCACCGGCTGCCTTGCCCTGGGTGGTCAACGCCTACACCCTCGCCTTCGCCGGCTTCCTGCTGCTCGGCGGTCGGTGCGCGGACGTGTTCGGCCACCGGGCGACGCTGCTGACCGGGACGGCGCTGTTCACCGCCGGGATGGTCGCGTGCGGTTTTGCGGTGACGGCGGAGGCGCTGCTGGCCGCGCGGGCGGCGCAGGGGCTCGGTGGGGCACTCCTGATGCCGGTGACGCTGTCGCTGCTGACCACGACGTTCGCCGAACCGGACCGGCGTGCACAGGTGCTGAGCACGTGGAGCGCGGTCGGGGCGGTCGGTGCCGCGTTGGGGCCGGTGGTCGGTGGGGCCCTGACCCAGTGGGCCGGCTGGCGCTGGGTGTTCTTCGTGACCGTCCCGATCGGGGTGCTCCTGCTCGTCGGCGCCGCGCGCGGGCTGCCGCGGCACGAGGGGGCCGGCCGGCCGTGCCTCGACGTCGTGGGGGCCGCGCTGGCCACGGTCGGGCTCACGGGCGTGGTGTACGCGGTGATGCGCGCCGCCGTCGCGGGCTGGACGAGTGGGGAGGTCACAGGCCCGCTGGTCGGCGGGGTAGCGCTGCTGGGGGTTCTTGTGCCGCATCAGGCGCGGTGGGCCCGGCAGCCGCTGCTGGCGCCCGGCCTCTTCCGGCTTCGTGCGGTGAGCAGCGGCAACGTGGTGATGTTCCTGCTCGGTCTGGGCTTCTTCGCCAGCCCGATTCTGCTGTCGCTGTACTTCCAGGACGTGCACGGCTGGTCGCCGCTGCGCTCCGGGCTGGGCTATCTGCCGGTCGGGGCCGCGATGTTCGCGGGCGCCAGGGCGGCCGGGCCGTTGACGGTACGGTTCGGGCCGCGCCGGACGTCCGTGGTGTGCTGCCTGGTGGGCGCGGCCGGCTTCGCGGGTGTGGCGGCGTTCGGTGGCGTGGACGGCTCCTACCTGCTGACGGTGGTGGTGTCCGGCGTGGTGTTCGGGTTCGGGACGGCTGCCGCGTTCACCCCGGTCACGGTGGCGGCGACCGGCGGCGTCCCGGCGGCGCAGAGCGGTCTGGCCGCGGGGGTGCTGAACACGGTCCGGCAGACCAGTGGGGCGGTCGGGCTCGCCGTGATCAGTACGGTCTCGGCCGCGGCGGCGGCCGCGTGGGCACACGCGCATCCCGGACGTGGCGGTGCGCACGGGGCGGCCGCGCTGGCGCACGGCTACGGCGTCGCGTTCCTCGTCTGTGCCGGGTGCGTGGCCGCCGCCGCACTCGTGGCGGCCCTCACCATGCCCCGCTCCGGGTGACCGGCACCCCGGGACCACTCGTCGCGGGGTGACTGGTCAGGGGGACAGGGGGACGGTCGCCCGGAAGGCCGGGCATTTCTCCAGGTCGTCGCCGTGCGCGCAGGTGAGAAGGTGGCCGAGGTAGGCGCGCGCGGCGTCGAGGCGGGCGATGTGCGCATCGAGGGCAGCGATACGACCGTGCACGGTCTCCTGCCAGGCGGCGCCGGCAGCGTCACGGCGCAGGAGAGCGGCGATCTCCTCGATGGACATCAGCCCGGTCTCCCGCCACAGCTTGATCAGCGCTACGCGGTAGACCTGCTCGGCGTCGAAGTACCGCCGCCCGGACCGCCGGTGCGGCTCCACGAGGCCGCGCCGCTCCCAGTAGTGCAACGTCGAGAGCGGCAGGTCGAACCGGTCCGCCACGTCCCGTATCGGCGTCAGCTCCCGTATCGGCGTCAGCTCCCGTGTCTGCGTCAGATCGTCCATGACGCCATGCTCTCGCGACCCCATCGGGACTCCCGACCGCCTGGCGCATGCGGGCGGCGGCCCGCGGCCCTTGCTTGCTGCGCACACCCTTCTGACGCGGGGAAATAGTCGATGAATATCGTAATTTGACCCACAATGAGTTCTTGACTGATGTCGGGCGCCTCCGGGCCCGGTCCGGAGCCGGGCCCGGTCCGGAGGTCCGGAGCCGAAAGGCGGCTGCTGATGCCCTCACCCACCGTCGATCGGGTTCATGACGTGCCCCTTCACCGTGTTCTGAGCCAGTTGGTGAGAGGGGGTCCACTGGGGCTGGTGGAGGGGGTCGGTCGGCAGGCGCAGGGGGCGGTGGTGCGACTGGGGCTGGGGCCTTTCAGGCCGCTGCTGGTCACGCACCCTGACCATGTGCGGCACGTGCTGCGGGACGCAGCGGAGAATTACGTTCGCGGGGCCGCGATGTGGGAGGCGCTCGGACGGCTGACCGGTCGGGGCATCGCCGGAGAGGGGCCGGGGTGGCGGGCCAGCCGCGACGTCCTCGTCAAAGGAATGTCGGGCGGATATCTGCAGCGGACGGGAGAGGTGATCGCTGCCTCGGTCGACGTGGCCGTGGAGGAGCTGGCCGACCGGGCGCTGCGGCGGCCGGTGGACGCGGTGGTGGAGATGACTCACCTGGTCCACCGGATCATCAACCCCGTCTTCTTCGGTTCCCGTGTCAGCGCCGCGCAGTGCGACCGGCTGGGCGGAGAGGTGGCCACGGCGCTGGGCTCGTTGTTGTGGCGCATGGCGATGCCCTTCGTCCCGAACCGGGTGCCGATGCCCGGTGACCGGGCGTTTCTGCGGGCGACCCGCACCATCGACCGGATCCTTGTGCCCGTCATCGACAGCGCCCGCCGGCAGGGCGATGGCGGCGCGGATCTGATGAGCGGCTTGCTACGGGGAAGGGGGCCCGACGGCAGGCCGCTGAGTGATGAGCATGTCGTTCGGGACATCGTGGCGTTGTTCGTGGCCGGCTCGGAGTCCAGCGCGCTCACGCTCACCTGGGCCTGGGCGGTGCTGGCCCGGCATCCGGCCGTCGTCGCCGGGCTGCGCCAGGAGGCGGACCGGGTGCTGGCCGGCGGGCCGCCGCGGCCCGCGCACGTACGGAAGCTGGTGTTCACCCAGCAGGTGATGGCCGAGGTGATGCGGTTGTACTCGATGGCGTGGGCCGTCCCCCGGGTTGCCAGGGAGGACGACACGGTCGGCCGGGTGACCGTGCCGGCCGGCACCACGCTCGTCATGTCTCCCTACCTCACCCACCGACTGGCCGAGTTCTGGCCCGACCCGCTGCGCTTCGATCCCGGCCGGTTCGACAAGCAAGCCGTGCGCGAGCGGCATTCGCTGGCTTATCTGCCCTTCGGGGACGGTGTCCACCAGTGCGTTGGGCAGGCGTTCTTCGTCATGGAGGCGGTGCTGGTGCTGGCCACCGTGCTGAGCCGCTACGACGTTCACGTCGGCGGCGATCCCCGCCCGCGCCTGGCCGTGGCCCTGCCGCCTCGAGGTCGCCTCAGCCTGACGTTCACCCCTCGTCGAGCATGATCGTCGGCTCCGCACGGACTCGCTGCGCCGTCCTACAGCCGGTCCCACCACCACGACATGGACGGAACGCCCGGCGGCCCGACCGGCGGGGCCGTCCCGGTGAAGGAGCCGGTGGTGACCACAGCGCCGGGATGGCAGCCGTCGGGGTTGGTGTAACGCCCCGCCTGCAGGCCCCACTCCAGATTGCCCCTGATCAGCGCCGACAGATGCTCCAGGTGCCGGCGCAGTGGCTCGCTCGCCCCGGGCAGCACCTGGTCGCGCAGCTGTACGAAGCGGGCTGTGAGGCGGTTGTTCAGGGCCACCGCCTCCTCCATCGCCTGTGCCAGGGACAGGGACCGCTCCTCGATCAGGACGTCCACCAGATTCAGCCGGCACCCGTTGCTGTGCTCGCTGCGCGCGGCGAGCCACTGCTCCTTGCCGTAGGAGAACAGGTCGTCGTCGAAGGCCGCCGTGGTGAAGGCCAGCTCGCGCAACGCCCGCACCGCCGGCGACGCCATTTCCCGCTCCGGGACCTCCTGGCCGTCGACGACCTCCGTCCAACTGAAGGTCGCCGAGCCGGCCGCGGTGTGCTGCCGCATGTGCGCGTAGTCGTCGAGCGACGGCGTACGGCCGCGCAGGCGGCAGCCGAACTCCCACAACACGCCGAGGAACCAGGAGCGATGCCCTTCGGCCATGCGCCGGATGTGCACCGGCGTCCCCTGCGCGCGGCAGCGCCCCGCCAGGTTGCCCGCCGCTGCGAGGAAGGGGCCCACGGATCCGTCCGCCGCCGTTCCTGGTGGTCCGGTTCCCGGTGGTCCCGTTCCCGGTGTTCTCGGTGTCTCAAGCACGCGCAGCAGGCGCGTGGCGAAGTCGGTGAAGTCGCCGGCGCGCATGCTGGCAGGTCCCTCGTCGCAGTGCAGGTCGTCGAAGGTGAACATCAGCACGCACCAGTCCACGGCGACCTGAAGCCGGTCGGCCGGCGCGCGGGGCATGATCCGCCCGTAGAAGCCTCCGCAGTCGTTGCCGGTCATCCGCGCTCGCTGCGTCCCGTCCCGGCACAGGCCGTATCCGTTCACCCAGGCCGCCGCCCGCTCGTTCAGCCGGTCGGTGTCCGGGTGCTCGGCGCAGGACAGTGGGCAGTACCGCGGCGGGATCTGCACCCGGATGACGTCCGCGACCCGTTCCTCGGCTTCGGGCAGGCCGGCAACGGGGGTACTTCCGGCTGCCGGGGCCAGGGTGGCGCCACCCGTGCCGGTCACAGCAGCAGGGCCCGGGACAACACCTGCACCGCCTGGGTCGCGTCACCGCCGGCGGTGGCGTCGAACACCGCGCCCTGGGCAGGCAGCGGGTTGGTGCCGAATGCGTCCTTGAGCGCGCTGTCGCCGCCCTTCCCAAGGCCCAGGGCCGCGGCACCCTCCGCCGTGCCCTTGGTGACGTCGATCTTGGTCTTGTCCAGCTGGAAGTCCAAGGTGAACAGGTCGACCGGCTGCCGACGAGCAGCGCCGGCCGCGGCACCCTCGACGGTGGCCGTGCCCCTGGCCGTACGCTCGCCGAACTCGAAGACGATGCCCGTGAGGGACAGGCTGCGGCCACCGGACTTCGTGAAGGTGATGCCGCCGTCAGCCGGTACCGATCCCGTGCTGAGGTCGGCCGCGAACTCGCCCCGCGTCATGGGTAGGCGCACGCACGTGCGGCCGTCGACATGGGCCATCACCGCCGGGCTCTTGGCGCCGAGCGTCACCCCCTGATCGGCCAGCGCCTTCGCGGCGGCGGCAGTCGGGCACAGATCCGCCTGCGCCTTGCCGACCTTCAGCTGCGGAGCAGGCAGGACGCTCGGAGTGAGCCCTGTCGCCACGCCCGCCCAGGACAGGACACAGGCCGTGGCAGCCGCCGCGCAACCCAGCGCCACCGCGCGGCTCCACTGCAAGGACATGACCACTCCTGTCGACGTACGCATGAAGCGCCGGCGCACCTCTCCGCCCGACGCCGGACCTCCGTCTCACACGAGCCGGACTTCCTCCACGCCACCACGCCACCGGGCCGGGGACTACTACAGACGGGCCACCCGGGTGACGGGAACACGGACCGGACCCGACGGTTGGGCGAAGCCCAGCGCGCAGCACCGCCGGGGGCGTCCATGACTGGCCAAGTCTCAGGTCGCCTGGACGGGCAACCTGACCGGCTGTCGTTCGCCCAACGGTGCGTACCCCACTCTCACCACCGGCTACCTCTCGGCCGGCGGCGACGCCACCACCACCGCAGACCAGCTGTGCAGCTCTGCCCTTGGTGACCGCCTCGCCCACCACGGTGCCTTTCGGGTCTCCGGCTCGGATCATTGTGTGGCGGAGACCTTGTGGACGATGGTGTCGCCGGGGTTCAGTCGTCGCCCGTCCGCAGACAGCACCTCCAGTGCCCGAAGGTCCTGTCCCTGTTGGCGGTCGACCAATTGCGAGTGCGGTTCGCCGGGGGCGAAGCAGTTCTGTTCGCCCCACTGCCGCAGTGCCACGATGACGGGGAAGAGTGCCTTGCCCTTCGGAGTCAGTACGTACTCGCGGTAGGCGCTGCCGTCCGAGGCGGGGACGGATTCGAGGACACCGCCGGCGACCAGGGTACGCAGACGCGCGGTGAGGATGTTCTTCGCGACGCCGAGGCTGCGTTGGAACTCCCCGAAGCGTCGGCTTCCGTCGAAGGCGTCCCGCACGATCAGCAGGGACCACCAGTCGCCGATCGCGTCCACCGACCGGGCGACCGGACATTCGCTGTCGTCGAAGCGCGTTCTGGTCACCATGACGTCCTCACTCTCACGATGGTTGCAACATGCTACCAGTAGGGCTACCGTCGCACTGGTAGCAAAATGAAACCATTCATGCAGCGGAGGAATGCTGATGCCTGGCAAAAGTGAGGCCGTGTCACGACAGGCCGAAGCCCGGAGCGGGAAAGATCCCGCCTTAGCCCTGTCCCGCGGCATCGTCGTACTGTTCGCCGTCGCCTGCGGGGCAGCGGTGGCCAACGTCTACTTCTCCCAGCCGCTCCTGGTGACCATGGGCCACGACCTCGCCATGAGCCCGGCACTTGTCGGCAGCGTGGTCACGCTCACGCACATCGGATACGGGCTGGGACTCTTCTTCCTCGTGCCGCTGGGCGACGTGACCGACCGCAGACGGCTCATCGTGGCCCAGCTGCTGCTCCTGGTGGTGGCGTTGGCGGTGGTAGCCGCCGCCCACACGGCCGCGATCCTGCTCGCGGGCATGGCCGCGATGGGACTTCTCTCCGTCGTCACGCAGACGCTGGTGGCCTTCGCGGCATCACTGGCCCCTCCCGCCGGGCGCGGACGGGTCGTCGGTCTGGTCACCAGCGGCGTGGTCATCGGAATCCTGCTCGCCCGCACCGCATCCGGTCTCATGGCCGATCTGGCGGGTTGGCGCTCCGTCTACCTGGCCTCGGCGTCGCTTACCGCTCTGATCGCTCTGGTCCTGTACCGAGTGCTGCCGCGCCACAGCGACGCCCCGCCGTCAACCTTGCGATACGGACAGCTCCTGCGCTCCACGATCACCCTGTTCGCGCGGGAACGACTGCTGCGGCTCCGTGCCCTGTTCGCTCTCCTGATCTTCGCCGCCTTCAGCACCCTGTGGAGCAGCGTCGCGCTGCCGCTCAGCAAGGCCCCGTACTTCCTGTCCCACAGTGCGATCGGGGCGCTGGGGCTGATCGGTGTCGCCGGCGCCCTGGCCGCGACCATGGCAGGCCGGCTGAACGACCGCGGACACTCCCGGCGGACGACCGGCATCGCCCTGGCACTGCTCGCCGCCTCGTGGCTGCCCCTGGCCTTCACCCGCAGCTCGTTGTGGGCCCTGGTCGTCGGGGTGATCCTTCTCGACCTCGCCGTGCAGGCGGTCCATGTCACCAACCAGACCCTGATCTACGCGCTGCACCCGGACGCGGGCAGCCGGCTGATCGGCGGATACATGGTCTTCTACTCGATCGGCAGCGCCACCGGCGCCATCGCATCGACCTCCCTCTACACGGTGGCCGGCTGGGGCGCCGTATGCGCACTGGGCGCCGCGTTCAGCACCCTCGGGTTCGTGCTGTGGGCATTCACTCGGCACAGCATCCCGGACCCCGCCACCACGGTGCCCCCAGGGGTCACTCCCTGAGCGACCCAGCTGTTGCCGGCCATGAGGTTGGTGTCGGTGCTCGTCGGTGTTGACCTTCAAGTTGGTTGAAGGTCGATGATGACGCGGTGCCAAATGATGAGCTGATGCCGATCGGGGCCTTCGCCCAGCGCAGTGGTCTGACCTCCAGCGCGTTGCGGTTCTATGCCGACTCCGGGTTGCTGCCCCCTGCCGATGTCGACCCGGTCTCGGGCTACCGCTACTACAGCGCCGACCAGGTGGCGCGGGCGACCGCGCTGCGTCAGCTCCGCGAGCTCGCCATGCCCCTCGCCTCTGTCGAGGCGGTACTCGGTTCCGGGCCTGACGAGGCGTGCCGGCTACTCGACAATCATGTCGCAAGGGTCGTTGGGGATGCGGCGGCCGTGCAACGAAAGGCTGCTGTCATCAAGTCCGCCCTCGGCAACGTGCCAGGTCTTCCGATCGCGGCGGTGAAGGGGCCCGTGCTGGCGGACGCGGTCGAGCAGGTCCTGACCGCGACGGCGCACGAGCCCGGGATACCGGCACTCGCCGGTCTGCGCATCGAGGCAAGTCATGAGGCCGTCACCCTGACCGCCACGGACCGTTACCGGCTCTCCACCCGAACTTTGGTGCCGGCTGAATCATCGAGGCAGACGTGGGCCGGCACGGTCGACGGCGATGAACTGCGGGCTACGGCCGCCGCGAGCCGCCGCAGTCCGCTGGTGCGACTGGAAGCGGTCCCGAACGGGATCCGGTTCCGCGCGGCCGACCGGGAGGACCGGCACTGCCGGTTGCTGCCCGATGAGTTCCCCGACTACCGGCTGATGCTCGCGTCACTGGGCGAGGTCACCACTCGTGCGACGGTCTCGAAGGATCTGCTCCTGCGAGCCCTGGAAGAACACCCCGGCGAGCGCCTCGGGCTGCATGTCGCCGACCACGGAGTCAACGTCGTGTCAGCGGACGACGAACAGCCCGGCACCCCACTCCCGGCCACCGCGACGGGTCAGGCCCTCCGGATCTGGTTCGGGCTGACCACGCTCTATCCCGCCGTGAGCACCGCGATCGGCCCCGACGTATTGCTCGACCTACGAGGACACGACCAGCCCGTCACGATCCGCTCCGCCGACCGCGGCGATCTCACCACCCTGGCCATGCCCATCAACCCCGACCACCCCGCCTGACAGAGACGACGAGGAACACTCCATGACCACCGCACCCGCCGGCCCCGACCCCACCATGGAAGCCATCGGCCACGCCGTCTCCGAAGGCCGAGCCGGTGACATCGCTTCCGCCCGACAGAAACTGCTGGACCTGTGGTCCGCAATCGGTGTCACCGGTGACCCGCTGCACCGCTGCTCCCTCGCTCATTACCTCGCAGATCTCTACGAAGACGCCGCCCAAGCCCTCGCCTGGGACATCCGGGCCCTGGACGCTGCCGACGCCGTGACCGAGCAGCGCGTCCAGGAACACCACGCCGGCCTCCACATAGCCGGCTTCTACCCCTCCCTGCACCTCAACCTCGCCGACAACTACCGCCGACTCGGCTCCTTCGAAGCCGCCACCGAACACATCAACGCGGCCAAAGCACACGCCCCCGACCTTCCTCGTGATCCCTACGGCGACCTCCTCCGTCGCGCCATCCAAGAGGTCGCCGAGGCCATCGCCGGAGGGGACCGCACCCGGCGGGCCTCACCGCCGTGAACTTGGCAGTCTGCTCGTCGGGTTTGCGCAGCATCCGCATGACAGTCGCGGGTGAGGGGCGCTGCTACTCCGTGGAAGAAGGTGTTTCCGTCTTACGGGTGGGGCGGGTCATCACTGCGTACCGGCAGGCGCTTCGTGCGGTGGCGGCGTGCCGGCGTTCGGGATCCGCCCCGAGTGCCTCTGCGCGCCGTTTGAGGTAACCCTTCCCGTTCAAGACTGATGGTGACAGAAGTGACAATCAGTCGTGTTGCGGGGGTTGGTCATGGTTGCCGTCCGCTGGGTTCTCGCGTTCGACTCCTCCTGTTGCCGGTGCCGGGCCATGGCTGACGAGGTCAAGGGGCACGCCGGCCTCCGGCTCGACGTCATGCCGCTGGACGATCCGCTCGTCCAGGCGTGGCGTGCCCAGGCCCTCGGGCCGCGCCCGCCGCACGCGCCGACCCTGATCCAGGTGGCGGACCAGGAAGCGTCCGTGCGCGCCTGGACCGGCTGGCCGATGGGGGTGCGCCTCGCGCTGCGGCTCGGACCTCGCGGCACGACGCGCCTGCTGCGCGCCCTGGGGCGTGAGAGGCGGGCTCCGGATGTGCCGGCGGAGGGTATGGGCCGGGGACGGTTCGTTCGGCTGGCCGGGCTGGGCGTGGCGGCCGCTGTGCTGGGCGGGGGCCCGTTGTCCCAGGCGTGGGCCGCGACTCCGGCGCAGAGGTGGGTGAGGGCGAACCGGGCCCGCCTGCCGCGGGAGTACGAGGCGTTCGCCGCACACGAGATGTCCTACCGCCAGGCAATTTTCGCCGCGCTTGAACCGGCGGACCGCAGCCGTCTGTGGCTGGAGCACCTCGCGCGGTACCGCGCCTCGCACCCGGGCCTGACGTCGGAGCAGCGACTGGTCCTGGACCGGGCCGAGGTGGTCTTCGGACGCGAGTCGACGTTCGTCGGCAGCGTGGATGCCGCGCTGCACCAGGAGCTGGAATCTCTGCGGAAGGACGCCATCGCGGCACTCGGCCTGGAAGAGGGCCGCGCGGCGCTGGCGACGCTCGGCCCCGTTGCCGCGGCCCTCCCGGGGTGCACGTGCAGCTGTGTCAGCAGCTGGTGCTCGTCCGGCGACTGTGTGTGTTGTGAGCGTGATTGCTGGTGCCAGCCCAAGCTCAATGGCTGCGGCACCGGGTTCGCCTACATGTGCATCGGTACCTGCGGGGGCGTCAAACCATCGCAGACGAGCGCCGCGTAACAGCGGACGCCGCGGTTCTGCGCTATGGCCACCCGAGGAGCGAGGATTTGGGAAAGCGTTCGTGGAACGGTCATCACGGCGACCGTTCCACGAACGGAAGTCATGGAGTGGCATCGCCGGAGAAGATCTCGGAGAGCTCGGCACCTTCGAAAGTGGCGTGCTCGGCGCTGCGGGGGAACATGGCCTGCTCGTACTCGGTGAGCGCGGTCTCGATGTCGTCGGGGTGCGCGGCGAGGGCCTTGCCGAGTTCGGCACCGTCGAGCATGGCGAGGTTGGCGCCTTCGCCGTTCGGGGCCGCAAGGTGGGCGGCGTCGCCGAGCAGGGTCACCCCTGGCACGCGGTCCCACCGGTGCCCGGTCGGCAGGGCGTAGAGCGGGCGCAGGACCGGCGCGGTGTCGCTGTCGGTGATCAGCGTGGTGAGCTCCGGCGCCCAGCCCTCGAACTCGCGGGCGATCCGTGCGGTGGCCACGGCGGCATCGGTGAAATCGATTGCGTCGAACCAGTCCTGCGGCTCCGACAGCCCCACGTAGGCGTGCAGAGTGTCACCCCGTTCCCGGTGAGCGAAGATCTCCCTGTCCGGCGCAGGCACGATCATCGACCCGCCGCCGACCGCTTTCGCGGCGGCCGGGTGCCGGGTGTCGGCGTCGAACAGGTAGGTCTCGACGACCGACTTGCCGATGTACTCGGGTGTGGCGGTGGAGAGCAGCGGCCGGACCCGTGACCACGCGCCGTCCGCGCCGACCAGCAGGCTGGTGACGACGGTGCTGCCGTCGGCGAACGTCACCTCGTGTCGGCCCTCGCCGAGGGCACGGGTGCTGTTGGCCTTGTGCCCCCACCGGACGGTGCCGGCCGGGAGTGAGTCGAGCAGGATCTGTCGCAGCTCGCCGCGCTGCACCTCGGGGCGCCCGCCCGTGCCGTCGTCGGCTTTGTCGAGCAGGACGGTCCCGTCCGGGTCGAGGACCCGCATGGCCTGGCGGCCCTCCAGGATGAGGCCACGGAACTCGTCCATTAAATCGGCTGCTTCGACGGCGAGTTGTCCGTTGTAGTCGTGGATGTCGAGCATCCCGCCCTGCGAGCGCGCCGTCGGGGAGGACTCGGCCTCGTAGACCGTGACCGGAATTCCGTGGACATGAAGGACGCGGGCCAGCGTGAGTCCGCCGAGTCCCCCGCCGATGACCGTAACGGGCGTGTGCATGATGACTCCTTCGGGGTCGGGCCGCCCGGGGAACTCCGACCGGCCGCCTCCGGAAAGGTCCCAGGCCCCGCCGACGAGTCGCTGACATCGGACCGACAGCCCCCGACAGTTGACCGACGCCGCGGCACCGCCACCCGACCGCCCCGGACAAGCTGCCCGATCGGCCCCCGTCAAAGCGCCGATCAGCCACATCCCACCAGCCGACAACGATGCCGCCCCGGCACGACGCACTGAACACAGATTTGGGCGTACGCCACCTGGAGAAGCCGACCGCGCTGCGGACGCTGCCGGTTTGTGCTCAAGAGCGGGGCGCGGCCGGCCGATGGCTGGGGCATGCACTCACCTTCTGTGATCAGGGACCGCCGTCCTTTCGTCCGTCGCCTGCTGGGGGCAGGTGCCGGGCTGTCCGCCGTCCTGCTGCTGTGGAGCTTCGGGCAGGGTTCAGTGGCTCGGCCGGAGGAGGCCGTCGCGCCGTACCTGGCGGCGACCGTGCACGGTGAGGGGCTGCGGGCGTTGTTCGGATCGGAGAACCGGTTGATCCGTACGCACGAGCGGGTGGTCGCGGTGACGTTCAACGCGGCCTGGAACGACGCCGGCCTGGACAGCATCCTCGGTGAACTCGCCCGCCGTCGCGCACCCGCTGCGTTCTTCCTGACCGGCGACTTCGCCGACCGCTACCCCGCGGTGGTGAGGGAGATCGCGTCAGCCGGCCACGGGCTGGGCAACCACTCCTTCAGCCACCCCCACTTCAAGGACCTGGACGAGGCCGGACGAGAGCACGAGGTGGTGGCGGCGGACCGGGCCCTTCGCGCGGCCGGGGCGGGCCGGGCGCTGACGCCGTTCTTCCGGTTCCCGTACAGCGAGACCAGTCCCGCTCACATCAGGGAGGTCAACGCCCTCGGGTTCGCGGACATCGAGTTCACCACCGACACCAACGGTTGGAAGGGGACCGAAGGCGGCATGACGGTGGACCGTGCGGTGGACAGGGCACTGGACGCCCTGCGCCCAGGAGCGGTCCTGCAAATGCACGTCGGAGCGCCACAGGGCCGCACCGAGGTGATCGACGCCCAGGCCCTGCCCCGGATCCTCAACGCAGTCACCGCCCACGGCTACCGCGTCATCGACCTGCGCACGCTGCTCACCCGCTGAGCCCACCCGACACCATGTGGCCGTCGCATCCCATCCCGCGACCAACAGCCGGCCTCGCTGAGCGCGCACGCACCTGGCCGGACCGGCCATGCAGAACGCCGAGGCACATTCGTCCGGGCTGGGCAGGACGTGTCTGGCGGCGGCCAGGAAGCTATGGGTGATTGCCGCGCAATCACTCGCCGGTCGTGGGCGAATCCGCCGGTAACGGCATGGTCCCGGTAGTACGGCTCCAGAGCCGCCCTCGAGCCGTCGCCCATGGCTGGTCTCCGACGCCTCGATCCAGGGGACGTCCCCAGGCGCGAGCGCCGTCACCCCGGTAGCCACCACCGCGGCCGCCACAGGAACGGATTCGAGCCGCACCAGCAGGAGGTCGGCTACCAGCCGAGGGCCGCTGCCGGGTCGTCGTTCCAGTAGGTGACGGCCGCCGCGCTGTCCACGACGGTGCCCTTCACCTCGGGAATGGAGTGCCGCCACTTCGTTGAGCCGTTGCCGTCGTCGTAGCCGACGGACAGCGACTTCACCGTGCGTAGGTGGGTGCCGGAACCGTCGCCGGAGGAGGTGCGCAGCCCGGCGTAGGCGCTGTCGCCGGGCTGGAGGATGAAGAACGCCGGGCCCGGCTGCGAGTCGGTGAACACGGGGATGTCGCGGGTGTCCTTGTCGAAGGACACGTGCGGGGCGCCGTGGACGACGCAGGCCCTGCTGGAGGTGTTCGTCACGGTGATGAGCTGGTGGTTGATCGGCCGCTGTACGTCGTGCACCGTCAGCGTGACGTCGCGCGGGACGCAGGTGGGGCCCGCCTTCCCGGCGGCGGCGCCGGCGGTGGTGGCCGCTAAGCCGGTCAGAGCGAGGGCGAGGGCGGTGGCGCCGGTCAGGGCGGCAGCGGCTGTGCGGTTGGTGCGCATGGGGGACGTTCCTTTTCTTCTCGGTGACTTGGTCGGTGACTTGGTACGGGCGGTGTGATGCCGGGTGTCCACGATGCGTGCGGCGCCGTGCGCAACCCCGGCCCGTCCGGTCTGCTGGGCGGCGCAGTGCACGACCGTCGTGATCACGAGGCTAGTTTGCCTGAAAGCTTCAGGCAAGTGCATGATGGTATTCGTTGAAGCGGAGGAGGAGCACCACCATGGCCCGAGCAGGACTCACCCCGGACACGCTGACCCAGGCCGGCGCCGAACTGGCCGACCTGATCGGTTTCGACCAAGTGACGCCCTCTGCTCTCGCCCGGCAGGTCGGCGTCAAGGTCCAGAGCCTGTACGCCCATGTGGCCAACGCGCAGGACCTGAAGGCCCGCATCTGCCTGCTCGCACTGGAGGAGATGGCCGACGAGGCCGCCGACGCGGTGGCAGGGCGCTCCGGAAAGGACGCCCTGGCCGCGTTCGCCGCCGTCTACCGCGACTACGCCCGACGGCACCCGGGCCGCTACAAGGCCGCCCGCCACCAGCTCGACCCGCAGACCGCGGCCGCCAGCGCCGGGGTACGGCACTCGCAGATGATGCGGGCCGTCCTGCGCGGCTACGACCTGCCCGAGCCCGAGCAGACCCACGCGCTCCGCCTCCTGGGGGCCGTCTTCCACGGCTTCACCGACCTGGAGCTCGCCGGGTCCTTCGCCCACAGCACCCCCGGTCCCGGCGAGTCGTGGACCTGGACCATCGATTCCCTCGACCGCCTTCTGCGCACCTGGACCACCACATGATCACTACGCCCGTCACCCCCGGCATGCTGCGCGGCGCCCTGGACGTCGAGCGCACCGAGCACGGCCTGCTCCCCCACCGCCTCCCCGCCTGGGCCCGCCGGCAGATCCCCGACGGCCAGCTCGCCATGGCCGAAGCCCAGCCCTCCGGCGTGCGCCTGGCCTTCCGTACCGAGGCCACCGCCGTCGAGCTGGAGACGCGGCCGACCAAGCGCGCCTACCGCGGCATGCCAGCGCCGGCCGACGGGGTTTACGACCTGCTGGTGGACGGCCGCCTCGCCTCACAGGCAACCGTGGCCGGCGGCAAGCTCCTTCGGATCGACCTGTCCACCGGGGCCACCGAGCTCCAGGACGGGGAGCCCGGCACCGCACGCTTCACCACCCTGCCCACGGGCATGAAGGACATCGAGGTATGGCTGCCGCACACGGAGATCACCGAGCTGATCGCCCTGCGCACCGACGCCCCCGTTCTGCCTGCCCGGGATGCTGGACGGCGAGTGTGGCTGCACCACGGCAGCAGCATCAGTCACGGCTCCAACGCCACCCACCCCACCGGCACCTGGCCCGCCCTCACCGCCCACCGAGCGGGCGTCGAACTCGTCAGCCTCGGCTTCGGCGGCAGCGCCCTCCTCGACCCCTTCACCGCCCGCACCATCCGTGACACGCCCGCGGATGTGATCAGCGCCAAGATCGGCATCAACCTCGTCAACGCCGACGCGATGCGCCTGCGCGCCTTCACCCCTGCCGTGCACGGCTTCCTGGACACCATCCGCGAAGGCCACCCCACCACACCGCTCCTGGTCGTCTCCCCCACCTGGTGCCCGGTGCAGGAGAACACCCCCGGCCCCCTCGCCCCCGACTTCTCCAGCGGCACGCTCACGTTCAAGGCCACGGGCGACCCGGCCGACGTCGCCGCCGGACGGCTGACGCTGCGGGTCATCCGCGACGAGCTCGCCCGGATCGTCGAGACGCGCTCCACCGACGACGCGAACCTGTACTACCTCGACGGCCGCGACCTCTACGGCGAGAGCGACTACGACGAACTGCCGCTGCCCGACGAGATCCACCCCTGCCCCGCAGGCCACCAGCGCATCGGCGAGAACTTCGCACACCTCGCGTTCGGCACCGGCGGACCATTCGCGCGCCGGGCTCATAAGTAACGCCGAAGCGAGCGGAGTCGGCTGACCCGCGTGCGGAAGGGGCTGGGTGGCTCGCCGTCAGACGGTTCCCAGGTCGGCGGAGACCCAGTGTTCCGGCCTCATGTAGATGGTGATGTTCTCGCCGTGGTGGGTCCGGTCGTACTCGACGAATTCGGCGACCTTGTCCTGGGGGAGGTACCGCTCGGCCATCTCCCAGGACCGCTCCGGACTGTCCGGTTCTGTCCTCGTCACCGGTCCTTCCACCGACACGTAGCGCACCGTCGGCTCGGTCCGTTGCGCCATCAGGCTGAAACGCCCCGCGGACCCAATCGCTCGCGCCTTCCGGGAATCGGACCCGGTACGCACCCACAGTTCGCCGCCCGGCGTGTAGTGGTACCAGATGGGAACCGTCAGCGGCGCGCGGTCCGGTCGTTCGACGACCGACAGCGCACCGATATGGGGTTCCGCCAGAAACCGCTCTCGTTCTCGCATCGACAGCGTCATGCGCCGACCATAGTGGCGACCGGCAGGTCCCACGGGCGCGGATCGCCCGGCGCGTCCCGACCGCCACACCATCAGCGGGCGCCCCACCTGCTCGGTGACCGACACGAAACCCGGCTCGGCCTTCGGCATCCAGCCCCACTGCACGGTGATGTCAGTGGCGGCTGCGATGCTGCCGACGTGACCCCTTGGAATCTTCTCGATCTCGACACGGCCCTGCGAGCCGGCTGGGCCGCCGACACCTGCTCACCCGACGACCAGGCCGACTGGCAGCCAGGCAACCCGGCCTGGGGACACTGTGACATCACGGCCTTGATCGTCAACGACATCTTCGGCGGCGACCTCGTGGTCGGCGAAGTGCATCGTGACGGGTCTCAGCACGGTTTCCACTGGTGGAACCGACTGCCCAGCGGGATGGAACTCGACCTGACACGCGAACAGTTCCAGCATGGACAGACCATCACGGCTGCCCGTGTCATCGAGCGCCCGCCGGGCCCGCTGCCACGCCGGTGGGAGGACTATCTCCTCCTGCGCAAGCGCGTGATCAAGCACCTCGGTCCGCTTCCGGAGCCCATATGAAGAACGAGTTGCTCGCACCACTGCGGGCCACCGCCGGCCTGAGCGAGCCCCAGACGGAGCCATGCGGTGGCTGGCCTCTCGACACCGTGGCAGGCCGGCGTCACAGTTCGCGCTTGCGGTTACGCCAGGCATGGACGCCAGGGAGCAGCGACGAATCCTCGCCGACGCCTCGCCCTTCCAGCACTCCTTCGACATTGTCGAAAAAACCGCCGGCGAACCGACGCTGCCACCACCACAGCACAGGCACGCTCACGAAAGCCGCCCCGCCGGTGACCGGGGCCACCACGGCGCTTGCCGCAACGACCGCCCCCGTCTTGACCGTGGGCAGTTCCAGTACCACTTTCGACCAGCCGGGGTCTGCATCGATCACCTTTGCTGTCACCGCGCGGCCGCGATTGGCATGGAATATCACTTGTGCCGCTTCGGGGCTCGTCTCCGTAACCGGGTAACGCAGCAGCTCGATGGCGCCTGTCAAGGCATCGAACGCTCGCCGCCTGGTTGCGTGGAGAGTCCGCTCATAACGTTTCGTGGTGAGGACCGTCAGCTCGCCGGGAGGGGCTGTGTCCGGTTGCGGGGCCGGGAGTACCGCATGGTCCTCGAGGGTCTCCAGGAGACGCCCGAAATCGTATGCCCAGTCTTCTGTGGCCAGCCTGACCGCCTGCAGGTATGCCAGCGTCTTGAGGGACGGCGGTAGCAGGTGCGGAGGGGGCATCGTTGCGCCCTGGACGAGTACGGGAATCAGGGCGATGCCGTTTCGCAGGGTTGTCTCCAGCTCGACGCGGACCAAGTCCTCTGGAGCGTCCAGCCGTCGCCGGCCGTTCGGGTCCCGGGTTTCCAGCCACTGCGGTCCCAGGACAGCGATCACCGCTCGGGACGTTGCGAGGGCGCCATTCAGCTCGGCTATGTAGTTCCTGGCGGACGTGTTCGAGTCGATGTCAAGATAGACCCGCTCCTTTCCGAAGTATCTGCGGAGGTCCGCCACGAGCCGTCCGGTGGACGGGGCCGAGTCCGAGCGCCGGTAGGAAATGAAGATCCCCCAGCGCCTTCCCTGTGTCGTTTCGCTCTGCGATTCTTGCGCCATTTCTCCCCCGAGGCTCAGTGACTTGAGCACAGCTGTCATATGCGGTGCGACTATGGGCAGCTTTTAGGACAGTCACACCGCAGGCAAGGGAGCACGGCAGTGCGGGGGGAGCGCGCAGCACCAGGGGACGCGCGTGGCTGCGGCGCTGCCGCCAGCGGCACTGGGTCGATCGCGGCCGACGATCGACTCTCGGTTTGTCTGCGTACACTGACGGGCATGGCATGCCGCATCAGCGAGCTGGTCCTCGACTGCGCCGACCCCGAGCGGCTCGCAGCGTTCTGGAGTGAGGTCCTCGGCTACGTCGAAATCGGCCGGGATGACGATGGAAGTATCGAGATCGGGCCGCCCGGCGCCGGCTTCGGCGGCCCGCAGCCCACCCTCGTCCTCAGCCCCAGCAGCACCCCGCGGACCGGGAAGCTCCGGCTGCACATCGACGTCAACGCCACCGATCGCGACCAGGACGCCGAGCTGGAACGGCTGCTCGCCCTCGGCGCCGGACCCGCCGACGTCGGCCAGACCGGCACCGAGAGCTGGCACGTCCTGGCCGACCCGGAAGGCAACGAATTCTGCCTCCTGCATACCCGGCTCCAGCCTCTCTCGGGTCTGACCTAGATACGGGTCAAAGGGGAAGCTCAGTTCCCCGTCGGCGCCGGGGCCTTCGCCGGCCTGGCCAGGTGCTCGGGTTCGAGTACGAAGACCGGGATCACGCGGCGGGTCTTCTCCTGGTACTCGGCATACGGCGGATACGCGGCGACCGCGCGCTGCCACCACAGGGCCTTCTCATCCCCGGTGACCTCACGGGCCACCATGCCCTCGCGGTTGGGGCCGTCCTGGAGATCCACCCGCGGGTCGGCCTTGAGGTTGAAATACCAGACCGGATGGCGCGGGAAGCCGCCCTTCGAGGCCACCGCCGCGTACCGCCCCTCGTACTCCACACGCATCAGCGGAACCTTGCGGATCCTGCCGCTCTTCGCACCGCGCATCGTGACAATGACAACCGGCAGACCCGTGTCCCACAGTGTTGTGCCCTGAGTGCCACCCGAACTCTCATACAGCTCGACCTGTTCACGCACCCACTGCGCCGGACTCGGCTCGTACTCGCCCTCAAGAGGCATCGCATCCACCCCATTGCCGTGTACGGATTATGCCGGGACAGTCCAACACAAGCCTCGCGCGAAGGGGAGACCGCCGTTCCCGCCCAGCCGACAACTTCAAGTGAGACGGCAAGGTTCCGGTGCCGCACCCGGCTTTGTCTCTCCGCAGGTCAGGGCGTCCCCGGCAGCAAGGTCGAATGAGACAGGACACTCGTCACCCGTTCGACTCAATGTCGTTGATCGTAATGTTGGCGTCGTCTAGGTGGATGTTCAGGCGCCGACACGCCCCACACCGGCGATGCGGTGCCAGGGCGCCGCGACCGTGCGAGGGCCGTCGGCGTCGGCGAGATGGCGCAGTGCCCAGTCCGTGAGCTGCCGTGACCGTGGGGGTTTCTCGGTCCAGCGGACGGCCGTCACTGTGAGGCTGCGGCGGTGCAGGTCGTCATAGGTGCGAACGTCGGCCTCCGGCTTGGTGGGAGGCGCGGCCAGCAGCACGATGCCCCGGGGGGCCGCCCTTCTCAGTGCCCTGTCGAGACAGGCGGCGCTGCCGGTGGTGTCCACGACCACCACGGCCTGGTCTGCCGCAAGGATGGTTGCCGGGCCCTCCAGCGCCATGCGAACGAGCGCGGCGAGCGCGCCCATGCCCAGGACGGCGATCGGCCCGCCGCCGGCCAGGGAAGCGGCCTGGGCCGCCGCGGCCTCCGCGGTCGCCGCCCATTCCTGGGCTGCCCGGCGTTCGGCTGCCCGGCGTTCGGCGTCCCGCTCCGGGTACCCTCGCCCCCACCGGGCGCCTTCTCCGCTGCCCCAGTCCAGGAAGCAGACGTGGCCGGGCGGCAGTCCGGTCGGTCCCGGGTAGTCCTCCCCGGGTTCGGTGTCGAGAAGCAGCCGGACGCTCATCCGTCACCGCCCGGCAGCAGCGAGGCAGGGGCCACGGCGTGCCCGCACCGCGCGGACTCGTACGCCGCCTCGACGATCGCCTGCGCGGCCAGTGCGTCACCGGCCGTGGTCTCGGGCGCCCGGCCCTCGCGGACAGCCGCGGCGAACCCGGCGATGGCCCGGGACCGGGGGTCGCCGCCGTCGCTGACGCGGTCCTGTGCCGGCCGACGGGAGTTCCGCAGCGAGGTGTACGTCATCTCCGGCAGGAGCTGCACCCGTCCGTGTTCGCCCCAGACGAGCATCTGCTGGCCGGCCCCACCGACCACGGCGGAGCCGCCCACGAAGGTCGCGACGGTGTCGCCGAATCGCACGACGACGCTGACGGTGTCGTCGAGTTCGGGAGCGATGCGTGAGGGGACCGTCTCGGCGTACACGCGGTCGGCCTCGGTACCGAGCAGGGCCCGGATCCCATCTAGGTGGTGAATGAGGTTCATGATCAGGAAGCCGCCGCCCGAGAGCTTCTTCGACATGCGCCACGACGACAAGGACCGCCCGCTGTATCCTCCGTGGAAATACGACGCCCGCTTGTCCACCAAATAGGCGCACTGGACACCGAGAGGTGGCCCCACCAACCCGTCGCCCATCAGGGCGTGGGCGCGCCGGAAACGCTCGTCCCATCGCAGGTGGAACAGCACGCTCAACGTCGAGTGCGCCGTTTTCGCGGCCTCGGCGATGCGCTGGGCGGAGGCCAGGTCCGTGGAAAGAGGCTTCTCGAGAAGAACGTGTTTGCCGGCCTGCAACGCCGCGACAGCCAGGGCCTCATGGGTGTGATGGGGTGTGGCGATGACGACCGCGTCCACATCGGCGCGCCCGAGCACGTCGTCGGTGTCGGCCGCGACGCGGCATCCCGAGCGTCGCGAAATGTCCTCGGCCAGCTCCGTCGTGGGGTCGAAGCAGGCGACGAGTTGTGCTCCCTCCGCGTCGACCGTGGCCTGTGCGTCCTTGATCCCGATGTCACCGCAGCCCAGGAGCGCGAACCGCACCGGTTCGGGCTTTTTGCGATGCGACACTGTGCGGGACCTGGCCCGGCGCCTTTGGCGCCCGCCTTCGTATTCACGCCCGCTTTCGTATTCGCATTCGCGTTTGTATTCGTGCCGGGCCGTCCAGTGGAAGGCGGCGCCCACGAATGACGGGTCCTCGGCCAGTCGCCGGTAGGCGACATGGGCATCGTCCACCGGCCAGGGGGTGAGCAGGTCACGTACAGCGAACCGGTGCTCCGCCAGCATGGCGAAGAATTCCTTGGTGAGGGCGGGCTCCTCGTGGTCGGCAAGGGTACGGATGTGAGCACCCGTCACCTGAACCCCGCGGCCGTAGACCTCACCGCAAGGGAACGGCGCGAGCATCGCCCGGGGCGAGCCCAGTACCACCACCCGTCCTCCGTCGGCCACCACGGACGTCGCCGTCCGAAGGCCGTCCGCCGTGCCTGTGACGTCCACGACGAGGGGAAACCTCCTCGACCACGCGCCGACCTGCTCGGCGAGTGCGAAGGTGGTGCCGGGCTCGGTCCGCGTGGTCCACTCCTTGGCGGCCGATGCGGCGACCGCCAAGCACACGGACGGGGACGGGCCGCGAGCCGCACACAGCCGCCGCGTGATGGCTCCCAGCAGACCGGCTCCCAGCACCGCCAGTGGCTCGCCGTCCCGGTGGCCGCCGAGCGCCAGCCCGTGCATCGCGGTCAGAGCGAGATGCCAGACCGCGGCGTCCTCGAACGCCACATCATCGGGCAGCCGATGCACCGATTCGACCGGAGCGACGGCGAGGCTCTGATGCCCGACGCCACGCAGGGCCACCCGATGGCCTTCCAGGAGGTCCGGGCCTGCCGAACGGACCGTGCCGGCCGCCAGATAGCCGGGCAGGTACGGGAACCGGACCTGGGCGGTGGGCAAGCCGAGGAAGTGGGCCCGCTCGGTGCCCGGACTCATCACAGTCACCGCCACGTCCACGGCGATGTCGCCTTCAGCCGGGGCGGGCGGTGCTTTCGCAGTGCCGACCTCTGCCGTGCCGGGACGTGGCCAACGAATTACCCGCATGGCTCCGGCCTCCCGGTTGTACGCCTTGAGGGGCCCCGAACTCCCATCGGACCTCTCACGCCCATGACTGGCAACTCGGTGATGGGCGACCGGGTGGCTGTCCGCCCGACCGAAAATCGAATCAAAGGTCACCCATTCGGCCCACTGGGCACGCTCGGGCGGCGCTGAGCGGAGCGGCAGGCAGGGCCGTACGTCCCGCAGCCCGCCGCTCCACTCAGCGCCTCCGCCCGCCGTTCGCCGTCAGCGGTCAGGCGGTCAGGCGGTCAGCCCGCCTGCTGCCCGCTCTGCGCCAGCGTGCCGCAGTTTGTCTTGTAGCGGGCCACGACATAACCGTCGATCTCGCCGCCCCAGTCGACGCACTTGCCCTTGGCGTCCAGGTAGACCGGCCCCGCGTACGACGTGTAGAAGCCGTACTGTTCCTGCTTCGACTTCAGGTCCTGGTTGCGCTGGAGCCAGGAGCCCACCCACAGGGCCGGGCCGGCCGAGCTGTTCCGCTTGGTGACCACGCAGTTCTTGCCGGTGGCGGCGTTGTAGGCCAGGAAGACCGTCCCGCGGTCCGGAATCGGTATCTGGTTGACCTTTGTGTATCCGGTGCCGCACTCCTTGTTGTACGTGGCGTCGGCGCGAGCCGGAGCGGCGACGGACGTCCCGGTGCCCGCCACCAGCGCGGTGACGGTGGTGGCGGCGAGCAGCGCAGCTCCCGCAACGCGAGTACGTACAACATGCCTCACTGTGTCCTCCGTGGAGTCTCGAGTCGCATGGTGCCGGGTGATGGATGTACGCGGGACGGCCGTCTCCGTGCCCAGACAGACACTCCACACCCCCGAGAGGTTGCACGCCCCCTCTCCCCCACCATTCAGATCCGGCCACCACGCCGCATGGCTGCACGTGCCCCACAAACGGTGTACTACATCTCACGCAGCCACTCGGTCTACGGCCCGGTGGGCCTGCTCGGGCCCGGGGGCTGCCGATGCCGGTAGCCCCCGGGCCCGGGTCGTCATGACGCACGACCAGTTGGGGCTACTTCTTCTTGGCGAGGGCTTCCATCGACTCCTGCTTGCCCGCGGTTTCGGAGGCGGGCGGCGCCTTGATGGTCACGGGCTCACCGAAGCCGCTGTAGTCGTCGGTGGTGCTGTAGTCGCCCTTGGAACCCTTGCCCTTCTCCTCGGTCCTGGCGACCAGCCCGTTCCCGTCGACCCAGACGCCGAGGGTGATCCGCTCGAGGCCCTGGTCCTTGAGCCGATTCACATAGGCGTCCCGGTCCTTGTCCTTCATGGCATCGCCCTTGTAGGCACTGAGTTCGGAGACGACGACAGTGCCCTGGTAATGGGCCGCCCGACGGCCGCCGGCCGTCTCCACGCCGGTGCTCTTGAGGTCGCCGGTGGTGGCCAGGGCGGCGGCCATCAGGACGAAGGGCTCGGCCTGCTCCTTTGCCTTCGCTCCGCCGAGGTCGAACGTCCACCATTTCTTGCCGGGGATCGCGGCGGTGTTGCCGTACATCGTGTCGTTGATCTTGATGATGTGGCTGAGGCCGTCCGGGGTGTCCTCGGTCTTGGGGCCGAAGTCCTTCATCTCGGCGGCGTCGGGCTTCACCTGGTAGACGCCCTCGCTGGTGAACTCACCGTCGGCGCTCTTGCGCTTGCCCTTGGTGCGGTAGGTGTTCTGCTGAGCGCCCTTGACGACTGCCGCCTTGAGGGTGGTGAGCGGATCGGCGGCCTTGAGGGCCTTGTCGGCGCTGTTCTCGCCCTCCCGGCGCTCAGTGCCCCTGTCGCCGCCCGTACCGCTCGTCTTCTCCTCACCGGTGCCGCAAGCGGCCAGGGCCAGGGCGAGCGCGATTCCGGTGACCGCCGTGACGCTCTTGGGTATCGCCTTCAAGTGCTTTGCCGTCCTTGTTCACTCTTGATGGAATTTGGTCAAGGATATCCCGGCCGTCGTGGGCGCCGACGCCGAAGCGCCCGGTCCGTCGATTCGGCCGCCCGGGTGGTCTCCCGAGCCGCCCCGCCCTCGTCCGGTGCCCGGTAGAGCCCTTCCGTGCCGCCGTCGCGTCAGATGGTGGGTACGGGCGGCTACAGCCCGCCCCGCCCTGCCGTGGTCGTTTGCCCGGGACCGGGCAGACAGGGACTCGAGGAGGTTCGGAAGGCATGACGGATCCCGCACGCATCGATGTCCACCAGCACCTGATTCCGCCGGAGCAGCGCCGGGCGATGTCCGGCCGTGCCGCAGCCTTCGGCTGGCCGGCGCCGGTCTGGGACGAGCGGAGCGCGATCGCGATGATGGACCGCCGGTCGATCGCCACCGGCGTGCTGTCGTTCGCCGCCCCGGTCGGGGCACCCGACGACCCGGCAGGGGCGCGCGCCGCGGCCCGGAGGGTCAACGAGTACACGGCGGAACTGGTCAAGGACCGGCCCGACCGGTTCGGGCACTTCGCCGTCCTTCCCCTGCCGGACGTGGACGGCGCGCTCACCGAGGCCGCGCACGCCCTGGACGAACTGGACGCCGACGGGGTGATGCTGCTGAGCAACGCCCACGGCCGTTACCTCGGCGACCCCGCGTTCGAGCCGCTCTGGGCCGAACTGGACGCCCGCGCCACGACCGTCCTGATTCACCCCACCGCACCGCCGGGAACCGTGCTCCCAGACCTGCCCGGCCCGCTGGTGGACTTCCCCTACGACACCACCCGCACCGCCCTGCACTTGGTCCTCAACGGTGTTCCGCGCCGGTATCCGCGGATCCGGATGATCCTTCCCCACGCCGGAGGCTTCCTGCCGTACGCCGCCCACCGGTTCGCCTGCGCCGGGCGATTGAGGCAGGACACCACCCCCGAGGACGTCCTGGCCGAACTTCGACGCTTCTACTTCGACACCGCCTTCGCGGCCGGCGCGACCACACTGCCCTCGCTCCTCGCCTTCGCGGCCCCCGGGCACGTGCTCTACGGCAGCGACTTCCCCATGGTCCCCGAGGACTGGGGCACCGACTTCGACGCGGCACTGGACGGCTACCCGCACTGGGCCCCCGGGCAACTGCACGCCGTCAATCGCGGCAGCGCCGAAGCCCTCCTCCCCCGGCTCGCCCGGGGCTGACCGATACCAGTCGACCAGACCAGTCCTGGGCGTCAAGCAACCCTGCTCTGCGAAGAGTTGGCGTGCGTCACCTGTTTGACCGGTGACGCGATGCTGTGCCACAGTCGTCCGGCACGCCCACAGCGGTCGTCGGACCCCGTGCGCGTGAGATCTCCTGCGAGGCGCAGATCGGTCGCAGGCCGGCACTTCGAGGCGCACGGAGGGCTTCACATGATCGACAGACGCACATTCGGCAGGGCGCTCGGCCTGGGCGCAGGCAGCGCGGTCGCCGTGACACTGGCGGGGGCCCCGGGAGCATCGGGGACACCACGGACGGCACATGCCTCGGCCATGACAGGTCACCGGCCCGGTACGGCCGCCGCGGCCGCGGCCCGTCCCCGAGTGGGCAGCGCGTTCCCCCCGCTCAAGAAGGTCAGGGCGGGTCTGCTGGACATCGGCTACGCCGAGGTGGGGCCGGCGCACGGGCCGCCGGTCATATGCCTGCACGGATGGCCGTACGACATCCACAGCTTTGCCGAGGTCGCACCTCTGCTGGCGGCGGAGGGCCACCGAGTGATCGTTCCCTATCTGCGCGGCCACGGCACGACGCGCTTCGCCTCTTCCCGGACCTTCAGGAACGGGCAGCAGTCGGCCATCGCCCTCGACATCATCGCCCTGATGGACGCACTGGGGCTGGAGAAGGCGGTGCTCGCCGGATTCGACTGGGGAGCCCGCACCGCCGACATCATCGCGGCACTGTGGCCCGAGCGCTGCAAAGCCCTGGTGTCGGTGGGCGGTTACCTCGTCATCAACCTGCAGACGAACCTCCAGCCGCTGGCGCCGGCGACCGAGCACGCCTGGTGGTACCAGTACTACTTCGCCACCGAGCGGGGCCGGACGGCCATGGAGGACAGGGCCAAGCGGCACGACCTGACACGGCTGGTCTGGGACACCGTGTCCCCGACGTGGGACTTCGACGACGCCACCTTCGAGCGCACGGCCGCCGCCTTCGAGAACCCGGACTACGCCGCCATCGTGATCCACAACTACCGCTGGCGGCTGAGCCTCGCCGAAGGTGAACCGCGCTACGAGCCGCACGAGAAGCGACTCGCCGCCCGGCCGGTCATCGCCGTGCCGACGGTGACGCTCGACGCCGAGTACGACCCGTTCACCGTTCCGGGCGACGGGACGGCGTACCGGGACAGATTCACGGGCCCGTACGACCACCGGACCCTGAAGGGCATCGGCCACAACCTGCCCCAGGAAGCACCCGCGGCGTTCGCCCGAGCCGTGATCGACACCAACCGCCTCTGATGGGCCACCAACTGCACTGCGGACACGCCATGCACGACGCAACCGAGCGAGCGGGAGGACGACGATGCGGGAACGCAGCACACAGGACAGCGACTCGGCAGCACGCCATGCGCGGTTCGGCGCTCTGCCCGAGCGGATCGCCTACGAGGACATGGTCGAGGTGAAGGCGGCCTCGCCGAGGGATCCGGAGCGGGACACCTACAACCCCGAAGGAACGAGGAACCTCCTCCCCTGCCTGGCGTGGGACCTGGCCCTCTGAAGCGCGCCTTCCTCCGCCGCGCGGGCCGGCAGGCCGCAGGCCTTCACGTCGGCTGCGGCGGCGGAGGAAAGCCCTTCGTACGGCCGCACGTTCGGAGCCTGGTAAGGTAGGCCCGTCAGTGATCTTTCATAGAGGAGTTCAGACATGGCGGGTGACGACGACATCTCCGGGTGATACCCGGATCCGATCGGCCATCGGCAGGCGCACCTTTGACAGTGCCGTCGTTGTGGTCATTTCGTCGCCCCCTTTTCCCTGTCTCAGGCGCAGCGTCCTTCGCACGGCGGATTCCCGTACAGCGGCTTTCCCCCACGGAGTGCTCTGCCCTCTTTCCTCGTGAGGTCATCCCCATGTCCGATGCTTCCGTCACCTGCTCCCAGCTGACCTTCTCCTGGCCCGACGACACCCCGGTCTTCGAGGGCTTGTCCTTCACCATCGGTGCCGGCCGTACGGGCCTTGTGGCGCCCAACGGCTCCGGAAAGAGCACCTTGTTGAAGCTGATCGCCGGTGAACTGCACCCCACAGCAGGGTCGTTGACCATCAACGGCACGATCGGCCATCTCCCGCAGACCCTCCCCTTGACCGGCGAACCGACGGTGGCCGAGGTGCTGGGCGTCGACGCGGTGATCCGCGCCATCGACGCCGTCGAGTCCGGCGACGTGAGTGAGGAGCACTTCGCGACCATCGGCGACGACTGGGACATCGAAGAGCGCACCCGCTCCCAACTCGACCGGCTCGGCCTCGACCATCTCGCCCTCGACCGAACCCTGGGCACGCTCAGCGGCGGCCAGATCGTCAGCCTCGGTCTGGCAGCGCAGCTGCTCAAGCGTCCCGACGTGCTGCTGCTGGACGAACCGACCAACAACCTCGACCTCGAAGCCCGCCACAAGCTCTACGACGTGCTCTCGGAGTGGAACGGAAGCCTGCTGCTCGTCAGCCACGACCGTGCCCTGCTGGACCGCATGGAGCGCATCGCTGAACTCGACCGCGGTGAACTCCGCCTGCACGGGGGCAACTTCACCCACTACGAGCAGGCCGTGCGGGCCGAGCAGGACGTCGCGGAGAAGAACGTACGCAACGCCGAACAGGAGCTGAAGCGGGAGAAGCGCGAGATGCAGCAGGCCCGCGAACGGGCCGAGCGCCGCGCGAGCAACGCCGCCCGTAACCTCAAGAACGCCGGCCTGCCGCGCATCTTCGCCGGGAACATGAAGCGCGGCGCCCAGGAGTCCGCCGGCCGGGCGGGTCAGACGCACGCCACCCGGGTCCACGAGGCGCAGGCCCGGCTCGACGAAGCGGGACGCGCCCTGCGGGACGAACAGCGGCTCGTCCTGGAGCTGCCCGATACCGACGTCCCCGCCGGGCGCACCGTCATCCTGGGCGAGCGGATGCAGGTCCGCCACGGCGAGCGGGACCTGTTCGCGGGGAACGGCGTCGACCTCACGATCCGCGGGCCCGAACGCATCGCGCTCACCGGACCCAACGGCGCGGGCAAGACCACCCTGTTGCGGCTGCTCGCCGGTGAGCTCGCCCTGGACAGCGGGAACATCAAGCGTGCCGACGGGCGGATCGCCTCGCTGTCGCAGCGCCTGGATCTGCTCGAGCCCGACCGCACCGTGGCCGAGAACTTCGCGGTGTTCGCCCCGCACCGGCCGGAGGCGGAGCGGATGAACCTGCTCGCGCGCTTCTTGTTCCGCGGCCCCCGAGCGCACCTGCCCGTACGCGTTCTCTCCGGCGGCGAACGCCTGCGCGCCACGCTCGCCTGCGTCCTGTGCGCCGAACCGGCGCCGCAGCTGCTGCTGTTGGACGAGCCGACGAACAACCTCGACCTCGTCGGCGCGGGACAGCTGGAGAGCGCCCTGGCGTGCTACCGCGGCGCGTTCGTGGTGGTCAGCCACGACGAGCGCTTCCTCGAACGGATCGGTGTCGAACGGTGGCTGCGGGTTGCCGACGGCGAGCTGAGGGAGACGGGGGCGCCGCACGCCTGAGCGGAGGGCGGGCCCAGGGCCCCACGGTGACGACCGACGATCCTTGCGGGCGCCATGGTCACCCGTCAGGATGGTGACGTGAACCTGGATCATGTCTTTGTGTGCGGCAATCCGGCCCTGGACTTCGCGGCCACGCTCCGGGCACGCCGCACGGCACGATTCGAGATGTTCGCGGCACCGGGCCGCCTGGACGCGTGGTACGTGGAGTCCGGCCTCGTCGATTCCGTCTCGCCCGCCCGGCAGGCCGACGTGGAGCGGGCAACGACCGTACGGGAGGCCGTCTACCAGCTGGTCACGGCCCGGCGTCTCGGCTCGGCCTTCGACGACGAGGCGCTGGCCGTGGTCAACGACGCGGCTCGCAGGGCTCCCGCGGCGCCGCAGCTGACCCACTCCGGCCGCTGGACGGCGGCGACGCAGCGCGAAGCGCTGTCCGCCGTCGCCCGGCACGCGGTGGAGCTGCTGAGCGGCCCGGACGTCCCTCTCCTCAAGGAGTGCGGCAACCCCGAGTGCACCCGCATCTACATCGACCGCTCGCGCGGCACACGACGCCAGTGGTGCGGCATGGAGTCCTGCGGCAACAAGATCAAGGCCGCCGCGTACCGCGCCCGCAGGAAGACAGCCGTCACCTCCGCGGGCTGACCGCGGTCGGCACCGTTCGGAGCACTGTGGCGCGCCCGTCCCCGTCGTCGGCCGGGTTGGGGGTGCCTGGCTGTCATCGCCCGTCGGGCGGCCGGCCGTCCGGGTCGGTGAGGGGACCGTTCGTCGCGTGCAGGGTGCGGTGGGCGGCGTGGCGGAGGTGGTCGATGACCTCGGGGTCGGCGTCGAGGGTGTAGTCGGCGTCGAGGCCGGCGAGGGTCTGGGCGATGCGGGGCAGATAGTCGTCGGAGGCGTCGACACGGCAGGTGTGGTCGTCGATGGGTTTCAGGCGGGTGGCCAGGCCGCGGGTGCGGGCGCGGATTCGTTCGGCGGGGGCGTGGACGGTGGCGACGGCGCGGTAGCGGGTGGGGGCGGCGGACAGACGGCCGGCGACGAAGGCGGCGGGGTCGTCGCCGGGCACCGGCCGGGGCGGGACGCGCCGGCCGGTGGGTGTGGCGCCGGTGGTGCGGTCGAGGCGGAACAGGCGCCAGTCGTTCTTGTCGATGTCGTGGGCGAGGAGGTACCACAGTCCGCCGGAGTCGACCAGATGGCAGGGCTCGACGCGGCGCCGGGTGGCGGTGCCGTGGCGGGTGGTGTAGTCGAAGGTGATGATCTCGTGGTCGCGGCAGGCGACGGCGAGGACCGCGAGGAGGGCGGGGTCGGCACGCGGCCGCCGCTCCTCCCAGGTGATGCCGGCCAGGGAGGTCTGCAGGGCGGTGACCTGGCCGCGCAGGCGGCGGGGCAGGACCTGCTCGAGTTTTGCCAGGGCGCGCAGGGCGGTTTCCTCGATGCCGGTCAGGCCGCCGGCGGCGGTACGCAGGGCGACGGCGATGGCGACGGCTTCGTCGTCGTCGAGGAGGAGGGGCGGCAGGTCGGTGCCGGAGGTGAGGCGGTAGCCGCCGGCGTGGCCGCGGGCGCTGTCGACCGGGTAGCCCAGCTCGCGCAGCCGGTCGATGTCACGGCGGACAGTACGCACGGTCACGTCGAGCCGTTCGGCGAGGTCGGCGCCGGACCATTCCCGGCGGGTCTGCAGCAGGGACAGCAGCCGCAGCATGCGGGCGGTCATGTCGCTCGTCATGAATTCCATGATGACGCGCTCAAAGGACAGACCCTGTCCTGAATGCCTCCTATCGTGGACCTGTCCGCACGGAGCAAAACGGGAGGTTCCCCATGAAAATTGCTGTTCTCGGTACCGGTGGCGGTGCCCGCGCCCACATCGCCAAGCTCGCCGAACTCGGTCACGAGGTCCACGTCGGCACCCGCGACCCCGAGGCCACCCTGGCCCGCACCGAGCCCGACATGATGGGCACCGAGCCCTTCAAGGCCTTCCTCGCCGAGCACCCCGGCATCACCCTGCACACGTTCGGTGACGCCGCGGCCGCCTCCGACGGCCTGGTGATCAACGGCATCGACGGCCACAGCGCCGTCACAGCCCTGACCGCCATCGCCGACCAGCTGGCCGGCAAGACGCTCATCGACTACGCCGTCCCGTACATCTACAACCCGGACGTAGAGCACCCCTGGCCCACCCCGTGGGGGACCATGCCGAAGCTCGACCCGTGCGACGTCGACAGCCTCGGCGAGCGGATCCAGCGCGCCCTGCCGCGCACCAAGGTCGTGAAGTCCTTCGTGACGCAGGAGCAGGCCACCGTCGTGAATCCGAAGGCCGTCGGCAACGGCGACCACACCATGTTCGTCGCCGGCGAGGACGCGGACGCCAGACAGCAGGCCATCGACCTGCTGAAGTCCTACGGCTGGGCCGACGTCCTCGACCTCGGCCCCCTCGTCTGCGCCCGCGGCATGGAGATGTACGCGCACATGCACTCGGCCATCGGCTTCGCCCTCGGCTTCGGCACGCACTTCGGCATCAAGGTGGTGCGCTGACCATGACGACGCAGGCCAACGGCACCCTGGCCGGGAAGATCATGTGCCACGCCATGTGGGCGAAGGACGGCCGAGAGCTGGCCGACTTCTACGCCACCGCACTCGGCACCAAGGTCTCCCGGACCTACCCCGACGAGAACGGCGACGACGCCGCCTTCGCCTTCCACGTGAACGGGGCGATGTACCTCTTCTACACCTCGCCCTCCTACCAGGCCCCCACCTGGCCCGAGGAGGACCTGCCCTTCCACATGGACTTCACCTTCACCGACGTCCAGGCAGCGGAGAAGCAGCTGCTGGAGATGGGCGCCACCAAGCCCGGCCACCAGCCCGGCGGCAAGCACTGGACCGTCCTGCTCGACCCCTCGGGCCAGCCCTTCTGTATCCACGGCACCCGCTGACCCCCACCCCCCTCTGGAATGACCGTCCTGCCTCGCATCACCGCCGCTCAGCGCCGCGCCCGCCTCGTACGTCGTCATCTCCTCGCGCCCTCCGTGCGGGAGAAGACGGCCGAGGCGGTGGCGGATGCACTGACCGGCCTGCACGCCACCGACCCCGCCACCGTCTTCCTCGCCGCCGCGGCCCGCATGCACCAGCCGACCGCCGCCGCCATCGACCACTCCCTGTACGACGCCCCGGCCGGCGTACCGGTGCTGGAACGCATCCGGTGCATGCGCCGCACCATGTTCGTCGTCCCCGCCCGCCTGGCCCCGGCCGTGCGGTCCGCGACCGTACGCGACACCCACCGCCACCGCACCGAGACCCTCGCACACCTGCGTCGGGCCCTCGGCTGGGACGAGCACCGCTACCAGGCCGTCGAACAGGCCACCTTGGACGCCCTCACCGGGCGCGGACGGGCCACCGCCGCCCAACTGGCCGCCGACGTACCCGATCTGCGCGAGCAGATCGTCACCTTCCCGGGCAAGCCGTACGAGTCCCGGCAGCGTGTCAGTACACCGCTCCTCGGCGTGCTCGCCGCCGAGGGCCGCATACGGCGGTCCCGGCCCGCCGGATCGTGGACCTCGGCACAGTTCCACTGGGCACCGGCCCGGCCCCTGCCCCGCATTCCCGCGGTGGACGCGATGACCACGCTCGCCCGCCACTACCTCAGGACGTTCGGCCCGATCACCGTGGACGACCTGAAGTGGTGGACCGGCTGGAACCTCACCGACACCCGCAAGGCCATCGCCGCCACCGGCGCCCAGGCCGTCGAACTCGACGAAGGCACCGGCTACCTCCTGCCCGAAGACCTCGACGCCCTCCCCGACACCACCGAGCCCGCGGCCGCCCTGCTGCCCAGCCTCGACCCGACCGCCATGGGCTGGCGCCACCGCGGCTTCTACCTCGACCCGGACCACACCAAAGCCCTCTTCGACCGCAACGGCAACATCGGCCCCACCATCTGGTGGAACGGCCGCATCATCGGCGCCTGGGCCCAGCACTCCGACGGCCACATCAACCACCACCTCCTCACCGACCCCGGCCACCAGGCCCGCACCGCGATACGCCAAGAGATCACCCGCCTGACCGCCTTCCTCGACGGCGCCCGCGTCACCCCTTGCTACCGCACCCCTCTCGAACGCCGCCTCGCCACGAACAGCCGCACCGGGCCCTGAAGGCCAAGGGCGTCGAGCCGCACAGCCGCGTCTTCTTCGAGTGGAACGAGGACGCGCCGAGTCGACTGCTAACGCTCAAGGCATCGGCCATTCTCCACTTGGCCTCTATGAACAGCCATTCGCCCTTGTGCAGTTCGATCATTGCCTGTGGTGGAAGGGTGCCGTGGGTGGTCACCCTGGCCACGCAGTCGACAGCCGCCCAGCGGACGAAGGCGACCCCCGTCGACCACTGGCTCCCGCCGTGCTCCCACGGCATGGTGGGCACCTGGTCGGCGGCGCGGGCCACGCTGTCGATCAGTGAGCACACCGCCAGCAGTTCCGCCCGCCCGCCGACTGCCCGGAGGAACGGTGCCAGTCGGGAGACGTCGAGCTCAGTGGCGTGCAAGCGGGCCAGTGGCGCGCTGAAGTCCGTCAGGATCCAGTCTGTCGGCTGCCGAGCCGGAATCCTGTCCTTCGCTGATGCCGGAGCGCTCTTGGGCGTCGGCCAGACTGTGAACATCGTGCAGGCAACCGCTGCAGCTGCCCCCGCTGCGATGCGCGATCGATATCGCCCGCGGGCCGGTGAACGCAGGGACCGACGTCGTGCCGCGGACCGTAGGCCCACCACTGCGATTCCGGCCAGGACGCCGAGCGCCGGGGCGATCACACCGTGGCCGAGCGCACCTGCCGCGACGCCCGCCGACGCCCCGTCGGGCAGGAACCGGCAGACGCCGGCTGGAGCAGCCGCGGCAGCCAGGCAGTTCAATGGGCCAGAGGTCAAAGTGATCAGACCGGCGGCCATGAGGCCGGTGATGTGGCCTGCGAACAGCCCGACCGCGACCGCGTGCGGACGGGCCGAGGCAACGACGACCGCGCTGATGGCCCCCTGGATCACGAGCACGGCCGTTGCCTCCCGAGCGTGGAAGAGCGCAATCAGCCCGGCCTGGCTGTCCGCGGCTGCGGGGGCTGAGATCCGCAGCGCGAGGAGGACGGCCAGCGCACCGGCCGCACCCACCAGTGCACGTACCAGCGCGCCGCGCAGGGCGGTGCGTCCGCCACTCCCCCTGAGCCAGGAACGAGCGAGGACCAGCGGTAGCAGCCAGGACAGGACAGCGCACACCTGAACGGCCCACGGGAAGGCGACCAGCTCGCCCTGCGGCGCGTACGCCACGAGGAGCGTGATGTCGTCCGTGAGCTGACCACCCGTTGACTGCACGAAGCGCGCCACAACGGTGGCGACTTCCTCCGTCGCCGTCAGGAGGACTGGCCACGAGGCTCGTGCCCACCATCCGGCATAGGTGGTGATCAGCAGGCCGGCCGCTGCCGCGGTGGCCCACACGGCGTACAGCGGTGAGAGCCGTGGGCTTGTGGGCGTCCATGACCGCGCGATTCCGGCTACCCAGCCCGCCACGAGAACGATGACGCACGCCAGGGAGAAGGAGGCGATGGCTGTGGTGCGAACAGCCCCTTCCGACGGTACGCCGAGCGATGAGAAGTCCATGAGGTGACCGGCGGCCATGCCTGCCGCGAGACAAGAGGCCGCGGGCAGCACGTGCGCCGACAAGGGGGATGCGGGTCCGGCGAGGATCCGCGCGCGCCATCCGAGGATCGCCAGAGGAAAGCCCACGGCCAGTCCGAACAGCCCCGTAGTCAGCGCCACATAGAGGAGGTGGTGCCCGGCCAGGAAAAGGAACGCGGGAAGGACGAGGTGCCGGAACAGGAGAGCGATGGCCATGCCCGTGGTAGCGGCCATCCAGTACGACGGCCGCAGCAGGGTCCTCGGCTCGCGCATCGCTCGTAGACGCTGGTCAGGATGCGGGTGCGGTGCGGCCCAGCTCCAACGGCGTGACGACGCGGACGCGCCGAACAGAGGCGTGAGGTCCCCTTCGGTGTTCCACCGGGCCGCCTGCGCGTCGGCGTACAGTTCCCGGACCCGCAGAACAGCGTTACGGGCCAGAAGGATGACCGCTGACAGGGCGGCGACCCGCGACCCTGCGTTCAGCATGAGGCCGAGGTCGGCGATGGAGAGTTCTTCACTGACGCGCGGCACGTTCTCTTCCCGCCACGGCCCCAGCCAGGTGACCACAATTGCGAAGCCCAGGAGGACAAGGACGAAGGCTCGCCACACCGCGATGGTCAGGTAGGTGACGGGCACGTCACCGTTGCGCAGGTGGGCCAGTTCGTGGAGCACGATGGCTCTGAAGGCCCGCCGGTCTGTGGTGAACAGGAGAAGGAGGCCCGCGTCCAGGCACACATAATGGCGCCGCAGCCGGCCGATGACGCGGGCGCCCGCGAGCCGGCCCCGGGTGTCGATCAGGAAAACCGGGGAGCGCTCAAATCCGGCAGGTCCGGCCAGCGTGACCAGCCTGCGCAACTCGGCGTCGAGCTCTCCCGGCGGATTGCGGCCTTCGAGGGGGACCAGCCGCCGGAGCGCGTACCACGTCTGCGTCCAGAAGAGGACAGCGGCAAGGACGGCGAGGACCGCGCACGGCAGGATCATCGTGAGGGCCGCTGACCTGGCGGCAGTGGCAAGACAGTCCGGCATGGCCGGTGTCTCGCTCGCCCGCCCCAGGTCGGACAGCCCCCATGTGTGGGGCGATGTCGGCATGTCCTGCGGCACGCAGCGGTAAAGACGCTCCGCATTGCCCGGGAGCATGCCCCAAAGGCCCGAGGACAGCATGGCGGTGGTACCGACGGCCAGCAGGACCAGCACAGCAAAGGCCATGGTCGTCCCGCTCGGCAGCCCACGCGCGGTGAGCTCCTGGGATGTGCACGGCCCGTCCTGGGCGGCACCGCGCTCCACTGCTACTCGCCGCCCGGCAAGGCTCGTAGCAGCGCCTCGACCAGGCGCTGAGCCTTCGCCTCTTCCAGCCCCAGCTCGCGGGCCTTGCCCCGGGCCAGCGCATGCAGCGACGCACGGAGCTCGGGCGAGAGTTCCACGAGGGCGGCATTCGAGCCACCGTCCAGCCTCTGCCGCCCCGGGCGCGGCCGCCGCCAGAGCCTCCGGAACCGCCGTCTGCACGTCATCAACAGACTGTCACCGGCATGCTCCGCCAGACGCGCCACCACAGCCTGCGCCACGAACAGCGCAACCGGGGTTATCAGCGTCGTCACCTCCGGCAGGCCGAAACCCAGCGGACCGTCCCGGCGCCGACGACCACGCCGCGGAGCCTGCCGTAGTAACGCCTCGCCCACGGTGTCGAACACCAGGAGCTCCTCAGGCGCAATCTCCTGTATCGCCTCGCGAGCCAACTCCAGAACGCGAGCATCCTGATCCGCGGTCATCGAGCCCTCCCCCGTACGCACGGCGCTCGCCCCGCCGGGCGGCACGCGCTCCACACAGCACAGGAGAGTGCGGGGCCTAGGCTCGACCGGGCGTCCTCAGCAAGCTAGCCGTATGTGAACACGAGCGGTTATTCCTCGAACGGTCAATTGGAGCGCGGCAGAAACACGCGCCCTCGAACGCGACTGCGCGCCGGAAGCGGCGCGCATGACCCCTGTACGACGCCGGAAGGCCGCGCTTGGGTGGCCGGTGGGCAACGGGGACGGCGGCGCGAGGGGCGAGGATGTTCGCGACGACTCTGGGTGTGGACGGTGCCGAGTTGCGTCCCCTGGAGCCGTGGCAGGCCGAGGAGTACCTGGCGCACGTCGAGCGGGGCAGGGAACACATCGGGCGGTACATCGCCTTGGCAGCGGCCGCCGAGGACCTCGCCTCGGCCCGTGCCTTCCTTCAGTTGTACGCCGACAGGGCAGCGGCCGACACCGGCCGCGTCTTCGGCATCTGGCTCGAGGGCGTGCTCGTCGGTGGCATCTTCCTCAGGGTCATGGACGTGGCACGAGGCTATTGCGAAGCAGCCTGCTGGCTCGAGCCGTCGGCCACCGGGCGCGGCCTGATGACCCGCGCGGCCCGGGTCTGTCTGGACTGGGTGGTCTTCGAGCGGAAGGTGCACCGTGTGGAATGCCGCATCCCGTCCAGCAACACTCCCAGCATCAACGTCGCCAAACGGCTCGGGATGACCAGGGACGGAGTCCTGCGCGAGAGCCACCTGTGGAACGGCGTCCGGCACGACATGGAGGTCTGGTCGGTACTCGGACCCGAGTGGCGCGAACTGCGCGACCGGCAGCGCTCACGACGACCGTAACCCGTGACCCTTCTCGCCGTTGAGCGACCGGTATGAGAAGCCGATCATCGGCTTTCGCTCGGTCCAAGGAGTACTCCATGTCCGTACGGTCCTGGTTCGGCATCGCGGTTCTCACCGCCGCCACTGTCCTGACGGCTGTGCAAACGGCCTCGGCGCACGGGGAGCACGGTGCCCCTGAGCGTCATCGGACGCGCATCACAGCCACGCAGGGAGGCGCCGACGTGTTCCCGCCCTCCGTCGGAGCGCGGGCCTTCCTGTACGACGCCGACAACGGAACTCCCCTGGCGGACAAGCGCGTGGACTTCACCACGCCCGGGGGCGCCGAGATCTGCCGGGCCTACACGAACACCGACGGCGAGGCTGCCTGCACCGGCCCCCTCCGCCTCGGAACGACGAGCGTGGGCACGCTGACCAATGGCTACGTCGCCACTTTCCGGGGCGACGACCGCTACAAGGGTTCCTACGCCTTCGGCACGGTGGGCGTACTGGTGCGCCCCTGAGGTACGGAGGGCCGCTGCGGGGCCCCGTCAGAGCGAGGGCCCGGCAGCGGCTCCTGAGGGATCGAGGCCTCACATGATCCCACGCGCCGGGTCACGACCAGAGAGACCACCGCTGGTTGACCGCACCGTTGCACGGGTACTGGCGAAGTTGGTCACCTGCGGCGCCACTCCACGACGCCTCCACGCACTTCCCGCTGTGTGCAGCCTTCAGCTGCAATGCCCCTCCCCCAACACCCTCCAGCCACCACCGCTGGTTGCTGTCCCCGTTACAGGACCACTGGATCAAGGGTGCGTCGTCGGCCTGGCTGGCGTCGTACACATCCAGGCACTTGCCGCTGTGCCGCGCCACAATCCGGTACGAGCCGTCGGCCTGACGGAGGAAGTCGAACCGCTGGTTGGGCAGGCTGTCGTCGGCCGGCCACTGAATGACCCGGGCTCCGTCGGCGAAGGACGCGCTCTCCACATCCGCCCACAACATCCGGTACTCACTGCGGATCTTGGTACCACCCGCTGCCGCCTTGTCCGGCGATGACGCCGCTTCCGCGGTCGACGTTCCCGAGGCGAGAACGACCCCGCAGGCCAGGACGGCGGCGAGTCTTTGGCTCACGATGCGTCTGCGCATGGTGACTCCTCCTGATCAGTGCCCCGGGCCGAGGCGCGACCGAACAAGGATGCAGGACCGCCTTGTATGTTCGATAGACGAGCGGGCTGTTCCGGCAGACCACCTCCGCCCACCCACCGCCACCGCGTTGATGACCGATGGTCACGGCTTCCGGTCGGCGGTCTGCCTGTGGCGCACCCGCGCCGCCGCCACCTTCGAACCATACGGTGGCCGCTTCCTCGTCCACGCCACGCAGCAGCCTGCCCCGCCTGGGGCGGGGGCGGGCGGGTGCCCAAGTGGGCGGCGGTTGTTACCGCCCGGAGATCCGGGGCTGAGGTCGTGCGGGACGCGGGCTCGTTACGGAGGCGATCAGGGTGGAGAGAGCGTAGGTCGCCACGAGGCTTGCCGTCATGACCATGCCCACGCCGATCGCGAAGAGGCCGCTGGCGTCGTCCGACCAGTCGTACCAGGCCGCGGTGGTCAGACCCGCCGTGGTGCCGAGCACGGCGCCCGCGACGTGTCGCCGGGATGCCGCCCAGTACACCGGTGCCAGCAGCGTCAGCACCAGCCCGGCCACCTGCCAGGCCTCGTACGGGCCGGTCACCGAGCCGTCGGGGTGTACGTCACGACGCTGGTCCCAGCCCAGCCAGGCGGCCCATGCCGCAACCGGCACGAGAACCAGCAGCAGGGAGGGAATGAGCTTCAGTGGTCTGTGGCTGCGCATGGCGGAAGCGTCCCGCCGCGCCCCGGCCCCGGGACAGAGCGCATGTACTCATTTCCCTTTGAGTAGCCGGACACCTTGAAAACCACTGCTCTTGGGGCGCCGTCGATACGTGGAGGGCTTGTCCGTCCGGAGCGGACAATGACGACAAAGAGAAAGGCAAGGAGCAATACCCACTCCTCGCCACTCTCAACTTATAGCGCACTGGGGGGCTTGCGGCAAGGCCCCGGTCGTGGGTCAAAATCGCGGACCGAGCTCAGAACCTGCCGAAATTGGAGATTCACGCGGTGCATGTGTTGAACCCCCTGACCACGAACCCCGTCACCATCAGCGCGTTCGACCTGCCCGACCATCTCTCCCCCAAGGCCGACCCGGCGCTGACAGCCGGCGACGAACAGCACTTCGCGGCCATCGCGGAGAGCCTCGAGCAGGCGATCGCCGAACTGTCCGACCGGCTCGAAGCCGCGCGCAGGGCACCCGGCGGCATCGGCCGGGAGGCCATGGACCGCGACGCGGAGATCCACCGACTGACCGGCCGTCTGCGCACCTTGCGCCGCTTCGGTCTGGACCTGTGCCTGGGACACATCGTCCCTACGGACAACACGGACAACCCCGAGCCCGTGTACATCGGACGCC
Source organism: Streptomyces sp. NPDC053048 (assembly GCF_044547045.1). Lineage (NCBI taxonomy): Bacteria > Bacillati > Actinomycetota > Actinomycetes > Kitasatosporales > Streptomycetaceae > Streptomyces > Streptomyces sp. NPDC053048. The sequence goes on from NZ_JBITZS010000005.1 coordinate 298,746, forward strand.
TCGGCCTCACCGACAGCACGGGCCGCCGGCTGCTGATCGACTGGCGCTCCCCCGCGGCCGAGCCGTTCTTCGCGGCGACCCACGCCAACCCGATGGGCCTGACGAGCCGCCGCAGGTACCGCTGGACCCGCGGCCGGATCAGCGACTACTGGGACGAGGTGTTCACCGCCGACGGGCTCGAGGGGCATGCCGCGCTCGACGACCAGTCGGCGTTCATCGCCAGCCTGGGCGGCAACCGGTCGGCCCGGATGCGCGACGTGCTCTCCACCATCCAGGCCGACCAGGACGCCATCATCCGGGCGGGATCACGCGGCGCACTCGTCGTCGACGGCGGTCCGGGTACGGGCAAGACCGTCGTCGCTCTGCACCGCGCCGCCCACCTCCTCCACTCCGACCCTCGCCTCGGTCACCGCCGGGGCGGCGTGCTGTTCGTCGGTCCGCACCAGCCCTACCTGGCGTACGTCGCCGACGTCCTGCCCAGTCTCGGCGAGGAGGGCGTGCAGACCTGCACCCTGCGCGACCTCGTCGCCGAAGGAGCCGCGGCAGCGGTCGAGAGCGACCCGGACGTGGCCCGCCTGAAGTCGTCCGCGGAGCTGGTGAAGGCGATCGAGACGGCCGTCAGGTTCTACGAGGAGCCGCCCACCGAGGGGATGACGATCACCACTCCCTGGTCCGACATCCGGCTGGGCGCCGACGATTGGGCGGCGGCGTTCGAAGCGGTGGAACCAGGTACTCCGCACAACGAGGCGCGCGAGCAGCTACGAGAGGAACTGATCACGATCCTGATGGACAAGGACGACAGTGAAGCCCCGCCCGAGCTGCTCCGCAGGTCGCTGCTGCGGGACCGGGAACTGGCCCGGACCCTCAACCGTGCGTGGCCGGTGATCGAAGCGAACGACCTCGTCGGAGATCTGTGGACGGTGCCCGCCTACCTGCGCAAGTGCGCTCCCTGGCTCAGCCCCGATGACGTTCGCGCCCTTCAGCGCGAGGACGCCCAGGCCTGGACGGTGTCCGACCTGCCGCTCCTGGACGCGGCACGGCAGCGGCTCGGCGACCCGGAGGCGTCCGTACGCAAGCGCCGGCACGAGGCCTTTGTCGCCGCCGAACGTGCGCGCAGGGCCGACGCCATCGGCAGTCTGCTGCAGAACGTCCTGATCGACGAAAGCGAAGGCGCGGTGGGGATGCTGCACGGACAGGACCTGCAGGACACCCTGATCGACGAGAGCGCGCTGCCCGGCACCGCACCGGATCTGCTCGCCGGCCCGTTCGCGCACATCATCGTGGACGAGGCCCAGGAACTGACCGACGCCGAGTGGCAGATGCTGCTGCTCCGCTGCCCGTCCCGGAGCTTCACCATCGTCGGTGACCGCGCCCAGGCGCGGCACGGGTTCACGGAGTCGTGGCGGGAACGGCTCGAGCGGGTCGGGCTCGACCGGATCACCGTGGCCTCCCTGACCGTCAACTACCGCACGCCGGAGGAGGTCATGGCGGAAGCCGAGCCGGCCATCCGTGCCGCGCTCCCGGACGCCAATGTGCCGACGTCCATCCGCAGCAGCGGGATCCCCGTCGTCCACGGATCCGTCGCGGATCTGGACTCGGTCCTCGACACCTGGCTGGCCGCACATGCCGACGGAATCGCCTGCGTCATCGGCGACCCCACGTTCCGGGCGACATCGCGCGTCCGGTCGCTGACACCGGGACTGTCGAAGGGGCTGGAGTTCGATCTGGTCGTCATCGTCGATCCGCAGACGTTCGGCGAGGGCATCGAAGGAGCGGTCGACCGCTATGTCGCGATGACCCGCGCGACCCAGCGACTCGTCGTCCTCACGAGCTGACGTACAAAGCCGTTCCGCTGATGGCGTCGTGAGCGACTCCATCAGCGGCACCGCCCGACCGTACTGAGCGGGGCCTACCGTCTACAGAAGCTGTTCACCCGTCTCCCACACTCCGCGTGCACCCGTCCGGCCCACCCCGGTATCGTCCATACCGCCACGATCCGTCCCAAAACGCTGCGGCGTTGTCCGGCTGGGCAGCGCCGCAGGTGTCGGCGGAGGAAGCAGGACCACATGACCAAGCACGGCATACATGCGGTGGCTGCCACGGCCGCCGCCCTGGCCTTGTCGGCGTTCGGCCCCATACCGAGCGGTGCCGCGTCACCGCACAGCCGCACCGCCGGGCCCGGCCCGACGGCCCCGGCGCGGTTCGTGCCCGGTCCCTGCCCGAAGACGCCCGAGCCGATCGCCGCGCTGAGCACCGCACGGTGCGGCTTCCTGGAAGTCCCCGAGAACCGCGCCCGCCCCGGCAGCCGGACGATCCGGCTGGCCGCGGCGGTCATCCCCGCCACGTCGGCGAAGCCCGCCGAGGACCCGGTGGTGTTCATGGCGGGCGGCCCCGGCGGCGAGACGTTCGACGACATTCCCTTCCTCGTCGACTCCGGCCTGAACCGGGATCGCACGCTGATCGTCATGGCCCAGCGCGGCAACCTCTACGACCGGCCGAACCTCGCCTGCCCGGAGCTGGACCGGTTCTCCGCCCAGTCCGTGGGCCTCGGCTACGCCTCGCCGCAGGCGGAACGGCTCATGCTGGACTCGGTGAAGAAGTGCCGGGACCGCCTGGCGGCCGACGGGATCGACCTGAGCGCCTACAACACCACTGAGAACGCCGCCGACTTCGCCGACCTGCGCACGGCACTGGGCATCCCCCAGTGGAACGTCTACGGCTACTCCTACGGCAGCGACGTGGCCCTCACCTACCTGCGCAGGCACCCCCAGGGGATTCGCGCGGTGGCGATCGACTCGGTCACTCCTCCGCAGATCGCGAGCCTGCCGTGGACCTGGAGCAGCGCCCGGGAGGGCATCGAGAACCTCCTCGGGGCATGCGCGGCCGAGCCGAGCTGCAGGAGCCGCTACCCGAACCTCCGTCACACCCTCACCGAACAGGTGCGCAGGCTGGAAGCACAGCCCTTGACGCTGAACGCCCGGCCGCCACGCGGAGGAGATGCGGTGAAGGTGGTCCTCGACGGGGGCGCACTCCTGGACCTGCTGGTCGCCAACGCCGTTCCGGCCCCCGACGTTCCCGCGGCGCTCGAGGAGCTCGCCCACGGACGTCCGGAGCGCTTCGCGCAGGCCCGCGCGGCCGGCTCGGTCCAGGTCGTCGGCCAGACCGCCCACGGCCTGACGGAGTCGGTGGCGTGCAGCGAGTGGGTGCCGGGCTCCACGCCGTCCGACGTGCTGAAGGCGGGGCGCCGGGCCTTCCCCGGGTGGCCCGACACGGTCCTGGCCCAGGCTCCGCAGCTTCCGTTCCAGCACCAGGTGTGCCGCATCTGGAACGTACCGGACCGCACCTCCGTCCAGCGGGTGGCCACCGTCAGCACGGTGCCGACGCTCACCGTCTCCGGGACGTTCGACACGAAGACCGGGGCGAGCTGGGCGCGGGCCGCGACCCGTACGCTGTCCCGCTCGACCTCCGTGCAGGTCCCCGGAATCGGACACTGGGTGGTCCCGCAATCGCCCTGCGCGCAACGGGTGCTGGCCTCGTTCCTCGCCCGTCCGACCGCGCCCGACACCGCTTGCGTGGCCGGTCTCACCCCGAAACCGTTCACGATCATCCCGAAGTGACCGGGAGGGCATGATGAGACTCGACCACGCACCCCGCCGTCGCCGTACCGTGCGCCGGCTCCACGCCACACCGGCCGCCGTGGCGACCGGATTCCTCGTCACCGGCCTGCTCGCGACAACGCCCGCACACACAGAACACGGCACCAGCACCAGAGCAGCGATCGGCACAGTCGCCCGGAAGGTGGGCGATGTCCGCTTCGCGCCGGGCCCCTGTCCGAAGACGCCGGAGCCCATAGCCGTGCTCGCAAAGGCCCGCTGCGGAACGCTCACCGTGCCCGAGAACCGCGCCAAGCCCGACGGCCGACAGATCACCCTCGCTGTCGCCGTCGTGCCGGCGGCCGCCGCCCAACCGAAACCCGACCCGATCGTGTGGCTCGCCGGCGGACCCGGCGACGATGCCGTCGGAGAGGCGAAGATGGCGATCGACGGCGGCCTGAACCGCGACCGGGACGTGATCTTCATGTCCCAGCGGGGCACGTACTCGGCCGACCCGGCGCTCACCTGCCGCACCATCGACGAGTTCAACGCACGCGCGGTCGGCCTCGTCTACGGCGCACCGTCCACCGAGCGCCTGCACGTCGAGGCGACGCGCGCCTGCCGCGACCAGCTGGCGGGCCGCGGCGTCGACCTCGGCGCCTACAACGACACCGAGAGCGCGGCCGACTACGCGGACCTGCGTGTCGCGCTGGGCATCGACCAGTGGAACGTGTTCGGCATCTCCTACGGCACCCACCTGGCGCTCATCCACATGCGCCTGCACCCCCAGGGGATACGGTCGGTCGGCATCGACGGCATCCTGCCGCCGTCCAGGGCGGGATCGGCGCTGACCTGGAGCAGCGCCCGGCAGGGCTTCGACGGCCTGTTCAAGGCCTGCGCGGAGCAGCCCGCGTGCAACAGCCGCTATCCGAACCTGTCCGCCACCTTCGAGCGCCTCGTCCGTGAGCTCGAGGCGCGCCCGGTCACCACCACCGTCACGGTCCCCGGCCATCCGACGCCGGTGAAGGTCGTGCTGGACGGTGGAGCCCTGGTGAACTGGATGACCTCCGCCACCCACGTGGCGCCGGGTGTGCCCCGCTCCCTCGACGAGCTGGCCCACGGCAATCCGCGGCGGATCGCCGAGCAGTGGGCGGGCGGCAAGCTCAGTCCCCAGGCCTTCGGCAGGGTTGCCCACGGGCTCGTCTACGGCGTCTTCTGCAGTGAGTGGGTGCCGTACGAGAGCCGGGCCGAGGCGATCCGGGGCGGGCGGGCCGTGTTCCCGTCGTTCCCGCGCTCGGTGCTGGCCCAGGCTCCGCAGCTCGCCTTCCTTCGTCAGGACTGCCACGTCTGGAACGTCCCCGCGGCGCCGCCCTCGATCCGGGACGTCACGCGGAGCGACATCCCCACCCTCGCCGTGTCGGGCGGCTTCGACTCGCAGACCGGAGCGGACAACGGCCCGTACGTCGCCCGTACGCTGAGCCGCGCCACGGTCGTCACGGTGCCCTACGAGCCCCATGTGGTGTTCGCCACGTCACGGTGCGCCCAGGAGATCACCGCTTCGTTCTTCGACAATCCGACCGCCCCGAAGACCGGATGCCTCAGCGGCCTCAAGCCGCCGCAGTTCGAGATCGGTCCGTGAAGTAGCGCCTCGGGCGGCCCCAAGTTCAGTTGCACGGTCAACCATTGAGGCCCGAGCGACGCGCCGGAACCGGTCGCCATACCGGATTACAGGCCCATATCCGCATATTTTGCTCTTCTGATGTCATCACTCACGTCATTGAGGAGCGGACCATGGCAGACCAGACGATCGACTCCGGCCGGGCACTTCCCCGGTTCGAGGAAGCCGAGGGCCTGGGGCCCCAGGACAGCCAGTTCGTCCGCGACCTCGTGGCCGTGCTGGAGAAGCACGGCAACCTCGACCGGTTCGGGCTGTGTCTGCTGCACGACCACTTCCCCGTCGCCGCCGACGAGGTCCTGGTCGAGACCCACGACGTCGCGGCGCGCACGCTCCGCGTCGAGGTCGAGAAGGCCGCCACCACCGGGCACACCCGGCCTTCCCAATGGCGATTCGTCAAAAACAGCAGTGGCGGCGAAGCCCGGAGCCGTGTGTGTCAGGTAATTCTGCAGTGCACTCCCGTGAGTGGATGTCCGGGAGGCCAGAGCGGAACACTGTGAGACCGCGCCGCGGGCCCGGGGGCACCTGCCCGGATGCGGGCGGGCACGACGGCCGGCACGCGTCCCCGTGATGCGCGGACCGTGGTGGCGGCGCTGCTCCGCCGCGCTGCTCGCAGGCCTGATGTGGTGGGGCGCATGGCCGGCGCGGGCCGACGACGCCGGGGCCCCGCCCCCCGTCGACTGCCACACGCGGCAGCTCACCGCGGCACGCACCGACGTGGAACTGCGGCTCGAGAACCATGCCCGTTCCGTCGCCGAGGCCACGGGGCTGATGACGGTCCGGGTGCCGACCGGGTGGACGTACGCCAACGACCTGCTGCTGAGCGAGAGTTCCGAGCCCTACCGGCGTGCGCTGCGCTGCCTGCTGCGGGCCCCGGACACCATGAAGCGGCCCGAGGAATGGCGCATCCACAGCCCGCGGGTGAAGGCCGAGGGGGCCTGGGTCGAGGTCGGCTACGAGACGCAGTTCCGGTTCAACAACGGCGGGCGGTTCAACGCCGGGCCCTGGGTGATGGACGTCCGCACCAAGCAGTGGAGTTTCTCCCTCGCCGCACCGCCGGCCCTGAAGGGCGCCCACTGGGACCGCGTACGGATCGACCTGGGCGGCCTCGCCGCCTCCCGGGTGACCCCCCGGCCCTCGAAGGCGGACAAGGGACACCTGGAGTGGACCGGACTCGGGCAGTCCAGGACGTCCGGCCCCATGGTGACGGTGGACGTGCTCCCTCCCTGGCAGCGGGCCTGGGCCGCGACCAGCGGCAGCAGCGAGCCATGGCTGGTCGCCAACGCCGCGGGGATGACCACCTGGTGGGTGGGCAGCTCGATCGTCATCGTCGCGGCCGCCCTGCGCGCCCGCCGCCAGCCCGCCGGACCCGGGCTCACCGAGCCGGAGAAGAGCAGCAGCACCTCCCTGTGGTGGTGGGGCGTGCTCAAGGCGGCTCTCGGCGTGATGGTCCTGTTGCTGTACAAGGCGATGCTCACCATCACCGAGGCCCTCGCCGACGACCCGCCCGCCTGGCTTGGATACAGCATGCGCTGGCCCGTGCTGATCGGCGTCGTGGCGGGTTGGCTCCTGGTCGCCTCGGCCCGCCCGAGGAAGTCGGTCATGGTGGCCGCCTCGCTCCTCGCGGCGGCCACCACCCTGGTGGCCGCGGCGCCGTCCCTCTTCGGGCTCCCCCCGCAACTGGCCACGGTCACCGGCCCGTCCGACGGAGGGTTCGCCGTGCTGCTGGCGGTGGCCGCTGCCATGGAGTGGCTGTGGCTGGCCGGCATCGTGCTGTGGGCCTGGATGCTCGCCCACGGAGGCGGGCTGATCCGCCCCACCGCCACGCCGTTCAGGCTGCGCCGCCTCGGCCCCGCGCTCGCCGCCGTCGTCCTTCTCCTCCTGGGCTGGGCGATGTGGGCCATCGAGCGCAAGTGGCAGCGCGTCAGCTGGCTGGCCGACCACACCGTCACCGCGTACCACGTCCAGCACCTCGCCTTCCTGGCCCGCGACACGGCCTCCTTCGCCTCTCAGGTCCCGGCGTGGTACTACACCCACACCTGGGTGCTGACCGGCATCGCGATCGTCGCCCTCCTCCGGGCCAGGGACCTCGCGCCCACCGTGCCGTACGCCAGCCCCATGCCCCTGGACCGTCTCCTGCTGGCCGTGTTCTTCGCCGTCGTGGTGGCCTGGCGCCAGGGTTCCTACGCCGGCAGCCAGGCGCTCGCGGCCCTCTGGCTGGTGCTCGCCATCGCCGCCCTCTACGGCCTGCTGGCCGTCGGACAGCGCCGGTCGGTCCTGAACCAGCACCTCGAAGGGTGCGCCGGCTCCCCGCAGTTGTGCGAGACCATCACCGAGGCCGAGCGCAACGACCTGATCACCCGGGCCCGCCGCCACCGTGAACTGACCACCGCCCTGCGCACCATCGACCAAGGCGGCGGCGAGGGCATGCTCAAGCGGCACGCGATCGAGAAGGAGCTGAGCCGCCTGCACCGCTGGCGCCCGGCCCCCGGCGCCGACGGCACGGCACGGCCCTGGCTGCCGGCCCAGGTCACCGTCATCGACGTCGCCCTCAGCTGGGGCCCGCACGCCAAGTGGTGGGACAACGCACGCCGTGCCGCCGCGCTGGCGGCCGCCCTCGGCGTTCCCGGCAGCATCCTCATGGTCTGGATGGCGTACTCACCGCCGGCCGAGTGGATGCGCCGGGGGCTGTACATGTTCGGGTTGCCCGAGATCGTGTGGATGTTCGTCTACTGGGAACTGGTCTGGGCGGGCGCCGGCCTCGTCCTGGGAGCGCTGTGGCGCATGCTGCCCGGCCGCCGGGGCCCGGCCCGCGCCCTGAGCCTGACCATCGCCTACACCCTGCTGATCGCACTGGGCCTGCTCGGCAACCTCATCACCGATCAGGAGATCGGCAACATCGCCGTCGGCATCTCCCTCATGCTGCTGGTGCTCACCCTGACGAGCCTGGCCATGGACGCCGACACCTTCCGCTCCGAACGGCGCTTCTGGCCCAACCGCATCGGACTCCTGCTGTCCATCTACCAGATCCGCAGCTTCTCCGCGCAGGTCGCCTACATCCTGATGCAGCTGATCGCGGTCCTGACCATCCTCAAGTTCTTCGCCGGCTCCGACGCCCGGTGGAAGTGACCCACCGGGCGTCGAGCGGGACGGGCCGCGACGTGACGGCGGCATGTCCGCCCCCGCCCGGCGAAGTGGCCGGCCACGGATGCGATCAGACGAACGGGGTGATCCGCTCCTCGATCCCGAGCAGCACCTTCCCGTAGACCTCCATGCCGATCGAGGGCGTGGACGCCGCGTGCCGGGCGGCCACGCTCGCGTCGCGCCAGATCCGCTGCAGCGCGCTGGTGTCCGCGAAGGATCCGGCGCCGTGCACATTGAGCAGGGTGTTGATGGCGGACATGAGGTTGTCGATGGCGTGTCCGGTGTCGGCGCGCACCCGCGCCCTGGTCAGCAGGTCGAGGTCGTCGCCCCGGTCCGCGGCCGTGTCGAGGTCGGCGGCGGCGCGGTACACGTGCAGATGGGCGGTGTCGATCCTCATGGCCGCCTCGGCGACCTGCAGCTGCACGCCGACCGACTCCGCCTGGGTCTCGTAGTACGTGTACGAGACCGGCTTGGTCACGGCCTTCTCGGTGACGAGCTTCAGGGCAGCGCGTCCCATGCCGAGCTGGGGGCCCGCGAGGCCCACGGCCAGCCAGGGGGCGAAGGCGGTGCGGAACAGGCCGCTCGGGCCGTGGTCGGCGGGAATGTCGCCCTCGATGGCGCGCGGCACGGACATCACCCGGTGCTCGGGCACGAAGATGTCCTCGGCGATCAGGCAGTTGCTGGCGGTGCCGCGCAGCCCGGCGACGAACCAGGTGTCCTCCAGTGCCAGGTCGGACCGCGGCACCAGGGCCATCGCCTGGTCGACCACCTCGCCGTTCCCGTCGGTGAGGGGCATGCCGATGACGGCCCACGAGGAGTGCGAGGAACCCGAGTTGTAGTACCAGCGGCCGGTCACCCGCCAGCCGCCCTCGACCCTACGGCTGGTGGCGGTCGGGCTGAACACCCCGGTGACCCGGGCCTCGGGGTCGGCGCCGAAGACCTCCTCCTGCGCCTGCTCGGGGAAAAGCGCTGCCAGCCAGTTGCACATGTTGACCACAGCGGTCACCCAGCCTGTCGAGCCGTCGCCCTCGGCTATCGCGGCCGTCACGTCGATCACGGTGCGTACGTCGCTCTCGTGACCGCCGAAGCGCCGCGGCACGGTCATCTTGAACAGCCCGGCCTGCGCCAGGGCGTCGATCACTTCGTCGGTCACCCGCCGGTCCGCGTCGATCCGGGCGGCATGTTCACGCAGCAGCGGCTGCAGCGCCTCCGCCCGTCCGAGGAGCTCCGCGCGGGTCGGGACCGGGGCGGAAGCGGCGGCGGACGGTACGGGACGGGAATGCATGGTGGTCATGTGGGTCTCCTGCCTGAGGTTCAGCGCGCGAACGCGGAGTGGGTACCGAAGGTGCGGTGGCTGTAGACGAGTGGCGCGGCCCTGGACGTGCGGACGTGTTCGACGTCGCCGAGGAGCAGCAGGTGGTCGCCGCCCTCGACCGCCGAGCGCAGCCCGCACACGAGCCAGCCCGGCGCGCCGGTCAGTCGCGGCAGCCCGTGGTCGTAGCGCCAGGGCACCCCGGACGCGGCGAAGCGGTCGGGTATCCGGCGGGCGAAGGTCCTGGCCGGCTCGTCCTGGTCGCGGCCCAGCACGTTCACCCCGAACCGCCCGGTCGCGAGGATGTGCCCGAGCACGCCGGAGGAACGGTCCAGCGCCACCGACACCATCGCGGGGCGCAGCGACACGGAGCTGAAGGCGCTCACCGTGACGCCGTAGGGGATCCCGTCCTCGGCGGCCGTCACGATCGTCACCGGGGCGCAGACCCCGGCCATCGCATCACGGAAGTCCTGCTCGTCCATGAACCCCCCTGAAATCATTATGATGATTACGGTGATCATGCATGCGCTTTACGAAAGACGTCAAGGGGTGCGAGGGTATTCGTCATAATCAATTCAGCCGGGCGCCGAGGAGACACCGTGGGAACCGCAGACCACCGCACGGGCGGGCACGACGCGCGTCACACACGCGAGGACACAGAACCCCCCGCCCTGCGCCGCGACGACTGGGAGCGCCCGTCCTCCCCCTCGCGTGCCGAAGTCGCCGCCGACCACATCGCCGACCGCATCGCCCGCACCCAGCCGGGCACCCGCCTCGGCACCAAGGACGACCTGCGCGCCGAGTGCGGCGTATCCGCCGGCACCTTCAACGAGGCGCTGCGCCTCCTGCAGACCCGCGGCCTGGTCACCGTGCGCCCCGGCCCCGGCGGGGGACTCTTCGCCGCCCAACCGCCCCCCGCCAGGCGTCTGGACGCCTGGGCCCAGGCCCTGGACGAGCAGCACCCCGACGAGGCCCTGCGCATCCGCGACGCCCTCGACCCCCTGCTCGTCGAGGACGCCCTGTGGCACGCGTCCCCCGCCGACATCGCCGAGTTGCGGCGTCACCTGGCCGCCCTGGCCGAGGCAGCCGACGCCCCCGACCCGGTCGCCTTCGCGCACGCCGACCGGCTGCTGCGCACCCGCCTCGCCGCCCTCAGCCCCAGCAGCCTGCTGCGTTCGCTGTACGGCGGCCTGCTGACGGTCGTCGAACTCGCCGAGCCCGTCGCCACCCCCGAAACCCTCCGCGCCCGGCACGATCGCCACGCCGCCCTCATCGACGCCCTCGACACCCGCGACCGCGACCGCGCCCTGCGGCTGGCCGGCTCCCCCGTCGGCACGTCGGATACGGGAGGGGCTGCAGCCGGCTGAGTGCGAGGGCCGGATGTCGCAGCTGCTCGTCAGCCGGGGACGACAGCCCCTGTTACGTCATGCGGGACGGGACCCTCCCGCGCCAGGCCCGCGCAGTCGGTCGAGGTTGCCGAGGAGCCGGCCGAGGGCCTTGCCGAGGGCGGCGCGGTCTTCGGCCGGGAAGCCGGCCAGCAGGGCCTCCTCCACATCGGTCAGCGTGGACCGCATGTCCTCCAGCATCCGCGTGCCCTCCTCGGTGACGTGGAGTTCGGCGGTCCGGCCGCGTCCGGCAGGCGTTGACCGGGCGACGGCACCGGCCCGCTCCAGCCGAAGTACCGTGGCCTGCATGCTCTGGGCCGTCACCCCGGCGCGGCGGCCCAACTCGCTGTAGGACAACCCCGGTTCGTGCGCCAGATGACCCAGGGCGCCCATGAGCCGCAGCGAGTGACCCTGGGCCTCGAGGCGCCGGTTGACCTCTTCCTGGACGAACCGTCCCGCACCGATGAACAACAGCGCGAGGGGCGGCGAAGCGGGCGCGGCAGACCGTCCGGACCGTTCGGGAGATGTGTCTGCGGGGTTGTCTGCCGCCAAGGCCGTGCCACCTGCTCCTGTTCTCGTCACGTCTGAGGCCGACGGGGGCCTGTCGTCCCGCCCGCACAGGGGGATGCTAACGTCCGAGGAGTTTAAGTCGGACTGAAACTCGAGGAATCCGGTCCATGACCAAGCTCCTGCTCAGCCTCCATGTCCTGGCCGCCGTGCTGCTGATAGGCCCGGCCACCGTCGCCGCCGGCCTCTTCCCGCGCTACGCCCGGCAGTTCCTGGCCCCCGCCGCGGGCGCGGCCGGCCCCCGTCCGGGCCTGTCCGCCGTCCGGCTGCTCCACCGCGTCACCCGCGTCTACGCCGTCCTCGGCGTCAGCGTCCCGGTCTTCGGCATGGCCACCGCCCGTCAGATGGGCGTGCTCGGGGACACCTGGCTGGTGGTGTCGATGGCCCTGACCGCGGTGGCCGCCGTCCTGCTCGGCGTCGCCGTCTACACCCAGGACGCCGTCATGACCGTGCTGGAGCAGCCCTGGAGCGACGAAGCCGCACGTTCGGCCGCCGCGCGACTTCCCCGGCTGTCGATGGTCACCGGGCTGTTCGCCCTCTCCTGGGCCGTGGTCACCGTCCTGATGATCATCCGCCCCGGATCCACCACCGGCGCCTGACGGCGAGCGGAGTGCACGGTTACGGCCCGGGACAGGCCGCGACCGTGCACCCTCACAGCGGCGGGTGCGGGACCGGATCCGGCGGACCGTGCCGCGCGGCCGGTCGCGGAGCGCGCTTCAGGGCCGTTCGAAACCGGGGCGGCCGGCCCTGCAGATCAGGCCGGCGGCGGTGGAGACGGGGGCGCCGGGGCGTGTGACATAGGGCAGGATGCGGTAATCGGCCCGTGCCTGGGACGGGGTGAGCGTGACCACGACGTAGCCCCGGCGTTTGGCGTAGTACGCCATGTGCGGATTGACGGAAAGAAGGCTCTCCCAGTCCTCGGGCTTCTCGAGCCCGTCGGACCCGCTGGAGATGGACGTGCCGAGGATCTCGATCCCGCGCGTGGAGGAGCCGGGGTTGTCGAAGTCCTCCTTGATGTCCATGGCCAGGTGGATGTGGGAGTCGCCCGAGAGGACGACGAGATTGGTGATCCCCGCGGTGCCGGCGGCGTCGAGAAGCCGCTTGCGGGCTGCCGGGTAGCCGTCCCAGGCATCCATCGACAAGGGGGAATTCTCCCGGCGCAGTCTGCGCCGGGAGAAGGCGACCTGCTGGGGAAGGACGTTCCAGGTGGCTGTGGACCGGCGGAATCCGCTGTAGAGCCACTGTTCCTGTGCGGAGCCCAGGAGTGTGCGGGCGGGGTCCTCGGACGCGGGTCCGGGCTGCTTCCAGCCGTCTCCGTAGGCCTGGTCGGAGCGGTACTGACGGGTGTCCAGGATGTCGAACTGCGCCAGCCTCCCGTAACGCAGGCGCCGGTACAGTCGCATGTCCGGCCCGATGGGCAGCTGCGGCAGGCGCAGCGGCATGTTCTCCCAGTACGCGCGGTAGGCCGCGGCCCGGCGCAGCAGGAACTGGCCGGTCGGGTCGTTGTCCTGGGAGACCGCCGCCGCGTAGTTGTTCTCCACCTCGTGGTCGTCCCAGGTCACGCACCAGGGGTGGGCGGCATGGGCGGCCTGCAGATCGGGGTCGGACTTGCCCAGGGCGTACCGCAGCCGGTAGTCCGACAGTGTGACGGTCTCGTGCGCGAAGACGTCGGGGAGCCGGCTGCCCTCGGGGAGCTTCCGGTCGCCGGCCGCGGCGTCGATGGCGTTCTCGTAGATGTAATCACCCAGGAAGAACACGACGTCGAGGTCTTCGTGGGCCAGGTGCCGCAGAGCCGTGTAGTAGCCCTCGTCGAACTGCTGGCACGACGCCACGCCCAGACGCACCCGTTCGGGAGAGCTCGCGGCGGCGGGGGCGGTACGGGTGCGGCCGACGGGGCTCGTCCAGGAACCGGCCTGGAAGCGGTACCAGTAGGTCCGGCCCGGCTGGAGCCCCCGGACGTCGACATGGACGCTGTACCCGGCGTCGGCTCCGGCGATCGTCTGCCCCCGGCGGGCGACGCGCGCGAAGCGTTCGTCCTCGGCGATCTCCCAGCGGACGGGGAACATGCCCGCGGCAGGCAGCCCGCTCCCCGGCTCCCAAGGGCGCGGCGCCAGTCGTGTCCACAGGACCACCGCATCCGGCAGGGGATCGCCCGAAGCGACGCCGAGGGTGAAGGGGTCGGCACCGAGGTCGCGATCCCGGAGTTCCTCGGCGCTCGCCCTGCCGGGTGTGGCGGCGAACGCCAGCACCGCCGCGGCGGCCGTCAGCGTGAAGTGTCTGCGTCTGACGTGGCCGATCGCTGCTGGTCCGATCCGATCGAAGTCCTGATGTCCCGCCATATCTGGGTTCTCCCTTCAGACCCGCCGGTCGCTTCGGCAAAAGGGATACCCAGAGAAAGCGTCATCCTCCAGCGTCAAGGCGGCATACAGACGCATCCGTAGGAGTCCGCCGACTCCTCGTGCACCTGCCTGCTGTCTGCGAGCGCCCGCTCAGAACCAGTGCAGGCAGTGCGGGGGACGGTCGGCGCGGAAGAGGGCGTCAGCGAGGGTGGCCGCGCCCGGGTGGTGGGCCCGGATGTGCCCGGCTCGCACGAGCGTGCTCGGGGCGGTGCCGCCGAGGTACACCGAGCCCAGGTCACCCACGTCCAGGGACAGGTCGGGCTCCCGGTCCGTCGGGACGCACTCGGCCTTGCCGTCCCGGACGGTCAGCAGGTAGCGGCCGTGTTCGCCGAGGAACGGGTCGTCGACGTCGAGGACGAGCTCGCCGTCCGTGAACCAGCCGCGCGCGGTCAGCGCACGCGGGACGTCCAGCAGCCGCACCCAGAGCCCGTCGGTGTCGTCGCTCACCTGGCCGGCGCGGAAGTCCGCGAGCTGCAGGCGCAGCGGGTGCTCGGGCGGGAAGTGCTTGAACACGACCTGGGTGACCAGGTCGTGTCCGAGCACGAACCGGGCCAGGGCCGTGAAGACGGCGTCGTCGGCGGTGATGGTCTCGTCGACCGTCAGGGTGCCGGACCCGACCGAGTAGCTGGCGTAGCCGTCCGGGACGCCGTCGGCGTCCCGGTGGACGGCGACGTAGCGCGGTGCGGGAGCGACCGGGGGCCGGCCCGCGCCCAAGGCCCACCAGCGGTGCGGCCGGGACAGTGCGCCGGGCTGTGCGCGGCGGTACCGGTCGTAGACCTCTTCCAGGATCTCGCCGCACTCGGCACGCCGCAGCAGCTCGACCGAGCCCGTGTCCGATCCGGTCGCCGGTGCGTCGGCCACTCCGCGTGCTCGGGGGAGGGCGAAGGCGGCCTGGTGGCGCGGCACCGTCAGCCGCTGCAGGTAGGTCGCCGGTCCGTAGCCGAACTGGCCGTAGATCGGGGCCTCGGCGGCCAGCAGTACGGAGAGGAATTCCCCTCGAGACCGCAGCTCGGCAAGCTGATGCCGCATCATCGCGCTGAGCACGCCCTGGCGCCGGTGCGAGGGCAGGACGCCGACGGCGGTCACCCCGGCGGCCGGGACGAGGACTTCACCGGGCAGGGTGAGCTCGAAGGAGTACGCGCCGGCGGTGCCGACGGGCCGCCCGTCCGCCGTGAGGGCGAGCAGGCCACGGTCCATTTCGAGGGCCGCCCACCAGACCCCGCCGCCGCCCTCGGCCGGGGTTTCCCGGAAGAGCCCGAAGGCGGCATGCAGTGTGTCGACGAAGACGTCGAGATCCTTGTCGGTCGTCGGACGGATCTCCATTGCTGCCGCTGCCTCCCCGGGATGCCGGCACCACGTTCGTGGTGTCCCGCCACAGTGCAGCGTCGACCCGTTGCCCCGGTCAAACGAATTACGGATCAGCCAGCGGCCCGGCCCGATCACAGCAAAGCCCGGCGCCGTCCGGGCGCCGGGGTCGCTGCGGATGCGGGGCCCTAGTGGGCCGGAACCTCCTGTGGATTCGGGCCGTAGGCGTTCTCCTGCGGCTTGCCGGCCGTGGCCCAGAACACGATCAGGACGATGAGACCCACGATCGGGATCAGGCCGATCAGCAGCCACCAGCCCGACCGGTCGGTGTCGTGCAGACGCCGGACGCTGACGGCGAGGCTGGGAACGAGCACGGCGACGTCGTAGACGGTTTCGATGATGATGCCCGTGCCGAGCAGAGCGTCGATGACGGCCAGCACGATGCTGATGACAAAGCTGATCAGGGTGAACATCCAGAACTCGGGGCGGCCCGCCCGTCCGCTGAATGTCGCGTATTTCTTGAGCACATCCACATACCAGTGCACCTGCGCCCCCAAGAGCCGCGACGGGCCCGTCCACATGGACCGGGCCTCATCCCGAACGTAAGTGGCTCAAAGGGGTCGGTCAACGGTCGCGAGGATGCGGGCAACAGCGCCCGATGAGCGCTTCCGGGCGCCTGCGTGCGCGCATGGGCGCACGCGATGCGCACAGCTGACCGCGGGGGTGGGCGTCAGCGGCTCTGCCGCCCCGGGCACGCCGCCCAAGTGGCGCGCGTGCCGGGGTTCCGTGCGGGCTCGCCGAGTGCGGACGCCCTGGTCACCGCCGGGAGGCGGCGGCCGTCACACGCCGGGGGCGGGGCGCACGGCGATCCCGTTCCGCTCGAGCAGGGCCGCCGTCACTCCGTCCCCCGGTATCAGCTCCCCGGCGAACGAGCCGTCGTGGACCACACCGCGGCCGCACGAAGGACTGCGCGGCATCAACAGCGCCTGGGTGCAGCCCGCGTGCCGAGCCGCCGCGAGTGCGCGGCGGGCTCCGTCCACGAACTGGGCCGTCACGTCACGTCCGGTGTCCTCGACGACCCGCGCGGTCCCGTCGAGCACGTCGTGCCCGTCGCCGCCCACGAGTTCCGCGGGCCTGCGCGGTGTCGCGAGCCCGCCCGCGACCTCCGGGCAGAAGGAAACGACTTCGCGACCGGCCACCGCCTCCTCGATCTCCGGCGACACCTTGTGACGCCCGTCGAACCGGCATGGCACCCCACGCAGACACGCGCTGACCAGGATTGCTTCCATGCCGCCAGGCTAGCCGGGCGGTAGGCCGGCCTCTGCGCGGGCGTGTGATGGGATCGGTGCCATGGACGATCAGCGGCGCATCCTCATCGTCGCCTACGACGATGCGCAGATTCTCGACATTGCCTGCCCCAGCGGCGCGTTGGACATCGCCAACCGGTACGGGGCGACCCCGCCGTACGCCATAGAGCTGGGAACGCTCGGCCGTCGCGCGGCCCGCAGTTCGGCGGGGATCGTGCTGGGTGCCGGACGTGGGCTGGAGGCGGTCACGGGGCGGTTGGACACACTCATCGTCGTCGGCGGTGTGGGATACGAGACGGCGTCGGCGGACGAGCGGTTGCTGGCGCAGGTCCGCCGACTGGCCGAGCGCAGCCGACGCGTCGCCTCCGTGTGCACCGGGACCTACGTGCTGGCCGCGGCGGGGTTGCTGGACCATCGACGGGTCACGACGCACTGGGGGTACGGCGAGCAACTCGCCGCCCGGCACCCCGATGTGGCCGTGGACGTCGGTCC
This sequence comes from Streptomyces sp. NPDC053048, assembly GCF_044547045.1. Classification (NCBI taxonomy): domain Bacteria; kingdom Bacillati; phylum Actinomycetota; class Actinomycetes; order Kitasatosporales; family Streptomycetaceae; genus Streptomyces; species Streptomyces sp. NPDC053048. Next base: position 315,925 of record NZ_JBITZS010000005.1, read on the forward strand.
TCTGTACATCCGTGACGGGAACGTCTACACCGCGGCCGGGGTGACGAGCGCGCTCGATCTCACGCTCTCGCTGATCGAGGACGACCACGGGCCGACGCTGGCCCGCGCGGTGGCCCGGGAGCTGGTCTCGTACCTTCACCGTCCCGCCGACCAGGCCCAGATCAGCATGTTCCTGGCCGCACCGCCGCCCGGCGACCGGCTGGTACGGGACCTCACCGGCTACATCGCCGCCCACCTGGCCGAGGACCTGACCCCGGGCACACTCGCGGCCCGCGCAGGTGTGAGCACGCGGCATCTGACACGGCTCTTCACCGAGCACCTCGGTACGACACCGGCTCGAGCGGTACGGGCGGCCCGAACGGAGGCGGCCGCGCATCTGGTGCGGTCGAGCCGCCTGTCACTGGACGCGATAGCCCGCCGCTGCGGATTCACGTCACCGCAGACACTGCGCCAGGCCTTCCTGGACCACTACGGAGTGGGCGGGGACATGATTCGCAAGATGCCGGACATGCCGCGAGCACGCGTCCCGGCAGGAGACAAGACTTGCCTGCCATGAGCCATATGACGACGCGAAGGCACCTGCTGCGCGGGGCCGCGGCCACCGCCGCGCTCACCATGACCAGCGCGGCCGGCACAGGAACGGCACAGGCGGCGAAGCCTGCGCAGGCAGCGCCGCCCACGCCGGCGGCGGCCGGCACGATGCTGGATATCGGCATCCTGCTGTACGACGGCTACAGCCTGCTGGATCCCACCGGCCCCGCGGAAGTGCTGTCCCGGCTGCCGGGCGCCACCGTCACGATGGTCGCCCAGAAGCGAGGCCCCGTCCGCACCGACACCCGTGACGTGGCCGTCATGGCCGAACGGTCCATCGCCGACGTCGACCACCTCGACGTACTCCTCGTCCCCGGCGCGGGCAACCGCGGCACAGTCGCGGCGATGGAGAACCAGGAACTGCTGCGCTGGATCCGCAGGATCGACCGGCACAGCCAGTGGACCACCTCTGTGTGCACCGGCTCACTCGTTCTCGCCGCGGTGGGACTGCTCAAGGGCCGACGGGCAACGACGTACTGGGCCTCCGCCGAGTATCTCCGAACCCACTACGACGTCACCTACCTGCCCGAACGCTACGTCCGCTCGGGAAAGATCATCACTGCGGCGGGCGTGTCGGCGGGGCTGGACATGGCGCTGTACCTGGCGTCCCTGATCGCCGGAGACGACACGGCCAAGGCCGTACAGCTGGCCATCGAATACGACCCCCGTCCTCCCTTCGACGCCGGCGACGCCGCAAAGGCCGACCCCGAACTCAAGCAACGCGCCTTGCGGCTCCTGGCCGAATCCCAGGAACAGGAAGTAGCGCCGAAGAGCCGGAGAGGCTGAGAAGGAACCCGTCAGGAGGCTTCGGTGGGGCTGCCTCCGTAGTGCCATTCGATGAGTTCCGGGTGCCATTCGAGGAGCAGGATGGTGGCGTCGTCGCTGAGGGCGTTGCCCTGATACTCGAGGATCGCGTGGATGAGCAGTCGCAGGACCTCTGAGGGCTGCTGGCCCGCGGCGGAGGAGCGGATGATGAAGTCGGTGAACCGGTCCAGGCCGAACGCCTCCCCGTCCTTGCCGCGGGCCTCGGTGACGCCGTCGGTGTACAGCAGCACCCGGTCACCGGGTTCCAGCGTCGCGCTGTGCACCTCGCGGTGGGTGGGTCCGAGCTGGAACGGCAGCCCCATGGGCGACTGAGGGGGGCTTTCCAGGGCATGCTCCAGCACGGCTTCGTTGCGGATCAGCAGGGGAGGCGGGTGGCCGCAGTTGCACCACCGCAGCACGCCGGTGTCCACATCCAGCTGGCACACCACGCCCGTGCAGAACTGTTCGGGGAGCCACTGGGCGAGCGTCCGGTCCACCACCTCGATCATGTTCGGCAGGTCGGCGCCGGAGCGGCGGCCGTTGCGGCAGCCGGCCATCACCACCGAGGTGGTCAGTCCCGAGGCAAGGTCGTGGCCCATCGCGTCGAAGATGCTGGCGTGCAGGATGTTCTTGCTCACCGAGTGGTCGAAGGCGTCTCCACCGAGTTCGTAGGCGGGTTCCAGCACGGCGGTGGAGATCACGCCGGTGCGGCCGACGCTGCGTGGTGGCAGGAAGGCGCGCAGCATCTCGGTGGGCAGATCCATGCCCTGCGTGCGGATGCGGGCGACGAACCAGTCGCTGTAGGTGCGCTTGGAGGTGACCACCAGGGACAGGACCCGCGCCAGCATGCGGCAACGGCGCAGCCGCACCCCGTCCAGCGCCGTTGCCCGTATCCCCAGCACGCCGAGCCGTTCCGCGCCGTCCACCATCGGCAGCCACACCACCACTCCCTCCCGGGACTCGTGGACCCGCAGCGAGAGGGTGCGGTAGGCCCAGCCTCCCTCACTGGAGTCCACCGGCAGTCGTTCGGTCTGGTCGTCGAGCGGGATGAGCAGATGCTGCTGGAGGTCGACGAGATAGATCGTGGCGCTGTCCAGGCCGAGTGCTCGGGCGCACCGGTTCACCAGTCCGGGCAGCCGGTAGGGGACGATCGCATTGGCCTCGGCGAGCAGCTGTTCCATCATCTGCTCGTCCGCCCCGGTGGTGACCGCCCGGTCGTCCCTGTCGACCATGACACCACCTCCGCCATCTCAGTCTCGCATCCGTCCGTCCGAGTCTCATTCCGGGCGGGAGGACGACCGGCGAAACGACCAGCGAGGTGATCGGCGTACCCGCCGCACCCTTCCGTGTCGTAGGGGGACTGTGACGGGGCGCGGACAGCCCTGGCAGCGGGGCCGGGCCACCCCGGAACGACCCGTGGGAACGCATGTACGGCGTCGGATGACGCCACCGTCCCGGAGTGGCCCGCCTGCGTGCCCTACTTCTCTTCGGCGACGCAAGTGGTGTGGTTGAGGATTCCGACGGTGTCCGTTCCACAGTTGTTGCTGTATCCGGAGGCGTTGCGGGAGTCGATGTTGGACAGCAGCCCGCCGGTCGGGCCGGTCACCTGACGGCCCTGGTCGTGGCGGTGGTGGGAGTCACGCCGGGTCACACAGGTACGGTCGTTGAGGAGACCCACCCTGCTGGCGCCGCACAGGTTGGAGTGCGCCGAGGAGTTCCTGCTCCCGACGTTGGACAGCAGGCCGCCCGCCCCCAGATCGATCGTGTCGGCACTCGCGGCCCCGATCCCCGCGGGGGAGGCCAGAACCGCCACCGCCATGCTGGACAGAACTGCGAATCGCTTCAGTGAACCCACTGGTCCGCCTTTTCTCTTCGATGGGAAACAGCACAGGGAGAACGGCGGTCCGCTCCACGCAATATCACCGCCGCCTCTCACCCGGTTGGCTTAACGGAACGAGGCGATCAAAGTTACGATCCGAGGAAACATCATGCGGAAAACTTGTCGCCCCAGAGCCGGGAATCAGCTCCCGTCGGCAGCTTCCGCCAGATCGATCAAGGACCAGAGGTTGCGCCACCATTGCTCGAGAAAGCCGTAGTGGCGAACGGTGTGCGCCACGAAGTAGAGCCCGAATCGGTTGACGGCCAGGTCCATGAGGGCGAGGCGGTAGCCGGATTCCCACTGGCTCCTGTCGATGGGGGTCCGGGCATGGGACTCGAGCGACCGGCGGTGGACTTCCGAAAGTTCCTCGACCACCGCTGCATCGATGTCGCCGGGTTCCAGCGCGGTGCAGAGCAGTTCCGCCAGGTCGTGCTGGGGAATGTGCAGGGTGGCGAGCTCCCAGTCGTACGCGCACAGCCTGCCGTCCGCCCGGATGGCGAGGTTGCGGGGATTGCAGTCGTTGTGGACGAGCGTCCTCGGCATCGCCTCGATCTGCGGCCACCAGCGGTCAATGGTTCCGATGCAGGAAACCAGCCGGTCGTGGTGGCGTTCGCCGACGAGCTCGGGGAACTCCTGCGCCGAGTGGTCGGCCAGCGCCAGCCAGAGTTCCTTCATCTCCACCATGTCCGCGGCATTCGGGACGTGCCCGATCCACGGCATCCGGCGGAGCCCCGATTCCTTGCCGTACCAGACGGAGTGGAGTTGCCCGAGGTCACGCAGAGCGATGCCGAGATGCCTGCGTGACCATCCGCGTGCGTGATCCGACGTGTCCATCCGCTCCATGTCGCCGAGACACTCCATCACGATGACGTACGCCTCCCTCCGGTCATCGCGATAGGTCCGGTACAGCTCCGGGATCAGGCTGGTGAAACGGGAATCGGTCTGCTCGTACAGAGCCAGTTCCCGCACATCGCATCCCACGAAGCCGAGGCGTTGCTCGAATCTGCGGTAGTGGGCAGCCACCGGACCACCACACAGGGCGGCCGCCATTCCGCCCATCTTGATGACCTCCCGGTCGGTGGGTTTCACCTTGACCATGACGTCGAGCTTCTGCTCCACGTCGTCGTGGTCGACCCTCAGCTGCATCGGAAAGAGCCCGACGGCTTTCTTCACCGTCCGCGACGTCAGCTCCGACAGGACGCTGGGCCCCATGGGAATGTGGGCGGTTTCGACGCTTCTGACCTTGACGCCGGGCATCACGGAGTGGCCCAGCGCCGATTCGAAGAACCGGGCGTCGAGCTCCTCGCGTTGGAACCAGCGGACCGGCCTGTTGCGCCCCAGGCGTTCATGGGCACTGGCGAACTGCCCGGAAACGGCTGCCGAGACCGTGGAGAGATCCAGGGCCAGTGCGAAGCCGGCAATGATTTCCGCCAGTCGGGCCGCGCTTCCCCGGCCCGTACACCCCATCGCTTCCAGGAGTTCTTGCTGCGTGGGGAGGTGGGTACCGCCCCCGACCGTGCCGACCGCCAGGCCGGGAAGGGTCATGCTCGCATAGACGCCGTCCGGCGTCCGTTCGAGGAGGAACTGCCCCGCGCCCGACTCGTGGACGCAGGCGATGTCCTGACCCGTCGCGGTGAAAATCGCCGCCACGATGTTGGCGGTGTTCGCGTTCGAGCCCAGCACTCCGCTGTGCACGGCCCCGGCGGCGATGTGCTGATAACCCCTGACCAGATCGTCGGATGTCGTCTTCAGGACCCGCTCGACAACGCCTCCTGGCAGGACGCAGTCAGCGGACACCCTGATTCCGCGGCCTTCCGCCACGGCTTGCGACGATGCTTTCTTGTCGCCCGATGTGTTTCCCTCGATGATGAAGGATTCGAGCTCCTCGCCTTCGATCAGATGAGGCCGCTCCAGGATCCACTGGCAAGCGTGCCAGGTGCAGGCAGTGGTCATGTTCTGGCCTGCCGCGTCCCCGGTGGTGTACCGGAACCTCAGGTGAACGGTCCTGCCCAGCACCACGGGTTCGATCGAGACGAGTTCGGCATGGTCGGAGACCTGCCGGATGACCGTACGGAGGTCGCCGAGGTGCTGGAGAATCTCCGAGGCGAAACGGCCGGCGGCCGACAGCCGGGTGAAGGCGAAGACAGGTGCACGCGTCATCGTCTGCGCGACCGCGTGGGTGCTGACGCCACCTGCCATGGTGACGGCCAGGGCTCCCCGCGTCGCCGACGATACGAGGGCGCCCTCCGTGGTCGCCATGGGGGCATAGATCTCGCCCTGGACATTGTCCCCGTGAAACAGCAAGGGCCCGGCCACGCCGACCGGAATCTCGACGGTACCGACGAATCCCTCGATGTTTCCGGTCAGTTTGCCGGCGTCGAGTTGCGTGTGCTGCAAGGAGCCCAGTCCCAGCCGGGTAATGGAGCGAAGCCAGCCGAGCCGCTGAAGACGCGCCGACTCCGTGTAGATTCCCCTGGCGGGAACGTACCGTCCGACGGGGCGGGGCTGACGGGACTGGCCCGGAATCGCTCCAGGGCTCATGCGGCATCACTTTCCTTTTGTGGGCACACACCGTGCCTGACGGGCTTCTTCGGTGACGGCGGTGTCCTGGCACACGCCGGGGAGCGAGGAAGAGCGCAGTACGAGGAACGGGACGGCGAGGGCGAGGGTGCCGATGACGAGGCCGTTCCACAGCCCGAGCCAGGTCCCGACGGCGCCGGCGAGGAGGGCGGCCACCGGCTGGGAGCCGTAGACGACCCACCGGCTCGTGGCCAGCATGCGGCCCTGCAGTGCGGGGTCACAGACGGCCTGGCGGACAGTGCGCTGGGTGGAACCCTGGACGACGGCACACCCCAACTGGACGAACAATCCCAAACCGACCGCCACCTGCCAGGGACGACCGGGCGTGGCGAGCAGCAGCGGCACCTCGGTGAACGGGGCCAGGGCCAGTGCAGCGAGCATCACGCGCACTGGTCCGTACCGCGCGACCACCGGGCGGACGACAAGGGCTCCGCAGAACCCGCCGAGTGCGGCCACGCTCAGCGTGGCACCCAAGGCCGCGCTCGAGTAGTGCAGTTGGCGCAGCACGTAGACGGACCACAGGGTGGCGAGGAAGGCCATGACGGCGACGTACGCGGTGGCGGCGAGCACCAACGGCCGGATCGTGGGATGCGACCAGACATAGCGCAGCCCTTCGCCGATCTCGGCCCGGAAGGTCGTCTTCCTGGTCGGCTGCGGCGCGGCCGGTTCAGGGGTACGGATGCGGGCCAGGAGGAGGGCACAGGCCAGGTAGGAAGCGACGTCCAGGTAGATGGCATGGGCGGCACCGAGGACGGTGACCACAGCGCCACCGATCTGGGATCCGGCACTGTCGGCCAGGGAGTTGACCCCGCTGAGCTTGGAGTTGGCTTCCAGCAGCCGCGAACGGGGCAACAGCGAGGGAAGAAAGCTGATGCGGGCGGTGGATCCGAACACCTCCGCGGCCGCGCTCACCAGCGCCACCCCGTACAGCAGCTCGAGGGACAGCCGGCCCATGGCGTCGGCAAGTGGGACGATGAGGAACGCGGCACCGCCGGCCAGCGCCGCGCCCACCATCACGGGACGCTTACGGTGCCGGTCCGCGACCGCCCCGGCGGGCAGCGACACCAGCAGGGGCGGGAGCTTCTGGGCGCACGACAACAGCGCGACCTGCCAGACGGAGGCGTGCAGCGCCACGACCGCGACCAGCGGGAGCGCCACCTGCGTGACACCGCTGCCCACGAGGTCGACGGCGTTCGCGCTCCAGTATCGGAGGAAGCCACGATGCCGCCAGAGACTGCCGTCCTCCGTGGCGTCGTTCACCACGCCTCGCTCCCCACCAAAGCCTTGCCGCTCCACCGTCGTACCTACGACAACGATCTACACGGGAAAGGGTTCGGGGGACTCGTCCGTCATCGCACCTTGGTGGGGGGGCAGTTGGAGACCACCGTCGTTCAGCGCCTGCCGTCCATGGTCGGGATCACCCGGATGCCGTGCACCGGAAGCCCCGCCTTACAGGACGACCATGAGCACGAACGTAGGAACGAGCGTCGCCACAGCACTCACCGGCCAGTAGAGCCGGGCATCCAGCGTGGTCCTGCGCCGTACGGAGCGGTTGATGAGCCACCACAGGACGAACAGCCCCAGCAGCAGCACTCCGACCAGCAGCCCCGGCAGCGTGCCGTCGTTCTCCGTCGGCTCCGGGTCGGACCAGCCGATCGCGGCGAGCGGCCAGTTCACGGCGAAGTACCACAGGAGCCACACCGGCACGACTCCAGGAATGCCCAGCAGCAGGTTCACCACTACAGCTGTCGCCGACCGTTTCCACATGGCCGCGCTGATCACGCCTGAGCCACCACGTCACGGCATGCCGGGTGACCCCAGCCCTTCGCGTTCTTGGCGATGTCCTCTCCGGCCGCGTACGACCGGCCGCAGACGCACCGGCCCGCGAATTTCGCGCGGAGCGTTCTCGTGGTACGGGCGGCTCCGGCCGCCGAGGGCTTCCCACCCCTCCCCGCACGGGGCTGCTTGCCCTGCGCGGGTTCGGGACGTGCGGCGGGCACCGGCATGGCCCCGGCCCCGTGGGAGGTCCCCGCCGGGAGCTGGGCCACGGCCGCATCGCTGGCTGCCTGGTCGGCGATCGCGTTCAGGAGGTCGCCGTCCACCTGGTGCGCCGGCACGTAGCGGAATTCCACGGGACGGCCGGTGAGCAGGGCGTCGATGCGGGCGACGAGGTCACGGTTGGCGACGGGCTTTCCGGCGGCGGTCTTCCAGCCGTTCCGCTTCCAGCCGGGCAGCCACTTGGTCACCGCGTTCATGGCGTACTGCGAGTCCATGCGCACCTCGAGGGGAACGGCCGGGTCGGTGGCGCCGAGGAGCTGCTCGAGCGCGGTGAGCTCCGCGACGTTGTTCGTGGCCCGGCCGAGGGGGCCCGCCTCCCAGCGCTCGGGGGTTCCTTGTGCGTCGGCTACGACCCAAGCCCAGGCAGCGGGCCCCGGGTTGCCCTTCGAAGCCCCGTCACAGGCGGCGATGATGCGAATAGACATGCCGCAATGATCTCAGCTCGGGGCGGGGCCGCTGCGCAGACCGCCAGGGCGGGCTCAGGCGGCCCGGTCCAGGTCGGCCAGCAGCCCTGCCCGTACGGCGGCCGGATCGGTGCCGAGCCTCCCCAGCACGTCCGCCGTCGCCCCTCCACCGGCGTCCAGAACGCCGAGCACGACGTGTTCGGTTCCGATGGAACGGTCCTTGCGCTCCAGGGTCGCCCGCAGCGACTGCTCCAGCGCCTTCTTGGCCTCGCGCTCGAAGGGGATGTGCGGCTTCCGGGCAACCGGTGAACCGCTCTCGCGGCCACGCAGGAACCCGCGCCCCTCCCCCGCCGGAGCCGGCGGAGGCGAGTCCAGGGCGCCCGGACCGAACACCTTCTCCGCCTGCCCGCGCACGGCCTCCAGGTCGATACCGAAGGCGCGCAGCGCCTGTGCGTCCTCCTCGTCGAAGGGCGCTGCGGGAGCGCCCGCGGCCGCCAGCGCGTCGCGCAGCGCCTCGGGCGTGATTCCCAGCCTGATCAGTGTCGCGGTGCCGGTGGCCCCGGAGCACGTGGTGACGCCGAGCAGGAGGTGCCCGGGGCCGATGCGTCCGTGACCCAGTGCGCGTGCCTCCTCCTGCGCGCTGATGATCGCCACGCGGGCGTCCTTGGTGAACCGTTCGAACATGCCTAACCCCTCCTGGCGTGTTTCTTGTGGACGGCCTGCCGGCTGACGCCCAGGGCGCCGCCGATCTCCTCCCAGGACCAGCCCAGTTGCCGTGCCCGGCCGACCTGCAGGGCCTCCAGGTGCTCGACCAGTCGCCGCAGCGCGGCGACGGCCCGTAGTCCCACGCGGGGATCCGCGTTCAAAGCGGCCTCGGCGGTTCCGGCTGCCTCTCCCGCATCCGCGTCAGCATCCGTTCCAGCCATGCCGTCAATGATGGTTGACACACCGAGCCGCCGTCAACACTCGTTGACAAGCGCGCGGGGAGCAGGCCGCTCGGGCGGCGGGTGGCGTGGATCACGGGCTTCGGGAGGCGGAAAAAACCAGATGCCGAGACGTATCGTCTTGCTATGGTGGGCGCATGGCCTTCTTCTACTTTCTCTGAGTCCGGGCACGGCCGACGCCGCCGTTTCTGCTGCCCGTAGACACTTGCATTCCCAGGGAAGTTCACATGCGCGAACGCGCCCATACCGCCATGCCCGCTGCTGCCGTGGTGCAGCTCTCCGTCAAGGACGTCACCAAGTCCTACGGCACCCGGACCGTCCTCGACCAGGTCTCCTTCACCGTCCGCCCCGGCGAGAAGGCGGCCGTCATCGGCGAGAACGGCTCGGGCAAGTCCACCCTGCTGCGGCTGCTCGCCGCGGCCGACGTGCCGGACACCGGGGAGATCACCCTCAGCTTCCCCGGCGGCACCGGCCACCTCACCCAGACCCTCGGCCTCGACCCGGACCGCACCGTGCAGGACGCCGTCGACCTAGCCCTCACCGAACTGCGCGACATGGAGCGCCGGCTGCGCACCGCGGAGGAGCGTCTCGGTGACGCGTCGGAGGACGAACTCGCCGCGTACGGCGAGCTGCTGATGGCGTACGAGGAACGCGGCGGATACGAGGCGGACGCCCGTGTCGACGCCGCCATGCACGGGCTCGGGCTCGCCGGCATCACCCGTGACCGCGTGCTCGGCTCGCTCTCCGGCGGCCAGCAGTCGCGGCTCGCGCTCGCCTGCGTGCTGGCCGCCGCACCCGAGCTGCTGCTCCTCGACGAACCGACGAACCACCTCGACGCGGCGGCCGTGCGCTGGCTCGAGGAGCACCTGCGCGCGCACCGCGGCACCGTCGTCGCGGTCACCCACGACCGCGGCTTCCTGGAGCGCATCGCCACCACGATCCTCGAGGTCGACCGGGATACGCGCACGGTGCGCCGGTACGGCGACGGCTGGGCCGGCTACCGCGCCGCGAGGGGCGCCGCCCGACGCCGCGCGGAGCAGGAGTACGCGGACTGGCTTCAGGAGATTGCCCGTACCGAGGAACTCCTGGAGGCCGCCGGCAAGCGGCTGGCCTTCACCGGCAAGGACCCGCGGCAGGGCTTCGGCAAGCACCGCCGCTCGCACGAGGCCAAGCTCGGCGGCCAGGTGCGGGCGGTCCGCGAGCGGCTGGCCCACCTGCGGCGCAACCCGGTGGCGGCCCCGCCGGAACCACTGCGGTTCACGGCAGCGCTGCCGGCGGCGGGCGGCGAGCGCCCTGCCCCCGACCGCCCGCTGGCCGAGCTCGACGGCGTAGCCGTCGGCGAGCGGCTGCGTCTGGACGGGCTGCTGGCGATCGCACCTGGGCAGCGGCTGCTGGTCACGGGCGAGAACGGGGCGGGCAAGACCACGCTGCTGCGCGTCCTGGCGGGCGACCTGGAGCCGGACGCGGGCACGGTCCGCCGCCCTGCCCGGATCGGGTACCTGGCTCAGGAGCTGCCCGCGCGTTCCACGCGGCTCCCGCTCCTCGCCGCCTTCGCGGCCGGGCGGCCGGGCCTGCCGGAGGAGCACGCAGAACAGCTGCTGGCACTGGGCCTGTTCCGCGAGGAGGACCTGCATGTCCCGGTCACGGCGCTGTCCGCAGGTCAGCAGCGGCGGCTGCAGATCGCGAACCTGGTGACCCGGCCCGCGGACCTTCTCGTCCTCGACGAGCCGACGAACCACGTCGCGCTCGACCTGGTCGAGGACCTGGAGGCGGCACTGGCCGCGTACCCGGGCGCGGTGGTCACGGTCTCGCACGACCGCGGCTTCCGCGAGCGGTTCCAGGGCGAACGACTGGAGCTGCGCGACGGCCGGAGGAGCCTGTGACCCTGTCGGCTCGGGCAGCCTGAGCGGCCTACCCCGCCCGGAAAACCAGCACTGTGTTGTGCCCCCCGAAGCCGAACGAGTGGCTCACCGCCACCTCGACCCGCTGGGGTCGGGCCGCGCCCCGCACGAGGTCGAGGTGGACAGCCGGGTCGACGCACCGGAGGTTGGCGGTCGGGGGGACGAGCGCGTGGTGGATCGTGAGCACCGTGAGTGCCGCCTCCACCGCGCCCGCCGCGCCCAGCGTGTGGCCGAGCGCGCCCTTGGCCGAGGTGACGGTGGGGCCGTGGGGCAGGACGCGGGTGATGACTCCGGCCTCGATGGTGTCGTTGAGCGGGGTGGCGGTGCCGTGGGCGTTGACGTGGTCCACCTCGCGGGGGTGGACGTCCGCGTCGGCGAGCGCCCGCTCCAGGGCCCGTTGGGCGCCGGCCCCCTCCGGGTGGGGGGCCGTCGGGTGGTGGGCGTCGGTGGCCGAGCCGCAGCCCGCGAACACCGCCCGTACCGGCACGCCGCGTGCCTGGGCGTGGTCGAGCCGCTCCAGCACCAGGACAGCCGCTGCTTCGCCCATGACGAAACCGTCCCGGCAGGCGTCGAAGGGACGTGACGCCGAGGCGGGATCGTCCCTGCGGTGGGACAGGACCCCCAGGCGCTCGAACCCCGTGACGTGCAGGCGCGTGAGGCCTGCCTCGGCACCCCCGGCCAGCACGATGTTGCAGACGCCCGTGGTCAGCCAGGTGCGCGCGACGGCGAGGGCGTCCGCGCCCGAGGCGCACGCGGTGACCGTGGCCAGCGACGGGCCTGCGGCCCCGCAGTCCAGGGCGACCTCTCCGGCCGCCATGTTGATCAGCGTCAACGGGTACATCAGCGGCGAGACGGCCTCCGGCCCCCGGTCCCGCAGCCGGCCTTGCTGCTCCCACAGGCTCTCGACGCCTCCGCAGCCACTGCCGACGACCACCCCGACGCGCCCGGCGTCCCACTCGGCGGGATCCAGCCGGGCGTCGGCGAGCGCCTCCCGGGCGGTGAGGACCGCCAGGCGGGCGAAGCGGTCGAGCCGCCATGCCTTGCGGCGCAGGGGTGCGACGGCGGCTTCCATCCCGGGGACCGTACAGCCGAAGTCGACGGGCAGACCGGCGAGCAGGGGCACGGAGGCGGCGGTTCCGCGGCCGGAGCACACTGCCGACCAGGTGGCGTCCCGCCCGATGCCGGCAGCGGTGGCCAGGCCGATCCCCGTCACCACTACCTGATGGTGAGTCATCATGCTCCACCGGCTCGCAGCGCCTCCGCCTCCTCCATCCGGGCCGCGAGCAGGTCCAGGACGTTCCTCACGGTGGCGCCCTCGGGAAGGTCCTCCTCGGTCAGGGCCACACCGAGGCGGTCCCGCAGGATGAGGGCGAGTTCGGCCCGCGCCAGGGAGTCGAGTTCGAGGGCGGTGAGCGGCACCGAGGGGTTCACCTCGGCGCGGTCGATACCGAAGTGGGCTTCCAGGATGCCGAGCAGGGTCTCATGCGGATCGGGCACGGGCCCGTCCCCCTTCTCTCGTTCCGCCCGGAGCGGGCCGGTCACAGGCGTAGCCACAGCGCGCCGAGGCCGATGCCGCTGGCGAGGCCGACGAGCAGGACGACATCACCCCGGCGCAGCCTTCCCTCGCGCAGGCTCGTTTCCAGTTGCAACGGGAGCGTCGCCGACCCGGTGTTGCCGTGGGAGGCGATCGTCGTCACCAGCCGGCTCCGGGGCACGCCGAACACGTCGCAGAAGTCGTCGGCGAGCAGATCGGCGGCCAAATGAGCACAGCACAACGAGGCGTCCTCGGGTCTGAGGCCCGTGCCGGCCACGAGCCAGGACAGATCGCCCTCCCCCACGGCGCGATGGACGGCGCGCCGCATGCCCGCCAGGTCGAACCGTTGCCGGCACTGCCGCGGTGCGCGGGCACCGGGCACGGGTACGGCACCCGCGGCCCACTCGGCGGAGATCGCGCGCATCGAGCAGCCGATGATGCCCGGTTCGTCCGAGGCTTCCAGGACGACCGCCGCCCCGACGTCCGACACGGTGTAGCCGACCATGGCGTCGAGGAATTCCCGCGGCCCGGACACGCCGGTGCGCAGGGCGTAGGTGAGCGTTTCTCCGCAGCAGACGAGAATGCGCCGGTAGGCGCCGCTCCTGATGAAGGAGTCACCGATCTCGAGGGCGTTCAGAAGGCTGTTGCAGGCGTTCTTGACGTCGAAGACCGGGCAGCCGGCCCCGAGTCCGGCGGCCACGACATGGGCGGTCGCCGGTTCCAGCAGATCCGTGCTGACGGCCGAGAAGATCAGCAGATCCAGGTCGCCGGGCCCCAGCCCGGCCTCGGCGAGGGCCTTGCCGGACGCGGCCACGGCGAAGTCCGAGGCCGTCCATCCGTCCGCGCGGATGTACCGCCGGTCGACGCCGGTCATCCGGCGGATCATTCCGCGAGGTACGTCGAATTGCGGGCTGTCCCGCGCGATCAGATCCTCGAGCGCTTCGGTGGACACGCACCGTTCCGGGAAATGGGTCGCCACGGCGGAGATCCGGGAATGCCGCTGTCGGGTCAACTAGCTGTTCTCCCTCGGGCGTTGGGAGCTGCGAGGACCCTCTACCTATACCCGCTTCCGGAAGGACCCACAAGCAGGAGCAATATTCGTAGGACGAGCAGGTTATACGGCTTTCCCATATGAAGAGGCGCGTACGGAGAAAAGGGGATTCCGCACCGGCGCAAGGGTAGGCATGACCGTCGGGCAATCCATCACGACGGCGCTCGGCCGAGGGGGAATCACATGCGCAGTGTGGTCGTCACGGGAGCCAACAGCGGGATCGGCCGGGCCGTGGTGCTCGAGCTGGCCCGCCGGGGCTACGACGTCATCGGCACGGTCCGTACGGAGGAGAAGGCGAAGGCGCTCGAAGCGGCGGCGGGCGACCACAGCCGCACAGTACGGACCGTCCTGATGGACGTCGCCGACGCCGACAGCTGCGAAGCCGCCTTCGAGCAGGTGGAGGAGATGACCGGGGGCGGCCCCTGGGCCGTTGTGAACAACGCGGGTGCGCACCTGGCCGGAGCGGTCGAGGACGTCACCGAGGAGGAGGCCCGCCGGCTGCTGGAGGTGAACCTCCTCGGTCCCGCGCGCATCTGCCGGCTGGTCCTGCCCGTCATGCGGCGCCGCGGCGGCGGGCGCATCGTCAACGTGACCTCCATGGCAGGCCTGGTGTCCGCCCCGTTCAACGGCTGGTACGCGGCGAGCAAGCACGCGATGGAGGCGCTGAGCGATGCGCTCCGGATGGAGAGCGCACACTTCGGCGTACACGTCGCCCTGGTCGAGCCCGGCTTCCACGAGACAGCCATGACCTTCCAGGGGGCTTCCCGGCTCGTTCAGCTGGCCCTCGAACACAACTCCTGGTACCAGAACGCCTACGGGGTGACTCTGGGCAGCCTGGCCCGCCACCGCCCGTTCCGGCCCGCCGAGGCGGCGGCCCGTACGGTGTGCCGGGCGGTGTGTGCCCGGCGCCCCGCGGCACGGTACTGCACGGGCAGGGAGGTTCTCATGATCCGTGCCCACCAGTACGCGCCCGCGCTCCTGATGGACGGCATCCAGCGCCGGCTGACCGGCCTGCACCGGGCGGTTCCCCCCATGGAGACGTGACCGACCCGGCGGCGGGAGGCGCGTGCGGCGGGCCCCCGACGCGCCGCCCGCCGCAGGCACCGTCGCCGTCAGCGGCTCTCCGGTGTGAGCACCATGCACGAGGACGTGACCCCCTGGCCGCCGTTGACGACCAGCAGGTACTGGCCGGGGGCCAGGTCCAGCTCGCGCTGGGCGTACTCGATGTTGGCCAGGGCGTCGCCCGCGCCCAGGTGACCGGTGTGGGGATCGGCGACGTAGGCCTTGTCCCGGAGGGCCTCGGGCATGGCGGGGCGGACGAAGGCGTCGGTGAACGGGGTGGCCAGCCGGGGCAGCAGCACTGCCGCGATCCCCTGGTCGTCCGCGCCGAGATCCGCGTCCTTCAGCGCCTCGTGCACGACCGCGCTCAGGCTGGCCCCGAACTTCTCCACGCTGTGCGCGGCCTCCTTCAGCTCGGTCTCCGAGGGCGGCCTGGCGGCACCCCCGGTGCCGGGGACGCGGTGCCGCATTCCCTGGCCGACCTCCAGGATGTCCGCGCAGGTGTGGCCGCGGGTCGCCAGGGACCGCAGGGCCAGTTCACCCGGGCCCCGGGTCAGCACCACGGCCGCCGCGCCGTCACCGCCCACCATCATCGTCGGCTCGGCCCACCGCCGGGAGCCGAACTCCTCGTAGGTGTCGGAGGACACGGCGACGCCCAGGTGCACCCGCTCGTCGGTGAGCATGCGCATCACGATGCTCTCCACCGCCAGTGCGCCCCCGTTGCACGCCTGGCACAGGCTGAACGCCGAGCAGTCGCCGAGGGACAGCTCCTTGGCGAGCCGGTGCGCCGGCGAGTAGAACTCGTACCCGATGCGGAGCGTCCACGCATACGCCAGGATGTCCACGTCCTGTGCCGTCGACCCGGCGCGGGACAGCGCCAGACGGGCCGCCTCGGCGGCCATGAACTCCGGGGTCTCGCCACGGCTCTGGGGCACTCCGTCCACGTCCGGCGGGGCCTGTGCGGCATCGGACAGGATGCCGTCGATCACTGCCTCCTCAACGGTGCACTGCCCGCGGGGCAGCCAGAGCGCGCTGGAGACGACACCGACGGCGGAAGCGATGCGCATGGAGATCCTTCCTGCAGCAGAGGGTCCGGCTACTCGGGTCCGGCTACTCGGTTTTGGTTGCCGGGTCTTCGGTGCTCCGCCGACGCGTGCGGGCGACGGCCTCCCGGCCGGTGCCCGCGCGCCACGACGGCACCCACCAGTTCCAGCGGCCGGCCAGCACCATCAGGCCGGGCACCAGGACACCGCGGACCAGCGTCGCGTCAACGAGGACACCCACGGCCAGGCCCACGCCGACCGTCTTGAGGACGGTCACGCCGGACGTGCCCAGCGCCACCATCGCGCACACCACGATCAGCGCGGCCGCGGTGACCAGCCGGCCGGTGCGCCGCACACCGGTGACCACGGCGGCGGTGTTGCGGCCGCCGGCCAGGTATTCCTCGCGGATGCGGGAGAGCAGGAACATCTCGTAGTCCACGGCGAGGGCGTACGCCATGACGAGCACGAACAGGGCCACCGAGCCGTCGAGGAACCCGGCGACGGCGAACCCGCCCAGCGGCTCGCGCAGATGACCGTCCTGGAAGAGGTGGACCATACAGCCCAGACAGGCCGCGAGGCTGACGGCCGCCACGGCCGCGGCCTTCAGCGGGATCAGCAGACTGCGGGTGAACAGGCCGACCAGGAGCACGGTGACGGCGGCCGCCAGCGCGCAGGCGGCCGGCAGGCCCCGGGCGAGAGCCTGTGTGGTGTCGGCGGCACGTACCGGTTCGCCCGTGAGCAGTGCGCGGCCACCTCCCGGCACGGGCACCGTCCGGATGTCGCGGACCAGCTCCTGGGCCGGGGCGGTGGCCCGCCCGGTCCGTGAGACGACGGTGAGCAGCGGCCCGCCCGGGGTAGTGAACCGCTCGGCCCATTGCTCGGGAAAGGGCTCGTGCCCGCCGTCGGCGTAGCGGCCCGTCGCGGTGCGGACCTCCCCGGCGCCCGGCAGAGCGGCCAGGCTCCGGGCGTACGTGTCCAGGGCCCGGTCGTCCGTGCCGGACGGGAGGCCCACCGTCACGGCCCTGTCCGGCGCGGGGGAGAAGCCGGCCTCGAGCCGCCGGGCGGTGTGGGCGGTGTGGCTGCCGGCGGGAAGCGCCGTGGCGTCGCTCGGGGCGAAGGCCGCGTGCGCGATGGGCAGGGCGAGCAGCGCGAGGAGAGCCAGGGCGCCCGTCGTGCACAGCAGCGGCCGTCGGCACACGGCCGTCGCCACCCGCCCCCACAGCGGGGGCCGCGGCGCCCCGCCGGTCCGGCGGCGCAGGGGTGCGAAGACGTCCCAGCGGTCGATGTGCGCGCCCCACAGGGTCAGCATCGCCGGTACCAGCAGCGTGACGGCCGTCGCCGACAGCACCGCGACCAGGATGCCGGCGGCGGCGACGGAACGCAGGAAACCCAGTGGGAAGAGGAAGAGGGCACACAGCGACGAGGCGACCACCGCGGCCGACACCACCACGGTCCGGCCGGCGGTCCTCCTGCTGCGCTCGACGGCGAGGCGCAGGTCCGCGCCGGCGGCTCGCTCCTCCCGGAAGCGCGTCACGATGAACAGGCCGTAGTCGACGGAGAGACCGAGCCCGAGGGCGCAGGTGATGTTCGCGGCGTAGACGGAGACGTGCGTCACCTCCGTCAGCAGGCGCAGCCCCGCCAGCGTGCCGGCCACCGCCGTCAGGCCGGTGAGGAGCGGAATCACGGTCGCGACGGCGGAACGGAAGACGAACAGCAGCACCAGGGCGGTCAGGGGCAGCGCGACCAGTTCACCGGCCAGCAGGTCCTGCCGGCTGATCCGCAGGGCCTCCGCGCTCACCCAGGCGGGACCTGAGGCGCTGACGGCGACCGCCTCATGACGTCCCGTCAGTTCTGGTACGAACCGGTCCACCGCCCGGGTGGCCGCCGCCTCGTCCGCCACGAGGTCGGCCACCACCATTGCCGCACGCCCGTCCCGCGCCCGCAGCGCGGGGTCGGCGGACGACCAGTACGACGTCACCGACACCACCCCGGGGGCGCGCCGTACCCGTTGCTCGATGTCCCGGCCGGCCCGTACGACGGCCGGTGCGTCGACGCCCGCTTCCGCGTCGAGGAGCAGGACGAGATCGGGGGCGGCGGCACCGTATCGCGCGCCGAGGGCGGCATTGTCCTTCCGCAGGGCCGTGTCGTCGGGGAGGAATCCGCTGTTGGACAGACGGCCGATTCCGGTGATGCCGGCCCAGAGCAGGAAGAGGGTGACGACGGAGGCGGACACCAGCGTCATACGAGCGGTGCGCCCCATGAACTCCCCCTGATCCGGCCGGAATTCCCCGACCAGATTAGCGACGGGCGTCCGCTCCCCGCCCGTGCACAATGAAAGAGTGATGGTCGGACAATCTTCTCGGAGAATTCTCCGGGGAATGCCGGGTATGCATGGCGAATGCAGCGCATCGCTGTGATCGGGGCCGGCGCGGCCGGGGCCTGCGCGGTCGAGAGCCTCGCCCTGCACATGACCGAACCCTGCTCCCTCACCGTGCTCGACGGCGGACGCCACCTGTGGCGGGGCCGCGCCTACCAGCCCGACGACGCGGACGTGCTCACCAACATCCCCGCCGCCCACATGTCCCTGCGCGCCGACGACCCCGGCCACGCCGCACGGTGGCTGGACGACCGAGCACCCGGTGCCCTCGACGCCCACGGGCTCACTTCACGAGCGCTGTACGGCGCCTACCTCGCCGAGACCCTCTCCCGGACCTGGCGGCGGCTCGCCCACCGCGGCTGGCGGCTGCGGCTGGTGCGCCGGCCCGCCGCCCGCCTGCTGCCCGAAGGGGACGGCGTCCTGGTGGTCACGGCGGACGGACGCCGCGAACGCTTCGACCACGTGGTCCTGTGCGCGGGGCCCACCGCCTCCCCCGACCCGTACGGCCTTGCGGCGGCGGCCGGTTACCGGGCCGTGCCCTTCCCCCTCTCCCGTACGCTTCCCGCCGTCCCCGCCGACTGCCACGTGGGCATCCTCGGCTCCGGTCTGACCGCCGTGGACCTGGTGGCCGGCCTGGCCACCCGCGGCCACCGCGGGCCCGTCACCCTGGCCTCCCGCAGCGGCGCGCTGCCCTCCGTGAACACGGGCTGTCCCCCGCCACCGCCCCGGCACCTGACCCTGCCGCAGCTGGAGAGTCTGGCCGCGTCCGCGGGGGCACGGCGAGCCGCGGACCTGTGGGACTTGATACGCGCCGAACTGCGGGCCGCGGGCGCGGATCACGAGGCCCTGCGCCGGGAGCTCGACCTCGGCGAGGGACCGGCCGAGCGGCTGCGCAGGCAACTGGCCGGCGGCGCCGACGCGGCCGCCCTGGCCGTGCTGCGCCAAGCCCTGCACCGGTTCGCGGGCCAGGCCTGGAACCTGCTGCCGGAGCACGAGCAGACGGCGCTGTGGCGCCGCCACGCCCGTGCCGTCACCAGCCTGTGCTGCCCCATGCCCCGCCACCGGGCGGCACTGCTTCTGCGCCTGCTGGACAGCGGGCGACTGCGCGTCACCGGCGGCCTGGCCGCGGTGGCACCGGCCCCGCACGGCGGGTTCACCTTCACCGCGAACGGAACCACACGGCTGGTGGACGTCCTGTTCAACGCCCTCAACCCGGCCGCGCCGGGCGCCTGCGCCCCCGGACCGCTGGAGGCGTCCGTCGCCGACCGCTGGGGCGCCGGGCATCCCCTCGGCGGCCTGCGCACGGACCGGCACACCCACCGGGTGTTCGGCGCCGACGGTGGGCACACCGGAATCTACGCGCTCGGCCACGCCACCCGCGGCGCCGTGCTGTTCTACTTCGGCATGCCCAGCCTCGTCCACCAGAGCGGGCTCGTCGCCCGCGCCGTGGCCGCCGGCACCCGGGCGGCGCACGGTGCCGGCGGCCACGGCGCGGTGCGGTCAGCGCAACGGAACGTCGAGCCAGGACGGTGACCCGGGTTCCGACGACAGCGAGATCCGGGCCCCCAAGCGGTTCCGGCCGATCATCTGGGAGTCCGTGGTGCCCGCCACCATCGCCAGCCGGTGCCCGGCGGGCAGGTCGTACGCGGTGGGGTGCAGCCCGGTCTCCACGGTGAACGGCCGGCCCGGCGCCCGGCCGGAGAAGCTCCACGGTCCCCACGTCATCAACGAGCCGTTGCCCAGGGCGTCCACGTCGTACAGATAGAAGACGATCGTCCCCTTCCCGGCCGAGGGGGTGACGGTGACACGCACCTGCGGGGTTCCACGGACGTACCGCGGCGCCGGAAGCGGCCGCGTCGCCCACACGCTGCCGGTGCCCGGCAGGACCAGGGACAGCGGCCTGGGCACGTGCGCGCCGACGAGTTTGACGACCGAGCGCGGAATGAACACCGGTCCGTTGTCGGCCACCGTGCCGAGTCCGGTGATCAGCGTGGTGCGCCAGGGCGGCCCGGCGGGCGCGTCGCTCAGCGACCGGCCGGCGCCGGGGAAGAGCCTGTGACGCGATCCGGTCATGGCCTCCCAGCCGGCGTGGCCCTCGAAGCCGTAACGGGCGCCGAACATCGGACCGCTGTTCACGGGCCTGATCTGCACGGGCGCCTCACGGTCGACGCCGTTGCCGGTCCCCTTGAGCCCGTGGTCCATCCACCGCAGCACCGAGTCGATCAGCTCGCTCGAAAGAAGTGCCGCGGTGGCGAACTCCGGCCCCGCGTGGTCACCCGGCCGCATCTCCAGCCGTTTGGGGGTGCGCAGCCGGTCGAAGAACTCTCCCATCCTGCCGAAGGGGGTGACGCTCTCCCCCCAGGTGTGGGCGAGGAAGAAGGCCGTCCCGCGTGCGTTGTACGTGTCCAGGTGCGTGATCGGCGAGCGGGGGCGGGCCCAGGCCGCCAGCCGTTCGCGGTCCTGCCGCAGGAAGTCCCGCAGCAGGGCACCGCGACGGCCGCCTCCGTGGACGGTGGAGCCGTAGAGCGTCACGGCGAGCGCCATGAGCGTGGGCGTCCCGTGGTCCTCCAGGACGTCCATCATGTCGACCCAGCCGCTCAGCGCGGCCACGGCGTCCACCCGGGGATCGGCCGCGGCCGCCAGCATGCCGAGCGTCGCCCCGTAGGACGCCCCCACCATGCCGATGTGCCGAGGGTCGCCGGTGGTGTGGCGCAGTGCCCAGTCGATGACGTGCGAGACGTCCGCGACGTCCCGGGGGCCGGCCATGTCGGCGACGCCCGCCGGGCCTCCCAGGCCGCGCGTCGAGTACACGACCGCGGTGTATCCGCGGTGGGCGACCGTCAGTTGCGCGCGGGTCATCGCGAGCTCGGGCATCGCCGCCCACCGCGGCATCACCACCAGCGGATGCGGTCCCCGGCCGCCGGGCTCCGCGACGGTCCCCTTCAGCAGGGCGCCACCGGGCGCGGGGATCAGTACCGGTCGCGCCGTGATGGCAGGGCGCGGGGCGGCGCACACGGCGGGTGCGGCGCCCGCGAGGGCCGGCACCAGGGCGGTCAGGACGAGAAGGAGGGCGGTCCAGGGGCGCCTTCTTCGGACGGCACGCCGTGCCGTCCCGGACGTGCGGTGGCAGGGCGGGAACGATTCCATGGGTTCCTTCCGCGGGGAGGGACGGGGCGGGCCGGCAGGCCCGCCCCCGGTTGTCACGGTGTGGACGCGACGGACTGCGCGTCCGCGCCGGGCCGTTGGCCCAGACGGGCCAGGGCCCGGACGGCGAGGGCGTCGACGCCGCCGGCGTTGACCAGCTCCACGGCCGGGATCTCGCAGCCCAGGCGGCGCGTGACAACGCCGACGAGCTCGGCCGCCATCAACGAGTCCAGGCCCAACTGGTCGAGGGGACGGCGGCGGTCGACGCGGCTCGGATCGGTCTCCAGAACGTCGGCGACGGCCTGGACGAGGACGCCGGCCACCAGTTCCAGGGCATCGTCGGGGCCTGCTTCCAGGAGCCGGAGCCGCAGCGGCTCCGGACCGTCGTGCTTCTCCCGCCCGTCCCGGGGCACCATCGCCGCGAAGCGCGGAACGTCCACGCCGGGGAAGTGGGCGGCGGCGCGGGCCCAGTCGAAGCGGCCGGCCACGACCGTCGTCACGTCCGTCGCGAGCAGGCCGTCCAGGACGGCACAGGCCTCCTGGGACGTCATCGCCCCCAGTCCGGCCCGCCGCAGAACGTCCGTGAACCCTTCGCGGGCGGCGTGGCCGGTGTCACCGATGGCGCCCCAGGCGACGGCGAGCCACGGCCGGCCGGCCGCCCTCCGGCTGCGCGCGAGCGCCTCCAGAACGAGATTGGCGGCCGCGTAGTTGGCCTGATGCCGGTTGCCGATCGCCGCCGAACCGGAGGAGAAGCAGACGAAGAAGTCCAGCGGCTCGGCCGCCGTCGCGGTGTCCAGGGACAGCGCTCCCAGCACCTTGGGCCGCAGCACCGCACGGATGCGCTCCTCGGTGAGGTCCACCAGCGGTGCGTCGTCGAACGCCGCGGCGGCGTGGACGATGCCCCGCAGCCGCCGGCCGGCCTTCGCCACGTCCCGGACGATCCGTGCCACGGCCTCCCGGTCGCACAGGTCGACAGCGTGCACCTCGGCCTCGGTGCCCTGGGCCGCGAGCTCCCGCACCAGCGCGCCGGCCCCCGGCGTGGCACCGCCTCGCCGGCCGGCCAGCACCAGGTGCCGGGCGCCGCGGGACGCCAGGTGCCGGGCCACGGCGGCTCCCAGGCCCGTCAGCCCGCCTGTCACGAGATAGGCGGCCTCCGGTTCCGGCCGGGGCACAGGCGACGGCTCCATCGGCGGCGGCTCGTCGAAGGTCACCACCACCTTGCCGATGTGCCGCGAGTGCCGCAGCGCGTCGAGCGCTTCCGGCAGCCGGCCGGCCGGATACGCCTGATAGGGCAGCGGATGGTAGGTGCCGTCGTGGAACCGCTCCCCCACCTCGCTCAGCACCTCCTCGGGAACCGACTCCGCGTGCAGCAGCCGGTTGAGATCGACCGCGAAGAAGGAGATGCTGCGGTCGAACAGGGACATCGGGAGCCGGCTGTCGGCGTCGATGTCCCGCCTGCCCAGCTCGACGAACCTGCCCCCGGGCCGCAGCAGTTCCGCGCTGCGCACCAGGGCCTCGCCGGCCAGCGAGTTGAGCACGACATCGACGCCCCGCCCGCCTGTCAGCTCCCGTACGCGTTCACCGAAGTCGGCGCCACGCGAATCGAGGACGTGCTCGACGCCCATCAGGCGCAGCAGGTCGCGTTTGGCGGGAGTACCCGCTGTGGCGATCACGGCAGCGCCGCACGCGCGCGCGTGCTGGAGCGCGGCCAGCCCCACCCCGCCGGCGGCGCCGTGCACCAGCAGTGTCTCCCCGGCGGAGAGCCGGGCCAGCCGTTCCAGCCCGTGGCGGACGGTGAGGAAGACGACCGGCAAGGTGGCCGCCGCGGCGAAGTCCATGCCGTCGGGCATCCGGCCCGCCAGCCGCCGGTCGGCCACCACATGAGAGGCGAGGGAGCGCGGAGCCAGGGCGTACACCCGGTCGCCGGGTGCCAGGCCGGTGACCCGCGTTCCGACGGCTGCGACGACTCCCGCGCACTCCAGTCCCGGGCACTGACCGGTGGGGGTGACGGACGCCGGACCCGGCCTCAGCAGACCGGCCGACTCCATGGCGTCCCGGTAGTTCAGGCCCGCGGCACGGACCGCGATCAGCACGCCGTCCGGCCCCGGGACGGGTGGCACGGCATGCGTCCAGGTGACGCGGTGGGCGAGCCCCGGCTCGCGCACCTCGCAGCGGTACGGGCTCGGCCGGGCGGGTGGCCGCGCGGTGGACACCGGCCAGGCGCGGCCCACGAACCTGCCGTCGCATGTGAGCAGCACCTCGTCGTCCTCGTCCGTGGGCGCCAGCAGCTCCAGCGCCAGGCGGCGGACGGGCACCCCTTCCTGGACGGCGACCCGGCGCACTGTCAGGGAGGGGTGTTCGTTGGTCAGGCAGCGGGCCGCGGCCCATGGCGCCGCGTCCCCCTCCCGGCCGGGCATGGCCGGGGCGGGCAACGCCGCGCCGGAGCCGGTCACCAGCCACAGCGCCGCCACCGCGTCGCCCGTGGCCATGGCCTGCGCGAACCCGGCCAGGCCGGCGACGCGGCGCACGGCCAGTTCGTTGACGGCCTCGGCGTCGGCGGGCTGCTCGTCGTCGAGCAGGCACACCACGTGCAGGGGGCCCGGGTCCGCACCTGGCTGCCGCCATGCCGCATCCCATTCGCCGGGGGTCGACGGAATGGCCGTCAGCCGGACGTCGGGCGCACCGGATTCGGTCAGCAGCGACGCGAGCTCCCGTGCCCTGGCGCTCTCCGGCCGCTCGGCGGCGACGATCCACCGGGTGCGGGTGTCCGGCAGGGGCACCGGCGCGGCCGCCGGGCCGCCGCCGGCCGCCGGCGCGGGACGCCGGGCCAGCAGGACCGAGGTGACGGGAGGGGCGGCGGGCGCCCCCCAGTCCAGGCGGGCGGTCGAGTCGAAGCCGCATCCCCTGAACACGTCCTCCCACCGGTCGGCGTCGAGCAGCGGCGAGGTGGGCCGCAGCGTCGTGTCGGTGCGGGTCCAGAATTCCTCCAGCAGCCCGAAGCAGGCGGCCGTCAACGGCGTGTCGTGAATCTCGGTGGCCACCAGCAGCCCGCCGTCCGCGAGCAGACCCGCGAGCCGGCCGGTCGCCCGCCGCACGTCCTGGGCCACGTGCAGGGTGTCGTGCGCGACGACCACGTCGAACTCACCCGGCCGGAAGCCCTGCTCCTGCGGATCGCCGTCCAGGTCGAGGAGGCGGCAGTCGAGGAAGCCGCGGCCGGCGAAGTGCTTGCGGGCGCGGGGGAAGAAGACCGGGGAGACGTCGGTGAAGACGTACTCGGTGCGTTCCTCCGGCAGAACGCCGAGCAGCGCACGGGTCAGGGCGCCCGTGCCCGCACCCACCTCGAGCACCCGCAGCGGCCGGTCGGCCGGCCAGCCGGCGACCACCGTACGCAGCGCTTCCCGGGCGGCCTCCACCTGTGGCCCGGTGCACGGCGCCCGCTCGTAGCACTGGTCGATGATCTGCCGGTCCGCTTCGGCGAACAGCAGTTCCCGGGCGTCCCTCGCACCGCGCAGAAGGTCGGTCAGGTGCAGTCCGCACCGGCCGTACAGCAGCACCTGAAAGCTCATTTCCGGGTAGGCGCGCAGGGCCTCGGAAACGGTGGACGACGGCGGCGGGACGACGACCCCTGGGCGCCACCGCCAGGCGCGGCCGGCGTCGTTGTCCGCCGGGCTCAGCAGCCCGTGCTCGGTGCAGAGGTCCAGCAGGACCTCCATGAGCGGTGTGTGATCGGGCCGCAGGCCGGCCGCGTGCATGTCGGCCAGGGTGAAGGGCTCCGTCGTGGCCGGTGCGCCCAGCAGGTCGCCGACGGCCGCCGCGGTGAGGGCCGCCATGCTCTTCCTGAGCACCACGAACCGGGCGTACTCCTGCCGGTCCCGGTCGGCGGCGCCCGTTGCCGTGCGCCGGTGCGCGACCGCCTCGGCCAGGGCCCGCGGGGCGGGAACGGGCACCTCCGCGGCCGGGTGAGGGAGCAGCGGATGAGCGCGTGCGCGCAGCATTGTGTCCCAGTAGCTGATCGTGGCCGCCGCGGTGGCCGGGAGCCGCCGCAGCCGGACCCCTTCGAGCTCCACCGCGACCCGGCCCTTCGGATCGGCCAGGCGCACGTCGCAACAGATCTCGGTCGCTCCCGTCTCCCGGACGCGCGCATGGACGCGTCCGGCGGTGGGCGCCGGACGCCACAGCCGCACCGCGTCCACCGAAGAGGGCAGGAACGGAGTCCCGTCCGGGCAGGTCTGTGCCACCAATGGGAGGCACGCCTGCAGGGCTCCGTCCAGTACGGCCGGGTGGGCCCGGAAGTCGTCGCCCTCCACCACCGCGGCGTATTCGGCGATCGCCTCCCCCTCCCCCACGGTCAGCCGGCGCAGCACGCGGAAGGCCGGACCGTACGGCAGCCCGGCGCGTCCCGCGAGCGCGTAGTGCTCCTGGCCGTCCAGCACTCGGCCGGCCTTTCCGGCTCCGTCGGGGAGCTCACCGGGGGCCGGGCGCAGCAGCCTGCGGACGCGGCCGCGGGCGTGCACGTGCCAGTCGGGCCCGGTCTCGTGACGGGCGGCGAAGCGGAAGACCTGGTCCTCGTCCGACAGCGAGACCTGCAGGCGTACGTCGGCCGAGTCGTCGTCCCAGGGCAGGTCGAGCGCGCGGAGGATCCGCAGGCCCAGTACTTCCACCGGTCCGTCGAAGACCTGGCCGGCGGCGGCGAACGCGGCCTCCAGGTAGGCGGTGGCGGGCAGGACGACGCTCTCGCCGACGCGGTGGTCGCCCAGCCAGGGCAGCCGGGACCGCTCCAGTGGGCCGGACCACGACGGCTCGGACGACGGCAGCCGGGTGCCGAGCAGCGGATGGGCCAGCGGTGCCGGCGCGTCCTGCCCTGTCGTCCACCACCACGGCGCACCGTTCCAGTGCCGTTCCCGCTCCCAGGGACGGGCGGGCAGGTCCACCGGGCGGCCCGGCACAGGGAAGTGGGCCCGCCAGTCGACGCGCGCCCCGTGGGCCAGGAGCTGGGCGACGGCCCGCCGCATGTCCAGCGTGCCGTCGCCTTCGCGGGAGCAGGTCCGCACCACGGGCACCCGGCCGCCACCCGGCCGGCCGAGGCGGGTGAGATAGGTGGCGGTCACCGGGTGCGGGCCGACCTCCACGAAGATCTCGCATCCGGCACCGAGCAGCGCCTGTGCGGCCGCGCCGAACAGCACCGGTTCCCTGACGTTGCGCCACCAGTAGGTGGTGTCGAGCCGTTCGCCGGACAGGAGCCCGCCGGTGACGCACGACGCGAACGGCACGTTCCCCGCCGTCGGCCGCAGGTCGCCGAGCGCGGCGCGCAGGAGCTTCTCGACCGGGTCCATCGCCGGGCTGTGGAAGGCGTAGTCCAGGTCCAGCATCCGGAAGAACACCGAGCGCGCGGTGAGCCGTTCGCCGAGTTCCGCGAGGGCGCGCACGTCCCCGGCCAGCGTGACGTCGCGCGGGCTGTTGACCGCGGCCACCGTCAGGAGACCGTCGTAGGTGCGCAGCTCGGTACGTGCGGCGTCCTCGGGCAGGCCGACCGCGGCCATCCGGCCCTGCCCGGCCGTCGGAGCCTGTGCCTGGCTGCGGGCGGCGACGACGCGCGCGGCCGTCCCGGCGTCCAGCACACCGGCCACGCAGGCGGCCGCGATCTCGCCGACGCTGTGCCCCACCACGCCCGCGGGCCGTACGCCCTGCTCCTCCAGGACGGCGGACAGGCCCATCTGCACGGCGTAGAGGAGGGGTTGGGCCACCTCGGTGCGCCGCAGCGCCTCGGCGGTGACCGGGGCGGCGAGCTCGTCGAGGACGGACCAGCCGAGGAGCGGCCGGAGCAGCGCGTCGTGGCGGCGCACCGCCTCGCGGAAGACGGGTTCGTCCCGCAGCAGTCCCGCGCCCATGCCGGCCCACTGCGAACCGTTGCCGGAGAAGACGAAGGCGACGGTGCCGGAGCCCTCGGCGCGCCCGGAGGCGGCCGTGCCGCCGCCGCGGCGGCCGTCCGCGGCGGCGGCCAGCCCCTCGGCGGCCTCCGTGGGACCAGTGGCGAGCACGGCCACGCGATGCTCGTGGAGGGTGCGCCGCAGGCACGCGGCGTGGGCCAGGTCGTAGAACTCCTCGGCCGGTGCGGAGCGCAGCCTGCCGGCCATGCGCTGGGCGGCCTCGACAAGGGAGGAACGCGTGTGGGCGGAGGCGACGACGGGCAGGGGGCGGCCGGGGCGTGGGGGCAGGGGCAGGGCCACGGGGGCTTGCGGTGCCGTGCCCGGAGCGAGGACCACGTGCGCGTTGGCGCCCCCGAAACCGAAGTTGTTGACTCCGACCACTGGGGAGGACCGTTCGGCCAGCGGTTCGCAGCGCACGGCCGGGCGCAGCCGCAGGCCGTCGAAGTCGATGCCCGCATGGAACGGTTCGGCGTGCAGGGTGGGCGGCACGGTGCGGTGCCGCAGCACCAGCAGGGCCTTGAGCAGGCCGGCCAGCCCGGAACCGGCTTCCATGTGGCCGAGGTTGGACTTCACCGAGCCGATGGGGAGGGCTCCCGCGGTGCGGTGGACGCCGAGGGCACGTCCGATGGCCTCGCACTCCACCGGGTCGCCGGCCGGCGTGCCGGTGCCGTGGGCCTCCAGGTAGACCACGTCGTCCGGGTCGATGCCGGCCTCGCCGTACACCCTTTCCAGCAGGGCCTGTTGTGCGGTGCTGCTGGGCAGGGCCAGACCACGGGTGCGGCCGTCGCAGTTGGTCCCCGTGGCGAGGATCGTGGCGTGGACCCGGTCGCCGTCCGCGAGGGCGTCCGCCAGGCGTTTGAGGAGGACGACGACCACTCCCTCGGCGCGGGCGAACCCGTCGGCGTCGGCCGAGAACGGGCGGCAGCGGCCGGTGGGCGAGAGCATGGACGCGGCCGAGAAGCCCGCGTAGCCGAAGGGGTTGATCAGGACGTTGACACCCCCGGCGAGGGCGGCCGGCCCGCCGCCGGCCCGCAGGAACGCACAGGCACGGTGCAGCGCGGTCAGTGACGAGGAGCAGGCCGTGTCGACGGCGATGCTCTCGCCGCGCCAGTCGAAGGCGTGGGAGATGCGGTTGGCGGTGATGGCCGAGGCCAGGCCCGTCATGGTGTGCGCGTCGAGGGTCTGCGGACGAGTGGTCTGCAGTTCGCCGAAGTCCCGGCTGGAGACGCCCACGAAGACGCCCGTGCCGGAGCCCGCCCAGCGGTCGTGGCACACCCCGGCGTCGTCCAGCGCCTCGGCGGTGACTTCCAGCAGGAGCCGCTGCTGGGGGTCCATTCGCGCGGCTTCGCGGGGCGAGATGCCGAAGAAGTCCGCGTCGAAGCCGGTGATGTCGTCGAGGAAACCTCCGGCCGCGGTGTAGCTCCGGCCGGGCCGTCGGCGCCCCGGTTCGACGAACTGGCGGTGGTCGAAGCGCTCGGGCGGTACCTCGGTCACCAGGTCGCGGCCTTCGCTCAGGGCCTTCCACAGTGCGCCGGGGTTGTGAATGCCACCGGGCAGCCTGCAGGCCGTTCCCACGATGGCGATGACATCTGCGGAGGAATGGTTCGGGCGGGTTGCGGCACGCAGGGGCACTGGCCTCTCCCATGAGTCGTGGGCCATTGCTCGTCCCGTGCCCGGAATTCGTCATCCGGGCAACGGCCAGGCTTTCCACGACCGGGGGCGGGAATGCACGCTTCACCACCGTGCGCCGGTGACGGCGGACGCTGTGAATTCGGCACGCAAAAGGCGGGTCGAATTATCTGACAACATTCAGAATCGGTGAGGGGTCGGGGGTCATCGGGGCAAAGTCTGGGTGACACGCCACAGGCGGCGGGGCAGGTCACCCTCCTCGAAGGCGTGCACCTCGTCGAGGGTCCAGCCGTCGGCCAGGGCGTCGACCAGCTCGCGGGGGAAGAAGTGGACGGCGAAGCCGCCGTGTTCGAAGATGTCGTCACCGTGCGCGGTACCGGCGCCGTAGTGGGCGTCTCCGGTGTGCCGCACGGTGTAGACGAAGGTGCCGCCCGGCCGCAGGACACGGCGGACCTCACCGACCAGGGCGTGGATCTCCTCCGTGGACAGAGCCATGCACAGCAGCATGTGCGCGAACACGGCGTCGACCGAGTCGGCCGGCAGTGGCAACGGCTCGCGCACGTCGTGCACCGTGGTGGTGACCCGCTCGGCGACGCCCAGTTCGCGGGCGGCGTACTGGAGTTGCTGGAGGCCGACGGAACTGAGGTCGAGAGCCTGGACGGTGAAGCCCTCGCGGGCGAGGAACACCGTGTCCCGGCCCTGCCCGGCGCCGAGCTCCAGCACGTCCCTGGCTCCGGCCGTACGGAAGACGCCGGCGGCATGGACGGCCGGGGCGGAGGGTTCCTCGCCGTACATCCCCGGGTGGGCGGTGTAGGTGTGCTGCCAGTGCTCGCGCTGGGCGTCGGCCAGCTCCCGCTCGTGCCCCGCCATGCCGTGCGTCCCTTCTTCGTCCCGGTCGGCGCCGGGCCTCGCCGCCAGCCTAGAGGCCGCCGGTCAGGGACGGAGCCTCGAGATCCGCGACCGCTCGGCGCAGGGCCTTGCGGCAGGCCTCGATGGCGGGGTGGCGGCTGCTTCCGACACGTACCGCTGTGATGATCTTGCGTGCGTCGAGGCCCTGAGGCAGCGGGTGGAGCACGACAGCCGGGGTGCGGCCGCTCCGGACCAGGTCGGGGAGGAAGGCCATGGCGTGACCATGCTCGACCAGGCGGGCGTGGAAGAGGAGGTCGGCGGACTCGAACCGTATGTCGGGCTCGAAGCCGGCCGTACGGCACAGCGTCAGGGCCCAGCGCCGGGAGGCGCTGCCCTCGGGCTCCATGACCCAGGGGCGGTCACGGAGATCGGCCAGGCGCACCTCTCCGCCCTCGCCGGGCGGGGTGGCCAGGCGCAGTGGGTCCTGGTGGAGTTCCTCGAGTTCCAGGCCCGGCGGACGGGGGTCGGGGTTGCCGGGGTACTCCTCGGTCACGACGAGGTCGAAGTCGTGTGCGAGCAGGGCGGGGAGTGCCTGTTCGGGCTCGGCCTGGACAAGATGGACCCGCAGCCCCGGGTGGGCCTCGCGCAGCAAGGTCAGCAGGTGCGGCGCCAGGGCGAACGCGGCGCTCTGATAGCAGGCGATGCGCAGGATGCCGGTGAGGCCGGTCAGCGAGGCGGCGATGTCCGCCTCCGCCCGCTCGAGCCGTTCCAGGACGGCTTCGGTGTGCCCGACGAGGATCTCGGCCTGCGGCGTCAGCCGCACGCGGCGCCCCACGGGTTCCAGGAGCGGGACGCCGGCCTGCGCCTCGAGCTGCGAGAGCTGCTGGGAGACGGACGAGGGGCTGTACGACAGCGCGGCGGCGACGGCCGCGAGCGTGCCGCGGTGCTTGAGTTCGCGCAACAACCGCAGCTTGTGCAGATCGAACACCACGCCGCCCCCGCCCTGCCGGTACGCCAATCGTTCGGATTTCATGATGAATATAGGACAGAAAGATCCACTGGACCGAGCGCGGGGGGACGCCGCACAGTAGTGACGTGATCGACGAACCCCTTCCCAGGTGGTGCGCACGACATGTCGCCGGGCTTCCCACACCCGTACGGGGGTTGGGTGTGGGACACCTCTCGTGGCTACGGATTCTCCTGCAGCGTCAGGCCGTAGTAGTCGACGTGATAGTCCCCGACCTGCTGTGCGTGATCCGTCAGGCTGAGGTCCTTCGGGGAGGAGACGCCCAGGTCGCGCAGGGTGTCGATCATCATCCGGGCCAGCCGGGAACCGTCCACCTCGCCGATGCCGAAGTCCCCCGAGTGGTAGGGGGTTTCGAGCCAGTGGTCCAGGGCGGCCGGGCGGGTGGTGTGCGGGATCCAGCCGAAGGACGTCGGGTCGGTTATGCCCTCCCCGAGCCGCTCCGGGTCGTAGACGATCTCCAGTCGTTCGCCGCAGAGGAGGTTGAACAGGATCGGGCCGTATGTGCCGGGCACCAGCGCGTGGAAGCCGAAGTCCAAGGTGATGCCCAGGGCGTGGGTCTCGGCCGGGAGGGTGTGGAGGAAGTCGCCCAGGGTGTGGGAGAAGACGTCCCAGTCGTCGGTGCGCCAGCGGCCCGGGAAACCCAGGCCCGCGTTCGCGGGGTCGCGGCGGGATCCGAAGAACCCTCCTACGGCGTAGTGCTCGCCGTGTCCCTGCCGCCAGAACCAGTTCTCCACCGGATCGGTCGGCTGCAGCAGCAGCTCGGGGCCGTGCTCGCCGGCGTGCAGCTCGAGCGTGTTCTCGCGCTCACGCCAGCGCAGGAACGGACTGCCCCACGACGGGGCCGAGTCGTAGAACGGCCCGGGATCGCCGTACGCGCCCATGATCGGGGCGGGTCCGAACTCCTTCGTCAGCGCCTCGGCGACCGACCGGAACGCCGCGGCCTTCCCCGCGGCCCCGCCCTCCGGCAGCGCGACGGGCACATACAGCCCCACGTACTCCTCGCCACCGTGCACATAGTCCTTCTCGAAGCGGCCCGCCGGGCGCAGCCGGGGCGCCCACCGCGAGGACGCGTCCGGCCCCGAACCCGTGGCCGGCCGCGGTCCGGCGGCGGCACCGTCCCGCCACTGCGAGCCGAGGCCCTCGACCACCGCCCGCAGCGCCCGTCCGCTCCAGCCGCCGGTCTCCGCCTTCCTCAGCCGCCGCGCCAGCTCCACCACGCGCGCCTGGTCCCGGTCCCCCGTCATGCCCGAACTCCTCGTTTCGTTCCGTGCTTGTGCGAAGACCTTGTCATACGGCACTGACAACGGGCCTCGTACGCCTGCTCAGGGTGACCGGAGGACCGGGGGACGCTAGCCTCGACCCTGTCCGCGGGCTGACCAGCAGCACAGCGTGGAGCTGGACGAGAACGGCAACCAGGTGCATGTGCAGCACACGTTCACCTCGTCCTGCTCGCACTGCGCCGGTACGGGGAAGGGTTGAGCATGAACGGAACCGAAAGCGGCGCAGGCCCCTTCGGCCCGCTGAGGCCGGTGTTCACCTGCGTCATCTGCGGCTGCGCCTACCTACCGCCCAGGACGATGGCCTACCCGCACCCCGCTGCCCCCGCGTCACCCCTGCACTGCGGCGCCGGGCCCTGCCGCCGCGCGTGTGCCGACCTGCCCCGGCAACTCCGGGCCGTGATGACCAAGACGGCATGGGACCGGGCGCGGCCGTGGATGGACCGGGAGCTGTCGGCATTGCCGGAACGGGCACGCCGCCGCAGCGCGGGCCGGGCACGACCGGGCAGTGCCCGTTCCAGGCTCAGGTGAGGGCTCCACACGGCGGCGGGCCGAGATCACCGCGAGATACGGCACCCCGGACCGGTCTGGTCAGTCTGCGCATGACCGTGCCCAGGACGCGTTCCAGGGGAAAGTAGCCCACCTCTCGCGAGTCGTAGCTGATGCTGCTGTTGTCGCCGAGGAGCACCAGCCGGCCGGACGGTACACGGCCTTCCGGCGTGGTGGTCAGGGAGCGGACGTGGTGACGGGGTACGGGGTCGCCGGGGACGGCGGCCACGCGTTTGATCAGCCACGCGCGACCGTGGACGGCCGTGGCGCCCGCCCCGGGCGGGACGGGCGGGCCCGGCCAGGTTCCGCCGGGTGCCGGGTGCTCGGCCACGACCACCCGGCCCACGGCCGGCCGGAAACCCCGCCGGACCAGGACCCGGTCGCCGTCCTCGAACGCCGGGGACATGCTCGCCCCGCGGACCGTCACCACGACCAGTCCGCGCGTGAGCGCCAGCGTGCCGGCGGCGGCGAGCGCCGCGCCGGCCGCCGTCGCCAGGGCGGCGGCCCTCACAGGGGTTCCCCCGTGACCGCCACGCCGGCCCCGGGCCCCACGGCTCCCTCGGCCGAGCGGTAGCCGGCCGCCTGGAGGGCGAACAGGCGGGCGTAGCGGCCGTCGGAGGCGACGAGTTCCGCGTGCGGGCCCTGTTCCACGACGTGGCCGTCCTCGAGGACGGCGATGACGTCGGCGTCCCGTACGGCACCGAGACGGTGGGAGATGAGCAGGCTCGTTCGCTCGCCGCGATGGCGGCGCAGTGCCGTGTGGATCTCGTGCTCCGCCTCGGCGTCGAGACCGGCCGACGGCTCGTCGAGGATCATCAGGTCGCGCCGGTCCCTCAGGAACGCGCGGGCGAGCGCGAGTCGTTGCCGCTGGCCGCCGGAGAGGACCACTCCCGTCTCCGGGTCGTCCTTGTCCGACTCCATGAAGAACCTCCGTGAGAGCAGGGTGTCGTACCCGTAGGGCAGGTCGGCCAGCCGGGCGTGGATTCCCGCGCGCCGTGCGGCCGCCTCGACGCGCGGGCGGTCGGCGAGCGCCGTGAGGTCGCCGAGGGCGATGTTCTCCGCGGCCGTCATGTCGTAGTGCATGTAGTCCTGGAACACCGCGCCGATGCGCCGCCGCAGGTCGGCCGGGTCGACGGTGCGGATGTCCACGCCGTCCCACAGGACCGCGCCGCGCTCCGGGTCGTAGAAGCGGCACAGGAGTTTGACGAGGGTGGACTTGCCGGCGCCGTTGAGCCCGACGAGGGCCAGCACCCGCCCGTGTTCCAGACGGAGGTTCATCCCGCGCAGCACCCATGGGTGCTCCTCCGAGTAGCGGAACCATACATCCCGCAGCTCGATGCCCCGGGAGAGGGGCGGGAGGGGCAGGGGCTCGGCGGGCACGGGGAGGTCGGGGCCCGCCTTGGTGACGGTCAGATAGTGGTCGAACATCAGGAGTGCCTGGTGGGAGCGGGCCACCTCACTGGCTAGGGTGGTGAGCGCGCCCTGCGTTCCGGCAACGGCCGCCACGAACATCACCACGTCGCCGGCCGACAGGGTGCCGGAGTGCGCGGCGGACACCGCCCACAACAGCCCGCCGCCGGAGACGAGCGCGGCCATCAGTCCGAGCCCCGCCATGACGAGGGCCTCGCGCCGGTCCACCGTCCGTTTGGCGGCGTCGGCGGTGCGCCGGTCGGCGAGCATCCGCTCGCGCAGGAACGCGCCGATGCCGAAGAGCCGGATCTCCTTCGCGGCCTCCACACTGGACAGCAGTTCGCCGTAGAACATCTGCCGCCGCTCGACCGGACCGATCTCCCAGAGAACGCGCGCCTTCCGGCGTGCCATGGAGACCTCGGAAACCAACGTGGGCACGGCCGCCCCCAGGACCAGGGCGGTCATCCACGGGCTGAGCACGGACAGGGAGCCGAGGAATCCGCCGATGGTGACGGTGCCGCGGGCGATGCCGACGGCTCCGTCCACGGCCTGGTTGGGGGTGCCGCCGCCGGAGCCCTGGGCCAGCCGCAGCCGGTCCAGGAAACGCGGGTTCTCGAAGCGGCTCAGTCCGGCGAAGCCCTCGACCGCGCGGAAGAGCCGGTCGTCGGCCAGGAGCCCCACCCTCCGGTCGAGTTCGCGCCGCAGGTACTGGCTCCACTGCGGCGTCACGGCGAGGACGACGCCCGCTGCGGCGAGCCCGGCGCCCACGGCGACGAGGTCGGCGAGCGGGGCGCCGGACCCCAGCCCGTCCAGGAGCAGCTTGGTCAGCCAGGCGGTGATCACGGGGAGCCCGCCGGCGACCAGGGTGAGGACGAGGTAGAGCCCCACAGCACCGGGGGACGCGCTCACCACCAGCGCGGCAGCCGCGGTGATCCGCCGGGCCACGGCGGCGGGGCCGATCGTCCGCCCGGGGGCGAGATCGGCCGCGTCGGCTAGGGGGTTGCCGGACGCCGGGCCAGGACTGGGCCCCGGGCCCGGAGCCGGGCCTGGGTGAGGACTCGGCCCCGGGCCAGGCATCGGGTGGCCCTGAGCACGCTCCGGCTCGTCGCGCTCCCGGCATTCGCCGTCCTGCCCGCTCATGCCGCTACGACGGGCGCGTCCAGGTCGACATGGTTGCGCGCGATCACGGGCTGCCCGGCGGCGTCCGCCGTGACCTGGAGCAGGGTCGGGAAGCCGAAGACCTGGAACGCGTCGGTCACGGCGGTGTCGCTGCCCTCCTGTACCACCACGCGGGCGACCGGGGCGAGTTCGGCGACCTGCCCCTTCGCACGGTCGGCTGTGCCCACCACCACAGCCAGCACCCGCTCACGACCACCGGGCACGTTCCGGGCGTACTCCACGAACTTCGGCAGCATCTCGTGACACGGTCCGCAGTTGGGCGAGAAGAACGCCACGAGCGTGTCGCCGAAGAGCGATGCGCGGGTCAGCACCTCGCCGTCGGCGGAGACGGTGCTGAAGTCGCCGACCCGCTCCCCCACTTTGATGACGGGAGGTCTGCCGGGGGCCGCGCCGCCGTCGGCAACCTTGGTCAGCATCGCCGTGTGCTCCCGCAGCCTCTTGATCACCCCCAGCGTGAGGACCAGGTCCAGCGTGCAGAGCAGTCCCACCAGCACCACTGCCGCGATCAGGACGGGCATGGGGTCGTCTCCTCCGGGGTCATGGATTCGCAGGGATACGGGAGGTGCGGAACAGGTCGAGGATGTCGTCGAGCACGGCGACGAGGCCGCCCAGGAGCAGGCCGGTGAGCGCCGCCAGCACGGCCCCGCCCGGGGCGGTGGTGCCGCCCGCGGCCACGGCGAACGCGCCGGTGACCGCCATGGCCGCCAGCGCGAGGTTGCGTACGACGTGTCTCGGCCCGAGAGTGCTCGCCGAGGTTCCGAAACACCGGCAGGCTGTCCGCACACCCCGCCGCATGGTCAGCGCGATGCCGGCGGTGAACGCGGCGAGCAGCGCCGCCGCGAGCGCGAACCCGGCGATCGCGACCGCCGGCAGCGGCGTGACGAGCGCCGCGCACACGGCCGCCTCCGCGGTCACCACCCACCGAGCCACCGACCGGGCCGAGCGCGAGGGCACGATGCGCATGCCTTCCACCGAGGACACGAACCGGTCGAACGTCCCCCGCCCGGCCGTCTTGCCGACGGACGAGGCGAGGAACACCGCGCCGATCAGACAGCGGATGCCGAGCGCCAGGTATGCCACCGGTTCTCCTCCTCCGGCTGTCGCCGTGTCGTTCCCGTTCCGGTCGGGGGCGGTTGTCGCCGGTTGTCACGTCGTGGTGCCGTTCAACTCAACCGGCTAGCTGCGAGGCGGTGGTGCGGGTCTTCTCCGGGTGACCGGCGTCGTCAGCACTGGCAGACGATCGTCGGGCAGCCACGCGAGTTGCAGCAGGCCCAACAGGGGGCGTTGTAACCGCACTTCTCGCTGCACTGCCAGCAGGCAGGGTAGTTGCCGCAAGCGAGGATTTCGGCGGCTGCCGCGTCCACCTCGGGCACGAACTTCCCGAGCAGGCGGCTGCCCAGTTCCGTGAGCTTCGCGTACATCGACATGCTCCTCACTCGACCCGTCGTCGCGGGCCGGATCCGGGATCGATCGGTGCGGCCGGGCTTGCGCCCCGCTCACGGCGGTGAGTCTCATGGGGCCGGTGAACGACGGATAGTGCAGTTTCCGGTCGAGACGAGGCCGCGGGGCGTCGTGTGCGGCCTCGTGGGGCGTGGCGTGAAGCAGGTCTTGCCAGATGCCTCGTGCGTCGCGGGCGGCGCTCCGGGACGGGTCCGGGTCAACGGACGCGGCGGGCGGCGACGGGGGCACGTCCGTGCTCCACGCCCCTGCGGACCGGCTCGTTCCTCCGGCGGGGTGAAGCACCCCCTCCGGATGCGCCGGTGGGCGGGCACCCTGGCCAGGGTCGGTGCATGCCACCGATATCCGCCATGAGGGCGAGACGGACCAACGGCGGTACAACGCGTTCCGGCCTTCGCTTCCGCTCATGCGGACAGCGGACCGACGGGGTGGTTCCGCTTCAGTGTGGGGTGTGGTAGGCGCGGCGCCCAGGTCTCGTTCAGGACTTCGTCACCGGCCGCCGCCGGGTGCGGGCGATCCGTGGCCGCCCTCGCTTCGACGCTCCGGCGTCGTTCCTCGTATCCCGGGAGGACGCGGGCGTGGTTGCCATGCGCCGGTGAGGGGACGTCCGGCCCGGTATCGGGGCCGTGAGCCGCGTGCGCACGGAAGGGCACCGGCGGGCCCGCGGAAGTCGCATCGGGCGGACGCGACCCTGGTGACGTGGTGTTCCGGGGCAGGCGAGCGGTATGAGGCCATCGGGGCGTGCAGCGGCCGGTTCTGGTCGGTCGCGCCGACCTCTCCCGCTGAAGCAGCGGCGGCCGGCGTACGGGTCGTGCCGGCACAGACCGGTACACGGAGGCGGTCAGTCCCCCTCGAGTTCCCCCTTGAGGACGGTGGCGGCGCTGATGCCGACGTCCTTGGTGGCGGTCAGGAGGGTCAGCGGGCGCTGGCCGGTCAGGGAACGCAGATGCCGCAGGGCCTCGGCGTGCACCGGATCGTCGTGCAGTTCGCCGCGGTAACGCCTGCTGAACTCGGCGAATCTCGCGGGGTCGTGGCCGTACCACTTCCGCAGCTCCGTGGAGGGCGCGACGTCCTTGCACCATTCGTCGAGGGCGGCCTCCTCCTTGGTCAGTCCGCGCGGCCAGATTCGGTCGACGAGCACGCGGCGGCCGTCGGACGTGCCGGCCGGGTCGTAGACCCTGCGCACCCGCACGCCGGCGTGCCCCGCCTGAGCCCGCTTCGCCGTCATCGTCCGTACGCCTCGCTCCGTTGTCGACTCTCCGTCGTCGGCTCTCCGTCGTCGGCTCTCCGTCGTCCGCTCTCCATCGTCGGCCGGGCCGCGCTCTCACGCACCTGAAGGGGTGGCCTCGGTCGGCCGGGCGCGTGATCATGATGTTGGTACTGAGACCGATGAGGGGGAAGTGACATGAGAATGCGGTGCGCGGTGCTGGACGACTTCCAGCGGGTCGCGACCACGGCGGCCGACTGGTCGCCCATAGCCGGTGACGTCGAGGTGGTGTCGATGTCCGAGCACATCGCCGCGGAGGAGGACCTCGCGGCCGCGCTCGCGGACTTCGACATCGTGGTCACCCTGCGCGAGCGCGTGGCCTTCCCGGCCGGACTGTTCGCGCGGCTGCCGCGGCTGAAGCTGCTGGTGGCCTCCGGAATGCGTAACTCCGTCATTGATTTCGACGCCGCCCGCCGGCATGGCGTCACCGTGTGCGGAACTGCCAGCTCCGCCACGCCGCCCGTCGAGCTGACGTGGGCGCTGCTGCTGGGGCTCGCGCGCGGCATCGTTCACGAGTCCATGGCCCTGCGCGAGGGCGGGCCCTGGCAGTCGACGGTCGGCGCCGACCTGCATGGGCGGCGGCTCGGCCTGCTCGGGCTGGGGAAGATCGGCAGCCGGGTCGCCCAGGTCGGGCAGGCCTTCGGCATGGACGTCGTGGCGTGGAGCCCGAACCTGACACAGGAACGCACGGACGAGGTCGGCGTGACCCTGGCCGCCTCGAAGGAGGAGCTCCTGGCCACCAGCGACTTCGTCTCCGTCCACCTCGCGCTGGGCGACCGCAGCCGGGGACTGATCGGCGCCGCGGAGCTCGGCCTGATGCGGTCCACCGCCTTCCTCGTCAACACGTCGCGGGCGGCCATCGTCGACCAGGACGCCCTCCTCGCCGCCCTGCGCGCGGGGACCATCGCCGGCGCGGCCGTGGACGTCTTCGACGCCGAGCCGCTCCCCGCCGACCACCCGCTGCGCACCGCCCCGCGCCTCCTGGCGACGCCGCACCTGGGCTATGTGACCGCCGACAACTACCGGACGTACTACACGCAGGCGGTCGAGGACATCCAGGCGTTCCTCGCCGGCGCGCCCGTCCGGCGGCTCGGTTGACGGCCGGCACGACGACCGGTCAGGCCGGTCGCCCTCAGGGCGAGGTGCAGGCGCGGGCGGCATCCTTCGCCCCACAGAACAATTTCAGCCTCTCCTCTACCGCATGGCTGAATCCAGTGCCATCCTTTGGCCACAGGTGATCCCCAGCCTCCCCCAGGCAGGAACACCCCACCGGCCCCGCCCACGCGCCGCAGCATGGGCGGGGCCACGCCGCCCCCCTCCCGGCTCCCCACGGGAGGGCGACACGCAGCTCGAGGATCCGCGTCCACCATCCGCCGTCCGCCGTCCGCTGCCCCGCCGACCGAGGGCCCGGTATCAGACAGCCGAGCCCAGCATCCTGCCCACGGCAAAAGTCACCGCCATGGCCAGTGCCCCGCCGATCACATTGCGCAGCACCGCTGGGCCGGTCGTGGCACCGCCGAGCCGGGCGCCGACCCAACCGGTGAGGACGAGGGCGACGAGGACCGACACGACGGTGACCGGCAGACGCCAGCCGGCCGGCGGCAGCACGATGAGCAGCAAGGGCAGCAGGGCACCGGCCGTGAAGGAGAGGAAGCTGGCCACGGCCGCGGCCCAGGGGTTGGTGAGCTCGTCCGGGTCGATGCCGAGCTCCACTCTCGCATGGGCCCGCAAGGGGTCCTTGCTGCTGAGTTCGCGGGCGGCCGCGTATGCCACGGCGCGACTCAGGCCGCGCTGCTGCAGCACGGCGGTCAGCGCGTCCCGCCCCGCTCGAGGGTGATCGCGCAACTCCTTCTTCTCCAGCTCGAGCGCGGCCCGCTGCGCGTCGCGCTGGGCGCAGACCGATACGTACTCGCCCGCGGCCATCGACAGCGAGCCGGCCAGCAGTCCCGCCAGTCCGGCGGTCAGCAGGGTGCCGCGGTGCTCGGTGGCACCAGCGATACCGACGACGAGACCGGCGGTGGACACCACCCCGTCATTGGCGCCGAGGACGGCGGCGCGCAGCCAGTTGAGCCGACCCTCGGTGGCCTGGACGGACCCTCCACCGTGCGACGAGGCCTGATCACTCACCGGACAAGAATCGCTCGCGGGGCGCACGGGAGGCGCGTACGGCACGCCGGAGCGCCACCCGGGAGCTGTTTCTTGAAAATTAAACGACACCGGCCTAGGGTGACGACGGCGATATTCTTGAATCTTCAAGATTCACTGAATGTCCCCTCGCATCCCCTCATGAAGGAGTCGTCGTGAAGTCCACCCGGAAGGCCTGGGCCACAGCCGTCGCCCTCGGCGTGCTCGCCGCGAGCGGAGCCACCGTCGCCGCCGCCACCCCCTCCGCCCGCCCCGCGCCGCAGGGCGCGAGCGAGGACGAGCAGCTGCAGAAGCTGTACAAGGACGCCGTTGCCGAGGGCGGACGTCTGGTCGTCTACGCCGGCGGCGACAAGCCCGGCCAGGCCGACTACCTCAAGAACGCCTTCGTCAAGCAGTTCCCCAAGATGAAGGTCGACACCGTCGTCGACTTCAGCAAGAACCACGACGCGCGCCTCGACAACCAGATAGCCGAGCACAAGGTCGTCGCCGACGTCGTCCACCTCCAGACCCTCGACGACTTCCCGCGCTGGAAGAAGGAAGGGGCTCTCGAGAAGTACAAGCCGGTCGGCTGGAACAAGGTCTACGACAAGGTCAAGGACAAGGACGGCTACTACACGGGCCTGTACTTCATCGGCTTCGCCGACGTCACGGCCACCACGCTCGGCGACAACGCACCCGTCGAGGCCGAGGACTTCCTGAAGCCCGAGTTCAAGAACAAGCTCGTCTTCACGTACCCCAACGACGACGACGCCGTCCTGTACTACTTCAAGCAGCTCACCGACACGTACGGCTTCGACTACCTGCGGAAGCTGCTCGCCCAGAACCCCAAGTTCGTCCGCGGCACCGCCGACGCCTCCGGCCTGGTCGGCAAGGACGGCTACGTGGCGAACTTCGGCAGCTCGGGCAGCTCCAGCGGTCTGTCGAAGACGAGCATCCCGACGAAGTCGCCCTGGGTCGCGTGGCCGCAGACCGGCGCCATCCTCAAGCAGGCTCCGCACAAGGCCGCCGCCAAGCTGTACATGAGCTGGATCCTGTCGAAGCAGTACCAGCAGAACGCCTACGGCTGGAGCTCCCGCACCGACGTCGCCGCCCCGGCCGGCCGCAAGGGCATCTTCGACTACGAGAACATGAACCCGCTCGGCCTCGGCACGTTCATGAGCGACCGCGCCGCCCTCGACCGCTACAAGGCCCGCATCAACCTCTACGTCGGTGACGTCAAGGGCACGAACCCGGCCGACCCCGAAGGCAAGCTCGGCCTGTACCCCGTCGACCAGAACGGCACGCAGGGCTGATCGCAGCTGCTGGTGCGGGCGGAGGACGGCCGCGCTGACGCGGTCGAGTATCCGGTCGGGCAGCACCCGTGACAGGCGGGTGAGCAGGGCCGTGTCCCGGCCGATGGTGGTCGACCGGGGCGTTGACGTCAACGGGCACTTGACCGCGGACAAGTGGCACATCACGGCAGAGGAACTCGTCTCGACCCTGGTGTCCATGATCAGTGACCGGTCGCCATGGCGCGGGTGATGGCGCGTGCCATGGCGACCACGGCGGGGATCTGCGCGGCGGGTTGGCTCCGATCGGACGGGGTGATGACCGAGATGGCGGCGATGGTGGTGAACTCCGGCCAGGAGGGCCGCCGCGTGCTGCGTCCCCGCGCGGGAAACCCGATCCAGATCAGTCCTGCCGCGTACAACCAGGCCCAGAGCATCCCGATCCATGACGCGGCGAAGACCATGGGCATCAGCCGCTGGTGACGCCGCCGACCGACAGCGCACCAGCCAAGCACCGCCGAGCTGGTGCGCACAGGCGTGCCGCCCGCTCGAAGCGCAGGCCGAGACAGAAGAGGTGGCGTCGTGTTCCACGTGTCCACGGCTCTTGTGGTGTGCGGGGCGGCCGGCGTGCTTCCCCTGTGGCTCGCGGTCCGGG
This sequence comes from Streptomyces sp. NPDC053048, assembly GCF_044547045.1. Classification (NCBI taxonomy): domain Bacteria; kingdom Bacillati; phylum Actinomycetota; class Actinomycetes; order Kitasatosporales; family Streptomycetaceae; genus Streptomyces; species Streptomyces sp. NPDC053048. Next base: position 357,934 of record NZ_JBITZS010000005.1, read on the forward strand.
AGGCGGTCGTGATGCGGCGGCTCCTGCGGGATGGGATCCGGACACAGGGTGTCGTGGTCGACAACGTGCGATCCGACGACGACGGGTCGGTGTGGGTGCCGGTCATAGCGTTCCGCGACCAGCAGGGTCGCCGTGTGACGTTCACGCCTCGGTTGCGTGGGGCCGGGATGAAGCTGGAGACCGGACGCGACGTACCCGTGGTGTATCTGCCGCGCGACCCGAGGTCGGCACGGGTCCACACGCATCGGCACATGGTGGGACCGGTGGTGTTCCTGGCGCTCGTCGGGGTTGCCTTCCTGAGCTTCGCCGTGTTCAGCGCCCTGGCCGACTGAGCGCGGCGTCACGGCCGGTGCGCTGCGAGCGCGACGCCTTGCCCGGAGTCCGACTGTCGTTTATCGCTACACTCTGCCCTGGATAGAGACATATGTCTTGAAATCGTTGGGCGTAGCGCACGCGCCGCATGCGAACTCCGGAGGTCGCCATGACCGGTTCGTCCCCTCCTCCCGGCGGCACTCATGGCAACGGCGCGAGAGCGCCACGCTGGGTCAAGGTGTCCACGATCGCCGCGATCCTCCTGGTCGCGGCGTACATCGTCCTGCACCTGGCCATCGGCCGCATGGTCGGGCACGCGCCGTGAACCCGTTCACCCCCCGGCAGCGCAAACTGGCCCTGACCGCGCACATCACCGTCTCGGTGGGCTGGCTCGGCGCCGCCGCGGTGTTCCTCGCCCTCGCTGTCGCCGGGTTGACCAGCCGGGAGCCGGAGGCGGTACAGGGGGCGTACGTGACGATGAAGCTCGTGGGCTGGTGCGTCATCGTGCCGCTCGGTATCGCCTCGCTGGTGACGGGTGTGGTGCAGTCGCTGGGGACGACGTGGGGGCTGGTGCGCCATTACTGGGTGATCGCCAAGCTGTTGATCACCACACCGGCCACTGGGCTCCTCCTCGTGCACATGCGACCCATCGGGCGTCTGGCCGACGCGGCCGCCCGTACCGAGCCGACCACCGCACAACTGACGACCCTGCGCGCCCAGATGGTCGTGGACGCGAGCGCCGCCCTGCTCGCACTGCTGACGGCTGTGGCGCTGTCGGTGTTCAAACCCCGCGGAGCGACCGGGTACGGGCGACGCCCGTAGCCGTCGCAACCTGCGATCAGCAGATCGGCAGATCGGCAGAGATCAGCAGGGGCGCCTCGGTGCGGTGACGTACCTGAACGGCGCGCAGACCCCGGCGCTGTGGTAGCCCGCAGCTGTGAGAGCCAGTGTCAGACGTTTACGTGGCTTGAGCCCCAGGTCGGCGGTGGCGTGCAGCGCGCCCAGTGCGAATTCGTCCCCGCACCCCACGGCCGCGTACCCGTCGGCGGGCTCGGCTATCTGGTAGTCGTCGTGGACGGCGAACAGCCGGTCGTACACGCCGACGAGGAACGTGCCGGCCTGCTCCTGCTCGGAGTCCTTGCGTGCCCAGCCGCCGTCCTTCAGGCAGGTGCGGAGCTTGTCGACGAAGACGGTGGTCATGAACCGGTCCAGGTCGCCCTCGGGCTTGGGCGCCCTGAACGCGTGGTGCAGCAGCTGCCCCATGCGGAAGCTGGTGGTGAAGCCCATGGCGTAGGGGCCGTTGCGGAATATCTTCGGGTCCCGGCGAACGGTCAGCCTGCTGCCGGAGACACCCGCCGAGTCCCCGCCCAGGTACACCCGCCCGTCGTGCACGAGCCCGACGATCACCGTCATGGTCTCCCCTTCCGCTGCGTCCCTCCCGGTAAAACTCGCCCGCAGAAGCGGGCGGAAAACGAGCGGGCCCGGAACCGCCGCTGTGAAGAGCCTCTTGCTCCGGGTAGCCCGGCCGCGAGGTGATCCGACGATCAGCTGACGTGGGCGGCGATGGTCCGCGCGCACGCCAGGGACTCGGTGTGCGTCGTGTCCACTTCCAGGTCGTAGATCACGCCCTCGTGAACCACGTCCGCCTGCAACGAAGCCATTCCATGGACCCGATCTCCCCGTGCGACCTCACGGCCGGCCGCGACCGAACTCTCGCACCTGACGCCGACCCACAGCACGTCCACATCACCGAGCGCCTTCTGCCACCGCTGCTGGGACGCCGCTCCGCCGAGGAAGACCTCATCGATGACGACCCTGGCGCCGGCACGGGCCATCGCCACCACGCCCTCGATCCAGGCCTCCTCCAGCGCCCGGAAGTCGGCCCCGACGCTCACTCGACCGTCTGCCGCGATCTCGATCCCCGCATCCGACGCCTGCATCTTCGCGGGAAGCGCATCGACGAACGAATCGACACCGAACGCCAGCCACGGATCCGGCAGCACAGCCTGCAGGCATCGTACGATTCCGGACTTCCCTGCGCTGGAACCACCGTTGAGGATGATCATCTGAGTCGTCACCGCGCCACAGTAGGGTGCCTCCCGCCACGGCGTGAAACGAATTTCGGCAGGCGCTGCTCCCCTGCCGCAACCCGCCGGCTGTTCCGGCTACCGAGCGAACCTGAGCTCAGGACAGGTCCCGTGGGCCCGGCCGCCCTGGCGGGTGATCAGCAGGTGCACTACGCTGGCCAGTTCGGCGGCGCCCTCCGGGTCGTCGGCGTAGCGGGCCACCGCGAGTGGCCTGATCCAGCTGAGCACGATGTCCTGCGTGGCGAGCAGGTGTCCCAGGGCGAGCAGTGCGGCGCGGGCGTTGCCGTCGTCGAAGGGGTGGAAGAAGCAGACGTCGAGGTAGAGGCGAGCGGCACGGGCGGGAAGGGGAACGGCCGGTTCGCGGCTCTGGGCGAGGCAGGACGCGAAGCGTTGCGGGGTGTCGGCGTGCAGGCCGTACCGTTCGCTTCCGCGCTTGGCGTACGCCGTTCCCGCGCGGAACGCGGCGAGAGGGATGCCGAGTACGGTGCTCTGCCAGGCGGCGAGCCGCTCGAAGTCGAGGGCGCGGCCGGCGCGGGCGTCCGCGTACGCCTGCTGCCACGCAGCCGTGAGGCGTCGGGCACGGTCCTCGCCCCGGGTGGCTCGGGACGCGGCAGCGTACTCCGCGATCCCGTCGCCGTCGCGGTCCCCCTGGACAGGGCCGGCGATGTGGGGGCAGGCGCGGGTCCAGTCGACCTGTTCGCGGACGTGCTGCCAGGTCAGCAGGGCGTCGGCCGCCCTGGGGGAGTCAGCGATCCGCATGGGCGGCTATCCGCTCGGCCACGTCGTCGATCACCGGAAGCCGCGGCTCGACCCAGCTCTTGAAGCGGCCTCCGATGGCTTCCCCCACCCACTCCGCCGCCCGCCCGGCCTCGACGTCGTTGCTCTCCAGGTACCAGCGCAGCACCAGCTCGCAGTGCCCGTACCAGGCGGCCTCGCAGGAGGTGCGGTCCAGCACCAGTGTCACCAACCGGGCCACCGCCCGTTCCCACGCCCACTCCCGGTCCTCGGCCGAGGCGCCGGGGGCGGGAGAAAGACGGGCGAATTTCTCATCGAGTTCGTCGAGCCACTCCCGCCATTCCTCCAGCGAGTCGACGACCCGGTCGGGGGTTTCGTCGACGGTCGTCACCGAGTCGGAGGAGCAGCACCAGGCTTCGACGGGGCCTCCGAAGTGCGTCGAGTGGTGCCAGCCGACGACCCAGATGCCGAACCGGTCGACGAGGGCGCGGGTCACCGCCTCCTCATACGGGTAGCCCCGCGAGTACGCGGCTTCCTGCTCCACGATCGGGATCGGAATCGCGGCGACGATGTCGTACGCGGCGTCAGCGTCGAACGGGCGGCCCGTCGGTTTCACATCGGCCCACGTCTGGTTGCGCAGCCACAGCTTCTCATCCACGGAGGTCAGAGTGCCATAGGTACTGTCATCAGCTGCGCCTTCGCCGGGGCGCGCGCCGACAAGGCGCCGCAGGCGAGGGGACCTCAGCCCCGCCCACTGACAACGGAGACTTCACCGTCTCGGGCGGGAGACGGCGGTGTTGCCCGGCGGGGCCGTGTGGTTGGCTACGCCGTATGGGTTTCAGGCGAGCGTTCCCCGGATGTACATGCGTACGGCAAGGCGGTTTCGGCAAGGCTGCCGGGTGGAATCCCGGCGTCCGGCCGGGGGCCGGGTCATGAGTGTCCGCCGTGTGCCGCCGGAGCCCGGCCGTGTCCCGGCACCGACGGCGGTACCGACGGCGGTGCCGAGGGCGGTAGCGAGGGCGGTGCCTCCCTTCGACCCCGAACTGGGCGTCGTCCTGGCGGGCTTGAGCAAGGAGTCGAGGGAGCCGGTCACCCCGGACAACCTCCAGGCCCGGCAGGAGCGGGATGCCGCGACGCGGCCCAGGCCGACGGCCGAGGACCTGCGCGCCGACGGCCGTTTCGAGGTCACGGAGTTCCGTGTACCGGGACCACCGGACGGGCCGGACGTCACGCTCGTGAGCGCGCGGCCGTCCGGGCTCGCCGGGCCGCTGCCTCTGCTGTACTACATGCACGGCGGCGCGATGATCATGGGCAACGCGTGGTCCGTGCTTCCCCGGATCCTCAGCGAGTGGGCCCTCCCGCTGGGACTGGCTGTCATCTCGGTCGAGTACCGGCTGGCGCCGCGGACGCGGTACCCGGGACCGCTGGAGGACTGCTATGCCGGACTCGTCTGGGCGGCCGGACACGCGGCCGAACTGGACATCGACGCGGACCGCATCGTCATCGGCGGCAAGAGCGCCGGTGGCGGCCTCGCCGCGGCCCTCACCCTGCTGACCCGGGACCGCGGCGGCCCCGCACCACTGGGACAACTGCTGCTGTGCCCGATGCTCGACGACCGCAACAGCACCTTCTCCAGCCACCAGATGTCAGGCCACGGCGTGTGGGACCTCACCTCCCACACGACCGTATGGAAGGCACTGCTGGGCGACCGCTACGGCGCCACGGACCTCCCGCCCTACGCGGCCCCCGCCCGCGCCACGGATCTCTCCGGACTGCCCCCGGCCTACATCGAGGTCGGCTCGGCCGAGATGTTCCGGGACGAGGACGTGGCCTACGCCAACGCCATCTGGCAGGCAGGCGGCCAGGCCGAACTGCACGTATGGCCCGGCGCCTACCACGGCTTCGACGGCCTGGCACCCCGCGCAACCATCACACAGGACGCCCGCAACGCCCGCACCCGCTGGCTCCAGCGCCTCCTCGGGCAGTCCAGCACAGGGAATCCACCTACCGGATGAGCGGAGCCTGGGCGGCTCCGAGCCGCTCTCGCGAAAACACTTGGTGGGATCGCGGTGAGGCGCGCTAAGATCACCGCGATGATGACTCCTTCTGGTAACAGATTGGGGGCCCCGTCCGCGCAAGGTGAGTGCTGATGCTCACTCAGACCGCGACAGGGGATTCCCGCCTTTCCTTCTGGCTGCGCGTGCGCGAGTTCGCCGTGCCGCCCTCCATGATCGAGACTGCGACCGCCCGCCGCCGTGCCGGGGACTGGGCGGGGGCGTGCGCCGCCGCAGGCATCGATGTCGATCTCGACCTCCGTTCCGTGGCCCGTGGCCACGGCCGGGAACTCGCGGCCCGCATCCGGGCCGATCTCCGGCACTTGGCGCCCGACCTGCTGCGCTGGCACATGCCCAGGATCGCCCCCGACGGGCTGCTGCGGCCGGGGCTGACCATCGCTCTGGCCCGGTACGACGCCGAAGGGCGTGACGGCACGCGTCCGGTGCGCCTCGTGGTCCGGACGCCGCCCGCTTGGGCGGACGCCGGCCAGCGCATCAGCCTCGCGCTGTGGGACGGGACGCACGCCGAGCCCAGTGCCCGCCGTCATCCCCATCCCCACCCCCACCGGCGGTTCCGCCTCGACCTGCACCGTCATCTGTGGGACGCGCGCAGGACGGACGAGCTGCGGGTACGGTCCGGGGCCGACCGGCCGTCGGGCGACGGTGGCGGTCCCGTGCCGGCGCCCGTGCCGGTTCCCGTGCCGCAGGGGTATCGGTGCGCCGTCGACCGGTGGGCGGCCGAGGCCGGGATCGTGCTCCGCGCCGAGGGACGGTCCGCCGGTGCCGTGACCGTACGGCTCGGGGCCCGGCACCGGCTCGTCCTGGACCTGGCCCCGGACGGGAGCGCCGCCGCGCCGCCCGTACCGCGGATCGCAGCGGCGGAATCAGCCGGTGACGTGTCCACGCTGCCCGTCCTGCCCGACGCGGCGACCTGGGTGCTGCCCGATCTGGAGTTGATCCGCACCGGTGCGATCGAGGCCGGCCGGCTGCATCCGCTGGTCGCCTCGGCACTCGTACCGGACCATGCGCCGACCGGTCCGCCCCGCACTCCTGACGGGCCCGGACAGCCGCGGCTCGTGGAGTGCCGGGGAGCCCGGCACCGGATCGGCCTGGTCGACGGCGTACTGGTCCCGCTGGACCACGATCCGGCCGAGATCCGGCGGGAGGAACTGCTGGTCGCGCTGACCGGCACCCCACTGCCCTGTCTACGGGCGATCGACGAGGCGCACCGCCGTCCGGACTGCCTCACCGGCGTCCGCGAACGCCTGGACCACGGAGACACGGCCGGCGCACTGGCCGTCGTCGAGGGCCTGCTGGGCCCCGACGCGCTGCTGCGCGCCGGCGCGCTGCGGGACGAACTGGAGACGGCCGCGCAGAGGCGGATCACGTACGGGCTGTACAGGGCCGGTCTGATCGGCCCCGGGCCCGCATCCGCAGCCACACCCGCACCCGCACCGGGGGACGTCCGCGCTGAAGGCCGTCGCCGTCACCGCCGTCACCTCGACCGCCGCTCACAGCCCTCTCGCTGACTCGTCACCGACTCGGGGCCACTGCCCTGTCCTCTTCTGCCCTCACTCCCCTCACCACGAACCGACAGGTAATCACCTATGCCCACTTGCACCCCTTATACCCTCACCGACGCCCCCGCCGGCACTCCCTCCGGTCCGGCCCATGCCTCGCAACTCGCCGTCGCCGGCGAGCTGCTGGCCCTGCTCCGCGACACGACCACCGAGCCGCGCCCCGACAACCAACTCGAGGCCCTGACCCTGGCCGTCGCCGCCGACCTGCCCGTCCTCCTGTGGGGCGAGCCGGGGATCGGCAAGACCGCGGCCCTGACGCAGCTCTCCGAGTCCCTGGACCTCCCACTGACCACAGTGATCGCCAGCGTGCACGAACCATCCGACTTCTCGGGCCTGCCCGTCGTGGGGGACGACCCCGCGGAGCAGGGGGTTCCGATGGCCCCGCCGGACTGGGCCGTGCGCCTGGTACGAGCCGGACGGGGGCTGCTGTTCCTCGACGAACTGTCCACCGCCCCGCCGGCCGTCCAGGCCGCCCTGCTCCGGCTCGTCCTCGAACGTCGGATCGGCGCCCTGCGACTGCCGCCCGGAGTCCGGATCGTGGCCGCCGCCAACCCGCGGTCCTCGGCCGCCGACGGCTGGGAGCTCAGCCCGCCGCTGGCCAACCGGTTCGTCCACCTCCAGTGGACCCACGACCACGAGGTCGTCGTACGCGGCCTCGGCGGGACCTGGCCCCGGGCGACACTGCCACGGCTCGACCCGGAGAAGCTGCCGGAGGCCGTGGACCTCGCTCGCCGCGCGGTGTGCGGGCTCCTCGCCGCCCGGCCCAGGCTCGTACACCAGCTGCCCAGCAGTGAGACGCGCCGGGGCGGCGCCTGGCCGTCACCCCGGAGCTGGGAGACGGCCCTGACCCTGACCGCCTTCGCGACCGCGGCCGGCTCCTCCCGGGAAGTACTCTCCCTGCTGGTCAGGGGCACTGTGGGGGACGGCCCGGGGCTGGAACTGCTGGCGAGCCTGGACCGGATGGACCTGCCGGACCCCGAAGTGCTGCTCGCCGACCCGGCGGGCGCCGTCCTGCCCGAGCGGGGGGACCTGCGCCAAGCCGTGCTCGACGGTGTGGTGGAGGCGGTCCGCAGCCGACCGGAGAAGGCCCGTTGGGACGCGGCGTGGGAGCTGCTGGTCCGGGCGGTGGAAACCGGGGCACCGGACCTGGTGGTCGTCCCCGCGACCACGCTCGCCACGCTGCGCCGCGAGGACTGGGACGTTCCGGCCACGATCGAGCAACTCGCGGGAGCGGTGGCCCTGTCCCGGCGGGCGGACCGAGCGGCGGCACGGACGGCCGCGGCATCCGCGAAGGCGGGGCGATGACGCGGGGCACGGCGAGCACGACGGGACCGGCTCTGGACCTCGACAAGCTCTTCGCCGCCCGGCTGCACGCCGCCCGGGTCCGGCCCTACCTGGCGACGGCCCTGTTCGCCCTGCACACCGTCGAGTCGCGGCGGGTACCGACGATGGCCGTGGACCGGTACTGGCGGTGCTACGTCTCGCCGGCGTTCGTCGACCGGACGCCGGTGGAGGAGCTCGCCGGCGTGTGGGTGCACGAGGTGTCGCACCTGCTGCGCGACCACCACGGGCGCAGTGACCGGGTCGCGCGGGAGCGCGGGCTGACCGGCCCGGGAGAGCGGCTTCGGATGAACATCGCGGCGGACTTCGAGATCAACGACGACGTGTTCGGCGACGGGCTGGTCCGGCCCGAAGGCGCCGTCGTCCCCGCGACCTTGGGGCTGCCCGCGGGGCAGCTCATGGAGGACTACCTGCGCCAGTTCCGCCTCGGGCCGCGATTGGGGGACGCGGCCTGGCTGGACTGCGGCAGCGGCGCCGACGGAGTGGAACGGGAGTGGGAGCTGGGGCCGGACGGCGCGCACGGTCTCAGTGAGCAGGAACGGGACGCGGTCCGGTTCCGGGTGGCGCAAGGCATCACCGGCCGCCCGGGAAACGCCCCGGAGGGGTGGCGTCGGTGGGCGGAGGAGGCGTTCCACCCGCCACAGCCGTGGCGGGAGTTGCTGGGAGCGGCGGTCCGCTCGGCGGTCTCCGGCTCCGGCGCGGGCGAGGACTACACCTACGGCCGCCCGTCGCGACGCTCGGCGGGAGTGCCCGGCGCCGTGCTGCCGAGCCTGCGGCGCAGGCCGCCCCGGGTCTCGGTGGTCATCGACACGTCCGGCTCGGTCAGCGACGCCGAACTGGGCAGCGCGCTCCTCGAGGTGACCGCGATCTCCCGTGCCGTCGGCGGCCGTCGCGACCTGGTCACCGTGGTGCCGTGCGACGCGGCGGCACGGATCGCGCACCCGCTGTGCCGCGCCGAGGGGATACCGCTGGTGGGCGGCGGGGGCACGGATCTGCGCACGGGCTTCGCGAGGGCGCTCGGGGCGAGGCCCCGGCCGGATGTCGTCGTGGTCCTGACGGACGGGCAGACGCCCTGGCCGGGCACGCGCCCGCCGTGCCGGACGGTGGTGGGACTGTTCCCCCGGCGGCGGGCGCGATCGTCCTGGACCGAGGACGATCCCGAGTACGAGCCGGACGCGCCGCCCGCGTGGGCGAGGGTGGTGGACATCGGCTCGTAGGAAACCGATCCAGGCTCCTAGGTATGTTAGCTTCTTTCCTAGAGAGTCTAGGAAAGAAGGGGTGCCCATGGTGCGAGCAGGCCTGACCGTGGCCAAGCTGACGGAAGCGGCCGCGGTGATGGCGGACGAGGTCGGTCTGGAGAAGGTCACCGTCTCCGCGCTCGCGCGGCACTTCGGCGTCAAGGACGCCAGCCTGTACTCGCACGTCAAGAACCTGCGGGAGCTGCGCGTGCGGATCGCCCTGCTGGGATCCGCGGAGATGACCGAGCGCATCGCCGCGGCAGTGGCGGGCCGGGCCGGCAAGGACGCGCTCATCGCCTTCGCCGACGCCTACCGCTCCTACGCGCTCGCGCACCCCGGCCGGTACGCGGCGACGCAGATGCAGCTCGCGCCGGAAGAGGTCGCGGACTCCATCGGGTTCCGGCGCAGCGTCGAGTTGACCTACGGCATGCTGCGCGGCTACGGCCTGACCGAGCCGGACCTGACCGACGCCGGCCGGCTGCTGCGCAGCACCTTCCACGGCTACATCCATCTGGAGCTCAGCGGCGGCTTCGGGCACTCCCGCCCGGTGCGGGAGTCCTGGTCGCGCGCACTCGAGTCCCTGCATGTGCTCCTGGAGCACTGGCCTTCAGAATCGAACGGGGAGTAAGCGATGAACAAGCCCGATCCCACGACCGGCACGCTCGCCGTGCCCGGCGCGACCCTGTACTACGAGAAGCGCGGCAGTGGGCCGCTCCTGCTGCTCATCCCCGGCGGCGCGGGCGACGCAGGGATGTACGCGCCCATGGCGGCCGAGCTGGCCGGCGAGTACACCGTGGTGTCCTACGACCCGCGCGGTCTGTCCCGCAGCCCCCTCGACGGCCCGCTCACCGATCAGCGGGTTCCGGTGTGGAGCGACGACGCACGGCGCCTGCTCGACTTCCTCGCACCCGATGAGGAGGCCGGCGTGCTGGGTTGCAGCTCCGGCGCCATCGTGGCGCTCGACCTGCTGGCCCGCCACCCGGGACGAGTACGCCGGGTGGTCGCGCACGAGCCGCCGCTGGTGGGACTCCTCAAGGACCCCGACCCGTACCGGACGCTCTTCGCCGAGGTCCGCGAGACATTCCGTGCGGAAGGGATCCGTGCCGCGATGGCCCGGTTCGCGGAAGGGATCGGGGAGCAGACAACGGAGCAGGAGGCGGAGCGGGCGACCGAACTGCCGCCCGAGATCCAGGAGATGGCTCCCAGGATGCACGCCAACTTCCCGGTCTTCCTGGAGCACATGCTGTGCCCCTTCTCCTCGTCCACCCCGGATCTGGCGGCACTGCGTCCCGTCGCCCACAAACTGGTCGCGGCAGCCGGGCGGGAATCACGCGGCCAGGAGCCCTTCCACGGACCGGCCGCCCGGCTCACGGAGCTCCTGGGCAGCCCGCTGGTGGAGTTCCCCGGCGGTCATCTCGGGGCCGTCGAGCGCCCGAAGGATTTCGCCGAGCGACTCCTGACGGCGCTTGCCTGAACTTGCCGGTCAGTGCTGCCGGTTCAGCAGGGGGGCGAGGGGGTCAGCAGCCGGTGGTGCCAGGAGTGGGCGCCGTCATCGTCGTCCGGATACGCCGCATCCGTCAGTACGTCCTCGCGCGCGTCGGCGGGGATGCTCTCCAGGTGGGCCCAGTCCACTATGAGGGCCGTGATGTCCAGTCCCATGCCCAGCAGGCTACGGGCCGACCGGTCGGCTCGGCTCCCGAGAGACAGGTTAGTGTCCTCGCTTGTGACTGAACTTTCCTCGCATCTCGAAGAGACAGCGCATGCCTACGATGCCCTGGCCATCCGCTACGCCGAACTCGCCCGCGATGCGCTCGACGCTCTTCCACTGGACCGCGCGGTACTCGCCGCGTACGCCGAACTCGTGCGGACCACCACCGGTGCCGGAACCGTTGCCGAGCTGGGGTGCGGCCCTGGCCAAGTGACCGCGCATCTGCGGGACCTGGGGCTGGATGTCTTCGGTGTCGACCTGTCTCCGGTGATGATCGATCTCGCTCGCAAGGCGTACCCGGATCTGCGGTTCGAGGTCGGTTCCATGGACGCCCTGGACCTGGCCGACGGCAAGTTGAGCGGCATCGTGTCCTGGTATTCGGTCATTCACACCCCGCCGCAGGACATACCCTCGTACTTCGCCGAGTTCCGGCGGGTACTCGCACCCGGCGGCCAGCTCCTGCTCGCCTTCTTCGAGTCGGAGGGCCAGCCGGTCACGCCGTTCGACCACAAGGTGACGACGGCCTACCGGTGGCCGATCGACGACCTCGCGGAGCTGGCAGGCGGAGCCGGCTTCGTCGAAGTCGGCCGGATGCTGCGTGAACCGCTCGAGGGGGAACGGTACCGCCGGGGCCATCTGCTGATGTCCGCCGGAGTTCCCGGCCTCCCACAGTAGCGGGGCCGGTTCCGCATTCGCGGGCGGGCGAAATCAGTCGCAGCCGGGGGCGGGCGCTGCTAGCTTGCGGCTGTGGATCTCTTCTCGCGCTCCTGGGCAGCGTTGCGCACGGCGGTCGCCGAACTCCGCGACGAGGACTTCGCGCGGTCGTCCGGGTGCGCCAGCTGGCTCGTGCGGGATCTGGTGTGCCACCTGATCATCGACGCTCAGGACGTCCTGATCACCCTCGTCACCCCCACCGCAGCGGAGCCGACCCGGGACGCGGTGACCTACTGGGACGTCGTCGAGGCCCCGACCGGCGACGACCCGCTCGACGCGCTGACCGTCCGCCTGGCCACCGCGTACGAAGAGCCGTGGTTGCTCAAGTTCCACCTCGACGACGTCGGTTCCGCCGCCGGTCGCGCCGCCGGGCTCGCCGACCCGGCGGTCCGGGTCGGCACCCGCGACGAGGTGCTCACCGTGGGCGACTACCTTTCCGCGTACGTCCTCGAATGGACGCTGCATCACCTCGACCTGATCGCGCACCTCCCGGACGCGACGGACCCGCCCGCCGAGGGGCTCGCCCGGTCACGCGAGCTGCTGGAGAAGATCGCCGGGGCGGCGTTTCCCCCGTCGTTCTCCGACAAGGACGCGCTGCTGATCGGCACGGGACGGCGTGCCCCGACCGAGGCCGAGAAGGCCGAACTGGGTGAGGGGGCCGCGAAACTCCCGCTCGTCCTCGGCTGAACGGCGGTCCGCCGTTCAGCCGTTGTGCGGCGGACGGGTGTCGATCAGGTCGGTGACGAACTTCCTCAGGCGTCCCGCGCGTACGGGCAGCACGCCGTGAACGACCTGGGCCCCGTACGCGATACCGGTGCCCGCCGGGGCGTCGGCGGTCCAGCGGGTGCGCGGGGTGTCACGCAGCCACTCGGGGACGGCACCGTGGTCGTGGACATGCGGCAGCCGGTGCGTCAGCGGCGTGCCGGGCGCGAACCCCTCCGCCTCGCCGACGGTGGTGCCCGACCAGATGGCGGGATGGGAGGTGGTGGCGATGTAGAAGTCTCCCCCGTCCTCGGCGTCGGCCAGTACGACTCCCAGGCGCCCGATCCGGCGCGGAGGAGTGCCGGGATCGGCTATGCCGTCGATGTGGGCGCGGATCTCCTGCCCGGCTGTCAGCTCCGTGTAGTCCCACGTCGCGTCCGCCACGACTGAAGGCAGTGCGCGTCGAAGGGCGGGCAGGGCACGGGCGGTTGCACTGTGCAGGATCTCCTGCGCCAGGGGCGGGGCGGGGACGACGTCGGCCTGGTGGGTGGGCTTCCAGCCGGTCGCCGCGTGCTCCGCGTCCATGATCTTGGTCAGCTGGGCGAGTTCGTCGCAGGTGAGGAAGTCCTCGACAGTCTGCAGCGCCAGGGTTTCGCTCAGATGGATCACGACGGTCTCCTCTCGGAAGGCGGCCTCGCATCGCGGGCAGTGTCGTCCTGTCCCGGCTTCCCGTCGAGTCGTCATTTCGGCATCGTTCGGACTCCGGTGACCGTGGCAGCCGTACGGGCCCAGCGCGCCTCAGCGCTTGCCCGTGCGGACCGCGCCCGCGCTTGCCGTGACCACCATCGCGATCGCGACGCACTGCGTCGGCGACAGCCCCTGGTCCAGCACCAGGTAGCCCGCCAGCGCGGCGAGGGCCGGCGCCAGGCTCGTCAGTACCGCGAACGTCGCCGCGGGCAGCCGGCGCAGGGCGAGCGTTTCCAGGGCGTAGGGCACGCCCGAGCTCATCACCGCGATCGCCAGGCCCAGCACCAGTACTCCCGGTTCCAGCAGCGTCCCGCCCGCCGACCCGATGCCCAGGGGCAGGCTGATCAGCGCGGCGACGGTCATCGCGATCGCCAGGCCGTCCAGCCGCGGGAAACGGGCGCCCGCACGGGCGTTGAGCACGATGTACGCCGCCCACATCGCGCCGGCGCCCAGTGCGAAGGCCACTCCCGCGGCATCGAGGCGGCCGAAGCCTCCGCGGCCCAGCAGGAAGACCCCCGCCAGCGCGAGGCCGGCCCACAGCAGGCTGGCCGGGCGGCGCGCGGCGACGACCGACAGCAGCAACGGTCCCAGCACCTCGAAGGTGACCGCCGAACCCAGCGGGATGCGGTCGATCGCCTGGTAGAAGAGGATGTTCATGCCGCCGAGCGCCAGGCCGAACCCACCGACCACCGCCCAGTCGGCGCGCGAGTAACCGCGCAGCCGGGGCCGGGTGACGACGAGCAGCAGCAACGCGGCGAACGTCACCCGCAGCGCGAGGGCGCCGAGCGCCCCGGTCCGGGGGAACAGCAGCGCGGCGCAGGCCGAACCGAACTGAACGGTCACCGCCCCGGCCAGCACCAGGCCGACGCCACCGAGGCTGCCGCGGCCCGCGGCGTGGCGAAGGACAACGGGCGTGACCGTCGTGGCGGATGAGTTCTGCAGCGTGGATGTCATGCCCTCAACGCTAGGAAGTCGGCCATGCGAAGTGAAATGCCTGATCCGCTGCGGTTATGCTCCTGAGGCATGACCATCGAGCTGCGGCACCTGCGTGCCTTCCTCGCCATCGCCGACGAGGGCAACGTCACCCGCGCCGCCGCCCGTCTCCACCTGAGCCAGCCCGCGCTCTCCCGCACCCTGCGCCAACTCGAGGACCACCTCGGCGCCCGCCTCGTCGACCGCTCCACGCACCACCTCGAACTCACCGCCCAGGGCGACATCTTCCGCGACAAGGCCCTTGCCGCTCTTGCCGCCGTCGAGACCGCCCTCGACCCCGGAGGGCTGACGAACTGGCCGCTGCGCCTCGGGCACACCTGGGCGGCGCTCGGCGATCACACCATCCCCTTGCTGCGCCGCTGGGACGAGACCCACCCCGGCACTCCGCTGGAACTGCTCCGCATCGACGACCGCACGGCGGGCCTCACCCAGGGCAAGGTCGACGCGGCCCTGCTGCGCGGTCCCGTCACCGCGCCCGGCCTCCGCACGGAACGGCTGTTGTCGGAGGAGCGGGTGGTGGTCATGCCGGCGGACAGCCCGCTGGCGGCCCTCCCCCGGGTCACCCTGGCGGACCTCGCCGCCCATCCCATCGCCCTCAACACCGTCTCCGGCACGACCACCATGGACCTCTGGCCGTCGACGGCCCGTCCCGTCGCCACCATTGAGGTGACCAACACCGACGAGTGGCTCATCGCCATCGCCGCCGGCCGCGCCGTAGGGATCTCCACATCGGCCACCCCGAGCAACCACACGCACCCCTCGCTGGTCTACCGCCCGCTCGCCGACGCGCCGACCGTTCCCGTCACCCTCGCCTGGCGCGAGGGACCGGGACACCCGGCCGTCCCGGACCTGCTGGCACTCGCGCGCCAGGTCCTCGAGACCGGAAAAGCCTGAATCGACACATCCATCGCCGGCCGGACAACGGGGGTCATCGGGTGGCATGGCGTTCGAGGTGGATGGAGGTGAACACGGCGACTTTGGCGCGCAGGGCCCAGGGGTCGAAGGGCTTGCTGATGTAGTCGACCGCGCCGGCCGCGTACCCACGGGCGGAGTGCTCCGGATCCACGCCCATCGCGGTCAGGAAGATGATGGGCACGTCGCGCGTCCGGGGTCTGCGCTTGATGTGCGCGCACGTTTCGTAGCCGTCCATCTCCGGCATCTGCACGTCCATGATGATCACCGCGAAGTCGTCGTGGTCCAGCAACGCCTTGAGCGCCTCCCGCCCGGAGGAGACGGTGACCAGATCCTGGTCGAGCGTCTCCAGCACGGCCTTCATCGCGAGCAGGTTGTCCGCCTGGTCGTCGACGATCAGGATCCTGGGCAGGTTCCGGGAACCGGAGGCCACGGCGGGCAGAGCCGCCGCGGGCCGCTCGACGGCGTCCAGCTGTCGTTCGAGCAGATCGCACCGGGCCTCGGCGGCGGCACGCTGCTCCCGCGCCTCGCGCAGTTCCTTCCCCAGGCGCGAGACTTCCGCCTCCAAGGCGTTGCGTTCCTGGAGGAGTTCGGAGACGTCCGGGTGGGCCGCCGCGAGCTTGTCCGCCCGCTCCCGCTCGGCGCTCCAGTCGGCCTCCAGTTGGTTGAGGCGCACTTCCAGGTCGGCGATGCGGTGCGCACGGTCCAGCAGCGCATCGCCCAGCACGTCGCCCCGGACGCTCGATCGCCGGGAGACCCGGTCGGCGTCGGCCAACTGCTGCTCCAGGATCTCCACCGCGTGCTTGGGAGAGGAGCCGGCGTCGACCGCCGACCCGTACAGTCCGCGTACGAACTCGATGGCCTCGGTGGTGACCGCGGTTCCACGGTGCTCCGCGAGGTCCGCGAACAGGTCCATGATCACCTGCCAAGGGGGCAAGCGGGTGCCGTTCAGGTAACGCGAGAACGTCCCGGGATCGCGTCGGCGCCGGGCCGCGTAGCGGCGCACGGACACCTCCATCCCTTCGAACATTTCCCGCAGCGCCTGGGCGAGGGCCCGGGACGTGTCCGTGAGGTCGTCCCCCAGCGGTCGAAGCTCACCCATCTCCTTTCTCCTCCCCGCCGCCGATACTCACGGTCCCCCGCGGCCGGCTCGCGTCGGGTTCGGCGGCGACGAGGCGGTCGAAGAACGGCACCGCCAGTCCCGCGGCGGCCAGGCCCGCGAGCACGCTGCGCGGCGTCCCCTCCCCCGCTAAAGCGGTCAGGGCGCCCGCGGTCACGCCGACGATCAGAGCCAGCAGGAACACCAAGGTCGTTCTCAGTGACAGCAGCGGCCGGTCCACCGAGGTCTCCATCCATCCATCCGTCCAACCCGTCGTGCGCCAACGGGACTTGTCTCCCCTCCAGCGGATCACGGAAAGGGGACTCACAGGATGGGACACCGCGGAGCCGTTGCGCTTCGCGATCGAGGAAGATACGCAACGGTTCCCTTCCGTCACCACCGGCACCCGCCTCCAGGCCTGCCCGTTCTCACTGAACGGAGCGGCCTGGCCAAGGCCGTTGCCGCAGCGTTGCGCCGCAACGCTGCGGGACCGCTGACCGGCGCACCCGCCCTTCCGGCCCAGCGGCCCCGAACGGGCGACCCACACGCCCTCGAGGACTGGGCCGGGGAACTCGGGCGCACTCCCGGGTGCCGGCTTGCGTCGGGTCGGAACAAGTCGGGGGTCCGGGCACCTTCGGTGCCCGGACCGCCCGGTCCGTTCAGTCCGTCCGGTCCTCGGTCGGGTCAGCAGACGATGTAGATGCTCTGCCAGCCGAACGGCGTGGACTGCTCCGCGCCCCTGTTGCTGCGGAGCACGGTATGGACGGGGTCGCGGCCGTCGGCGGCGTTGTGCATGCGGCCGTCCTGCCCGCGCGGGATCCATTTGTAGGAGCCGTGGAACGGAATGGTGTGGTGCCCGCAGCCGTTGATGTCGGCCGACCGTCCCGAGTAGCTCGTCCCTTCGTAGGCGACGAAGGACGATGTCATGCCGTACGCGCGGGACTCGGTCGCGGTTGCCGGGACGGCCGAGAGGCCGCCGATGGTCACTGCTGCCGCCAGCGCGACCGCGGCACGGCGGCTGAACTTCGAATTGAGCATGAAACTGCCTCCTTCGTTTCTTCTGGCTCACGCCTTCGCCCAGATACTAGGCACCGCTCCCGCGCCGTTCATACGCGCTTCGATGCTGCTCGAATTCGCTCATCAGCCCCGGACGGGGAATTCTTTGCGGCGTCGTCCGCGCAGCCAGGCATACAGCAGGACACAGGGCAGCAGCAGCCCGGCGAGGGTGAGGGACAAGAACGCGGCGAAGCTGCTGATATGCGTGACCAGCCAGTCGAAATTCTGACCGAAGAAACCGACCACGAAGGACAGCGGGAGAAACACGGACGCGAGGATCGTCAAGCGCTCCATCGTGGCGCTCTGGCGAAGATTGATTTTGTTCTGCTCGACGGAGATCACCGCGATGTTCGCCTCGAGGACGGTGGCCAGCAGGTCCCGCTGGGCGGCGACCTCCTCGTTGACCAGGAGGAGGTGGTCGTGCACGTCCCGGAAATAGGGCAGAAGTCCGGCCGGTGACCTGCCCGCCTGCAGCCGCCGGCCGACGACGGCGAGCAGCGGGTGCACGGCGCGGTAGAAGTCGGTGGCCTCGCGGCGCAGGGAGTAGATCCGTTCGGTCGGAGCGACCGTTCCGGAGAACACCGTGGCCTCGATCTGCTCGATGTCGCGCTCGAGCTCCGCGACGACCGGCGCATAGCTGTCGACCACCTGGTCCAGGATCGCCCACAGCGTCGACGCGCTGCCGGCCTGCAGCAGCTCGGGGCGGCGTTCGAGCCGGCCGCGGGCTCCGTGCAGCTCGCTGGCGATGCCCTGCCGGACCGTGATCACGAAGTTCTCGGCGAGGAAGACGCTGATCTCGCCGGTGTCGATCTCCTCGCGCTCGTCGTCGTAACGCGCCGTGCGCAGAATGATCAGTTCGGTGCCGTCCTCGTACTGCTCGGCCTTCGGCCGCAGGTGGAATGCCGTGGCGTCCTCGACGGCGAGTTCATGCAGGCCGAAGCACTCCCGCACCCTGGCGAGTTCCTCGGGAACCGGTTCGAACATGCCCAGCCAGACGAACCCGCCCTGTGTGCAGCGAGCGGCCGCCCGCTCCAGCGGCATCGCACCCTCGTGCTGCCGGCGCCCGTCACGGTAATGCGCGCAGTCGACGATCACCGTGCTCCTCCTCGCCTCCCGGCCGACGCGCCCCATTCTGCTGCCCACCGGCGGCACAACGGGCCGTACGCGTTCCCGCGGCACGGGATGCTCCTCCGAACAGACCACCGGTGGTGGCAGCGGCGGGCATCAGCCACCGGGTGCGGCCCGGCGGCGGACCTGGTCCTCCTGGGCGAGCCGTCGCAGCAGTTCGAGCAGGGGGCCGGAGAGGGCGAGGACGATGACCGCCTGTTCGGCCAGGACCGGCGAGTCGTCGTCGAAGGCGGCCGCGCGCTCGAGGTCCAGGCGGGCGATCTCATGGGCCAGTTCCGCGTAGCCGACGAGCCTTTCCGGCCGGTAGTCCACGTCGAGCCGTCTGAGCTCCTTCAGGGCCGTCGTCAGGCCTCGGACGTGGGGGGAGGTGTCGGGGACCTGCCAGTCCATGGCCGCGATCAGACCCGCCACGTCCGCCGCCGCGGTCGACTCGGCCTCCGCGTCCCGGTCGGAGTCTCCGGCCGAGGCCGCCGCGACGGGTACGGGCAGGGCGTAGCTGATCGCCTCGAGGGTCTTGTCGGGATTCTCGGCCCGGTCCACCGCCGCCAGCACGTCCCGGGTGGCGGCGATGGACAGCCCGCCCAGAGTGGTCAGCACCTTGATCAGCCGCAGGCGCTGGACGTGCTCCTCCCCGTACTCGGCCAGCGTCGCGGCCGTCGCCCGGCCGGCGGGCAGCAGGCCCTCGCGGCGGAAGTACTTGATGCTGGCGACCGGCACGCCGGTCCTGCGGCTGAGCTCCGAGATCTTCATGCGGCGTCCTCGCTGGTGATGCGGGTGGGCAGCCGCCGGTGACGACTGGACACCCTAAGAAGATACTGCCACTATCTAGTCTTGGATAGCTTAAGTATCTAGTTACTCTATGTGATCACCCGGAGCGGTCATGCCTTCCCCTCAGCCCTCCTCCGCGCTCCGCAGCCCGCGGCTGTGGATCGGATCAGGACTCATCCTCGCCGTCGTCTCCACGTTGTTCGCCCTGCTCTATGTGGGTGGCAACGTGAACCCCAAGGGCAATCTGCGCGACCTGCCCGTCGCCGTGGTCAACAGCGACCGCGGCGCCGAAGCGGGCGGCAAGCGCGTCAACCTCGGTGACCAGGTCGTCTCCGGCATCAAGAAGAGCGCCGCGGACGACAACAGCATCGACTGGCAGATCCTCAGCCGCAAGGAAGCCGACAAGAAGCTGGGCCAGGGCAAGCTCTTCGGCGCGCTCGTCGTGCCGGAGGACTTCACCGCCACGGTGACGGGGCTGACCAACCCGCAGCAAAAGCAGCAGAAGCAGGCCGAGCAGCAGAAGCAGCCCGCCCGGCCGGCCCTGACGGTGCTGACCAACCAGTCGGCCGGCAGCATCGGCTCGTCCATGGCAAGCCAGGCGACCCAGAAGGCCGCCCACGCCGCCTCCGCCCGGATCGGCAAGGATCTCCTCGACCGCGCCGCCGCTCAGAAGGCCCCGCTCGCACCGGCCGCCAAGCTGACGCTCGCCGACCCCGCGACCGTCAAGGTCACCGACGGCCACCCGCTCGGCAGCCACAGCGCCATGGGTCTGAGCGCCTTCTACTACGCGCTGGTCCTGGTCGTCTGCGGCATGCTCGGCGCCAACGCGATCCACTCGCAGGTCGACACCGCGCTCGGCTACCTGCACGCCGACTTCGGGCCCTTCCGCCAGCGCATGCCCGTCCAGCACACGAGCCGGGTGCGCACGCTGGCCATCGGCACCGTCCTCATGCTGGCCTTCTCCGTCGTCATGGGCAGCCTCGTCGAGGTCGCCACCGTCGGCATCCTCGACATGGACGCCTCCCACCTCGGTCTGCTGTGGCTCTACTCCGTGGCCACCATCGCGGTCGTCGGCATGAGCGCCCTGGCCCTGCTCGCCGCCTTCGGCGTCCCGGGCATGCTGCTCTCGGCCATCATCTTCGTCGCCATGGCCGTCCCCTCCGCCGGAGCGACCGTTCCGCTGCAGGCACTGCCCGACTTCTTCCGCGCGCTCGCCGAGTTCGAACCGCTCCGGCCGATCACCGGCGGCATGCGCTCCATCCTCTACTACGACGCCCAGGCCGACGCCGGCCTCACCCGTGCGTGGGTCTCCATGGGCATCGCCCTGGTCGTCTCCGTCCTCTTCGGATTCGGCGTCACCCGCCTGTACGACCGCAAGGGCATGCACCGCATCCCCCGCCCCGCCGACACCGACGAGGCCACCGGCTCCGACGATGCCGCCGGTGCCGCCGAGACCCCCGAGGCCGCGCCGGCGCCTGCGGCCGGCTGACGGCCGTACACAAAAACACACGCCGCCCCGGCCGACCCGGGGCGGCGTTCCTGTATGGATTCCGCTTGCCCACGGTGGTCCAAGACAGGATCATCACCGCATGTTCGAATTCCTGCCCGACGTCGGCCTCAGGCTGCCCGGCCGCGCGGGCGTGCTCCGGCTGGGCATGGACGAGCGTGCCGCGCAGCGGGCCGTCGCCACGGTGGCGGACGTCCGTGAGGGCTGGGTCTGCGGCGCCGGCTGGACTTTCACCGCGCGGTACGAGGGCCTGACGCTCCACGCCCACGGCGACACCTGGGACCGTCACGGCCGGCACGAGGACGTTTCCGGACTGGCCGGGATCGGCCTGACCCGTCCCCCGGGCACCCCCGATGCCGGGGCCGGCGGCTGTCCCGTCGTCCTCCGCGGCATTGATCTCTTCGGATATCCGGCCGCCGAGGTTCTCGAGGCACTCGGCAGCACGGTTCCTCCCACGCTTCGGCTGCGAGCGGATGGTGAGGGCCGTTTTCTCACCACCGCATCGCTCCATGCCCCCGCGCCTCTCGGCGATTCCGCTAGCCGGCCTGCTTGACGCAGGTCTGGTCCTTCACCGGCAGTTCGCCGGTGGCCAGGTACTGGTTGACCTTGTCGTCCACGCAGGCGCTGCCGTAGGAGCCGAAGATCCCGTGGTGGTTGGCCCCCTTGAGGGTGATCAGCTTGGAAGCGGGCAGCAGGCCGTGCAGTTCGACGCTGCTCTTGTAGGTGGTGCGCGGGTCGCCGGTGGCAGCCACGATCAGTACCGGTGCGTCGCGGCGCACCTGGGTGGGTTCTTCGCGCGGCCGGTCCCAGAAGGCGCACGGACCGATGTTGTTGGTCACCGGGCCGAACAGCGGATGCGTGGCGCGGCTGCGCTCGATGTCGCGCCAGTAGCGCTCGGGGTCGCGCGGGGCGGGCACGTCCCCGCACAGGATCGCGGTCTGCACGCTCCCGTAGTGCGACTGCTCGCTGGTCAGCATGAACCGCAGGATCGCGGCGAACTGCGGTGAGAGGCGGGCCGCCTGCCCGTCCGCCGCCTTGGCCAGGACGGAGACCTGCTCGCTGAAGGCGGACCGTCCCGCGTCGGTGTCGTCCGCGATGCCCTGGAAGAGCAGGAGCGGTACCTGCGTGTCGTCGAGCCGGAAGGTCTCGGGGGCGGTTCCGACGGTCAGCTGGCCGCGCGCCGACGCCGCGACGACGCGGTCGACCGTCGCGAGTACCTCGGCGCGGGTGCGGCCGAGACCGTAGGCGTCGTCGCGTCGTGCCGCCCAGGCGGCCCAGTCGGAGAGCGCCTGCTCGTTCTCGCGCTCGGCTCCCCGGAGCAACCGTGGGCCGTAGTCGCCGGGGGCGATCGCCCCGTCGAGCACCACCCGGTCGAAGCGCCCGGGGAACATCTGGGTGTAGACCGTACCGAGGTACGTACCGTACGAGTAGCCCAGGTAGGAGATCTTCCGCTCGCCGAGGGCGCCCCTGATGACATCCATGTCGCGGGCCGTGTTGCGGGTGCTGACGTGCGGCAGCACCGACGCGTTCGTGGCCCGGCACTTGTCGGCCAGCCCCTTGTGGAAGAGGACCTGACGGTCGAAGCCCGCCCGGTCGTGGCCGGCCGAGTAGATGGACGTGCCAGTGGGCCAGCCGCAGTCCAGCGGGGTGCTGCGGCCGACGAAGCGCGGGTCGAAGCCGATGATGTCGTAGCGGGGGCCGACGTTCTTCATCACCTTGCGGACGTCGGGCGGGGATTCGAGGGCCGTGCCGCCGGGGCCGCCGTTGTTGAGCACGATCGCGCCGACGCGGTGACGGGTGTCGGTGGCCTTGAGGCGGGATATCGCGACGGTGATCGTACGGCCCCGGGGGGCGGCGTAGTCCAGCGGAACGGTCACGTCCGCGCACTGCGCGCCCGCCTTCTCCAGTTCGCGGCCCTTGTCGTCGTCCGGGCCCAGGACGCAGCCGCGCCAGTCGAGGCGCTGCCGGTAGTAGCGGTCGAGCCCGGCCCCGGACGTCGCCGCACCGCCGTCACGGTCGGCGGTGGTCGCGGCCATGGCGGGGGAAGCGGTCAGGCAGGCGGCTAGGGCGAGGCCCACGGCCGGGACACGTCGCGCGGCGGCGCCCAAGGCGGAAATCCGGCTCGGCCTGTTGGCTGTCGAGCCGTTGTCGTCGCTGCTCCACTCATACGTCATACGTCCCAACGCTAAGAGCGCGACTGCCCGTCATCACTACGGCCTTCCCCCCTTTCGCGGTAGGGCCGGCCACCGCCGGCCGCCGACTCCAGGCGCATACTGGCCAGCAGACGAGTGAATCTGACCACTGGTCACGTCACATCCCGATCACCCACAGGTTCAAGCAGAGAATTGAGGAACGACATGTCTGTCCACGACGTGGAAATCGGCGCCCTCCAGGGCGGACCGGCGAACCTCGCGCAGTACCGGGGCAAGGCCGTTCTGGTCGTCAACGTGGCCTCGAAGTGCGGGCTGACGCCGCAGTACGCAGCGTTGGAGAAACTGCACGCGCACTACGCGCCGCGCGGCTTCACCGTGCTGGGCGTGCCGTGCAACCAGTTCATGGGGCAGGAGCCCGGCAGTGCCGAGGAGATCGCCTCCTTCTGCTCGGCCACCTACGGCGTCACCTTCCCCATGACCGAGAAGACCGACGTCAACGGCGAGCACCGGCACGCCCTGTACGACGGGCTGGTCGGCACCGCGGACGCCGAGCAGTACATCGGTGACATCCGCTGGAACTTCGAGAAGTTCCTCATCGCCCCCGACGGTACCGTCGTCGCCCGCTTCAGCCCGCGGACGGAGCCCGACGCCCCCGAGGTGACCGCCGCCATCGAGGCCGTGCTGCCCGCCTGATTTCCTCGCCGGCTCGCCCGCGTTGCCGCTGGGCCCCCGGCGGGGCTCAGCGTGCGGGGCCCCGGCCGCGGCCCCGGTGGCGGAGGGCTTCCTGGCAGTCGACGTACTTGAGCATGAGGCGGGCGAACTCCAGGCGTTCGCGCTCGTCCCAGTCCTCGGTGATGTATTCGAAGGCCGCCCGCTGGTGCTTGCGGAAGCGGGCCATCATCTCCTCGCCCTCGGGGCTGAGGTGCAGGACGGTGCGGCGGCCGTCCTGCTGGGAGGCGGCGCGGACGAGGTAACCGGCGCCGATGCAGTCGGACACCATGCGGCTGGCGACCGAGGGGTCCGCGCCGAGGTACTCGGCCACGGCGCCGACGGTCACCTCGGGGCCGTCGCCCTGCCGGGCCTCCATGACGATGTTGAGAACCAGGGTGCGGTTCAGGTCCTTCTGCGAGATGGGGTTCTCGACCTCCAGGAGTGAGGACCGCCGCAGCTTCCCGAATGCCGGACCCACGGCGTTGAGCAGTTCGTCGGCCCGCCGCGGTTCATCGTGCTTCGCCATGCCTCCACCCTACCCAGGATGACCTCCACCCTGCATATGCATGTTGACAAGCAAATATGTGCATGTGAGCATCTAATTGACCGAAGTCAATGAACGGAGTCATCGTGACCATCCTCATCACCGGCGCCCGCGGCAAGGTCGGCCAGGCGGTCGTCAGCCGTCTGCACGCCGCCGGCCGCACTGTCCGTGCGGGCAGCGCCCGTCCCTCCGAGCTGACCGTTCCCGCCGGAACGGAGACGGCCGAGCTCGTCCTCGACCGGCCCGAGACCTTCGCCTCGGCGCTGCGCGGCGTCCGCCAGGTCTTCCTCTACCCCGAGCCCGCCGGCATCCACGAGCTGATCGAGGCCGCCGAGCACGCCGGCGTCGAGCACGTCGTCCTGCTCTCCTCCTCCTCGGTCACCTACCCCGGCGCCGAGGACGAGCCGCTCGCGCACCACAACGCCCAGGTCGAGCGCGCCCTCGCCGGCTCCGGCATCGCCCACACGTTCCTGCGTCCGGGCGCGTTCGCCGGCAACGCCCTCGGCTGGTCCCACGCCATCGCGCAGGCCGCGCCCGTCCGCCTCGCCTACCCGGAGGCGCACAGCGCCGTCATCCACAGCGAGGACATCGCCGACATCGCCGTCGAGGCCCTGACCGGCGACTCGCTCACCGGCCGCGCCGTCACCCTGACCGGCCCCGAGTCGCTCACCTTCCGCGACCAGCTCGCCGTCATCGGGAGCGTCCTGGGCCGCGAG
Organism: Streptomyces sp. NPDC053048; assembly: GCF_044547045.1. Lineage (NCBI taxonomy): Bacteria > Bacillati > Actinomycetota > Actinomycetes > Kitasatosporales > Streptomycetaceae > Streptomyces > Streptomyces sp. NPDC053048. Next base: position 382,739 of record NZ_JBITZS010000005.1, read on the forward strand.
ATCCCCGTCGAACACATCACCCGCGAGGAGGCCGAGCGGGAGATGTCCGCGTACGTCCCCGCGCCGGTGGTCTCCTCGCTGCTCAACCTCTGGGAGGCCACCAGCGGTGTACCCGACACCGTCGCCGACACCACCGGCACGCTGCTCGGCCGTCCCGCCCGCACGTTCCGACAGTGGGCGCGGGAGAACGCGGCAGCGTTCGGCGCCCGCTGAATCCGGGTACGCGCCGGTCGCGCACGCGCGCGTGCCCGGCGAAGTGGATCCGCCGGGCACGCCGTTGGCCCTGGGCCGGGAACGGGCACAGGCACGATCACTCAGAAGTTCCAGAAGTGGTCCGCCCACGTGCCGCAGGGCCACTGGATGGCCTTCTCGCCCTGCACCCGGCTGGCACCGGGGATGGCCAGGCACTGGCCGCTGTTCCAGTTCACCAGGCGCGTGCCCTGGTTGGTGTACTCGATGCCCCAGTAGTGGTCCTTCCAGGTTCCGCAGGGCCACTGGATGACCTGCGTGCCCGGCGTCGTGCTGGCGCCCGGTACGGCGAGGCACTGCTGGCTGTTGAGATTTCTTATGCGGTAGTAGTTGCGTCCGCCGTTGTTGAAGGCGTACTCGAACTGCCAGTAGTGGTCCCGCCAGCTGCCGCAGCCCCACTGGATGAGTCCGATGCCGTTCTCGGTGCTGCCACCGGGAACGGCCAGGCAGTGGGCGCTGTTGGCGTTGCGGACCCAGCCGTAGGCGGTGGCACCGCTCGGGTTGGGCTTGCTGTCCGGGGACGCGGCCGAGGCGTCGGCGATCCCCGACGTGACGAGCGTTGCTGCGGCGGCCGCCAGGATTCCCGGCAGGCGATAGTGCGACTTCATGTGTCCCCTCCGTCGGTCGACGCGAGTGCATGGGTCACGAGCCGTACATGCCGTGCGCTCCGGCGCCCGCCCGCCGAACGGGAAGCGGGTCACCGGTCACCGGCCACGCCGCAGGCTACAGACCGCCGTTGGGGAAAGGGAGTCGTGGGACGAGACCCCGGCAACTTGGCGGGAAGCCGGTGCTCCCGGTGCGGCGCAGGGGGCTCCGGTCGCCCGTCGGGCAACCGCGGCTCACCCCCCGAAGGTCCCGCGCAGGGCCGTGGCGAAGTCCGCCGGGTGCGTCAGGAAGCCCACGTGTCCGCCCGGGAAGTCCGCGATCCCCGTGCCGACACTCTCCGCCAGGGCCCGCGTCGTGCGGTGCAGGAGCGTGCCCGGCCCCTCGCTGCCTGCCACCAGCGTGAAGCGCGCCGCGCGCAGTGCGGCGATGTCCGGCCTGAACCGGACGAACGAGCGCAGCTCGTACCTCAGGCAGGTGTCCATGTTGGCCCGGACCCGCGCCAGCATCCGGCGCACCGGCTCGGGCAGGCCCTCCGCCGGTTCCGGCGGCGCGTCCACGCCGATCGCCTCGGCGAACGTCCGCAGGGCGGGGTCCAGGCCCTCGCGCTCGTACAGCTCGCAGACGTCCTGGAAGAACGCGTGCCAGCGGTCCGCGTCGGGCAGGAGATCGATCACGAACGGCTCGTGCGCCACCAGCGCCCGCACCTGGCCGGGGTGCCGGGACAGCAGGTCCATGCCGATCATCCCGCCGTAGCTGGTGCCGAAGACGTACGCCGGTTCGCCGCCGGCGAGCGCGCTCAGCAGCAGGTGGGCGTCCTGGCCGTGGCCCTCGATCCACTGCGTCTCGGGCGGGCCGGTGAGGCGGCTGCGGGAGTTGCCGCGCAGGTCGTAGGTGATGACGGTGTGGTCCTCCGCGAGCAGTGCGGCCAGCGGACCGAACAGGGCCGCGTCACCGTCACCCCCGTTGACGAGCAGAAGGGGCCGGCCCGAGCCGCGCACCTCGTAGTGGATCCCGGCCCCGGGCACGGGCAGCATACCTGTCTCCATAAGACCATCAGGGTGCACGGGGGCGGGACACCGGGCAATGGCCCGGCCGCATCCCCGCGCCGGTCAGGACCGGCGGTTGTGGGTGCCCGGGGTGCAGCCGAAGGCGCGGCGGAAGACGTCGATGAAGGCGCTCGTGGACGCCCAGCCGCAGCGGTGGGCGACGGTCGTGACGGGTGTGTCGTCGGCGAGCATCCGCAGGGCGTGGTAGAGGCGCGACTGGGTGCGCCACTGGGGGAAGGTCATGCCGAGTTCGGAACGGAAGAGGCGGCTGAGGGTGCGTTCGCCGGTTCCGGTCGCGGTGGCGAGGGCCGCGAGGGTGCGGGGGTCCGCGGGGTTGTCGTGGACGAGGGTGCAGACGGCGGCCAGGCGCGGGTCGGTGGGAGTGGGCAGTTGCACGGGCTGCTGGGGGGAGGCGCGCAACTGGTCGCACAGGACGGCACGCAGGCGCCCGCGCTCGGCGCTGTCGTCGTCGGGGGCGCGCGTGTAGGCGAGGATCAGTTCGCGCAGCAGCGTGCTGACGGTGAGAACGGTGGGGGCCTCGAGCCCGAGAGGGTTGTCGTCGGCGGGCAGGCCGACGAGACGCAGGTCGAGGCGGCCGTGGGCGCGGTGGGCGTGGACGGTCCCGGCGGGGATCCACAGGGCGCGGGTGCCGGGGGCGAACCAGGTGCCGGCGGGCGTGGTGACGGCGACGACGCCGGAGCCCGCGTAGACGATCTGATGGTCGTCGTGGCGATGGGCGTCGATGTGCTGCCCGGCGGCCAGGGTCCGTACGCGGGTGGGGGCCTGCGGTAAGTGGCGGATCTCCGGCATGATTTGGCATTTTATCGGAAGCACGTCACACGGCCCCGGGGCCACGATCGAAGCGTGACGACGAACCGCGGCACTCCCCCGCCGAACAGATCCCTCACCCTGCTGTCGATCGGCCACGCGTGCGTGGACGTCTACCAGGGAGCGGTGGCCTCCCTGGTGCCGTTCTTCGTCTCCGAGCGCGCCTACACCTACGCCGCCGCGTCCGGCATCGTCCTGGCCGCCTCGCTGCTGTCGTCCGTGGTGCAGCCGCTGTTCGGGGCGCTCACCGACCGGTGGAACATTCCGTGGCTGCTGCCGGTGAGCACGCTCCTGAGCGGCATCGGCGTCGCCCTGTGCGGCATCGGCGGCCCCTACGCCCTGACCCTGGCACTGGTCGCCGTGTCGGGCATCGGCGTCGCCGCCTATCATCCCGAGGCCGCCCGGGTGGCGCGGCGCGCCAGTCGGGGAAGCCATGCGGCGATGGGCTGGTTCTCGCTCGGCGGCAACCTCGGCTTCGCCGCCGCGCCGCCGGTGGTCGCCGTCGTCGTCGCCACCGGCGGCCTGCACGCCACCCCGCTGCTGGTCGTGCCCGCCGTCGTGGGCACGGTGCTCTGCGCGACCGCGCTGCGTTCGCTCGCGGCGGCCGGCCCGGCCGTGGCGGCGGCCCGTACGGCCGGACCCGACGCGAAGGACGACTGGTCCTCCTTCCTCAAGCTCTCCGGAGCCATCATGTGCCGCTCGGTCGTCTTCGTCGGCCTGGGCGCGTTCATCTCGCTCCATGTCCGCCAGAGCACCGGGGGTGGAGAGCTCGCCGGCACAGCCGCCCTCTTCCTCCTCTACCTGGGCGGTGCGGTGGGCACGGTGGCCGGCGGCCGGCTCGCCGGCCGCCACACCCGCGTCACCGTCGTCCGGTGGTCGTACGCGCTGACCGTCGCCGCCGTCGCCGGAGTCGTCCTCGTCCCTGGGCCGCTCGTCCATCTGTTCGTCGTCCTGGCCTCGGCCGGGCTGTACGTGCCCTTCTCCCTGCACGTCACCCTCGGGCAGGACTACCTGCCCCGGCGCGTCGGCACGGCCGGCGGCGTCACCCTGGGCCTGGCCGTCAGCGTCGGCGGCCTCGCCAGCCCCTTGATCGGAGCGCTCGCCGACGCCACGTCACTGCGGACCGCGCTGATCCCCCTGATCGCCCTGCCCGCCGTGGGCTGGCTCCTCCTGCTCCCCTTGCGCGAACCGGCCGTGCCGGCCGCGCCGACGGCGGACGCGATCAGCCTCCGCCGATGACGAAGTCGAACGTCGCCTGCTTCGCGGGACCGGCCTGGCGGACGTTCATCACGAGGTCCGGGTGGAAGATCGGGTCGGTGTTGTTGCGGGGCTCACCGGGGAAGTAGAGCTGCGTGGTGAGGACGGGGCCACCCGGGGCCTGGACCTTGACATGGATGTGGCGGGTGCGGCTCGGATAGAGCCCTGGGACGATCGTGGTCAGCCTGAAGGCCCCGCGGGCGTCGGTGTACTGGTGTCCTCTCAGCCGGAATCCCGTGTTGTCGTACGCGCCGGCCGCGTCCGCCTGCCAGAAGTCGAGCAGGGCGTGGGCGACCGGGCGGCAGGTCAGGCCGAAGACGTAGCCGCTGACCGTGAGCCGGGTGCCTCGCGTACCCGGTTCCAGCAGGGAGGCGCGTTCCGGGGACCGGGGCTTGAAGTACGGGCCTTCGGTCTGCGGCGGAGTCGGGTCGTCCCCGTCGTCGCAGTACGGCGTCGGCGTGAGGGGCGCGTCCGACGGCCGGTGGTCGCGCGCGAGGGCCACGCCGCTGCCGAGAAGCGCGGGCATGGGCACCGCGATGAGTGCCGCCTTGAGCAGCGTCTTGCGGCTGACCGCCCGTCGCCCCGAGGGCTCGGGGGTGCCGGTGCCGGTGCCGGAGTGCTCGTCCGTCATGGTCCGCCTCCTGGGGGTGAGTGGCTCGTTGACGAACCTAGGGAGAACGGACGTGCGGATCGATGGACTCCGTTCGGGGAACGTGGTGATTCCCGCGGGTCGCCGTCCGGCGCCCACCGTCCTGCCGGCTCACCCACCCTGCGGGCTCACTCGTCCGGGGCCGCTCCCACCCCCGACCCCGCCGCCGCCCGCCGGAAGGCTCCCGGGCTGATGCCGGTCTCCCGGCGGAAGAAGCGGCAGAAGTACGCGGGATCGGTGAACCCCACGCGCCGCGCGACCTGCCCGACGGCCAGGGCGGAGCCGGTGAGCAGCCGTTTCGCCTCCAGGAGCCGGGCCGCGCGTACCAGTTCGCCGGGGGTCCGGCCGGTCGCCTGCTTCACCACCTCGTTCAGATGGCCGACCGAGACGCCGAGGCGGGCCGCGTAGGCACCGACCGACCCGTCGGCCCCCGCGCTCTCGGTCAGGAGCAGGCCGAACTCCCGGGACACCTCCGCTGCCCGGCCCGTGGCCGTGCCGTGTTCCCGTGCGGCGGGCAGGCGCAGGGCACGGACGAGGAGGATGTGCAGGTAGGCCTCCAGTACGGAGACGTAGCCGTCCGCCCTGGCGGTGCACTCCCGTTCCATCGACCGGACCAGCGCCCCGATGCCGGCGGCGTCCTCGCCCGGCTCGGCCCCCGGCCCGGGTGGCAGGTGCAGCCAGGACCGCTCGCCGAGCGCGCGCAGCAGGTGCCGGTCGCCGGGGCGGGCCAGGAGGAAGTCCTCGGTGAACAGCATCAGGACACCGCTGAGGTCGGACGCCCGCTCCCAGTAGTGCACCTGGCCGGGCAGCAGGACGCACAGGTGCGGCGGGCGCAGCGGCCGGCGGACGAGATCGATGACGTGGGCCCCCGAGCCACCGGTGACGTAGACGATCTCGTAGAAGGTGTGCCGGTGGGGATAGCCCGCCCGGGAGTCGGGTCCGAGCGAGTCGAACGAGCCCATGGCGAACGGCGGCACCTGCGGCGGAGGCACCTGCAACCGGTGCAGGGGGACGGGATCGGTGTGCTGCGTGTCGTCATGCGCGCACGTACTCATGCTCCGCCTCCCTGTGCGGTGCGGCCGACCGCTCAGCCGGACCCACTGCCGGGCCCTCTGACGGGCCCTCCGGTCGCTGACCGTATACACGTGCGACGATTCCCCCGACAGTCGCAGCGGAAAGCAGCGGAAAGCAGAGGAGAACCGTGAGCACATCCGAGCCCCGCCCAGCGCCGACGCACCCAGTGATCGCGGAGGCCGGGGATGTCGGGGGGTTCGCGGCGGCCGCCGAGGTCGCGACGAAGCCCGGCCGCGCGTCCAGGTGGCCCGGTTCGCTGCTCTGGGCGCTGCTCCTTCCGCTCGGCGCCGTGCTCGCGGGGGTGAGCGGTCAGTACCCGTACGGCATGTGGCTCGGCGTCCCGCTGTTCCTGAGCGTCGTGGCGACGGCCGCGATCGTGGTGGGCGGGCTGTGGCACCGGGCCGGCGCGGCGACGCTGGCGTGCGCGCTGCTGTTCGGGCTCCCGCTCTTCGCGGGGCCCGCGTTCTACGACCTCTACACGAAGAAGGCGGGCGACACCGTGGACGGCGTCGTGGCGGCCACCGGGACGCAGCGGAACCTCAAGGGGACGGAACTGCACACCTGCACGGTCGTCGACGCCTCCGGGGCCACCCATCGTCTCTCCCAGCAGCAGAACTGCTTCGGCGACTTCGAGGAGGGCCAGAAGGTCGTGCTCCTGAAGGACCCGGCCGGACTCCTCGAGCCGTACCTCGTCGATCCCTCCGACCGCGCGCCCGACACCACGACCCTGGGCATCACCGGCGGGCTGGCCGCCGCGAGCGTCGTCACCCTCCTGTGGGCAGGGGTGCGCCGCCGCCCCTGACGGGGCGGCGGGCGTCCGACGGCTACGCCCCGCTTCCCGCGCGACCGAGCGGGGACGGGTTGAGGCGTGCGAAGCCCTCCTGGCGTTCGTAGGGGTAGTAGGGGTACGGAGCGGTCCTGGCACTGGCCGCGTCGAGGCGGGCCACCTGGTCGGGGGTCAGGCTCCAGCCGATGGCGCCGAGGTTCTGCCGCAGTTGCTCCTCGTTGCGGGCGCCGATGATGACGGAGGAGACGGTCGGGCGGCGCAGCAGCCAGTTGATGGCGATCTGGGGGACGGACTTCCCCGTCTCCTCGGCGATCTCGTCGAGGACGTCGACCACACGGAAGAGCAGCTCGTCCTCCACGGGAGGGCCGTAGTCGGCGGTGTCGTGCAGCCGGCTGCCGGCCGGGAGCGGCTGCCCGCGACGGATCCTGCCGGTCAGCCGTCCCCAGCCGAGGGGGCTCCATACGACGGCGCCGACGCCCTGGTCGAGGCCCAGAGGCATGAGCTCCCACTCGTAGTCGCGGCCCACGAGGGAGTAGTAGACCTGGTGGGCGGCGTAGCGCTGGTAGCCGTGCCGGTCCGCGTCGGCGAGCGACTTCATCAGGTGCCAGCCGGAGAAGTTGGAGACGCCGGTGTAGCGGATCTTCCCGGCCCGTACGAGGTCGTCGAGCGTGGCGAGGACTTCGTGCACCGGGGTGCCCGCGTCGAACGCGTGGAGCTGGAACAGGTCGATGTAGTCGGTGCCGAGGCGGCGCAGGGCGTCGTCGACGGTCTTGACGAGGCGCGAGCGGGAGGTGCCCGCGTCCGCGGGGCCGTCGCCCATCGGCAGGCCGGCCTTGGTGGAGAGGATGACCTGGTCGCGGCGGCCCTTGACGGCGGCGCCGAGGACCTCCTCCGAGGCGCCGCCGGAGTAGACGTCCGCGGTGTCGAACATGGTGACGCCCGCCTCCAGGCAGATGTCGATCAGCCGGCGCGCCTCCGCCGCGTCGGTGCTGCCCCAGGCCTTGAAGAGGTCCCCGCGTCCGCCGAAGGTGCCCGCCCCGAAGCTCAGTGCCGGAACCATCAGTCCCGACGCGCCCAGCCTTCTGTATTCCATTGCCGTTCCCTTCCCCTTGCACTGCCCGGCGCCCTGCGGCTCGAGCAGCACCATGACCCTCACTATCGGGACGCCCGTCCCGTTAAGATGGGTACAACGTAACAGAGACGACCCGCTTAATGGAATAGGAGTCCCGTTATGACCTCGGAGGGTGTGAGCGGTGAGCCGGGAACGGTGCGCCCCGGCGGACGCACCGCACGCGTTCGGGCAGCCGTACTGCAGGCCGCCGGCGACGCCCTGGCGGAGGGCGGCGGCCTCACCCGCCTCGACCTCGCCGACGTCGCCCGCCGCGCGGAGGTCGGGAAGACGACCGTCTACCGCCGGTGGGGCACCCCGGCCAACCTGGTCGCCGAACTGCTCGCCGACATGGCCGAACAGTCGCTGCCGCGCACGGAGACGGGTTCGCTCCTCGGCGACCTGCGCGCGAACGCGCGCCTGGTGCAGCGCACTTTGGCCGACCCTCGCCAAGGGGCCCTGTTCAAGGCGGTGATCACCGCCGCGACCTGCGACGACCAGACGGCCGCCGCGCTGCGTCGCTTCTACGCCATCCGCGTCGCCGAATGGGAGCCGTGCGTCCGGCAGGCCGTCGAGCGCGGCGAACTGCCCGCCGGGACCGACACCCACGAGGTCGTCCGGGCCGTCTCCGCCCCTCTCTACTACCGCCTGCTGACCACCGGCGAGCCGCTCGACGAGGCGGCCGCGGACCGGGCCGCCGAGGCGGCGGTGGTCGCCGCACGGGCAGGAGTGTTCGCCGGAGAGGCATGACCAAAGCCCCCTGAACCGGGCGCAAGAAGCGGCTCAAAACCGCCTAAAACCCAAGTTTATTGGCCATTCGGTCGGGGATTGATCACTCGCTCTCAAGATTGCCCACACGGTGACGCCCGCACAACAGCGTCACTTCAGCCACACAATCACCGAGAACCGAGACAGGAGCCCCACCGCATGCTGCCTTCCATGCCACGCGACAACCGCGAACGATTCCTCGCCGAACCACGCGTCGGCGTCCTGGGCGTCACCGACTCCCGGGGCGGCGACCGCGCGCCGCTGATCGTGCCGGTGTGGTACGGCTACGAGCCCGGCGGCGAGGTCCTGGTCGGGACGGCCCGGGAGAGCATCAAGGCGCGGCTGCTGCGCGCCGCCGGGCGTTTCAGCCTCTGCGTGCAGGACGAGGGACGTCCCTACCGGTACGTCAGCGTCGAGGGGCCGATCACGGCGATGGAGGACCCGATCGACCCGGCCGTGCGAGAGGCGATCGCCCAGCGGTACCTGGACCCCGAGGAGGCCCGCGCGTATCTGGCGGCGACCTCGTTCCAGCTCAAGGACGACATCCTCTTCCGCATGCGCCCGCAGCACTGGCGCAGCGCCGACTTCGCCGCGTTCGCGGCGGACTTCGCCGAGAAGGGCGCCGGCGCGGACGGCAGCACCGGCTGAGTCCCCGGCCCCTCCCCACACGGGCCGCGCAGGCCCGTCGCACGACAACCGCTCACGCTGGAAGGACTTGATGACCGACACCGACGTTTCGTCACGCCCGTTATCCCCGCAGCGCCCGTTATCCGCGTCACGCCCGTTATCCGCGTCACGCCCGATATCCGCGTCACGCCCGTTGTCCGCTCCACCGGCCACCGCGCCCGCCTATCCCCGGGACAGCCGCATCCCCGAGCTGTTCGAGGCGCAGGCCGCCGCGCGGCCGGACGCGCCGGCCGCCCGGCACCGGGATCGCGTCGTGACCTACGGGCAACTCGACGCCCACGCCGACGCCCTGGCCGAGCGCCTGCGCTCCCACGGCGTCCGCCCCGGTGAGCTGATCGGCGTGTGCGGCAGCCGCTCGCTGGAGGCACTGGTGGCGCTGCTGGGCATCCTCAAGGCCGGCTGTGCGTACGTGCCGCTCGACGAGGACCTTCCGCCGGCCCGGTTGCGGGCCATGGCCGAGGACGCGGGACTGAGTGCCGCGGTCACTTTGCCGGGCAGTACGCGCCGCGTGCGCGGTCTACGCGCGTCAGTCGACATCGCCCCCCTCGCCCCGGTCGCCGGCGACCCCACGCCGACCGCCCCCGCCCGTACCGCCGCTCCCGCTCGTACCGGCTCCGCGACCGACTGCGCCTACGTGGCCTTCACCTCCGGCACGACCGGCCGCCCCAAGCCCGTCGCGATACCCCACCGGGGCGTGGTGCGCCTGGTGCTGTCCGAGCCCGAACTGCCCCCGCCCGGACCCGGCGACGGGGTACTGCACGCCTACGGCCTGTCCTCCGACGCCTCGACGATCGAGATCTGGGGCGCGCTGCTCACCGGAGCCTGCCTGGTCATCGCCGACCGGGAGGAGTTGCTCTCCCCCACCGCTCTGGAACAGCTCTTCCACGCGGCGGGCGTCACCGTGGCCTATCTGACGACGAGCGTCTTCCACCTCGTCGCCCGCACCCGCCCCGAGGCACTGGCCACGCTGCGCTTCGTCTCCGCCGGCGGGGAGGCGATGGACCCGCACCTCGCGAACGCCGTCCTCGCGGCCTGCCCCGGCACCACGGTGGTCAACTTCTACGGCCCGACCGAGAACGCCGTGGTCTCCACCGCCCATGTGCTGCGCCCCCTGCCCGAGGACGCCACGCACGTCCCCCTGGGCCGTCCCTTCGGCGCCTCCACCTGCCACGTCCTGCGGGCCGACGGCTCGGTCGCGGAGCCCGGAGAGGAAGGGGAGCTGTACGTCGGCGGGGACGGGCTGGCCCTGGGCTACCTCGGCGACCCGCGGCTGACCGCCGAGCGGTTCGTCCCGCTGCCCGCCGTGGAACCGGGCGGGCTGCTGTACCGGACCGGCGACCGGGCCGTACGGACCGCCGACGGGCTGCTCGAGTACCGCGGACGCCTCGACCGCCAGGTCAAGCTGCGGGGCGCGCGCGTCGAACTCGACGAGGTGGAGGCCCGATTACGGGCCCACCCCGAGGTCGGCGAAGCCGTCGTCGAGGTCGAGTCGGGCTCGCTGACCGCCTACGTCACCGCCGCCGTACCCGGCAGCCCCCTGCCGCTGCCCGCCCTGCGCGCGTACTGCGCCCAGTGGCTGCCCCCGCAGGCCGTCCCCGCGCTGATGCCCATGGACCACTTCCCGGTGACCAGCGGCGGCAAGGTCGACCGCACCAGCCTGAAGGCCAACGCGCCACTGACCGCCCACGACGGCGATGCGACGGCTACGGAGGAGACGGACGAGCCGAAGGTCGAGGGCCTGCTCGGCGTCCTCTCCGAGGTGTGGCAGCAGGTGCTGCGCGTGCGCCCGATGCCCGATGACGACTTCTTCCACCTCGGCGGCGACTCCCTGCTCGCCTCGGAGGCCGTCACGCGCACCCTCGCGGTGCTCGACCTCGACGCCGCCCTGGGCTCCACCCTGATCAGGGCCCTGCTGGCCGCGCCCACGCTGGAGGGCTTCACCTCCGCGGTCCGCGAGGCCCGGGGCGGCTCCGGCGGTACGACGGGAGCGGAACCGGTCGTCGACTTCGACAAGGAAGCCGAGCTCGGCTTCGACCTCCCGCCCGCCGAAGGCCCGGCCCCGCGCCCGCAGGACCCCGAGCACGTGCTGCTCACCGGCGCTTCCGGGTTCGTCGGCGTGTTCCTGCTGCACCGTCTGCTGCGCTCGACGGCCGCCCGCGTCCACTGCCCCGTACGGGCGACGAGCCCGGCCCACGCCGAGCGGCGGGTGCGCACCGCCCTCGCCCGCTACGGGCTCCACCTCGACGAGGCCGAGTGGCGGCGCGTGGAGTGCTTCCCCGGGGACCTCACCGAGCCGGGCCTGGGGCTGCCGGCCGCACACGCCGACGAGCTGGCCCGCCGGCTGGACCTGGTCGTGCACAACGGCGCACGCGTGAACTTCCTCTACCCCTACGAGCAGTTGCGCCCGGCGAACGTCGACGGCACCCGGGAGGTCATCCGGATCGCGGCGCCCCGCCGCGTGCCGGTGCACTTCGTCTCGACCGTCGCCGTCGTCGCCGGATTCGGTACCGCCGGGGTACGTGAGGTGGACGAGGACCTGCCGCCGGCCCACGCGGACGGGCTCACCATGGGGTACGCGGAGAGCAAGTGGGTCGCCGAGGGCGTGCTGCGGCGGGCGGCCGAGCAGGGCCTGCCGGTGGCCGTGTACCGGCCGTACGAGGTGACGGGCGACCGGGTGCACGGCGCGTGCAACACCGAGACGGCCATCTGCTCGCTGTTCAAGGTGATCGCCGAGACGGGGCTGGCTCCCGACATCGAGCTGCCGATGGACTTCGTCCCCGTCGACCACCTCGCCGAGTCCGTGGTCCACATCGCCACGCGCCGACCGGCCGACGGCAGGGTCTACCACCTCACCAACCCCCGCCCGGCGATGCTCTCGGACGTCCTCGACCGCATGCGCGCGGCGGGCTTCGCCCTGCGCACGCTGCCGTACGACCGATGGGTCGGCGAGCTGGTGCGTCACGTCGCCGAGAATCCGACGAGCGCCACGGCGCCGTTCGTGTCCCTGTGCGTCGACCGCAGCCGCAACGCCGACATGTCCGTCAAGGAGATGTACCTCAAGGGCACCTTCCCGGTCCTGGGGCAGCGCAACGCCGAGGAAGCGCTGGCCGGCAGCGGACTTGACTGCCCGCCGGTCGACTCCGCGCTGCTGGACCGGTACCTGGAGTACTTCTTCACCTCCGGCTACCTCGCACGCCCCACAGGATCGGAGCGCACCGCGTGAGCACGAGCACGAGTCACCCCGAAGCCGTCATCCCGGTCCCCGAGTCCGAACCCGGTACCGCCGGGCCGCCGTGCGCCTACGCCCGCCTGCGTACCGAGCAGCCCGTCGTCAAGGCACTGCTTCCCAACGGCGAGACGGGCTGGCTGATCAGCCGCTACGAGGACGCGCGCGCCGCGTTCGCCGACCCCCGGCTCATCCGGCCGCTGCTGTCGGCCTGGCCGCCCCGCGAAGGGGACGACGCCCCGCCGCCCGCTCTGCCGACCTTCCTGGAGATGACCGGCGAGCACCACGAGCGCGTACGCCGCACCGTCCTGCCGATGTTCGGCCGGAGCCGGCTCAAGTTCATGGAGCCGCGGATCCGGGCGATGGCCGGGGAGCTCGTCGACGCGATGGTGGCCGGGGCCGTGGACGGCACGGCTGACCTCGTCGCCGCCTACGCCGACCCGCTGCCGCTGCGCGTGCTGTGCGAGACCACCGGGCTGCCGTACGAGGACCGCGAGATCTACCTGCCGCACACCCTCGCGCTCCTCGGCGCGTCCGGGCTGACGATGGAGGAGGTACTCGCGGCGCTGAACGCGCTGCAGGACTACGCCGACGCGCTCATCTCCCTCAAGGAGAAGGACAGCGACGGCGAGGACTACATCCGGCTGCTGCTGGCCGAGGTCCGCCGTCCGGGCAGCGAGCTGACCCGTGACGACGTCGTCAGCTTCGTCGTCACCATGCTCATGGCCGGCTACAAGACCAACATCCAGCACACGAGCAATGCCCTGCTCGTCCTGCTCACCCACCCCGAGCAGTTGCGGGCGCTGCGCGAGGCGCCCGAGGGGATCGGCACCGCGGTCGAGGAGCTGCTGCGGTACGTCCCGCTGATGAACGCCATCAACATCCTCGTCGCGACGGAGGACTTCACCCTGCACGGGCAGCGGATCCGCGCCGGTGACGCGGTGGTCCCGGTACCGGCGTCCGCCAACCGCGACCCGGAGGCGTTCGCCGAGCCCGACCGCCTGGACCTGACCCGGACTCCCAACCCGCACATCGCGTTCGGGCACGGGCCCCACGCGTGCACCGGCGGTCACCTCACCCGCATGCAGCTGGCCATCACGATCGAGGTGCTGCTGGAACGGCTTCCCGGCATCGAGCTGGCTGTGCCGGCGGAGACCATCCCCTGGGACGAGTCCACCCCGCTGCGCGCACCCGCCCGGCTGCCGGTGCGCTGGTGACGATCCGCCAGGCCGACCCCTCAGGAAAGAGACCCGCACCCATGACCACACCGCAGGCGTCCACGTCCGCCCTCCCGCACTACCCCTTCAGCACGCAGGGCGACCGGCTCGCCCCCGAGCTCGCCGAGCTGCGCGGCCGCTGTCCCGTGGCCCGGGTCAGTACCAACTCCGGCGAGCAGGCGTGGCTCGTCACCGGCTACGAGCTCACGCAGCACGTGCTGCGTGACCGTGCCTTCGCCCGTTCCGTGCTGGCCGAGGCGGACAGTCCGGCGCAGGACGCCCCGATCCTGGCGCCCGAGCTGCTCGACGCGATGAACCACCTGCAGAAGGCCGGACTGCGCGACGAGGTGCTCAAGGCCCTCGGCCGCAACCAGCCCGAGCTGCCCGCCGACTGGGTCGAGGCCGTCACCCGCGAGGGCCTGGACGCGATGGTCCGCGAAGGCAGCCCCGGCGACCTGCAGCACCACTTCGCGGAGTGGGTCGCCGGCCAGTGCATGTGCCGGCTCCTCGGCCTGCCCTTCGAGGACCACGCCTGGCTCGCCGTACGGGCCGACCTGGACCTGACCATGGTCACCCCCACCCACGAGGAGCTCGCCCGCAACTGGGAGGAGATCCGCGTGTACATGCGCGAGCACATGGCCGCCCGCCGCCCCGGCGAGCCGCGCGGCCTCGCGGACCGCCTCGCCGACCTCAACGCCGAGCAGCAGGGCCTGACGGACCGGCAGCTGTCGAACATCGTGGCCGTCCTCTTCGTCAGCGGCTACGAGGACTTCGCCAGCTTCCTGGGCGTCGCCGTCCTCAACCTCCTGCAGCGTCCCGATGTCATGAGCGCGGTGCGCGCCCGCCCGGAGACGATGCCGCAGTGCGTCGAGGAGCTGCTGCGCTGCAGCGTCGTCCTGGGCAACGCCATCCCGCGCTTCGTCACCCGGGACGCGCGGCTCGGTTCCGCGGACGTGAAGGAGGGCGACATGGTCCTGCTCTCCCTGGACGCGGTCAACTACGATCCGGCCGCGTTCTCCGACGCCGAGACCTTCGACCCCGCCCGCTCCCCCAACCCGCACCTCCGCTTCGGCTACGGCCGTCACCACTGCCCCGGCGCCCACCTGGTCCGGCGCCAGTCGGACGTGGCCTTCCGCGTCCTCCTCGACCGCCTGCCCGGCATCCGCCTCGCCGTGCCACCGGCGGAGGTCCCCTGGCACCCCAACCGCATGGCCATCATGCCGGCCGGGATCCCGGTGACCTGGTGAGAACGTGACCGGTGAGTTGGTGACCTGGTGAGTCCGTGACCCGGTGAGTCCCCCCGGGCGATGCGCGGATCGATCCCGTGCTCGTCCGGGGCCCCGGACACCCCCGATCGGCCCTGGCGGTGTTGCCGAGCAGAGGCCACAGTGGAAGACGCTGTGGTACGGGCCCTCACACCATCTGCGAGGCGAGGCGGACATGCAGGACGTCACGACAGCGCCACCAGTCACCGGTATCACCGACGGCGAAGCCGGGGAGCTGGACGCCCACTGGCGTGCCGCGAACTACCTGGCCGTGGGGCAGATCTACCTCATGGCCAATCCGCTGCTGACGGAACCGCTGCGGCCCGAGCACATCAAGCCGCGGCTCCTCGGCCACTGGGGCACCTCACCGGGGCTGAACCTCGTCCACACCCACGTCAACCGGGTCGTCAAGGCCCGTGACCTGGACGCCCTGTGCATCTGGGGCCCCGGGCACGGCGGACCGGCGGTGCTGGCGAACTCCTGGCTGGACGGTTCGTACTCCGAGACGTACCCGGACGTCGGGCGGGACGCTGTGGGCATGGCGCGGCTCTTCCGGCAGTTCTCCTTCCCCGGCGGCGTCCCCAGCCACGTCGCCCCGGAGACCCCCGGCTCGATCCACGAGGGCGGGGAGCTGGGCTACTCCCTCTCCCACGCCTACGGGGCCGCCTTCGACAACCCCGGTCTCGTCGTCGTCTGCGTCATCGGTGACGGCGAGGCCGAGACGGGGCCGCTGGCCGCCTCGTGGCACTCCAACAAGTTCCTCGACCCCGTCCACGACGGTGCCGTCCTGCCCGTCCTCCACCTCAACGGCTACAAGATCGCCAATCCGGCCGTCCTCGCCCGCCTCCCCGAAGCCGAGCTGGACGACCTGCTGCGCGGCTACGGCCACGAGCCCCTGCACGTAGCGGGCGACGACCCCGCGACCGTCCACCGCGCCATGGCCGCGGCCATGGACAGCGCACTCGAGCGCATCGCCCTGATCCAGCGCGGCGCCCGGCACGAGGGCGCCACCGGGCGGCCCCGCTGGCCGGTGATCGTGCTGCGGACGCCCAAGGGCTGGACGGGCCCCGCCGAAGTCGACGGGCTGCCGGTCGAGGGCACCTGGCGCGCCCACCAGGTGCCGCTGTCGGCCGTCCGCGACAACCCGGAGCACCTGCGGCAGCTGGAGGCCTGGCTGCGCTCCTACCGCCCGGAGGAACTCTTCGACGAGCACGGCCGCCCCCGGCCGCACGTACTGTGCCACGTGCCCGAGGGCAGCCGCCGGCTCGGCGCGACACCTCACGCCAACGGCGGACTGCTGCTGCGCGAGCTGCCGCTGCCGCCGCTGGAGCGCTTCGCCGTACCGGTCGACAAGCCCGGCACCACACTGCACGAGCCCACCCGCGTCCTGGGCGACCTCCTCGAGAACGTCATGGAGGCCACCGCCGACCGGCGCGACTTCCGCCTCGTGGGCCCCGACGAGACCGCCTCCAACCGTCTCCAGGCCGTCTACGGTGCCACCGGCAAGGCCTGGCAGGCGGCGACCGTCGACACCGACGAGCACCTGGACCGGCACGGCCGGGTCCTGGAGATCCTTTCCGAACACACCTGCCAGGGCTGGCTGGAGGGCTACCTCCTCACCGGCCGGCACGGCCTGTTCTCCTGCTACGAGGCGTTCGTCCACATCGTCGACTCGATGGTCAACCAGCACATCAAATGGCTGCGGACCACGCGCCGACTGCCGTGGCGCCGCCCCATCGCCTCCCTCAACTACCTGCTCACCTCGCACGTGTGGCGGCAGGACCACAACGGCTTCTCCCACCAGGACCCCGGCTTCATCGACCACATCCTCAACAAGAGCCCCGAAGCCGTGCGCGTCTACCTGCCGCCGGACGCCAACACCCTGCTGTCGGTCGCCGACCACGTGCTGCGCAGCCGTGACTACGTCAACGTGGTCGTGGCCGGCAAGCAGCCCTGTTTCGACTGGCTGGGCCTGGAGGAGGCCCGCGCCCACTGCGCACGGGGCGCGGGCATCTGGCCGTGGGCCGGTACCGAGGACGGGGGCCGGGAGCCCGACGTCGTCCTGGCCTGCGCGGGGGACGTGCCCACGCAGGAGGTGATCGCGGCCGCCCAGCTCGTCCGCCACCATCTCGCCGGCCTGTCGCTGCGCGTCGTCAACGTCGTCGACCTGGCCAGGTTGCTGCCCGCCGAGGAGCACCCGCACGGCATGACCGGTCCCGAGTACGACGCCCTGTTCACCCGCGACAAGCCGGTCGTCTTCGCCTACCACGGCTATCCGTGGCTCATCCACCGCCTCGCCTACCGCCGTGCCGGCCACGCCGATCTGCACGTACGCGGCTACAAGGAGATCGGCACCACCACCACGCCCTTCGACATGGTCGTCCGCAACGACCTCGACCGCTACCGCCTGGTCATGGACGTCATCGACCGCGTCCCCGGCCTCGCCGTCCGCGCCGCCCCCGTACGCCAGGCCATGGAGGACGCCCGCACCCGCCACCACACCTGGATCCGCGAGCACGGCACGGACCTCCCGGAGGTCGCCGACTGGACCTGGACGGCGTGAGGGGCCGCCGCGCCGGGGCTCCAGCAGTGATCGCGGGCATCACGGGCCCCACTGACGATCCTTCGAATTCTCCGATGAATACAGGTCGGAAACATTCGCTGGACCGAACGAATCGGCCGTCGCAAGGTGGTGGGGTGCTCAACGAACCCCCCGCCCGGTGGTACGCGAGGTCTGCGCCCCGTACCGCCACAGCCCATCCCGCCGCCCCGGCCGCCGTACGGGAGTTCCACGCCTCCTTGCCGGGTTACGCGCCGACACGACTGGCCGAACTCCCCTCGCTCGCCCGCGAACTGCGCGTGGGACGCGTCTTCGTGAAGGACGAGTCGTCGCGTCTGGGGCTCCCCGCCTTCAAGGCTCTGGGCGCCTCCTGGGCCATCCATCGCGCGCTCTCCGAGCGCGGTGGTGTCTCCGGCCCGCTGACGCTGGTCACCGCGACCGACGGGAACCACGGCCGGGCCGTGGCCCGGATGGCCCGGCTCCTCGGGCATCGCGCGCACGTCTTCGTCTCGGCCGGCGTCCACCCCGGTGCCGCGGACGCGATTGCCGCCGAGGGGGCCCTGGTGACACGGGTCGACGGCCCGTACGACGACGCCGTACGGCATGCCGCCGCGCTCGCGGACGGGGCCACGGACGCGCTGCTCGTCCAGGACACGGCGTGGCCCGGCTACGAACGCGTCCCCGGCTGGATCGTCGAGGGCTACTCGACCCTCTTCCGTGAGATCGACGACCAGCTGGCCGCCGCCGGGGCGCCGCGGCCGGACGTCGTCGCCGTGCCGATCGGCGTCGGCTCACTGGCCCAGGCCGCGGTCACGCACTACGCGGGCCCCTTCGGCCCGGCGCCGACGCTGCTCGGGGTGGAGCCGGTGGGCTCCGCCTGCGTGCTGAGTTCGCTGCTGCGCGGCGAGCGCACCAGCGTGCCCACGGGCCCGACCATCATGGCGGGCCTCAACTGCGGGACGCCCTCCACCCTCGCCTGGCCCTTGCTGCACGAGGGACTCACCGCGGCCGTCGCCGTCACGGACGAGCAGAGCGCCCGAGCCGGCCACGCCCTCGCGGCACTCGGCGTCTCTTCGGGCCCGTGCGGCGCGGCCTCACTCGCCGGCGTCCGCGCCGCCGTACGGACCGAGGACCGCCGCACCGCTCTCGGGCTCCGCCCCGACGCGACGATCGTCCTCCTCAGCACCGAGGGCACGGCCGCCAACCCGCACCACCGTGGCCCGTAGGGCGGTCACGCGCGCTCGGGCACTTCCACGATCACCAGGGTGCCTCGGCTCCCGGCGCGGACGGCGTGCCGGGAGCCGGCCATCACCACCTGCATCCCGCCCGGCCCCACCGTCACCTCGGCATCGTCCACCGTCAGTTCCAGCCGGCCGTCGAGCACGAGCAGCACCTCGGTGGTGGCGTGCACCTCCTCCTCGACCGGCAGTTCGTCCATGCGCAACACCTTGACGCACGCCGTTCCCACCTCGGCCAGCGCACGGGACCTCCACGCCCCCGGCAGCGCCTCCGCGGTCCGGAACAGGTCGACCGCACTCATGACATACCTCCCAGCGGGCCCTCCGCCCGTCCGGGAGGAGTCCGCGTCTCGATCAATGGATGCTGGGAAGCTATCCGAACAAGGGCACCGGTTGATCGACCGTTCGGTAAAACCTCTCCGGGTGCCCCGGCCGTGGGACGGCACCGCCCTGACCGGCCACCCCGAAACAGCCTTCTTCATTGCCCGAGGCGCATGCCGGACCGCGCGGAGTTACGATATTTGCGAAAACAACTCCCTCCGCACGGATTGCCACCACTCGTGTCGAGGAGGGCACATCATGGCCCAGGATCACGGCGACCGGCAGCGGAACCAGCCCGGCCCCGAAGCCGAGAAGCCTCTGCGGATGGTTCCCGATGTGGGGGAACACACCGATACCGAGGGTGTGCTGCGGAAATACGTCGACCCGGGAGCGACGCTGGAACGCGCGCCGACCGCCCGGAAGGCCATCGAGCAGTTCATGAGGGCCCGCACGGGCGATCTGAAATCCGGCGGGATCGATCTGCGGGAAGTCGAAGCGAGTGAAGGCGCGGCGACGCTGAGGATCCGCTACCAGCAGTTCCACCACGACATCCCGGTGTCGGGCGCCACTGTGCAGGCCGTGGCCGATGTCGGACAGGCCGGCGTCATTCAGGTCGACCACGGCGGGGAGCTCGACATGACGGGCGCACCCGATCCGGGCGACGCCCGCGCGCCCGACGCTCTCGAACACGTCGCGCTCGCTCCTTTCGAGGAGGAATTCGATGCCGCCGCGGTGGTCAAGGAGGAACTCGCCTACATCCGGGACACATCCAGGCCCGCCCTGCCGGAGACCGGCTATCCCAGCGCCTCGACCGCCCTGCTGCGGAAGGGCAGAAGGCCCGACGACGCACTGCATCTCGTCCGCGATTTCCTCGTGGAGACCACCGGGCCCTTCGAGCACTTCCGCGTCGTGGTGGACGCCATTTCCGGCGAGCTGCTCTGGATCGCGCTCGAGGGCAGGTACGTGGCGGCGACCCTCAAGGTCTTCTCACCGGACCCGGTGACCGAGTCGGACGACGGCACGCTGCACGGAGGGTCCAGCGCGGCGACGCTCGACGCCTTCCGGCACGACGTCCAGGCCGAGGTGGCTCCCGCTGTCGGCGGGAAGTTCCGGCTGGACGGTGAATGGATCCGCTGCAAGGACTGGGACACCCCCACGTTCGCGCAGCCGCAGGAAACGGCGCCCAGCTTCGCCTACCGGACGTACCCGAGCGATCGCGCCTTTCTCAGCGCGAACGCCTACTACTGGCTCGACTCCACCGCGCGCTACCTCCGCGATCTGGGGAACGCGACGCTGAACGCCAACATGGTCAAAGTCGATGTCGACGCCCAAGGGGTGAACGGCGAGGACCAGAGCGAATGGCTCGGCGGGCTGGACCCCCCGCGGATCCGCTTCGGCGAGGGCGGCGCACCGGATGCCGCCGACTTCGGTGTCATCGTCCACGAGTACACCCACGGCGTGTTCGACTGGCTCGGTGCGAACCACGGTGGATCGGGGTCCTACGAGCACAGCGTCTGCGACGCCCTGCCCGCGATCTACCGGGACAGGTTCAACACCACCGGGAACCGGCGTGCCGAGACGTTCCCGTTCGACAACAACGCCACCAACCAGTGGAGCACGGAACGCCGGCTCGACCGCACCGAGCGGTTCGACGACGCGCAGTTCGGCACCTACGGACCCAACCTCCGCAATTCGATGCTCGGCACGGCACTGTGGCGGTGCTACCTGGGCATGGGTGGTGACTCCTCCGATCCCGCCGAGCGAATCGAGGCGGCCGATGCCATGATTACAGCGATGCTGGAGATGTTGCTGGTCGTGCCGGACAGCCAGTCCACCGGCCGGGCGCATGCCGCAAGCATGGCCCAGGGCTGCATCACGGCGGACACGGCGCTCACCGGTGGCCTGTTCGGCAAGGTGATGGACGAGGCCTTCATCGGCCAGGGACTGTGGGCGCGACGGCCGGTGGACGTCTTCATCGCGGACAACCCGGCCGACACCGGGGCCCTGCCCAGCCCCCGCCCTCAACTGGCCTCTCCCGGCATCTGGGTCCGCAACAACGCCATCGATACGGGCGACGATCCCGACCTCGGCCATCAGGCGCCCGTCGACGACCAGCCCAACCACGTGTATGTGCGCGTGCAGAACCGGGGAGCCCAGGCGGCGGCAGGCGGAGCGTTCCGGCTCGAGGTCTTCCGGTGCGACCGGAGCTCCGGGATGATCTGGCCGACGCACTTCCGGTCGATCGGCACGCTGGTGATCGATCAGGCCGTTCCGGCCGGCGGTTCGGTGCGCGTCGGCCCCGTGGTGTGGACGCCCCACGCCGGGGATCACGCGTTCCTGGCAGCGGTCGTGCACGGCGCCCCGGACCCGGCCGTCACCGCCACGCTCAACGGACCGGTGCCCGCCGACCGCGTTGTCCGGTTCGACAACAATGTGGGGCTGCGCGATGGGGCCGCATGAACAGCCCTGCACGTTCGAGGGCCGGCCGTTCCCCGTCCCCGACAAGCGCCGGCCGCCGAGCCCGGCCGTACTGCTCGCACCGGCCGAACGGGAACGGATCGGCACGCTGCGGGACGAGTTCACGGCGGCACTCGTCGAATCGGTATCGGCAGAGACTCTCCGGGCCACGGTGGAAGCCCTCGCGGCCTTTCACACCAGGCACACCTTCTCGCCGCACCTCGCCCAGGCCGCCGCGCACATAGCCGACCGGTTCACGACGGCGGGATACACGGACGTGGCCCGACGCACCTGGTCGCATTCCGGCCACAGCGCGGACAACGTCGTCTGCACCAAGCAGGACACGACGAGCGGCGAGCCCGTCGTCGTCGTGTGCGCCCATTACGACAGCCGCATGCAGGATCTGGACGACGCGACGGCACGGGCTCCGGGAGCCGACGACAACGGCAGTGGTGTGGCGGCGATCCTCGAGATCGCCCGTCTGCTCGCGCCGGTCGCCCTGTCGGCCACGGTCCGCTTCGTGGCCTTCTCCGGGGAGGAACAGGGCCTGTGGGGATCGACGGCGTACGCGGCGGAGCTCCAGGCCACGGGCGCCGACGTCCACCGGGTCATCAATCTGGACATGATCGGAAGGCCGCCGGCCGACGGTTCCGTGACGGTGGAGCGCGATCTGGGAAACGCCGTCCCGGGCAATGACGCCGCCTCTCAGGCCCTCGGTGCGGTGATGGCGCAAGCCGCGGCCTCCCATACGGCGCTGCCGGTCAAGCTCGGCCCCATCTATGCCAGCGACTACATGCCCTTCGAAGCACGCAGCGACGTCACGGTCGGCGCCTACGAAGGCGAGGGGAACCCGCACTACCACCGGACGTCCGACAAGCCTGCCACGCTCGACTACGGCTACCTCGCCGCCGTCACCAGGACGGTACTGGCGACCCTGCTCGCCGAAACGCTCCGGAGGGACGGGTGAGGAGCCGTCAGGCCTACGATCGGCGCATGGCCAAGCATGCTTCGGACTCGCCTCTGTCCCTCTGGTCCCGGGACTCCGTGCTGTCGATCGGTTCCGTGGGCTCGGTGCTCTCGATCGGCTCGGTCGGATCCGTCCTGTCCATCGGCTCGATCGGCAGCGCCCTGTCGCTCGGCTCGATCGGCTCCGCGCTGTCGGCCGTCTCGGCCGGCTCCTGGTTGAGCACCGGCTCGCTGCTGTCGGCGCAGTCACGGTGGTCCGTACTGTCCTGGCGGTCGAACCGGGGCTTCCTGGCCGCGGGGGCCGTGACGGCCGTCGCCTGCGCGGCGGCGCTGGCGGGCGAGCGCCGGCGCCGGGCCGGGTAGGGGGACGTGGCCGGTGCCCTCCGGAGTCCTCCACGGTCGTCCGGAGGGCACGGTGTCATACCCGCCTCCTCCTCAACGGCGGTAGTACAGGTGCCACTTGTAGTCGTACTGACCGTGGTTCTTCTCCTCGTGCTTGCAGCGGTACTCCCGCCATTTGCCGTCGGTCCTGCCCTTCTCGCCGGCCTTCTTGCAAGCCTCCTCGTCGTCGTACCAGGCACCCGGCTTCCAGTCGGCCTTCGCCTCCTCGCCCGCGGAGGTGCTCGTCGCGCTCGGGCTGGGGGACTCCTCCGACGGAGCCGCGACCGCCGCCCCCGCCGTGCCGGCGAACAGCAGTCCCACGGTGGCCACCGCCACCGCCGGGGCAAGGCGGAAGTTCCTCGATTTCACGGGGTATACCCTCTTTCGTTTTGAGCGGTTGCCCCGATAGTGGGCTCGGAACCGCGCCGTCGGTAGCGGATGCCGCGGGCGCGTAGGAGTGGGGTTTGCCGCACGTCCCGCGCGGGCGGGTTCGAACCTCACGCGGCGCGGTCAGCGGAGTGGAATCAGGCGAGCTGGCGGGCGGCGAAGGCGAGCTTGCCGGGGCTGACGACCGTACGAACCCCGCCGACCCGGCCGTCACGGATCTCCGGCACGACGACGGCGAACAGCGCCGGGCCCGCGAAGAGCACGGCCGCCCACTCGCCGTTCACCTCGGCGAACTCGGCCCTGATCCGGACTCCTCCCGGCCGGACGCCCACACCTACGCCCAGCAGGTAGCGGAGCACCTTCTCGCGTCCGACGACCGGCCGGCGTGCGGCGGACACCTGTCCGCCGCCGTCGGCCCAGGCGACCACGTCCTCGGCCAGCAGCTGTTCCAGCCCGGCGACATCGCCGTCCAGGGCGGCGGCGAAGAAGCGCTCGACGATCTCCCTGCGCTGTCCGTCGTCGACGTCGAAGTGCCTGCGCGGCGACTGGAGCCGTTCGCGGGCCCGGCGGTGCAACTGCCGTGAGTGGACCTCCTCGATACCGACGGCCTCGGCGATCTCCCGGTGGCTGTGCCCGAAGGCTTCACGCAGGACGAACACCGCGCGCTCGGCCGGAGTGAGCCGCTCCATGAGGGTGAGCAGGGCGAGCGACACCGACTCGCGCTGCTCGGCGGTCTCCAGCGGGCCGAGCCGGTCGGCGGCGGCCGTACGGGTGAGGACCGGCTCGGGGAGCCAGGGCCCCACGTACAGCTCCCGCCGGGCACGGGCGGAGGTGAGGTGGTTGATGCAGAGGTTCGTCATGACCTTGGTGAGCCAGGCGGCCGGTGTGCGGATCCCGGCGGGATCGACCGTGCTCCAGCGCAGATACGTGTCCTGCACGACGTCCTCGGCTTCGCTCGCCGAACCGAGCATCCTGTACGCGAGCGCGAAGAGCCGGGGCCGGTGCGATTCGAACTCCTCGGGGGCTTCCATGGTCATGTCCGTAGCATGCCAGGCGTTGCCACGTCCCCTGACGGGCAGTAAGGTCGGTCGGGTGACTGCCGGGTCGGCCATGGGCCATACACGAGTTGGGTCCCCGGCCTCGGCGTGAGTTCGAGGCGGGCACGGGGCCCGCCCATTCCTCCGCGTCTTCGCTTCCCTGAGAATCCCGAGACCCGGAGATACACCACGATGCCTCACGCCCAGTCCCCGCACACCACCGAGCTGCCGGAAACCGCCGTCCAGCTGAACCACACCGCTGTCTACGCCAGTGACCGGCAGTTGTCCGCCGAGTTCATCGCCGCGATCCTGGGGCTGGAGGTCGGTGCGCCGTTCGGCCCGTTCCTGCCCGTCGATCTCGGCAACGGCGTGACGCTCGACTACTACGAGATGAGGGACGAGCCGATCCAGTCGCAGCACTACGCGTTCCTCGTGCCCGACGGGCGGTTCGACGCCATGATCGACCGCCTCGAGGCGGTCGGGGTCACCTACTACGCCGACCCCGCCCACACCGACCCCGGCCGGATCAACAACCTCTTCGGCGGCCGCGGCGTGTACTTCGACGACCCCGACGGCCACAACATGGAGATCATGACCCGGCCCTACGTCCGTCCCTAGGGCGTGCCGCCCCGCCCCGCGGGCCCGGCTTCCGGCGCGTCGAGGACCGGGACCGGGCGGGGGCGGCTGTCGGCGTCGATGGCGACGAAGGTCAGCTGAGCGGTGGCGACTTCGGCCGTGGGCCCGGAGGCGTTCCACCGCTCGGCGGTGACGCGGACGCCCACGTCCATCGACGTGCGTCCGGCCCGCTCCAGCTCCGCGTGCACGGTGAGGAGGTCCCCGGCCCGTACCGGGGCGAGGAACGCCATGCGGTTGACCGAGACGGTGACCGCCGGGCCGTTCGCGTGGCGCCCGGCGGCGGCCGCCGCGGCGTCGTCGATCAGTTTCATGATGACGCCGCCGTGGATGGTGCCGTAGAGGTTGGTGTCGTGCTCGCTCATGATGTGGGCCAGCGTCACGCGCGAGTCGGCCGGGGACTTGTGCCCGGGGCCGGCGGCCAGTTGGGTGTCGATGGTCACGGAACTCTCCTTCGCGAGTTCTCGACGACCCCGCGGGCGGGATCCGCGCGAAGGACAGGAAGGTGCCCCCCCCTGCCGCCGCCGACCCGCCCTCGAGGTCCCGGTGTAACCGCGCCCCACGGTGGCGCGCGGGCAGTGGCAGGTCTTCGGACTCGCGGGCGCGCCTGCTCTTCGAGCCGGGCTCCTACAGGCCGTCGCTTCCCGGGCCCGGCCGGGCCCAGTGCGGATGACGGCGGTCGTTCCCACTCACCGCTGCGGGGCAGTCCCGGTCTCCCACCGGGTTCCCTCTTACGACGCCCCGCCTGGCGGACGGGGCGAAC
This sequence comes from Streptomyces sp. NPDC053048, assembly GCF_044547045.1. Lineage (NCBI taxonomy): Bacteria > Bacillati > Actinomycetota > Actinomycetes > Kitasatosporales > Streptomycetaceae > Streptomyces > Streptomyces sp. NPDC053048. The sequence continues at coordinate 408,249 of NZ_JBITZS010000005.1, forward strand.
CGACTGCACCGCCAGCCTACGGCAGCACACGGCACCCGGTGTCAGCCGCGGGTGAAGACCAGGCTCACGTTGTGCCCGCCGAAGCCGAAGGAGTTCACCAGGCCCGCCGACCAGTCCCCGGCACGGCTCTCGCCGCGGACCACGTCCAGGTCGACGGCCGGGTCCGGCGTCTCGAGGTTGCGGGTCGGCGGCAGCATTCCGTCCCGCAGCGTCAGCAGTGCCGCGATGGCCGCCACGGCGCCGGACGCGCCCAGCATGTGACCGGTCATCGACTTCGTGGCCGTCACCGCCGCGTGCCGGCCGATCGCCTTGCCGACCGCCTCCGCCTCCGCCAGGTCGCCCGACTCGGTGGACGTGGCGTGCGCGTGGACGTTGTCGATGTCCCGGGGTACGAGGTCCGCGTCGCGAAGGGCCGTCCGGATGGCATGGACCTGCCCCTCCGCGTCCGACGCGGTGATGTGGTGCGCGCTGGAGGAGACCGCGGCACCCGACAGCCTGCCGTAGGTGCGGGCCGAGCGGGCACGCGCGAACCCGGCGCGCTCCAGGACCACCACACCCGCGCCCTCGGCCATGACGAAGCCGCTGCGGCCTGCGTCGAAGGGACGGGACACCGCCGCCGGGTCTCCCTGGTCCGTGGACAGGGCCTTCATCTGCGCGAACGCGGCAATACAGAACGGGTGCAAGGACGCCTCGACGCCGCCGGCCACCACGATGTCGGCCCGTCCGGCCCGGATGAGGTCGAGGCCCATCGCGATGGCTTCCGCTCCGGACGCACAGGCGCTGACCGGCGTCCGCGCGCCGCCCCGTGCGCCCAGGTCCATGCTGACCCACGCCGCCGGCCCGTTGGGCATGAGCATGGGCACGGTGAACGGGGAGAGACGGCGTGCGCCCGACTTCTCGTAGATGTCGTCCTGCGCGAGCGTGGTGAGGATGCCGCCGGTGCCGGTACCGATGACGACGGCGAGCCGCTCGGGCTCGACCTGCGGCCGCCCGGCGTCCTCCCACGCCTCGCGGGCGCTGACCACCGCCATCTGCTCGCACCGGTCCCACTTGCGGGCCTCCACCCGCTCGAGCAGGTCCGCCGGCTCGACGGGCAGCCGGCCGGCCACCCGCACCGGCAGGTCCGCGGCCCACTCCTCCCCCAGCCCCGTCACACCGGACTCCCCGGCCAGCAGGCCCTTCCACGACCGCGCCGCGCCGACGCCGAGGGGGGTCATCGCCCCCATGCCCGTTATCAGCACCTCGTCGCTGAAGCTCATCCTCGCCCCTCCATGTGTACGTAGGAAATCAACAAGGCGCGAGGTGATCCTCATGCCCCATCAGATCCTTCACAAAGGAGAGACTGCCAGCTTGCCGCCGGGTAACCCGCTCGGTCCGGCCCACCGAATCATCGGCAGGATTCTATGAGGTATGAACAAAGAGGCGGCGCTCGCGACGGCCTCGAGCCGGCCGTGGCAGCCACCGGGCTCGACCGTGATCGCTGTTTACCATGGGGCGTATGAGCAACCGCGTCATTCACTTTCCGGAGCAAGGACTTCCAGGCTCCCTGGTCGCCTACACCGAGGCCGCCGGCCCGGAGCCGGTGGAACTCGAGCCCCGGGGCGCGGTCGAGGTCCCCGACGGGACGCGGCTGGTCTACGCGGCGGACGTCACCGGCGAGAGCCTCGCCGCGTTCGCGACGTTCCCTCCCGACGTCTTCACCGTGATCGACCTGGCCGGCGCCTCCGACGCGGCGGTCGAGGCCGTCAGGGGGCAGCACGGGCTGCGGACCCTCGTCCTGTCGGGCGACTTCACCGACCAGGGCGTCGAGGCGCTGGACGGTCTGACGTCGCTGGCGGATCTCGTCCTGGAATCACCGCGGTTCACCGGCGCGGGACTGGCGGCCCTCGTGGGCTCGCCGACCCTCGCTTCCCTGGAGACCCTGATCCTGGCCGGCGGCGGCGCGTTCGACCCCGCGTCGCTGCGCGCGCTGGCGGGCGCGCACGGCCTGTCCTCCCTCACGGTCGAGAACACGCCGGTCGACGACGCGCTGGCGGACGCCGTCCTCACCCTGACGCCCGAACTGACCGACCTGTCCCTGGCCGAGCGCCCCGGTCACGCACCGGACCCGGCCGTGCTGGAACGGCTGCTCTCGGCGGGGCTGGCCGTCAACGGCGTCGCCGCGCCCGCCGAGCACGCGGCGGCCTTCGCCCCCCTCGCCGCCGCGGCGGCCGAGGACGCCCACCGCGACGAGGACGCGGAGGAGTTCCCGGAGGAGGAGGCACAGGGCGGGGTGCTCGCCGAGGTCACCGACGAGGAGCAGCTGGACGGGCTGCTGTCCGGGCCCACGCCCGTCCTCGTCGAGCTGACCGCGCCGTGGTGCGGACCGTGCCAGGCGCTCACGCCCGTGCTCGAGAAGGTCGTCGAGGAGTACGCGGGGGCCGTCCGGGGAGTCACGGTGGACATCGACGCCGCGCCGTGGGCGAGCGCACGTTTCGACGCGCTCGGAGTCCCCGCCGTCCTGCTCTTCCGGGACGGCACGCCGGTCTCGCGCTTCCACGGCGTGTGGCCACCGCGACGCATCACGGCATGGCTGACGGCCGCGGGCATCCACCCCGCGTAGCCGGCGGCCCCGCGACGCGGTGCCCGCAGGGCGGCCGCACGCGGCTCGTCACCGCTGGTCGAACAGTTCACAGGCAGGTCCCCCACACCGGCGCATTCGCCCGGCGGCTCGTCCCGGCCGCGCCGGTGTGGGCGACGATAGGGCTGTATGGTCGCGAAACTCTTCGCACGACAGCGGCTTCGCCCATCGCTCCCCCTGCCGGCCGGCCTGCTCACCGTCCTCGGCATGGTCGTGCTCTGGCTGACGGCCGCCACGACCACCGCCGCCGCCACCGCCGCCGTCCCGCCCACACGGGCAGGCTTCGTACGGTGTGAGCTGAGCGCCTACGTCAGTGATCTGTACGACATCGATCCCGCCAGGAGCAGGTTCTCCGCACGGTTGTGGCTGTGGACCAGTTGCCCGGACCGGCGCGCCGATCCGCTGCCGCAGGTGTCCTTCTTCAACGCCGACGACCCCGACGTCTCCGAGCCGAACGTGAGCGAGCGGGACGGGCACGTACTGGACCAGGTGCGGGTGCAGTCCACGTTCCGTCAGGAGTGGGACGTACGTGACTTCCCCTTCGACCGCCACCGCATCGAGGTGGTCCTGACGGCGCCTCAGGACGTGAGGCACTTCCGGTTCACGGTGAACAACGCCGATTCCGAACTGAACCCGGAGATCCGGCCGCGGGGCTGGCGCCTGACGGGGTTCCGGCTGGTCACGTCCGACAAGCACTACGCCACCACCTACGGCGACCGCAGTCTGACGCACGGCAGCACCTATCACCGGGCGCGCATTCAGATCGATCTCGAGCGCGCGGATCCGACCACCTTCTGGAAGCTCACCACTCCCCTCTACCTCGCCCTGCTCATCGCCGCCTCCACCTTTCTCGTCTCCTCCCGGCACGAGGTCCTCGCGACCGCCGAGCGCCTGGAAGGCGTCCACAGCCGGCTCGGTGTCCTGGGCGGCGGGCTGTTCGTCGTGGTGCTCAACATGCAGCAGGTCAGCGATGTGATCACCAGCAGCATCGGACTGACCCTCATCGACTGGCTGCACCTGGTCACCCTCGGCTTCCTGCTCCTCGCCGTGGCCGGCACGGTGCTCGCCTGGCGCTGGACCGCACGCGGCGGCGCCGTCGCCCAGGCGGAGCAGGTGAGTCACCGCGGCGCCTGGGCCGGGCTCGGCGTGTACGCCCTGGCCTGCGGAGGTTTGGTGCTCCTGGCGGCCTGCCGGTGAGGCCGGTCAGCCGGCGGTGAGGGTACGTCCGAGGAGGCTCAGCAGGCGGTCCCAGTGACGGTCGAGTCCTGCCTGGTCGAAGGCCGCCGTGTCCGCCATCGTGAAGCCGTGCAGCGTGCCCGGGTAGACCTCGCAGCTGTTGCGGACTCCGGCGTCGTCCAGGGCCGCGCTCAGCCGCGCGACAGCCTCGGGCGGCATCGAGTCGTCCTGTTCGGCGATCCCGAAGTGGACCTCGGCGCTCACCTTGGGGGCGAGCAGGTGGGGGCTGTCGGGCGCGTCCGTGGCCAGGGAGCCGGGGTGGAAGCCGGCGACGGCGACCACCTTCCCGGGGTGGGCCGCCGCGGTCCGCAGGGCGAGCGCCGCCCCCATGCAGTACCCGACGGCGCCGATGGGGCCGGGGCGGACCTCGGGCCGCGCCGACAGGAAGTCCAGGTAGGCCTGGGCGTCGGAGAGCGCGCGCTGCGGGGTGTGCTCGTTCAGCAGCGGCATGATGCGGGCGATGAAGGCCTCGCGGTTCTCCGCGTTCGTCAGGTCGGGGAGCTCGGTGACGGGCGCGCGACCGGTGCGGTAGAAGACGTTGGGGACGAGGACGCAGTAGCCGTGTGCCGCCAGTTGCTCGGCCATCTCGCGGAGCCTGGGCCGCAGTCCGATGGCGTCCATGTAGAGGAGGACGCCGGGGTGGCTGCCGCCGCCGTCGGGGTAGGCGAGGAAGGCGTCGGCCGTTCCGTCGGGGGTGGGGACGTCGAGCATCGTGCCGGGCATGGCGCACCGCTCCTTCTCGATCAGCGTCAGGTGTGGTCGCCACGCTAGCGCGGGGGCGGTCAAGCCCCGCTCATCCCTCCCCGCCCGAGGATCCGGCCGGCCGTGGGCCGGGCGGCACGCCGGGCGGGTGATCCCGGTCGGCCGCCACGCGCGTCACCGACGGCCGGACCGGGCGCCCGGCAAGACTTCCTGTCGTCCGAACCGTCGTCCGACACGACCGGAAGCGAAAAAGGGGACGGTGTCCTGCTCATGTCCATCGAAGAGAACAAAAGGCTCGTCCGCCGCTTCTACCAGGAGATCGACAACGGCAACGTGGACGCCCTCGACGAGCTGGTGGCCGAGGACTACCTCGACCACTCCCCACCGCCGTTCCCGGCCGCGCCCGGCCTCGAGGGACTGAAGCAGACCTTCCGGCTCTTCTGGAAGGCGACGCCCGGCACGCACGAGGTCCAGGACCAGGTCGCCGAGGGCGACAAGGTGGTCACGAGGCTGCTCTGCCGCGGTGTCCACGAGGGCGATCTGCCGGGCATCCCCGCCACGGGGAACCAGCTGGAGATCACGGCGACGGTCATCCACCGCGTCGAGAACGGCAAGCTGGCGGAGAAGTGGTCGGACAAGGACCTGCTGTCCTTCCTCCAGCAACTCGACGTCGTCCCGCCCCTGGGAACGAATCCGCCGGACGAACGGTAGGAACGCCGGGAGCGGCAGGACCGGCGGACGGAACCGGCCATCCGATCACGGGGCCGCGCTGTCCGGTTCTGCCTCTTGGAGATTGTGTGAAGGCCGTCGAGAATTCCCCACCACAACGCCATGCGTCTCGTGTCACGTCAGTGAGGAGAAGCCATGCGCCCGGTGAGGACGGTTCTCGCTCTCGGTCTGTCGGTGCTCGCCGCGGTGGGAGGCGTCGTGGCTCCCGCGACGGCCGCCCCGCCGGCCACCGACTCCGGCGGCAGGGCCATGACCTGGACCCTGCTCGCGGACGGACCCAGCGGAACGGTCCAGGTGGGTGGCGGCCCCCTGAGCAATCCCTATCAGGGGGACACCGCCACGACCACGGCGCTGCCCGTACTGTGCTTGAGGATCGACGGGCGGCCCGTCCCGGACGGCATCACCCCCGGCTTCTACGCCGGCTGGGCACGGGGGGCCGTCGCGGCCACCTATCCGATGCGCGGCACCCGGCTGACCAGCCGGGCGGTGGCCGACGGCGTGTGCGCGAACACCTTCGGCCAGGGATGGCGGATGGCCGAGTTCCACGACGGCCGATACGGGCCCGACCTGGAGAGCTCGGGGGGCTGGAGCTACTGGGCCTACGGCGACGTACCCGCCGGCACCCGCTTCTGGACGGCCATCGACGACCAGCCGGCCAACCCCTGGAACTGACCGGCCGCTGTCCGTCCCTCCCCGGCCCCCGCCGCCGGCAGGCGGCCGGGGCTCAGGGCCGGGGTGTCGGGCCCTGGAGGTGCTTGCTGATCCACTCCATGGGGCCCATGCCCATGCCCCGGACGTATGTCTCGGCGGTGTGGCGGCCGCCCGGTATCTCCGTCAGATGGGTATGGACGGGGCCCTTGTTGCCGTAGGTGCCGATGAATCCCTTGACTCCGTCGATGGTGATCGGGTGCTCCGCGGTGCCGTACTGGAAGGCCAGGTAGACGTCGGGGCCCTTGGTGTCGATGAGGTGCTGCGCGAGCTTCTGCGGGTTGTTGGCCTGCCGCTCGGCCTCGTGGCCCTTCCAGTGGGGCGAGTCGGGGACGATGTCGGGGCCGGAGGCGATGACCGCCTTGAACTTGTCCGGGTGCTGCAGGACGGTCTTCAGCCCGGCGAAGCCGCCGCTGGAGGAGCCCATGAACGCCCACCCGTCGCGGGCCTTCAGGGTACGGAAATTGGCGCGGACGAAATTCGGGACGTCCTCCGCGAGCCAGGTGCCCATCTTGGGGCGGCCGGGGATGTCACTGCCGTCGTGGTAGTCCTCCTTCCGGTCGGTGCCCGGGTTGAGGACCGGCATCACCACGATGAACGGCTGGACCTTGCCCTCCTGGGACCACTTCGCGATGGAGGACTGCAGCTTGAGGTTGGCGCCGATCCAGTAGTTCCCGCTGGCCCCGGGCCCGCCCGGCAGGGCGACCAGCACCGGGAATCCACTCTTCCGGTACTGCGGCTCCTTGTACTGCTTGGGGGCCCAGACCCATACCTTCCCGGTGAAACCCGACTTCGCGCCGTGCAGCGTGGTCTTCGCGATGACGGTGCCGTCCGCCAGCCTGCTCTCCTCCCGCAGATCGGCGGCCGGTCCCGTGGGCATCAGGGTCTCCGGCGCCTCGTCGGCCGGAGAGGGCGCGGCATCGGCCTGGCGCGCGGTGCCGGGCTTGTCGTCGCTGAAGGTGACCGGCTCGCCCTTGGTGGACAGCAGGCCGGTGTAGTGCAGGACCGGCCAGGATATGAGGCCCAGGCCGAGCACGACGACCGCCGCTATCCACCAGGGTCTGGCGCGGCGGCGCGGCGCTCGGTCGGGATGGGGAGGATAGGACATCAGGAGCTCCGTGGCTGAATGCTGAATCGGGTGGTGGCGCCCTCGGTACGGGCGTGGTGGGGACGGAAACAGCGGCCCCGCACCCGATGGCACGTCAGCGGCGCGAGCGGAATCGTACGTGACGTGCGGCCGTCATCCGCAACGCGGTCCGTGAAGCCGCAGCACGTCGCCCCGGAGCACCCTCCGGATCACCCGATCGGGACCTCGCGGCTCTCCGCTCCCACCGACGGCAGGTAGCGCGGTGCCCGCCAGGCGTTCAGCCGGTGTTCGACCGCGGCGCCCAGTGCCAGCAGCCGGGCGTCCTGGTGGTCACCGGCCATCAGGAGCACACCGACGGGCAGCTCGCCGACGGATCCGGCGGGCACGGACAGCGACGGGTAGCCGGCCACGGCCGCGGGGGTGGAGGAGGGGATCACGTCGTTGTCGCCCCGTGCGCAGTCGGTCGTCCAGGCGGGCGGGTTCGTCGGGGAGGCGATGGCGTCCAGGCGGTGGGCGGCCATGGTCTCGTCGATGGAGCGCCGGGAGAGGTCCGCCAGTTCCGCTCGCCTCGCCCGGTGTTCCGGGCTGGTGGTGGGAGGCGCGGAGAGGGCCTGTTCGAACAGCTCCTGGCCGGCGAAGCAGGTGTGTTCCGCCGGGTGGGTACGGTTGAACTCGATCAGTGCGGCGAGGTCGCGCGGCCCCTGGCGGGTGGCGAGGTACCGGTCGATGTCGCGGTGGAACTCGCTCAGCAGCGCCGGGAACTCCAGCTGGGCGAGTCGCTCCTGGTACGGGGGCGTCACCTCGACGACCTCGGCTCCCGCGCCGCGCAGCCTCTCGGCCGTGCGGGTCATCAGGGCGTCCACCCGCGGCCCGAGCGAGGGCAGACGCCACAGGCCGATCCGCCGGCCCCGCAGACCGTCGGGGTATGTCGCCCGGTCCACCGCCGACGGCTTCGGCGTCGTGTCACCGCTGAGCACCGAGAGGGTGAGCGCGACGTCGATGACGTTGCGGGCCATGGGGCCGGCGGTGTCCTGTTCGGCGGAGATCGGCACGACACCGGCTCGGCTGACGAGTCCGAGACTGGGCTTGTGTCCGACGACCCCGTTCATCCCGGCCGGGCACACGATGGAGCCGTCGGTCTCGGTGCCGATCGCCACCTGCGCCAGCGACGCGGCGAGCGCGGCGGCGGATCCGGAGGACGATCCGCACGGGTTCCGGTCCAGTACGTACGGGTTGTTGGTCTGCCCGCCCACCGCCGACCATCCGGAGGTCGGCTTCGCGGCCCGGAAGTTCGCCCATTCGGACAGGTTGGTCTTGCCCAGGATCACCGCCCCCGCGTCCCGCAGCCTGGTCACCAGTGCGGCGTCGGCGGCCGGGGGCGGTCCGGCCAGCGCCAGCGAACCGGCCGTGGTCGGCAGGTCGCGGGTGCCGATGTTGTCCTTCAGCAGGACGGGGATGCCGTCGAGCGGGCCGCGGGTCCCGCCGCGACGGTGTCTGGCGTCACTGGCTGCCGCCTGGCGCAGGGCGGTCGGGTCGGTGCGCAGGACGGCTCCGATCCTGGGATTGATCGTCTCGATCCGCCGCAGGTAGGCGGTGGTCAGCGCGGAGGAGGTCAGCGAACCGTCCGCCATGCGGCGCTGCAGCTCCGGGATGGTCGCCGTATCGAGATCGATCCCCAGGGCGCCCCGGGGCGAACCGGCTGCCGGCGGGCCGCCGTTGCCCGGCTCCCCGGCCTGCGCGCGCGGAGCCGGGGCGCCCGTCAGTAAGGACCCTGCCACGAGAGTCACGATCAGTGCGGTAGTGCTCCTCTTCCCCATGGGGATCAGGGCACTACATGCCCGTGTCCGGCGCAAGGGCGCCGTCAGCGGGAACGGATCGTGCTCGGCTTCGCTGCCGTCAGCAGGGCCGGGCAGAACGCGCGGTGAGGCCGAGCCCCGGCGTGTACGAACCCGAGGGGAGGACGACGGGCTGTCCGGCGTAGGACGGGCGTGGGTAGAGGCACCAGCTCTGCCCGGTCTGGTTCTTGGCGCTGCGCACGGGCGGGTTCAGGTGGGGGTCGGCGAACTGGACCATTCTCGTCGTGCCGTCGGCGTTGGGCTGCGTCCACGTGCACAGACCGATGACGTGCGGGCAGATCGGGATCCGCGCCTCGGTCCGGTCCTGTCCTCGCGCCGTGGTGGCCGGCGACAGGACCGACGCTCCCAGGGCCGCGCCGGCGATCGCGGACATCACTGCTTTCCTCGTTGCAGGCTTCATCCCGCCTCCTTGCTCCTCCCGGCGGTGGGGCCGCCGTCCGGCGGTTGGCCTTTCCGCCACGAACCGCCGGTAAACGGTGAAGCCACTCGAATGGACGCGGTGCTCTCACTCTCCGGGGCCGGCGGCCGTCCTGGCGGTCAGGAGGGCGTGTGCGGCGCGCAGGGTCGTGGCGGCGCGCAGGTCGTCCTCGGTCAGGTGGACGCCGTACTGCTCCTCCAGGACGACCTGCATCTCCAGTGCCAGCAGGGAGTCCGCGCCCAGGTCCTCGACGAAGCGGGCGTCGTCGGTGACCTCCTCGACGTCGAGTTCGAGGGTCTCGGCGACGGTCGCGCGCAGCTTCTCCAGGTCGATGGCGCTGTCGGGGTTCATCGTTCCTCCGGTTCCGGTTCGGTGGGGCTGTGGGGGCGTACGAGCGTCAGCGCGCAGGCGCCGTCGGGGCCGGCGGTGGCCACGAGGCGGGGCGGGCCGGGGCGGACGAGGGCGTGGACGACGTGCAGGAGCGGCAGGAGGGTGCCGGCGCCGGCCGGTAGGAGGCGGGTGCGGGCGCCCAGCAGGCGGAGCTGCGCGGCGAGGGTGGTGCCCACCGGGCAGGGGTCGGTGATCAGGCGGACGGGCGGGGGCGCGTCGTGGTCGTCGGGTGCGAGGACCCGGGCGAGGGCGTCGCCGACCGTCCGCCGGGCGCGGTCCGGCGGGGCGTCGGGGGGAAGGAAGAAGGCGGCGGTGCGGCAGGTGCCGTAGCCGGTGGTGCCGCGTGCGGCGGCCGCGTCGGGGGGTTCGAGGACGAGCACGGCCGCGCCGGCCTCGGAGGCGGTGTGGCCGGGGGTGTGCCGGGGCAGCGGGGCCTCGGTGGATCCGGCGAGGAGCAGGTCCGCGCGGCCGGCGGCGACGGCCCGCGCCCCGGCGTGCAGTGCTTCCAGGCCCGCGGTGCGGGGTGTGGTCAGGGTGAGGTTCCAGCCCTTGATCCCGTGGTCCATGGCGGCCCGCCCGGCGAGGGTGTTGATGGAGAAGTACGGGGCGGTCGCGGGGCCGAGCCGGCCGGCGCCGGGGCCGGTGACCGTCTCGTCTATGGCGTCGATGAGGGCGGCGATCCCGTTGTTGGTGCCGATGGCCATGGCGCGTCGTGCTTCGGGGACGAGCGGCAGGGGGTCGGCGGCGTCGGCGAGTGCCCGGCGGGTGGCGGCGAGCAGGTGGCGGCAGGAGGGCGGGACGTACTTGTAGCCGCGGGGGCCCAGTTCGGCGGCGACGTCGAACCAGGCGTCGGTGGGGTCGGGTGGCGGGTGTCCGTCCAGGTCGAGCCGGGCCGGGTCGCAGCCCCTGGGGGAGACGACGCCGATGCCGGTCGCCACCAGCGCGCCGGCGGTCACGCGGCGGGTCCTTCCAGGACCAGTGACACGTTGTTCCCTCCGAACGCGAAGGCGTTGACCATGACATGGCGGCCTGTCAGCGGTACGGGGCCGTCCTGCGGAAGGCTCACGGGGCACAGCGGGTCCTGGTCGGCGCCGAGCGGCACGTTGGGGGGCACGACGCGGTGGCGGAGGACGAGCGCGGCGGTGAGGACGCCCAGCGCTCCGGCCGCCCCGGCGGTGTGGCCGATGAGCGCCTTGAGGCTGTAGAGGGGCAGCCGTTGCCGGTGGTCGCCGAAGACGGCGCCGATGGCCTCGCTCTCGACCACGTCGTTGAGGCGGGTTCCGGTGCCGTGGGGCACGAGGCAGCCCACCGACCCGGGCGGTGCGCCGGCCTCGGCGAGCGCGTCCGTCATGGCGCGGCGGATCTGGACGCCGTCCGGGTCCGGGGCGGTGAGGTGGTGGGCGTCGCAGCTCCAGCCGGAGCCGGCCAGCACGGCGTAGGGGCGTGGCGCGCCGCGCGCGTGGGCGTGTCCGGCCGACTCCAGGACGAGGACGGCGGCGCCCTCGCCGAAGACCGTGCCGCCGCGCTCGCGGTGGAAGGGGCGGCAGGCGTGGGGGTCGACGGCGTTCATGCGGTTGAAGCAGCCGAGCGCGACCCTGCTGTAGGCCTCGGCGCCGCCGGCCACCACGACGTCGGCCTCGCCGGAGCGGATCATGTCCGCCGCCATGCCCAGGGCGAAGCCGCCGGCCGCGCAGGCGTTGCTGACGCTCGTCGCGCCGCCGCAGGCGCCGAGTTCGGCGGCGACCGCGGAGGCGACCGTGAAGGCCGGTGCGTACGGGCGGCCGGGGTCCAGGGGCCGCTCCCAGTGGTCGGCGTTGCCGCCTCCGGTGCCGATGACCACCGGGGAGCGGGCCAGCTGCCGGTGGTCCAGCCCGGCGTCGGCGACGGCCTCCCGGGCCGCCGTCAGGGCCAGCCGGGTGGCCCGCCCCTGGGGTCCGGGCGGTGCGGGGGCCGTGTGGATCAGCGGCAGCGGCATCCGGGCTCCGGGGTCGTCGGCGCGCCGGGGCCGGCTGTCCGGGGCGGCGCGCAGGGCCCGCCACATGGCCGTCACCCCCGTGCCGAGGCAGGAGACGGCTCCCGCTCCGGTGATCAGGACCTGCGTCATCCTTCTCCTTCTGGTGTGGCCTCGGGTGGTGCGACGGTGAGCAGGACGGCGGCCGCGGCGTCGTCGGCGGGGCCGCCTCCCGCGACGGCCAGGGCGGTGGGCGGTACGCCGGGCGGGTGGCCGGCGGCGAGCCAGGCCGTGGCGGCGACGCACTGGAGCACCCCGAAGGCGCCCGAGGCGGGCGGGAGGACGCGTCCCAGGTCGAGGACCGCGTGGTGGGGCGGTGAGGGGGCGCCGGGCGGGTGGCCGGCCGGGGGCAGCCACAGGCCGGTCCCTTCGGTCGCGCCCGCCTGTTCGGCCGCCGCCGTCACGTCCCGGCGCCGGGACCGGCCGGTGACCGTCGCGAGCGGGCGGCGACCGCGTTCGGCCGCGGCGTCCGCCGATTCCAGGACGAGCGCGGCCGCGCCGTCCAGCAGCCGGCCTCCGTCGTTCCCTGCGGCCAGGTGCCGCACCACCGGGTCGGCGGGTTCCGTTCCGGCCACGAGCACGCGGCGCGCCCGGCCCGCGGCGATGGCGGACGCGGCCCAGCCGACGGCGTCGAGTCCGGAGGTCGCGCCGTTGCACAGCATGAGGTTGACGCCGTGGAGCCCGAAGCGGATGGCGAGGCCGGACGCGACGGCATTGCTGCAGGCATTGGGCAGGTCCATGACCCTCAGCCCCGCCGAGCCCGCCCGGCCGACCGTCTCGGCCGCCCGGCAGACCGTCTCCAGGCTGCCCAGGTTGGAGCTGGCCACGGTGCCCGTCGTGGAGCCGGGCACCGTGAGCGAGCCGTCCACGAGGAGTCCGGCGTCGGTCAGTGCCGCCTCCCCCGCGGAGAGCGCGAGCAGCGTCGCCCGGTCCTTGAAGCGCGCCTGGCGGCCGGACGGCAACCGCTCCGGGCCGACCCGGCCGTCGGCGTCACCATGCCGGGCCGTCAGCAGGCCCGCCGCGTCGCGTATTCCGGGCAGCACTATGCCCGTTCCGGTGACCACGACGGCCGTGCGGCGGGGCGTCACGCGGCCTTCCCCAGGATCGCGACGGCGTTGACGCCGCCGAAGCCGAAGGCGTTCACCTGGGCGGTGACCGGTCCGGCGCCCCGCACCCGTTCGCCCGTGCTGAACCGCAGGCCGGCCGCCGCGTCGATCGGCTCGCTCAGGCCGACGGCGGGCGGCACCCGCCCGGTGCGCAGGCATTCGGTGGCGACGACGGTGCCCAGCAGCCCCGAGCAGCCCGAGGTGTGCCCGGTCATCCCCTCCACCGCGGTGACCAGCGGACTGCCGTCCCCCGGCCCGAACACCTCGGCCAGCGCCTGGGCCTCGGCCCGGTCGTTGAGGGGCGAGCCGGTCGCCTGCGCGTGGACGAGGTCGACGTCCCCCGCCGTGATCCCGGCCTGGCGGTGCGCCTGCCGTTGCGCGGCCACCAGCCCGGCCGCGTCGGGGGCGGTGACATGGCGGGCGTCGCAGTGGAGGCCGACTGAGCGGAGTACCGAACGGGCCTCGGCCGCTCCCGGGCCGGGCCTGCTCAGCACCACGGCCGCCGCGGCCTCGCCCAGCAACTGGCCGGCGCTGTCGCGGTCGAAGGGGCGTACCTCGCGCGGGGTCGCGGTCTGCGCCCGGTCGAGCAGCCCGTACATGCTCGCGGTGATGGTGTCGGCCCCGGCGACCACCACCGTGTCCGCCCGGTCGGCCGCGAGCAGGTCGGCGGCCAGGGCCAGCGCGTACAGGGACGCGGAGCAGGCGCCGGCGAAGGTGTGGGTGTCGCAGGCTCCGAAGCGTTCCCGGAGGGCGCCGCCGAAGTGCAGGTCCGGCAGGGTGCCGGTGGCGCCGTCCAGCCAGTGCCGTTCCGCCGCGCGCAGTTCGCGCAGGCCGGTGCCGACCAGGACCGGCACGTCGGACAGGTCCTCGGGCAGCGCCGCCTGCCCGAGCGCTTCGGCGACGGCCAGGCAGAGCCAGGCCGCCGGGCCCCGCCGGTGGCCGTCGATCTCGAAGGCGTGCCGGGTCCGCAGCCGGGCGGTGCCGAAGGCGCGCAGTTCGCCCCGGCCGCCGCGGGCGGCGCACAGGGCCTCGAAGACCTCGGCGGTGCCCGTGCCGACGCTGGTCACCAGGCCGGTCCCGGTGATGTGCCACGGCCGCGCGGAGTGGTTCATCCCTTCCGCCAGGAGGCGGCGACCCGGTCGGCCAGTCCGCGGATCGTGGGCGGGTCGCCGAACGAGGCCGGGAGGGAGCGGCCCAGCGCGGTGCCGAGGGTGGCGACGACGTCGATGAGGATCAGCGAGTCGGCCCCCAGGTGGAAGAGGTCGTCGTCCACTCCGGGCGGCTGCCGGTCGTCCGTCTCGAGGAGGCGGGCGACCTGGTGGCGCAGGAACTCCTGGAGGATCGCACCGCGTTCGGCGTCGCCGGCCTCCTCGACCCGGCGGCGCAGGTCGTCCCGGGGCGCCGGCGGGAGCGTTCCGGGGCGCCGGGACGGGGGGTCCACCCAGTGGCGGGCACGCTCGTACGGGTAGGTGGGCAGCGGCACCCGGCGCCGCCGGGAAGGGGTGTACCAGGCCGGCCAGTCGACGTCGGCGCCGTGCGTCCAGGCCCGGCCCACGATGTCCAGCAGCGTCTGCGTGGCCGGCCGGCCGCCGTCACCGGACAGGTCGAACCGGAGGGGGACCAGTCCGGCGTCCTTCAGCAGCGCGGCCGTCGACTGCCGGTCCTCCGCCGCCGGGCCCGGCCGGGTCCAGGTGGCCGGGTCGGCGGCCAGGTGCGGCTGCAGCCAGCCGTCACCCAGGCTCACCGGCACCTCGGGCTCCGCGTACGCGGTGGCCGTGGTGCGGCCGGTGACGAGGGCCGGTGCGTCGTCCGGCCCGAACACCCCGGCCAGGCACCCGGCGACGATGCGGCCCGTCCCCGAGCCGACGACGGCGGCGGGCCGTACGCCCCACTCCCGGCACACGCGTGCCAGCGCGTAGGGGACGACGAACGCGGCCGCCGCGTGCGCCGCGCCCTCAGCCACCAGGGGCGCGGGATCCACGCCCAGCGTCGCCGCCCATCCGTCCACGGCCTCGCGGAACGCCCGCAGTTCCCGGTAGAGCTCCCCGGCTCCGGTGACGCGGGCTGTGTCCGGAAGTACGAAGGCGAACCCGGCCGGGGGGTCCTCGCGCTGTCCGGTCCGTACCCGGCCCGGGTCGAGGACCGCCAGGGCGAGCGCCGCGTCCCGCGTGCCGGAGCAGACCACCGCCCTGCGGTGGGCGTGGTGCCGGCGGCCCGCCGCCAGCGTGTGCGCCACGGCCGTCAGGTCGAGGGCGGGGCGGCGGCGCAGGTGGCGGGCGAGTTCGCCGGTGGCGCGGGCCAGGGCCTCGGGGGTGCGGGCCGAGACCAGCAGGAGTTCGGCGCCGCGCGGCCGCGGCGCGGGCGGCGCGGCCGGCGGCTCCTCGAGGACCACATGGGCGTTGGTGCCCCCGATCCCGAACGAGCTGACCCCGGCCCGCCGGGGCCCGGACCCGCCCGGCCATTCGGCGCGTTCGGTGCCGACGCGGAACGGGCCGGCCGCGAAGTCGATGTCCGGGTTGGGGGAACGGAAGTGGAGGCTTGGCACCAGGGTGCGGTGCCGGAGCATCAGGGCCGTCTTGATCAGGCCCGCCATGCCCGCCGCCGCGTCCAGGTGGCCGATGTTGGTCTTGACCGAGCCGAGCACCGTGCGCCCCGGCCCGGTCGGCCCGAAGGCCCGGTTGAGAGCGGCCACTTCGACGGGGTCGCCCAGCGGGGTGCCGGTGCCGTGTGCCTCGACGTAGCCGATCGTGCCGGGCGGGCAGCCGGCGATCCGCTGGGCTTCCCGGATCACCGCGGCCTGGCCCTCGACGCCTGGCGCGGTGTAACCGGCCTTGGTACCCCCGTCGTTGTTGACGGCCGTCCCCTTGATCACGGCGTGCACGGTGTCGCCGTCCGCGACGGCCTCCGCCAGTGGTTTGAGGACGACGACGCCGGTGCCACTGCCGATCACGGTGCCCCGCGCGTCGGCGTCGAACGCCCGGCAGTGGCCGTCCGGGGAGAAGATCATCCCCTCCTGGTACAGGTGCCCCTCGTCCTGCGGCATCCGCAGATGCACCGCCCCCGCCAGGGCCATGCCGCACTCGCCCGCGAGCAGACTCAGGCACGCCAGGTGCACGGCGACCAGCGACGTGGAGCAGGCGGTGTTGACGCTGATGCCGGGGCCGCGCAGGTCGAGCTTGTAGGCCACGCGGGTGGCCAGGAAGTCCTTGTCGTTGGCGAGCATGAGGCGGTAGCGGCCGAGCGACGAGCCGCCCGCGTACCGGTCGGCGAGGTTGCCCGGCAGATAGGTGTTCATCCCCGCGCCGGCGAAGACACCGATCTGGCCGGGGTGGGTGCCCGGGTCGTACCCGGCGTCCTCCAGCGCGGCCAGGGCGCACTCCAGGAAGTGCCGGTGCTGGGGATCGAGCGTCTCGGCCTCGTCCTCGGGGATCCCGAAGTGGACCGCGTCGAACAGCTCCACCCCGGGCACGCTCTGGCTCGCCCGCACATGGCCGGGCCGGGCCAGCTCGGCCGGGTCCACTCCGGCGGCGAGCAGTTCCTCCTCGGTGCGGAACCGCACGGTCTCCCGGCCCTCGCGCAGGACGTCCCAGAAGGCGTCCACGGTCTCGGCACCGGGAAAGCGGCAGGCCATTCCGATGATCGCGACGTCGCAGTCCGTCATGCTCGCGCTCCACTGCTCCGAAGGGTGATGCCCAGGCCGGCCGCGGTCTTCCGCATGCCGAGAAATTCCCGGGCGAGGAACCGGGCCGCGTCCTCACTCGCGTCCAGTCGCGTGAAGAGGTCGACGAGTTCGCTTTCGTGGGCCGCGGGATCGCCGCGATCGGCCGCGATCTCGAGAACGACCTTCTTCAACCGCTCCTCGATCCACGGAAGGTCCGCGGCGCGGGGAAAGCTGATGCTGAAGGTCGAGCGGTCGTGGTTCTCGTCACGCCGTACCGCGCGCCGGTGGCTGGCGGCGTTGAGCTTGTAGAACATGCAGTCCCAGTTGGTGAACGAGTAATAGTTCAGCAAGGGGAAAAGGGTGCAGTGCGTTTCCAGCGGCGAGGAGGCGTACAGGCCCTTCTCCTTGAGTTCGGCGACGATGCGGTCCGGGTCGTAGGCGTAGCGCATGGCGATGAAAGGGAAGACGATCCGGGGAAGTTCGCCGTCCTCGGCGAACAGCAGCTGCTCCAGTTCGCTCCGGAAGGACTCCCCGGTCAGCCGCGCGCCGAAGGCCCGGTAGAAGCCGCGGACGATTTCGCGCGTGTCGGATTCCATGGTGAGGATCTGCTGCGGATCCGCGCACAGCACGATGTAGGGGATCCGGTGGCGGTAGGCATGGAGAACGGCCCGGATGACGAAGAAGGTGCGGCACGAGACGCACGGCAGCTTCTCGTCGAGGTACTTCCCCGGCTTCTCGGGCGTGCGGTTGAAGACCTCCCGCATCACCGCCTTGATGCCGTCGTCGTCGGAGTCGGTCATGAAGGTCGCGGGAATCCGCTCCCGGGCCAGCTTGATGTTCCCGGCGGCGTGCGTGCTCTCGAAGGGGACGTCGAAGGTGTACGCGAGCACGCGCTTTCCGTATTCGTTGACGAACTTGTCCAGCATGTAGGTGCTGTCCTTGCCGCCGCTGTACATGAACAGGCAGTCGTAGTCGCCGTCGGGGGCCGGACCGCCGCGGGTGAACTCCTCGAAGACGCGGCGGGTGTACACGAAGTTCTCCAGCAGGTCGCCCGCGGCGTCGAGGGTGCACAGGCTGCACACCCCGTCGTCGCCGAGGGTGACCCCCGGGTGGGTGTCCTTCAGGGAGCAGACGGTGCATATGGGCATGGCGGTCTTCTCCTTCCGTGGCCCATCGGTTCGTGGCACATGGGCAGCCGGTCGTCGGTCGTCGGTCGTCGGTTGTCGCCGCCTGCCGCTGTCGGTGACGGCTCAGCCGCCGCGGCGTCTGCGCAGCTCGCCGAGCGCCGCGCGGGTGGCCGGCCGCCGGGGGGACTCCGGCGGGTCGAGGCGGCGGGCCAGGGAGCGGATGGTGGGGTACATGAACATCTCCACCCGGGTCAGCGGGAGCCGCGCCCGGGTGCGCAGCCGGGCCATGACGCGCATCAGCAGCAGGGAATCGCCGCCCACCTCGAAGAAGTTGTCCTCCACGCCCACCCGGTCCAGCCGCAGCACATCACGCCAGACCTCGGCGATGGCGCGTTCGGTGCCGTCGGCCGCCCCGTCGGGGGCGTCCGATGGGGCGGGGCAGGGTCGTGGGAGGGCGTTGCGGTCGGTCTTGCCGCTCGCGGTGCGCGGGATGCGTTCCAGCGTCACGAAGAGGGAGGGGATCATCCAGCCGGGCAGTGCGGCGCCCAGGTGCTCGCGCAGCCGGCCCGGCGCGGCGGGGGTTCCGTGCGGGACCACGTAGGCCACGAGCCGCTCCTCGCGCACGGTGACCACGGCGTCGGCGACCGACGGGTGGGTGCGCAGCGCCGTCTCGATCTCCCCCGGCTCGATGCGGTGGCCGCGCACCTTGACCTGGTCGTCGATCCGTCCCAGGAACTCCAGGTGTCCGTCGTCCGGCCGTTGGCGGACCAGGTCGCCGGTGCGGTAGAGGGTTCCGTCGGCGTCCGGTACGGACACGAACCGCTCGGCCGTGAGCTCCGGACGGTTCAGGTAGCCGGAGGCGACGCCTTCGCCGCCGATGTACAGCTCGCCCGGCACTCCCGGGGGCAGGGGGCGCCCGGTCGTCGCGTCGCGCACGTGGAAGCGGGTGTTGGCGATCGGTGGCCCGATCAGGGGCGGCCGGCCGGGCAGCACCTCGGACACCGCCGACCAGACGGTCGTCTCGGTGGGCCCGTACAGGTTCCACAGTCGACCGCCCCGGCTCAGCAACTCCCCCGCGAGGTCCGGCGGCAACGCCTCGCCTCCGCACAGCATCCGCAAGGGGGCGGCGTCCTGCGGCTGCCCGCGCCAGCCCGCGTCGAGCAGCATCCGCCAGGTGGCGGGCGTGGCCTGCATGACGGTCGGGCGACGGCTCTCCAGCAGCCGACGCAGCCGGAAGCCGTCGGCCGCGACCTCTGCCGGGGCGAGCTCGACCTGTCCCCCGGTGGCCAGGGGCCCGTACAGCTCCAGGCCGGCGATGTCGAAGGACACGGTGGTGACCGCGAGCAGCCGGTCCCGGTCGTCGAGGCCGGGGTCGCGGGCCATCGCGCACACGAAGTTGGTCAGGGAACGGTGGCTGATCCGCACGCCCTTGGGGTGTCCGGTGGAGCCGGAGGTGTAGATGACGTAGGCGTCGGCACCGGCCGGTACGTGCGCCCCGTGCTCGGGCTGAGCCGCCTCGATAACAGCCTGGTCGCGGTCCAGCGACAGGATGCCGGCGCCGGTTCGCGGCAACCGGTCGGCGAGTACGGACGAGGTGACCACGAGGGGCACGGCGGCGTCGGCCATCATGCGGTCGATCCGGCCGGGCGGACAGCGGGGGTCCAACGGCACGTAGGCGGCGCCCGCCTTCATGATGCCGAGGAGGGCCACCACCAGGTCGGGCGAACGCTCCAGGTACACGCCGGCCCTGCGGCCCGGCCCCACACCCAGCGCGCGCAGGTGCCCGGCCAGCGCCGAGGAGCGGCGGTCCAGTTCGCCGCGGCCGACCGTCCGTCCGTCGTACACCACGGCCGGTGCGCCGGGCTGCTGCCGGGCCCGTTCGGCGATCAGCCGGTGGACCGGTGTGGTGAGCGGGAAGGCGGCCGCGGTGTCGTTCCAGGCGGCCGCGGCCCGCCTGCCCTCGTCGGTGCCCAGCGGGACGCGGGCCGGGTCGGCGTCCGGTGCCCGGTCGAGGGCGCGCAGGTAGGCGGCGGCGTAGCCGGCCGGGGGCCCGTCGGCGGCCGCCCACTGGCAGGGGCCCGGCCCTTGGGGGATCCGGATCCACAGCGCGGTGCCGGGCGGGGGCGGCTCGGGCTCGCCGTCGCCTTCGCCGTCGGTGAGCTGCACCGTGATGGGCAGGCTCCCGTCGGCCCGTCGGCCCCGCAGTTGCGGGTAGCGGGTCCACGCGTCGTGCGCGAGGGGGCCGCGCCCGGTCGCCTCCCGCAGCCGCTGGGCCACCTCGGCGCGCAGTTGGGGGAAGGTCCGTCCGTCCAGGGCCGGTACGCGCAACGGCACCCAGTCGGCGTACAGCGCGTCGACCACCCGATGGCCGGTGTCCGGGCGGCCCGGCAGGCGCAGGCGTACGTCCGTGCCGGGCGCCACCCCCACGCGTACCAGGAAGGCCAGGAACGCCGTCAGCAGCCACTCCGCGCCCGCCGCCCCGTCGGGGACCGGGACGAGGGCCGGGACGAGGGCCGGAAGGGGCCGCGTCTCCGTCCGGTAGGGCAGGTCCCCCGGTGTCAGGCCCGTCAGCCGGCGTATCCAGAAGGCCTCGTCGCGCAGGCTCGCCGCCTCGGCGCGGTGCGCGGCGTCCAGCAGGGCCGCGTCGGGTGTCGCGAGGCGGACGCCCGGCCGCACGCCGCGTTCCGCGAGTTCCCGGGCGTCCAGCGGTGTTCCGTGAGGCGTCGCGAGCCGGGAGAGCCGTACGTCGCGCCCTGCCGTGGCGACTTCGACGCCGCCGTCCTCCCCCGTCGCCAGCACCGTGCCCGGAGGCCGTCCGGCGCGCCCCGGGAGCGTCTCCAGGCGGCGTACGAGCACGGGCCGGTCGCCGAGGACCGCCTTCGCGGTGCCGAAGGAATTGGCGTGGGGCCCGAAGTCGGCGGCTCGCACGGCGGCGTCCAGTTCCTCCGCCGGCCGGTCCCAGCGCAGGAAGCCTCCGCCCGGCGGCCGTTCGAGGCGGCCGTGGCAGGTGCGCAGCGCGAAGTCCTGGGGTTGGCGGCGGACGCGGCCGTGCTCCAGGGCCACGACCAGCTCGCCGAAGGAGTCGATGCCCGCCTCGAGGCATTTGACGTTGAGGGTCTCGCTGGTCTCCGCCGGTTCCACCGGGACCGTGCGCCGCACCAGGACGTCCCCGGCGTCGACCCGTTCGGTCATCAGGTGCCAGGTGACGCCGTGGGTGTGCTCGCGGCCGAGGACCGCCCAGGTGGTGGCGTGCAGCCCGGCGTGCCGCGGCAGTGGTCCGTCGTGGAAGTTGACGGGCAGCTCGCGCGCGAGGTCCAGCACCTGCCGGGGCATCATGCGCAGGTTGACGATGCTGAAGAGGTAGTCGAACGGCTCGGCGGACAGGTGCGCCACCAGGTCCGCCCCGAAATCGGTGGCCGGCAGGCCGGCGTCCCGGGCCCAGGCGCGGATCCCGGCGTCGGGCGAGACCACGCCGAGCACGCGGTGCCCGCGTTCCAGCAGGATCTCCGCGCAGGAGACGAGCAGGGAGTTCTCGCCGACCAGGACGCAGCTGAAGCGTCGCCCCGTCGTCATGCCGGCCTCGGTCGGACCGTGGTCCTGCGCGGTGCGGACGGCCGGAGGCGGCCGGTGACGGGCTTCACGGCCGCTCCTCGAGGGGGGTCAGGCCGCCGTCGGCGTAGAGCTCGTCGACGGTCTGCCGGTAGTGGTGCTCGATGCGCCGGCGGCGCATCTTCAGCGTGGGGGTCACCAGCCCCGTCGGCGGCGTCCAGGCGCGGCCGACGACGGCGAACCGCCGGATCCGTTCCGGCCGGGACAGCCGCCGGTTCCCGCGCGCGACGGCGACGCGGATGCGGTCGGTGTCGATGTCGATGCCCATATCTGTGCCAGGGTCGGCGTCGCCGCGGACGGTGATGAGGGCGACGTTGTACGGGCGGCCGTCGCCGATCACGCAGACCTGGTCGATCAGCGGCTCACCGCGGCTGACGCACTCCTCGATCCGGGCGGGTGCCATGTTCCGGCCGTACGCGCTGACGATCAGCTCCTTCTTGCGGCCGGTGATGCGCAGCGAACCGTCGGCCGCCACCTCGCCCAGGTCCCCGGTGCGCAGCCACCCCTGTTCGTCGAGGACGGCGGCGGTCTCCCGCGGCCTGCCCCGGTAGCCGCGCATCGTCAGGGGCCCGCGGACGAGCACCTCGCCGTCGGGTGCCGTCCGCAGTTCCACGCCGGGCAGCGGTGGCCCGATCCAGCCCGGCCGGTACCGTCCCGGGACGGTCACGCAGGCGGCCGCGCACAGCTCGGTCATGCCCCAGATCTCGCCCGCCGGCAGCCCGAGCGCGCGCAGGAAGCGCATCGTCTCCCCGCGCACGGGCGCGGCCCCGACGTGCACGAACCGGGCCTCGTCGAGCCCGAGCAGCGCCCGGACCGGTGCCAGGTGCGTACCGTCCAGCCGGTCGTACTCGGCGCGTTCGGACTCCTGGACCGGGCCGCCGTCGGCCAGTGCCCCGCCCAGTTCCAGTGCCCGCAGGGCGCCGTGGCGGAAGTCCTCGGGGGCCCGGCCGAGTTCGGTGAGCAGCCGGGCGTGCAGCTTCTCCCACACCCGGGGCACCGAGAACAGCCAGTGCGGGCGGACGCCCGGCAGGACCGCGAAGAGCCGGTCCGCCTCCGGGCAGCAGGTGACGTCGGCGCCCAGGACCATGGGCAGGTAGTGGGAGCAGCACCTCTCGGCGATGTGTGCCATGGGCAGGTACGACACCAGCCTGCTCCCCGCCTCCAGCGGCACCCGGTCCAGGAAGGCCCGCCCGGTGGCCCGTACGGCGGCGTGGGTGAGCTCGACGCCCTTGGGCGGGCCGGTGGTGCCGGAGGTGTAGACGAGGGTGAGGACGTCGTCCGGGCGGGTGGAGCGGGGGGCCGGTCCCCGTTCCACCGGTGTGTCCAGCAGTTCGGCGAGCGGACGCACCCGGGCGTCCGGGCCGCCGGCGCCGTCGACCACGACCAGCAGTCGCAGTCGTGGGCAGTCGCGCAGCAGGGCGGCGGCCCGCTCCCGTCCCGGCTCGTCGCACACCAGGACGCTCATCCGCGAGTCGTCGACCGTGTACCGCAGTTCCTCGTCGGAGGCGGTGGGGTACAGCGAGCAGGTGGTCACGCCGAGGGTCATGGCGGCCGCGTCCACGATGTGGAACTCGGGCCGGTTGCCGAGCAGCAGGCCGAGCGTGTCCCCCGGCCGCGTGCCGAGGCGGGCCAGTCCGGCGGCACAGTGCCGGGCGGCGGCCCGGTACCGCGCCCAGGTGTACGGCTCGCGGCCGGGCGCGCACAGCGCGGGGCGGTCGGCGAGGACCCGGGCGGTCAGGTCGAACGCGTCGACGACGGTGGGGGCGTCGAGCGCGCGGCGGAGGTGGCCGGCGGGGATGCCGGGTGCGGGGGCGTACGTCGGCTCGCCCATCAGGTCGTCTCACCCATCGGTCGTCGCCCCATCGGCTCCGGTCCTTCGTGGACGGCCGGGACGGTGCCCGCGGCACTGGGGGATTCGGGCAGGTAGCGGTACTCCAGGGCACCCAGCGCCAGCCGGAGCCGGGGGGCTGCGACGCCGAGCAGCTCGCCCAGGGTGCCGATCCGGGTGGAGACCTTGGGACGTCCGGTGATCAGCGCGGTGGCGACCATGCGGGCGGCCTGCTCCGGTTCGAGGGCCGGCAGCCGGGCGAAGGCCGTGGTGGGCGCGCTCATCGGTGTGCGCACCAGCGGCAGGTGGACGGTGCTGACGGCGATGCCCTCGCGTCTGAGCTCGGGGGCCAGGGACTGCCCGAACGCCTCCAGTGCCGCCTTGGAGGGGTTGTAGGCCGTGAAGCGGGACATGCCCAGTTGCAACCCGATGGTGGTGATGTTGACGATGTGGCCGTGACCGCGCCTGCGCATGCCGGGGAGCAGGCCCAGCGTGAGGTCCACGGCGCCGAAGTAGTTGACCGCCATGGTCCTGCGGTAGTCGTGCGTCCGCAGTGCCGCGTTGACGGTGCCGCGTCGGATGGACCGGCCGGCGTTGTTGACGAGGACGTCGGCCCCTCCGTACTCGGCGATCACCTGTTTGATGAAGGCCGTCACTTCCTCGTGGACGGTGAGGTCCACCGGGAAGACGCGGGCGGTGCCGGTGCCGCCCCGGGTCCGTCGTGCCGTCTCGTGCAGGGCGTCCCGGTCGCGGCCGAGCAGGATGAGGTCGGCTCCGGCCCGGCTCAGCAGGATCGCCAGCCGGCGGCCGATGGCGCCGGAGGCGCCGGTGACCAGTACCCGGCGGCCGCTGACCCGTCGGGCCAGCCGGCGGGTCAGCCGGTCGGGACGCGCCGGTCCCGAGGTCGGCCGCGTCCGGTCGCGGTGGTTCATTCGGGTGCCGTCCGGTAGCCGTTCTTCGCCACCGACACCCCTTGCAGGTGGGAGGTGCGCAGGATCGGGTAGTTCAGCTCCCCGTACGGGCCGCCGGTGCGGCCGGTGCCGCCGTGCGTGCCGAGGTAGGGGGCGAAGCCGATGTGGGATTCATTGACCTTCAGCAGGCCCGCGTTGGTCACCCGGCGGACGAAGGCGTCGACGACCTTGTCGTCGCCGGACCACAGGGAGTTGCGCAGTCCGTATTCGTTGTCGTTGACGAACGCGATGACGGCGTCGAGCAGTTCGGTGGGGTCGTCCTGCTCGTCGGGCACGACGACGGCCAGCAGCGGGAAGAAGGTCTCCTCGCGCACGGCCCGGATCCGGCGCGCGTCGCGGAGGCCGTCGACCCGGACCACGGTGGGTTCGACGAAGGCTCCGGTCAGGGCGGGGGTGCCCGTCACGTCGACCCGCCGGGCGCCGCACAGGACGCGGCCACCGTGCCGCTGGGCGTCGGCCAGGACTTCGTGGAAGCGGTCGGTCTTCAGGACGGGGCTGAGGAGGACGTCGGGGTCGCCGGGGTAGCCGGGGCGCAGTGCGCGGCAGCGGGCGGTGAGCCGCGCCAGCAGGGCGTCGGCGATGTCCGGGTGGACGACGGCGCACTTGGGCACCATGCAGATCTGGCCGGAACCGTAGAAGCACTCCAGGAGCGCTTCCGTCGCGCCGTCGAGGTCGGCGTCGTTCCACACGACGAGGGTGTCGTTGCCGGAGAGTTCGAGGACGGCCTTCTTGCCGTGGGCCGCGCACTCGTTGCCGAACTCCAGGCCGACGTCGCTGTCGCCGAAGAACATGATGTCGTCGACGCACGGGCTGGCGAGCCACTGGCGCAGCATGGGGCGGGTGGGGCCGGAGACGAGGTTGACGGTGCCGGGCGGCGCCCCGAGCTCGTCGAGGATCGGGACGACCAGCTCCCGGTAGATGAACGCGACACCCAGGGGTGCGGTGCGGGGTGCCTTGACCACAAGGGTGTTGCCCGCGCCGAGGGTGGCGGTGCCCAGGAAGGAGTTGGAGGCGGCGGCGTTCTGGGGCGGGTTGAGGCAGACCACTCCGTCGGGCTTGCGCAGCAGGGTCAGGGTGCGGCCGGGGGTGTCGAAGCGCTGCTCGAGCTGGCTGCGGTAGAAGGAGACGGTCTCCTCGCTGCTGCCCATGAGCATGCCGGCGATCTCCCACTCGGCCAGGCGGCGCGGGTGGCCCTCGGAGATCAGGATGTCCAGCAGTTCGTCGTGGCGGGCCTTGAGGGCGGCGTGCAGCCGCCAGCCGAGCTCCATGCGGGTGTCGAGGTCGACGGCCGCCCATTCGGCGCGGGCCCGGTGCGCGGCCCGCAGCGCGTCCGCGACGTCGTCGGTGGTGCTGAGTCCGACGCGGCCCACGATGCCGGTGGTGTCGCCGCCGGGCTGTTCGCCGCCGGCCCGTTCCAGGCGCCGTTTGCGGCCGAAGGCCCCGCGGGGGTCCGCCAGGAAGGCGCCGGCGTCGAGACAGTACGTCCACTTGCCGCCCGGCCGGTCGCGGCCGTCGATGTACTGCGGGAAGGAGTACATGGCGGTCACCGTCCGGCCGTCGGGGCGAGGGTGGCGTCGCCGGGGGCGAGGGGGCGCTCGTAGGGTTCGGCGTCCGCCATCCGCCCGGCGTTGAACGAGCCGTAGGCTCCGAGGTCGAGCAGGCCGTGGCCGCTGTAGCAGAAGACGATGACGGCCCGGCGGCGTTGCCGGCGGCATTCCTCGGCCACTTCGACGGTGGCCCGGATGGCGTGCGCCGTCTCGGGCGCGGGCACCATCCCGTGCAGACGGGCGAAGAGCGCGCCCGCCTCGAAGACCTCCTTCTGCGCGTAGGCCCGCGCGTCCAGGATCCCCTCGTCGCGGGCGAGTCCGACGAGCGGGGCGGCACCGTGGTAGCGCAGGCCACCGGAGTGGATCGGCGGCGGGACGAACTCGTGTCCGAGGGTGTAGGTGCGGGCCATCGGGCCCAGGCCGCTCGCGTCGGCGAAGTCGTAGCGGTACTCGCCCGAGGTCAGCGTGGGGCAGGCGGCCGGTTCGGCGGCGAGGACGGTGATGTCCGCCCCGGCCAGCTTGTCGCCGACGAAGGGGAAGGCGAAGCCTCCCATGTTGCTGCCGCAGCCCACGGAGGCGACCAGGAAGTCGGGCTGCTTGCCGATCCCCTCCAGCTGCTCGCGGGTCTCCAGGCCGACGACGGTCTGGTGGAGCAGGACGTGGTTGGCGAAGGCGCCCATGGAGAAGCGGTCGCCGGGGTTCTGCCGTACGGTCTCCAGCGCCTCGCTCACGGCGGTGGCCTCGGAGCCGGGGTGGTCGGGGACCTGCTCCAGCAGCGCGCGGCCGTACGCGGTGTGGGGCCCCGGGCTGGGCAGCACCCGCTGCCCGAAGGTCTCCATGAGGTGCCGGCGGTAGGGCTTGCTCTCGAAGCCGGCGCGGACCATGTAGACGAGGGCCTTGACGCCGAACAGGCTGCAGGCCAGGGACAGCGCGCTGCCCCACTGGCCGGCGCCGGTGTCCGTGACGAGCCGGTCGACGCCCTCGAGACGGGCGTAGTAGGCCTGGGCGAGGGCGGAGTTGAGCTTGTGGGAGCCGGAGGGGCTGGCGCCCTCGTACTTGAAGTAGATCTCCGCCGGGGTGTCCAGGTGGCGCTCGAGGGCGTGCGCCCGGAACAGCGGCGTCGGCCGCCATATGCCGTACGCCGAGCGGACCTCCTCGGGGATGGTGATCCACCGCTCGGGGGACATCTCCTGGGCGATCAGGGCCTTGGGCAGCAGCCGCTCCATGAAGTCCTGGCCGACCGGCTCCTTCGTGACCGGGTCGAGGTAGTCGTCCGGGGCGCGGGGCAGGTCGGGGAGCACGTTGTACCAGCGCTTCGGGATCTTCGAGAGCGGAAGGTCGTGGCGCTCCAGGGAGTTCACGGGGCTTGTCTTCCTTTCGTCGTCTCGTGTGTCGTGCGACGCCGCGGTCATCCGGGCAGGATCCGGCAGTGGTACGTGAAGACGGCTTCGGCCACGCATTCGCCCTCGCGGTCCTGGAGCCGCGAGGTGACGACCGTCTCGAAACGGTCGCCCGCGGCGAGGTCCGGGTATGCCGCCGGCAGCGCGCCTTCCGGAACGTCCGCCACCGCACGGATTTCTCCGCGTGCCTTCCTGCGGTAGGCGATCCGCGATTCCCGGAGAATGAAGACGGTGGCGAGGATTCTCTCCCGCAGCATTCCGGCGAGTGCCGCCCCGGCGGCCGCTTCGGCGAGCAGGAAGAGCGCTCCGGCGTGGCCGGTTCCCACGTGATTGAGCGTGTCACCGGATTCCGGAAGCACGGCCACCGCACGATCGGCGCCGAGTTCCACCACTTCCGCACCCACGAGTTTCTGGAACGGCACCAATGCATTGACGAATGCCCGGATCTCCTCCAGGGACGGTAAGGGTTCCTGGTCGGGCGGCGGGTGCTGAGTCAGGACGTCCCCCATCGACAGGGAAATACCAAGGAAGCCTTGTGGGAGAGGTGTGTTCGCGCTACCGGCTCCCGCGGTGACCACAACGGTCTCGACTTCGACCGGGCGACGTCAAGGGAGCCCCGGAAACATAACTAAGTATGATTATCCGAGTATCGGATGATCCCATTTTCCATGTTCATCATTGCCGCGTTTACCGATCATCCGATCGGGGAGTCAGCTTCCTGCGAACAACTCGGCGGACAGAGCACGGCGAACGGACGGAACATGCCCGACCGGTTATCCGGAACCTTACTCATCGACGCGACGGGGAGTGCCGTTGCTGCGCAATGAGAGCGAAAACCTCGTACCCGAGGGGCGGGACGGCACCCACGATCCGGACGATGCACCGGCCGACCCCCGCCGCTGGCGGGTGCTCGCCTGTCTCGTCGTCAGCCTCGTCCTCGTCGTGCTCGACACGTCCATCGTCAGCGTCGCCCTGCGGACCCTCGCCCTGCCTCCGCCCGACGGGCTCGGGGCGTCGTCCAGCGAGCTGCAGTGGGCCGTCGACTCCTACACCCTCGTCTTCGCCACCCTGCTGGTCTCCGCCGGCGTCTTCGCGGACCGGTTCGGCCGCAAACGCACACTCCTGGCAGGGCTCCTGCTCTTCGGCGCGTTCTCCGCGGCGGCGGCCCACTCCGACGGCGCCGGCGAGCTCATCGCCACGCGCGCCGGCATGGGCATCGGCGCGGCGCTCGTGGTCCCCGCCACCCTTGCCGTCATCACCAACGTGTTCCCGCCCGGGGAGCGGGCGAAGGCGATCGGCCTGTGGGCCGCGTCCGCCGGGCTGGCCGTGGCCATCGGACCCGTCACCGGCGGCCTGCTGCTGGAGCACTTCTGGTGGGGCTCCCTCTTCCTGATCAACGTCCCCATCGTGCTCGTGGGCGCGGCCGCCGTCGCGGTGACCGTGCCGGAATCCGCCGACCCGGTCCACCGCCCCTTCGATCCCGTCGGGGTGCTGCTCTGCGTCGCGGGCCTGGGCGTGCTCGTCCTCGGCATCATCAAGGGCGGCGAGACCGGGGACTGGACCACCCCGGTGGTCTGGGCGAACATGCTCGGCGGCCTGTTGCTGCTGGCCTGTTTCGTCGGCTGGGAGCGCCGCCGCGCCCAGCCCGCGCTGGACCTGCGCTGGTTCCGCGACGCCCGCTTCTCGGCAGCGGTGGCGGCCATCAGCGTGGTCTTCTTCGGGCTCCTGGGCTCCTCGTTCTACATGATCTTCTATCTGCAGAGCGTCCGGGGCTACACCGCCCTCCAGGCGGGCTGCTGCCTCCTCCCGCTCGCCGTCGGGCAGATCGTCTTCTCACCGCAGAGCACCGCCATGGCCCGCCGCCACGGCCCCCGCGCCGTGTGCACGGCGGGGCTGGCCATGACCACCCTGACCTTCCTCGGCGTGAGCGTCCTGGACCAGCACTCGCCGCTCTGGCAGTGCGAAGCCCTGTTCTTCCTCATGGGCGGCGCCATGGGCTGCGTCATGCCCGCCGCGACGTCCTCCGCCATGGCGACGCTGCCCCGGCACCGGGCCGGCACGGGCGCCGCCATGCTCAACTCCCTGCGCCAGGTGGGCGGGGCGCTGGGGGTCGCGGTCCTGGGCTCCCTGCTCGCGTCCCACTACCAGGGCCGCGTCGACCCCCACCTCCACCCCCTGCCCGACACGCTGCGCCCCCTCGCCCAGGAGTCCGTCGCCGGAGCCCTCACCGTCGCCGACCGCCTCGGCCCGCACGGCACCGACCTGGCCGCGCACGCCGTGGACGCGTTCGTCGCGGCGATGCGCGTCACCTCACTGACGGCCGCCGGGGTGATGCTCGCGGGGACGGTCGCGGTGTTCCTCTCCCTGCGCGGGAAACGGGAAGGAAGGGACGGGCAGGACAGGCGGGACGGGCAGGCGCGGCAGGAAAGGCCGGACGCGGCGGGCGGCAGAGGCGGCAAGGGCGCGGACGCCGTTCCGTGAGTGGCCGCCGACGGTTTCCATGCCGTCGGCGGCCACTACCGGTCCGTCAACCGGCAGACCTGGGGGCGGCGATCAGCCGATGGGGAGCCAGATGGAGTACACCCGCGGGTTGGGGTAGGTGAATCTGCCGCTGTCGCCGTCGTACCGGGCGTTCTGCAACTGGATGTACCCGCCCTCGCGCATGTTGTAGTTGCACTCCGCCCACTTGCCGGCGCCCAGCTTGTTGCGGCAGCCGCCGGAACGGTCGTAGTTCGTCTTCCACAGCCCGACAGCGGACTTGCCGTCGCCCGCGGTGTCCTTGACGAAGACCTTGTCGCCCGCCTTGTCGAAGCAGGTTATGACGCCGGTGCTGGTGATGCACGGGAGTGCCGCGGTGACCGCCTCGGCATTCTCGCTGACCACGCTGTCGTCGACCTCGATCCCCTCGATGGTCTCCGCGGACGCCTGACCGCTCAACGCCGTGAAGGACACGACGAGTGCGGCGAGGCCGATCCCGGTGGACGACAGCGACTTCTTCCACAGACTGCTCTTGGACACCTTCGAACTCCCTCGTGATGGGTCGCCGGCCCGCGTGCGCGGGGGCGAGCGGAATCATGGGCACGTCGGCCAAGGCGACACCGGAAGCCGGTGGTTGGTCCGTCGCCGTCGCAGCAGACGTGCCCGGGTATGCCGTCCGGGGTATGCATGACCAGGGGCTTTCCCCCGCGGTAGCCGACGGTCCCGGGCTACCGCTCCCCCGATGCACACACCGTACGCTCGAGCGAACAGCGTGCGCAAGGGGCAATATCCGTAGGCGGATTGGCGCCGGGACGGGGGGCTACGCCACGGGCACGGCGATGTCGCAGACCTCCGAGGCCGGGCCCGCCGACGCCCAGTCGGCGAAGTAGACCTCACGGCCGGGGCCGGCCTCACGGCGGCCGTTCTCCTCGATCCACCGGTAGACGGCGTCGTACGCCGACAGGATCTGCGGGTACTCCACCTGTGCCTTGGTGATCGTGGTGTACGCCTCGCGGTGGGCCGGCTCGGTACGGACAGCCGAGGTGACCTCCGCGATCCTGGCCGGATCGATGGGCACACAGACCTCCACCGGCCCGTCGCCGTCCTCGTCGACCTGGCTGTGATAGACCACGAACGGCGCCGCGACGACGCCCCCGTACGCCTCGGCGGCCTCCTCGAGGCGGTCGCAGGCCGCGGGGATCCACACCGGCAGGTCCTCCGGCCGGACATGACGCAGCTCGGTGAGCACCACCTGCTCGGGCACATCACGCCGGCCGATCTCGTAGGTGTCCATTCCTTCACTTCCTCCCGACAGTTGGATACGAAGGTGGACGGCAAGCTCCCGCTGCGCGGCGATCCGCCGCTCGACACCGTCCCAGTACCCGGCGACCAGTCCGGCCGCCTCGGGCCCCGGCACGGCCAGCACCTCGGCGATGCGGGCGAGCGGCATGTCCAGGCCGCGCAGCCGTACGATCAGCCGCGCGGTGGCCAGCCGGCTCTCCCGGTAGTACCGGTAGCCGGTCACCGCGTCGACCCGGTCCGGGGTCAGCAGGCCCTGCCGGTCGTACAGCCGCAGCGCCTTGGGCGAGAGCCGGGCCCGGCGCGCGAACACACCGATGCTCAGCAGGGAATCGTCGTCGTCCACGCCCGTCACGCTCCCCTCTGTCCCAGGGGCAAGGTCAACCCCGGCCGGCGAACCGGCCGCCGCGGGCCCCGGCTCGGGCCCGTCCGCCGCCTCACGGAAGCTCCTCCAGCAGCGTCCGGGCCGCGCCCAGCATCAGCCGGCACACGTGCTCCGGATCCGCGCCCGCCAGGGGCTCCTGGCGCACCACCACGCGGGTGAGCCCGATGCCGAGGAGCCAGGCGAGGACCAGGGCGGAGCGCAGCTCGGCGTCGTCCGCCCGGGTGAGGCCGGCCAGCACGCGCGCGTACTCCTCGGTCAGTCGGCGGTTCGTCCGCGCCGCCTCGTCGTCACCGCCGACCGAGCGCAGGAGGACCTCCAGCGAGCGGTCCCCCGGGGCGGCGGTGCCGGCGGGGGCGAGCAGGTCCCGCAAGGCGGTCTCCAGCAGGTGCTCGGCCGGGGTCTCTCGCAGCTGCCTGCGGCCGTCCCGCGCCACCACTTCGCCGAAGAGGGCGTTCTTCGATCCGAAGTAGCGGAACAGCAGGGCCTGGTTCACTCCGGCGCGGGCGGCTATCGCGCGCACGGTCGTGCGGTCGTAGCCGCGCTCGGCGAACAGCTCGGCCGCCGCGTCGATCAGCGCCCGACGGGTCGCCTCGGCATCGCGTCGGCGCACCGGTTTCTCCGTGGTCATCCCCACCCCTTCTCCCCCGGCCGCCCGAATCCCGCCACGGCGCTCAACCGGTCGGCCGGCAGGCCCCGTTGACGCTCAACCTACCCCGCCCTACGGTCGATGTAAGCACGTGCTTACAACTCACCCGAGGGAGAAGGGTCCGGATGTCCACGTCCCCCCACGAGCCCGTCGCCTACCCCTTCAACGAAGCCACCGGCCTGGCCCTGTCGGAGCTGTACGAACGAGCGCGTCGCGGTGAGGGGCTGGCCCGTGTCCGGCTGCCCTTCGGCGAGCCGGCCTGGCTCGTCACCCGGTACGCGGATGCCCGGCTCGTCCTGGGCGACCGGAGGTTCAGTCGTGCCGTCGCGGCCGAGCACGACGAACCCCGCCAGTCCCCCGGCCGCCAGTCCGACAGCGGGATCCTGGCGATGGACCCGCCCGACCACACCCGGCTGCGCACGCTGGTGATGCGGGCGTTCACCATGGCGCGGACGGAGCGGCTGCGCCCGGAGATCCGCGCCCTGGCCGAGAGCCTGCTCGACGACATGGTGGCCGCGGGCCCGCCCGCCGACCTGGTGGAGGAGTACGCCCTGCCGATACCCGTCGCCGTGATCTGCCGGCTGCTCGGGGTGCCCGAGGCGGACCGGCCGCTGTTCCGCAAGTGGAGTGACGACGCCCTGTCCACCAGCTCCCTGACGGCCGAGGAGGCGGACGCGAGCCGGGAGGAACTGCGCGCCTACATGGCCGGGCTGATCGCCGAGCGCCGCGCCCGCCCCGCGGACGACCTGATGACGGCACTGATCGAGGCCCGCGACAAGGACGACCGGCTGTCCGAACCGGAGCTGATCGATCTGTGCGTGGCCGTCCTGGTCGCGGGCCATGAGACCACCGCGACACAGATCCCCAACTTCGTGTGCACCCTCCTCGACCACCCCGGCGAGCTCGCGCGCCTGCGTGACGATCCGGACCTGATCCCCGGCGCGGTCGAGGAGCTGCTGCGCTTCGTGCCGCTGGGCATGGCCGCGAGCATGCCCCGCTACGCCACCGAGGACGTCGAGGTGGGCGGCACGCTGGTGCGCGCGGGCGAGCCGGTCCTGGTGTCCGTGGGCGCCGCCAACCGCGACGCGCTGCGTTTCCCCGTCCCCGACGCCCTCGACCTCGGCAGGCAGGGCAATCAGCACCTGGGCTTCGGCCACGGCGTCCACCACTGCCTGGGCGCTCCGCTCGCCCGGGTGGAGCTCCAGGAGGCGCTACGGGCACTGATCCTGCGGATGCCGGACCTGCACGTGGCGGGTGACATCGTGTGGAAGACCGAGATGCTGGTCCGTGGGCCGCGCTCGATGCCGGTGGGGTGGTGAGCCGGGGGTCGGAACCCGTAGGGACCTTGGCCAGGCTTCCGGGGCCGCGATTCGGGGAACGGCTGTGTGCATCAGGGATCCAGTGAGCGGCGCCATGTTCGGCGTGACGGGAGGGGCCTGCGGTGTCAGAGGTGTCAGGAGAGCAGCCGCTGATCGTGTCGGACGAGGTGCGGGAGGCGCTGGACCG
The DNA here is from genome assembly GCF_044547045.1 of Streptomyces sp. NPDC053048. Taxonomy (NCBI): domain Bacteria; kingdom Bacillati; phylum Actinomycetota; class Actinomycetes; order Kitasatosporales; family Streptomycetaceae; genus Streptomyces; species Streptomyces sp. NPDC053048. Next base: position 441,569 of record NZ_JBITZS010000005.1, read on the forward strand.
CGGCCGCCCGGTGGTCGCCCTCGAGTCGACGATCATCGCGCACGGCCTGCCCCGGCCACGGAATCTGCGGGTGGCGGAGGAACTGGAGGAGCTCGTACGGGCCGGCGGCGCCGTCCCCGCGACCATTGCCGTGCTGGACGGGCGGCCCAGGATCGGGCTGGACAAGGCGCAGTTGGCGCGCCTGGCGGGCGAGGACGGCATCCGCAAGCTGGGGCACCGTGATCTGGCGCAGGCGGTGGCGGCGGGGGCGAGCGGGGCGACGACGGTGTCCGGGACCGCCTTTCTGGCGGAGCGGGCCGGGATCCGGGTCTTCGCGACGGGTGGCCTGGGCGGGGTCCACCGCCAGTGGACGCGGACCCAGGACGAGTCGGCGGACCTGCGCCTGCTGGCGAGGGTACGGATCGCGGTCGTCTGCGCGGGGGTGAAGTCGGTGCTGGACGTACCGGCGACCCTGCAGCGTCTGGAGACGCTGGGCGTCGGTGTCCTGGGCTTCCGGACGGCGGAGTTCCCCGGCTTCTACCTCAGCGGTTCCGGCGAGCCGGTCGACTGGACGGCCGGGTCCGCGGCGGAGGTGGCCGACGTGCTGCGCGCCCAGGACGCGCTCGGCGGCCCGCCATCCGCTCTCGTCGTCGCCAACCCGGTGCCCACGGAGCAGCAGTTGGACCCGGAGCTGCACGACCGGGTGCTGGACCGGGCACTGGCGGCGTGCGAGCGGGAGGGCGTCACGGGCCAGGCGGTCACACCCTTCCTCCTGGACCACCTCGTCCAGCACACCGGCGGCGCTTCCCTGGAGGCCAACGTGGCCGCGGTGCGGGGCAATGTGCGGCTGGCGGCCGAGATCGCCGTTGCGTACGCCTCATGACGGGCGCCGACGGCACGGCGCTGCTCGTCATCGGTGACGTGGTCACCGATGTCCTCGCCCGCCACCGCACGCCGCTCGCCCACGCGACGGACACGGAGGCCCGCATCACCACCCTGCCGGGCGGCTCGGGCGCCAACGTGGCCTGCTGGGCCGCCCATTCGGGCGTCGGGGACGTACGCATCCTGGCCAGGGTGGGCGCGGAGGGCGCGGACCGGCACGCGCGCGTGCTCCGTGCCGCCGGCGTCCGCCCTCACCTGGTGATCGACCCGCACGTCCCCACCGGCACGGTGATCTGTCTGGTCGGCGGGGACGGTGAACGGACGTTCGTCACCGACAGCGGGGCGGTGCTGCGCCTGTCGGCCGCGGACTGGAGTGAGAACCTCCTCGACGGAGTCGGCCATCTGCACGTCTCCGGCTACCTCTTCTTCTCCCGCACGAGCCGCGCGGCCGCCCGGCTGGCGATGGAGGCGGCCGGCGACCGTCGCGTGCCGGTGAGCGTCGACCCGGCTTCGTCCGGCTTCATCACGCGGTTCGGGGTGGACCGTTTCCTCGCGGCCGTGGCGGGGGCGGACGTCCTCCTGCCCAACCAGGACGAGGCCGCGCTGCTGACCGGCCTGCCGGAGGCGGCGGACGCGGCCGCCAAGCTGAGCCGTCACTTCCCGCTCGTGCTGTCCACGCAGGGCGCGCGGGGCGCGCTGGTGGCCGCCTCGGGCACGGTCGTCGCCCGGGTTCCGGCCGAGGCCGCCACCGCCGTCGTCGACACGACCGGTGCGGGCGACGCCTTCACCGGTGCCTTCCTCGCGGCCCGCCTGGCGGGCCACGACCCGGTCACGGCCGCGCACCACGGCTGCCGCGCCGGCGCCCGGGCGGTCGCGCTCACCGGCGCCCGCCCGTCCCCGTTCCGTTCTGTCGACTCCCCCGGGGAGAGCTGAACATGAGCGAAGCCCACAAGGACCACTCCGCCGCCTTCGTCGGCTATCCCACCGCCCTCCTCGACGCGCTGTCGCGCACCCCCGGCCGGCCCGTGCTGACCGCCGCCGACGGGCGGCGGATCACCGCCGGCGAGCTGTGCGACAGCACGTACCGCCTGGCCAGGGAGCTGGCCGGGCGGGGAGCCGGGCGCGGCGCGACCGTATGCCTGCTCACCGGCAACACTCCCGAAGCCCTCGTCGCCCGGTACGCTGCCCACCTCGCCGGCGCCCGGGTGGTGCACCTCTACGAGGGCATGGCCCCCGCGGTGCTCGCCCGCATCGTGCACACCGTCGACACCACGATGCTGATCGTCGACTCCACCCGGCACCCGGCCGCGAAGGAACTGCTGCCCCTCGCCGGGAACCCCGCCGTACTCGGGCTGGGGCCCGGCCCGTTCGGCGAGGACGTCCTGGCGGTCTCCGCCCGGCACGAACCGCTGCCCTTCGCGTGCGTGGCCGGGCCCGAGGACGACCTCTCCATCGCGTTCACGGGCGGCACCACCGGCATCCCCAAGGGCATCCGCACGACCCACGGCCCGTACCGCCAGGGCCTGGAGTACCCGCTGCCCGACGCCGGCGACCCGCCACGCTACCTCGCCTGCACCCCGCTCGCCCGGCTCTCCGGGCCCCTCACCGACAAGACCCTGCTCCAGGGCGGATCCATCGTCCTGAGGCTCGCGTTCGACCCCGGCGACGTCCTCGCGACGATCGAACGGGAACGCATCACCCACATGTGGCTCCTGCCGCCCCTCCTCCACCGGCTCCTCGACCATCCCGCCCTGACCCGCACCGACCTGTCGAGCCTCACCCGGATCACCTACGGCGGCTCCCCCGCCTCCGCCACCCGTCTGCGCCGGGCCGCCGAGGTCTTCGGCCCGGTGCTCTACGGCTGGTACGGACAGACGGAGGTCCCCGCCATCGCCGAAGCGCGTCCGCACGAGCACACGGTGACCGGGCGCGGAGGCCGGATCACCACCGGCCGCCCGCTGCCCTGGGTCGAGGTCGCCGTCCGCGACAGCGCGGGCCGGACCCTGCCGCCGGGCGCGGAAGGCGAGATCCAGGTGCGGTCCCCCGGCGTCATGCCCGGCTACTGGAAGCGCCCCGACCTCACCGCCGAGGTGCTGCGCGACGGGTGGCTGCGCACGGGGGACATCGGCTACCTGGACGACGACGGTTATCTCTTCGTCGTCGACCGCCTCAAGGACGTGATCATCGTCGTGGGCGGCCACGTCCACCCCACCGAGCTCGAAGAGCTCCTCCTCTCCCACCCCGCCGTCGCCCGCTGCGCGGTCTTCGGCACCCGGGACGCCGACGCCGCCGAACACGTCCACGCCGCCGTCGTCCCCCGCCCCGGCCACTCCCTGGGCCTCGACGAGATCCGCGCCTTCGTCACCACCCGCAAGGGCCCCATGTACGCCCCCGAGGCCCTCCACATCGTGCCGGACATCCCTCTCACCTCGGCGGGCAAGCCGGACAAGGAGCTGCTGCGGACGACGCTGGGTGCCGTCCGACGGCTACGGGATTCCTGACGGCTACGGGATCAGGGAGGGGATTCCCTGCGGTGGCCCCAGCCGAGGACGTCCTGGTCGCGGGCGGGCCGGTAGGGCTCCTCCCGTGGCTGCTCCCTGGTTTCCTCCGCCTTGTCCCGCTGCTTGCGCTTCTCCTCGGCAGCGCGGGCTTCTTCACGCTTCTTCTTCCGCTGCCAGGCCATGGCTGCTGATCCGTTCTCTCATCGACTGCGGGATCTCCTTTCAGGTTCACACGAGCAGGCGGGACGCGCATCGCATAGACACTGTCTACTCATTACTGGTAGACAGTGTCTATGACTGATGAGAGCTCTCTTCGCGAGCGACTGATCGACGTCGGCGTGGAACTCGTCCTCACCGAGGGCCCCGCGTCGCTGGGCCTGCGGGAGATCGCCCGCCGCGCGGGGGTGTCGCACGGGGCGCCGCGCCGGTACTTCCCCACGCACCACGCCCTGCTGGCGGCGATCGCCCGCCGTGGCTTCGGCGACCTCGGCTCCCGCCTCGAGGCCGGGATCGCCGGTGCGGCGACACCACGGGACCGGCTCGCGGCCATCGCGCGCGTGTACGTCGGGTACGCACTGGAGTGTCGCGGCATGTTCGAGCTGATGTTCCGCCACGACCTGCTCGACAGCACGGGGCAGGCGTCCGGCCAGGCGCGCCTGCGGGAGTCGACCCTCCCCCTCTTCGAGCGCATCGTCGAACTCGTCGGCCAGTGCCGCACGGTGCCGGCCGAGGCGGACGTGCCGGCCGCCGTCACCGCCGCCGCCCTGTGGTCCAACCTGCACGGCGTCGCCCAGCTGTGGGCCTGGGGCAGCCTCCAACTCGTCCTCGACGTGCCGGCCCCGGGGGACGCCGAACGCGACCGGCTCGTCGCGGCCGTTCTGGACGCCCACCTGGGCCCGGTGGCCCGGTGACCGCCCCCGCCCGGCCGCATCTCGCGCTCCTGGCCAGTGTGGCCGGAGCGATGATCGTCGCGCTCGACGGGACCGTCCTGCTCGTGGCCCAGCCCAGCCTGCAGCGCGACCTCGGGGCGAGCGTGGCACAGATCCAGTGGACGAGCACCGGCTATCTGGTCGCGGTGGCGGCGCTTCTGGTCGTCGCCGGGCGGCTCGGCGACCGGTACGGCCACCGGCGGCTGCTGTTCACCGGCGTCCTCGGCTTCGGGGCGGCCTCGGCCGGGATCGCGCTCGCGCCGACCGTCGGCTGGGTCATCGGACTGCGCGCCGCGCAAGGCGTGTTCGGTGCCCTCCTCCAGCCGGCGACGCTCGCGCTGCTGAGGCTCGCGTACCCGGCCGACCGGCTCGGCACGCCGATCGCCATCCGCACCAGCGCGATCGCGGTGGCGGCGGGAGCCGGGCCGGTCCTCGGGGGAATCCTGGTGACGCACCTGGGCTGGCGCTCCGTCTTCTGGATCAACGCCCCCGTCGCGCTCCTGATCGCCGCGCTCGCCCTCGCCGTCCGGCCGGCGACGCCCGAGCGAGGCGCGGGCCCACGGATCGACCTCGTCGGCGCGACCCTGCTCGCGACCGCGCTGGCGATCGTGGTCCACGCTCTGACCGGCGTACCGGAGCACGGCTGGGCCACCGCGCCGACGCTGCTCGAACTGGGCGCCGCCCTGGCCGTCGCCACGTTGCTCGTCGCGCGGGAACGCCGTGCCGCGCACCCGATCGTGCCACGTGCCGTCGCGCGATCGGTGCCCGTGACGGCGTCGTTGACGCTCCTGCTGGTGACCACGGCCTGCCTGTTCGGCGCGTTGTTCCGGGTCACGTTCCACTTCCAGGAGACGCTGGGCCACGACGCGCTCGCCAGTGGCCTGGCCGCCCTGCCGATGACCGCGCTCATGGTCCTCGGTGCGCCGGCCGCCGGCGCCGCGCTGCGTCGCCACGGGCCGCGCCGCACCGCGATCGCCGGTACGGTCCTCGTCGTGGCCGGTGTCGCGGGGCTGTCCCGGCTCGGCCCGGCCGGCTCCTGGACGGCGTCGACGGTGGCGTTCGCGGTGCTCGGTGCGGGGTTCGCCACGGTGATGGTCACCGCCACGGGGAGCGTCGTCGGCGACGCGCCCGCCGGATACGCCGGGGTCGTCGGCGGGCTCAAGCAGACGGCCATGAACATCGGCCCGACCCTCGGCATCGCCGTCGCGGCCGGCACCGGCGGATCGTCCCCCGCGGCGACGAGCTCCACCCTCCTGACCCTGTCCGCACTCGCCGCCCTCGGCCTGCTTCCCGCGTCCGTGCTGCCGTCGCGGCGCGGTACGCCGGGGACGGCAGTCGCGTCGGGTACGGCAGTTGCGTCAAGTCGGACGGTTGCGTTGGGTGCAGCGGTTGTGCCGGACGACGCTCAGGACTGTGCCAGGTAGCCGGCGAGCACGCTGCGGCTGCGTTGGAGGCCGTCGATGCGCTCGTCCGTGGCCGCCAGTTCCTCTTCCAGGATGGCGCGGACGTCCACGCACATGGTGAACTCCGGTTGCTCGCCCCGCACGCACGGCAGCACCGACCGGATCACCTCGGTGGACAGGCCGGCGTTCAGCAGGGCACGCACCTGCCGCACGGTGACCACCGAGTCCTCGTCGTACGCGCGATAGCCGTTCGGACCCCGCCCGGCGTCGAGCAGCCCCTGTGCCTCGTAGTACCGCAGCAACCGCGGGCTGACTCCGGTACGCCGGGACAACTCCCCGATCAGCATGTGACGCCACTCCCCGTTTGACCTTGCCATTGATGTGAAGCCTTAACATCACCCCGCGAGCAGGCATTCCGTCGTGCTCGCTTCGATTTCCGTACCGCTACCGGAGTGATGGATGACCAATTTCGCTGTCCAACGTAACGGCCGGGCGGCGTCCGCCGGGGAGTTGGCGCCGCTCGCCTTCGCGGGCTACGCCCACTTCACGGCCATGCAGGTGCGTGGCGGGCGGGTCCGGGGCCTCGACCTCCATCTGGAACGGCTGCGGTCCGCGTCGGTGGAATTGTTCGGCGTGGCGGTGCCCGACGACCGGGTGCGGACATATCTGCGGGCCGCGCTGGAGGACGGTCCGGCGGACGTCTCGCTGACGGCCACGGTGTATTCGCGTCCGGGTGAGTTCACCGTGACCGGAGCCGACGTGCAGCCGGACGTCCTCGTACGTACCGGACCGGCCGCGTCCGGCCCCGAGGGGCCGCTGGCGCTGGCGACGGTCGAGTACGAACGGTTCCTCCCGGCCGTGAAGCACGTCGGCGAGGTGGCCAAGACGTACTTCCTCCGTCAGTCCGCCGAACGCGGCTTCGACGACGCCGCCTTCGTCGACCGCCGGGGCCGGCTCAGCGAGGCGACGATCTGGAATCTGGCCTTCTGGGACGGCACGGCGGTGGTGTGGCCCCGGGCCGAGATGCTCGGCGGCACCACGATGGGCATCGTCCGCCGGCAGCTGGACCGCCTCGGTGTCCCTCAGCGCGTGCGGGAGATCACCCCTGCCGACCTCCCGGACCTGTCCGGTGCCGTGGTGATGAACTCCTGGACGCCGGGTGTGGCGGTACGGAGCATCGGCTCCGTACCCCTGCCCGAGGCACCGTCCTTCCTGGAACTGCTCCACCGCGCCTACGAGGCCGAACCGCTGACGTCGCCGTAACAAGCCGGTCCCGTCCGCTTCCTCGGTGGCTACCGCTTGGTGACGGGCCGGTAGGTGCACACGTTGACGCCCGTGCCGCTGGTGACCGTGGAGACCAGCTCGAGCGTGCGCATCCCGCCGTCCTCAGGGAAGATCGTCTTCCCGCCGCCGAGGAGCACCGGCATGACCATGAGCCGGAGTTCGTCGACAAGCCCCTCGCTCAGGAGGGTGCGCACGAGCGTGGGGCTCCCCATGACCAGCAGGTCGCCGCCTTCGGCTCCGCGCAGCTCCCGTATGCGGGCGACCGCGTCCGCGCCGGGGATACGCGTGGTGTTGTCCCACGTCAGCTCGTCGTCGGCCAGCGTTCCGGACACGACGTACTTCCGGATGGCATTCATCCGGTCGGCGAACGGATCGCCCGCGCGCTCGGGCCAGGCCGCGGCCATCGTCTGCCACGTACGGCGCCCGAACAGCAGCGCCTCGGCCTTGCCCATCGCGTCGTCGAAGGCGCCACCCACCACCTCCGGATCGAAGAACGGCTGCGACCAGCCGCCGTGGGCGAAGCCGCCGTCGGTGTCCTCGCCGGGCCCGCCCGGAGCCTGCACGACGCCGTCCAGGCTGATGAACTCACTGATCACAATGCGCATGGGACCTGCTCCTCTTCCTCACACCAGGGCATGCGACGCACACTCACGCCGCGTTGAGGATCATGGCACCCCCCACTGACACTCACGCCTCCTCGAGCCGGTCGACGAGCAGCACCGCCGCGTCGTCCGCCAGGTATCCGTGGGTGTGCCGGATCAATTTCTGGTGCAGTTCCTCCAGGAACGCCTGCGGGCTGCGGACGTGCACCGCTTCCATGGCCTCCGGCAGGGGGAAGAAGGCGCTGTCGGGGTCGCGGGCCTCGATCACGCCGTCGGTGTACAGCAGCAGACGGTCGCCGGGTACGAACGAGAAGCTGTCCGCCTTCTCGGGTAGGTCGGCGATGACGTCCTCCAGCCCCAGCGGCGGCAGCGGGCACGTGGGCGTCAGGGTCTGGACCCTGCCCCGGTGCAGCACCAGTGGCGGCGGATGGCCCCGGTTGACCACCTCGACCACGGGCCCGTCCGGCACCTGGGCCACGAGAGCGGTGACGAAGCCCTCCACCAGGGCGTGCTGGTCGAACGCACCCGGCACGGCGCGTTCCCGCGCCAGCGCGGCCGCGCAGTGGTTGATGACCTCCACCAGGTCGTCCTCGTAGTGCGCGGCCTCCCGGAACGCACCCAGCACGGCCGCGGCCGCGCGCACGGCGGGCAGCCCCTTGCCCCGGACGTCCCCCACGATCATCCGCACCCCGTAGCGGGTCTGCACGGCCTCGTACAGATCCCCGCCGATCTGCGCCTCGGACTCGGCCGCGAGATACATGTGGGCGACCCGGACCGGGCCCAGCCGGGCGGGTACGGGCCGCAGAATGACCTCCTGCGCCGCCGCGGCGATCCGCCGGACCTGGTCGAGCTCGTTCTTCCTGCGGGTCCGCACGGCGCTACTGGTCGTGACGCTGGCCACCGACACCAGGAACAGCGCCAGGAAATTGGTGTAGACCTGCTGGGTGCCCCACGCCTGGTTGTACGTCGCGGTGGTCACGCTGACGGCCACCGCGACGGCCGCCGCCGCGAGCGTGCCTCGCGGGCCCATCGTCACCGCGGCCAGCGCGGGCGTCGCGGTGAGAAGGGGCCCGGTGTACAGGAAGTGCGCGGGCGTGAGCTCGATGACGATCACGAGCAGGGCGAGCACGAACGGCACGCACTGCCCGAGCGCGAAGAGGAACCGGCCGTGAGTGCCCGTTCCTGATCGTCGTGGGGCTGAGCGGAACAGGGACCGCATGCTTAAAGGCTGCGCCGTGGAACCTCAATGTTCCACTCGTTGCCCACCGCCCCAACGCCCGAGGGGCGCAGCCCCTTGCGGGTGCTGCGCCCCTCGGGCGTCGAATGCTGTCCGTGCGGCAATCAGTACGCGGAGTTGACGTTGTCCATGGAGCCGTACTTGTCGGCCGCGTAGTTGCAGGACGCGGTGATGTTGGCGACCGGGTCGTAGATGTCCCAGGACGTGCCCTCGACGTGATACGCCTTGAACGTCGGGTCGATGATCTGCAGCAGACCCTTCGACGGCACGCCGTTGACGGCGTTGACGTCCCAGTCGTTGATGGCACGCGGGTTACCGGTGGACTCGCGCATGATGTTGCGCTTGATGCCCTCGTACGAAGCCGGAATGCCCTTCGACTTCAGGACGTCCAGCGACTCCTTGATCCAGCCGTCCAGGTTGTCCGCGTAGGCCTTCTTCGCCGGAGCAGCCGGCTTCGCAGCAGGCTTGGCGGCGGGCTTGAGGGCCTGACGCTCGGTGGAACGGCTCGCACGCTCGGCATCGGCCTTCGCCTTCGCCTCGGCCTTCACCACGGCATCCACCTTCGCGGCAGCGGCAGCCTGGGCCTGCTCAGCAGCCGCATCCACGGCCTTCGCCAGCTCACCGGCCTGCGTCTCACCGAACTCGTTCACACTCTGCGCCACCGGCTTCACAGCCACCGAGTGCGCATCAGCGGCAGAAGCCTGCGGCACGACGGCGAACGTGAGAGCGGCAGCACCGGCCGCGGTCACCAGAGCAGCGGCCGAGAACTTGTGAGCCTTGGGCAGACGGGTATAACCGGAGATGGTGGAGCGCATAACCGAGCTGAACCTTCCAATCGGGAGAGTCGCAGTGGCCGTCCTCGGCGCAAAAGAAGAGCGCCGCGTCTCGATCGACGGCGCCGTGCGACCCCGCAATTGTTAGCAACGGAAAAACCCGCTGGCAAAGGTCCGACCTACGGCAGAACGCCGTAACCAAGAACACCCCGCACCCGAAAATCTCCGAATTCGGCACCCAGCCCTTCACTAATCACTTTCGTATGTGATCCACGCCCCATGAGCGGCCTCACAATCCGGCACCCGTTGCGTCACTCCAAGCGAGCATCCGGACACGGATTCGCCGACGGTCCCCGCAGCCCCAGCCGCAGGTGGGTGATGCGGGCCATGTCGGCGATGGTGCCGCGGCTGCGGAGGAGTTCCAGGGGTGGGATGTCGACGCCGTACTGCTGCTGGAGCGAGACGAGGAATTCGGCGGCCATCAGGGAGTCCAGGCCGTATTCGTCCAGGCGGCGGTGGTGGTCCAGGTCGGCGGGGTCCATGTGGAGGGCTTCGGCGATGAGCCCGGCGAGGCCGTCGGCGATGTAGGCCAGGGCCTCTCCCTCGTTCATCCCGCCGACCCGGCGGAGCAGCTCCTCGCGCGTGAGGCCGTCGTGCTGCCGTGCCCGCTGCGGCGCGAGGGTGCGGAAGCGGGGGCGCGTGATCGTGTACAGCATGGCGGCGCCCCGGGCCCAGTTGACGCGGGCGACGCCCGTCACCTCGCTGTGGGCGGTGCCCAGCAGTCGCTCGGCGGCGGCGAAGGCCTCACGGGTGGTGATCGGCTCCATGCCGAAGGCCGCGAAGGAGGGGACGAGACCGTTGCGGGCGACATAGCCGGCGTCGCCGATGGCGCCCCAGAGGATGACGTGCCCGGGAAGGCCCGCCTGCCGGCGGCGGCGCACCAGGGCTTCGAGGAAGAGGTTTCCGGCGGCGTAGGGGGCCTGCTTGATCTGGCCGATCGCGGCCGCGCTGGAGGAGTACAGCAGGAACAGGTCCGTCTCCCGGTCCCGGGTGAGGGTGTCCAGGACCGCCGCTCCGCTCATCTTGGGTGCCAGGACGGCCGCGAAGCGGGCGGCGGTGAGGTCGGTGAGGGCTTCGTCGTCGAGGTGCATGGCGCAGTGCACCACGCCCCTGAGCGGATGGCGGGTGGCGTCAATCCGCCCGGCGAGGGCTCGCATGGCGTCGAGGTCGGTGACGTCGGCGGCGTAGGCGGTGGCGGTCACTCCACGGTCGGCGAGCGAGGCCAGGAGTGCGGCGGCCTCCGGTGCGCCGGGGCCGCGGCGGCTGACCAGGGCCAGGTGGCGGGCGCCCAGGTCGGCGAGCCAGTCGGCGGTGGCGGCACCGAATCCGGCGGTGCCACCGGTGACGAGATAGGTGGCTTCCGGGTCGAGTCGCGGCGCCCGCGGTATCCGCTCGACCGGTGGGGGCACGTCCCGGGGGTCGAAGGTGACGACGACCTTGCCGATGTGGCGGGAATGCTGCAGCAGTTGGAAGGCCTCCGTGACGCGGGCGGCGGGGAAGACGGTGTACGGCAGCGGATTGAGACGCCCGTAAGCGGCGTCGATGAACTCCTGCGCCTCGTCCGCCACGGCCTTGCGGCGGGGGTCGTTCAGCAGCTTGGTGATGTCGACGCCGAAGAAGGCGATGTCGCGGGAGAAGGGGTGGAGCAGCAGCGGGTTGTTCTCGTAGATGTCGCGCTTGCCGAGTTCGAGGAACCGGCCGCCCGGAGCGAGGAGTTCCAGGCTGCGGGGGATCGCCTCGCCGGCCAGGGAGTTGAGGACGACGTCGACACCTCGCCCCCCGGTGATCTCCATGGTCTCGGCGGCGAAGTCCAGGGAGCGGGAATCCAGGACGTGCTCGACTCCATGGGCGCGCAGGAAGTCGCGTTTGACCTGGCTTCCGGCTGTGGCGATCACCCGCGCCCCCAGGTGCTGGGCGTACTGGACGGCGGCGAGTCCGATGCCTCCGGCCGCCCCGTGCACCAGCACGGTCTCTCCCGGTCGCAGGCGGGCCAGGTGGATCAGGCTGTAGTAGATGGTGACGAACGCGATGGGGACCGTGGCGGCTTCGGCGTCGGTGACGTCGTCGGGGACGGGCGAGAGGAGGTGGGCCTCGGCCAGGGCGTGCGAGGCGAGGCAGGCGGTGGCAAAGCCACCGACCCGGTCACCCGGCTTGAGGCCCGTCACCCCCGGTCCGCAGGCGGTGACCACGCCGGCGCATTCGAGGCCGGGTCCGTGTTCCGAAGCGGTGCCCTCGACCGCTTCGGACGGCAGCAGCCCGGCGGCGTGCATCAGGTCCCGGTAGTTCAGCGCGGCCGCCCGTACCTCGACGACCGCCTGCCCCGGGCCGGGCACCAGCGGCTCGGTCTCCTCCCATGCCAGCTGGTAGGAGAGCCCGGGGTTGCGCACCCGCAGGGTGTACGGCAGCGGATCGCCGGCCGGCCGGGCCGGGCTCCAATGCCGCTCGCGGGGGACGAACCGGCCGGCGCGGGTGAGGACGATCTCGTCCTCGTCGGTGGGGTCGATCAGTTCCCGGGCCAGGCGCCGGGCGTCGGCGGCCACGTCGCCGCTCCGGTGCAGGCCCACCCTTCGCCCGGCGAGGCCGGGCATTTCGTTGGCGAGGCTGCGTGCCGCTCCCCAGGCCGCCGCGTCGACGACGCCGGTGACAGCGCCGGGGGTGGGCACGGCGCCGCAGTCCGAAGTGACCAGCCACAGGTCGGTGCGGATGCCGTGGGGCAGTCGTTCGCAGGCCGTGGCCGCCGCGCGGAGGAGGTCGGCCCGCCGGGTGGTCAGGCCGGTGCCGCCGTCCGGCGCCGGCGGGTGCGCGTCACCGAGCACCAGGGCCAGGCACACCGCCTCGACCCTTCCTTCCCCGGTGTCCGTGACGGCGTTGCGCAGCGACTCCTCCCAGTCCTGCGTGCCGGTCCCCGCGAGCATGACGTGCACCGACCGGCCGCCGGCGGTGGAGAGCAGGTCCGCGGTGATCTCGGCCAGTTGCCGGTCCTCGGTCGTCTCGGTGGCGAGCACGTACGCGGTGCCCGCCGTGGCGGTGGGCAGCCGCGCCGGCTCGGGCTGCGGGCCCGAGGCGGTGGCGGCGAGGAAGACGGAATGGTGGTCCCGTACCAGCTCGCGGTCGATGCCCGTCTGGGTGACGTGGGGGTAGCCGCACCGCCGCAGCAGCGGTGGCCATTGTTCGCGGGGCAGCAGGAGCGAGTGGGGCCTCAGGGCGGTGTCGGTGTTGCCGTAGAAGCTGTCGAGCGTGCCGAAGAACGTGCCCACCGTCTCGGCATCGTGGGCTTCGACGCCCAGCAGCCGGCCCCCGGGGGCGAGGAGGGAGGCCACGCGGCGCAGCGCGGCCTCGAGGTCCCCGGCCGTGTGGAGGGCGTTGGCCGCCACCACGATGTCGAATCCGTGGGGCAGGTATCCCTGTTCGGCCGGTTCCCGGTCGAGGTCGAAGGTGCGGTAGTCGACGAAGTCGTATGCGGCGAAGCGCCTCTGTGCGGGAGAGAAGAACGCGGCGGAGACATCGGTGAAGCAGTAGTGGGTACGGTCCGCGGGCAGGACGGGCAGCAGAGCGGCTGTGGTGCCACCGGTGCCGGCGCCGATCTCCAGGACGCGCAGGGTGCGGTCGGCGGGCCAGCGGCGGACCATTTCCTTCATCAGGGTCCGGGCGAGACGGTTGTGGAAGCCGCAGGCCGGTGCGATGTCGTAGAACTGCTGCAGCGTATGGGCGACGGGACCGCCGGCGGCCAGTCGCCGCGCCGTGTCGTCCTCGTCGCGCAGTGTTGTCTCCAGGCGGGCGAGCTGGTGGGCGCACAGGGCAACCTCGATGCCGAACGCGGGTGTCCGGGCCACGGCTTCCCTGAGCGGTTCTTCGATATCGGTGCCGTTCGCTGTCAGGCGCCAGTGCCCGTTCTCCTCCGCCGTCAGCCGGCCGTTCCGGGTCATCAGGGGGATCATCAGGCCCATCAGGCGGCGGTGACGGTCGTGCATGCCGGCAGCCACCAGGTCGTCGACGGACCAGGGCACCGTCGGGTCGGGCAGGAGCGAGGCGATGGCGTCGGCCATGCGGCGGGAGGTGCCCTGCTTCAGCAGGGAGGTGAGCCGTGCGTAGCCCGCGGTCGGCCACGCCGCGCTGAGCGCATCGGCCTCGTCCCGCACCGCCGCCACGATCTGCTCGGAGCCGGGCAGCGGTGAGGGGGCGCACGGTTCGTCGGGGTGAGGGGCGGCGCGCAGGACGGTGTGGTGGGTGGTCAGGGGTGTCCGTCCGGCCACCGGGAGGCGGCGGAGCCGGCACTCGGCGAGCTCCGCCGTGACCGTGCCGTGGTCGTCGGTGACGAGGATGTCCCAGCACACCTCGTCGGCGGTGCGGGACCGTTCGCGCACCCATATCGTCCCCGTGGGGGCCGGTGTCTCCCAGACGCGGACCGCGCCGATGCTCGCCGGGAGGTGGCCCGTCCCTTCGGCCAGTCGGCCGGCCAGGAGGTGTACCCCTGCCTGGAGGGCGGCGTCGAGCAGGGCCGGGTGGACGACGTAGGGGTCGCCGGGGGCCTCGTGCCGATAGTCGGCCACCACTTCGTCCTCGCTGAACCGCAGGCCGGTCAGGACCCGGAAGCCCGGCCCGTAGACCAGCCCGGCCTCCTCGCAGGCGCCGTAGAAGTCGCCGGCCTCGACGCTGCCGGGGCAGCGCTGCCGCAGTGCGTCGAGGTCGAGGCGTGGCGGGCGGGGGCGCAGCAGTGTCCGTACGCGGCAGCGGGCGTGCGTGCGCGGGTGGTCGCTCTGTTCGTCGGCGCTGGTGATCGTCACGATGCCGTCGGCGGGGTTCAGCGAGACCTGGGTGCGGACGCTGGAGGGGTCCGCCCGGGGGACGACCAGTGCAGCGTGGATGTCGAGCCGTTCGGCCTCCACCGGGGCGTGCAGGACGGCGCGTCCCGCGGCCAGCGCCATTTCCGCGTAGGCGGTGGCCGGCAGGAGGACGGACCCGCCGATGCGGTGGTCGGGGATCCAGGGCGCCAGCACCGGCTCGACCACGCCTTCCCACACCGGCAGGGGCGCGGGCAGCCGTACGCCCAGCAGGGGGTGCTCGAGGTGTGCGTTCCCGCCGGCGCGCACCCAGGACTGAGGGGTTCCGGCCCAGTGCCTCTGCCGCTGCCAGGGGTACGCGGGCAGGCCGACCACCCGTCCGGGCGTGCGGAACCATCGGCTCCAGTCGATGTCGGCGCCGGCGGCGAGCGCGGTGGCCGTGGCCCGGACGAGGTCGCGCGGCCCGTCGCCGTCGCGGCGCAGCGTCGGGACGGCGGCCACGGGCCGGCCCGGACGACGGCCGGCGATCCGCCGCAGGTAGGTGAGCAGTACGGGGTGCGGGCCGATCTCGATCAGGATGTCCGCGCCGTCGTCCATCGCCCGTTCGGCCGCCGCGGCGAACCGCACCGGCTCGCGCAGGTTACGCCACCAGTAGGCCGCGTCGAGGTCCTCCCCGTCGGCCCGGCCGCCGGTGACGGTGGAGTAGAGGGGGACGGCGAGCGCACCGGGCTCGAGGCCGGTGAGGGCCGTGGTGAAGGACTTCCGGTGAGGGTCCATCGTGCGGCTGTGGAAGGCGTAGTCCAGGGCGAGGTCGCGGAAGAAGACGCCGCGCTGTTCCAGTTCCCGGCCGAGGGCGGCCAGGGCGTCGGCCTCACCGGTGAACGTCACGTCCTGGGGGCTGTTGAAACCGGCGATCTCCAGTTCTCCCTCGTACCGGGCCAGTTCCTCCACCGCGTGGTCCGGTGGGAGCCCGGCCGCGGCCATGCGGCCGCGTCCCGCCGTGGCGCCCTGCGCACGGCTGCGTTCGGCGATCAGCAGGGCCGCCTGGGAGAGGCCGAGCGCACCGCCGGTGTACGCCGCCGCGACCTCGCCGACGCTGTGCCCGAGGACGGCGACGGGCTCGATTCCCCGGTTCCGCAGCTCGGCCGCGATGCCGGCCTGGACCGCGAAGAGCAGCGGCTGGGCGATCGCGGTGGCCTCCAGGCGCCACCGCTCGGGCGGCAGGGCGAGGTGTTCGGCGATCGACCAGCCCAGATGCGGCGCGAGTTCGGCGTCGACGCGGGTGACCGTCTCTCGGAAGGCGGGGTTGCCGGTGAGCAGGCCGGAGGCCATGCCCGCCCACTGCGAGCCGTTGCCGGAGAACACGAACGCCACCCTGCCCTCGCGGACCGCTTCGGCCGTTCCGGCCTCGACGGATCCGGCCTCGGGCCGGCTTCCGGCGAGGGCGGTGAACCGGCGGGCGGCCTCGGCGGGCGTGGCGGCCAGGACCACTGCGCGGTGCTCGTGCCGGCCGCGCCGCAGGCAGGAGGTGTAGGCGATGTCGTAGAAGTCCGCGGGGCCGGAGCCGGAGCCCGAGACCGCGACAGCACCGGCACCAGCACCAGCACCAGCACCAGCACCAGCACCAGCACCAGCCAAACGCTCCGCCATCCGCTGCGCCGCCTGGGCCAGCGCCTGCGGGGAACGTGCCGAGACCATGACCGGCAGTGGCCCGTGATCGCCCGGCACGTCGTTCGAGGCGCCGTCCCCGCCGGCGTGCGCGGGCGAGGGTGCGCGGGTCAGGACGACGTGCGCGTTGGCGCCGCCGAAGCCGAAGGAGTTGACCCCCACGACCGGACGTTCCGTATCCGGCAGCGGGCGGCTCTCCCGGACCGGGGCCAGCCCCAGGCCGGTGAAGTCGACGTCCGGGTGCGGTGGGTCGGCGTGGAGGGTGGCGGGCGCGACGCCGTGCTGGAGGACCAGCAGCGCCTTGCACAGTCCCGCCATGCCGGACGCCGGCTCCAGGTGCCCCAGGTTTGACTTGACCGACCCGATGGGCAGCTCCCCCGTGACCCGGCGGATGCCCAGTGCGCGCCCGATCGCCGTGGCCTCCGCCGGGTCGCCGACCGGGGTTCCGGTGCCATGGGCCTCGAAGTACACCAGTTCATCGGGGTCCACGCCGGCTTCCGCGTAGACCCGCCGCAGCAGGTCCTCCTGTGCCTCGGGGTTCGGCAGGGCCAGTCCGACGGTCCGGCCGTCGCAGTTGGAGGCACTGCCGAGGATCACGCCGTGGACACGGTCGCCGTCGGCGAGGGCGTCCGCGAGCGGCTTGAGCACCACCATGCCGCCGCCCTCGGCGCGTACGAAGCCGTCGGCGTCGGCGGAGAAGGGGGCGCACCGTCCGCGGGCCGACAGCATCGACGCCTGCGAGAAGCCGATGTAGTGAAAGGGGCTGAGCAGGACATTGGCGCCGCCGCACAGCGCGACACGGCTCGTGCCCTCCCACAGCGTGTGGCACGCGCGGTCGAGGGCGACCAGGGCGGAGGAACAGGCCGTGTCGATCGCCATGCTCGGACCGCGCAGGTCGAAGGCGTGGGAGAGACGGTTGGCCGCGACGGACGAGGCGGCGCCCACCATGGTGTACGGGCCGACGGCGCGCAGCGAGGACATCTGCAGGGCGCCGTAGGAGGCGTCGGAGATCCCGACGTACACGGCGGTGTCGGAACCGGCCAGCCGGTCGGGGGCGATGGCCGCGTCGTCGAGCGCTTCGGCGGCGAGTTCCAGCAGCAGCCGGTGCTGGGGGTCCATGTGTTCCGCCTCCTTCGGGGAGATCCCGAAATAGGCGGCGTCGAATCCGGCGATGTCGTCGAGAAAGCCGCCGGCGGCCGTGTAGCTCTTGCCCCTGCGGGGCATCGAGGGGTCGACGAACCGGTCGGCCTCGAACCGGTCCTCGGGCACCTGGCCGATGACGTCGCGTTCCCGCAGCAGAACGTTCCAGAGGTCCTCCGGGCAGCCGATGCCGCCGGGCAGCCGGCAGGAGACTCCGACGATGGCGATCGCCCGCTCGCTGTGGACGCTCTGACGTGCTGTCATGGCCCGGCCTCCCCCACTGCGGCACCCGGCGCACAATCGTTCCTCCCCCGGGGAGGTGCGCCGCTTGAGGACGGGATACCGTGCCGGGGGCGTGAGCATGCCAGGCCGGTCGGCGACGCACACGGTTCAACCGAACGGGGGAGGCGTACACCCGAGTAGCTAGACAGCCCTTTCGAGTGACGACGGTGCGTGCCAGCGCTCCTGACGGGTTTTCGAGCTGACGGGTGGTCCGGTACACCACCACCGCCCGGCGCGGTGTGCGAATTGGCTCAACGGGCCCCGATTCTTATATCGTTTGGGCTCCATCTCGAAAGGATTGTGCCCAATGGCCCTCAAGTTTGAGCAGGTTGACGAATCGGTAAAGGACGAGCCGGGAGTCGAGCCGGTTCCCGTTCCGCTGGGCGGGCAGGAAATCACAACGTACTGGCGGAAAATGCGCCACGACGACCTGAATCCCGAAGTTACCGAGGACGTGTTCACGGTTGAGATTCTGGTGCCGGTCATGAGCACCGAGGAGTACGAGACCGGCGAGGAGCACGAGGACGGCAGCCAGAAGATCGCCACCCGTCCCTGCGTGACCCACGAGCGGCGGGAGGTGGACCTCGGCAAGGAGTCCTTCGCGAAGCTCGTCGAGGCCCTTCAGCCGTTCGCCGCCGCCTCGCGCGAGCCGCAGGCCGTTCCGCCGCAGTCCCGCAAGCGCCGCGCCAAGGCGGTCAAGCCGGCCGACGGCGTCGCGTAAGGTCCCGGGGGCGCCCGGTAGGACCCGGAGGCGCCCGGTCCGCCCAGACCGGCGTTCACCAGGCGCAACCGACCGGTAGCGCCCGATCGGTCCGAAATTCACGTTCCGCGTTACGGCCGCCGCGCCACGGGCAGTCATATGCCTGTCGGATCGAACGACTCGCCACCCGCTCCATGACAGGAGGGTCGGGCCATGACCGGTGCATCCGCCGCCTCCGGGGAGTCCCCGGAGGCGCCGCTGGTCTGTGCCACCGATCCCGTCGCGGCGCTGGTGGCCGAGTTCGTGGGCAAACGCATGGGCGGCCGGATCTCGCAGGGGCAGGATCCGGTGCTGCGGCCGGTCTTCGTCAAGTACCACGGTGCCGCCCGTGGTGTGCTCACGGTCGCTCCCGGTCTCGCGCCGGAACTGTGCGTCGGGTTCCTCGAGGCGGCAAGGGAACGCAAGGGCGGCCTGCCGGCCTGGGTGCGGTTCTCCAGCGACACCCTGCCGGACCGGCCGGACCTGCGCAGGACCGCCGGTGTGGGCATCAAGCTGTTCGAGGTGCCCGGTCCCAAGCTCCTCGAGCAGGACGGCCGTGCCGACACCCAGGACCTGATCCTGCAGAACCACGACGTCTTCTTCGTCGACACCGCCCGGGACATGTGCGAGTTCCAGCAGGACCCCGTGGCCTACCGGCGCGACCACCCGGTCACGGACCGGATCCTGCGGGAGATGCGCAAGCCCGAGAACAGCGTGCTGACCGCCACGTACTGGGGCGCGCTGCCGTACGCGTTCGGCACCGGCCGGTATGTGAAGTACAAGCTCGTGCCGGCCGGGTGCCCGCCCGGTGACCCCCGGGCGGCTCCGCCGGAGGAGGATCCCTCGTTCCTCCGGGGCGATCTGCGGCACCGGCTGTCCGCCGGCGAGGCCGCGTTCGATCTGATGCTGCAGTTCCGGACGGACCCGGACCGCATGCCGCTGGACCGCGCGACCGTGCGCTGGGAGGAGTCGGAGAGCGTTCCCGTCCGGGTGGCGAGGCTGACGCTGCACCGGCAGGACACCACGTCCCGCGGCCAGGAGGACTACGGCGACAACCTCGCCTGCAATCCGTGGCACAGCCTGGCCGAGCACCAGCCGGTCGGCAGCCTCGGGGAGGCCCGTAAGGTCGTCTACCGGGCCTCCGCGTCGCGCCGGCGCGACGCGAACGGTGTCCCGGCGACCGAACCCGGCCCGGCGCGGCCGCTGTCCAACGAGCCGCACGGCCGTGACACCCGGATCGTACGGGCGGCGGTGCACCCCGCGATCGGCGTGGCCCGGATCGGCGACAGCGTGGACGGGTTCTTCCTCGGCCCCGAGGTGGACGATGCCCCTCCGCTGCCGACCGGCAGCTACAAGGACGCCACCGGTGCGCTCAAGCGCCAGGCGGCCCGCTTCCGCGTGTACGGCTACAACGCCGCCGGCGAGCCGGTCGCCGAGCTGACCTCGGAGAACGCCGACCTCCGGTGGACCGTGCACGTGGCCAACAAGAAGGCCGCCTGGTACCAGTTCCAGCTGGCCCTGGACATCCCGGAGGCCGCTCAGGCCGCCCCGACCACCCTGCGCAACCCCACGGTCGCCCCCGGGCAACGGCACAAGCTGGTCATCGACCCCGGTCCCCGGTCCGTACGCGGCGCCGACCGCTCGGGGAAGCCCGAGTACCGCTTCGACACGGGCACGTTCATGGGCAAGCCCGTCTATCTGGGCGAGTTGCGCACCGACGCCGCCGGGCGGCTGGTCTTCCTCGGCGGCCGCGGGGTCTCCGCGTCCTTCGACAACACCCCGGCAGGACACTTCGCCAACAACGACACCTGGCACGACGACGTCTGCGACGGCCCGGTGACCGCCGAGGTCCGCATCGACGGGCGGCCCGTACCCGTCGATCCCGCCTGGGTCGTGGTGGCACCCCCGAACTACGCGCCGGAGCTGAAGTCGGTGCGCACGATGTACGACCTGATGCGCGACACCTTCGTGGCGGCGGGCACGCTCGCGCCACCGCGGCGGGTCTCCTTCACCCGCGAGGTGCTGCCGCTGCTGCGGCGCCTGTGCGACCTGCAGTGGGTCAACCGGGGATTCGCCGCCCACTTCGGCCACGCCGGGCGTGAACACCTCCTCGCGCCCGACCGGCTCGCCCGGCTGGCGGACCCCCACCCCCGGCACGCCGAGCTGCGCCAGCAGATCTGGGCGACGATGCGGGAGACCGACCGCGACGGCCTCTCCCCCGTGCCGTGGCCGGCGATCTACGGGGACGCCATGAGCGTGCGGGCCGTCTCGCCGCGCCAGCACCTGACCCTCACCCGGCTGCAGTACCGGCTGCTCGCCCGCTGGGCCGCCGGCGACTTCGACGCCGACCACGACCCGGCGGCCGCGCCGCCGAAGGCTCTCGACGAACTCCCCCTGGCCGAACGCCCGCAGACCCTCGACCGGGCCGCCCTGTCCTACTGCCTGGCCGACGCCTTCCACCCGGGTTGCGAGTTCACCTGGCCGATGCGTCACCCCACCCTGTACGCCGCGCCCTTCCGGCTGCGGCACCGCGATCCCGGCACGCCCGAGCCCTCGTACGGCCCGACGCTCACACCGCAGACGGCACTCGCGGTCGACGGCCCGGTCTACGCGCAGGGGCCGGGCGACCTGACCCGGTGGATGGCCGTGCCCTGGCAGACCGACACCGCGCGCTGCCGCTCCGGCTACTACCTGGGCTTCGGGCCGCGCTACGACCCCTACCTGCCCACCTTCTGGCCGGCCCGGGTGCCCAACCACGTCCTGACGGAGGCGGACTACGAGATCGCCGTCGACACCACGCGTCCCACCGAGGAACGCCGGGCCGCCTTCGAGCACCGGGCCGTCTGGGACAGGTGGCTGCCCGCCACCAGTGCGGCCGCCCAGATGAACGCCATGGTCGAGGACTTCGGCAGGCTCGGCCTCGTCGAGCGGCGCGAAGGAGCGGACGACGACCCCGAACTCCCCCGGACGATGCTCGTGGAGTCCGAGGTCGGCTTCTCCCCCGAGCACCCCCCGTCCGACCGGCGCAACCTGATGTGCCTGCACGTGCCCGGGGCGGCCGACCCCGACCCCGCCCGGCGCAAGGACGCGGTGAGCTCCGCTCTCGCCGACACCGACCTGCCGGACGAGGAGGTCCTGGCGGGGTACTTCGAGAAGGTCGTGCGCTTCCCGGACCGGCGGTGACCGCCGCCACCGGGCGGTTCGAGGTGGTGGTGGCCGGTGCCGGGCCGGCGGGCGCCGTGGCGGCCCTGGTCCTGGCCCGCGCCGGACGCCGCGTGCTGCTCGTGGACGACCGCGCCGACGCGCATCGGGCCGCCCCGCTCAAGGTCGGGGAGACGCTGCCACCCGCGGCCCGGCCGCTGCTGCGGGACCTGGGACTGTGGGCGGACTTCACGACGACCGCGCACGTGCGGTCCACCGGAACCCTCGCCTGCTGGGGTTCGCCCGGCCTCCACGGCCGCAGCCATCTCTTCGACCCCGACGGCCACGGCTGGCACCTCGACCGGAACCGGTTCGACGCCTCGCTGTGCGACGCCGCCGTGGCCGCCGGCGCCCGGCTCCTCCACGCCACCGCGGTGCGGTACCTCACCCGGGGCACGGACCGGCGGCTGCTGGTACGGCAACAGGGCGCCATCAGGGAACTGCGTACCGACTGGGTCGTCGACGCCACCGGCCGCCGCGCCGTCGTCGGCCGCCGGCGGGCCGCCCGCCTGCGTCAGGACCGGCTGGTGGCGGCCTTCACCCTGTTCGACCAACCGGTTCCGGGCGGGAGAGCGCGGGACGAGGAACTGCGCACGCTCGTGGAGGCGGTGCCCGAGGGCTGGTGGTACACCGCCAGGATCCCCGCCGGGCGGCTGGTGGCCCATCTGACCGACGTCGACCTCCTCTCCCCCGCGCTGCGCACCCCGGCCGGATTCCTGGACCGGGCCGCACGCACCCGGCACCTCCGCGCCCGCCTGCACGGCTACGTCCCACCGGCGGCCACGCCGCGGTGGACCGCCGCGCACGGGCTGCGCCTGTGCCCCGCGGCGGGCGCGGGCTGGATCGCGGCAGGGGACGCCGCACTCGCCTTCGACCCGCTCTCCTCCCAGGGAATCCTCACCGCTCTGCACACCGGCGCGCAGGCGGGACGGGCCGTCGACGCGCTCCTGCGCGGCGCCGCCGACGCCCTCGCGGCGTACTCCGCGTTTCTCGACGGCATCGCGGACGCCTACCGGAACCACCACGCGCACTCCTACGCCCAGGAGCGGCGCTGGCCGGACCACCCCTTCTGGCGACGGCGCCACGCCCGTGATGCACCCGTCTGCCCCGCACCACTGGGCACCGCACACCGAAGCGTACAAAGTGATCAAAAGCGGGTGAATATCACGGACGTCGCACGAACGGAGCGATGATGCACGAGGCCGGGCAGTACGAGCGCTACGCCGGCGGAACTCCCGAGGCCGAGCGCGTACTCGTCGAGCGGCTCGTCCACGACCTGACGCGGGTGCAGGCCAGGGCCGGCAGGCGCGGCGGAGCGGCCGGTCCCGCGCGGACCTTCCACGCGAAGGCCGTCCTCGGTGTCGAGGACGCCCGGCTCGTGATCCGCGACGACCTGCCCGACGACCTGCGCGTGGGCTTCGTGCGGCCGGGCGCCGAGTACCCCGTCGTCCTCCGGCTGTCCAATGCCAGTGGTGGCCATCAGCCGGACTTCGCGCCCGATCTGCGCGGTGCGGCACTGCGCGTCCTCGCGGGGTCCGGCGAGGCCCATGACCTCCTGATGACGAACTTCCCGGTCTCCCACGCCCGCAACGCCTACGAGTTCGTCGCCTTCGCGAAGGCCATGGCGGGCGCCGGCTCGACGCCGCGGAAGGCGTTCGCGCTGCTCGTCAAGCTGCCCCTTGCCGTCGGCCGGCCGACGGCCGCGCGCATGCGGCGCAACCTGCGGGCCGGTACCCGGCACAAGGTGGGCAGCCTCGCGCTCGAGACGTACTGGAGCCGCGGCGCCGTGCTGTGGGGCGATGCCGGACCCGTGCGCTACCTGCTGCGCCCGGCCCCCGACGCGCCCCCGGCCCCCGCCCCTTCCCGCACCGACCCCGACCACCTGCGGCGCGAGCTCGCGCGGCGCGTGGGCGCGGCGGACGTCGTCTTCGAGCTGTGCGTACAGCGCTACGTGGACGAACGGCGCACGCCCGTCGAGGACGGCGCGGTGGAGTGGAAGGAGAAGGACTCGCCGGTGATTCCGGTGGCGACACTGACCGTCCCGCGCCAGGACGTGGACGCCGCCACGGCGCGTGCCGCCGCCGCGCGGATCGAGGCTCTCGCCTTCAACCCGTGGAACACCACCGAGGAGTTCCGGCCCCTGGGCAACCTCAACCGCGCCCGCAAGGCGGCCTACGAGGCGAGCGCCGCCGTGCGCCTGGGGCAGCGCTTCGTCGCCGAGGAGCCCCGCCGCAACGCGGTGCTCGGCGTGCCGCTGCGCGCCGGCTTCCGTGCCCTGAACCGGTTCGTCCCCTGGCACCGGCTGCCGACGCGGCTCGGCCTGCTCAACCTCGTGGCCCTCCGCCAGGAGCTGCGCAGGGAGAACCTGATCGACACCGGGATCCACGAGGCCCCGCCGGTGACGCGGCCGGTGCCCGAGCCGGTCGACGAGCAGCTGCGGGTGGAGCGCAGCTACGACGGCACGTACAACGACCTGTCCGCGCCGGGGATGGGTGCCGTCGGCTCCACGTTCGGCCGCAACCTCCGGCCGGACTACCGGCCCGACCTGTTCGACAGCCCCAACCCGGTCACCGTCAGCAGGACGCTGCTCCAGCGTGACGCGTTCATTCCCGCCCGGTCGCTGAACATCCTGGCCGCGGCGTGGATCCAGTTCCAGGTGCACGACTGGGTCAACCACCAGCGGTATCCGACCGGCACGAACAGCGTGGAGGTGCCGCTGCCGCCCGGGATGACCTGGCGCAACGCGCCCGGCGGGCCGCTCGAGGAGGTCATGCGGTTCGCCGAGAACAAGGGCGTCCACCCGCCCGGCGGCCCGCTGCCGCCGACACTGTTCGCCGACATCGCCTCCCACTGGTGGGACGGTTCGGAGGTCTACGGCGGCGACCAGCAGCTCGCGATGTCCCTGCGCGAGCCCGGCGGCGGTGCCGCGCTGCGCCTGGAGGACGGGCACCTGCCGCTCGGCCCCGACGGCATCCCGCTGACCGGCTTCCGCGAGAGCTGGTGGCTCGGCCTGAGCGTCATGCACACCGTCTTCGCGCGCGAGCACAACGCCGTGTGCGAGGCGCTGCGGCGGGAGTACCCCCACCTGGACGAGAACCGGGTGTACCACACGGCGCGGCTCGTCGTCTCCGCCCTCATCGCCAAGATCCACACCGTCGAGTGGACCCCCGCGATCCTGGCCACGGAGGCGATCGAGCTCGCCCTGACGACCAACTGGCAGGGCCCGCCGAAGAACTGGCTCAACCAGCTGGGGCTCTGGCTGTTCGAGGCGCACTCGCTGACCGGCATCCCCCGGTCCGTGCCGGATCACCACGGCGCTCCGTACTCCCTCACCGAGGACTTCGTCACCGTCTACCGGATGCATCCGCTGATGCCGGACGACTTCGAGATCGTCGACCACCGGTTCGGGCAGCGGATCGACACGCTGGACTTCAACGCCGTGCAGGGTGCCGCCTCGGAGCCGCTGATCCGCAAGACGGGCCTGGCGAACGCGTTGTACTCGCTCGGGATCGCCCACCCGGGAGCGATCACGTTGCACAATTTCCCGCGTGCGCTGCAGGCGTTCGAGCGGGACGGCGAGGTGATCGATCTGTCGGTGGTCGATCTGGTGCGTACGCGGCGCCGCGGCGTTCCTCGCTACAACGACTTCCGCAGTGGTCTGCACAAGCCGCGGATCCGGCGGTTCGAGGAGCTGTCCTCCGATCCGGAGACGGTCGCGCGGCTGAAGGACGTCTATCGCTCCGTCGACGACATCGACACCATGGTCGGCCTCTTCGCCGAGAATCCGCCCAGGGGTTTCGGTTTCAGCGACACCGCCTTCCGCATCTTCATCCTGATGGCCAGCCGGCGGCTGCAGAGCGACCGCTTCCTCACCGTGGACTTCCGGCCCGAGGTGTACACGCCGCTGGGCATGGACTGGGTCGAGCGCAACGGCATGACGAGCGTGCTGCTGCGGCACTGCCCCGAACTGGCCGGCTTTCTGCCGCGTACGGCGAGCGTGTTCGCCCCGTGGCGTCCGCTGGCGCCGGGCCGGAACAATTCGGGGAGCGAGGGCGGGGGCGTGGGCGGGCGCGGCTAGCCTGCCGCGTGCCAGTGCCGGTCGTGCTGCTGGTGGACGTCGGTCAGGCCGTTGCGGAAGAACTTCTCGTAATAGGCGTTCTCCACGTGGTGCGCCTGCAGCCAGACCCCCGGCGCGTGGATGGTGTCGCAGTGCGCGGGGAACCGGCCGTGGGTCTCGTGGATGTAGGTGCAGATGTCGCGGGTGCAGGCGATGACATCGGCGGAGTAATTGCTGGCCTGGCGCAGGTACTGGGCTCCGAATTCGCCCCGGTAGATGCGTTCGAAAAGGCCTTCGTCGGCGTAGATGCCCTGCGGTCCGAACTTGTCCGACACGACGGCGTCGACCGCGTCGGCCATCGTGGCGTAGTTCGGTGGGCACATCGCCTTGATCAGGTATTCGCCGTCGTGCCGCAGACCGACCGTGGTCGCCCGGAGGGCGGAGAAGCGCGGCAGCGGCACGTGCCACCGCAGGAGGTCGGCGGGCTTCCAGCGGGGGGTGGTCCAGTCGAAGCCGAGCATCGCGCCGTAGGTGCGACGGAACTTGGGGTCGCCCAGCATGACCGGCGGGGCGATGGAGGCGTGGATCCACGCGCCGAGCCCCATGGCGTCGGCGGTGAGCATGAGGTTCTGCAGCAGCAGGTCGGCCTCGATCTGGGTGCGCATCGCCCAGATGGCGCCGAGCGGAATCTTGATGTCCTTGTTGAGGAAGCCGGACTTCACCCACTTCTTCACGCCTGCGGGGCGGTAGAAGTTGCGGTCGTCGACGATGGTCGGCCGTGCTCCTTCGGGCTGGGTCAGCAGGTACATCATGCCGTTGATGTACTGCCGGGACAGGTCCACGACCGGGAACAGGACGGTGGTGCCCGGCAGGTTCGACAGGAACCGGTTGGAGTCGAGGTAGGCCGGGAAGTCGCGGTTGCCGTGCGGTACGTCGATACGGTGGTCGAGCAGCCGCACCTTCGCCTGTGCGGCGCGTGCGCAGAGCGATTCCGGGTCGAGGGCCGCCGGTGAACCGTCGGGGGGCGGCGGCAGGGTGCGCAGGAAGTACGTGCCGGTGTCGTTGATCAGGAAGAAGTGGGTGCCCTGGGCGTTGTCGGGGCTGCCGGCGGTCCGTCCGGTCATGTGGAGGTTGGGCTTGGCCATGATCGGCTTGCCGTCGCGGGGATCGGCGAACGGGCGGTCGGGCATGGTGAGCCCGGTGCAGCCCGTCATGGCGATGAGGACGGCCTCCTCGAGCTCCGTGAGGGGGGTGCGCGGTTCGGTGGAGGTCCAGCTCATCGACCCGGCCTCGACGGAGCTGCCGCGGCTGACCCGGTGCGTCCGGCGGTGCCAGATCGACGCGAGCAGCGGGCGTTCCATGAGCGCGTCGAGCCCGGCTCGGCCGGGTGCGTTCGTCCGGTCGGTCATCTCTCCGGTCCTTCCCTTGGCAGTGGCCGCTCGGTGCCAGGTGTGTCCGATGGGTCGGACACCCCCTAGTGGTCGCGGAAGCGCGCTTCGACGGTTTCGACGAGGCCGGCGATCACGCCGTCGGGCGAGGGGCTGTAGTGCGGTACGGCCCATCGGGTGATCCGGGCGTCGATGACGGTGGGCCGGCCGGAGGCCAGGGCCGCGCGGAAGGCGTCCTCGAACTCCTCGAGCGTCTCGACGCGGTGGCCGTCTGCGCCGCACGCGTGCGCGTACGCGGCGAAGTCCGGGTTGCGGAACTCCACCAGCGCCGACTCTCCGTAGGTCACCAGCTGGAAGAGCTTGATCAGCTTGAATTCCTCGTCGTCGAAGATGACCCAGATGACGGGGATGTCGTGCTCTACGGCGGTCATCAGCTCGAAGCCGGACAGCGAGTAGCAGCCGTCGCCGCAGCCGACGACGACCGTCCGCTCCGGGTGGGCCACTTTCACGCCGATGGCGCCGTTGACGTGCCCGGCCATCGGTCCGAAGGAGCCGGCCTTGCGGAAGTTCTGGCCCTCCTCGAGCTCCACGTAGTACCCGAGCCAGGCCAGGTGGGCGCCCGCGTCGGCGAGCAGCACGGCACCCGGTGGCAGCATCCGGCCGATGGTCTGCGCGAGTTGCCCGGGGTGGATCTTCCCGGTCAGGTGGGTGATGTGCCGGGCCTCGTAGTCCCGGCCCTCGCCCTCGGCCTCCGGTACCTCGCCGACCATCCCCTCCAGGGCCTCGACGAGCGCCGCCACCGCCGGACGGGCGTCGGACAGCAGCGCGTAGTCGGGGCGGTAGGCCTTGTGGAACTCCGTCTCGGAGATGTTCACATGGATGAGCAGCTTGTCCTTGAACAGGTCCTCGCGGTAGTTGAACGTGGCGTGCTGGTTGAGGGAGTTCCCGATGCACAGGACGATCTGGGCCTCGCGGAAGGCCTTCCACGCGCTCGAGTGCCCGCTGTCGGCGAAGACGCCGACCGCCAGGGGGTGTCCCTCGGACACGATGCCCTTGCCGTCCAGCGTGGTCAGCAGCGGGATCCGGAATCGTTCGATCAGCCGTTTGATCTCCGGGCCCGCCCCGCTGCGGACGGCGCCGAAGCCGACGAGCGCCACGACCTTCTTCCGCCGTGCGATGGCCTCCGCCAGCACCGAGGCGATCTCCTCCACCCGCGCCGGGTCGGGCAGGACCGGTGCCACGTCCAGCCGGATCCTCCGGAAGCCGGTGACCTCGACGCCGTGGTGGGTCAGGTCCTCGGGAACGTGGATGTGCACAGGGCCGGGCCTGCCCTCGAAGGCGAGGTTGACCGCCTCCTCCAGGACGTCGCACGTGTCGGCGGCGTCCTCGAGCAGGAAGGACTTCTTCGTCGTGGCCGCGAACATGGCCTGCGAGTCGGGCGTGCGGTTGACGCCCGAGGTCTCGTTGAGCGAGCCCCATCCCCGCCACTGCCTCGAGGCGTACCCCGAGACGGCGAGGACCGGGTAGGAGTCGGACATGGCCACGGCCAGCCCGGAGAACAGGTTGAACGCGCCGGGCCCGGCCGTGGCGAAGCAGAAGCCCAGCCGGTCGGTGTACATGGCGTAGCCGCAGGCCATGAAGGAGGCGGCCTGTTCGTGCCGGGTGATGACGGGCCGGATGCGCTGCGAATGCTTGAGCGCCAGCATCAGGCCGGCGGCGTTCTCCCCGGCACCGCCGAAGGCGGCGCGCACCCCGACGTCCTCCAGCCCTTTGACGATGGCCTCGTAGACCCTCACCGGCGCGCTCCTCGTTCTCTCGACGAGATGACGGGGAGTGACCCTAAGGCGCCTGCGCCCGGCACCTCGCGCATTGCGGCCACCGAGGGCGCGCCACGGTGGCTCCGCCGTGCGGTCGAGGGCGTCGTCGCGGAGTCAGCCTTCCGGCTGTCCGGACCGGGCCTTCGGGCTGACGAAGTGCGGCGGGCGGCGCCGCAGGATGAACCCATGAGCACTCGAGCGATCACCGTGTCCACGCGATCCGCGCCGCCACCGCCTCGTTGGGCGGTGTGGGCGGCGCACCTGACCACGCTGGTCGTCCTGCCGAGCGGGCTGTGGCGCATCCTCCTCGTGCTCGGGTTCCCCGCCGGTTACACGGCCGAGGGTTTCACGGCCTTCCAGTCGCCCGGCGCGAAGGTGTGGATGCTGGCGCTGAGTGTGGTCTGCGAGCTCCTGGCCTTCCTGACGGTCGGCCTGGTGCGGCCGTGGGGCGAGGTCGTGCCGCACTGGATACCGCTGATCGGCGGACGGGCGGTCCGCCCGATGGCCGCCGTGGTGCCGGCCGCGCTGGGCGCGTCGGCGCTGACCGTCCTCTGGGCCACGATGCCCTTGTGGTGGACGCATCCGCACGACGACATGACCCGCACGGGAAACGTCGTGGTCGGCATCCTGTACCAGCCACTCGTCCTCTGGGGTCCTCTGCTGGCCGCCGTCACGGTCGCCTACTGGCGTCGCCGCCGGTGACCCGGTCGCTCAGCAGGCGAATCCCGGACTGTTGGCGAAGAACGCGAGGTGCGACCAGGTCTGGGCGCCGATGATGCCGTCGACGGTGATCTCGGCGCAGCCCTGGAAGCGTCGGGTCGCGGACTCGGTGGCGGGGCCGAATTCACCGTCGAGGGTGAGGTCCATATTGGTCAGGGAATTGTTCAGATAGCACTGCGCCTGCTTCACTGCCGGGCCCTTCGCACCGCGCTTGACGGTGGGCCGGGTATTGGTGTGGTTGCAGATTTCAGTAACCATGACGGATCTCCGGGGGGTGTCATGGGGGGTGTCATCCGAAATGCGGGAAGGGAACCCGCAGTTTCTCCCAGGACTTCTTGCCGGGCCAGCCGTCCGCGTCCGCCCCGATGAAACCGAGCTTGATCTGCCACAGCGAGTAGGAGTTGCGGTGCTCCGCGTCCCACTGCGTCTGACCGCCGTTCGGCCCGTAGGCGGAGCAGCCCTCCTCGATGAGGCGGACGGCCATCATGCCGATGATGGGGCTGTTGGGCTCGGACTTGAACCAGTCGGTGCCGGGGAACGGGATGAAGCCGGACGGTGATTTGGCGACGAGCAGTCGTTGCCCGACCTCGATGTGGTCCGGGTCGGGAATGTTGTTCCAGGCCTGCAACTGCTCGACGGTCACATGGAAGTGGGTGGCGATTTTGAAGAGGGTGTCACCCGTCTTGACGACATAAAAGGTGTCCTCACCGTTCATATTTCGTATCCTAGGCGCGGTGGCCCGAGCGCGCATGTCCGGAAATGTGCGGGCGGGGCGGACCCCTCAGGCGGCGCGTGCCGTGCGGCGGTAGCCGCCGGGAGGCTGGCCGTATTCGCGTTTAAACGCCTTCGCAAAGGCGTACTCGGAGCCGTATCCGGTCCGCGCGGCGACCGTGGTGAGCGGGGCCTCGGATTCGCGCAGGAGCTTGGCGGCGGTCGCCATGCGCCAGCGGGTCAGATAGGCCATGGGCGGTTCGCCGACGAGGGTGGTGAAGCGGCGGGCGAACGCCGCGCGGGACAGCCCGGCCCGCTCGGCCAGCGACTCCACGGTCCACTGGGCCGAGGGGGCCTCGTGGATGGCGGTCAGGGCGGGCGCGACGGCGGAGTCGCCGAGCGCAGCGGCCCAGCCGGCGGCCGCCGCCGGAGGCTGGTCCTCGAGCCAGGCACGCAGGATGTACAGGAGCAGCGAGTCGATGAGCGCGGGGACGATGCCGGTGGAGCCGATGCGGGGGTTCTCCAGCTCCGCGCCGAGGAGTTGGACGGCCGCGCTCAACTCCGGGTGCCGTCCGTGCCGGGTGGGCAGATGGACGACCTCCGGCAGCTGGCGTACGAGCGGGTGCGGACGGCCCTGGTCGAGGTGGTAGTTGCCGCACAGCAGACTGGTGCGGGGGCCGTTACCGCCGACGGTGACGGTGCCGATCGGCGAGCTGGACCGGTACT
Source organism: Streptomyces sp. NPDC053048 (assembly GCF_044547045.1). Classification (NCBI taxonomy): domain Bacteria; kingdom Bacillati; phylum Actinomycetota; class Actinomycetes; order Kitasatosporales; family Streptomycetaceae; genus Streptomyces; species Streptomyces sp. NPDC053048. The sequence goes on from NZ_JBITZS010000005.1 coordinate 472,449, forward strand.
GTCCGGGCTGCTCCTCCTCGGCCGGCGTGGAGGGGTGGTCGGCGAGGATGTGGCCCCGGCCGTCGCGCAGGAAGATCACGTCGCCGGGGCTCAGGGCCACCGGTTCCCCGCCGGGCGCGTCGTCCAGCGGGATCAGCCAGCACGTTCCGTACAGCACCACGTGGAATCCGGCGCCCGCGACCGGGGGGAGGCGCAGGCCCCAGGGGGCCCGGCCCTCGGTGCGTACGGACGTGGGGTGCCCCGTCCGCATCGAGCTCAGCGCCTCGGTGAGGATGTCCAACGCCTTCCCCCTGTTCCGCACAAGGACGTCCTGTCCGTATGAGGACGTCCCGCTCAGACTAGGACGTCGTTCAGGCGACGGTGAGGACGACCTTGCCCTGGACGCTGCCGGACGCGACCAGCTCATGGGCCTTGCCGGCCTCGGCGAGCGGGAACGTCCGGGAGACGTGCGGGCGGATGCGGCCCGCGTCGATCAGGTCGGTGATGGCCTCCAGCGAGGCGTAGTCGGGCTCGACCGAGATGCCCGCGAAGCGGCGGCCGGCGGCCTCGATGCGCGCGGCGAGCTCCCGGTCCCCGTGCTCCATGATGCTGACGAGGGTGCCGCCGGGCCGGAGTATCTCCAGGGAACGCGTGCCCTGGGAGGAGGAGTCGAAGACGGCGTCGACGTCGCCCGCCGCCTCGGTGTAGTCGGTGGTGCGGTAGTCGATGATCTCGTCGGCGCCCAGGCCGCGCACGAAGTCGTGCTTCGGCTCGCTCGCCAGGGCGATGACGTGGGCGCCGCGGGCCTTGGCGATCTGGACGGCGAAGTGGCCGACGCCGCCGGCCGCGCGGTGGATCAGCACCCGCTGTCCTTCCCTCACGCCCGCCGCGTCGACCAGGCCCTGCCAGGCGGTGAGGGCGGCGAGGGGAACAGCGGCGGCGTGGACGTGGTCGAGCGTGGCGGGCTTGCGGGCCACCTGCCGCGAGGGGACGGCGACGTAGTCGGCGTATCCGGTGGCGGCTCGGGGGAAGAACGGCATGCCGTAGACCTCGTCGCCCGGCTTGAACCTGGCGCCCGGTCCGACCTCCTCGACGACACCGGAGATGTCCCAGCCGACACCGAACGGCGGCTCGCCCAGCAGCGGGAACGCGCCCGCGCGGACGGCCACGTCCACCGGGTTGACCGCGCTCGCGTGGACGCGGACGAGGACGTCGCTGGCGAGCGGGGTGGGGCGCTCGGTCTCGACGGTCTCGAGGACCTCGGGGCCGCCGAAGGACTTCTGGATGACTGCACGCATGGGAGGGCTTCCTTCCGGTTCATCCGGCCCGTCGTTCGGCCGGTTCGCGATGCCCTCAACCTTAGGAAGATCGAACGAGCCGATGAATATCTTTCAGTCTTCGAAAAATGTCCCATCGTCTCGCCGGCCCGGCGAGCTCGGCCATCCGTGCTCGGTGCGGCCGGTCGCCGGGTCGGGCCGTGTCGGATCAGGTCACCATGCCACCGGCAGCCGGGCCGGGCCCCGTGTCATCATTCCCTTCCCCCAGGGAACCTCTTCCTCGGGGACGGCCAGGCGCAGTGCCGGGAACCGGGTGAGCAGGCAGGCCGTCGCCACCTGGATCTCCATCCTCGCCAGCTCCGCCCCCAGGCAGTGGTGCGGCCCGTGGCCGAAGGCGATGTGCGGCGAGGACCGGTCGCCGCGGGTGATGTCGAGCCGGTGCGCTTCGGGGAACACCTCCTCGTCGCGGTTCGCGGAGATGATCGAGGCGAGGACGGGCTCGCCGGCGGGGATCGTCACCCCGTCGAGTTCGACGTCGGCCGTGGCGACCCTGGGATGTCCCTCGCCGTTGGGCGCACCCGCCGCGAGCGGGATGAAGCGCAGCATCTCCTCCACCGCCTGCGGAACCCGCGTGATGTCGGCGCGCAGCCAGGCGAGCTGATCGGGGTGGGTGAGCAGCAGATAGGCGCAGTTGGCGATCTGGTGGGCGGTGCTGTGGTGTCCTGCGGACAGCAGGCTCACGCCGAGGCCGATCAACTGGTCCTCGGTGAGGTCGTTCCGCTCGTCCCGGGCCCGCACCAGCTTGGTGAGCAGATCGTCCCGGGGATTCCTCCGTTTCTCGGCGACCAGGCCGGCCATGAATTCCCGCATGGTCGTGTGTGCCGAGCCGACCTGGCCGTCGGTGAAGGCGGTGCGCCCGAACAACGGGACCGCCCATTCGCTGAAGCGGCCCCGCTCTCCCTGCGGGATGCCGAGGACCTCGCAGATCATCATGACCGGCAGCCGGACGGCGAAGTCCGCGACGAGGTCGGCCGGTGGGCCCGCCGCGATCATGTCGTCGATCAGTTCCGTGGCGACCTGCAGCGCGCGGGGACGGCGCCGCTCGATCCGGCGTTTGGTGAAGTCGGCTGCCACGAGCCTGCGCAGCCGGGTGTGCTCGGGTGGGTCGACCGCTGTCATGGGGTTGGAGCGGGGCGGCAGCGGGCCGGGCCGTGGGATGCGCTCCCCCGCCGCTACCGCCGCGGCGCGGCTGAACCGTGGATCGCTCAGAACGGTCCTGACGCTCTCGTACCGGGTGACCAGCCAGCCCTCCTGCCCGTACGGAAGTCTGACCCTGGCCACCGGTTCAGCGGATCTGAGCCCGGCGTACAGCGGTGTCGGCTCGAGGCGGTAGGGCTCGTCGAAGCCGTAGCGGTACGGCTCGTGCTCCGATTCCGGCATTCCCGGTCCTCCTGGGTTCAGTGAACGGCGTCGGCGAAGAGGACGGAACGCCGCCGCGGCCCGGAGAGCGGCCTCTCGTAAGTGAACGTCGTGCTCGAAACCCGCACGAAACCCGCGCTCCTCGCCTCCTCCCGCATGTACTCGGGGGACAGCCAATGGAAGTCCGGAATGTTCGGTACGCGTTCGACAGGGCTTCCGTCGCGCGTCCCGTCGTTGGAGGCGATCAGGGTTCCCTCGCCGAGCCACGAGCGGATGTGCGCCAGGACGGGTAGCGAGTCGCGCCCCGGGTCGTAGAGGTGCGGCAGCACTCCGTCCATATAGACCACCGTCCACCCCCCTTCCGGGGGTGTCCAGGCGGAGATGTCCGCCTGGACCGCCCGCAGCCCCTTGTTCCGTGCGCAGGCGACCGCTTCGGGCAGGAGGTCGACCGCCAGCACCTCGTGACCCAGGGCTGCGATCTCCTCCTCGATCACGGCATTGCCGCAGCCGAGGCTGACCAGGCCGCCGGTGCCGTTCCGTCGCAGTGCCTCGAGAATTCGGTCGCGCATCCAGCCGCGGTAGGGAGCGCTGTACGTGGACGGGGTCACGGAATCGCCGCGAGCCCCACCCTGCTCCCACAACTGGAAGAGGGTCTTCTCCTCGTCGTCGTGGCCGGAATAGAACGCATTGAGCATACGGAAGTTCACAGCCATCTGGTTCCGTCTCTCACCTGGACGTGGTGGGCACCTGACCGATCATGCCGGTACGGCCGCCCGCGGCCTTGACTGGAATCGCGCCAGTTTATCGGACAATCGCTGCGGGCAGCCTGTGCATGCCCCGCGCCGCACGGGGATGAAGAGGCATTCCACGTCGCGAGAATCCCGGAACCAGGCCGACCTGCCGGGGGGCTGAAGTGATCTGGCTGGCACTCGGATATTTCCTCGCCTACATTCCGTACGCCCTGCTCGTCAAAGCATTGTCCAGCGATCTCGTTCCGGGAATGGCGGCACCCGGCCACGGCTTGGTCCTCCTGCCCGCGGCCGCGCTCGGGCAGCTTGCCGTCATGCCGGTCTTCCTGGGGCTCACGGGCCTGTGGCGCCACTCGCGACGGCGGGTGGTCCTGGGGCGGCACCTGCCGGTCCCGGGGAGGAACACGCTTCTGGGAAGCCTGTTCACGGCCCTCGTCGTCGGCACCACCACCCTGAACTTCACCTTCACCGGCGCGTCGGTCCTCTTCGCCCTCCTGCTGATGCGGGCGGGCGTGCTCGTTCTCTCGCCGGTCCTCGACGCGGCGCGCCGGCGGCGGGTGTCGGCGTCGGCCTGGGCCGCTCTCCTGTTCAGCCTGCTCGCCATCGCCACGGCGCTGGGGGACGTGACCAGCTACCGGCTCACGGGAGCACTCGTGGTGAGCGTGGCGGTCTATCTCATCGGCTACGCGGGCCGCTTCGAGGTCATGAGCCGGGAGGCCAAGACCGGTGTGCCCGCGGTGGACCGGCGCTACTTCGCCGAGGAGCACGCCGCGACCCCCGTCCTCCTGGTGCTCCTGCTGGCCGCCGGAGCGCTCCTCGGACAGGAGCAGCTGCGCGAGGGCTTCACGACCTTCCTGGCCACTCCCACCGCCGCGGGCGCGTTCTGCGCGGGGGTGGCGTACGAGGTCCTGTTCGTGTTCGGCACGCTGATCTATCTCGACCGGCGCGAGTTCACCTGGTGCGTGCCCGCCAACCGGTGCGCCAGTCTGCTGTCCGGCCTCGTCGTCTCGTACGTGCTGGCCCGGCTGACCTCGCTCGCCGCTCCGGGGCCCGCCCAGTTGGTCGCCCTGGCCTTCGTCTTCTGTGCCATCGCGGCGCTGTCCGCTCCCGCCCTGCTCCCCCGCCGCCCCGCCGGGCCCGGAGCGGGCGTCCGGCCGGATGTCCTGCTGTTCGTCTGCGGCGGCAACACCTGCCGGTCGGCCATGGCGGAGGTCTTCGCACGCGCCCAGCTCGCGGCGGCCGGGGCGGTCCACGCACTGCGGGTCACCAGCGCCGGCGTCTGCGTGGGGCGGCCCGGCGCCCCGCTCAGCGCCGCGGCCCGTCGCGTCCTCGGCGAACTGGGGCTGCACCCGCGGACGCACCGGGCGCGCCCGGTCACGGCCCGGCTGTGCCGTGACAGCTCCGTCATCTACTGCATGACCCAGGCCCAGTGCGAGGCGGTGACCACCATGGCGCCCGAAGCCGTCGGCCGCGTCCACCGGCTGGACGTCACGGGAGACGTCCCCGACCCCAGCGGTCAGTCCCTGGAGGCCCACCGGCAGTGCGCCCGGCGCATCCAGGGCCTCGTGCGGGCACGGCTGAACGAGCGGTTCGGTCCCGGCCTCCTCGCCGCGGGAGGCGGCTGACATGCCGACGACGCGGCACGACCTCCTCTCCCTGATCACCTCCCGGCACTCCAAACGCGCCTTCCTCGAGCGGGCCGTGCCCCGGTCGGTCCTCACGGACGTCCTGGAGGCGGCGGGTCACGCTCCCTCCAGCCGGAACACTCAGCTGTGGCAGGTGGAGGTGGTGGCCGGCAGCGCCCGCGAGACGTTGACGCACAAGCTGTGCGAGGCGTTCGACCGCGGGGATCCACCGCGGCCCGACTGCGCCGGCAGACCCCGGACCCTCGAACCCCGTATCGAGGAGCGCACCCGCGACGCCGACGCCGGGGTGCTCCGGGCCAGGGGCGCCGACGGCACCGCCGACCCGGGCCCGGCGGCCCGGCGCGAGCTTCTGCGCGACAACCTGCGCTTCTACGGCGCGCCCGTCGCGATGGTCTTCCACCTGCCGGACAACGCGGTCAGCGGTACGTTCCTCGAGATGGGCTTCTTCGTACAGAACGTGATGCTCGGCCTCGTCGCCCGCGGCCTGGGCAGCTGCCCGCAGTTCAGCCCGGCCCGCTACGCCGACGTCCTGCGCACGGCCCTGGGGATCGGGAAGGACCGGCTGGTCGTCTGCTGTCTGGCCGCCGGGTACGTCGACGAGGCAGCACCGGTCAACCGGTTCGTGCCCCGGCGCGCCCGCCTCGAGGAGTACACCCGGTGGCACGGATGGGCATGAACACGGGCGATCCCGCCGCGGCTCCCGCCGCCCCTGACAGGCCGCCGGCCACGACACGGCGGGCGACACTGACCGCCGTCCTCGCCGACCCGGCCCACGCCACGGCCGGCCGGTTGCGCGCGCTCGGCGGAACCGCCGACGGGCTGGAGGTCCGCGCCGACGTGGTGGGCGACCTCGACCCCGCTGGGTTGCGGCGCCACTTCGCGGGGGCGCTGACGTACGCTCTGCGCCCCCGGGCCCGTGGCGGGTGCTTCGCCGGCGGCACGGCCGAGCGCCGCGCCAGACTGCTGGGTGCGGCGGCCCGTTACGACCTGGTCGACCTCCAGTGGCCGGACGACATCGTGCCGGAGCTGCTGGCCGGCATTCCGCCGCGGCAGCGGCGGATCTCCTGGCACGGCCCGGCGACCGCTGCGGACGGGCTGCGCGAACTGCTCGGGCGGATGCTGTCCGCGCCGGCGGCCTGCTACGTCGTGGCTCCCCAGGGGGCCACGGCCGAGGACGCCGTGGCCACGGTCGCGTTCCTCGCCGGGCTGCACCGGACGGACGTGACCGCTTACACCACGGGCCCCTCCTGCACCTGGAGCCGCATCCTGGCCCCCTGGCTGGCGGCACCCGTGGTCTTCGGGCACCTCGGGGACGACGGTCCGGACGCGGACGGCATGCCGTGCGTGGGCCGGCTCGTGACCGACTACGGCCTCCCGCACCTGCCCCGCCTGAGCCGCCTCCACGGCATCGTCGGCGGCTCCCCGCACCGCTCCGCCGCACCGCGCCTGAACAATGCCGCCTACCGTGCCCTGGGCCTGCCCGCGCTGTTCCTGCCGTTCCCCGTCGATTCCCTGCGACGCTTCTGGCCGGTCATGACCGGACCACGGCTCGCCGCCGCGGGCCTGCCCTTGCGGGGCGTCACGGTGACCTCGCCCCACAAGGAGGCCGCGCTCGATCTGGCCGACGAGGTGCGTCCGGTGGCGCGTCGCTGCGGTGCGGTGAACATCCTGTGGCGTGCGGAGGACGGCCCCTGGCAGGCCGATTCGACCATCTGCGTGCTGCGGGCGCTGGCCCGGGTCGGTGTGGACCCGGGCGGGCGCAGCGTCGCCGTCGTGGGATGCGGCGGCGCGGGCCGGGCCGCCGCGGCTGTACTGCAGCAGGCGGGAGCGGCGGTAACCGTGGTGAACCGGGGGCGGGTGCGCGGCTGTGACGCCTCCCGGCTGCTGGGCGCGGACTACGTTCCGTTGCACCGGTTCTCCCCGCGAGGACACGCGGTCCTGGTGCACGCCACTCCGCTGACCGAACGGATTCCCTTCCCCATGACGCACGCCCGGCCGGACGCGGTGGTGCTGGAAATGCCCTACCGGTCCTCGCCCACCCCCCTGATGGCCGCCGCCCGTGCCCGTGGGCTGCGGTCCGTCGACGGCTGGGACGTCCTGCGGATGGAGCTGCGCGAGCAGTTCCGGCTGATGACCGGGCAGCCCATGCCCGTACTGCCCGACGGCCTGTTCGCGGACCCGTCCGAGGAGCGACATCACAACCGACCGGAGAGGAAGGCACTGTGACCATGCGACCGGAGGCCGGGGGCGCCGCGGCCCCTCCGCACCAGTGGAACGCGCCGGAGGTCTCGGCACTGCTGGGCACCTGGCACAACACCGAACGGGACGGGGCGGGCGGGCTGCTCCGCATCACCGTGACCGAATGCGAGGGAACCAAGAGCGAGGGGGCGGTCCGGGTACGGGTTCTCGGCAGCGGGGATCCGGAACCTGTCGACTGGGGTGAGGCGGAAGCCGTCACGTACACCCCTCCGGATGCCCCGTCGGCCGCCGTGGCCCTCACCGCGGCCTACGACTCCGGCTTCCTGCGGACGGTCGTCTCCGCGTACGTCAAGGCCGGGATCCTGGTCGCCACCACCTACAACGTCTTCACCGACGACAGCGGGCGCGCCAACTACTGGACGCGCGAGTTCTACTACCGTCAGGGGGAACAGCAGTGACGGCACAGGGCATCACCCGCGCACGCGACCGCGCGGCCGGGCGGCTGCCGGCGACCGCCATCGACACCGCCCCGCTGACGGGCACCTGGGTCACCTTCGACCCCGCGGCCCGTGGGATCGTGCGCGTCGGCATCGACGCCGACGGCGGCAAGCTGCTGCTGAGGGTCACCGAGACCGCCGACGGGACGGCGGAGCGGCCGGAACCGGGTCCCGGTACGGGCCCGCTGGTCTGGGACACGGTGACCGCCGCGCCACTGACCGGGGAGGTCGGCACCGGGCACGCCGTGGGCTTCGTCGCCGCCGTGGACGGCGCCCCCGGCTCCCGGAAAGCCGTCCTGTGCGGCTATCTCAACCGCGGTCTGCTGACCGTCGACGTGAGCATCGCCCGGCTCGTCGACGGGCATCCGGCGAACACCATGTACCGGGCCCACTACTACCGTCCCGAAGCGGCCGTCCGACCATGACGACCGCGCGCGGAGGCGACAGGGGCGTCGTCGAGCGGGTGGCGAAGCTCGCCCGCGAGGTCTTCGCCGCCCGCGCCGACGGCTACGACCGCCGGGCCGCGTTCCCCCAGGAGGACTTCGACGACCTCTTCGCCGCGGGCGTCCTGGGCGCGGCGGTACCGCGCGAGTACGGCGGCCTCGGATTCGGCCCCCACCGGCGCAACACCCTGCCGCTGTGGGAGATCACCACATCGCTGGCCACGGCGGACCTGTCGCTGGCGCGCTGCTGGGAAGGGCACGCCAACTGCCTCACCCTGATCGACGCCCTCGGCACCGAGGAGCAGAAGGGGCGTTGGTTCGCCGGCGTGGTCGAACGCGGGGAGAAGTGGGCGGGCTGGAGCGGCGAACCGCAGGCCTCGCGGCACGGGGAGAAACGCAGCTTCGGCACGACGCTCACCCCGGTCGACGGTGGCTGGACCGTACGGGGCAGCAAGGCGTTCGCCACCGGTGCCACGGGCGCCCAGTGGGCGGTGCTGCTCGTCGATGCCGACGGGCCCGGCGGCGCGCGGCACGCCGGCGGCACCGGAGCCGGGCTGATGCTGCTCGCCTGCGACCTGTCGGACCCGACGGTGACGGTCGACGGTTCCTGGTGGGATCCGATCGGCATGCGTGCGACGGTCAGTCATGTGGTCCGCTTCGACGACACGTTCGTGCCGCGCGAGCATCTGATCGGTGACCCCGGAAGCTACTTCGCCGGGCAGTGGCAGACCGCGTTCACCCCGCACTACGCGGCCAGCTTCCTCGGCGCCGCCGAGGCGGTCTTCACCTATGCGGTGGCCTATCTGCGACACCAGCACAAGAGCGGCGATCCCTATGTGCAGCAGCGAGTGGGGGACATGGCGGTCGATCTCGACACCGCCCGGCTGTGGCTGCGCCACGTCGCGGAGCTGTGGGACTCCGGCGAACGCGCCGGGGCGAGGATCGCGGGCAGCAGGGCCCGGCATGTGATCGAGCACCTGACGGAGCGGACCGTGCGGCACTGCGTCCGCGCGTGCGGTGCCCGCTCACTGATGCGGCCCGGCCCGGTGGAGCGGGTGCTGCGCGACCTCACCTTCTACCAGCGCCACGACAACGACGATCACATCGTGGCCATGATCGGCCGAGAAGTGCTGGGCGAACAGCACGATCCGTCCTTCCATCGGCCCTGAGCCGTCAGCGGGCGCCGGCCCCTGCGCTAACAGCCTGGCATCACCCGAACAGCAGATCTCCGGATGCGCGGAATCCGGCATACACCGAGGCTTTGACCAGAGCACTGCGCCCGATCGAGGGAGCGGTAGATGAACGTCGCCGATCAGGTGAAGTCCCGCGCATCCCGCAAGTATTCGTACAGAGCGATCACCGCGGGAGCCGTCGGGAATTTCATCGAGTTCTACGACGCGGCCCTCTACACCCTGCTCGCTCCCGTCTTCGCGCAGCAATTCTTCCCGGTCTCGGACAAGGCGCTGTCCCTGCTGTACACCTACGGCGCCGTCGTGGCTGTCTCCTTCGTCATCCGTCCGATCGCCACGGTGCTGATATCCCCGATCGGTGACCGGTACGGACGCCGTCGGCTCCTCGCACTCACCCTCCTCATCATGGCGGGCGGATTGTCGCTGATCGCCGCGACACCCGATTATCGGACAATCGGCGTGTTCGCCCCCGTCCTGCTGGTCATCGGCCGGATCGCCCAGAACATATCCAACTCCGGCGAGTACCAGGCCGCCGCGTCCTTCATGGTCGAACATGCCCCACCGCATCGCCGGGCCACCGTCGGATCGCTGCAGGCCGCGAGCGCGGCCCTGGGCATTCTGTGCGCGACATCCACGGTGAGCCTGCTGACCCTGATCCTCCCGCACGACCGGCTCGTCGCATGGGGGTGGCGCGTCCCCTTCGTCATCGGGGCGCTCCTGTGTCTGGTCGGCGTCCATCTGCGACGCCATGTCCCGGAGAGTCCGCTGTTCGAGACGCTGGCGGAGCGCGGAAGGATCGACCCCCACCCCTTGCGCACGACCGTCGGACGCCACAAGGCGAGCGTGCTGCTCGTCGTCGTCCAGCAGATCAGCCAGGTCGGCTTCTTCACCTGGCAGGTGTTCCTGCCCACCTACGCCAACCTGGTCGGAGGCCTTCCCCTGGCCACCGGACTACAGCTGAACGTGGTCGCTCTCGCGGTCTTCACCCTGGCGCTTCCGCTGACCGGCATGCTCTCCGACCGGATCGGCCGCAAGCCGCTCGTCATCGCCGAGTCCGTCGGCCTTGCGATATGCGCCTGTCCGCTGCTCTCCCTGCTGAACAGCCCCACCCCTGCGACGTACTTGTTCGTCGCCATCACCGGCAACCTGCTGCTCGCGCTGTCCCACGGCAGCACGGCGGCACTGTTCTGCGAACTCTTCCCGACCGGCGTACGGGCCTCCGGTATCGGGGTGCCGTACAACATGGCGACCGTCGCTTTCGGCGGCAGCGCGCCCATTCTGGCCACGTGGTCCATCTCCCGCCACCACCCACTCTTCCTGGCGTACTACATCACTGCCGTCGAGGTCGTGGCCGCGCTCGTGTTCTTGTTCGTGCTGCGCGAGACCCGCTGGCGCTCGCTCGACGCCATTCCGGAAGGGCAGGCACGGTGACGCCCTGCGCGGGAGCACCGCGACGGTCCGACAGTCATGAGCCGGGCCGGTCCCGGACGGCCTGGGGGTAGCGGAAGAGACCCGACGGGTCGTAGTCCTCCTTGATCTTGACCAGCCGGTTGTAGTTGGAGCCGTAGTAGGCGCTCCACCAGCGCTCGAGTTCGGGGTCGGGGAAGTTCTGGTAGGCGGCCGTTCCCAGGTCCTTGCTCAGGTCGTCGTAGAGGCGGCCGAGCCAGGTCGTGTTGTGGTCGCTCACCGGGCCGGGATCGGTGTCGGACCAGTACGTGGTCAGGGCGAGGATGAACCGGGCGTCACGGTGCACATAGGCGGTGTCGCCGGGGGCCGGTGCCGCGTCCTTGCCGCCCATCGCGAAGAAGGTCACCGTCGAACGCGATGCCCGTGACCTGGGCCGCCAGTCGTCGAGGTGGCCGACGATGCGGTCGATGACGCCCGAGGTGAGGTGGCGTTTGGAGACGATCGACCTGGCGAGGTAGGGGTTGCCGGACGGCGTCTCGTGGAAGTGGCTCATGCCGGGCCAGACGCGGCGCTGTTCGATGAACCGCCGGGTCGGTGCGGCGGCCTTGAGCAAGGGCCGCAGCGCCCGCTCGAGGTCGTCCTGGGCGCCGAAGTAGAGGCCCTGGGCGTAGACCCGTGTCCCGTCGCCGGCAGTGCGCAGCCCGAACTGGCAGGAGAGGTCCTGGGCGGTCTCCCCGGACGCACCGGTCACCTCGGCCGCGGCGGCCAGCACCGCGGCGGCGTCCTTCCACTCCCACGCCAGGTCGTAGACCGTCACTCCGGCGACCGGGCGGAGCCGGAACGTGAAGGAGGTGTTGATGCCGAAGTTGCCGCCCGCTCCTCCGCGGCAGGCCCAGAACAGGTCCGCGTCCCGGCGCTCGTCGCACATGAGGACCTCGCCCTCGGACGTCGCGACCGTCGTCCGGAGGAGGCTGTCGCAGGTGAGCCCGTACCTGCGGGTGGCCATCCCGATGCCGCCGCCCAGCACGAGCCCGCTCATGCCGACGTCCGGGCAGCGACTACCGGGCAGGAGCAGGTCGGTGTTCTTGAGGGCCTCGTACACCTCGCTGTTGCGGGCCCCGGCCTGGACCGTGACCGTCAGCGCGCCGACGTCCACCTCGACCTTGCGCATCCCGGCCAGGTGCACCAGGAGTCCGGTGGTCGAGGAGTACCCGGCGTAGTTGTGCCCGCCGCAACGGACGGCTACGGGGATCCGCTGCCGCCGCACCCAGGCGATCGCTTCCGTGATGTCGCCGGTGGTCCGCGGGCAGAGCACTGCGGCCGGATGCCGGTCCGCGAAACGGTGGTTCGCCGGCAGGCTCAGGGCCCAGTAGTTGCTGTCGGACGGCCGGAACAGCGGACCGCGCACCCGGTCCCGCAGGTCCCTCCAGGCCCGGTTGTCGACGTCGGCGGGGCGCCGGACGTCCGGCCGCGCGGGCGCGGGCCGCACGGTCGCGGGCGCCGGCTGCTCGGTCAGGGAGAGGCCGAGGCCGGCGGTGACGGCGGCCCCCAGTCCCGTCCGCAGAACACGTCGTCTGTCAGGTGCGTTCACAGCCATCTCGCCCTCCCTGCGGCCACGGCCCGCACGGCGCGACCGAGCCCGTACCGTCACGCCATCGGGCTCCATCCCATCCCCGTACGGGCCCCGGGACGGGTATTCATCCGAAGGTGGGCGGCGCTGCGAAGGGAGGTCATATGACGTGACGGCCGTCGGGCCGGCCCGCACGCGCGGGAGCGGTGACCGGCACGGCGCGTACCCAGGTGCCGTCGTCGGTCAGGTAGGAGTCGACGGCGAGGCCCGCCTCGGCCAGCGCGCGCTCGAAGTCCTCCGTGGTCAGGGGACGTGAGAGGAACGTCTGGGTCCACCGGGTGTCCGGGAAGAGGTATTCGACGTGGACGGACCGCAGGCCGGGGCGGACGGGCTCGGAGGACACCACGCGGACGAGGCCGCCGGTGATCCTCCTTTCCCGGGGCAGGCCCTCGTGCCGGTGCTCGTCCTCCCGCTGGATCAGCACGCATCCGTCGTCGGCGACATGTGCCCTGCAGGCCCGCAGCAGGCCCCGGCGCACCCGCAGATCACCGGTGTGGATGAGGAACGACGCCAGCAGCACGACGTCGTAGCGCTCGTCGAGCTCCAGGTCCTCGATGGGGCTGCAGACGGTCCGGGCGCCCCGGACCCGTTCCAGCATCTGCGGGGACTCGTCGACGGCGGTCACGCAGAAGCCGCGCTCGACCAGCGGATGCGTCACCCGGCCCACGCCGGAGCCCAGTTCGAGGACGCGGGCGCCCGCGGGAACGGCCCGTTCGATGACGTCCGGCTCGTCGCCGACGGGCAGCCGTTCGTACAGCTCGACCGCGCATCCGTCCGGCGTGATCGCTCCCGGCCCGGTTCCCCCGTAGCCCTCTCGTACCCGTTCGCTCATCCAACCATCGGAACACAGCGGTGGCGGCCGGGAAAGACCGCGTTCGCGAAGGCACTCACCGGGGAGAGGGATTGCCGGATTCGCGTGCCGCTCAGGAGTGCCAGACGGTACCGCGGCGTTCGTACTCGAGCACCTCTTCGGCGAGCAGCGCCGTCTCGACGCCGTGCAGCCGCTCCAGGAGCCACAGCCCGAGGTCGATGCCGGAGGTGACGCCGCCGCAGGTGACCAGGTCGCCGTCGTCGACGACGCGGGCGTTCACCACCTTGCCGCCCTGCGCCGCCAGGTCCTTCTTCGCGATGTGGTGGGTCGTGCAGGGCCGGCCCTTGGTGATTCCGGCGGCCGAGAGCAGCATCGTCCCGCTGCACACCGATGCCACGATCAGGCCGGGGCGCCGCGCGGCGGCCAGCGCCTTGGGCAGGACGCCCCGGCGGATCTCCTTGTCCAGCGGGGACCCCGTCCCGTAGCCACCTCCGGGCACCACGATCACGTCGGCCGACTGCGGGGACCAGCGGTCCCGTACCTGGATCGTCATGCCGGCCGACGAGGTCACCGTGCGCGGCCCGTCCGCGCTGACGAAGCTCTGCTTGATCAGTTCCGTCCCGGCGATCCCGAACACCTCGACCGGGCCGGCGAAGTCCTGCTCCTCCACGCCGTCGTACAGCACGGTGTGGATACGAAGCGGGGTGCGGCGTGGCGCGGCCGCGGCCGCCGGGCCCGTGGTGGTGACGCCGAGGGTGAGACCCGCGGCGGCGGCCGCACCGGACCGCAGAAGACTCCGTCTGTGCATGTCGATCCTCCGGAACGTACTGATCGAAGCGATGTCGTCGCCGCCCAGTCTGCGGTCGTGGAGGAACCGGCGAACAGTGGCAGGAATGCCCATTGGGCGGAAGATACGGCCACACGGACACCACGGGTCCCGGCGCGGATAGCAGCCGGTTCAGCCGTGGAAGGTCGCGCGGTAGGACGTCGGTGTGGTGCCGACGTGACGGGAGAAGTGGTGCCGCAGAGTGTCGGTCGAACCGAATCCCACCGCCCCGGCGATCCGGTCCATGGGCAGGGCGGTCGTCTCCAGCAGTTCCCTCGCCCGCTGCAGACGCCGGTTGAGCAGCCACCGCAGCGGTGTGGTCCCGGTCTGGGCGCGGAACCGGCGGGCGAGGGTGCGGGGGCTCATCACGGCCTGGGCGGCGATCTCGGCGACGGTCAGGGGCCTGTGGAGGTTGTCCTGCATCCACCGCAGGGTCGGGCCGAGGTCGCCGGTGTCACCGGTGTCGCCGGCGGGATCGCGGTACTCGATGAACTGCGCCTGACCGCCTGCGCGCTGCGGCGCCATGACGATCATCCGTGCGGTACGGGCCGCCACTGTGGCGCCGTGGTCGCGCCGCACCATGTGCAGGCACAGGTCGAGTCCGGCGGCGATGCCGGCGGAGGTGAGGACCCGGCCGTTGTCGACGAACAGCACGGACGGATCCACCTCCACGGCCGGGAAGTCCTCGGCCAGCCGGTCGGCGAACCGCCAGTGCGTGGTCGCCCGGTGCCCGTCGAGCAGGCCCGCGGCCGCCAGGACGAACGCGCCGGTGCAGATCGATGCCACACGCGCGCCGTCGGCGGCCACGTCGCGTATCAGCCGCAGGAGGCGGGGCGAGGGCGCGCGGTCCGGTCTGACGCCGGGGACGATCACGGTGTCCGCGCCGCGCGCGTCGTCCAGCCGGTGGCTCGACGAGATGCGGAAGGGCCGCTGCCCTCCGGCTGTCGCGGTGACCGTCCGCTCGGCGCAGACCCTGATCTCATAGGCGGGGGTGCCGTCGGGACGCCGCGCGAGGGCGAACACCTCGCAGGGAATGGTCAGGTCGAAGGCCGCCACGTCGTCCGGGGCGAGGATGGCTACTACATGCATGCCCTCGGATCCTACGCAGCGGCCCGGTACGGCACCCGGCCCGTCGGCCCGTCGGCGTTGGCCCGTCGGCCCGTTGTCAGGCCGCGGGATAGAGCGTCCGGATCCCGTCGATGTCGTCGCTCGAGAGCGTCCGGCGGGGTCCGCTGTACGAAGGCGCCATGACCGCGGTCGTTACCTGGGAATGGTCGAGGCCCAGCAGGTGCCCGATCTCGTGCAGCGCGACGGTCTCCGTGTCGAAGGTCCCGCCGGAACCGGTCAGGCTCCACTTCTCGGCCTCGTCGAAATGCATGTCCCCGGCGTGGGATCCACCGCACGGCGGAGGGAAGAACGCGTGGGCGAGCGTATTGCCGATGCCGTCGAAGGAAGAACCGTCACCATGGGCTCCGGCGGCCCATCCGATCACGAAGTCCGCGTCGGACGACGTCGTCTCCTCGAAGGTCATTCCGAAAAGGGCATCGGCCCAGGTGTTGAACGCCTTTTCCACCGCCGTCCGCTCGTCCTCGCCACTGATGTCCGGGGTGCCGTTGGTGAACCGGTACCTCAGAACCTGCTGTTCGTATTTGCAGCCCCGCAGAACGAACTCCGCGGCGGCACCGTCCAGCACCCTGTCCACGGTCCGTGTATCGGGCACTCCACAGCGTGGCTGCTCCATGACCTCGATCGTCGACCGGTCGACCTCACCCGTCTCGTCGAGTCCGAAAAAGCGCTGGAAGGTGGCGACGGCGTCGCTCGTCGCGGCGTCGACCTTGCTCTGTTCCGCGGAGTCGCGAAGGTACCCGTAGCGCGCCAGATAGTCCTGGACCTTGGCGATCTCGGGATTCTCCTCGCCCCTGCCGGCATGTTCGAGATCAATCTTGAATCGCTGCTCGGCCATGACGTCTCCCGGTATTGCTCCCGGTCTTGCTCCCGGTTCGTGGAAACTCCCGCGATTTCCTCCCGTGCCCCCCTGGCCATACGCCCCCGCACACCGGCCCCAATTCCATCGTGAACACTTCTGCGGGCCCCCGCACCCGGTACGGCACGGAGCGGCCGGCGGCGGGCAGCGGGCAGCGGGCGGCCTACAATTTACTGGTGAACGAGAACCTGCCGCCGTGCCCCCAATGCTCCAGCGCGTACACCTACGAGATGGGTGCGCTCCTGGTCTGTCCCGAATGCGGCCATGAGTGGTCCCCGGCGTCCGCCGAGCCCGCGGGCGGTACCGGGGAGAGGGTGATCAAGGATTCGGTCGGCAACGTGCTCGCCGACGGTGACACCGTGACCGTGATCAAGGGCCTGAAGGTCAAGGGCAGCCCGTCCGGGATCAAGGCGGGTACCAAGGTGCGCAACATCCGCCTCGTGGACGGCGTCGACGGTCACGACATCGACTGCAAGATCGAGGGGTTCGGCTCGATGCAGCTCAAGTCGAGCGTGGTCAGGAAGGCCTGACGCCCGCCCCGGCCGCCTCGTCGGCCTGATCGGCCGGCACGGCCTTGAACTCCACGAACCGACGGCCGTCGTCGGCGTACCGGGACTTCGCGTACAGCGCCTTGTCCCCGTCGATCGCCCCGGAGGCCGCGAGGTAGAGGTATTCGCCGTCCCACCTGGTCTTCAGCAGGAACCGGTCCCCCTTGGCCTCGACGACCCAGGGGTTCATCCGGCAGTTCGCGTCCGAGGTCAACGCGATGCGTCCGTAGCCGTGGCACAGCGTGTTCTCGTTGCCACGGCCGGGCTGGGCGGGGCGGTTCATCCTGATGACGTAGCCGGCGCCGTACGGTCCTCCGCCGTTCTTCTTCTCGAAGGTCAAGGACTGCCCGTACTGGCCGGCGCGATCCGCGAACCGTACGAAGTCCCCGCCGCTCCCCTTTCCGGACGTGAGCCCGCGGTCGAATTCTGCGGCCACCAGGTAGTAGGGAATTCCGGCCGTGACGGGATCGGGGGCGGCGCTCGCGGTTCCGGGCGCGGCGGACAGGGCCATCAGGGCGGCGCAGCCGGCCGCGGCAACGGACAATCGGCGGGCGATCCGGGGGCGCGGCAAGACGTTCTTCACTGCTTTCTTCCTCCCGTTCACAAGCCGTCAGAGGCTTCGCGATCTTTCGCGGAGAACAGGGTCGCGACCGGTGGCCGGATCCACCAGTCGTTTTCCGGACCACCGACGCCGCACCGGCCCGGACGGTCCCCGGACGGGCCCAATGTGCCCGGTCCCGGCCCCACTTGTGATGTGCCGCACGGTCCCCGGGACTGTGCAAGGGGCCGGTTACGGACGACAATCCAGGCACCGAAAGAAGCACGACGGGACGACCGTGTCCTCGCCGTGCGATCGATCCCAACCCCCTCACGGAGTGGCCGGTGCCGACGGAAGCCACCTTATGGCTGACCCCCGACGAAGCGGCCTCTGGCGTCACCAGAGTCGTCGACCTGCCGGGCGGGCCGGTCACCATCCGCATACCCCCGACCCGGGACGGCAGCGTCGTCAAGGTCTCCACCGATCAGGGCATGGTGCATTTCCGGATCCGCCTCACCGGCGGACCCGCTGCGCCGCCGACCCGAGCGGGGCGTCCCCGCACCGGCCGACTGGTAAGGGTGGTGGTCACCCTGGCGGTCTTCGGCGCCATCGCGCTCGTCATCGCGCTGTCGGGGAACGACAGTTCCTCACCGTCGGCGTCATCGGGCGCGGACCGCAGAAGCGCCGCCCCCGTCCCGGCCCACACCGGCAACGCCACCTCGGACCCCGACCTGGACCACCCCAACTCCAGCAGTCCCGGCCCCGGCACGGCCGCCGCGACCCCGACCGAGGCCGCCCCCAGCCCGTACACCACGGGGACGTGCCTCAACGGCACCCTCCCGGACTCCACGACCCCCACGAGCGTGAGCAACGTCGACGTGGTCTCCTGCTCGGCCTCCGACGCCCACTACAAGGTGATCCAGACCTTCTACGGAACGACCGACCTGAGCCGGTGCCGGGACAACAGCGACACGCAGTACTCCTTCTCCTCCCGGACCACGATGGGCGGCCAGACCATCAACTCGTACGTCTACTGCCTGGTCGGACTCGGCTCCTACGCACGGTAGGGCCGCAGACGCCGGTCCCGGTCCTTGGGCAGGGGCGAGGGCGGCGAGGCCGTCCGGCTGGGCACGGACGCCTCGTACGGCGCCGGTGCCGTGACGGTCAAGCGGGAGGTCCCCCGTACGAGGCGCGTTGTTCGAGAACCTCCTGGGTAGAAGGGGGCCCCGTGGGGGCGCCGACGGGTGGCGCGACCCCGGGGGCGAGGAGGGTGCATGGTCGAGCGGCGAGGATCCGGGTTCGCGGTGCGGGCCGTGGCACTGGCGGCGGTATGTCTGATGTGGTGCGCGCCCGCGCGGGCCCACGACGTGCATCCGTCCCCGGCGCCGGACGAGACCGTCGCCTGTGCGGGCCGGTACCGCACCACCTGGACCCCGGGCCTCTCCCTCGGCACCCGGCCGACGCGGATCTCGACGGCCGAGCAGTACACCTGCACGGAGGGCTCCGGCAGGAAGAGCAAGGCCGTCGGCCGCTTCGAGGGGACGATTCCCGCCTCGTGCCTGGGGCTGAACACGTCGCCGCTCCAGGAGACCGTGCGCTTCGCGGACGGCCGACGATCCGTGATCGAGTACACCTCCAACGTCAGGGCGCGCGTCGGCGCGGCCAGTGTCACCAAGCTGGAGGGCACGGTGGTCGAGGGGTACGGAAAGGGCCGGCACGCCTTCCGCCTCGCGCAATTGCTGCACCAGGACCTGCCGACGGCGTGCCTGTCCCGCGAAGGCCTCCGGCAGGGAGCCGGCTTCGCCGAGCTCTTCATCGGCCCCTGACCGTTTCCCGTCACCGATGGGCGTTCCGGCGAGCGAGCGATCATTACCGGCCAATCAGTCGGTAGAGTGTCGCCGCCACAAGGAACGTCGCAGGTGAGGCAGGGTCAGAAGCATGGGCATATTCGAGCGGGCCAAGAGCCTGGGCGGTTCGGTGGGCTCGGCGGCCACCGCCTTCGGCAGCAACGTCGCCCAGGCGGTGCAGCGCGGTGTCGACGCCGGCCGTGCCGGCACGAACGCCTCCGGCGACTGGGTCGTCTCCGTGCTCCGGTCGCTGCCCGCTCCCCCCGCGCCCGCGCACGAGGAATGGGAGTTCTCCCTCGGCGCCCTCATCTGCCGCCACCCGCGCGTCCCGGCCATCACGGCCAAGGCGCTGCGTCCGCTGGACGGCATCGGCGCCCTGCGCTTCGGCCCCGGGTCGGTGGGCTTCGACGGGGAGGACATCCCGTGGTCGAAGGTGACGCACATCCAGCTGCACGACGCGTTCAGCGCCATGACCACGGAGGCGCTCGACGCCGAGATCGACCGCATCCGGGATCTGCTGCCCATGCTTCCGGGGCGCAAGTGGGTGGTCACCAAGGTCGTCGAGGGCCTCGCCTCCGTCATGCTCGCCGCGCTGGAGCAGGCGGGCGAGCAGCGGCTGGAGACCGTGCCCGTCGCCTGCGAGATCGGCTACCGCGGTGCGCTCGGCATGAAGAAGACCCTGCACGCGAGCATGTTCACCACCGCCCTGCTGGCCCAGCAGGAGGAGGTGATGCGCAGCCTGGTGCTCACCGCGCAGGCCAACGGCGTGTCCGTCCTGCCCGCGGCGGCCCCCCAGGCGGGGTCGCGGACGGCCGAGCGGGTGCGCGCGCTGCGCGCCCGCACCGACGCGGTCGCCGCCCAGTTGCGTGCCGAACAGGACGCGGACGCGCCCGCCCTGGAGGCCGCTCCTCCCACTCCTGATCCGGTCAGCCGACCGTCACTTTGAGGATCCGGCCGGAGGCCTCGACGACGAACAGGTCGCGCCGCGGGTCGTTGTCGCCGAACCCGCGGGCGACCCGGACGCTGCTGGGCATGCGCAGGCCCTTCGCCAGGACGCAGGAGCGGCCGGTCGCGGGGTTCACGCGGATCAGTTCGCCGTCGCGGAAGCTCGCGACCACCAGGTCGCCGCGGAAGTACGTGAGGTCGTCGAGGAGCTTGAGGTCCAGGGGGTTCGGGCTGAGCTCGGCGATCCGGGTGTGCTTCGCCGGGTCGTTCAGCGGGATCCGTACGATCGGGGACGAGGTGCTGGTGATGACGCTCGCGTAGAGCTGGTCGCCGACGATCTCCAGGCCGTTGGTGCCGAAGACGTCGGCCTTCCTCGTCCACTCCTCGTCCCGGGTGCCGTCCGGCCGGAACTTGAGGACGCCGGTGGCCAGTTCGCGGCTGACGTAGAGGTTGCCGGCGGCGTCGACGGCGAGGCCGTTGATGCCGGATATCCCGTCGATGAACTTCTCGGGTCGCGGCCGGTCGGCGGTGGGGTCGAACCGCATGATGCCGCCGTGGGGCCGGAACGGGTTGACGCCGAAGTTGACGTACATCATGCCGTCGGGGCCGCGTCGGATCCCGCCGGGTCCGCTCAGCGGGAAGCTCGCCTTCAGTGTCCCGTCGGGGGCGTAGCCCTCGACCCGGTGCTTGGTGACGTGGGCGACCCAGAGGGTGCCGTGCCCGTCGAACTCCAGGTTCTCCCGCCAGTCGAGCAGCGGTACCCCGCCCTCGCGGAAGACGGTCACGCTCGCGCGTTCCGCGCACTGCTCCAGGGCCTCGGCGGACGGCGGTCCGGCTGCCGCCGCCGGCATTCCCGATCCGCCGCCTGCCACCAGGGCGGCCATCAGACTTCCCACAACCGCTGACGATCGAATACGCATGCGGACCGTTGTACAGGCCACCACCGCGCCCTCACCAGTGACCCGTCCGCCAAGGTCGTCCGAGCCGGTGTCATGCGGTTCCGTCGAGGAATTCCCCGGATTCCGGCCGCGAGCCGGATCATGATGCGACCATAGCGTTAATAACCCGCCGGGGTGAAATTCCGGGTTGACATCTATCCGTCTCGGCGTGGCACGCGCACTCTGCGTGCAAGGGCGGGAACGCCGAATTGGCGGCCGCCGTAAATCCCGAGAATGGATGGATCGGCTATGTCAACCAACACCTTGGTCCTCGAATCCGCGCCGGAAGACGTCTTCGACCTGGACATCCGTGAGGTGGGCGAGATCGGTGCGACCGGGTCGGCGGATCCCGCCGTCACCAGTTTCGACACCTGTGTCGCCAGTCTTTGCACGGCGACCTGCCTCACTTGCCCCTTCATCTGTGGCCGCATCGGCTAGTCCAGGAATTCCGGCGAGACAGCGGGGCGCCTCCCCATCACGAGGGGAGGCGCCCTTCCCGGGGTCGATCGACATGCCGAGGCGGGGGGACGGGATTCGTGACCGAGGAATGGAATTTTGCATGCGTCGAGTTCGCCTTGCTGCGGGCGCCGGTCCGGCCGGCGTGGTGGGCCGGTGAAACGTCCGCCGATATCCAGGACGGAGCGGGCGAAGGCGGGGAGCATTCTCTGGCGGGCGAGGCGGAACGGCTGGGGGAACAGCTGCGTCGGATGGCCGACGATCCGCTGGTCCGTGAGGCCGTGGCGGTCTCCAGCGGGTCGCTGGCACAGGGCCTCGAGCGAATCCTGGCCATGCCCCCCGGCGACCTGCCGCCGGTGGCGGAACTACGGCGAGTGGTCCGGGCGTTGAGCAGATACCGGATGCGGATGGCGACGCGGTGCACGCCCTTCGGGCTGATGGCCGGGGTGGCGGCGGCGGAGTTCACCGACGACCCGGCGGAGATGAAAGTACGGTTCGGCGACGGGCACCGGAGGTTCGTCCGTCCGGACCGGGAGTGGCTGACCGGTCTGGTGACCGCGTGGGAGCGGCACCCCGCCGTGCTCCCCCTGCTGCGGGTGACGGTCAACAACCTCTGCTTCGTCCGCGGGGAGCGTCTGGTCCTGCCCTACGTACCCGGCGGCGGAGAGGACGGCTCCAGGAACGGCCGGGTGGTCCGCGAGGTGAGCGTCCGTCACACCGCCGCCGTGCGGGCGGTGCTGGAGTCGGTGCGTACGCCCGCGCTCGGCGCGGACGTGCGACGGCGCCTGCGGACGGCCTTCCCTCAGGCGGCGCCCGAAACGATCGAGGGCATGCTCGTCCAGCTGGTGGCCAAGGAGATCGTCCTCACCGATCTGCGCCCGCCCCTGGAGGAGACCGATCCGCTCTCGCACGTACTCGACCGGCTCGCACCGCTCGCGGACAGCGCGCTCGCGGGGCTCGGCGAACTGCGGGCCGTGCGCGAGGAACTGGCCGGCTACGCGGCCGCCCCGCTCGGCGGGGGACTCCCGGCGTGGCAGCGGGTCACCGCCCGGATGCGGAAGCTGCGGCCCGCCGACCAGCTGGTGCAGGTGGACCTGTCGCTGGACGCCGATGTGCGGCTGCCGGGCACCGTGGCCCGGGAAGCCGAACGGGCGGCGCTGCTGCTGTGGCGGATGTGCCCCGAGGTGCGTGTACTGGAGAGCTACCACGCCGAGTTCCTCGAGCGGTACGGCACGGGCCGGCTCGTTCCGGTGAAGGACGTGCTCGATCCCGACACCGGGCTGGGCGCACCGGCGGGCTATCTCCGGCCCTCCGGTCACCGCGTCGAACGGAGGGCGGCGGCCTGGGATCCGGACCGTGATCCGGTGCTGGTCGCGCTCGCCCAGGAGGCCGCCCGCTGCGGCGCGTTCGAAGTGGAACTGACCGACGCGGCCGGGGATCCGGTCGTCTCCCGGCTCGCCAGGGACGGTGGTACCCCGCCGGGCTCGGTGGACCTGCTCGCGCATCTGGTGGCGGCGTCGGCGTCGGAGGTCCGGGAAGGGCGCTTCCGGCTCGTCGCGCTGGCCGGCACGGGGCAGGCGGGGGCGGCGTTCGGCCGGTTCCTGCATCTGCTGCCCGGACATGTCCCGGCCGCGCTCGGTACCGTCGCGGGGACGACGCGGACGTACGGCCCCGAGGCGCTGCGCGCGCAGCTCACCTATCAGGTGCCGCGGTCCCACGCCGCCAACGTCGCTCAGGTGCCGCGGCTGCTGGACCGGTTGCTGCCGGTGGCCGCGTTCGCCGACCGCGGCCGGCCCGATGTGGTCGGCCTCGAGAATTTGCTGGTCGGAGCCGATCCGCACCGGCTGTACACCGTGGACCGCGCCAGCGGCCGCGAGGTGGTGCCGAGCGTGTTCCATCTTCTGAGCGCTCAGCGGAACATGCCCAACGCCGCACGCTTCCTGCTCGAGATCCGCGATACGGGCGTACGGCCCTGGAATGCCTGGGACTGGGGTGCCGCCGGGGCGATGCCGTTCCTGCCCCGGCTGCGGTACGGGCGTACGGTGCTCGCCCTGGCGCGGTGGCGGCCGACGGCCGAGCTCGTGGACCAGCGGGCGGGACTCGACGCATGGACGTCGCAGGTGCGTGCCTGGCGCGACCGCTGGCAGGTCCCCCGGCGGATCTGCGCCGGCTACCACGACAACCGGCTCGAGCTGGACCTCGACGACCGCGACCACCTGCTCCTGCTGCGTCACGAACTGGGCCGCCGCAACGGCACCGTCCTGCACGAACTACCGACGGACGTGCTTCCCGGCGCGGACGTCCTTCCCGGCGCGGACGACGTGCGTGGCGCGGACGACGAGGTGGGCGCCGACGGCCCGCCCAGCGCTGACGGCGGGGCGGCGACCGGCCGGCCGTGCGGCTGGCTCACCGGCCCCTCGGGGGCCCACCGCAACGAACTGGTCATCCCCCTGGTGGCCAGGCGAACCGCCGTCCACCGCGCGGCGGACGGCACCCGTGCCCGGCTCGCCGGGCGTCCGGTGCCGCCGCGCCCGGTGGCGGCCGAGCACCTGCCGGGCGGCGAGTGGCTCTACGCGCGCGTGTACTCCTCGGCCGAGCGCCAGGACGAGCTGCTGGCCGACGAGCTGCCCCGGCTGCTCGCCGCGGCGCCGCAGGGCGTGGACCGCTGGTTCTTCATCCGGTACCGCGAGCACGACGAGCCCCATCTCCGCCTGCGCTGGCACGGCCCCTCGAACACCCTCCACCACGCATTGCTGCCGGAGCTGCGCGACTGGGTGAGCGGGCTGCGCGGCCGGGGGCTCGCCCGGCGGCTGGTGCTCGACACCTACGACCCCGAACTCGAGCGGTACGGCGGCCCCGAGGCGATCGAGGCGGCCGAACGAGCCTTCCACGCCGACAGCGTCGCCGTGCTCGAACAGCTGCGGCTGCTGCGCTCCGGCGGGCTGGACATCGAGCCGCCGCTGCTGGCCGCCGCCAACTTCGTCGACCTGGCCCGGTCGTTCTGGCCGGAGGCCCGGCCCGCGGCGGGCGCCGCTCCCCCGGACCGCCCACCGGACGCCGAGCCGCCGTGGGCCGACTGGCTGCTGACGACCTACCCGAAGGGCCCGGCGCACCCGGAGTTCCAGCGCCGGCGCAAGGACGCCCTCATGCTCATCGACCCCTACGGCGACTGGCCCCGCCTGAGTGCCCTGCGGGCCGGGGACGCCGTGCGCGGGTGCTGGGACCGGCGCGCGGCCGCGTTCGCCGCCTTCGGGCGCACGCTGCGCGCACTGGGCGGACGGGCGTGGGCGGCACCCGGGGACGTCCTGGCCGCGGTGCTGCACATGCACCACAACCGTCTCGTGGGTATCGATCCGGGAGCGGAGCAGGGCTCGTACGCGATCGCGCGGGGCGCGGTCCAGGCACACCGCGACCGCCGGAGGTGGCAGCGATGACGGCTTCACCACTGCCCACGGCCGCCGCCGGTTGTGCGACGCCGAGGGTGCGCGCCGGGCGGATCGTGGCCGACGTGGCCGGGCGGCTCGCCGATCCCCGGTCGGTCGTCGCCGTCGAGACGGATCCCGGCAACGTCGACGAGGTCCCCGGCCGTCCGGCCCGTTCCCCCTGGACACGGCTCGGCCTCGGCAAGGGTCATCCGGGAGTGGCCCTGCTCTTCGCGGAACTCGCGCACTCCGGCCCCGCCCACCGGGCCACCGCGCACCGGCACCTGTCGGCGGCCGTGAGCGGCGTGGCGGCGGGCGCGCGGAGCGGCCTGTTCGGGGGTGCGGCCGCGCTGGCCTTCGCGGCGTGCGCCGCCCGCCGCGGCCCTCGCGACTACGCCGCACTGCTGGAGCACGCCGACACGGTGGTGCTCTCCCAGTGGGAGGCGGTGTTCGCCGCCGAGGACGAACGGCTCGGGGCGGGGCTGCCCGGGGTGCGCATGCACCGCTACGACCTCATCAGCGGAGCCGCGGGGCTGGGCCGCTATCTGCTCCTGCGCCGCGACCGGCACCACGAGGCGCTGTCGGACGTGCTCGCCTATCTGGTCCGGCTGACGGAACCGGTACGCGTCGACGGCCACACCGTGCCCGGCTGGTGGGTGAACGGCACGCTCACCGACGAACCGGACGGCAGCCACCCCCGCGGCCATTTCAACCTGGGCCTGGCCCATGGCATCCCGGGGGTCCTGGCGCTGCTCGCGCTCGCCCGGGAGGCGGACGTACGGGTGCCCGGTCAGGACGGGGCCATCACCCGGGTCGCCGAGTGGGTCCTGCGCTGGCAGGGGGACGGCCTGCAGTGGCCGGCCGCGGTGGCCTTCGAGGAGCACGTCGCGCTGGGCGGGACTCCGCCCGCCGTCGGCCGTACCGCGTGGTGCTACGGAACGCCCGGTGTGGCGCGGGCGCTGTACCTCGCCGGACGGGCACTGCGGCGCGCCGACTGGCAGCGCACCGCCGTGGACGCGCTGGTCGCGGCGCTGGCGGACGTCCGGGGGGTGTACGAGTGCGCCCTGTGCCACGGCTGGGCGGGACTGCTGCAGACGACCTGGCGCATGGCGCGCGACAGCGGGGACCAGCGCCTGGCCGACGATCTGCCGCGGCTCGCCGCCCCGATTCTCGACGCCTACGATCCCGGGCTTCCGTTCGGCTACTCCTGCGCCGCGCCGCACATCAGACTGGCACCGCACCGCGCGGGGTTCCTGGAGGGGGCGGCCGGCATCGCACTCGCCCTGCACACGTATGCGACGGACGCCGAACCGGCGACGAGCTGGGACGCGGCGCTCCTGCTGTGCTGAGGAACGACCGGCGAAGGAACGACGGGCGGCGGACCGGCGCAGCGACCGGGCGGCACCGGAAAGGCCGTGCCCCGGAAGGACCGGAGCGTCCGGGGCCCAGCGGTGAGGCCGCCTTCGCCAGTGAGGAGCTCCTCTTCGGCGGCAGGCTGCGCTACGACCGCGGATTCAGCCGTCACGAACAGGACCTGTCCGCACTGTCGTTGCCGGTCATGGGGCGGCAGCTGCCACGCCTGGTCGCCGAGAGCGTGCGGCTGGCCTACTCGGCCGACCGGGGCGCGCTGCCGGCCCTGGCCTTCGCGACGCTGGGGCAGGCCGTCTGCCGGGCGCTGGGGCTGTTCGCCACCAACCGGGTGCTGGTGTCGCTGTTCGCGGGCGGTCCGACACCCGACCGGGTCATGGCCGCCCTGCCCTCGCTGATGGCGGTCGCGGCGGCGACCGCCCTGGCCGCCCTGCTGAACTCGGCGTCCACGGCGGCCATCGGCACTCTGGAGCCCAAGGTGGAGCGGGTGGCGACGCTGCGGTTCCTGCGGCAGGCCGCACGGGTCGAGCTGGCGGCGATCGAGGACGCCGTCTTCCACCGGCTGCTCGACTCCGCCCAGTACGCGACGACGTCCGCGCGCAGCATGGTCGGCTACAGCGCGGCCGTGGTCAACGCCCTCGCCACCATGGCCGGCGCCGCGATCGTGCTCACCACCCTGCATCCCGCGCTGCTGCCGCTGCTGGCACTGATCGCCGTCCCGAAGAGCTGGGGCGCGATCCGCACCGCCCGCCGCCGCTACCTCTCCGTGCAGAGCTGGCTGGAGCACACCCGGGCCGGCCGCCTGGTGTCGGGGATGCTCACCGAGCAGGCCGCGGCCCAGGAGGTGCGGGTGCACGGCGCCGGGGCGTTCCTGCTCGAGCACTACGGAAGGATGGCCGTGGCCTCGGAGGCCGAGCAGACCCGTCTCGCCCGGCGGCAGGCCGTCACCGAGACGGCCGCGGCGGCCTTGTCGGGACTGGCCCTGGGCTGCACCTACCTGGCCCTGGGGCTGCTGCTGACGAGCGGTCACCTCCCCCTTCCCGTCGCCGGCACGGCCGTCCTGACCATCCGTACCACCACGAGCAATCTCTCCACCCTGGTGCTCCAGGTCAACAACCTCTACAAGGAGGCCCTCTACCTCAAGGACCTGGACGCGCTGGACACGGAGGCCGAGCGGCGGGCCATCCCCACCGGAGGCGCGCCCGTGGCGGCACGGCCCGCCGAGGTCAGGCTGGAGAAGGTGGTCTTCACCTACCCGGGCCGGGACCGCCCCGCCCTCGACGGGGTGAGCCTGACCATCCGCCGGGGGCAGGTGGTCGCGCTCGTCGGGGAGAACGGATCGGGCAAGACCACACTGGCCAAGCTGATCGCGGGACTGTACGCACCGGACTCCGGGCGCGTCACCTGGGACGGTGCCGACGCCCGCGAACTCGACCGGCGGCAGCTCTTCGACCGTGTCGCGCTGGTCACCCAGGACTTCCGGCGCTGGCCGTTCACCGCGCGCGCCAACGTCGTCATCGGCCGCCCGGCCGAAGCCCCCGACGAGGAGGCCCTGGACCGGGCCGCCTCCTACGCTGAGGCCCATGACCTCGTCGAATCGCTGCCCAACGGCTGGAGCACGCTGGTCCACCCGGCCTTCAGCGGAGGCGTCGAGCTCTCGGGCGGCCAGTGGCAGCGCCTCGGGCTGGCCCGCGCCCACTACCGGTCGGCACCGCTGCTCATCTGCGACGAGCCGACGTCGGCACTGGACCCCAGGGCCGAGATCGAGGCGTTCGACAGGATCCGCGGGCTGGCCTCGCAAGGCCACACCGTCGTCCTCATCACCCACCGCCTGGCGTCCGTCCGCCACGCCGACCACATCTACGTCCTCGACGGGGGCCGGCTGGTCGAGGACGGTACTCATGGAGAACTCCTCCTCCGTGACGGGCATTTCGCCGGCCTCTATCACCTGCAGGCGCAGCAGTACGCCAGCACCGCGGGCCGGACGCCCGGCCCCTGAGGCCGACCCCTTCGGCCGTCACGGACGCCGGGGGCCGGTTGTCCACATACGGCCCACCCATGCGGTGATACGCCACTATCGTGACCGTCATGGCAGCGGACGAGCACCTCGAAGGCACGCAAGCCGCACCGACACCGGAGGAAGTCGGCGCCTCCTACGACGAGTTCGGGCTCCTCTACGAACTGATCCTCGGCGATTCCGCGATTCACATCGGCATGTGGACTCCTCCCGACGGAGCCGCGACCGCCTCCACCATGACGGACCTGGCCAACCTGGCCATGGACCGGCAGACCGACTACTACATCGCCGCCCTGGGCCTCGGCCCCGACGACCACCTGCTCGACATCGGCTGCGGCACCGGCGGCCCCGCCGTCCGGCTGGCGGGGGCGACCGGCGCCCGGGTCACCGGGATCACCATCAGCGGTTCGCAGGTACCGCTGTGCGAGGCGCGGGCCCGGGAGGCGGGGCTCTCCGACAGGGTTCGCTTCGCCCTCGGCGACGCCATGGCCCTCGGCGAGGAACACGCCGACGAGTCGTACGACGCCGCGTGGGCCATCGACTCGTTCCCCCACATGTCCGACCGCCCCGCCGCCCTGCGCAACGCCTGGCGGGTGCTGCGCCCCGGCGGGCGGCTGCTGCTCACCGAGTTCACCCGGCGCGGCAACGCGCGGCCCGAACACCTCGCCGTCTTCCGGTCGGTGTGGACGTCGCCGGCCCCGGAGTCCCCGACCACGGTGCTCGGCCTGACGGCGGAGGCCGGATTCGACCTCGTCCGGATGGAGAACCACACCCACAGCCTCGGGGTCACCGGTGAGCTGATGGACTTCCTCTACCGCGACCACCACGACACGATCCGCAAGCACTACGGCCCCGAGACCACCGCCGGGATGGACGCCGCGATGCCGGTGCTGCGCGAGTTCGTCCGTGACCACCTCGGCTACCACGTCTACCTGCTGCGCAAGCCGCACTGAGTCCGCACACAGCAGAACTCACGGTGAAGCTCACGGCAGTGGCCCGCCCGTCATCGGGCGGGCCACTGCCGTGCGAGCGAGCTGATCAGTCGTCCTCGGGGAGCGCGACGGTCGCGTGGGCGAGGTTGCTCTCGAGCCGCTCCAGGACGCGCAGCGTCACGGCCCGTTCGTCGAGGGGGAGATCGCCCACGACGCCGGCCTCCAGCTCGGACCACACCTCTTCGACCTGCCGGCGCAGGGCGTGGCTGGCGGCCGTGGGCTCGATGAGCGTCGCGCGCCGGTCACCGGGACAGGGGCGGCGGCGGACGAAGCCGGCGTGCTCCAGCCGCTTGATGGTGCGGGTCATGGTGGCGGCGTCCGAGTCGAGCAGGCGCACGAGGTCGGTCTGGCGCTGCGAACCGGCCTCCCACAGCTGCATCATCACCAGCTCCTGACCGAGGTGCAGACCGACGCGGCGCAGAAGCTGCCCGGCGATCATGCGATGCAGGCGAGCCACCCGGAAGATCGCATGACTGATCGGCCCCACCTGCGCGGACGCGGGCACCGGCACCGTCGGCGACTGCGGTTCCGACTGCGACATGCGACGGCCTTCCTTTCCCATTAGCTGCCTGAACAACCACTACCGTACTCCACCACGCCGGTCGTCGGCGAACCCTACGAAAGGCCACCTCGCAGGCCTGGACCAGCAGGGGTGACGCAGCTCACCGTGGACAAGGGAAGCGGTTCCCCTGATTTACTTGTTCGGACAGGTAACTGCGAACGCACACCACCGGAGGAACAGCCATGACCACGGCATTCGACCCGATCGACCTGGGCGTCACCCGACTGGCCAACCGCATCGCGATGGCTCCGATGACCCGCAGCCGCGCCTACGGCCCCGGCGCGACGGCCACGCCCGAGATGGCGACGTACTACGCGCAGCGCGCCGGCGCCGGCCTGATCATCACCGAGGGCATCCAGCCCTCGGTCGTCGGCCAGGGCTACCCGGACACCCCGGGCCTGCACTCCGAGCAGCAGGTGGCGGCCTGGCGGACGGTGACCGACGCCGTCCACCGCGAAGGCGGAAAGATCTTCGCCCAGCTGATGCACACCGGCCGCGTCGGCCACCCCAGCCTGCTGCCGGACGACCTGACCCCGGTGGGCCCGTCCGCCGTGGCGGCCAAGGGCCAGGTCTTCACCCACGAGGGGATGAAGGACTTCGTCACTCCGAAGGAGCTCACCGAGGCCGAGATCCGGCAGACCGTCGCCGACTTCGCCGCCGCGGCCCGCAACGCGATAGCCGCCGGCTTCGACGGAGTCGAACTCCACGGCGCCAACGGGTACCTGATCCACCAGTTCCTCGCCCCCAACGCCAACCAGCGCACCGACGCCTGGGGCGGGAGCGTCGAGGGCCGCGTCCGGTTCGCGGTGGAGGTCGCCACGGCGGTGGCCGAGGCGATCGGCGGCGAGCGGGTCGGCATCCGCCTCTCCCCCGGAAACCCGTTCAACGACGTCGCCGAGGAGGACGTCGCGGACGTCTACGGCTCGCTGGTGGCGAAGCTGGCGCCCCTGGGCCTGGCCTACCTGCACATACTCGAAGGCCCGGACCGCGAACTGACCCGGCAGCTGCGCAAGGCGTGGCCGTCCGCCTTCGTCCTCAACCCGTTCACCCACCCCGAGTCCACCGGCCCGGACGCGCTCGCCCTCATTGAGGACGACACCGCCGACGTGATCGCCTTCGGCGCCCTGTTCCTGGCCAACCCGGACCTGCCCGCGCGCCTGTCCGCCGGAGGCCCGTTCAACACCCCGGAGCCGGCCACCTACTACGGCGGCGACCACCGCGGCTACACCGACTACCCCGCCCTGACCGCCTGAGGGTGTGATGGCCTGCCGAGGGCCTACTTCTCGAGCTCGGAGAATCGCTCCACCGCCGCCGTCCTCCCGGTGACGACGATGATGTCGCCCGCCTCGACGACGGTCTCGGCGGTGGCGTGGGTGAAGTCCTGGCCGGACCGTTTGATGCCGACCACGGTCACCCCGTACTTGCTGCGGACCAGGCTCTCCCCCAGGGGCAGCCCGGTCGCGACGCGCGGGGCGACCGTCTTGGCCAGGGCGTAGTCGTCGTCGAACTGGATGAAGTCCAGCATGCGGCCGGTCACCAGGTGGGCCACGCGTTCGCCCATGTCGTGCTCGGGGAGTACGACATGGTGGGCGCCGAGCCGTTCCAGGATGCGGCCGTGCTGCCGGCTGATCGCCTTGGCCCAGACGTTGGGCACGCCGGCCTCCAGGAGGTTGGAGGTGACCAGGATGCTCGCCTGGACGTCGGTGCCGATACCGACGACGGCGCTGGTGAACTCGTACACGCCGAGCTGCCGCAGCGTCTCGGCGTCGGTGCTGTCGCCCGTCGTCGCGTGGGTGATCACGTCGCTGAACTTCTGGACGCGCTTGGGGTCGGAGTCCACGCCCAGGACGTCCCAGCCGCGCCGCATCAGTTCGCGGGCGAGCGAGCCGCCGAACCGGCCGAGGCCGAACACCGCGACCCGCTGGTCGGCGGCGGTCCGGGCGCGCCGGCCGGCCGGCTTGGGGCGGCGGCGTCTGAGGGGGTTGAGGTGGTCAGCCAATGACGGGTCGCTCCTCGGGTAGCTGGTAGCGGCGCAGGCGCTCGCGCAGGGCCAGCGCCGACACCAGGGTGACGGGGCCGAGCCGGCCGACGAACATCAGGCCGATGAGGACGAGCTGGCCGGAGGTGGGCAGCTCCGGGGTGATGCCGGTGGTCAGGCCCACCGTGGCGAAGGCGGAGACGACTTCGAACAGCACGGCCGCGAGGGCCTTCCCCGAGAGGGTGAGGAGGGTGAGCGTGGCCACCACCACCAGCCCGACGCCCAGCAGGGCGACGGTGAGGGCCTGCCGCAGCACGGCCGCCGACAGGCGCCTTCCCATGACCTCGGCGGCGGGCTCGCCGCGCACCTCGGCGAGCATGGCGGCGGCCAGGACGGCGAAGGTGGTCACCTTGATGCCGCCCGCGGTGCCCGCGCTCCCGCCGCCGATGAACATCAGGATGCAGGTTCCCAGGAGGGTCGAGGGCCGCATGGCGCCGATGTCGAGCGCGTTGAACCCCGCCGTGCGGCTCACGGTCGAGTGGAAGAAGCCGTTCAGGATCTTCTGGTCCCAGTCGAAAGGGCGCAGCGTGCCGGGGTTGGTCCATTCGAGCAGGCAGGTGAGCACGGTGCCGGCCACGAGCAGCACGGCGGAGGTCAGCAGTGTGAGCCTGGTGTGCAGGGACCAGTTGCGCTTGTTCTCGGTGCGGGCCCGGCGCCGGTGGCGCAGCAGCTCGAGCAGGACGGGGAAGCCGAGGCCGCCCAGGATGACGGCGGCCGAGACCGGCATCGTCACCCAGGCGTCCTGTGCGTAGGGGATGAGGTTGTCGGCGTGGAGGCCGAAGCCGGCGTTGTTGAACGCCGAGACGGCGTGGAAGTAGCCGAGGTAGGCGGCCTCCGCCCCGCCGCGGTCGTAGCCGAGGCGGAAGCGCAGGGCGAGGATCGCGCCTACGGTCAGTTCCACGGCGAGGGTCGTCCCCGCCACGCCGATCAGGACGCGTCGTACGTCACCGATGCCCAGGCTCTTCGTCTCGGCCTGGGCGGTGAGCTGCATGCGCAGCCGCAGGCGGCCGGAGACGAGCAGTGCGAGCAGCGAGGCCATGGTCATGATGCCGAAGCCGCCCAGCTGGATCAGCGCGAGGATGACGCCTTCGCCGAAGCCGCTCCAGTAGGTGCCGGTGTCCACGGTGACCAGCCCGGTCACGCACACGGCCGACGTCGCGGTGAACAGCGCGGTCACCAGGCCCGCGGCCTCCGGGCCCTGGGCGGCGACCGGCAGCATCAGCAGCCCCGCGCCGGCCAGGATCACCAGGGCGAAGGAGAGGACGAGGGTCCGGGCGGGGTGGACGGTCAGCAACCACCGCAGCAGCCGCGCCACACGACCCTCCACGCGCTGACCTCCCGTCACCTTCCCCGCAATTCACCCATATCACCGGGAACCCTAACCCGGGCAGCGGCTCGGCCCCCGGCCATTGCGCCGTTCGGCGGGGACGCCCGTAGGGTCGGGGGCCTGCAAGTACGTCCGAACAGGGAGTGGATTCGATGTGTGGGGCGAATGCCGGGAGCTCGGGGATACCGGGGAGCCGGGCGGGCATCGAGGAGCGTTTCCTGCGGGACTGGGGCCTCGAGCTGCCGGAGTCCATCTTCCGGTTCTGGACGTTCCTGGGATCCCTGGGTCCGGCGGATCGGCGTACGCTCGGTGAGACGGGCGTGGCCCCGGCCGGCATCATGGACCTCTTCGCCGACCCGGGCGCACAACCGCGTGACGGCCTCGATGTCCGGGTGCACGGCCGCTACTACCGTGACCCGCCCGAGTTCCTGACGTTCCTGCACGGTGGCTCGGACGGCCTCCACTACGGCCTGTGGTTCGACGACGGCCGCACCTGCCACGGCGTCGCCGCGTACCGCACCAACGACGGCGGCGGGATCGACACAAGCGCGAGCACACCGATGGAGGCGGTACGCGCGATCCTCGAACGCTGCTGGCGCGACGTCGAGGACGACCCGGGCGACGACGAGGCGCCGCAGCGGCTGTCCCGTCTGAGTGCGCTGCGGGACGCGGTCACCGCCTTCGAGACCGGGGACCGCCCCGAAGTGGGCCTCGCCTACTCCCGGACATACGACTTCGTGGTCCCGCCCGTGGACCACGAACGCGTCACCACACTGGACGGCGCGGGCGCGCTCGTGGCGGGCCGTACCGCACATCAGGGAGCGGACGAGTACGCGCTCGCGAACCACATCCACGGCCTGTTCGACGATGCCGGCGCCTTGGCGGCGTGCGTGGAGGAGGCCCGGCGCCGGTGCGCGACGGGCGACCCGGCGGAGGCCCTGGTCCTGGGCCGCGACCTGCACTGGGCCTCGGCCGGCGACCCGAAGCGCGAGGCCCTGGCGAACGAACTCCTGGTATCGGCCTACCACGCACTGTCCCGCCCATCCCTGGCCGCCATCGCCGACGCCCACCACCGTCACCGCTCCCTGCCGCGCGTCGACGTCCTGAGGTCGACGTTCTGAAGGAGCTGCGACGGGAAGCGGTGGGCAGGCCCTGGTAGCCAACTCAGGTCTCATTCGGCATCAGGCCTCGATGAGCAGCTCACAGCTCGCTCATCGAGTGCCGCTGGACGAACTCGTCGGCGAGCATGCCCATCATGACGACATCGTGGTGCCGACCGGCGAAGAACACGTGATCACGGAGACGGCCCTCCTCGACGAAGCCGAGCCGACGATGAAGGGCCAGCGATGCCTCGTTATGTGCGAAGACCCGCGCTCCGCACTTGTGATAGCGCCGCTCGGCGAACATGAAGCGCAACACCATCACCGCGGCTTCCGCCGCGTAGCCTTTGCGCCGGTGATCGCCACCGATCGTGACACCGTATTCGAACCACCCCGCACGTGGATCAGCGTGGTGCGAGCCGACAGCACCAACTGTCTCCCCCGTGTCGACGGCTTCAATTGCCAACACGAAGCAGTCACCATCGGACTTGGCAGCTGCTTGCTCCTTCGTCCAGGAACGGAAGCCCTCGGCGGAACCAGGCGGGTGCAGTAGGTCTCCCAAACGCTCCTCGTCGACGGCAAACTGCATGAACGCGGTCCAGTCATCGGGTTCGATGCCACGCAGGCGTATGCGATTACCCGTCCAGAACGATGTCATCCCATATTCGATCATGCCCTGTGCGTGAGGGTCCAGACTTCCGCTCGCTCGGATGGCCTGTGAACAGGCACTATGAGTGAGGCGGCCTGCGTCCATGGACCGGCCCGACGTCCTGGGTGAGGGCGAAATCCATGGCGGCGTCAGGAGGAAGCGCGGCTCCGGCGCGGCGGGCGGCGGTGAATCGGGGTTCGCCGAGGGCGGCCCGGATTCGCTCGCTGTGCCGGGCGCTGTCGGCGACGAGGGCGTGCACACCGAACAGGCCGACGGCGCCAGCAGGGCGGATGGCTTCCGCCGCGCCCAGGAGACGTGCTGCCAACTCGTCGGCACCGAGTGCATGCGCAGTCCAGGCGAGTACCTCCACCACCGCGGCGGCCCCGACCCGGTCGTAGAAACCACGCTTGGCTCGCAAACAAGACCTGAGCAGCGGTACCGCGGCGGCTGGGTTCCCGGTTTCGAGGTGAAGCATGCCGACACACCAGTGGATGTACGACAGGTGCCACTGCTCGCCCGCCGCCTCGGCCATCGCTACCGCCTCGGAATAGCACGCCAGGGCCGCGTCGGTGTCTCCCCGGTGGGCGCGTGCGAGCCCGAGCTGGGCCAGGGACAGCTCTGTCCCGAATGGGTCGGCGGCGGATCTGCAAGCCGTCAGGGCCCTTTCCGACTCGGCTACCGCAGCGTAAATTTCATTGCCGAACAGGTGGATCAGGCCACGTACCATCATCGCCCGTCCGCGGATTACGGGCAGACCGGCCCGCAGGGCTTGATCCTCCGATGTGTTGATGTACCGGGCTGCCGCGGTCAGGTCACCCTGAACGAGGGCTACGAATCCGCAGGTCCACAGGGCTCGGGTGCGGTCGGGCCCGTGCTGGTGGTCTTCGGCGAGTACCCTCTCGAGCCAGCGGCGTCCCTCGTTGAGGCTGCCGCACGCGATCCAGTAGAGCCACAACGATGCGGCGGTCCGCAACCGGTCCGCGGCTCCGGCGGGGATGTCGTCGGCGAGGACCATGCGCAGATGGTGGTGCTCGCGTCGTATCCGGTTGAGCGCCGCTACCTGTCGGGGCCCGTACCAGTCGGCCTCGGCCTCCTCCGCGAGCCGTCGGCACCAGCCGAGGTGACGGAGTCGGGTCGCGGCGGTCTCCTCCGCGCTCAGCCGGGTCGTGCCGTGGACGCGCACCGTCTCCGGCATCTGGTAGCGCATCACGTCACCGTGCGTGGTCGGCACCAACAATGATTTGTCCACGATTCCGCAGATGGCGGCCATCGGCTCCGGCACGCCCGGCCCGCAGGCAAGGTCTTCGACCAGTTCCAGCGGCATGGTGCCCGCCACCAGGGAGATCCGGGCCCACGCCGCCCGTTCCGCGTCCGTGCACAGATCGTGGCTCCAGTCGAGCACCGCGCGCATGGTCCGGTGGCGCGGGCACGCGGTCGGGTCGACTGCGGCGGCCAGTGCGAACGTACCGTCCAGTCTTTCCAGGAGCTGGCCGACCGTGAGAACGCGTAGCCAGCGGGTCGCCAATTCGATGGCAAGCGGCAGCCCGTCGAGTCGGCGGCACACCGCGGCGACGGTAGCGCGATTCGCGGCCGTCACACGGAACTCCGGCTGCACAGCCGCCGCGCGGTCGGCGAATAGGCGTAGCGCGGCGTAGCGGTCAGCGGCGTCTTCGCCCAACGGCGCGTCACTCGCGGGCAGGGTCAGCGGCGCGACGCGCAGCACATGCTCGCCGCCTACACCGAGCGCCTGCCGACTGGTGGCGAGCACCGTCAGACCCGGTGCCGCCCGCAGCAGGGTGTGCACCAGCGACCCGCAAGCCGCATGGAGATGTTCGCAGTTGTCGAGCACCAGCAGCAAGTTCCGGCCCGCCAGCTCTGCGATCAGCGCAGTGCCGGTGTCCCGGGCAGGGTCCTCGGCGATACGCAGGGCGGCGGCCACCGCATCGGGGAGTGCGCCGGGATCGCTCAGATCGGCCAGTTCCACCACATACACGCCGTCGCGATACGTCCTGGCCGTTTGGGAGGCGAGCCACCAGACGAGCCGGGTCTTGCCGACACCCCCGGTGCCGGTGAGTGTGACCAGCCGGGAGCGCGCCAACAGTGCGAGCCCCGCCTCGACTTCACGCTCGCGGCCCACAAAGCTGGTCGGCTCGTTCTGGGCTGCGATCGGCAGCGTCGTCGTCCGTGAGGGGGCGGTCAGCGTCGCTGCTGAGGTACTGCCGAGAGCACGGCGAGCGGCGCTCCAGTGCTGATCCCAGGCGCGTTCGTCACCGCCGCAACTGCGGACGTACGCAAGGACGACCTCCAAGGTGGGTAATCGGTGCCCCGCGGCGGCCTGGGACAAGGTACTGCCCGAGAAGTGGACCCGGCTCGCCATTTCGGCATAGGTCATGCCTGCCTGCCGGCGTAGCTCGCGCAGGCCGTGCGCGAACTCTTCCAGCGGGCCGGCCTGCGGATCGAGAGGCCGCTCCCGACGTCCGCGCTTGCCCAGCATGGTGGCCCCCAGCGCATTGTTCGGTTGATGACCGATTGATTATTTCCCTCCGCGCCCGGTGGGGAACATTCGGCGGCGCGCGGCACCCTCGATGCGGGCGGAACGTCCGCCCGGCACCAGGAGGAGGTACACGTGAACGAGACCCCGCTCTTCGAACCCGCCGACGTCTATGTGCCCCCGCTGCTGCACGAGGTCGGCGACTTCGCCGAGTTGACCCGAGGGAACATCTACGGAATGCCTGAGGGTCCGGCCGGCGGCCGGTTCATCCGGAGCTGAGCAACGCCTGACCGGGGCATCCCGCACAACGCGTGTGGGATGCCCCCACTGCTTCACGCTCGGATCAGCCCATCAGCCCATTTCCGCTGGAGAGCCATGCCTGACATCCCAAGTTGGTTCGTGATCCTGCCGGACCGCCCATGCCCACCCGCCCTGACGCACCGACTGCGGCGGCACGCCGCCTCCGTCGTGCCGCATGCTTCGGGCCGCCCATGGCTGGCCGGCTCGTGGCCCGTCGGCGAGTTGGTGCTCACGGCTGCAGGAACCGTGCGGGTGGCCCTCGCCGGCACGTGCTCGCTGTCCGCGGAGAAGCTGGCCGAACGCGTCAAACACGCACGCGGTCCCGCGGACGTCGAGGCCGCGCTCTGCGGCGTACACGGCAGCTTCCACGTGGTCGCTTCCGTGGGC
Source organism: Streptomyces sp. NPDC053048 (assembly GCF_044547045.1). Classification (NCBI taxonomy): domain Bacteria; kingdom Bacillati; phylum Actinomycetota; class Actinomycetes; order Kitasatosporales; family Streptomycetaceae; genus Streptomyces; species Streptomyces sp. NPDC053048. The sequence continues at coordinate 510,431 of NZ_JBITZS010000005.1, forward strand.
GGGATCGTGTACGCACGGGGAAGCCTGTCCGGGGCGCGGCGGCTGCATACCGCGACAGTCGGCGACATCACCGTGGCCGCGGACCGCGCCCGCACCCTGGCCTGGCTTACGGGCGCAGAGCTGGACACCACGCAGCTCGCCGCGCGCCTGGTCACCCCCTTCCTCCCCTATCCGCTGGCCGGTGGGGCGATGTGGCGCGGCATCCGCGCTGTCGCGCCGGGAGAAGCCATGCGCTTGGGGCCCTCCGGTCCACGTGTGACCGCGCCTTGGTGGCACGCGCCCGAAGGAGAACTTCCGCTGGCCGAAGCCGCATCCGCGCTGCGCGACGCCCTGCGGGAGGCCGTCTGCGTGCGCGTCCGGCCCGGTGAGGTGCTCGGTGTGGACCTGTCCGGAGGTATGGACTCCACATCTGTGTGCTTCCTGGCCGCTGAAGCAGGGGTGCGGCTGATCACCGCTACGTTGCACTGGAGCGCACCGGACAATGAGGACCCCATCTACTCCGGCCTCGCGGCGGACCGACTGCCGGTAATCCAGCGCCTCGTCTTCCCCGCGACCGAACTGCCCGCGCACTTCGCCGGACTGCACCAGCGTCGCGATCCGGGCGATGAACCATCATCGGCGCTGCGCGACCGGGCCCAGCAGCAGTACGTATCCGAGCAGCTGCGGGCCCATGGTGCCGTACGCCGCCTGACGGGTCACGGCGGCGATCATGTGGTGCAGCCTCCCGAGTCCTATCTGCACACGTTGTTGCGCCGTTCTCCTCGCCTGGGCCTTCGGCACGCTGCGGGGCTCCGGGCCAAGCGACGCTGGCCGTTGCGGGCGACTGCGTCGGTTTTGCTCGACTCTCGTCCGTACAACGCATGGCTGGCCGGGTCCGCCGCACACTTGCGGGAGACTTCGGCACCGGTTGGGACCCTGCCACACGGCTGGGGGCCCCGGCCACACCTGCCGGCCTGGGCCGACGCACAGGCCGTCGAGCTCATCAGTGACCTGCTGCGCTCCGCTGCCGGCCACGTGGAGCCACTGGCCGGCGATCGCACACGGCACGCGTGGATGGAGCTCGCCCAGGAGGCGGGCAGGACCGCGGCCCACCTGACGCGCGAGTCGACAGCAGCCGGGCTGGTCGCCCACAGCCCGTTCTGCGATGACAACGTCATCACTGCCTGCATGGCGGCCCGGCCGCACGAGGCGGCCGCCCCATGGACCTACAAACCGCTGCTGGCTGCGGCGATGGACGGACTGGTCCCGATCCGCGTCCTGCGCCGTACCACCAAGGACCATTGCGGTCCCGAGTGGTACGCCGGGCTCGGACTGCATCTGCGTGATCTCGCGAACTGGGCCGAGGACTCGCGCCTCGTCGCGGTCGGCCTCGCCGATCGGGATCAGCTTCGGCGTGCCCTCATGTCACCCGGACTGCTCGGAGCCGACGTGGGCGAGCTGGAGTTCACCCTGGGGGCGGAAGAGTGGCTGCGCGATCTCGCCGCCCACCCGGTCCCGGCCTATCTCGACCGGGACGATGCCCGATCCCGGCACTCCCTCTCCGCACCCCTGCCCTCCGACCAAGGAGCTTCCCATGAGTCGACTGCGTCCTGACGTCACCGCATGCCCCACCGATGACGGCATGGTGTTGCTGAACGAACGCACCGGGCGTTTCTGGCAACTCAACGCCACCGGTGCCCTCATCGTCAGCGCTTTGCTGGAGGCAAACTCCCCGGAGCAGGTTGTCGAGCACCTCGCCCGCTCCCTGCCGGTGAGCCGGGAGCGCGCGGCGGCCGATGTGGCTCGCCTGGTCGACGATCTGGTCCGGGCTGGGCTGGTGACGCGCCGATGAGCCAGATTCTGGACACCGGAGGGATCCGCCCCGGGCCGAGCCGTCGTGCCGCGGTACGCATCGCCGTCACAGCGGCGAGACTGATCGCCCGTCTGTCCCCCTGCCGGATCCGCGCCGTCCTTGGTGCCATCAGTCGCGGAGCCGAACCTGCCGCTTACGCACAGGCGTTGCGGGCTCGTCAGGATGTGACGGCCGTGAGCACACTGTGCTCCGGCACCTTCTGCCTGCAGCGGTCACTCGCCACCGCGTTGCTGTGCCGGATGAACGGGAGCTGGCCGACGTGGTGCTCCGGGGCCCGCACACCCCCGTTCAGCGCACATGCCTGGGTGGAAGCCGAGGGCCAACGGGTCGGCGAGCCTGCCGACACGGCCACGTACCGGACCCTGATCAGCGTGCCGCCCCGCCGGTGACACAAGCATGCGGGAAACGGCCGCCGGCACCAAACCCACCTCATGGTGCCTGCCCTGGCGCCGACCAACCGGTTGTCAAAGCTGTGATTTCGCCTTGCCGTCCGCAATGGCGAGGAAGAACATCTTCCAGAAGTCGGGGAACCGCATTCCTGCTCGGCGGCCGAGCGGGTCGTTCTCGACTCTCGGGCCCCAGCGGCCGTGGAAGCCACTCGGCGGAGTCCCAGGATCTCCGGGCCACCACTTCTGCTTGGACCTGTCGACCACGAAGTCGTAGTGGCGGCCTTGGGCGTCGTCGAACTCGCGGCTCGTCCAGTCCTTGACGTCGTTGCCGAATTCCGGGAGGTTGACGTCCGCGGGCTTGATGGTGCGTCCACTTCCGGCAGCCGGGTATTCGGGGTCGTCGATCGCCCGGTCGTGCTCGCCGACCAAAGTCAGGCCGCCCTCGAAGCGCTCTGCCACGCCGGCGAAGAATCCGACCACAGCACCTATGGGATGCAGCAGTCCGCCGGCGGCCATCTTCGCGATCACCACGGCGAGGTCCTCCAGGAAGGTGGGTTTCTCAGGGTTCGGCGGAATCAGCGAAGCCGTGTCGTATTTCCCGCAGACCTGTGGCTCGATCCCGTCCTGATACGGCAAGCCCAACTGAACGCCGGGGGTCATACTCATGCTGTGCGAACCGCGGGCCACATGAATGCGTGGATGGTTCGACACGACTTCCGGAAGGACCGGGGACACCCCGGCCGGCTGCCAACGCTCGACGGTGAGGCTGATGCGTTCCGCGTCGTCGAACGCGTGGGGCCTTCTCACTGTGGAGTCGATGGCCGGGATTATCCGCTCTCCCGTGAAGCCGATGTACGAGGGTGCGTACGACGCATTGTCGTCCTCCCGTTCAAGCATCAGCGCGATGCATGCCCACGCGCCGCCGCAAGCGCCGACTTCGCGTTCCTCTACGTTGTCGCATGGGGTTCCCGTGAGGCGACTCGTTTGCTCGTGCGCGGGATAGAACAGGTAATAGCACACCAGCTTGGGGTTTTTCATCCCGGAAAGGATGGGAAGGAGGATGTCTTTTTCGGGGACTGTTTGCAGCAGCGTTCTCAGTCGTACGGCATCGAACACCTCTCCGTGATACCAATTTTGACTGTCCTTCAACTCGGTAACTGAGTTGTAACGCGCGAATATCTGGCCCCGATCCGCATAGGGATGCACGCTCGTGGATGTGACGCCCTGCTGGGCCGCTTCCAACTTGTCCTTCCAGCCGCCGAGTTCGAGAAAGCGTTCCTCGGCAGCCGTGTCGACGAGATTGTCCGGCGAGTCGAGAGGGGTTCCCGGTTCGCCCGGCGACGCGGAGATCTTGTCGCGCGGAATCATCGGGGAGCGCGGGAACGAGCCGGCTTCTCCCCAGGCGTCCTTCACATCGAACGGGGCCCGCGCCTTCCATAGTGCGCAGTGTTCGATGTATCGCTTGGCATCGGAGGGGAAGAAGCTCTCCTGGGGGTACATGAACAGGATTGGTTCGAACTGGCGCAGCAGTTCCCTGTCCGAATCGGGCGGTCCGGCCGTGGCTGCCCTCAGCTCCAGTATCAGCGTGGCCGCGTTTGCCGGCGGACTCCAGGTCCAACGAAGGCTCTGCGAAGCGGAAGCGGGGCGTTCCTGCGTCTGGAGCAGCCCCTTGCCGCTTGCGAAGCCTGTTGACGATTCCTTGTGTATCTGGTCGGCGCCGGTTCCTGTGGCAATGGAGGTGACGGCCTCATCCAGTGCGATCGCGCCGACCGTAATCCTGTCCGTCGGGGTGCGCCCGGAATCGACCGTCGTACCCGTTGGGTAGGAGTGCGAGGAAGGGCCGGCGACGGCACCTGAACCGTTGGTGCCGCTCGTGTCGACCCCGTCGTACTCGAAGACCGACCAGGCACAGAACCCCTGGTGTGTGGGAAAAGTAAACGTGAGAGTCCTCGGCCCGACGGCGCTTGAGCTCATCGCCCGGAATCCTGTGAGCTGGACTCTGCTCCCACCACCGGACCTACCGGACCCGATGGGATTCCAGGTCAGTCCGCTCGTGTCGGCCGCCGTGGGAGTCGCTGGCGGGACGTAGCCACCGGCGGGACCACCGCTCATGACGAATGCGAGCACGAGCCTGCCCTGCGTCGGCACGAACGACGCGGTGGTGTACGTGGTGGACGGAGTGTTGTTACTGTTCGAGGTCAGATTGTTGCGCGTCATGGCGGCACTCTCATCCCGTCGTCACTCTCATCCCGTCGTCGGACGACGCAGGTTCTTCCGGGCGGCAGCCACCTGCTGTGCCGTCGCGCCGAGGACGGCGACGAGATCCCTGTCGCACCCGGGCTCCGGAACTTCCTTGAGCAGGCGCTTCCAGCAGTCCGATCCGGTGATCCGCCCGAGCGCCGGTTCGACGTCCACCCCTGCCGTGCGAAGCGCATCGACGATCTCGAGGAGTACCCCGGTCATCGCCGGATTGTTCACCTGCCCGGCACTCCACAAGCCGCGATACTGCACCACGGCATTCTCGATGCGGGCTCGGACCTGCGGGTCGGATATCGATCCGACGGTCCTCAGTGTCTCGTCGAGCAGATCGAGCAGCGCCTTCAGTTGCTCAGCGCAATCCGGGTTCCGGCGCAGCCACTCGCCGACAGCGCGTCCCCACCGGGCCCAGCAGTCCGCGGTGTCCGCATCCATGGGGCGGCCCAGGAACTCGTCCCCCATCCGGTGCGGGTTCCGCCGCCAGAGCTTGACCTCGTCGATCTGCCCGCTCAGGAGGAAGCCGGTCACCCCCACGTTGTCCAGGCTGTTTCCGATGGTGATCACTGTCGACGGGCCGCCCGGCACCGGCGCGTACGCTCCGGTGGCACTTCTGACGATGTGACCGTCGACCGACATCTCGATCCTCGACCGGCCGTCGTACATGAATCCCACGGTGATCCACTTTCCGTAAGGAATCACAAGTCCCTGCAGCAGGACGACCTTTTGGGGAGTGTGACCGAGAAATCGGACCCAAAGATTCCGTGCCGATACCTCGTCGTACGTGAGCCCGTACGTCATCACCTCGAACCATTGGCAGGCAACCAGCGTCTGGAAGTAACTGGGATCAGGGGACGGGTCCTGGCGAAATCTGACCTCGCCACGAACCGCGTCGAGCGTGTCCCAGTTCTTTCCGCACTGCACCTCGATCGCACTGTTTTCATCCTGAACGGATATCGCGCCGGATCCCGCTGTGGCACCGTCGTCGAAGTAGTCGACATGACCGACTGACGTGCCATGGCCCCCGCGACCGGGTGAAAGGTCGAAAGCCGAACCCGGCGTGCCGGCGTATGTGTGATGAAGAATGAGTTCCCACAGATCGGCCATCGCGATCGCCGTCCCCTGTCGGACCTGTGCAACTGTTGATGCCGGGAGGAGGCGCGTGCGAAGAACGGATCTTCACTCAGTTTAGTGCGATTGCCATGCCTGCGCTTCCCCACCACCGCGCCGCGGTGGCAATCACCCGGCACTCCGAACGGAGGATCCGCCCGTGGCAGGCCTGCTCTCCGCGCTGTTCGCCCTGCTGGCGGCCGTGGGCAACGCCACGGGCACGGTGCTGCAGCGTGTGGCCGCGAAGACCGTGCCTCCCGGCGACGCCTTCAGCGTCCGGCTGGTCCGGCACCTCGTGCACAGTCCGGCGTGGCTGGGCGGCATCGCCGTGATCGTCGGTGCGGCCGCCTGTCAGGCGCTGGCCCTGACCCTGGGCTCGCTCTCGCTCGTGCAGCCCATCCTGGTCACCGAACTGCCCTTCACCCTCCTGATCGCCTGCGCGGTGTCCCGGCGGCGGCTGCCCGCCGAGGGCTGGGCGGCCGCCGTCATGGTCGCCGCCGGGCTCGGGCTGGCCCTGGCCACGGCCGCCCCGTACGGAGGACACACCGAGGTCTCCCCCGGAATATGGGCCCTGACCCTGATCGCCACGGGGGGCGCCATGGCACTCTGCGTGGCGGCGGCGCTGCCACGGCCCAGGGGAAAGGCGCGGGCGGCGCTGTTCAGCTGCGCCTCGGCGATCGGCTACGCCCTGACCGCCACCTTGATGAAGTCGGCGACCACCACGTTCGACGAGCACGGCGGTGGCGCCTTCCTCGCCTCCTGGCAGACGTACGGCTTTGTGGCGGCGGGCGCGTGCTCGTTGTTCCTCCTGGCCAACGCCATGGAGTCCGGTCCCCTGGTGGCCTCCCAGCCGGCCCTCACCCTGGGCGAGGCCCTGGTGAGCCTGGCTCTCGGCATCCTGGTCTACGGCGAGCGCGTACGCGCCGGATGGTGGCTGATCCCGGAGGGTGTCGGGGCGGTGCTGGTGACCTGGGGGGTGCTGATCCTGCCCAGGGTCGACACGGAGAGCCCGGAGACAGCTGCCACATGAATCTTGGCCTGATTGCCGCTGGGCCCGCCCCCGCGTCCACGGCAAGGCTGGTCGCGCAATTGCAGGGCCCTGTGAGTTCCAGGTGACAGGTGACACATGAGAGGAGCGCGCATGAGCAATGACGCCACCACCGCTGGCACGGGCGAGGACGCGACGCGCCGTTACTACGACTCCGGCGACGTCGACGCGTTCTACGACGCCGTATGGGGCGGAGAGGACATCCACACCGGCATCTACGCTCACGCGCGGGAGCCGATCGCGGACGCCTCCCGGCGCACCGTCGAACGTCTGGCTGCCCGGCTCGAGGACCACCTCTCACCCGGACGGTCCGTCCTGGACCTGGGGTCCGGATACGGCGGGACCGCCCGGTACCTCGCCGGTACGTTCGGCTGTCGCGTCGTCGCGCTCAATCTCAGCGCGGCGCAGAACGAACGTCATCACCGGGCCAACGTCGACCGCGGGCTGGACGGTCTCATCGAGGTCGTCACCGGCTCCTTCCACGACATCCCGCACGCCGACGGCCAGTTCGACGCGGTGTGCTCACTGGAGGCCTTCTGCCACAGCGACGACCGGAACAGGGTGCTGAGCGAGGCGGCACGCGTCCTCAAACCCGGCGGCGCGCTGGCCTTCACCGACATCATGGCCGCCGAGGACACCCCGCCCGACACGATCCGTCCGGCCGTCTCCCGCCTCGGCGTGGACGCGCTGGCCACTCCCGCCTTCTACCGCGGCCGGCTCACCGAGCTCGGTCTGGCCGACGTCGAATTCGACGACCTGACCGATCAGTTGACGACCCACTACGCCCGGCTGACCGAGGAGACCACCTCACGGGCGACGGAACTCCGTGGCATCATCAGCCCCGCCTACGTCGACCGCCTGCTCGAGAACCTGCCCCTGTGGGTGGACGCGACCCGCGACCGGCGGCTGCGCTGGGGCATCCTCAGCGGCACCCGTCGCCCGTAGGACGTCCGGATCCGTCGGACCCGTCGGATCCGTCCGCATCGTCGCCGTGAGCAGGTAGCGCGAGCAGAGCGGCCGCCACCGCGAGACCCGCAGGGAGCTCTCGACGCTGAAGCCCAGGGCGGTCAGGGTCTCGACCACGGCTTCGGAAGCGGTGGGCGCGGTGCCGGCCCGTGCCACGACCAGGCAGTCCCGCCAGTGCTTCCAGTCGTTCCCCCGGCGCTGCCACCAGGGTTCCGTGGCGTCCTCGACGATCAGTCGCCCGCCGGGGCGGATGCGGTCGGAGAGCCGTTTCAGCAGCTCGGTCCGGACGCCGGGCTCCAGGTGGCGCAGCAGGTCGCGGCACAGGACGGCGTCGAAGCGGAGCCTGCGCGGCAGTTCGCGCACGTCCGCGACGTCGAACCGCACCCGCTCGCCGGGCCCGAGCGCCCTCCTGGCCGCGGTCACCCTCCGCCGGCTGAGGTCGTATCCGAAGACGAAGACCCCGGCGTTGGACGCCGCGATCTGCCGCTCGAGCATTCCGTGACCGCAGCCGAGTGAGAGGACGTCGCCTCGCAGGGCGGACGCGGCTCGCAGCAACGCGCGTCTCGGCAGCACCACGAAGCGGGCGAGGAGAAGGAGGAGAACCACGGGTCCTGCCGCTCGATAGCTCCACCACAGCCGCGCGGTTCCGCAGGCTTCCGTCAATGCACGCGTGCGCGTGTTCAAAGGCGTCACGGGACGCCTCCTTGTCCCTCTCCCCCGACATGCGCCGCGCACTGGTCCCATCAGGAGGCGGCGCGGCGGCCGAATCGGCGTTCCGCGTAGGGCAATCAGGACTTCTGACTACCCACGCACAACTCGAAAGGCACGTCGGCGGACGGACCTCCCGTGGCTCGCACCCGTGAATTCCCCCGCGACGGCGCACACCCGGGCGTGGAACGGGGCGCGGAAAGCGGACATTCACGCGGCGGCCGTGCCGCGCTCAGTCGCCCGGAGCGGTGTCGCCCATCTCGCGGTAGCGCTGCCGAAGCCGGGTCACTTTCTCCGCGACGACGTCGTCCGTGACCGTCGGGGGCAATGTGCCGAGGTATTCGAGAAGCCTGTCCCGCTGGGGACGGTCGCTGTCCCGCACGTACGACGTCGTCCGCGCGAGGCCGTTGCCGATGAGGAGGACCTCGGGCAGTCCGCAGTAGGTGTCGAAGCTCGCGGCCTTCGCCTCCCACAGCAGCCAGACGTCCTCGAGCCGCCGTTGTTCGGCCACGAGCAGGGCCGCCATGCCGATGCGGTTGCTGTAGCCCCAGGCATTGCGGTGAAAGCGGATTTCCTGTTCCAGGAGGTATCGCGCGAAGTTCCCGTAGCCAAGGCCGGCTCCCGGCCGCCCCATCAGCATGGCGAGAACGGCTTGGCGGTCCTGCCAGGCGGTGTCGTAGGGAATTCCCTCACTGTCGTATCCGCCGTCGAACGCAAGCAGTTCCCAGCTGCCAGGGTCCGCCAGCCACCAGGTCGGATCGGGGACCGCGGGCCGGCTCACGGATGGTGCTCCTCTGGGGGTCGGGGGTGAATCCCGTACAGGGTACGCACGCCCTCGGAGGAGCATGAGGAGCACCTTCCGCACGACGACGGCTCAGCGGTCCTGGCTCAGCTCGTACAGCTCCTGGAACAGCCCGCCGGCCTTGACCAGCGTCTCGAACGTGCCCTGCTCGATGACGCCGCCCTTCTCCATCACGATGATCCGGTCCGCGACCTTGGTGTTCTCGAGGCGGTGCGTGACCACGACCGTGATCCGGTCCGATGCGATGGTCTTGACCTCGGTGAAGACCTGGTGCTCGCCCCGCGCGTCCATCTCCGAGGTCGGCTCGTCCAGCACGAGGACGGCCGGGCGGCGGTAGAGCGCGCGGGCGCAGGCGATGCGCTGCCACTGGCCACCGGAGAGGTCCACTCCGCCCCACAGCTCCTTGGCCAGCAGGGTGTCCAGCCCGTCGGGCAGCTCCTCGACCGCTTCACGCATGCCGACGCGCTCCAGCGCGCGCCACACCGGGCCGTCGTCGACGGTGAGGGGCTGGCCGAGGGTGACGTTCTCGCGCACCGACAGCGGCCAGTTCGCGAAGAACTGCGGCACCAGGCCGGTGCGTGCCCACACCGTGTCGGGATCGGCGGCCGCGAGGTCCACTCCGTCCCAGGTCACGGTGCCCTTGTCGGCGGTGAACAGCCCGGTGAGCAGCTGGACGAGCGTGGACTTCCCCGAACCGTTCTCCCCCACGACGGCCACGACCTCGCCCCGGTGCAGCGTGAGGCTCAGGTCCTCCACGGCGGGGCGGGTCTTGCCCGGGTAGGAGTAGGACACGCAGTCGAGGCGGATCGTGTCCGGTGCGGGGGCCTCCAGCGCGCCCCGCCGGGCCTCGAGCTCCTTGGTCCAGTCCACGAACCGCTTCCAGTCCCCGAGGAACAGCGTCGAGTGGAACAGCGACGTGCAGTAGTGCACCACGTTCGTCAGGTTCGCCAGGGCGGTGCGCACCGCGAGCACGGCCGTCGCCGACACCGCCAGGGACACCCGCCCGCTGACGGTCAGCCACAGCAGCATGCTCCAGGCCCCGGTCAGGCACACCCCGCCGCCGACGGCCGACCACAGGTTGATCCGCAGTTGCCTGCCCGCGGCCGTGACGCTGCGGGCGTCGAGCCGGCTGGAGATCGTGCGGTACCAGAAGGCGAGGTACCAGCGCATGCGGTTGCCGCGCACCTCCGGGGCCAGCTTGGACGTCGTCACGTGCCAGCGCATCATGCTCTTGACGGCGCGGCCCCCGGAGTTCGCGAAATGGGTACGGTGCTCGACCCTCGCCTCCATCACCGCGCCCGTCCCCGAGGGCACCACGGCCAGCACGAGCACCGGCAGCATCAGCGGGTGCAGTACGGTGAGCACGCCGAACGCCGCGACGAGGCGGATGAGCGCGGCCATGAACGCCTGCGCGTCGTACAGCATCCGGTCGCAGCGCACGACGCCGGTCTCGGCGGCGTCGTGTTCGTCGGCGAAGCCCGGACGGTTGAAGGCCGACAGCTCCACGGCCATCAGCGACTCGACCAGCTCCAGATCTGCGGCCGTCAGAAGGCGGGGCTTGAGGCGGGCCACGGCCCATGACGCCATCCCGTAGGCGACGCGGCCCAGTCCGGCCGCGACGGCCACCACGATCAGGGCGGGCATGGCCTCGGCCACGCGGTCCGACACCGGACCGCCGCCGAGGAGGGGCACCATGGCCTTCGCGGTGGCGGCCAGCACCACGGCCGCCGCGATTCCGGAGGCCGCCTGGCAGCCGAACAGCACCAGGACGTCGCGCCGCTGGATGCGCCACGCCATCCGCCAGATCTGCCGGAGCAGCGCCGGAATCCTGGCGGCCAGCCGGACGAACGACGTGCCGTCGAACGCCGATCGCGTCGATACGAACCGGTGCGCGATCTCCGCCGGTTCCGGGAACGGCAGCGCTCCCGGGGCTCCGGGCGCCTGTTTGCTTCTCCGTCTGCTTCGCCCGCTCTGCTCCTCGCTCTTCGCCATGTCCACCACGAGCGACCCCTCCCGTCCGTCGTCGGATCGGGTGCCGGGTTGAAGACACCCAGTGCCCAACGGACCCCGGCGGGCGAAGGACACGGCGGCTTCGGGAGCGCGGTGGCGCGGTGCGGGAGCGCCGGAGCGGCCCGGCGCGCGAATAACGGGATGCCGCGCCCCCGCATCCAACGTAAGGTGTGCATGCAGCATGTGACTATTACTCAGTGAATGGCTACCTCTTGGGGAGGGTTCGATGATTCCGGAACTGGTCGACACGTGGGTGGCGGGCTGGGCCGTGTCACGAGGCACGCCGGCGCCGAGCGAACGGCCCTGGGGGCACTACATCGAGGTGGGCCTGCCGGAACACCGGGGGCGCCACGTCCTGACGGACACCAGCGGGTCCGCGATACGCCGGGCCGCCGCCTCGGTGACCGTTCCGAACACCTGGCTAAAAGCGCCGATGGACCCGGAGGAGGTGGAGCCCTGGCTCCCCGCCGGCTGGGTGGTGGACCGGGTCGAGACCGGTCACCTGATGGCCACGGACCTGCAGGCGACCGACCCCGTGCTGCCCGCGGGGTTCACCACGACCGTGGAGACCCGCGACGGCGTCACCTACGTCCAGGTGTACGACGCGGCCGGCGAACGCGCCGCCAAGGGGCAGATGGCCGTCCTCGGGGAGGCCACGGTCGTCGACCGCGTCGAGACCGCCGAGGCCCACCGCCGCCGCGGCCTGGGCGGCTTCGTGATGCGCACCCTCGCCGACCGCGCGTCGGCCGAGGGCGCGACCCTCGGCGTCCTGGGCGCGACCGACGAAGGACGGGCGCTGTACGAGTCGCTGGGCTGGAAGGCGCACGCCGCGCTGGCGGCATGCGTCTACAGGCCATAGGGGCCCGAGGCCCTCTCGCGCCGGGCCCCGGCTACGGGGCACGATGCCGGGGTGGCCGAGGCGGAAGCGGCAGCGGCAGTGGCTTCCGCCCGCCCCGGCGAAGAGGAGGCTCGCGTGCCCGGCCGTGCGGAACGCCTCGTGCAGACAGAGGACTACCTGTTCTCCTTCGCCGACCGGGCCCGCGCGCTCGCCGAGCAGGACGGCGTGGCGCCGGTGCCGCTCGGGGTGGGAGACTGCGACCTGCCGACGCCACTGCACATCGTGCAGGCGATGCGCCAGGCCGTGCGCGACCCGGGCGCACACCGCTACCCGCCCTACCCGGGCACTCCGGCGCTGCGCGAGGCGGCCGCCGGGTACCTGGGCCGCCGTTTCGGCGTCCGGGTCGACGCCGGGGCCGATGTGGTGGTCACGCTGGGCAGCAAGGAAGCGATGGCCCATCTGACGATGGCGTACGCGGAGCCGGGCGACGTGGTGCTGGTGCCCGACCCGGCCTACCCGGTGTACGCCACCTGGGCCCGGTGGTGCGGGGCGGAGGTGGTCCGCGTCCCGCTGCGCGAGGAGAACGGCTTCCTGCCCGACCTGGCGGCCGTACCCGCCGACGCCGCCCGCCGGGCCAAACTGTTCTGGGTCTGCTACCCGAACAACCCGACCGCGGCGCTCGCCACCGCCGAATTCTTCGGGGAACTGGCGGAGTTCGCGCTCCGCTACGACATCGTCGTGGCCTCGGACTCCGCGTACAGCGAGATCTACTACGACTGCGCGCCTCCGCCCTCGTTCCTTGCGGCGCCGGGTGCGCTGGAGTGCGGGATAGAGTTCCACTCGCTGTCGAAGACGTACAACATGCCGGGCTGGCGCGTGGGCTTCGCCGCCGGCAACGCGGCGGTCGTCGACGCGCTGCGGACCGTGAAGTCGCACACCGATTCCGGCACGTTCGGGGCGATCCAGCATGCCGCCGTCACCGCGCTCAACGACACCACCGGCTATCCCGAGCACCTCCGTTCCGTCTACCACCAGCGCATGCGGCTGCTGTGCGACGGGCTCGAGGACGCCGGCCTGCGGATACTGCGCCCGCACGCCACGTTCTACTGTCTGGTCCGCTGCCCGAGGGGCCACGACAGCGAGGGCTTCGCGAAGCGGCTGCTGGAGGAGGCCCACGTCCTGTCCATTCCCGGCAGCGGCTTCGGCCCCGGTGGCGAGGGCTACGTCCGCCTGACCGTATGCGCCCGCACCGACCTGATCCGCGAGGCGGTACGCCGCATAGCGGCCGTCGACTGGTGAACGGGACGGCTCAAGCGCGGGCGTAGTCGGCGAGAGCCGGTTCGAGGAGCGCGAAGGCCCGGGTGGCCTCCTCTGCGAGGACCGAGGCGATCTCGGAGTTCGTGCGGCCCGCGAGGGTGAGGTCCTGGATGCGGCGGAACAGGACGCGGTGGACGCCGCCGACCAGGGACGCGGCCGTACGAGGGGTGATGTCGCCCGGAGAGGCATCGGTGGCCTCGGCGAGGGCGACGGCCAGGGCGTCCTCGCGCTGGTCGTGCAGGCCGCGCAGGCAGGTCGAGAGGGTGGGACTCTCCGCGATCATGCGGGTGAACTCCGGGCCGGCGAAACCGGCGACGGGGTTCTGTTCGGCGACGGCGGACAGGAAGGCGCGTCGCAGCGCCGAGAGGGCGGATTCGCCCGGTTCGCGGGCGGCGACGGTACGGGCCAGACCGGCGACGAACTCGTCCTGGTGGTCGAAGGCCAGATCCTCCTTGCGCGGGAAGTAGTTGGTCACCGTCTTCTTGGCGACGCGGGCCGCGGCGGCGATCTCGGCGATGGTGGTGCGCTCGAAGCCGTGCTCGATGAAGAGCTCGGTCGCCCGGTCGGAGATCAGCTGCCGCGTCTCGCGCTTCTTGACCTCACGCAGGCCCATGGCCGTGGGGCCTGCAGTGGTGCTCGACTCGATACCCATGAAGAAATCTTACCCCGGTCGTACTTTTATATTGACAACCTCGCTTGCGTCGTGCGTAAATTTACCTCTGACGTAAATTTTGCTGGGGTGCACCGGCACCCGCACAGGACGAAGGGACAACCTTGACCGAGACCGATTACGACGGTGGAGCCGAGTTCGACCGCCAGGTCCGCAACCTGATCGACCTTGGGTACCCGGCGATATCCGGCCTCGACGCGGAACGGTTCAGCGCCCTGGTCGCGCCACTGCGCTCCCGCGCCGCCACGGCCCCCTCCGGCCCGTACGACCCGGAGGCCGGCCGCGTGCCTTTCCTGCTGGTCGTCACGCGGAACGTGGCACCGATCGAGGAGACGATGCCGCGCACCACCCTGCACGGCGGGCGCCTGCCCGGTTTCGTCGACCGCTCCTTCGAGCCCGGCTCCCTGGAACGGTTCGTCGCGACCAAGGAGACGGGCCTTCCGGAGCAGGACGCCTATCTGCTGTTCGACGTCGAACGCGGGGAGGAGTTCTGCGGCGTCGTACCCCACGACGCCATGAACGTCATTGCCGGGAGGAGCCGCACCCTGCTCACCATCGAGGAGGGAATCGCGCTGGTCACCCACTTCCCGCAGGCGCTCGTCAAGAACAAGTGCTTCTCCCTGGGCGGTTCGCGGTGCGGCGACCGCAGGGTTCCGGCGATCTGGATCAGCCAGAAGGCCCCGAAGCTCGGCTGGTGCTGGGAGGGCAACCCGCACACCTGGCTCGGCATGGCCTCGGCCGGCTCCCGGGCCGTGGGCGGCTAGGTCCCCGCCTCACCGGGGCCTCCGCCTCAGGCCTCGTCGAGCAGTTCCCACACCCGCAGACCGGGCGTCCGGGCCGCGCCGGCATGGCCGATGTCGTGCCGGAAGACGGTCCGGCCGTCCTGCCGCGCGTGATAGGCGCGGGTGACGGTGCGGCAGGCGTCGAAGACGAACATGGGGCGCTGGAAGAACGCGACGAGACTGCGGACCGGTGCTCGCACGGCGGGCCGCACGGTGTCGGCGGGCAGGGCGGGGTCGGTGACGGCGAAGAGGCGCTCACGGGCACTCGTCGCGAGCTCGATCATCTCGATGAACGACCACTGGTCGGCCACTTCGCACTGACTCCGGGAGAGGGTCGTCTCCCACTCCTGCGGCGCGAAGAGGTCCGCCCCCAGGTCGAACGGTTGCCGGATGCGGGCCTGTTCGCGGAACTCGTCCGACGGCAGGCGCTCGCCCTCGGTGAACTCCGCGAGGAGCTCCGGTGGGAGCGCGCCGGGCTGAGCGGCGAGGCTCTCGGGCTCGGCGACGCTGAGCACCCGCATGACGAGGCGGGCTCGGGCGGCGACGCGGCCCTCGGCCTCGTAGGCCAGGCTCAGTACGAGCCACTCCCCCGAACCACCGGTGGCCACCCGCACCCGGACGTCGAGCCAGGAAGCGTCCGCGAAGCGCAGGTCGGGCGCCTCGTGGTCGATGCGGGCGATGCGGACGACGACCGCGGTCCGATGCTTGTGCAGGAGGTGCGGGAACGGCGTCAGGTGCTCGGCCAGCCAGCGGGCGAACCCGTTGGCGGCCAGATCGAGGAGGGCCCGCGGCCGTAGTTGCAGTGGACTGAACTGAGTGGTGTACAGGGGCTCGCGGAAGACGGACTCACGGGCGGCGGACTCGCGGACGGCGGACTCACGGGCGTCATTCATCGCGTCAGCCACCCGCGATGGCGGTCAGGAATTCCACCTGGTCGGCTTCCTCCAGTGGCATGCCGAGATCCGGTCTGGCGACCCGTTCGCCGTTGAGGAAGAGCTGGTGGCTCCGGCGGATCTGCCCGTTCGCGTCGCGAAGGACCTGCCGGATCTGCGGGTGGCGGCCTTCGAGTTGTTCCAGGGCGGTACCAAGGGTGGTGGCCTCGACCTGGACGGTGCGCTCGTAGTTCACCAGACGCAGCATGATGCCGCTGAATCGGAGGATCACGTGGGACTCTTGCCTTTCTGTGCTGCACACATGCCGATGTTGATCTCGAGGAGGTCCTGGGTGCCCGCGCCCGCGAGAAGCCCGAAGGCCTCGCGCAGGAACATGCCGTAGCGGGGGTCGCCGTAGTAGGCGTGCCCGCCTAGGACTCGGAACGCTTCGTTCAGGACGGCCAGCGCCTGTTCGGTGACGTGGTGCTTGGCGGCGGAGACCACCGGGTCGAAGACGGGGTCGCCGTCTCCCGCGTCGAGCCGGGACAGTGCTCGGTGGACGATCGCGCGGGAGGCTTCGACGGCGACGTACATCCGGCCGACGGCCGCCTGCACATTGGGCAGGTCCATCAGCGTCTGTCCGTAGCGAACGCTGTCGCGGAGCCGTGCCACCGTGCCCTCCAGCAGGCGGCGCATCTGACCGGCCGTGAACGCCGCGATGGCGACGCGGCGGGCGTTCAGGTACTGCTGCGCGTGGCTCAACCCGTCGGCCGACGCGATGACGCGGTCGGCCGGGATCCGCACGTTCTCGAAGGTCACGGACGCCGCGCCGGCCGTCCGGAAGCCGGCGGCCTGCGCCGGGCGGACCTCGACGCCGTCCTCGTCCGACGCCACCAGGCAGGCCACCAAGTCGCCGTACTCGTCGGACGCGTAGGTGAGGAAGACGTCCGCGAGCAGACCGCCGGTGATGAAGTCCTTCCTGCCGGACAGCAGGAAGTCCGGCCCGGACGGGGTGAGCCGCGTGCGCATCGAGAGCAGATCCGTGCCCTCGGAGAAGGCCAGCGCGGGCAAGCACTCCCCGCGGCTGATCGGTAGCGCGTAGGTGTGGACGAGGTGGGTGCTGCCCGTCGCACACAGCAGGCTCGCGACACCTGTGTGGATGCTGACGACAACGGGGAACGCCGGGTCCGCACACAGGTACCCGATCTCCTCCAGTGCCCGCCCCCAGGTCACGGCGTCGGCGTCCTCGCCGGCCACGCCGGTGGGAAGCGGGAAGGCCTGCAGTCCCAGGGCACCGGCGTCGGCGAAGGCACGCCTGGGGACGGGGATGCCCTCGGCGTACCGGTCGACCGCCCCCTCCCCGATCTCCGCCAGCAGGTCGCCCCACCGCGACCGGACCAATCCGGCGACGTCGTCCTCGTTCACACGCATGGCGGAACTCTCTCCCCGTGCACGCTCGCCGTTGTCGCGAGCCACTGGCCTACGGCTCTCAGTGTGTAGTCACGTCACCCATGTGCACAGGGCGAACGACCGGGCGCCAGAGGTGCCGGCGCGGAGCCAGTTCCTCTCGCGCGCCGAGAGCGCGTTCGGGGGGCGCATGGTGATGCCTGCGCTTCTGGTGAGGGAGGGGGCGGGAGCGACCCGGCCGGCGGTCGGCGGCGACCGGCCGAGGAGAGGCTCTATCGCGAGCCGTTCACCAGGTATTCGGTGCGTCCCATCAGGCGAGCGCGCTGCAACGAACCCAGGAGCTGAGCGCGCCGAGCGTCGGCCTCGGTCACCCACCCCTCCCATTCGAGAGCCAGACACCGGTCGTGCTCCTCCGGGTCCAGCCGGATCGACCGGAACTCCGCATCGCTGATCGTGCCGCCGTCGAAGACGCACACGATCTTGCCGAGCGGCCAGCCCTTCTAGGCCTGGGGGTGCCGGTACTCGAGCAGGAGCAGGTTCATCGGCCCTCGCACCCGCAGCCCGGTCTCCTCTTCGGCCTCACGGAGCGCCGTGGTGCGCGGGTCCTCTCCGTCGTCCGAGTTCCCGCCCGGGAACTGCCAGCCCGTGCCCTCGAACACCGATTGCAGCATCACGGGCCGGTCCGGCCCCACCGTCATCAGCACCGACGCCGACACGGTGACCTTCGGCCGTGTCCGGACGTACTCGGCCGGCGCCATCGGTAGCTTCCGCTTCCCCATCTCGTGCCCTCTCCTTCGCTCGTGGCCTGCCACCACAGCCATGCCCAGAAGAACGGGCTGGATTCCGGGCGCGATCGTCTCCCGTCAGTCCTCGGCGCGTTGGGTGACCTGAGCGTCCGTGTGGTCGCCGAGGAACTCGTACCAGCGGCGGCGCAGGCACACATAGCGTGTGTCGGCTTCGACCAGGTGGAGGAAGTCGGCGACCGTCTCGGTCAGGCGCTGGTGCAGGGAGGTGTTCGTCAGGTCGCCGTCGTCCGTGAAGGCCTGGTGGGCGGCGGCGAGGCTGAACATGTCGGGGTAGAGGCGGGTGCCCAGGTGTTCGAGGGGGATGCGCAGCGACCACAGGCCGCGGTTGCCGCCGACCATGGACGGGGAGGCGGAGACGAGGAGGGCCTGTTTGTCCTTGAAGGGCTGGGGGCGGATGCGGGAGACCCAGTCGATCGCGTTCTTCAGGCCGCCGGGCAGGGAGGCGTTGTACTCGGGGGAGGCGATGACGAAGGCGTCACAGGCCTGGAGGCGGTCCCGGAGGGCGAGCGCGCCCTCGGGGATGCCGCCGGTGTCCTCGTCGTCGCCGTCGTAGACCGGCATGGGAAAGTCCTTGAGGCGGGCACGGTCGACGACCGCGCCCGCCTCCTCGATCAGCCGGGTGACCAGCGTGGCCAGACGCGTGTTCAGCGAGCCGGCGCGCAGCGAGGCGCCGAGGACGAGCAGGCGCATGGGCGGTGGTGCGGCACCGGCATCGGCAGTGGGTGTCATGGCAGGGCCTCCTCGTGCTCCCCGGCGCACACGCCGTGACGGTGCTCCGTTGGCCATGATGGCCGGGCAGCCTCCGGACGGCGAGTCAGGAAGCTCCGGACAGGCGTCGGGCACCCACCCGCCCTGCGCGCGTCCGGCGTGCCGGCGCCGGTGGGCAGTCCGTTGCCCACGCCTGGGCGGTCCGTTGCCTGGGCGGTCCGTTGTCAGTGGTCCCGTGCATCATCGACCCATGACTGAGAGCACCACCGACGCGCTGCACGCGCTCGCCCGCGAACACCTGCCCGCCGGGATTGCCGAGCGGTGGATCGGACTGCTGCGGCCGGGTCTGGGGCTGGAGAAGGCCAGCGATTCGAGCGCGGACACGGTCGTCGGCCGGCTCGGCGGGTTGCCGGAGCTGCCTGTGGGCGAGGAGTGGCCCGTGTGGGAGGGGCACGGTCCGCTGTCCTTCATCGCGTCCCTCGACTGCGCCGCACTCCCCTCCGCCGCTCTCGACATCGCCCTGCCGACGGACGGCACACTGGCCTTCTTCTACTTCGACGGGCAGCTGGACGACGGCCGGGCCGAGGTCTCGCCCTACGAGCCCGACAGCTGGGCGGCGGCGCGCGTGGTGTACGTACCGGCGGGGGTCCCTCTGGTCGAACGGGCGGCGCCGGCGGGGATCCGGCCCTACGCCGAGGTACGGCTGGCGGCACGCGTGGAGACGACGGCCCCTTATCCCTGGCATCCGGTGGTCTACCGGGAGTTCGCTCCGATGGCCGATGACCACCCTGTGTGGGACGAGGACTTCCGGGAGGCCCTGTGGGACCTCCCGGGTGCCGGGCACAGCGTAGGGGGTCATGCCGACCCGGCGCAGGACGACGTGGAAACGGAAGTCGCCTGTGGCGCGCTGGGCAACCCGCCGCGCAACGACCCCCGCATCAACGAGGAGGCGCTGCGCTGGGTGCTGCTCGCCCAGTTCGGCTCGGACGACGACGCCGGCATGATGTGGGGCGACTGCGGTTCCCTGTACTGGCTCATACGCCCCGAAGACCTCGCCGCACGCCGCTTCGACCGCGCCATGTTCACCTGGCAGTGCAGCTGATCAGCGGGTGCCCGCGTCGTCACCGTATCCGCACCGACGGCCCGCACGCAGGAGCGTCCGGTCGCCCGGTCTGACGGGCGGTGTGGTGGGCGAGAGCGGCGTGCGGGTCGTCTCCGACGGGGATGTGGTCGGTGTGCACGGTCGCGGCGGTCAGGTGCGGTACGGCGTGGATCAGGGCGTGCTCGGCGGCCACGGCGATGCGGTGGGCCGCGACGACGGTCAGGTGCGGGGCGACGACGATGTCGGCCTCGGCGCGCAGGGCGTGGCCGATCCACCGCATCCGCACCTGACCGGTGCCGAGTACGCCCTCCACGCCACGCAGGGCCGTGTGGGCGGTGGAGACGAGGCCGGGGTCGACACAGTCCATCAGGCGACGGTAGACCTCACGGGCGGCGGCCCCCACGACCGTCAGGATGGCGAACGTGATGAGCAGTCCGACGACAGGGTCGGCGGCCCGCCGGCCGAGGGCGGTGCCGCCCGCGCCCAGCAGGACGGCCAGCGACGTGAAGCCGTCCGCGCGGGCGTGCAGGCCGTCGGCGACCAGCGCCGCGGAGCCGATGCGGCGGCCGGTCCGGACGCGGTAGCGGGCCACCCACTCGTTGCCGGCGAAGCCGACGAGCGCCGCACCGCAGACCGCCCACGGATGGGCGATGTCGCGAGGGCTGAGCAGCCGGTCGACGGCCGTGTACGCGGCCAGGGCAGCGGACGCGGCGATGGTCACGACGATGACGACGCCCGCCAGGTCCTCGGCCCGGCCGTAGCCGTACGTGTACCGCCGGTTCGCCGCCCGTCGGCCGAGCACGAACGCGATCCCCAGCGGGACGGCGGTCAGGGCGTCGGCAGCGTTGTGGATCGTGTCGCCCAGCAGCGCCACCGATCCCGAGACAGCGACGATCACGCCCTGCACAGCGGCCGTGACGCCCAGGGCGGCCAGGGAGACCCAGAGCGTGCGCATGCCCTCCCGTGAGGTCTCCATCGCCGCATCGACCTTGTCGGCGGCGTCATGTCCGTGAGACCCGTATCCGTGAGGTCCGTGTCCGTGAGGTCCGTGTCCGTGAGGTCCGTGTCCGTGAGGTCCGTGAGGCGCGACGAGGTGGGCGAGCCGCTGCCGCAGGCGGGCCGGCCGGGAGGCATTCGGATCGTGCCGCTGGTGCGGTTTCCCCTCCATACACCTCACCGTGGCACATGGATTCGATTGCGGCTACAACCGTCATACGTCCGCTGAGCAGGTGCGATGCCCTCGCATTCCGGCTACGCCCTGCCCGTGGTCCGTCCCACGGTCGCGCGGAGGCGCTTCTTGTCCGGCTTGCCGATGTCGGTGAGCGGAATGGCGTCCACCACATGGACCGCACGCGGCACGTACATCGCCCCCTTGTGCTCCCTGACGAACTCCCGGACCAGCTCGCTCCCCACCTCGTGGCCCTCCGCCGACACGATCGCGGCGTGGACTTCCTCGTTGCCGTCCTCGCGGCTGACACCGAACACCGCGCAGCGCGCGACGGCGGGGTGGGTGAGCAGCAGTTGTTCCAGTTCTGCCGGATAGACGTGGCCGCCCACCACGACGACGATGTCCTTGAGCCGGTCGAGGAGGTAGAGGTATCCGTCGGCGTCGAGGCAGCCGACGTCCCCGGTGCGGATCCAGCCGTCGCGCAGGACGTGCGCGGTCAGCTCGGGCTGCTGCCAGTAGCCGCTCATCATCATCGGGGTGCGGACATGGATCTCGCCTGCTTCCCCGGGCGGCAGAACCGTTCCGTCGGCGGCGCGGATCTCGATGTCGGCACCGGGGGCGGCGCGGCCCGCCGTGGGGCGGCCGCCCGGTCCCGTCACGGCGTGCTCGTCAGGCAGCGTTTCGGCGATGTTGCCCGCCTCGGTCTGCCCGTACCAGCCGTGCAGGACGGGGCCGAAGGCCTCGTTCGCCTCGCGCAGCCTGCGCGCCGACACCGATGTCCCGCCGTAGAAGACGCGGCGCAGGGCGGATACGTCCGTCGAGGGGAGGTCCGGGTGGTCGAGCAGTTCGTACAGCAGCGGAGGCAGCAGCCACAGGTCGGTGATGTGCTCCCGCCCGAGCGCGGCGAGCACGTCGCCGGCGTCGAACGGGTGCTGGAGGACGACCGTGCCGCCGGCCAGGAGCACGATGTCGGCCACGATTCCCGCCATGTGGGCGAGAGGGGTGCAGACGAGGAGACGAGGCGGCCGCGCATCGGCCCGGCTCCTGTCTGCCCCGGTCTGGTCTGCCCGGATCCTGTCCGCCCGCTGGGTCAGCATGTGCCGGTAGGGGCCGTGTGCCATCTGAACGCCCTTGGGGATTCCGGTGGTGCCTCCGGTGAACTTGACGCACCAGTCGTCCTCCGGACGCACGGCGCCCGCGAACGTCTCGGGCGAGCGGGCCGCCGCGTGTGCGATCAGGTCCTCGCCGAAGGAGGCGGGGCCGAGGGTGAGGACGTCGGGGACGATCGGGAGGCGGGCGATCAGCGCCTCGGCGGCTGAGCGGGCGGCGGGGGCTACGAGCAGCATCGCCGTCCCGACACTGGTGACGATCCGCGCCTGCAC
Organism: Streptomyces sp. NPDC053048; assembly: GCF_044547045.1. NCBI lineage: Bacteria > Bacillati > Actinomycetota > Actinomycetes > Kitasatosporales > Streptomycetaceae > Streptomyces > Streptomyces sp. NPDC053048. Next base: position 532,621 of record NZ_JBITZS010000005.1, read on the forward strand.
CTCCGGAGCCATGCCCTCGCCGAGGAAGACGACACGGGCGCCGAGGAGGTTCGTCGCGTAGCGCGCGAGGAGCGCCTCGGGTTGGTTGCCGGTGAGGAGCGAGACGGTGCTTCCGCGGCCGATGCCCCGTGCCGCCAGCTCCGCCGCCGCACGCCGGACGCCGTCGCACAGCTCCCCGGCCCGTACCGTACGGCCCTCCGCCGTGATCAGCGCGGGCCGCTCGGGCGAGCTCGCGAGCACACGCAGGATCGTTTCCGCGTAACTCTCGTACCGTTCGTGCGCGTTCTCGGCCATGGGGCTTTCTCCTCTGTGTGGGCCGTGTGGGCTTGTGAGCCGTGTGGGCTGTGCGGGCGCGAATGCGGGCGTACGGGGAGGCTATGAGGGGTTCGTTCATGCGGTCCAAGACCAGTTCCGGCATGTGAAGATGCTCTTCTGGTTATGAGGGGTGGAGGTCACGGCGGATGGATCTGCTGTCGTTGCGCTGCTTTCAGGTCGTCGCGCGCCATGAGCACATCAGCAGGGCGGCCGAGGAACTGCGCGTCGCCCAGCCCTCGGTCAGCCGGACCATCGCACGGCTGGAAGCCGAACTGGGCGTGCCGCTCTTCGACCGCCGCGGCCGGCGCATCCGGCTCAACCAGCACGGTTCCGCGTTTCTGCACCGCGTCGAGCGCGCCCTGGGCGAACTGGAGGACGGCCGCCGGGAACTGGCCGAAGCGGCCGGCACGGAAAGTGACAGCGTGACAGTGGCCGCCGAGACGCTGCTGACCCTGACCGGACTGCTCGCCGGGTTCCGTGAGGCCCGTCCCGGCGTCGCCGTCCGGCTGCGCCAGTCGGCCACCGACTCGATGGCCTATCTGCTCCGCACCCGCGAAGTCGACTTCTGCATCGCCTCGCAGCCGCTCGCGGGGCCGACGCTGACGTCGGTGGAGCTGCTACGGGAGGACGTACTCCTCGCCGTGCCGGCCGGGCACCGGCTCGCCGGGCGGGAACGGGTCGAGGTGGCCGAGCTCGAGGGGGAACCCTTCATCGCGCCGTCCCAGGGGCACTGGCAACGCGTGCTGGCCGACCGTCTCTTCGCCCAGGCGGGGATCCGGCCCACGGTCGTCTGCGAGGGGAACGAACCGGGCGCCGTACTCGATCTCGTCGCCGCGGGGCTGGGCGTCACCCTGCTCCCGTCGATGGCGCGGGTCTTCGGTGGCCGCCCGTCGGTCGGCTGGGCGCGGCTGGAGGCGCCCGGCTGCCACCGGGTGCTGTCGCTCGTACGGCACAAGGACGCCTATCTCTCCTCCGCGGCCCGCGGCTTCGGCGACTTCGCCCTCCCGTACTTCCGCCGCCTTGCCGCGCAGGCCGCACACCGGAATCTCAGCGCTTGAGGTAGGCCAGCACGGCGAGGACGCGGCGATTGGTCTCGGGGGACGAGTCGATGCGGAGCTTGGCGAAGATGCTCGCGGTGTGCTTGGCCACGGCACTCTCGCTGAAGTGCAGGGCGCTCGCGATGGCCGCGTTCGACCTTCCCTCGGCCATGAGCTCGAGCACGTCGCGCTCGCGCGGGGTCAGGCTGCCTGTCGTGCCCCGGGCGTCGCTGCGCGCCAGCAGCTTGGCGATGACCTGCGGGTCCATCACCGTGCCGCCGCCGGCGACCCGGCGGACCGCGTCGATGAACTGGTCGGTGTGGGTGACCCGGTCCTTGAGCAGGTAGCCGACGCCGCCGTCGCCTCCGGCCAGCAGCTCGTTGGCGTACAGCTGGTCGACGTACTGGGAGAGGACGAGGACGGGCAGGCCCGGTCGCTTGCGACGGGCTTCGAGGGCGGCTTGCAGACCCTCGTCGGTGAAGGTCGGCGGCAGCCGGACGTCGACCACCGCGACGTCCGGCTCCTCCTCGACCAGGGCTTTCAGCAAGGACGGGCCGTTGTCCACCGCCGCCACCACGTCGCAGCCGTGCTCCTGGAGGGTGCGGACCAGTCCGTCCCTCAACAGGAAGAGGTCTTCGGCAAGGACAACGCGCACGGAATCTCCATCGTCACGGTGGTCGGCCCGCCCTGGGGGCTGTGCAGGGCGAGGGTCCCGTCGAAGGTAGCCAACCGCCGCCGGACGCCGAGCAGCCCGGTCCCCCGGGACGCGTCGGCGCCGCCGCGGCCGTCGTCGGTGACCGTGATCCGCAGCCATGCCCCCTCGCCTTCCGGAAGCGGTTCCTCCGAGCGTTCCAGAGCGATGTGGACGTGGACGTCGCGGGCGCCCGAGTGCTTCGCCGCGTTGGTGAGCAGCTCGCTGACCGCGAAGTAGGCGGCGGATTCGAGCGGGGAGGGGAGCCGGACGGGCAGTCGGGCGTCGACGTGGACGTCGAGGAAGCTGTCGAGGGCCAGGGACCGGACGGCGTCCCCCAGTCCCCGGTCGGCCAGGACGGGGGGATGGATGCCCCGGACCAGTTCGCGAAGGTCCTCCAGGGCCCGTGCGGAGGTCTCACGGACCTCCAGCAGCAGCTTGCGGGCACGGGCCGGGTCGGTGTCCAGCAGACGTGTGGCGCTGTCCAGCGTCATGCCCAGCGCCACGAGGCGCGCCTGCGCGCCGTCGTGCAGGTCCCGTTCGATGCGGCGCAGCTCGGCGGCCTGGACGTCCAGTGCCTCGGCGCGTGTGTCGGTGAGCTGCTCGATACGGCGGGCGAGTTCGGTACCGCGCGGCGCCGACAGCAGCAGTCGGCTCCACCGTGCGTGCGACCGGAGGACGGCGGGTGCGAGGCACGCGCCGCAGACCATGAAGGCGAGGCCCAGCAGCGCGGAGGCGAGCATCGTCGCCGTGCTGTGGACGGGGATGAACGCGTACCAGTTGCCGTCGTCGATGAGCCGCCAGACGAACGGCTGCACCAGCACCCCGAACGCCCCGTACTCGATGAGGGCGAGGGGCACGGCGACCAGGAGCCCTCCGACCACCGGCTCCGCCCAGGCCCACAGCAGATCGCGCCAGAACCCCTCGTCGGCGAGGACCGCCCCGGCCGCCGCGCGACCCTTCCGGGTACGGCCGACGGCCAAGGGTTCGGGCGGGCTGATGTGGACGCCCGCCCAGCGGGCCGCCCGTGAGCGGGAACGGTCGGACAAGGCGCGCAGAGCGGTGGCGGCGAGCGGGAGCAGCCGGAATCCGGCGCCGACCGGCAGCAGGAGCACGGCGAGGACCACGAGCGCGCCGACCGCGGACACCGCCACGGCCAGCAGACTCGCCAGCTGGCAGCGGCCGGCGGCACGGCAGGCGCGGGAGACCGCCGATATCACTGCGATATCCCTGCCGGTATCGCTGCCGATGTCGCTGCCAACCGCTGCCTCATCACTTACTGTCCAAGATCACATCGATCCTAGACGGTGCCCTCCTGCCCCAGAACAGCGCCGCCGGCAGGCATGACACTCCGAACAGCACCATGGGCAGGACCGCACCGGACTCCTCGTCCATGAACAGCAGCATGCCGAGGTTGATCAAGGTGTGGAATCCGCCGGCCCACAGCAGCCGGGACGAACGCAGCCGCTCCAGGGCCGTCCCCATCACCACCGACATCGACACGGCCCCCAGCAGGAATCCACCCGCGTAAGCCGGGTTCTGGGCGAAGACCTGCACGTGCCACACCCCCCAGAGGACCCCGACGACGATCGAGGACGTGAGCGGGCCGAACCGGGTTCGCAGCAGCGGCTGCAGAAAGCAACGCCAACCGATCTCCTCGCCGCACGCACCGATCAGCTGCGCCACGACGATCAGCGCGAACGGATGGTGCAGCTCGCTCGGGGGCGTGAACCGGACGTCCCCGGTGGCGATGCCACTGGCGGTGACGCAGCAGGTGATGATCAGCAGTGCGGTGGCGAGCAGGGGAAGTCCGCTGCCACGGCCCCCGCCACCGTGGCTGCTCCGGAAGGCCCCGGCGAGCAGCGAGCGGACACTCGCCGGCCGGAACAACGCGACGGCCGCCACCCCGAGAGCCGGCCCGAACTGGGTCAGCTGGACGACCTCCCCGGGTATTCCGGTCGCCGGTTGCACCGCGCCCAGCGCCCCGGCGCCCACGAACGTCACCGCGACGAACAGGACTGCGCCTGCGACGAACACGCTCGTCTTCGGCAGTACCCGGTGCCGGTCAGGAGAAGCTTCCCGTTTCCGTCGCTCGCGGTCCGGTATCACCGTGATCGGGTCGTGGTGGTTCTTCGCCATGCCGTTCAGCCCTCGTCAGTCGGTCGGATGCGCTGATCCGCTGTCGACGACGATGCCGGTCGAGGAGGCCACGGCCACTGCACCTGGCAACCGAGTGGGGGTGTACCCAGGTCCACCCCCCGGCCGTCAGTCGGGGATGTCGTCGCGGTCGTTCGGGCTGCCGACGGGGCGCCAGCTCTCGTGGGAGATCTCCCTGCAGATCAGGCCGTCGCGCAACTGGAAGGCGGCCAGCTTGCGGACGGACAGGCGCGTTCCGGTCGGGAAGGAGAGGCCGGGGATGCGGGTGTCGACGAGTGTGACGCGGAGCAGTTGGTCGTCGAAGACCCATTCCTCGGTGACCACTTGGCGCAGCCGGACCGCCGAGTGGATGGTCAGCGACCGGAAGAGGGCGCGGTAGTGGGCCTTGATCCGGTCCGTGCCGCGCAGGACGACGCCGCGGGAGGGCACCTCCCACACCACGTCGTCGGTGTAGAGGGCCATGGCCGCGTCGAGATCGCCGGCCTCCCGTTCCATGTGTGCCGCGACGACCTCCGCGTTCCTGCGGAGGATGTCCTCGCGCGTGACGGCCGTTCCTGGAGTCATCTGGGGCCTCCGGGTTCCCTCGTGGTGCGGCGACGGGGACTTGATCGGCGTACTCGAGGCGCCGGGTGCGAGCCGGGTGCGGGCGTCAGCGATGCGGGCGTCAGCGACATGCTAGGTCCGGTGCCCGCGGCGCCCCGAGCGCCGAACCGGCCATGCCGGGCGGTCCGTCGGCCGGGTTGGTGGGTTTGGCTACGGTGGGCCCATGGAGATCTGGATCAATCCCGCCTGTTCGAAGTGCCGCAGCGCCGTTTCACTGCTCGACGCGGAGGGCGCCGGCTACACCGTCCGGCGCTACCTCGACGACGTTCCGAGCGCCGAGGAGATCCGTGCGGTGCTCGGCCGGCTCGGGCTGGAGCCGTGGGACATCACACGGACGCAGGAAGCGGAGGCCAAGGAGCTCGGGGTCAAGGACTGGCCCCGGGAGCCGGGTTCGAGGGACCGGTGGGTGGAGGCACTGGCCCGGCATCCGAAGCTGATCCAGCGGCCGATCATCACGGCGGACGACGGCTCGGCGCTGGTGGCACGCACGGAGGAGGCGGTACGGGAGGCCCTGGCACGGTCGGGCGGCCGCTAGGGCCTGTCGTCAGCGGACGGATGCGCTCACCTCGGCACGTGACGGGCGAAGAACGACCGTACGAGGTCGCGCACGGCGGGCACGGTGACGCGCGGGTCGGCAGGGCCGACCATGGCGGCGCGCCCGTCAGCGGTCATCAGGCCGGCCTCGTGGAGCTGGGGGACGAGTGCCGCGTAGTCGGTGAAGACCCAGTGCCCGGTGTCGTCGAGCTGCCGGCGGGCGACCGGGCCGGCGTGTGCGAGGAGCGCTGCCCAGGACCGGTCCAGCCGGGCGTCGCGGAAGCCGTCGGTGCCGGCCAGGAGCAGCGGGCGGTCCGTCCTCTGCCGGGCCACCGGCAGGAGTTCGCCGTCCATCTGGTCGAGGTATCCCTCCAGGTTGACGGCGGCGGCGATCCGCCGGTCCTCGTGGAGCGCCTGTGCGGCCGCGGTGCCGCCCGCGGAGTGCCCGTAGACACCGACCCGGTCGAGGCCGAGGGCGTCGAGGACGAAGCGGAGGTCGGCGACCCGGGTGTCGATCATGGTGCGGAAGGTGGCCGCGTCGGGCGGGCCCTCCAGGACGGTAGGACGGACCCGTTCGCGGCCCGGCCGTTCGTTGGGGAACTCCACCTCGGCGGCGTCCCCGGGGTGGTCGACGGTGAGGACCGTCCAGCCGTGCGAGGCGAGGTCCACCGCGAGGGAGCTGCCCATCGTGCGGGCGTCGCCTCCTCCGGGGCTGTAGAGGAGTACGGGACGGCGGCCGGGCAGGGGCGGGGCGCCGGCACGGGCATGGGTGAGGGTGGCCGCCCAGTCGACTCCGGCCGCCGGGAGCGGCGGGTGGATCGGCTGGGCGACGGTGGTGAAGTGTGCGGCGGCGTCCGGGGTCATCTGCGGGGCACGCGGAAAGCCGCGGCCGGGGACGGCCGGCCGCAGGACGGTGAGCATGAGCTCGCGTACGCCGATCCGGGGCTTCCACGGATCGTTGCGGGAGCTGTCGATGAGGTGGAGCGTCCTGGCGCCGACCGGGTAGGGCCCGCTGGGGGCCGGCAGACGCAGGATCGGTGCTGCGGCGTGGGCGGTGGCGGAGGCCGGTACGGCGCCGAGCAGCGGCACGGCGATCCCGGCGAGAGCGCCCTTGACGAGGGAACGGCGGCCGGGCGTGAAGGAAGAAGTCATGGACGGCATCCTGCGGGCGGGCACCGCGCCGGGGCGAAGCTTACGGCCTGGACCGAAAGGCTGGCGGGCGGCGGGGGCTGCCGCTCGCCTCGCGGTGAACCGCGCCTGTTGTCCGTCACTGCGCCGGCCCGGCCGCCCGGGTGAGCCGAGGCAACGCCACATCTGGCGCCACATTTACATCATGACGACTTGTCATGGCGCCACTATGGCGCCATGATGGCGTCGTGGACCTCACTCCGTACGTCGACAATCTCCGCCACGAGCTCGCGGTCGCCGCCGATGCGGGCGGCGACGAAGCCCGCGCCCTGGCCGAGCGGCTCACCGCGCCTCTGGAGTCGGCCGCCCGGATGACTCTGCTGGACGCGCTGTCCGCCGCCATGGACGAGGTCACGCGCGATCTCGCGCCGGGCTCGGTCGACGTACGGCTGCGCGGGACCGACCCCGAGTTCGTGGTGACGCCGCCGGCCCCGGAGGCGTACGGGCGGGACGACGAGCCCGCGAGCATCCCGGCGCCCGCACCTCCGGCCGTCGCGGACGGCGACGAAGGCGGCGCGGCACGCGTCAACTTCCGCCTCCCCGCCTACCTCAAGGCCCGGATCGAGGACGCCGCCGGACGGGAGGGCCTGTCGGTCAACGCCTGGCTGCTACGGGCCGTCGCCACCGCCCTGGAGCCCGGCAATCCCGCCCGTCCGGCCGGACCCGGCCGACACCGGGGCCGGCAGAGCCACACGGGCTGGGTCCGCTGACGCGGACCGGCCCTCCACACCACTTCTTCTGCCTCACCCGCTCCACCAGCGGGAACACACTTCACATCGGAGGACCCCATGCACACCGAACCGTCGACGCACCCCTCCCGGCAGGCCACCGCCACCGCGGCGGGTCCGCTCTCCGAGCCGGTCCAGTTACCGGTGACCCGGCCCGCCGGCTGCCCGTTCGACCCGCCCGCCGAGCTGGCACAGCTGCGCGAGCGGCGGCCGCTCAGCCGGATGCGCTACCCCGACGGGCACATCGGCTGGCTGGCCACCGGCCATTCCGTGGTCCGGGCGATCCTGGCCGACCAGCGCTTCAGCTCGCGGTACGAGCTGATGCACTATCCGTTCCCGGACGGGCCCGCGGAACAGCTGCCGCCGGCCCCGATCGGCGACCTCACCGGGATCGACGCACCCGAGCACACCCGCTACCGGCGGCTCCTCGCGGGGAAGTTCACCGTCCGCCGGATGCGCGAGCTCACCGCGCGCGTCGAGCAGATCACGGCCGATCACCTGGACGCCATGGAGCGCCAGGGTCCGCGCGTGGACCTCGTGACGGCGTTCGCCCAGCCCATCCCCGCGCTGGTGATCTGCGAGCTGCTCGGCGTGCCCTACGCCGACCGCGAGATGTTCCAGCGTCACTCGGCCACGCTGACCAGCATGGACTCGAGCCTGGAGGACATGGGCGCCGCCATGACGGGGTTGCACGAATACATGCGCGAGCTGGTGCTCGCCAAGCGCGCCGCGGCCACCGACGACCTGCTCAGCGACCTGACGCACGGCAGCGACCTCACCGATGACGAGCTCAGCGGCATCGGCGGCTTCCTGCTGGGGGCCGGCCTCGACACCACCGCCAACATGCTCGCGCACGGCACCTTCGCCCTGCTCAGCAACCCCGGCCAGCTGGCCGCGCTGCGCGCCGACCCCGGCCTCGCCGACCAGGCCGTCGAGGAGCTGATGCGCTACCTGACCATCGCGCACACGGGGATACGGACGGCGCTGGAGGACGTCGAACTGGACGGACACCTCATCAAGGCGGGCGAGTCGGTGACCCTCTCGCTCCAGGCCGCCAACCGTGACCCGGCGCGCTTCCCCGACCCCGACACCCTCGACCTGAGCCGCAAGGCCACCGGGCACCTGGGCTTCGGGCACGGCATCCACCAGTGCCTGGGCCAGCAACTGGCACGCGTCGAGATGCGGGTGGCCTGCCCGGCGCTGTTCAGGCGGTTCCCGACGCTGCGGCTGGACGTGCCGCCGGAGGAGGTGCCCCTGCGGCATGACATGAACATCTACGGCGTCCACAGCCTGCCGGTCGCCTGGGACCAGGCGTAAACGGCTGGGACGAGCTGTAACGGCGGGGCAAGCTGTGACGGCGGGGACTTTCGGGGCCAGTGAGCGCTGTAGTGAAATGAGTGGAACTAGTGGATCTCATATCCGCGTCCTGAGCAATGTCCTTCCTGCCGTAGCGAGAGAGAAGAACATGATCCAGGAAACCACCGGTGCACGCCTGTCCCGCCGTGCCATACTCGCCCTCGGTACCGGGACGGCGCTGGCCGCCGTCACGGCGACCGCCGGCACGGCCCACGCGTCGGCGCCGGGCGAGGACGCGGTCTGCCGGCGACTGGCGGAGCTCGAGCGGGAGTACGACGCCCGCCTCGGCGTCTTCGCGCACAACGTGAGGACGGGCCGGACGGTCCGCTACCAGGCCGATCAGACATTCCCCATGTGCTCGGTGTTCAAGACGCTGGCCGCCGCGGCCGTCCTGCGCGACCTCGACCGCGACGGCGAGTTCCTCGCCAAGCGCGTCCGGTACACCCAGAAGGACGTCGACGACGCCGTCTGGGCGCCGGAGACGGGCAAGCACGTCGCCGACGGGATGACCGTCGCGGAACTGTGCGACGCCACGATCACCCAGAGCGACAACGCGGCGGCCAACCTCCTGCTCCGCGAGCTGGGCGGCCCGACCGCCGTCACCCGCTTCTGCCGCTCGATCGGAGACCCGAGGACCCGGCTCGACCGCTGGGAGCCCAAGCTCAACTCGGCCGAGCCGTGGCGCGTCGAGGACACCACCAGCCCCGAGGCGATCGGGCGCACGTACGCCCGCCTCGTGCTCGGCAACGCGCTGTCCCCCCGGGACCGCGAGCGGCTCACCGGGTGGCTGCGCGCCAACACCACGAGCACCAACCGCTTCCGCAAGGGCCTTCCCGCCGACTGGACACTCGGCGACAAGACCGGCGCCGGCGACTACGGCACCAACAACGACGTGGGCATCGCCTGGACTCCGGACGGCTCCCCCGTCGTGCTGGCGGTGCTCACCACGAAGCGCACCCAGAAGGCCAAGGCGAACGACGCCCTGATCGCCGACACGGCCGGGCTGCTGGCGAAGACGCTCGGCTGACACACCCCCGCGGGATCACCCGCCCGGTCCGTACCGTTCGCCGCCCGGCACCCGCCCGGCTACGTTCGGGGAAGTCGATCAGCTACCCGAGGAGAGCACCGATGACCGGCCTCGTACGCAAGAGCTTCGATTCGCCCGAGGAAGTCCGTCCCTTCGAGGAGGGCAAGGGGAAGCTGGAACTGGTGAATGTCGAAGCCGGCGCGGTGGGCAGGGCCACGTTCGAGCCCGGCTGGCAGTGGTCGAAGCACGTCAAGCCGATCGCGGAGACCAGGAGTTGCCAGGCGTCCCACCGGGGCTACTTCGTCTCGGGCCGGATGCACGTCGTGATGGACGGCGGCCAGGAGGAGGACTTCGGGCCGGGCGACTACATGCTCTGTCCTCCGGGCCACGACGCGTGGGTCGTCGGCGACGAGCCGTGCGTCTTCGTCGACTGGCAGGGCTTCGCCGACTACGCCAAACGCTAGGCGATACGGATAAGGAGAGGGCGGTCATGCCGCCCTCACACCAGGCCGCTCCCCCGCACCAGCAGCAGGCCCACGTCCAGCGCTGCCACCACGACCGCCGCGGCGAAGGGCGCCCTGCCCCAGCGGCGGTCGAGTGCGGCTCCCGACAGCGCCGCCGACGCCGCGACGGCCACGGCGACCTGCCCTGCCGCGTCGGCCGCGCCCCCGGGGCCCAGGGCCAGGACGGCGGTGGCCGCGACCAGGGGTACGGGCAGGCAGCGGCGCGTGCCCCGCGTTCCCAGCCGCTGGGGCAGACCCCGTACACCGGTGCGCAGGTCGTGGCCGATGTCGGGGAGGACGTCCGCCAGGTGCGCGCCGATGCCCAGCAGCGCCCCCGCCGTGACGGCCCACCAGGCGGGCCACGGCCGGCCGGGCAGCCCGAGGGCGACGAAGGCGGGCAGACTCGCGAAGCCCACGGCGTACGGGAGCCAGGACCAGGCGGTGGACTTCAGCCGCAGGTTGTACGCCCAGGCCGACGCCACTCCCGTCAGATGCACGACGCCCGCCATGGGGCCGCAGGCCAGGGACAGCGGCACGCACAGCGCGCCCGCGGTGAACGCGGCGCGCCACACCGCCTCCTCGCTCACCCTTCCGGAGGCGACCGGCTTGTCCCGTCGTCCGGTACGGGCGTCACGGCGGGCGTCGACGGCGTCGTTGGACCAGCCCACCGACAGCTGGCCCGTGAGCACGGCGGCGCCGGCCAGCACACAGCGGAGGGCCGACTGCCCGGCTGTCGCGGCGAGCGCCGTCGCGAGCGCGGTGACGGCGGCCACGGGGCCCGGGTGGCAGGCGCCGGCCAGCGCGACGGCCGGGAGGCCGGCACGCCGGTCGGTCCGGCCTCCGGCGTCCGGCGGGCGCTGGTAGGTCTCCACCGGACGATCGTAAGCAGCGGGGCGCGAGGCGGCGGTCCACGCGCTCGGCGCGGCCGCCGGACGGGCGATTGGCGATATCGCGGTGCCCTCCCGGGGCAGATGTAACCGATGTAGCGGATGCGGCAGCTGTGGTGGACGCAGCAGCCGTTGGGCAAGCACCGGGGCGGACAGCACGAAGAGGGATCTCCGAGGCGGTGGACGCATGACGACCCGGATCGCAGCCGTCCATGGCGTCCTGGCGCCGCACCGCCACGCCCAGGACGAGATCACGGACATGGTCGCCGGTCTGTGCCTGCCGCCCGGGGGCGACCGGAGCGTGCTCGACCGGCTGCACCACAGCGTCGGGGTCCGCACGCGGCACCTGGTGCTGCCTCTCGACCGGTACCCCCGGCTCGAGGGGTTCGGCGCGGCCAACGACCTCTTCATCGACGCCGCCACCGAACTGGGCGCACAGGCGGTTCGCGGCGCGCTGCGCCGCGCCGGGCTGCTGCCCGAGGACGTCGACGTGCTGATGTTCACCTCCGTCACCGGCATCGCCACCCCCTCCATCGACGCCCGGCTCGTCGGACGCCTCGGCCTGCGGCCGGACGTCAAACGGCTGCCGGTCTTCGGGCTCGGCTGTGTCGCGGGCGCCGCCGGTATCGCCCGGTTGCACGACTACCTGCGCGGCTGGCCCGAGCATGTGGCGGTCCTGCTGTCGGTGGAGCTGTGTTCGCTCACGTTCCAGCGCGACGACGCCTCCGTGGCCAATCTGATCGCCACCGGGCTCTTCGGCGACGGGGCCGCGGCCGTGGTGGCGTGCGGCGCCCGGTGGCGGCCGCGACGGCCGCGTCCGCGGCCGGGCGTACCGCCGGCCGTACCGTTGGTCGTGGCGACCCGCGGCCGCCTCTATCCCGGCACCGAGGGCGCCATGGGCTGGCGCATCCAGGACTCCGGCTTCCAGGTCGTCCTCGACCAGGCCGTTCCCGATGTGGTCCGCCGTCATCTGGCCGAGGACGTCCGGGGCTTCCTCGGCGAGCACGGTCTCAAGCCCCAGGACGTGGCCGCCTGGGTCTGTCATCCCGGCGGCCCGCGGATCCTGGGCACGGTGGCTGAGGTCCTGGACCTGCCCGAGGAGGCGCTGGAGATCACCTGGCGCTCGCTGGCGGAGATCGGCAACCTCTCCTCCGCCTCGGTCCTGCACGTCCTGCGGGACACGCTGGACCGGCGGCCACCACCGCCCGGGTCCACCGGGCTGCTCCTGGCGATGGGCCCGGGTTTCTGCTCCGAGCTCGTCCTGCTGCGCTGGTAGACGGGGAAAGGGGAAGGATCCGCACATGCTCTGGTACGTGACGCTGGTCCTCGCGGTGGCGGCGGAGCGCGTCGCCGAGCTGTTCCTCGCGCTGCGCAACGCCCGCTGGAGCACGGCGCGCGGCGGAGTGGAGTCCGGCCGCGGCCATTACCCGCCGATGGTGGTGCTGCACACCGGACTGCTGGCCGGCTGCCTGCTGGAAGTGGCGCTCGCGGGCAGGCCGTTCGTTCCCTTGCTGGGGTGGACGATGCTGGGCGTGGTCCTGGGCGCACAGGCCTTGCGGTGGTGGTGCGTCCGGACACTGGGGCCGCAGTGGAACACGCGCGTGATCGTCGTTCCCGGTCTGCCCCTCGTGGCGGGCGGTCCCTACCGTTGGTGTCGGCACCCCAATTACGTGGCTGTGGTGGCGGAGGGCGTGGCGTTGCCGCTGGTGCACTGCGCGTGGGTGACCGCGCTGGCCTTCACCGCCCTCAACGCGCTCCTGCTGTCCGTACGGATCCGCTGCGAGAACGCGGCGCTGGCCTCGACCGCCGGTGCCCCGCACCGGACCGACGGCCGCGCCACCGCCCCCGCCCCCGCCTCCGCCTCCGTGGACGCGTCGCCGTGATCGATCTCCTGGTGGCGGGAGGCGGGCCCGCCGGGCTGGCGGCCGGCATCCATGCCGCGCTCAGGGGCCTGGAGGTGGTGGTCCTCGAACCCCGCGACGCGCCTGTCGACAAGGCCTGCGGCGAGGGCGTGATGCCGGGCGGGGTGGCGGCCCTGCGGGCGCTGGGTGTCGAGGTGTCCGGGCGGCCGCTGCGCGGCATCCGCTATGTGGAGGGCGGGCGCAGCGCGGAGGCGGCCTTCCGCCACGGGCCGGGGCTGGGCGTGCGTCGTACGGAACTGCATGCCGCGCTGCACCGGCGGGCGAGGGAGCTGGGGGTGACGGTCGTGCGGGAGAGGGCCGGCGCCGTGCGGCAGGACGCCGGTTCCGTCACGGCCGGCGGCCGGACGGCCCGCTGGCTGCTCGCCGCCGACGGCCTGCACTCCCCCGTCCGCCGGTCCATGGGCCTGGAGGTGGCGGCGGGGGCGCGGCCCGCGCGCTACGGTCTGCGCCGGCATTACCGGGTCCGCCCGTGGACGGACTTCGTCGAGGTCCACTGGTCCCGGCACAGCGAGGCCTATGTGACGCCCGTGGGTGACGACATGGTGGGCGTCGCCGTGCTGGGCCCCCGGGGCGGCGCACCCGGCCGGCACGAGGACCGGATGGCGGACTTCCCCGCCCTGGCGCCGCTGCTGGACGGGCCCGCCGTCAGCCCGGTGCGCGGCGCCGGGCCGCTGCGTCGTGGCACCCGGCGCAAGGTGGCCGGCCGCGTCCTGTTCATCGGCGACGCGGCGGGGTACGTGGATGCTCTCACGGGTGAGGGCATCGCCCTCGCGCTGGCGACGGCCGGGGCGGCGGTGCGCTGTGTGGCGTCCGGCCGCCCGGACGCGTACGAGGCCGCCTGGTCCCGGCTGACCAGGCGGCACCGGCTGCTGACGGAGGGTCTGCTGCGGGCCCGGGAGCATCCGCGTACCGCGGGCCTGATCGTTCCGGCGGCCTGCCGGTTGCCCGCGTTGTTCCGGGCGGCGGTGCACGCGTTGCAGTGACGAGCGCAACGTACCCGGCACGGGATACGGTCGCGAGCCACGCGCGAAGGGCACGAGAAAGGCCGCCGCCCTGGACGCGAGGGGGCCGGACGGGCGACGCCCGGGGCCGGCCTACCGCGTCGTCGTGGCGCCGACGGTTCCTGGCGCGCTCGGTGTTGCATCCTGGCGACCGAGCACCGGAGAGCAAGGCCTCGGGCCGGGGCGGTGCCTAGGCGAAGGAGCGGGCAAAGGGATGAGCGACATGACGGTGTGCGAGGTCTGCGGGAACGACTACGAACTGGCCTTCGAGGTGCGTGCGGCCGGAGCGGTGCACGTCTTCGACAGCCTCGAGTGCGCGGCCCACAAGCTCGCACCGATCTGCGACAGCTGCGGTTGCCGCATTCTGGGCCACGGCCTGGAGGCCGACAACATGTTCTTCTGCTGCGCCCACTGCGCGCGGGAGAAGGGCATCACCCAGCTGGCCGACCACGCCTGAGGACGGGCTTCCGCCTCGTCCACGCGTGCGTGCACTGCGCCGTCGGGGTGCCGTCCCGCCGGGCGCTCGTCCCGGCCCACCGCCCCGGTGGGTCCGGCGGGCACGACCGTCGTCTATAACCGGTCGCATGGCACTGAACTGGAAACTGGTCATCGACGCCCACGACGCGCCCGCCCTCGCGGACTTCTGGGCGGCGGCACTGGGGTACGAGGTGGAGGACCCCGGCGCCCTCATCGGGCAGCTGCTGGCCGCCGGGCACCTGCCCGAGGAGGCGGTCGTCCAGCACGGCGGACGCCGGATCTTCCGCGGCTACGCCGCGATCCGTCATCCGGAGGATCCGTTCGACGAGGTCAGCGGCATCGGCCGCGGCCGCAGGCTGCTCTTCCAGGACGTCCCCGAGGACAAGACCGTCAAGAACCGCCTGCACATCGACGTCCACAGCGAGCCCGGCGAGCTCGACGCGCTGGTGGCCCGGCTGGAGAAACTGGGCGCCACCCGCGTCCGCGAGGTGGACCAGGGGCCGGCCGGGCACTGGTGGGTCATGCGGGATCCCGAAGGCAACGAGTTCTGCGCGGCATAGGACGCGACATAGGCTGGAGTGAACGGGACAGGGGGCACGCCATGAACCATCCCGATGACCGCGGCCGGCCCGGCCGCGCTGCTCACGCCCGGCACGGCCCCGCCTCATGGGGAACGGCCGCCAAGGCGACCGCGCACTGTCTGACCGGGTGCGCCATCGGGGAGATCGCCGGAATGGCGATCGGCACCGCCCTCCTGTGGGGGAATGTGCCCACAATGGCCCTGGCGATCGTCCTGGCGTTCCTCTTCGGCTACTCCTTCACCCTCTACGCCGTGCGCCGGGCGGGGGTGGGCTGGAAGGCGGCCGTGCGTGTGGCCCTGGCCGCGGACACCGTGTCCATCGCCGTGATGGAGGCGGTGGACAACGGCATCATCGCCCTCGTGCCGGGCGCCCTGGACGCTCATCTGTCGGACGGCCTGTTCTGGTCCTCGCTGCTGGGCGGCTTCGTGGTCGCGTTCTTCCTCACCACGCCGGTCAACAAGTGGATGATCGCCCGCGGCAAGGGCCACGCCGCCGTCCACGCCTACCACTAGGGCAGGCGCTGTTCGGTCCAGACCGTCTTGCCCTCGCGGCCGTAGCGGGTGCCCCAGCGCTCGGTGAGCTGGGCGACCAGGTACAGGCCGCGGCCGCCCTCGTCCGTGGTGCGGGCCCGGCGCAGGTGCGGGGAGGTGTTGCTGGTGTCGGAGACCTCGCAGATCAGCCGGGGGCCGAGGATGAGGCGCAGGGTCACCGGTCCGCCGCCCGCGTAGCGATAGGCGTTGGTGACCAGCTCGCTGACGATCAGTTCGGTCGTGAAGACCAGTTCGTCCAGCTCCCAGGCGCTGAGCCGCTCGGCCATCAGGCTGCGCGCCCGGGACGCCGCGCGGGCGTCGGGCGGCAGGGTCCACGTGGCCACGCGCTCGTCCTCGAGCACCCGGGTACGGGCGAGGAGGAGGGCGACGTCGTCGGCGGGCTGGGCCGGGAGCAGGGCCTCCACCACAGCCTTGGCCGTCTCCTGCAGGGGGCGGGGCGGACCCGCGAGCTGGTGGGAAAGGCGCGCGAGCATGTCGTCGACGTCGTGGTCGGGGCTCTGGATGAGGCCGTTGGTGTACAGGGCCAGCACGCTTCCCTCGGCCAGTTCGAACTCGGCGGTCTCGAAGGGCAGGCCGCCGAGCCCGAGCGGCGGGCCGGCGGGCAGGTCGGGGAAGTTCACCCGCCCGTCCGGCGCCACCACCGCGCAGGGCGGGTGCCCCGCGCGGGCCAGGCAGCAGCAGCGGGAGACCGGGTCGTAGACGGCGTACAGACAGCTGGCGCCGGTGACCTGGTCCAGGGGGAAGTCGGGGGTGCCGGCCTCCTGTTCGGCGGCGAGGCGGTGCACGAGGTCGTCGAGGTGGGAGAGCACCTCCTCGGGGTCGAGGTCGAGTTCGGCCAGGGTGTGGACGGCGGTGCGCAGCCGGCCCATGGTGGCCGCCGCGTCGAGGCCGTGGCCGATCACGTCGCCGACCACGAGGGCGACGCGTGCCCCGGAGAGGGGAATGACGTCGAACCAGTCGCCGCCGACGCCCTCCACCGCCCCGGCGGGAATGTACTGGTGCGCGACCTCGGCGGCCTGTACGTCGGGCAGTTCCGCCGGCAGCAGACGGCACTGCAGGGAGAGCGCCGCCTGGTGCTGGCGGGTGTAGCGGCGTGCGTTGTCGATGCAGACGGCGGCGCGGGCGGCGAATTCGGCGGCGAGGGTGAGGTCGTCGGCCTCGAACGGCTCGGGGCAGCGGGAGCGCCACAGGGTGAGCAGTCCGAGGACGAGGCCGCGGGCGGCCAGGGGCAGCATCATGACGGAGTGGACGCCCACGCGCCGCGCGTGCGGGGCGCGTTCCCGGGCGACCGCCTCCAGGTCGGCGGGGGTGCGGATCTCGGGGACCAGGATGGGGCTCTGGTCGGCCAGGCACGTGGCCTGGGGCATCTCCGGGTGGAAGTGGATGAGCGCGCCCAGCGGGTTGAACGCGTCCTCCACACCGGGGACGGCGGACCTGACCGCCGTCCGGCGCACCGGCCCCAGGCAGTCCTCGTAGGGCTCCTCGCCGCGGCTGACGGGCTCGAGCAGGTCGACGGTGGCGCAGTCGGCGAGCTCGGGGACGACGACCTCGGTCAGCTCGCGGGCGGTGGTCTCCACGTCCAGGGTGGTTCCGATGCGGGCCCCCGCCTCGCTGAGCAGCGCCAGCCGGAGTCTGGCGCGGTGGCGCTCGGTGACGTCTTCGACCAATTGGGTGACGCCGAGGGTCTTGCCGGCCGAGTCCTCCATCCGGAACGCCGAGACGGAGACGAACCGTACGTGCGCGGGGTCGGAGCGCAGCCGGCACGGCTGCTCCGTGAAGATCATCGGTCGTCCGGTTTCCAGGACCTGCCGCAGCCTGCCCTCGACGGTGTCGGCGTCCGCGGTGACCAGGAAGTCGCCTGTGCGCCGGCCCCGCGTCTGTTCGGCCGTGATGCCGCCGATGCGGGCGATGGCCCGGTTGACGCGCAGGATGCTCAGGTCGGGCGCGTGGACGGCGAGCCCGATGGGCGACCGCCGGAACAGCCCGTCCAGGACCGAGCGGTCGGTCTCCCACTGGATCACGTCCGGCGCGGGGGCGCCGACCAGGAACCACTCGCAGTCGGGGCCCTCCCGCGTGACGCGGCGCGCCCGGACCCCCAGGGGCACCCGCCGGCCGTCGCGGTGGACGACGGGGACGACGCCGAACCACCCGGAGGCCTGCAGGCACGCCGCCACCGCCTCCACGACCTGGTCACGGTCGCCGGGGTCGACCAGGACCTCGAGCGCGGGCCGCCCGATCACATCGGCGCCCCGGTGCCCCAGAATCGCCTCGGCGCGCCGGCACCAGCCCACGATCCTGCCCCGGTGGTCCAGCACGGCCGAGGCCGCGCTGCCGACCGAGAACGGGTCCTCGGGGCTCTCGTGGAAGTGCGCCATGAACCGCGCCATCGGGTCGTCGCCCATCCGCCGGCCTCCTTCCGCCTGACCCGCCGGGACGGAACCCTCTCCTCCCACAGTGAGGGGTGGGCGACCTCGGCGCTTGTCGGTGTGGGTTGGCGGGGGCGTCCGGGGCCCCTCGGGCCTGGCTGCCGTCAGCGGCCGCGGCGGCCGTACTCGCGGAGGAGCAGCCTCAGCAGCGCGGGGACGGACGGACGCGCCGAGCCGTGCAGCAGGCGGGCTCCCCGGTCGAGGGCGGCGTCGGCCGTGAGCACCTCGAGGGTGATGGCGGCCCGGACGAAGGCCCGGTGACCGGGCGGTGCGAGCCGGGGCAGGCCCCGGCTGCCGAGCAGGTCGTGGCGGGCCTGCTCGAGCAGTGCCCGCAGCAGCCGGCGCGCGCCGGGTATGTCCCGCCCGTGCTCGAGATCGGCACGCGTGACCCCGTACCGGGCCAGCACCTCGGCCGGGAGGTTCAGACGGCCGTCACGGAGGTCTTCGGCGAGGTCGTTGACGAAGTCGAGGCGCTGGCTGCCGTCGATGTACGCGCGGCAGAGCTCGCGGGCGGCGGCGGGGTCCGCGTCCGGGTGGAGGAGCAGGCAGGCGATGAGCATGAACGCGGGCAGCGAGTACGCGTCGACGTAGCGCTGGTAGTCGGCCTCGTCCGAGAACCCGGCGAAGTCCCGCTCCAGGGAGGCGCCGTCGAGGAATTCCTCGACGTGGCCGCGGAGACGGGGGTGGAGGGTGACGGTGTGGAGCAGCGGCCGGAGCACGGGGTGCTCGCTCCCGCCCGTCGCCAGAGCCTCGCGGACCTCCTTCTCCCACAGCACTCGGGCCTCTTCGGCGCTCGTCCCCGAAGCGGCCTCTCCCTCCTCGAGCAGGTTGTCCGTGTGGTGCATGAACGCCGTGGCGGCGATGACGTGGGGAACCAGCGCCGGGGGCAGCAGGAGCCGGACAGCGAGGTAGGCGGGCCGCCGGTAGGCCGCGACGTGTGCGCGTTGCCGCGTGTAGTCCCGGCGCAGCCGGGGCTTGTCTATTCGGGCGATCGTCAGCGTTCGATCCCATGTGTACATGCCGGCGAGTTCCCCCCGGGTGGACGGCTGTGAGCAGGTCAGAGCCTATCCGGCGCGGCATCGCGCACAGCGTCCGCGGACGCCGGTGGGGCAGGCCCTCGCGCCGCCTCTTTCAGGCGCGCGGGAGGCCTGCCCCACCGGCGTCCACGGACCGGCCCGCGCCTACCGCCTGGTCCGCGCCGCGTTCATGCGTGCTCGGGGCGGCGGGCGAAGTGCACGGTCTTCGCGGTCAGCAGGAAGAGGTCGGGGCGCTCGTCGACGCACGCGGGGTCGGCCGGGTCGAGGAGGCGGTCCAGGGTGGCGACGTCCTCGGCGTCCAGGAGCTCGCCGACCACCTTGCGATTGCGCTCCAGCTGCCGACGGACCGATCGCCGTGGTCCCTCCTCCAGGGGCGCGGGGTGGTCGACGAGGAAGGTCTTGCTGCGCACCTCGGTGAGTCCGGCGGCCCGCAGCATGCCGGGCCAGTCCTCGACCACCGACACCGTTCCGGGCAGCTCGGCACGCATCCGGTCGAACCGGTCCGCCATCGCCGCGTCCAGCCGGGCCTGCAGCCCCGGGCGGCCGAAGCCCAGGTCACGCGGCAGCCAGCGGGCCGGCAGGCCGCCCTCGACGATGGCCAGCACGCCGCCGGGCTCGAGCAGCCCGGCCAGCCGGTGCAGGGCCCCCTGCTGGTCGCCGACGTGGTGCACGACCTGGCCCGACCACACCAGGTCGGCGGTCCCCAGCCCGGCGAGTCCCTCCGGGAACTCGGCCACCCGCGTCCGCAGCCGGACGCCGAGCCGCCCGGCCCGTTCCCCGGCACGGGCCAGCAGCTCCGGTTCGCCGTCCACCGCGGTGACCTCGGCCTGCGGGAACATGCCCGCCAGCCGGCAGGCCGCGACACCAGGGCCGCTGCCGATGTCCAGGATCCGACGCGGTGTCAGGTGGCTCAGCTCCTCGAAGGCCTGACGCACGTAGGGGCTGTGCGTCTCGCCCTCGAGCTCGAGCATGTCGGCCATGGCGGCCCAGTCGAAGTCGTTGTCAGCCTTGCCCATTGCCTTGTCCATCCCACCCGCTCCAGCGCTCTGTTCTTCCATGGTGGAAAACACCTCCTGGCGCCGACAATGCGCCCGAGCGGGCCCGATCGCCAAACGTTGTTGCTGTTTCCGCAAGTTGGGCGCCGCGCCGAGTGAGCTCGCGAGCCGATGCGCCTGTGAGCCCCATAAGGGACTTCTCGGGAGGTCGTTGCCTCAACCGGACAGGCTCGTTGTGCAGTGGCGAGTCAATCGCCCGGAATGAGGAAGAAGGAGAATCGCTGTGCGTTGGATGAGTATCGCCCTGGCCGCTGCCGCCGCCGCGGTCTGTGCGACGGTCACGTCCACGGCGGCCGCCCAGAGTGCCGTCCCCGAGCACCGTGCACAGGTACGCGTACCCGGACCCGGGGACCAGCCGCCCTTCCGTTATGCGGACTGCGTCAAACTCGCCGTCGAGCAACGACACGAAAGCCCGAGCTACGCCAAGTGGCACTGCGACCAACTGGTGAAGAAGGGCTGGGTCAAGCCCCCGAAAGCCTGATCCGGCCTGACGGCTGCGGCGCACCCGCCCGTCGGCTCCGGAGCCGGAGCCGGAACGCTCTCCGCCCGGGTGGGCGCGCGCCGCGCCTCAGCCGTTCCCGGCGGAGTCGGCGCCCGCCGCCCTGTCGTGCCCCACGGCGGGCAGGGCGTCCGCGAGGCGCTCCGGCGCCGCCTGCCTCCAGGAGTCCACGAGGATGTCGTGCAGCTCCTGCAGATCCTCCAGGGCCGCGAGCCGGACGCGCACCCACGCGGAGCTCTCCTCGTGCGGCGGCACCCAGAACTTCTCCGGCTCCGCCGCGATCAATTCGGCCCGTTCGTGCTTCGGGCAGCGGACGGCGAACGACGTCTCGTCGTCCGGGATCGTGATGTACATCTTCCCCGCGACCCGGAAGGTGGGCATGCTCCACGCCTCCTTCTCGACCGTTTCCGGCAGGGACAGCGCGATCCGGCGGACGTCATCAGCATTGATCATGGTCACTACATTAGACAGCCGTCCGGACAGCCGTCGCAGCGCGCGTCGGTCGCGCCCGTGACGCACCGTCCGAGTGCGACTGGCGCGTAGCGATCACTTTCCGTGAGGCGACTGTCCGAATATCGGACGAGCGAGACGGCCTCTCGGCTCGCCGCCCATACTCGAGTCTTCCGATCTCGCATTATGGACAGGTTTCGACCATGACCCGGACACTCCCGTCTCCTCCCCCGGTGACCGAGAGCTCGCCACCTCAGGGCTCCTCGCTGTCGAACGGGCTCAAGCAGCGGCACCTTTCGATGATCGCCCTCGGCGGCGTCATCGGCGCGGGCCTCTTCGTGGGCTCCGGCGCCGGCATCGCCGCCGCGGGCCCCTCGATCGTGATCGCGTACGCCGTGTCCGGCCTGCTCGTGATGTTCGTGATGCGGATGCTCGGCGAGATGTCCGCCGCCAACCCGGCCTCCGGGTCCTTCTCCGTGCACGCCGACCGCGCGATCGGCCCGTGGGCCGGATTCACCGCCGGCTGGATGTTCTGGACCCTGCTGGTCGTGGGCGTGGCCGTCGAGGCGATCGGGGCCGCCCACATCATGCAGGGCTGGTTCCCCGGCACCCCGTCCTGGCTGTGGGTGCTCGTCTTCATGGCGCTGTTCTGCGGCACCAACCTCGGAGCGGTCTCGAACTTCGGTGAGTTCGAGTTCTGGTTCGCCGCCCTGAAGATCGGCGCCATCGTGATCTTCCTCGTCCTTGCCGGCCTCGCGATCCTGGGCTTCCTGCCCGGCAGCGACTCCCCCGGCACCGCGCACCTCCTCCACGACGGCGGCTTCCTGCCCAACGGCGCCGACGGGCTGCTGGCCGGCCTACTGGCCTCGGTCGTCGCCTACGGCGGTCTGGAGACGGTCACCATCGCGGCCGCCGAGTCCAAGGACCCGGTCCGCGGCGTGGCCAAGGCCGTGCGGACGACCATGTGGCGGATCGGCGTCGTCTACGTCGGCTCGATGCTGGTGATCGTCACGCTGATCCCGTGGGACGACAAGGCCGTCACGGAGCAGGGCCCCTACGCGGCCGTCCTGGACCGCCTCGGCGTTCCCGCCGGCGGCCAGATCATGAACGTGGTCGTGCTGATCGCCCTGCTGTCCGCGATGAACGCCAACATCTACGGCTCCTCGCGCATGGCCTACTCCCTGATCTCGCGCGGACAGGGTCCCAAGGCCCTGGCCAAGGTCTCCGGCGGCGTGCCGCGCCGCGCGGTGCTCGCGTCCTCCGCGTTCGGCTTCTTCGCCGTGCTGCTGTCGTACTGGTGGCCCACCACCGTCTTTGCCTGGCTGCTGAACATGGTCGGCGCGGTGGTCCTGGTGGTGTGGGGCTTCATCGCCGCCTCCCAGCTGCTGCTGCGCCGCCGGCTGGAGCGCGAGACGCCCGAGAAGCTCGTGGTGCGGATGTGGGGCTTCCCGTATCTGACGTGGGTGACGCTGGCCGGCGTGGCCGGGGTGCTCGTCCTGATGACCCTCGACACCGACACCCGGCTGCAGCTGTACTTCACCGGCGGCCTGGCCCTGGCCCTCGCCGTGACCGGCTGGGTGCGCCAGCGGGCCGCCGCGGCGGCCGCCGGCTGAACGGCCCGCCCCGGCGCACACGAAACGGCCGGATCCCCTGCGAGCGGGGGATCCGGCCGTTTCGTGTGCGCCGGGGACGGACGGGACTCGCTCGTCCCGGCGCCGAGGAAGGGACTCACTCCTCCCGCGCGGCCGCCAGCAGGACCTTCAGCAGTTCGTCGGGCGCGTCCCGCATCACGTTGTGGCCGGAGGTCAGGGCGTGGGTGCGCCAGGTGGGGTCGCCGAGCAGGCGTTCGTAGAGGGCGGTGAAGGGGGACTGCCCGTCCCAGCCGGTGGCGTAGACGTAGTCCCTGCTGCGGTAGCGGTCGAGCCCGCCCTCGAGGCGGACGGACTGGAGCAGGGAGGCCAGCGGGTGCGGTGTGGCGCGCGGGTCGAAGAACGGCAGGGGCGCGCTGGTGTAGCCGGTCTCGCCCACGCCCTCCAGGTACCAGGCGCGCTCCTGCTCGGTGACGAGGGACCAGCACGAGTCACCGTTCTCGGGGACCATGGCGTCGACGTAGACCAGTCCGGCCACGCGCTCCGGGACGCGGTCGGCGGCGCCTGTGATCACCATGCCGCCGTAGCTGTGCCCGACCAGTACGGCGTCGGTGATCTGTTCGTCCGTGAGGAGGTTGACGACGTCGGCGATGTGGGTGTCGAGGTTGACCGTGCCGGTGAGCAGGTGCCGGCGGTCCCCCACTCCGGTGAGGGTCAGGGGGTGGACCTGGTGCCCGTGTTCGCGCAGCTGCCGGGCCAGCGGTTCGTAGGTCCAGGCTCCGTGCCAGGCACCGGGGATAAGGACGAAGGTGGTCATGTCGCGAGAATTCCTAGGTCGGTGATGGTGATGACGGTCGGCGATGTGGTGTCAGCTCACAAGGGAGAGGACGATCTTGCCGGTGGTACGGCGGCCGTCGCCGAGTTCGTGGGCGTCGGCGGCCCGCTCGAGCGGGAACACCGTGTCGATCGCGGGCCGGAGCAGGCCCTGCCCGGCGAGGGCGGCGATCTCGCGCATGCCCGCCTGGTCGGCTTCCACGATCATGAATGCGGCACGGAGCCCGAGGGCGCGGGCCTCGTCCGCCAGGTGGGCCTCGGCCGGTGAGGCGAGCGACACCAGGACGCCGCCCCGGCGCAGGGTGCGCAGCGAGCGCGGCCCGTACGTGCCGCCGATCGTGTCGATGACGACGTCGACCGGTGCGACGGCCGTCTCGAAGTCGGTTGCGGTGTAGTCGACGAGTTCGTCCGCGCCGAGGTCGCGAAGGAAGGCGTGCTTGGCGGACCGGGCCGTTCCGATCACGTGGGCGCCGCGGGACTTGGCGATCTGGACGGCGAGGTGGCCCACGCCGCCCGCCGCCGCGTGGATCAGCACCCGCTGACCGGGGCGCACGTCGGCGACGTCGACCAGGGCCTGCCAGGCGGTGAGCGCGGCCAGCGGCAGCGCGGCGGCCTGAACGTGCGTCAGCCCGTCGGGCTTGCGGACCAGGTGCCGGGCCGGGGACGTCACGTACTCGGCGTACGTACCCGCCGGGAGCGGGTGACGCGGCAGGCCGAACACCTCGTCGCCGACGGCGAGCGTGGTCACGCCGGGGCCGACCGCCTCGACCACGCCGGAGACGTCCCAGCCGAGCCGGACGACGGTGCCGGCCAGCCCGCCCGAGGCACGGTGCCAGGAGTCGGTCGGGTTGACCCCGGCGGCGTGCACCCGCACCAGCACCTCGGCCGGTCCGGGCTCCGGGCGCTCCACCTCGATCACCTTCAGCACCTCGGGTCCGCCGAAGCCGTCCTGGCCGATCGCACGCATCGTTCATCCTCCCCGTCCGGCGGGCCGCTCCGGCCCGTTGTGATCATTCTCGGCGGACGGCGACGCGGTGAACGAGTGGCGAGATTGCCATCATCTGGAAGGATCTTGCCATGCACCGTGTCGTGGTCCTGGCCCTCGAGGGCGTCTATCCCTTCGAACTCAGCATTCCGGTAAGAATCTTCGGTACGGCCGCCGGGAGCGGAGGGGAGCCGCTGTACGAGGTCGTCACCTGCGGCCTGGACGGCGGACAGGTCGCCACCAGCGCCGACTTCGCCATCACCGTGGACCGGGGGAGCGAGGCGTTGCGGACGGCGGACACCCTCGTCATCCCGCCGTTCACCTGCGGCCCGGACGAGGAACGCGACTGGCTGCCCGAGGCGTTGACCCAGGCCCTGGCCCTGCTGCCGGCCCGTGCCCGCGTCGTCTCGATCTGCACGGCGTCCTACGTCCTGGCCGCGGCGGGCCTGCTCGACGGCCGGCGGGCCACGACGCACTGGAACGAGGCCGAGCACTTCCAGCGGTCGTTCCCGCAGGTCGAGGTGGACGCGAACGTCCTGTTCGTCGACGGCGGGCAGGTGCTCACGGCGGCCGGGGTCGCCGCCGGCGTGGATCTCTGCCTGCACCTGGTGCGGCGCGACCACGGCAGCGAGGTCGCCAACCGGGTGGCTCGGCTGTGTGTGGTGCCCCCGTGGCGGGAGGGCGGCCAGGCGCAGTACATCGACCGGCCGGTGCCCGAGCCGTCGGCCGCCACCACGGCCGCCACCCGGGCCTGGGCCCTGCGGCAGTTGCACGAGCCGCTCACCCTGGCCGAGCTGGCGGAGCACGCCGGTATGAGCGTACGGACGTTCTGCCGGCGGTTCCGCGACGAGGTGGGCATGCCGCCCGGCCAGTGGCTGACCCGGCAGCGGGTCGAGCACGCGCGGCGGCTGCTGGAGACCACCGACCTGCCGGTCGACCAGGTCGCCGCCCACGCGGGGTTCGGCACGGCCGCCTCACTCCGTCAGCATCTCGCCTCGATGATCGGCGTTTCGCCGACGGCCTATCGGCAGGCGTTCCGCACGGGATGACAGGGCGGGCGGCGCTGGCGTGGCCTCAGGTGGCGGCCTGTGCCGCGACGGGCGCGGGGGCGGGGGCGGCGTCCTGCTCGCGGCGCGTTCCGGCCGCCCAGCGCGTCACCGGTGACAGCGCGTACGACGCCGCCAGGAACAGTCCACCGAGCAGCACCCAGCCCAGCGCGCCCATCCCCACCAGCAGACCGGTGAGGGTCAGCGGCCCGAGGGTGCGGGCGACCGTGGTGCCGGTGCCGAAGAAGCCCTGGTACTCACCGATGCGCCCCGCCGGCGCCAGGTCGAAGCCGATCTGCCAGGAACCGGCCGACTGCAGCATCTCGGCGGCGACCAGGACCACCGAGCCGCCGACCAGGACGGCCACCGCGACCCAGGGGGAGCGTCCGGCCGAGAGGGGGAAGATCCCGCAGGTCAGGAGCATGAGCACGCCGGATCTGCGGATGGCACGGGCGGCCGTGGGCAGCCCGGAGACCGAGCGGGCGGTACGGACCTGGAAGAGCATGACGGCACCGGTGTTGAGGACGAAGAGCGCGGAGACCAGCCAGGCGGGGGCATCAGTGCGTTCGGTGATCCACAGTGGCAGGCCGAGGCCGAGCAGCGGCATGCGAAGGAGCAGCACGGCGTTGAGGAGCGTGACGACGGCGTACGGGCGGTCCCGCAGCACCTCGAGCTTGACGCCCCGGACCGCGGGCACGGGCGCGACGGCCGGCAGTCGCGACAGGAGGAGCGCGCAGAGCAGAAAGCTCAGGGCGTCGATCGTGAAGACGCCGAGATAGGCCGGTCTGCTTCCGTGGGAGAGCGCGAGCCCGCCGAGTGCGGCGCCGACGGCGAGGCCCGCGTTGAGCGTCGACTGCAGGTGGGCGAGCGCACCCGTGCGCTCCTCCTTGGCTACCAGGCCCGCGAGCAGCGCCTGCCGGGCGGCGGCGAGGCCCGACTGGGCGGTGGCGTAGAGGCAGGCGGCCAGGAGGAACGGCAGGAAGCCCCGTACGAAGAGGAAGGACGCGACCGCGGAACCGGTCGTGAGGGCGAGCAGCACCGCCGTGCCACGCGGCCCCCGCCGGTCCGCGACCCGTCCGAGCGGCACCCCGACGACCGAGCCGACGGCCCAGGCCACGGTGAGGCCGAGGCCGATCCTGGCGGGTGCCAGGCCGACGACGTGGGTGAAGTAGACGGCCGAGGTGACGTAGTACGCGCCGTCGCCCACGGAGTTGGTCAACTGGGCCAGGGCGAGCGTGCGTTGGGGGCCGACGGGCGGCAGCAGATGGGACATGCCTTGACAGTACGCGGACATTGGCCTGGCTGCAGAGGCCAATGCGGGCTCATGATTCTGGGCCACTTCCAGCCGAAGTGAGCCTTACGTACAGACGGATCGGCGGTCAGGATGGGCCGCATGATGTCAGGCCGAGGCAGCGGAGATCCGTGGTTCGTGGTGATGGTGGTGGCGGCCGTATGACCGTCCCCTGGGGAAGCTACGGGCACGAGGAACTGGCACGGCAGTACTCGCCCAGTTCCCGTGTCCCCGACATGAAGGCCTTCCTGCGTCAGTACGCGACGCGCAGCGAGGAGGCGCGCCGGCTGCTCGACGTGCACACGGCGGTGCCCTACGGGCCTCATCCGGTGCAGCGGTTCGACTACTTTCCGGCTGAGCGTCCGGGCGCGCCCCTGCATGTGTTCCTGCACGGCGGCTACTGGCAGGAGCTGAGCCGGGCCGAGTCCTCGTTCGCCGCGCCCGACATGGTCGCGGCCGGGGCCGCCTTCATCGCCATGGGATACGGGCTGGCACCCGAGCACTCGCTGCCGGCCATCACGGCCATGGTCGGTGACGGAGTGCGATGGCTGTGCCGGCATGCCCCGCAACTGGCCAACGCTCCCTCGCCGATCCACCTGAGCGGCTTCTGCGCAGGCGCCCAACTGGTGGTCCACACCTTGGCCGACACCGGATCCTGGCAGCGCGAGGGACTCGACCCGGTGACGTCCGTCGGCAGCGCGACCTTGCTCAGTGGCGTCTACGACCTGGAGCCGTTGGTCGACACCTACGTCAACGAGCCGCTCGGCCTGGACCGGCGGACGGCACGCGCGTGCAGTCCGCTGCACGCCCTGCCGGTCCGTATGCCGCCGCTCGTGGTGGCACGCGGCGAGAACGAGACCGAGGAGTACGCCCGCCAGCACCGGGAATTCGTCGCGTGGGCGCGCTCCGGTGGCACCGAGGTGACCGACCTGGTGGTCTCCGGACGCCACCACTTCGATCTCCCACTGGACCTCGGCAAGGAAGGGACGGAGCTCGGGACGCAGGTGCTGCGTCTGATGGGCCTGGGACAGAGGCGTCCGGCACGGTGACGCACGATGGCCTGTTCGACCGTGCAGGCGCGGGCTGTCATGCCGGTGAGCGGTCGCTCCGCGTCTCGCTGCCCTCCTGTCGGGCGACCAGCGCCCCGCTCCACCCGAGAGGTGTCTTCGGCAGGTCGCGGGTCCTGCGCAGTGGGGAGAAGAAGAGGATCAGCCCGGCGAGCGGCACCGCCGCCGTCGTGATCCACATCGCGGGGCGGAGCCCCAGGACGGACCCGAGTATTCCGCCGAGCAGCGCTCCCAGTGGAACGGTGCCGTAGTTGAGGAACGCCGTGCTGGCGGTGAGGCGGCCGAGCAGGTGGGGTGGGCAGTAGCTCTGGTGGAAGCCCGCCTTGATGACGTTGCCGGCGACCACGCCCGCCGATACGCAGAAGCCACCGGTCACGTAGAGCAGGGTGCCGGCGCCACTGGTCGTGAGCGGGATGAGCAGGGCCGGTACGGCCAGGCCCAGTTCGCACAGCAGCGTCGCGCCCGCGGTGCCGAAGCGCCCGGCGGCGCGGCGGGCGATGAAGGCCCCGGCGACGCCTCCCGCGCCCGCGACGGCGATCAGTATGCCGACGGTGCCGGGCGGCAGGCCCACTTCCCGGACCAGGAACACCACCAGGATCGACTGGTAGCCCATGAGCCCCAGGTTCGAGACGGCACCGAACAGCGTGAGCGTGCGCAGCCACCGGTCGTCGGCGACCAGCCGCAGGCCGGCCAGGATCTCGCTCGCCATCGTCCCGCGCCGGTGCTCCGCCGGCCCGCCGGGGCGCGGCTCGCGGTGCCGGATGGCCGCCAGACAGAGCAGCGAGACGAGGAACATCCCGGCGTTGGCGAACATCGCGCTCACCGCACCGGCCAGCTGGGCTGTCAGCCCGGCCGCCGAGCGACCGGCGATCTGCGCCGCCGAAGCGCTTCCCTGCAGCTTGGAGTTGCCCTCGGGCTGGTCCTCGGGGTCGAGCAGGCCGGGCAGATAGGCACTGTAGGCCGTCTGGAAGAACACCGCCGCCACGCCCGTGAGCAGCGTGACCGCGAAGAGGGAGCCCATGCTCAGCCGGCCGAGCCGGTCGAGCAGCGGGACGCTCGCGAACAGCAGGACGGACACCGCCGCCGCGGCCAGCATGATCGGCCGGCGGCGGGAACGGTCCACCCAGACACCCACCGGCAGGCCGACGACCAGCCAGGGCAGCCAGGCGCAGGCGCTCAGCAGCCCGACTTCGAGGGTTCCCGCGTGCAGGGTGGAGACGGCGACCAGCGGCACGGCCACCCCGGTGACGGACGCGCCGAACTTGCCCGCCGTCTCACCGCACCACAGCAGCCGGAAGTCGCGGTGGCGGCGCAGCAGGCCGCCACGTACGTACCGGTTCACGCGGGACCGCCCCGCTCTCTGCGCGGGAAGGACTGGATCTGCACGATGACGGGCAGCGCGCCGGGATCCGGTTCCGTGCCCGGTGCCGGGGTGTGACGGGCGACGACGTCCATCAAGTCCTTGTTGAGCCGGGCGAGCTGAGCGGGGGTCATCCGCAGGTCGCGCCAGTCGGAGAAGGTGGCGGCGTGCTGCCATTCACCGTCCCAGTTCTCGTCCAGGTAGGTCACCGTGCGGGCGAAGAACTGCTGCGCCAGCTGACGCAGGTAGACGGCGAGCGCGTCGCGCGTGCCGGGGTCGTCGTGGAACTCGGCGGCGTCGAGCAGCTTCGCGTCCCTGACGGCCCGCCACCAGCGCTCGCGCTTCGTCCCGCGCCCCGGCTCCTCCTCGATGTAGCCGTGCTCGGCGAGGTGGCGCAGGTGCCAGCTGACGGTACCGGTGTTCTCGCCGAGCCGCCGCGACAGGTGGGTGGCCGTGGCGGGCCCGTCCAGCGCGAGGACTTCCAGGATGCTCATCCGCAGGGGATGGGCCAGTCCCCGCAGGCTGCGGGCGTCGATACGGCGGGTGGGTCTGGCGGCGGCCGGAGTGTGTTCGGGTTCAGCGTGTTCGGGTTCAGTGTGCTCGGGTTCATCGGTCACGGGTGGAGCCTATGATGCAAAGGGTTCTCTGCATAGAGATCTCTGCAAATGAGTCTCTGCAAGTCCCTCTGGACTGCCGACGTCAGGGCCTCGACGGGCGCATCATGGAAGAGAGGGAAGGAAGAGGGGGGTGTTCACCATGAGGAAGGTGCGGGACATGACGAAGTTCATGGACGTCCACCACGACATGAAGGGCATCACCGAGGATCAGCTCAAGGCCGCGCACCGCGCCGACCAGGCAATCGAGCGCGAGGAAGGCGTGCACTTCGAGCGGGCATGGGCGGATCCGAAGTCCGGGACCGTCTACTGCCTCTCCGAGGGGCCCTCCGCGGACGCGGTCAAGCGCAT
This sequence comes from Streptomyces sp. NPDC053048, assembly GCF_044547045.1. Classification (NCBI taxonomy): domain Bacteria; kingdom Bacillati; phylum Actinomycetota; class Actinomycetes; order Kitasatosporales; family Streptomycetaceae; genus Streptomyces; species Streptomyces sp. NPDC053048. The sequence continues at coordinate 562,783 of NZ_JBITZS010000005.1, forward strand.
CCACGAGCGGGCGGGCCATCCGACCGACGAGATCCACCCGGTGCCGTACACGATTTCCTGACGGGGCAGGGCTCAGCCGTAGCTGCCGCCACATCCGCCTGATCCACCGGATCCGCAGGAGCCGCCGCCGGAGCCGCCGTCCGAGCCGCCGCCCGATTCCGAGCCGTGGGCCTCGCCGTGCACGCTGTGCGCGCCGTGTGCCCCCGCGCCGCGCTTGCTCTTGCCCTTGCTCTTCTTCTTGCCCTGCTCACGGTCCGATTCGGACCTGGACTTCTTCGACTGCTTGGACTTCCTCGAGAACAGCCCCATCTCCGCCTCCGCCCCGGGATACGCGCCCGTACAAGGGTCAGCGTTCCCGTCCGGGCCCCACCCAGCGCAAGCCGCGGTGGCGTACGGGAGCACCCGCCGAGCCACGCACGGTGCGCTGTGCGCTGCGCCGTGCGCCCGCTCACGCGCAGACGCCCGCCCTCGAGCCTTGGCCCTAGGGCCAAGGCTCTAAGCTGCCCGCCTATGAACGACGACGTGCGCAACATCGTCCTGGGGCTGGCCGCCAGCGCCATCAGCGCCGCCGCCGGATGGTTCGTCAGAACCTATCTGTGGCGGCGCCGCCTCCGTCGCCAGCAGACCTTCCTCGGCCTGCCGACCGGCTCGGAGTGTCTGCTCGTGGTCAACCAGGACCCGAGCGCGAGCGGGCACAGCGTCTCGCGCTACGACACGTTCGCCCTGCTCGAACTCTCCGCCCTGATCAAGGAGTGCGGGGCCCACGCGGACATCGTGGTGCACGACACCGCCCGCCAGGGCTTCGGCACCCGGACCGAGTTCTGCGTGGGCGGCCCGGCGTCGAACCGCCGTACCGAGGCACACTTGCGGTCGCTGCTGCCGGGCGTCGAGGTGAACACCGACTACGAGAACGCTCCGGACGGCGGCGCGTTCACCATCGGCGGGGAGACGTACCGGCTGGAGAAGGGCAGGACCGAGTACGTGCTGCTCGCCCGGATCACCGGGCCGCAGGGCGGCCGCCCCGTCTTCCTCTCCTGCGGCCAGCGCGCGGTCACCAACCAGGCGGCCATACGGCATCTGGCCCGGCACCACGGCCGGCTGGCCCGGCGGTACGGGCTCGACGGCACGTTCTGCCTGCTGCTGAGGGTCGTCAACTCGGACGTCTACGGGCCGGACATGGTGGAGCCGGTCGCCGACGTCACCGCGGCGGCCACAGCCCGCACTCCGGCACCCGGGGCCGCGTCCGCCGGCTGACCGCGGAGTGGTCGCCTCCCGCCCCTTGCGCTTCATCGGTCCCACGCGTCAGGGTCCTTGCCGTGGTTGGTTCATGCACCCGCAACTCACCATCGCCCCTGGAGGACCGATGCACGAGTCAGCACCGCGGAACCAGAACGAGCACCACGGGAACGAGCAGCATGGGAACGAGCACCACAGCGGTGAGGGTTCCGGTGAGCCCAGCCGCCGGTCCGTGCTGAGAACCGCCGGTGCGGCCGGTGCCGGGCTGGGCACGGCCCTCGGCGGACTCGGCGCGGTGGGCGCGGCCGACGCCCCGGCACGGGCCTCGGGCAAGCCGGCGACCGGGAACGAACCGGCCTGGCCGGAGCGCCAGGGCCGAACCATGATCGGCGTACCCTTCGAGCGGCGCGACACCGTCCGGATCGGCATCATCGGGCTGGGCAATCGCGGCGACTCCATGACCGACCTCTTCCTCGCCATGCCCGGCGTCCAGGTCAACGCGCTGTGCGACGTCGTCCCGGAGAAGGCGCGGAAGGCCGCCGCCAAGGTGACCGCGGCGGGCCGGCCCGCCCCGGCGCTCTACATCAAGGGCGAGGACGACTACGAGCGGCTGTGCGAGCGCGGCGACCTCGACTTCGTCTACGTCGCCACCCCCTGGGAGTGGCACTTCCCGATGGCGCGGGCCGCGCTGGCGGGCGGCAAGCACGTCGGGGTCGAGTGCCCCCTCGCCATGGAACTGGGGCAGCTGTGGCAGCTGGTCGACCTCTCCGAACGCACGCGGCGGCACTGTCTCCAGCTGGAGAACTGCTGTTACGGCAGGAACGAGATGCGCGTGCTGCGCATGGCGCATGCCGGGCTCTTCGGCGAGCTGCTGCACGGTGCGGGCGCGTACATCCACGATCTGCGCGAGCTGATGTTCTCCCCCACGTACTACGAAGGTCCGTGGCGCCGCCGGTGGCACACCCGCCTCAAGGGCGACCTCTACCCCAACCACGGCTTCGGCCCCGTCGCCAACTACATGGACATCAACCGCGGCGACCGCGCCGTACGGATCACAACGTTCGGCTCCCCCGCGCTCGGCCTGGCCGCCTACCGGGAGCAGCACATGCCGCCGGGCGATCCGAGCTGGAAGGAGAGCTACGTCGGCAGCGACATGTCGGTCAGCCTGGTGCAGACGGCGAAGGGCCGGGTCATCCGCCTGGAGCACGCGGTCTCCAATCCGCACCCCTACAGCCGCCTGAACGTACTGGGCGGCACCAAGGGCGTCTTCGAGGACTATCCGCCGCGGATCTACCTCGAGCCGGAGATGTCCAACGACCGGTGGGGTGACTTCCGCGCGTACGCGAAGTGGGACCACTGGCTGTGGCAGGAGAACGCCAACCCGCCTGGCGGCCACGACGGCATGGACTACATCATGATCTTCCGCCTGATCCAGTGCCTGCGGCTCGGCCTGGTCCCCGACTTCGACGTCTACGACGCGGCCACCTGGACGGCTCCCGTGGCCCTCAGCCACGCCTCGATCAAGGCGAAGGGCATGCCGCAGGACATCCCCGACTTCACCCGCGGCCTGTGGCGCAAGCCGCGCCCGGGAGTGGACTCCCCCAAGCCGGCGACCGCCGGCTGACCGCTTGCCCGCGGGTCGGCTCCAGCCGCGGTGGCGGCTGGAGCCGGCCCGTTCGACACCAGCAGGACCGACGGCCCCGCTCCGGCCTGACGCACTTGCCGCGTCAAGCTTCAATAATCAACCGGCCGCTCTCTCCAGTACAGCCTGCGGCGGATCGTCCCCGCTCAGCTGAACAATGTACGAGAGACCGTTGTCGATGTAGATGGTTCCACTCCCCGAGTACTCCTGCTTGGAACCGTCTCTCGAAACCATCGTAATCTCGACCTTGTATTCCAGTTCGCCGGGTTCCCCCTCGAAATGAAGGACGTCATTCGTCTGCGGCCTGTCGCTGTCCATGGAAAGCGTCACACGTGCGCCGTTGACGGTTACCACGTCGGTCTCCTGCACCACTTCCTGATCCTCGGCCGGCAACGAGCTGGACACCCTTATCGTCATCTGACGACCAACTGGCGCGGTCTGGCCGGGCGGCGGCTGACCCGAACCGGAGGGGCGATTGGCGAGCAGATAAAACCCCACGACAGAAAGCACAAGACAGAGAACAGAAGCGGCTACCAGTATTCCCCTCTGGAACGGCCCTACTTTTCCAGAGATGGTCACCTTGAAATCGCGGGCCGCGAGGTCGTTCACACTGAGTACGCCGATGAGGAACAGCACTGCGGCAATGATGAGTCCGGCAGTAGGAGCGGTGTATTCCATCAGACCTCCCACCCCCAATGGCTGCGCGTTTACCGCACTCGCCCTCTCACAGTGCGGCGGCGAAGCACGCGGCGCGCTACCCAGCTGAGCCATACGGGTGAAAAGGTGACGGTCCGAGTGAGCGCGGCACCCAGAGCGTGAACCCCGGAGGCAGGAAGCCGCGGAGGCCACCACCCCCCTGTCGACCCCGTCAGCTGCCCGGAGGCCACTCCGCATCAATGATGGAGAACCACCGCACTCACGCCACTGCGATCCCTATGCTTGCGCCGCGGGAACAGAAGTACGCGCAGTTCGGGAGCTGAGGGGGACTCATCGTGAACGAGCTCGCCGAGCTGGCAGGCATAGCCGGCTCGACCATCACCAATCTGATGGTCACGGATGCGTGGCTGGCGCTGCGCACTGGACTGATCGGCCTCTGGCAGCGAGTCATGCCGGGCCAGGCCGATACGATCACCGCCGACCTCGACGCGCTGCAGGCCACCGTCACCGCTGCTCATGCCAACCGCGACCAGAGCGTCACCGAGGCCGTCCAGCAGAACCTTCAGCAGCGAATCGCCTGGCTCCTCCTGCAGGACCCGGCCGTTGCCGAGGAGCTTCGGCAGTTGTTGGCCGATCCCCCGCGGGGCGCCCACTCGAGGCACATCGAGCAGCACGTGAGCCACTCCGGGACCGGAGACGCGTTCGTTGCCGGTGGGGACATCACGGTCAACCGATGACCACGTCCCACCAGCGCCCCGGCCGTGACCACCGTCAACAGAACCGCCACTCCGGGACCGGGGACGCGTTCGTCGCCGGTGGCGACATCCACATCACCCCACCTGCCCCCGCAACCCCACCGCCAGGGAAGTCGACGGGCAAAGCCGTCGCCATCAGCGTGGCCCTCGTGTGCACGGCAGCCCTCGGGGCCTTCCTCAGCGCCCACTTCGGTTGGGGCACCGCCCGTCAGGACGGCAACACCGCGCACGGCAGCCAGGGCGCACAGGGGGTGTCGCCCCCGGCCGGCACCGGCCTGTCCGCCGGTGGCGACACGGCCGTGCAGCCGACCGTCTCGGGATCGGAAGCAACCGGCGCACCCGCCACCGACACCATCCGGTACAGGGGACCGATTCGGCTGGCCTCTCTCGACCTCGACGCCAACCCACCCACGGTGCAGAGCTCCGACGCCGCCTATGGGGGCGGCTTCATCGTGTTGTACCCCCAGCTCAACGCTCAGGGTGCGACGGCGTTCGGTACCAGCGGCGACTTGGTGCACGACACCCCCGCCCTGGCGCCCTACACCCGCACCGGTACACCTGTCCGCAAGGACTGCGCCGACCTGCTGCGCACCCAGGCGGTCGAGACGCTGCCGGTCGAGGGGGGCTCCCGCCTCTGCGTGAAGACCAAGAACGGTCGCATCGCCTTCCTGACGGCCGGGAAGTTCACCAATGGCGCCTTCGCGGGAACAGCGGTCGTCTGGGATGCCATCGGTTGACCGAGATGACTCGGTTCCGGTCCGGCCGGTGCCAGGCCGCGGCTCAGCGGCCCTGAAGCGCCTTGACGTTGTCACCGAAGGTCCACGCCTTCGATCCGTCCCAGTTCAGGGACCAGGTCATCAGACCCTTGAGGCCGTTGCCGTAGGTGTTCCAGGCCTGGGCGACGAGGCTCGGGGACATGTAGCCGCCGCCCGCGCCGGGCTGGGCGGGCAGCCCCGGCACCTGCTTGTGGTAGGGGACCTTGATCGTCGTGCCCTGGACGACCAGGCCCTTGTTCAGGCAGTCCGTCTGGGCGGTGAAGCCCTTGACCGTCCCGGCCTGGTACGAATCCCCCGAGCAGCCGTACATGCTCCCGTTGTAGTACTGCATGTTCAGCCACCACAGCCGACCGTTGTCCGCGTACTTCTTGACGATCGGCAGGTAGGCGCCCCAGATCGAGCCGTACGTCACGCTGCCGCCGGTGACATAGGCGGTCTCCGGTGCCATCGTCAGGCCGAAGTTCGCGGGCATGCGGGCGAGGACGCCGTCAATGATGCGGATCAGGTTGGCCTGTGACGTCGACAGTTTGGTGATGTCACCGCTGCCGGTCAGGCCCGTCTCGATGTCGATGTCGATGCCGTCGAAGTTGTACGCCTTCAGGATCGGCACCACCGTCTCGACGAACCGGTCGGCGACGGCGGCGGAGCTCAGGTCGATGCCGGCCGTCGCCCCGCCGATGGACATCAGGATCGTGGCCCCGGCCGCCTTGGCCCGGCACATCTCGGCCGGGGTCGCGACCTTGACCGTCGCGTCCATGCCGTCCTCCCACAGGACGGTGCCGTCGGGGCGGATGACCGGGAAAGCCGCGTTGATCACGTTGTAGCCGTGGCTCCCGATGCGGGAGTCGGTGATCGGAACCCATCCGAACGGCGGGTGCACGCCGTTGGCGGCTCCGTCCCAGTTCTCCCAGTAGCCCTGGAGCACCTTGCCCGTCGGCCTGGACTTCACGGCACAGGTCTCCTCGTGCGGCGCGGCCGGTGCCGCACCGGCCGGGATCTGTGCGGCGGAGGTGAGGGCGAGGGCCGCGGCCAGGCCGCATCCGAGCAGGCGGGACTTCCGACCGAACATGCTGCGCTCCCGGTGGCCCCAAGCGGTGGGCAAAGGTCTTGGCCGGGACGGTAGGACGGCCGTGCGCGGCCGTCAATAGGTCTGGACCAGGCCGGTCCCGTGCCGCCGAGCCGTCGTCAGTTCCCTTCCGCCCCACCGTCGTACGTCCTCACCGGCAGCGCGCTGTGGACGCGGGCCAGGACCTCGCGGGTGCGGGGGCCGTCGAACTCGGTGAGCATGACCGCCTGCCACCGGCCGAGGTACAGCGCGCCCGAGGTGACGGGAATGCTGAGCTCGGGGTGGGTGGCCATCATGGCTCGGGCGTGGGAGTGACCGTTGTCGCGTTCGGCGTGCACCAGGCGTTCGGCGGGGGTGCGCAGCTTGTCGTGGGCGTAGGGGTGGATCGCGCTGTGCGGGGCCAGGCGTTCCAGGACCTCGTGCATGTCGGCTTCCAGGCCGGGATCGCGTTCGTTGACGACCAGGCCGCAGGTCGTGTGACCGCAGTACAGGTGCAAGGTGCCCTCGGCGACGCCCGCCCCGGCGACCAGGCGGCGCAGTTCCCTCGTGAGGTCGACCGTGGCCTCGGGGCTCTCGATGGTGACGGCGAGCCGCACCGAGATCGCGATCGAGCTGCCGGCCGGAAGGACGTCGTGCGAGATCACGTCGATGCGTGAGCCCGAGAGGGTGCTCATCGCGCCTCCTGGGAAGAGAACGGCTCCACAGCTTCAGTGCTGTGCAGGCTTCAGTGCTGTGCGCTCCAGTGCTGTGCACAGTGGCACTCCACCCCCGGCCGGGTAACGACCGTTCCGGTCACTTCGCCCCGCGCCCGTTCCGGCCGGACTGCCGGGCTGCCGGACCGCCGGCCTGCGGTTCTGTCACACAACGCTCATCTGGAACGGCCAACCGGCGACCTTGCAAGATCGTCTCTCTCCATGTCCACCCCTGTCCCCCATCCCTGTCCCGCATGAGCCGCCTCGTCGAGGAGCGACTGGCCTTGAGCAAGCACCGGAGCACGCTTCGTCCCAGCCGACGCCGCCGGAAGGAGGCGGTGGCCGGCCGGCGTCTGATCGACTACCCGCGCCGCGGCAGACGCGGGTTCCGCCGCTGGCTTCCGTCCTGGCGCCAGGTCCTGGTCCCCCTCACGCTCGTCGTGGGCGGCCTGAGCGGTCTGTTCGCCTACGTCTACGCGACCGTCGACATTCCCGACGAGAACGCGGCGGCCCGTCAGGAGGCGAATGTCTACTACTGGTCGGACGGCACCCAGATGGTGAGCCTGGGGGCGCTCAACCGGACCATCGTCCGGTTGTCGGACGTCCCGGAATCCGCCCAGAACGCGGTGATAGCCGCCGAGAACGAGAGCTTCTACCGGGACTCCGGCGTCTCGTTCCAGGGCATCCTCCGGGCGGCCGCCAGCACGGCGCAGGGACAGGAGACCCAGGGCGGCTCGACCATCACCCAGCAGTATGTGAAGAACACCTACCTCTCCCAGGAACAGACCGTCTCCCGGAAGGTCAAGGAGTTCGTCATCTCGCTGAAGGTGGACCGGACGAAGAGCAAGCAGGAAATCCTCCAGGGTTATCTGAACACCAGCTGGTTCGGGCGCGGCGCCTATGGAATCGAAGCCGCCGCACAGGCCTATTACGGCATTCCCGCCAAGAAGCTCGATCCGAGCCAGGGCGCCATGCTCGCGGCGCTGCTGAAGGGTGCCGAGCTGTACGACCCCTCGGGCGGCAGGAAGAACCACGAGCGGGCGGTGGACCGCTGGAAGTGGATTCTCGACCGGCAGGTCAAGGCCGGTCTGATGGACCGGGCGGAACGGGACAAGTACCGCACGTTCCCCGAACCGCGCAGGCAGTCCACCTCCACCAGCCTGGGCGGCCAGACCGGCTATCTCGTCGACGTCGCCAACAAGTACATCAAGCAGCGCACGCTGCTGACCGACCAGGAGCTCGCCCGCGGCGGCTACAAGATCCACACCACCTTCGACAAGAAGCGCGTGGAGCAGCTGAGGAAGGCGGTGGAGGGCGTGCTGGAGAAGAACATCGATCCGAAGAAGCGTTCCGCCGATGCCGGCGTGCAGGCCGGTGCCGCCTCGGTGCGTCCGTCCGACGGCGCCGTGCTCGCCCTCTACGGCGGCCCCGACGCCACCCAGCACTTCCTGAACAACGCCGACACCTTCGGCGTCCCGGTGGGCTCCGCCTTCAAGCCGTTCGTCCTCGCCTCCGCCCTCGAGCACGGCGTGCCCTCCTCCGGCGGCGACGGCCGCAAGCGGCAGGAGGTGACCCCGGACAGCTACTACGGCGAGGGCGGCGGCCTCAAGGACGAGTCCTCGGACGGCGCCGGCCCCGACGAGTCGCACCCCACCCTGCGCCAGGCCCTGATGACCGGCGGCAACGCCACGTACTCACAGCTCGGCCGGGACGTGGGGCTGGAGAAGGTACGGGACACCGCCGTCGGCACCGGCCTGCTCAAGGAGAGCCTGGCCGGGCTGGACCAGTCCTTCCCGGTCGGCACCTCGACGCCCAGCGCGATCCGCATGGCCGGGGCGTACGCGACGTTCGCCAACCACGGCGCGCAGAACGACCCCTACTCGGTGACGAAGCTCCTCAAGGACGGCACGTCGATCGGCGGCTTCGAGAGCCGGGCGAAGGCCCGGCGGGCGCTGGACAAGAACGTGGCGGACAAGGTCGCGGAGGTCCTGCGCGAGGTCGGCGAGAAGGGCGTCGACGGTGCGGACGGCGGGGACGGTGCGGTCGGTGCGGACGCCCGTACGGCCGAGCGCGTCGGCCCCTTCCTGGCCGGCCGTACCGGCGACCAGGACCGGCTCAAGTCGGCCTGGTTCATCGGCTCCACCGAGAAACTGTCCACGGCCGTCACCATGTTCCGCATGAAGCCGAACGAACCGCAGCTGCTGCCGATGTCCGACGTGGGCGGCGACGGCTCGCAGCGCGGGAACGCGTTCCCGGCGCGCATCTGGGCCGACTACATGGGGGCGCGGTGAGCGGGGCCGCCGCGGTTCGGCGGCGGGCCGGGGATCAGGTGTAGGGGAAGAGGCTGTACGAGGGGTCCTGGGTCGGTTCGATCTCACGGGCCCCTCGGGCGTAGACGAACGCGCCCATCACGGTCTCCTCGAACGTCACGGCCGTCAGCTGCCGCGGCTCGCCCACCGCGGCCTCCTCCGGGCCGATGGTGTAGCGGCTGAGCGTCACGTACTCGGCGGACGCCGTCTCCTCCACCGAGGAGAATCCGTCCGTGTCCACGTCCCACTGTCCCTGGGCGTAGTGCTCGTCCCGGATCTCCAGCAGGCCGGGGCCGGGGCAGTGCCAGCGGAAGCGGACGACTTCCATTCCGGCCAGGTTGGCGAGCACGCCCCAGCCGCGGCCGTCGGGCAGGAAGGCGAGATCGCTGCTCTCCATCACCCCGTAGTCGAACGGCGCACTGCTCCAGTGCCCTATGAGTGCCTCGTCGTATCGCATGACGGGAATCATCTCCCACGGCCGGAAACCCGCGGTACGCGGGGCCGCGGCGGGCCCCAGTGGGGCCGCACCGGGGACCGCCGAACCGTCAGATCGGGTTGAGTCGGCCCTTGAGCAGGCAGAACTCATTGCCCTCGGGGTCGGCGAGAACGTGCCAGGACTCGTCGCCGGTCTGGCCGACGTCGGCCGGGCGTGCCCCGAGCTTCAGGAGGCGTTCGAGCTCGGCGTCCTGATCGCGGTCGGTGGCGTTGACGTCGATGTGCAGCCGGTCATGCGCGTTCTTCGGGTCGTCGTTGCGGATGAGGAAGATCGTCGGCTGCGGGCCGCCGAACCCTTCGCGAGGACCTATCTCGATGCAGCCCTCCGCCTCACGACCGAGCACGACGAAGTCCAGGACCTCGCACCAGAACCGCGCCAGCGCCTCGGGGTCGCGGCACTTGAGCACGAGCTCACTGATACGACATGCCATTGACGAAACCTACTCTCAGCGTGGGAACTGCCGGGACGGCCGCGCGCGGAACTCTTGGGCTCCCGCAGTGGGAACACGCTCGCGACCGTACCGGGCGAGACGAGCAGGCGCGAAGGGTTTTCGCGGCCCCTGCCCGCTACCGACCCGCCGTCAGACTCCCAGTTCCCGGGCGGCCAGGGCCGTCCCCTCCACCCGGGCCCGGATCTTCGCGAAGGCGGTGTCACGGGAGGTGGAGGTGTCGTCGGCGAAGGGGGAGAACCCGCAGTCGTCGCACGTGCCCAGCCGGTCGACGGGCAGGTGGTGGGCGGCCGCCAGTACCCGGTCGCGCACCTCTTCGGGTGTCTCGATCCTCGGGTCGATCGGGTCGGTCACACCGATGAAGACCCGCGCGTCGGCGGGCAGGTGCTCGGCGATGACGGCCAGAACCTTGTCCGGATCCGGTTCACTCGCGAGTTGGACGTAGAAGATGCCCGCCTTGAGCCGCAGCAGCTTGGGGAGGAGGTCCGTGTAGTCGACGTCGAGGCTGTGGGTGGAGTCGTGGTCTCCCCCCGGACAGGTGTGCACGCCGATCCGCGCCCGCTCGGCGGCGGAGAACCGTTCGAGCACCCGGTTGTTGAGGGCGATGAAGTCGTCCAGGACGCTTCCGGCGGGGTCCAGCTTGAGCGAGAGCCGTCCCTCGGTGAAGTCGAGCTGGACGACGTGCGCCCCGGCCTCCAGGCAGCGGCGGATGTCGGCCTCGGCCTCGTTCGCCAGGTCGTCCAGGAACGCCTCGCGCGCGTACCCGTCGATGCCGTCCGCCGGATAGAGCAGGCTCAGCGCCGAAGGGGCGATGACGGCCTGCTTGACCGGCACGCTCGCGATGCCCTGCGCGGCCCGCAGGTACCGGTCGGCGTGGACGCCGTAGCGGAACGGTCCCGCGGTGAGCGCCGGCAGCTGCCGGTGGTGGCCGTCGGCGAAGGGGATCACGACGCCGTCGGGCGACAGCCCGTCCCGTCCCGTGAGGGGATAGGTGGCGAAGCTGGGCTTGGACTGCTCGCCGTCGGTGACGACCGGCGAGCCGGTCTCCTCCAGCCGGAGGATCGTGTCATGGACGGCGCGCTCCTGGGCGGCGGCCAGTTCGGCCTCGCCGATCTCGCCCGAGGCGTGGGCCGCCAGGGCGGCCAGCAGCTCGGAAGGACGGGGGATGCTGCCGATGGGCTCGGTGGGGATGGCCATCCCGCGAGAGTAGGGAGTGACGTGCGTCCCGACAATCGCACAGATGACCACGGCCGGCCGGGACGGGCGCCACCGGCGCTTCTCGGCCACCATGGCATACGACGGCCACCGGCAACCGGTCGCAAAACGACCGTTACGCGTCGAGGAACCTCACGCATGCTGCGGACGGGACCGCCGAGGGCTCCGCTCGTGCCGCGCGCGGCCGGGCCCTCCTGATCCGGGAGGCACCGTGCCCGCACCCGCGTCGTGCGCACCGAGCCCGTCGCCCAGCCCATCGCCCAGCCCGTCACCGAGCCGTCGTACCGCGCTGCACCTGGCGGCCGCCGCGGCGGTCACCCGGCTGCCCGCCGGAACCCCCGGCACCGCGTACGCCCCGGCCGGTGCTCCCCTGCCGGCCACCGCGGCCACGCGCCCCGCGACGGAGGATCACCGGTGGGCGCTGCGGGTCATGACCTTCAACCTGCGTTACGCCTCCGAGAGCGGCCCGCATCCCTGGTCCGAGCGCCGGCCCGTCATGCGCCGACTGCTGCGCCGCGAGCAGCCCCATCTGCTGGGCACGCAGGAGGGGCTGCACGGTCAGCTGCGGGACATCGCCGACGACCTCGGCCCGTGCTACGCCTGGATCGGGATGGGCCGGGCAGGGGGCAGCCATGACGAGTTCGGCGCCGTCTTCTACGACAGCCGCCGGCTCGTCCCCGACGAGTACGACCAGTTCTGGCTGTCCGACACCCCCTCCCTCATCGGCTCGACCAGCTGGGGCAACACCGTCATCCGCATGGCGAGCTGGATCCGATTCACCGACCTGCCGACCCGGACCCGCTTCTACGTCCTCAACACCCACCTCGACCACGCCCGCCAGTACGCCCGCGAACGCGGTGCGGAGCTGATCACCCGCCGGCTGCGGGAGCTCGACGCCACGCTCCCCCGCATCGTGACCGGCGACTTCAACGTCGCCGCTCACCGCAACCCCGTGTACGACGCGATGCTCGACAACGGTGCGCTGGCCGACACCTGGGACACCGCCGCAGAACGCGGCCCGCAGTACGCCACGTTCCACGGCTACGGACCGCTGGTGCCGGACGGGGACCGCATCGACTGGATCCTGGCCTCCCCTTCCGTCCGCACACTGCGGGCCGACATCAACACCTTCTCCGACGGCGGGCGGTTCCCCAGCGACCACCTTCCCGTTCAGGCGGTCCTCGGGTTCCGGCCTCCCGAAGCCGGCCGGCGGCCGTCGTAGGGGGCCGCGCTCAGCAGGGCGCGAGATCCTCGTTCTCCACGGTGGTCCGCAGCTGGAAGTCCTCGATCAGGCTGGCCGGATACAGGGCGCGGCCGACCGCGTGCGGCCGGGCGTAGACGGCGATGAGCTGACGCACCTTGGCGGCGTCGGCGACGACGACCGGGGCGCCGGGGTGCTCGCCGTCCTCCCAGGCGGACAGGGCCGACCACATCTCCTCCGCGGCGCTCATGAGCTGATCGGCTTCGTCGCGCGCCCGACTCCAGTCCCCGTCACGGAACGCCTGGTCCATCGCGGAGACCGAAGCGAGGATGGTGACGTAGTCCTCGGCCAGGCGCTCCTCGTCGGCGCTGGGCTCGACGGTCTTGGCGGCCAACTCGGCAGCGTACATGGGCTCCTCCGCACAGAGAGTGGTCCGAGGGGCTGATGGGCCTCGGTGCGGGTATCGTCGCGCGGCCGGGACCGTTCGCCCTTTCTTGACAGCGATACGGCCGTGATTTGTCACCCGCGCGGTTGAGTCTCCGCGGGTCCTCCCCGGCGGTAAGCCGAGCCGACTTTCCGTCCATCGGAGGAATCCGGGGCGATCGCATCCGGCCGCACACCCCGATGTGCAGGCTGTTGCGCATGAGGGCACTTCTGAGAACGGGGTACGTGGTGTTGGCCGTCGCCGCCGTGCTGGCTTCGGCGGGCGGAGCGGCCGCGGACGAGGCAGGGGGGCGCGTTGCCGCCGACCGCACGCCATTGACGGCCGTCGCGGGCAGCCTGACCGTGCTGCCGCCCGCGCCCCTGCCCCCGTGCCTCGGCCTGGGCGTGGACGTCCACGCGCGTCTCCTCGTGCTCGACGCCGGCGTGCGGCTGAGCTGCCCCGAGCCCCGGCTTCCGGCACGGCTGCCCGAGGCGGCGCCCGCGCTGCCGCCACCGCCCGTGCCGCCCGCCCCCGTGGCACCGCCCCCGCCCGTGCGGCTCCGGCCCGCTCCCGCCCCTCCGCCGGCGCCGGAGCCCGTCCGCGTCCGCGTCCGCGAGGAGGCCGTGCCACCGTCGGACGCGCCGTCCCCGCCGGCCGCGAAGGAGGCCGCGCCCCCGCGCCGGCAGCCGCCCGCCCTCCGTGTCCACCGCGGCTACGCGAAGGGCCTGCGCAAACAGCCGCCCCGCGGCGCGTCGCTGGTCACGCTCACCCTGGTGATCACGGCACCCGCCGTGCTGGCCGCCGCGCTGCTGCGCCCGAGGTCCGGCGGCGGAGGAGGGCGCCGCCGCTGAGCCGCCTCCCGCGCCCGCGTGGCGATCACCGCCGGTGGCAGGCGACGATGGTGGCGGTGACCGGGCCCGGAGAACGGGTCCGGCCGGCGCTCCCCACGGCGGTCATCGCATGCATCCGACCCCCCGCTTCCCCGACTCCCCGAGCGGCCGGGACTCCCCCAGCGGCCGAAGTGGCCGGAGCGGCCGCGGCGGCATCCGGAGCGGCACGGTGGCATCGTCACCCGCACCGTCCGGGGAGCCGCTGCCCACCGCGACGTTCGCGGTTCCCGCCGTCCCCCGTACGTACGTCCGCCGTCAGCGGCTTCTGGACCGGATCGGCCAGGGCGTGGATGGGCCGCTGACCCTCGTCACCGGGCCCGCGGGGGCCGGAAAGACGACTCTGGTGGCCGCGTGGGCGCGCACCGGGGCGGTTCCGGGGCGGGTGGTGTGGCTGACGCTCGGCCCGGACGACGGCGACCCCGGCGTTTTCTGGCCCTCGCTGACCGAAGGCCTTCGCCGGTCGCTGCCCGCGTTCCCCGACGGCTTCGCCACGCGCGCGTGGCGCGAGGGGGCCGGCCGGCGGTCACTGGCCCGCCTTGCCGTGGCCCTGGAACGGCTGCCCGAGCCGGTGGTGCTCGTCCTCGACGGCTTCGACAGGACGGCGGGGCGCGAAGTGCCGACGGGCCTCGAGTCCGTCCTGGCGCGTGCCGGGCCCCTGCTGCGGCTGGTGGTGACGAGCCGGGAGGATCCCGGGCTGCCGCTGCACCGGTATCGCGCCGAGGACCGGCTGACGGAGATCGGCGGCGCCGACCTGGCGTTCACCCGGCACGAGGCGGCGGCGCTCCTGCGGCGGCACGGTCTGCCGGCGGAGGACGACACCGTCCGATCGCTCACCGCCCGGACGGAGGGCTGGGCCGCCGGGCTGAAGCTGTGCGTGCTGGCCATGCGGCGGTCGGACGATCCCGCCGCCTTCGCCCGGTCCGGCGCCGGACCCGAGCACGCCGTCTCCGGCTATCTGCTCACCGAGGCCTTCGGCACCCGGCCCGCCGCCGCGCGGGAACTGCTGCTGCGCACGAGCGTCCTGGAACGCGTCGAACCCGAGCTCGCGAACGCTCTGACAGGGCGCCGGGACGCCGAGCGGACCCTCAACACGCTGGCCCGGTCCAACGGCTTCGTCGAGGCGGTCGACGGAACGTCCTGCTTCCGGGTGCATCCGCTGTACGCGTCGGTGCTGCGCACCCACCTGCGGGCGGAGCGGCCCGGACTGACGCCCCTGCTCCACGCGCGGGCCGCACGCCGACTGGCAGCCGCCGGGCGGGTCACCGAGGCGGTGGAGCACGCTGCGGCTGCCGGGGACTGGCAGTACGCCGCCGGTGGGATCGTCCGGCGGTCGATGACCGTCACACTGCTCACCGGCCCCGCGGCCGACCGACTGACGGGCCTGTTCTGCCGCATGCCCTCGGACGTCGGCGGCACCGAACCCGCCCTCGTGGCGGCCGCCTGCCGGCTGGCGCGAGGCGACCTGGCCGGTTGCCGCAGACGGCTCGCGGCGGCGGGGCCCGCTCTGCGCGGCGGGCCGCCAGGTGCGGACCCCGAGGCCCGGCTCGCGCACGCTCTGCTGTGGCTCCTGTGCGGGCCGTACGAGGACGCTGGCGGCACCGACGAGGCGGTACGCGCCGGGGCGGCCGCGCGCACCGTACGGGAGCTCATGAAGCGGGTGCCACCGGGGCGGCTCGAGGCGTACCCGGGGACCGAGGCGTTGCGCTGTCATGGGCTCGCCCGCGCGCTGCTGCGTGCCGGCCGCCTCGACGAGGCCCGGGATGCCTTCGCTGCCGTCGTGCGGGCGTGCGAGGCCGACACGGCGGGGCTCGCGCGGCTTCGGCAGGAGGCGCTGGGAACACTCGCGCTGGCGGAGGCCGTGGCGGGCGCGCTCGGTGCGGCGGAGGACCACGCCCTGCGCGGGCTCGCGACGGCCGACCGGTACGGCGTTCCGCCCGGCGGGCGCAGCGGATCCGGGTATCTGGCACTGGCCACGGTGGCGTCCGAGCGCGACGACGGCGACGCCGTCCGGCGTCACCTCGAGCAGGCGGAGCGGTGCCGGGACACGCATGACGACGTGGTCCTGGCTGCCGAGCGGACCGTCCTGCGGTCCCGTCTGGAGCTGGACGGCGGCCGGCGGGAAGGGGCGCTGGCGGCGCTGCGCGAGCACGGGCCGGTGCACGCGGTGTGGGACACCGAGCGCCTGGCCCTCGCGCGCTCGGCCGCCGCCCTGGCCTGCGGGGATCCCCGGGCCGCTGTCGCCGCACTGCGCGGCACCGGCGCCGACGGGCCCGCGCCCGTCGTCGCCCTGGCCTTCGCCCACCTCGCCGCCGGGCGCACCGGCCGGGCGCTGGGGCTCGTCCGGTACGCCGGCCGGTCACCGCGGCTGAATCTGCCGGACCGGGTCCGCATCCTGTTGCTGCGGGCGCGGGCCGCGATGCTGGAGGGGGACCGGGCGCAGGCGTACGCCCTGGTCGCCCAGGCGGCCGACGCGGCCCGTCCCGAGCGGCTGAGCAGGCCGTTCAGCGAGGCCGCACCCTGGCTGCGGCAGCTGCTCGACGTGCCCGTGGGCCACGGCGGGGCCGCGCGGGCGGCGTCCTGGCTCGCCGAGGGGCGGCAGAACGGGGACGGGACGGGCGAGGGGAACGGGCATGGTTCCGTGAACGGTTCCGCCCCCGGATCGGGCCCCGCCCTCGTGGAGCCGCTCAGCGGCCGTGAGCGCGAGGTGCTGGCCTGTGTGGCGCGGATGATGTCCACGGAGGAGATCGCGGCCGAGTTGCATGTGTCGGTGAACACCGTCAAGACGCATCTGCGGAGCGTCTACCACAAGCTCTGCGTCTCCCGGCGCCGGGCCGCGGTGGAGCGCGGCAGGGAGCTGCGCATTCTCTGACTCCGGCTCGCCGCTCGCCTCCTCCGTCACGGGTGACTCACCCGTTCCGGGCGATGCGGGCGCGCCGCCCGGACGGTGACGCTGGGAGCGCGGCCCCGGCGGGCCGTATCACGCAGATCTGGAGGTGGATCATGTCGTCCCCGCTCGACCCCCGCACGGACACCTCGCAGGCCGCGGCCGGCGGACTGACGGTGTTCGCGGCCGTGATGATGCTGGTCATCGGGTTCCTGGACCTCTTCAGGGGCGTGATGGCCATAGTCCACGACGACGTCTTCGTGGTCACGCCCCAGTACGTCTTCCAGTTCAACCTGACGGCGTGGGGCTGGGTCCACCTCCTGCTCGGCGTGCTGGCGCTCATGGTGGGCATCGGCCTGTTCAAGGCGTCGCTGTGGGCGAGGATCGCCGGAGTGACCGTCGCGGCCGTGCTGCTCGTGGCCAACTTCCTCTCGATTCCCTACTACCCGCTCTGGTCGGTGGTGGCCATCGCGCTGTGCGCACTCGTCATCTGGGGCCTGTGCGTCGTCCGGGCGGACGGCTCCGACGGCTCCCGGACGGGCGGACCGTAGCGGTAGCAACCGCACTCCCAGCAGGCGGGCACGGCCGTGGCGCGCGGAAGCGCCACGGTCGGCCGACGCATGGTTGCCGTGCTTGACGCGTCGTCACCTTCCAGACGCGTGACGTGAGTGAACTCCTGATACTTATGTGACTGTCGGGACCAAAGTCCCTATGCAGCCCGGTCGATCACCGATTGCATTGCTCACCAAGCCACTTCAACGCGGCTTTCCGTCAACAACCGCAAGAAAGTACGGAATTCAATGAGCCATGTCTCCAGGCGGCGCCTCCTCGCGCTCGCACCCGCCGCGGGAGTCGCCGCGGCGATTCCCGTGTCCCTCGCGACGGCGAACGCCGCGGTCGCCGCGCCCCGGCAGCAGAGCGCCGGGAAGACGAAGGGCGCCGCACGCTCGCTCCAGGAGATAACGGACGAGTGGGGAAGATGGATGGCCAAGGAGAGGTTCCCCAAGTCCAACGGCTGCCGCTTCACCGCCTCGACGGATTACGGGAAGCAGAGCTCGCTCGGCGACTACCACCAGCACCAGGTCCGTACGAAGTACAGCGGCATCACGTACGACCCCAGCGCCCCCTCCCCCGTCCCGGGCCAGGTCAGCTCCGTCTCCACCAACTACCGCAACGGCACGGACGTCGAGCAGCTGGTCACGTACAAGCAGAGCAAGACCACCGAGCAGGACCTGCGGATCTCGGTGACGGAGTCGCTGAAGATCGGGGTCACGATGGAGGTGTCGGCGGAGATCCCGGCGGTCGCCAAGGTCAGCGAGACCACCTCGATCGAGGCGAGCCTGTCCTCGACGCAGGAGTTCTCGCACAAGGAAACCCAGAACTGGAGCGTCGACCTGCCGCTCAAGATTCCGCCGAAGTCGGTCGTCGAGGCGTCCCTGGTGGTCGGCACCCAGAAGTACGACATCGACTGGACGGCCACGGTCGGCCTCACCGGGAACGTGGCGATCTGGTTCAACGAAAAGGTCGACCTCAACCACGACGGGGACAACCACTGGCTCTGGTTCGTCCCCATCGAAGAGGTCTTCCGGGACTGCCAGGCTCACGGGATCGTCGACACCACCGGCTACGAGGTGACCGCGAGCGGCGTGAACACCTTCGCCAACGGCACCTTCACCGGCGGCCAGGGCGTATCGCTGAACATCAACGCCGTCCAGAAGCCGCTCGACGGCCGGCAGAAGCGCAGCACCGCCGTCCAGACCATCCCCATCCCCCTCGACCAGAACGGCAAGCGGGTCATCGCCTCGGGCCGCTGACCTGACGCCGCGTGGGGCCCTCGCCGGACGGGCCGGGCCCCACGCACCGGCCATCGCACAGGTACCCGTAAACTCATGCGCCACTTCCGGGTTCAAGGACCGGAAAGCACCACCGACAACGGGGACACCTTGCTCACGCACATGAATTCCAGGTCATGGCGCCGCGCCGCGCTCGCCGCCGGCACGGCTCTGCTCGCCGCCGTATCACTGACCGCCTGTGAAACCTCCGGCAAGAAGAAGACGGCAAAGGGCTCGGCGAAAGCATCGGCCGAATCCCAGCAGCCGCTGAAGCTCGGTCAGCCCAGCCCCGAGTTGCAGGAGATCTCGCGGTGGGGAAAGACCGGAAAGTTCACCATCACCGGTCAGCGTGTGGTGATGGGCAAGGCGTCGGACCTCACCCAGCTGGACGCCAACAAGTACCAGGGCATGACCGTCGCCTGGGTCTATGTGAACGCCAAGCTCGTCGAGGGCGACGCCCCGCTGAAGGGCCCCATGGTGACGAGCGAGCTCAGCGCGACGTCGGAAGGCAACCAGCCCGGGACGAAGCTCATTCTCATCGGCGACCTCAGCAGCCGGCCCGCCGACTGCAAGGAGCAGGACACCGACGCCATCTGGCAGAAGGGCGACGACCAGACGCTCTGCACGCCGGTCATCGTGCCGGAGAAGAGCAAGGTCACCCACATCACCTATCGGAGGGGCTACTACAAGGAGCCCCTGAAGTGGACGGTGGAGTAAGGCACCGCTTCGCCCCGGCGACGGCATGAAGCAGGGCGGCCGCATCCCACGTGGGGTGCGGCCGCCCTGCGGCGTCTTTGTCGCTCCGGATTTAGTACGCGGAGTTGACGTTGTCCATGGAGCCGTACTTGTCGGCCGCGTAGTTGCAGGACGCGGTGATGTTGGCGACCGGGTCGTAGATGTCCCAGGACGT